>CAWBUU010000002.1:0-1558432 GCA_963792065.1 Terriglobia bacterium
GCCCCGGCCCGGTCATCCTCGCCAGCGACATGTTGGTCCCGCCGAAGAATCCGGTGCCGAGCTTCTGAAACTCCACCTGCATGGTCACCGACGAATCCTTGTAGAGAAACGCGCCCGGTTCCAGCATGACGCTCTCGCCCGCCTTGAGCATACGCTCGAAAACGTTGCCGTAGCCGTGCAGCATCAGCAGCCCGGGCGTGTTGGTGGTGACGAAGCGGTCCATGTACATGCCTTGGCCGCCGAACAGAATATTGGCGAAGCCCTTGATGCGCACGAATGAATAATTGATCTGGTGCGACGCCAGCAGAAAGGCGTGCTCGCGAACATCCAACTCCATGCCGGGATGCAGCGGCAGCACCACCAGTTCGCCGGTGGCGTCGCGCGAGAAAGCGATCCGGCCCGGCCCGGTCGCCACGCTGATGATGAACGGCATGCCGGCGAAGGCGCGCTTCAATCCGCTCCGGGCAGTTGCAGCACCGTTAGCGGAACCGAGTCGTCTTTCCACAGCATCAGGTGATGTTCGAAGAACACCGAGTCGCCCGGGCCCAGGTTGATCTCCGCCACCGGCACGATCTCGCCTTCCACCTGGCACGTGCTGGAGCTGAACTGAAACTCGGTCATGTCCTTCAGGCGCGGCGCCTCGCGCCAGCCCGATTCGCTGACCAGGTTGCGAATGTCCAGCGGCGCGCCGCACGACGCGGCACGTAAGCGCCGCCTTTTCGTTCATGCCCTGGCACCACTGGCACTGAATTCGTTCGATCGGTTCCGCGCTGGCCGGTATAGTAGTCGACATCGGCGAGCCTCCCTTGCTCGTGTGCTTACACTGCCGGCTGTTATCATAGCAAGCGCCCGGCTGCTTCATGCGACGAACGATCATGGTCGGCGTTGCTGCGATGGCGCTGCTCGCGGTGGCATACGCCGAGCTCGGCGGCGCATTTCCCGGCTCGCTCGATGACCCGGCAATTCAGTACGACACCCGGCCGCTGCACGATCCGATCGCCAAGCTCAACGCCCGGATTCGCGACGGCGCAGGTGCGGCTCGAGTTCGCAAGGCGTTTCAGGCTATCTGCGATCGGTGCTCGAAGCGCTCGACATTCCGGTCGAATCGCAGATGGTGGTGTTCTCCAAGACCAGCCTGCAGGCGCCGCATCATCAGCCCGAGCAATCCTCGCGCTCTGTACTTCAACGATTCGGTGGCGGTCGGCTGGGTGCGCGGCGAACCGTTCGTCGAAGTCGCCGCCGAAGATCCCGAACAGGGCGTCGTCTTCTACACGCTGGATCAGACGGCCACAGAAAAGCCGCAGTTCGAGCGCGCAGAGCCGCTGCCTGCACTGCCACGAGTCGCTGAGCAGCCTGGGAGTTCCCGGATTGCTGGTGCGCAGCGCGTTTCCCGCGCCGAACGGAACGCCGCAGCGGCAGCTTGGCGATTACCTCACCGATCATCGCAGCCCGTTCTCGGAACGCTGGGGCGGCTGGTACGTCACGGGCAAACACGGCCCGGCTCACATGGGCAACACGGTCGCGAGCGATCCGGAATCCGAACCGCCCGCCAGGGCGACGCATCCGGCGTCGCTCGACGGCCTGTTCGAAACGTCGGCTTATCTGAGTCCGCTACAGCGACATCGTCGCGCTGATGGTCTTCGATCATCAGATGCACATGATGAATTTGCTGACGCGCATGGGATGGAATGCCCGCGCTGGCTCGGTCCGATCCCGCCGCCGACGCCAAGGAGCTGGTGGACTATCTGCTCTTCATCGACGAAGCGCCGCTCACCGGAAAGATCGAAGGAACCTCGGGCTTTGCGGAAAAATTCGCCGCGCGAGGCCCGCGCGACCACCAAGGCCGATCGCTGCGCGACCTGGATCTCGAGACATCGCCTGATGCGCTATCCGTGCAGCTACATGATCTACTCGCCGGCCTTCGACGCCTTGCCGGCAGAAGCCAAGGAAGCGATCTACCGCCGGATGTGGCAAATCCTGTCAGGCCAGGAGAAGGAGAAGAAGTACGCTCGCCTGTCTCCTGCCGATCGCCGCGCGATCGTAGAAATTCTCCGCGACACCAAGCCGGACTTGCCCGACTATTTCAAGTAGGGACGTGGCGCACGCACTCGTGCGTGCCGCGTTCACACTCGTGTGAACGCCCGGCCGCTAGCCCGCCGATCGCGTACATCGGCCGCGGCGGCGCCACAAACTTCGCCGTGTTGATCTCGTGCCCGATCCACTTCTTGTGCACCGTGGCGCGAATCGTCGCCGCGATCTCTTCATCCGGCGCGCCGCCGCGCAGCAGCCCCTTGACGTCGGTCTCTTCGATCGCAAACAGGCAGTAGCGCAGCTTGCCGTCGCTGGTCAGCCGGATGCGATTGCAGTTCAGACAGAACGGCCGGCGTGACCGAGGCGACAAATCCCACGCTGCCCGCCCCCGTCGGCGAATCGATACTCCGTCGCCGGCGCGCGCGGATCGCGATCCGGAATCTCGATCAGCGGCGCGATCTCGCGCGACAGCATCTCGATCATCTCGCTCGCCGACAAAACATTGTCGCGCGACCACAGCCCCTGCGCGTCCAGCGGCATGAACTCGATGAACCGCACTTCGATGCCGCGCTCGCGCCCGAACCGCACCAGCGGCACGATGTCCGGCTCCACCAGGTTCTTCACCGCCACGGCGTTGATCTTGATCGGCCCGAACCCCAGCCGCTGCGCGGTCTCGATGCCCTTCCAGCACTTTTTCGAAGATCGTCGCGCCGCGTGATCTGCCGGAACCGCTCGCGATCCAGCGTGTCCAGATGCACGTTCAGCCGCCGCAGCCCCGCGTCGTACAGCGCCTCGCGCCTGCCGCGCCAGCAGCACGCCGTTGGTGGTCAGCGCCAGGTCCTGAATGCCCATCGAGCGCCGCCAGCTTGCGGATCAGCACCGGCAGATCCTTGCGCACCAGCGGCTCGCCGCCGGTGATGCGCAGCTTTCGTCACGCCCAGCGACACCGCCACGCGCACGAATCGCTCGATCTCTTCGAACGACAGAATCTCCTCGCGCGCCACGTAATCCACGTTGTCTTCCGGCATGCAGTAGAAGCACCGGATATTGCAGCGATCGGTCACACTGATCCGCAGGTTGTCGTGGATGCGCGCGAATGTGTCGACCAGCGGGCTGTTCACGGGGTACCTATTTTATCCGAAGCATCCGCTCGATGGGAATCGGCGGCGCGCGCGGATGATGTCCGGCGTCCAGCTCCACGCGCGGCTCCAGATTCAGCAGCGAATCGCGCAGCTTCTCCAGCGTGTTGCGCTTCATGTACGGGCACTCGCTGCAATTGCAGTTCTCGTTCGGGATGAAGTAGTAACGTTTCTCCGGCGCCAGCTTCTCTAGCGACCGCAGCACGCCGCTCTCGGTCATGACGATGAATTCGTCGGCGTCCGTCGACGTGCACCACTTGATGATCGACGTCGTCGAACCGATGAAGTCCGCCATCGCCAGCACGTCCTCGGGGCACTCCGGATGCGCCGCCACCAGCGCCGCGGGATGTTCCGCGCGAGCCTTCACCAGCCGGCGCGCCGAAAACGTCGCATGCACGATGCACGACCCCTGCCAGATCTTCATGTTCTCGCGCCCGGTCTGCCGCTTCACGTAATTGCCGAGATTGATATCCGGCAGAAACAGGATCGGTCCGATCGCGCGGAATCGAATTCACCACGTCCACCGCGTTGCGCGAAGTGCACAGAATGTCGCTCTCCGCCTTCACTTCCACCGACGTGTTGATGTAGCTCACGATCACGTGATCCGGATGCAGCTGCCGGTACGCGCGAATCTGATCCGCCGGGCAGCTTTCCACCAGGCTGCAGCTCGCATCGCGATCCGGCACCACCACGATCCGCTGCGGGTTCAGCACCTTGGCCGTCTCGGCCATGAACCACACGCCGCAGAACGCGATCACGTCGCCCGAAAATTCCTGCGCGCGCCGCGCCAGCTCCAGGCTGTCGCCCACCGCATCGGCGAGGTCCTGAATCTCGGCGTCCTGATAGTGATGCGCCAGAATGATCGCGTTCCGCTGGCGCTTCAGTTCGAGAATTTCGTCGGAAATGGATGTCAACGTGGTCATCAGGACGGATCCCGCGTTTGTGGATTCTTAGCTAACGACTATCTTCATTGTAACAGGGACTACACAAAACACCGCTTTTCTGTTAGACTTCCCTTGGGTTGTTTTATGTCTCGCCTGTTGTACCTGTTTTCTCCCCTGTTTTTCGTCAGGCGCTGGCTTCGCTCAGGCCACACTTTCATGTAATGCAATCGCCGGGTCGCCCCTGGTTCGCCAAGAAGGCTTGACCGAGCGAACCGGCGATATCGTGTTCACTTGCTTAGATGGTTTCCCCGGCGCGCAAGTCACAGGGAATTTGACCTTGTTTCTGTCGACCAACATTACCAACCGCGTTTCGGCGAATTCGAACGACGTGTGACCGACGTGGTGTTCACCGTCGACAACGGATCTGGCCCGCAGCCTATCAACGCGCCTGGCGTGCTCACCGCGCCTGGCGACATTGGTGTATAACGGCATCAGCTTCCCGCTGTCTTCGTCCGGCTCAGCGCAGTTGCGAATCGCGAACCTGCGCGTCGCGGCCAACAGATGCCGGATCTTGCGAACACGCCCAATCACTGCCCTCATTTCAATTCCGCTTCGGCACCGAGATCGTCCTGAACGCCAACCAGTTCACGGTCGCGACGACACAGCGCGGACTGTACGGCGCGTTCTCCTCGAAGATCGTTTGCGTTCAAAGCGGCTCGCCGCTTGCCGTCCAACATTGCGAGCCTCGACGCTTTCCTCCACTCGCACGCGATCTTCAATACCACGCGCATGACCGAAGGATTCGCTGCGTCGTTCAGCCCGCGCAGCGATTTTCAGGGTCTGAACGCCGCCACCGGAACACGCATCATCGCGCGCTACGGCGGATTTCCCGCGGGCGCGAGATTGTTCGTCCCCACCGCTGATCGCTGGTTCTGACGCGGTCGAGCCAACCGCGGGCGGCGATTTCGGCCTGCCAGCCTCGGGCGGAAAATATGCGACGGGAGGCGGCTCGCTGCTGTTATCGCTCGTGCAGGGCGCCGACTCGACCGGCGCCGGCGGAACTCCGGTCGCGACTCCGGCAGCGCTCGGACCGGGAACGGTGACCCTCGACGGCGTGAGCGAACTCGCTCTCGTCGACGGCTCCGCTTTCGCGGTATACGAAGTTGTGGATGCTGATCCGTTCGTTCAGGAGAGCGCGCAGTTCCCCACCTTCCTCGGACTCGCGCCGTTCACCGGCAGCAAAGCCGAGACCACCGAAGATGTTTCGTTCGCGCCAGTGTCCAGCGTCGCGGTCGCCACCGCGCACCGCGCCGATCCCGCGCTTCGAATCGCTCACGCCTCCGCCCGACTGCACGCTGGTCGGCGATTGCGGCGCTCAGTATTTCCCCGTTCTGTTCGTGACCGCAACGTCGCTTGACTTCACCGCCCCAGCCGGATCGCCCGCTCAGGCCGGCTACGTGATCGTCCAAAACCAGGCCGGTGGAATCATGCGCTGGACCGCCACGCTCAGATACCAGGACAGCTCGGGCTGGCTCCGCCTTGACTCCGGCGACGGCGTCAACAACGGCGGCGTTCGCGTGGACGCGATTCCCGGCAATCTCGCTGCGGGAACCTATCATGCGATGCTCACCATCGATGCAGGTCCGCTGGCCGGCGCACGCGACATTCCCATCACACTCACCATTACTCCCGCGCCGCCATTGCCCACCGTGACCAGCGTCGTCAATGCGTGCGACATTCGCCGTCGGGGCCCGTCGCGCCCGGCTCCATCGCCACTGTGATGGGAAGCCTGTTCTCCGGCGCCGGTCTCACCGCATCGTTCGACGGTGCGCCCGCTCAGATCCTGTTCAGCAACGACACTCAGATCAACTTGGTGGTGCCTGCTGCGCTCGGCTCGAAAAAATCCGCGCAGCTGATCGTCGCCGCGAACGGGCTGCAGAGCAAACCGTTCAACGTCACCCTCGCTCCGTTTGCGCCTGGAATCTTCGCCAACGGAATTTTGAATCAGGACAACTCCGTGAACGGTGCGGCGCATCCCTCGTCGCTCGCGAGCATCATCCAGATTTTCGCTACAGGACTTTCGGGCGAAGGCGCCATCACCGCCAAGATCGGCGACCAGATCATCGACAAACCCTACTACGCCGGAGCCGCGCCGGGATTGCCCGGAGTGCAGCAAGTCGATCTGATCCTGCCTTCTGTTCTGCCGCCCGGTCCGGTCACCGTTTCGGTTTGCGGCGGCGCGACGCCGGATCAAACGGTCTGCAGCCCGCCGGTCGAAATCGCAATCGCGCAATAGCGGCCTCGTACAATAAGTACGAATGCCCCAGTCAACCTACGACGCCGTTATCGTACTCTCCTTCGGCGGTCCGGAAAAGCCCGACGACGTGATCCCGTTCCTCGAGAACGTTCTGCGCGGCCGCAACGTTCCGCGTGAACGCATGCTCGAAGTCGCCGAGCATTACTATCACTTCGGCGGCAAGAGCCCGATCAACGATCAGAATCGCGCGCTGATCTCCGGCCTTGAGAGCGAACTCGCGCGCTTGGGTCCGCGGATTCCGGTTTACTGGGGCAATCGCAACTGGCATCCGTTTCTCGCCGACACGCTGCGCAAGATGCAGGCCGACGGTATGACGCGTGCGCTCGCCTTTGTCACTTCCGTCTTCAGTTCGTACTCGGGATGCCGCCAGTACTTGGAAGATATCGAGAAGGCGCGCGCCGAAGTGGGACCGGATGCGCCCCGCATCGAAAAACTGCGCTCGTTCTACAATCATCCGCTGTTCATCGAAGCGCAGGCCGACGAGGTTCGCGCCGCGCTCGGCGAAGCTGCCTGGCGCCCAGGTCATCTTCACAGCGCACAGCGTTCCCGTCGCGATGGCCGAATCGAGCGACTATCAGAAGCAGCTCAACGAATCGTGCCGCCTGGTCGCCGAACGGCTTGGGATTCCCGAATGGAGATTGGTCTTTCAGAGCCGCAGCGGACCGCCCGGCCAGCCGTGGCTGGAGCCGGACGTGTGCGACGTTCTGCGCGAAATGCCGGCAGGCTCCGAGGTCGTGATCGTGCCCATCGGCTTCATCTCCGACCACATGGAAGTGCTCTACGATCTCGACACCGAAGCGCGCGCGATCTGCGACGAAGGAGGCATCCGCATGGAGCGCGCGCCCACCGGTCGGCGTGCATCCCAGCTTTCTAAGAATGATTCGCGAGTTGGTTTGCGAGCGGCTCGGCGAATGCGAAGCCCGCGCCATCGGCAAATTCGGTCCGAATCACGACGACTGCCGCGCCGATTGCTGCCCGGCCCCGGCGCGCCGCCCCAGCTCCGCCCGCAGCGATTCTTCTCCGCGCGCCATCGCCCAGCGGTGATTGGCGGAGAAGATCGGCTTCAGCAGGAATGACAAATAGCGCAGCAGCGGCTTCTCGGCGCGAATCCGCCAGTCGTAGGTGATGTTCACCGCGCCGCCGTCCTGCTCGAACGTCCACACGCCGCGCCCGTCGAAATCGCCCCAGGCTTCGATGCGAAAACCCGTGCGGCCGGCGCGACTCAGTCAGCGCGGAAAGACCAGTGCAGCGTGTACGGCAGCCAGCCCTTGGTGTGCAACTCCACGACGCGGCCCACGCCGTCCGGTCCGCCCGGCTCGATCTCGCGAACCGCCAGGTAAACCGAAGGCCACCAGCGCGTCAGATCCACAGCGTTGCCGAGCACGTCCGAGACTTCTTCCACCGTGCCCTCGACGCGCCAATGCGTCACGAAATGATATTCGTTAGCGCTCATTCAATTGTTTGTAGACTTCGCGCTTCGACAAACCGCGCCGCCGCGCCACGGTTTTGAGCGCCTCCATGCGCGGGACGCCGGCCTCCACCAACTCGGCAGACGGCGCTTTCGAGCGGCCGATCGTCGATCTCGACCGTCTCGCCCTTGCCGACCATCAGAGTGATCTCGCCCTTCAGCGCCGGACGCTCGCCAAGAGCCTCGCGCAATTCCGCCGCGGTGCCCCGCAGGAATTCTTCGTGCACCTTGGTCAGCTCGCGCGCCAGCACCACCTCGCGCGGCCCCAGCGTCTCCTCGATGTCCTCAAGCGTCTCCACGATCCGATGCGGCGCTTCATAGAAAACCAGCGTGGCGTCGGCCGCCTTCCAGCTTTCCAGAATCTTCCGCCGCTGGCCCTTCTTCGCCGGCAGGAAACCCAGAAATACGAACGCGTCGGTGGGAAGCCCGGACGCGCTCAAGCCCGCCACCAGCGCCGCGGGACCCGGAATCGGCGACACCGCGAATCCCTTCGTCGCGCGCGCTCTTCACCAGCCGATAGCCCGGATCGGATACCAGCGGCGTCCCCGCATCCGACACCAGCGCGATGTTCTTCCCCGCGCGCAATTCGCCCAGCAGTTCCTCGGAGCGCTCCTGCTCGTTGTGCTCGTGATAGCTCACCATGGGCGTCGCGATGCCGTAGCGCTCCAGCAGCTTGCGAGTCTGCCGCGTGTCCTCGCAAGCAATCCGGTCCACCTCGCCGAGCACCCGCACCGCCCGGTACGTGATGTCTTCCAGGTTGCCGATCGGCGTCGCGACGATGTACAGCGTTCCGCTCAAACCCCGAGCCTAGCACGCAGGCGCCAGCGACTCGTCGGCCGCCCTTGATCACCAGCTTCTCGCCGCGCCCGCTCGACTCCACTCGAATCCGCGCGCCCGCCTCGATCTCCCCGGCCGCGATCATCGACGCCAGCGGCTGGATCAGCAACCGCTGCAGCGTGCGCTTCAGCTCCCGCGCGCCATACTCGGCGCTGGTGCCTTTCTTGATCAGAAATCGCCGCGTCCGTCGCCGGCACGTCCAGGTGAAACGTCTGCTGCCCCAGCCGCCTGTCGATGTGCTCCTGCAAATCCCGGATCTGCTGATCCAGAATCGCCGCCACCGCGTCCGATCCGAGCGGCTGGTAAGTGACCACCGCGTCGATCCGGTTGACGAACTCAGGCGGAAAATTCCGCCGCACCGCGTTCATGCCGATGCTTTCGAGCTTCGGCTCGCGCACCGCGCCTGCGGCGCCAGCGCCTCGAAGCCGAAATCGGGCCGCAACTGCTTCTCCATCTCCCGCGCGCCCAGGTTGCTGGTCAGGAACACGATGGTCTTCTCGAAATTCACCATGGTGTTGTCGCCCAGCCGCAGCGTCGCTTTGTCCAGCACGCCTAGCAGCAGCCGCGTCATCGACGGCGCCGCTTTCTCGATCTCATCGAACAGCACGATCGACAAATCGCACGACTCGCTCGCCGCCCCGTTCAGCTTCTGCTGCGTCAGCATCGGCTGCGTCTCGCGATGCCCCAGATATCCGGGAGGCGCGCCCACCAGCTTGGCCACCTCGTGCTCCATCTGGAACTCGCCGCAGTCGATCTTGAGCAGCTTCTTCGCGACTGCCGTGCAGCACTTCGGCCAGCGCCTCCACGGTTCTGGTCTTGCCGGTCCCGGTCGGACCCAGCAGCAGGAAAACTCCCGCCGGCCGCCCTTCCGGCGCCAGCATCGCCCGGTGCATCTGGACGTAAGGAACGATGGCCTCAATGGCCGCCGGTTGCCCGATCAACTTCCGCGACAACACTTTTGCGATATCGCTCGACGCGATCGATCGCACTTTGGAATATTCAGAATGATTGCGCATGGTGCCGTTATGAAAACGCGAGAATTTCGCCTCGATTTCAGTATGGCCTCGAACTTGCTCCGCGATCACGCTCCGCGCGCGTTCACGCGCCGCGATTCACGGCCTCGCGCCGCGCCTTATCTTCTAGAAATGAATGGATTAACCGAGGCAATTCGCGGGCTGGCCTTCCCATCGCCGTAGGGATTGTGAACGCGCGCCATCGCCTCATACGCAGCGCGGTCCTCGAGCAAGCGCGCCGCCTCGCCGACGATGGTCGCTTCGTCGGTTCCCACCAGCTTCACCGTGCCCGCCCGCACCGCCTCCGGCCGCTCGGTCTTCTCGCGCAGCACCAGGATCGGCTTGCCCAGCGACGGCCCTTCTTCCTGAATGCCGCCCGAATCGGTGATCAGCAGGTACGCGCGCCGCATCAGGTCGACGAACGGCACGTAGCTCACCGGTTCGATCAGCCGGATGTTCGGATGCCCGGCCAGGTAGCGCTGCACCGGATCCTGCACGTTGGGATTGGGATGCACCGGATAGACCAGCAGCACGTCGGCGCGGCTCGGCGATCGCGGCCAGCGCCCGGCAAATCCGCTCGAATCCCGCGCCGAAGCTCTCGCGCCGGTGCGCCGTCACCACCACCAGCTTCTTCGACGACGCCTCGAGCTCCGGCCAATCGCCGCCGCGCAGCCGGCCTTGCTCCAGGCCGTCGCGCACATACAGCACCGCGTCGATCCCGGTATTGCCGGTCACCGTGATCGCAGCAGGAAGCCACGCCTTCGCGCGCGCAGATTCTCCGCCGCCTCTTCGGTCGCCGCGAAATGCAGAGCCGTCAGGTGCGACGTCAGCACGCGGTTCATCTCTTCGGGAAACGGCTGCCGCAGGTCGCCGCGTTCGGAGCCCCGCCTCGACGTGACTCACCGGCACATGCAGATAAAACGCCGCCAGCGCGCCGCAAAACGTCGTGGTGGTGTCGCCCTGCACGATCACCATGTCCGGCCGCTCGGTTTTCAGCACGCCTTCGAGCGCCGCCAGAATCCGCGAGGTCGATTGGAACAGCGTCTGCCCCGGCAGCATCAGATCCAGATCGTGATCGGGCTTGACGTCGAAGGCCTCCAGCACCTGGTCGAGCATCTCGCGATGCTGCGCCGTCACGCACACCTTCACGTCGAAAGCGGAGTCGCCGCTGCCCGGCGGAAGAGCTGCGAGATTCGCGAAGACTGCGAATCACCGGACAGAGCTTGATCGCCTCCGGCCGGGTGCCGAAGATCAGCAGGATCTTGCGCATGATTGGAAATCGCGGCCCCGTTCGCAGGGGGTCGAAGCCGGAATCGGCTACTTGTGCCGGTAGGTGATTCGTCCCTTGGTCAGATCGTAGGGAGAAAGTTCGAGAGTAACCCGGTCGCCGGCCAGCACGCGAATTCGATTGCGCCGCAGCTTGCCGGCCAGGTGCGCAAGCACCGTGCGGTCCTGATCCAACTGCACGCTGAACAGGCCGCTCGGAAATTTTTCCACTACCGTTCCAGTTACCTCGATGCTGTCTTCTTTACTCATCCGCCTCCTAGTAGAGATTTCTGCCATAGGTATCTTAGCAAAGCACGGCGCGCGCGGGGATGGACGGTTGCACGCTAAGTCCATGACCTTGGGACCACTGACCGCGCGACCCTCGTAGCCTACTTGCCCCATCCGAGGAGCCGCACCACCTTGTGCATAAGACTCGGGCTGGTTTCTGGCGTCGTTGTTGTCACCGGCGGGATTGTTGGAGCGCCTTGCGGATCTGGTAGGGCAACCCGATGGCAGTAGTAGCCGTATCGGCTGCTTAAGTCGAGAACCCATGGCACTTGGATAATGGCGCGTCTTCCAAGTCCAGTCCCTAGCCGATGGTAAAGCTCGTCAGTGCGAATTGCGAAGAGATGCTTGAAGTCGGCGATCAGGGCAGGTAAACCCTCGCTTCGAAGATCCGCGCTGGCAGGGACTGCCGGTACCTGATGGTAGCGCTCGTCTTGGTTGTTCACTATCCGCCTCCATATTTCACTACCCTTGATCTTTGGCCGGATTGTCGCTTCGGGGAATACTTCACAGAGCAGTAAGTTTGGTACAAGCTTTAGCTGCCGCTTGTTTTCATCCCTCTCGTAATTCCGGGCTTTGAAATCCCAATCGAGATCGCACTCCTGCGTCAGGACGACGGCAAAGGGGTGCAAGACTTCCTCGAACTCCAGTCCCTCCGAGTCCGGGCTTAGGGAATTGACCAGCACGCACAATTGAACCACATCGGACAGGATCTCGCCTTGATGGAAGGCTCCTTCCGCCGACGAGGGTGAGAACACAGTGGCCCTTTACTCCTCATCGGAAAGCGAGTACGCAGGACGTTCGGAACGACGCACCACCTTACCTTTCACCGTACGTGCCTTCGGCGGTTCGACTGGTTCCGGCGGTTGCCGATAAAAATGCCACTCTTGGGCGAGATATTCGAGTACGTCAAGGAGGGCCTCTGGAGGAAGCGCATCCAAAAGCATGTAAGCAAGCGAACGCGGAATCAGCGTTGCGGTGGTTGCTTCAACCGGATCGCTAATTGGATGCGCGAAGAAATGGTGAAAGTCACCCTCGGGTGTATGGTGTTTCCATCCAAGCGTTACGTACCGGTCGCCAGCAACAGTTTCAAACTGCGGTTCCGACAGGATCAGGTTCCATCGCGGTGTGAAGTCGATCCTCGATACTCCACCGAAATAACCTGCCAGACTGTCGGTTGAAATATCCGAGGATTCCATCAACGTCATTGAGTTTGGTCCTTTCACTAATGAAGAAGTCATTGTCGATCAAGAAGCACTCCTCGTTCTTCTGATCGGCTATCTCGGCGATCCCGCTTCTGACTGTTACTTTGCCAACTGGGAGCTTGACCAGCGTTTGGGACTGCATTTCTTCAACCACGTTCAGAACATCCCTTACACCCAGAATCCCAGTGATATGAGGGCGTATAAGCTGTGTCCATGTTGTTGACTCCGGCAACCCGAGAACCGAGCGTCGAATCACATTCTGATAGCGGAGGCCCACGCGACTAAAGAAGGCTGGTGAATACAGGTCCAGGAGTGCCTTGAGCGGACCCTCGAGCCGGCTTCGAAAATCTTCCCATCGGGTGTATCGAGCGGAGTTCAGAGCCAAAAAGTCACGCGTCAAAACTGTCTTCCACACTCCATCTTCCGAGACGAACTCGTAAGCGTTCGGTTTCTGTTTCGGTAAGCCCCTCATAAGTTCTGCGACCGCGTTCGGAACACCCGGAGGCAGAGCAAGCTCTGACTGTCTTTCACGGAATAAAGGATACTCCGACCGAATCCGTTCTTGAAACATCGCTGGGGGTTCCGCCGCTATCCGCAAGATCGGCGGAAAGCGAAGTTGGCACAAGACCTCGTTCAGAGGATTGCGGCGATAAATGATCCGTGGAGAATCTGGGAAAGGTGAAGGCAGCGTCATCGGATCCTTTGTCGAGCTTGCCGTCAGCATCATTTCCCTATAACGAAGAATACCAACTCCTCGGCCGCGCGTCATTCCTTTTCGGAGTAGCAGTCCTATCGAATGAATGTGTCAAACCTCTAGTCCATCAAATCCTCGGCACCCCACGACTCAGGAATTTCTGAGTCGTCACCGAGAGGAGTGGCCAGCATCAAGGCACCTGAAAACGCTTGGTACCTTCGCCTCAGCCAAAGGCCTCTGCTACAGACACGGGTTAGGCGTATTGTCGAATCATATCGGTGCCCGATTGCCAGCACTTAGGTAGTTGCCGCAGGCCTGGCACTCCTCCCCCGCACCAACCCCCACAGCAACCCCGCCGCCGCCACCGCCGAAACCCCCGCCGCTTCCCACGCCAGCCGCGTGATCGCCCGCCTGGTCGAATGATCGCTCAACACGATCTGCCACGACTCCGGCAAAAACCGCGACCCGAATGCCAGCACCAGCAGCACCAGCAGAAAAAACGCCCGCAGCATGCTCTTCACCGCCAGCGCCGACCACCTCCGCGCCAGCACCGCGCACAACGCCGCCACTGCCGTCGACGCCGCTAGGACTGAACACCAGCACCGACGCCGTCAGCGCCTGCGGCGGAATCAGCACGCGACCGCCCCAGTACGCCAGATTCAACGTGACCACCGACGTCACCAGCATCAACACCGCGATCCCCCACCCATACCCGACCAGCGCGAGAATCCGCTCCAGCACCGCCCGCGTCGACTCCGGCGGCGCATCGCCCGACCAGAATTCCGCCGCCGCCGGCGCCACGAACAACAGCGCCATCGATGCGTACGCCGTGATCACCCACGGCTGCAGAAACGAGAATCCGCGGACCCACGGCACCAGGATTCCGAAGATCACCACCACCACCAGAAGCACCAGCGCCTGTCTCAGCATCGCGTCGCTGACCAGTATAGCCTGAGCGTCATGGTACTCTATCAGTACGGACATAGCGGCTATACCTTACAGTCAGTTAGGGCGTTTTGCCTCGAGGTCTGTCATAATCCTTACCTTTCATTAGGCCGATAAAGATAGTATGTTCGACAGGCGTATTGAACCTCGGATGTTATGCGCGGACATGGTGGATGTCCAGTGGAAGGACAAAGCCGGCCGCATCCGCCGCGGTGTCGCCAACCTGGAAGACATCTCGCTCTCGGGCGCATGTCTGCAATTCGATCAGCCCGTTCCCCTGCAAACCGACGTGAAGATTAACTACCCCAAAGGTCAGCTCCTGGGCAAAGTTCGTTACTGTGTGTACCGGGAAATCGGGTACTTCCTCGGCATCGAGTTCGATCCCGGCTGCCGCTGGTCGGCCCGCCACTTCAAGCCCCAGCACCTGCTCGATCCCCGGCGCCTGGTGTTACGCAGCGTGAACCGCGCCTCCAAGTTCGCCAACTAAGGCAGCTCGCCGCCCGATTCCCCCAACCGTCGGCTACCAGGTGCGAGCCTGCTAAACCGCCTTCTGCAGTAGTGGCCGGCCACTGAGGACTTATCCCGCCTTCGCTACCGTTTGCGGCTGCTGGAAGTCATATCCAGGCGGGCGCAAGCCGACCGCGAACTGAGCTGCCCGCACCACGTTCTCCATCAAGGCGGCCACGGTCACTGGGCCCACTCCCTTGGGCACCGGAGTGATGAAGGATGCAATCTCCTTCACGCGTTCAAAGTCGACATCGCCATGCAGCTTACCGTCTGGACCCACCCGTGTCGCGACATCGATGACCGCCGCTCCCGGCTTGACCAGGTCCGCTGTAATCCGGTAGCGCTCACTACCCACTGAGCTGATGATGATGTCCGCGGACCGCAGGAAGACGTCATGGTCCGCGCGGCGCGTATAACGATGGCACCAAATCGCGGTAGCGTTGCACATGCGCCCGCCGAGCATGTGATGAATGGGTTTGGCCGTAATGTCATTGCGGCCGACAATGACCGCCACTTTGCCTTCGGTTTCGATTCCATAGAAGGCCATCATGCGGCGGACAGCCAGTGCCGTGGCCGGCAGATGCAGCATACTTTCAGTCTGCGCGCGATACAGTTCAGGAACGGTGGCGCGAGAGATCCCATCCACGTCTTTCTCGCCGGGAATGGCGTCAAATACGTCAAACTTGTTGAGGCCGGCGGGCGGCTCTTCAATATGGCGCGGCAACGGCAGTTGCACAAGAATGGCGTGCACGGCGGGTTCGTCGCCGAGACCGCGCACGTAGTCGCGCAGCGCCAGAGCGCTGATGTCGTCATCCAGGTTATGCAACTCCGCATGCATGCCCATGTGCCGGCAAGATTCCATTTTCTTTCCGACATAACGCAGCGAGGCCGCGTTCTTGCCCACCAGCACCACATCCAGGCGCGGGATGACGTTGTGGTTTTTTAGCAGTTGCTCTAGCTCGGCCCGGACGCGTTGCTCAATCTGGTCGGCAACCGGCCTGCCGTACATTATTTGTGCCATGTGCATCGATTATAAAGCGTGAGCTGAGATCCCTATCGTGCGATCCGGTACCACGTCTCCCCGTCAGGCGGTCTACTTGCCCGGCTGGTGGGATTTCAGAATTCGTAGCACGGAGAGTATTGTGTTCCAACTGCGCGTGGTCGCCGGCGCCCCAAAGAGCCTGTCGATCTGGCCGAGATAGCCAATCGTTTTCATGCGGCGGCGGTACACCCCATACACGAGACGATTCTTCGAGCCAATGATTCGCACCAGCCACTCCCCACTTTCCGGAATAGCGATCGGAAGAGAAACTCTGCGGCGTCCGGCCTCCGACAGGATGCTGACAAATTGGACAACGTCTGCGCGTGGTGGCTCACTTCCAAACGGTTTATCCATCTCTAGTCGAATCAGATCCCTGCCGTCGCAGAAAGCGATTGTTGCTTCAAACGGCAGCTTCCGGCGCAACTCGGCAAGGAACTTTGCGCGCAACCCAGGTTTACGAACGACCAGCGTTCCTGCGGCGCCCACGTTCACGGCATCGTAGATGCCCAGTTCTTTGGCGAGCACGCTCGGGCGAAAAGCCCTGTGTCCTCCAACGTTGATGCCCCGGAAGAAAACGATCAAAGCCATGCTGCCCATTGTTGCAGCACCGAAGTATCGAGGATAAGCGGCACCTGCATCAGTTCTCTCCAGTTCTCTGCCGAGGGCTGCACATTTGGTTAAACCGCCGCTCGATCGCAACCTGATCCTGCGCGGCCCGGGCTATAATTGAGCAATATGCGCCTGTTGCCCACCCTCGCCGCCCTGTTATTTGCCGCGATGGCCGCGTGTGCCGCAGATGCTTCGGGCACCTGGGCGATGAGTCTCGAAGCTCCGCAAGGGTCCACGGAGGCCACGCTTATTTTGAAGCAGGACGGCGAGAACGTCACAGCAACTATAAGGGAAAGCGGAATAAGCGCCCGCCAAAGGCACGTTGAAGGGCAACGATCTCTCGCTCACGGTTTCGATCGATCGCGGTGGACAGTCCCTGACCCTGGCGATTACCGCGGAGGTTGCCGACGACAAAATGGACGGCTCGCTCAATTTCGCCGGTCAGACCGTTCCCTTTGAAGCCACGAAGAAACCGTGAAGCAGACTCCGCGGGACTCAGGAGCCAACGGCAGCCGTTTGCGATAGAGTTCAACAACCACTCGTCTTCGAGAGAGGTCCGAGGTACCGCCCAGTTCTGTCTCAGACCGTCTTCTCAAACAGATATTCGTCCACGATGTTCAGCAGATGGTCCGGATGCACCGGCTTCGAAATGTAGCCGTTCATGCCCGCTTCGAGGCACCGTTCCTTGTCGCCGGTCATGGCGTGCGCGGTCATCGCCAGAATCGGCATCGCTTTCCAGCGCGGATCCTTGCGGATGATGCGCGTCGCTTCCAGTCCGTCCAGCGCCGGCATCTGCACGTCCATCAGCACCAGGTCGAAACTCGCCGGCTTGCTCCAGCTTCGCCAGCGCCTCGCGCCCGTCGCTCGCCAATTCGAACGAGTAGCCCGCGTTTGCGCGAGCACCGCCGTGACCACGCGTTGGTTGACCGGATTGTCCTCCACCACCAGAATGCGAGCCAGGCCCGCCGCTGTCTTGGCTGCGCTGGCGACCAGCGAGTCGCACGGTCCTCTGCTGGCCGGCCGGCTGCGAGATCGCAGGGCAGCGTCACCACGAACGTGCTTCCGCGGCCCAGTTCGCTCTCGACATGAATCTCGCCGTTGTGCATCTCAACCAGCCTCTTGGTGATGGCGAGCCCCAGCCCGGTGCCGCCATACTTGCGGCTCACGCTGCCATCCGCCTGGCTGAACTTGTCGAAAATGTGCAGCAGCTTGTCGGCCGGGATTCCGGTGCCGGTGTCCTGCACGGTGAATCGAAGCATGTGCCCGCCCTGGAGCCGACGGCTCGCCGCCGATCCGCGCGATCACGGTTCCGTCTTCGGTGAACTTCACCGCGTTGCTGATCAGGTTCGAAAGAATCTGCCGGATGCGCAGCGGATCTCCGACGATCTCCCGCGGCACGTCCGGCGCAACCTCGTGGCGCAGCGTCCACGCGATTGCCGGCCGCTTTGGGCAGGTGAGCCTTTACGCAGTCGTCCAGCACCACGCGCACATCGAACGGGATCTTTTCCAGGCTCATCTTTCCGGCTTCGATTTTGGAAAGGTCCAGAATGTCGTTCAGCAGCGCCAGCAGCGAATACGCGCAGCTCTGCGCGGTCTGAAGCTGTTCCACCTGGTCCGGCGCCAGCTTCTGGCCCAGCACGATGTCCAGCATCCCGATCACGCCGTTCATGGGCGTCCTCAGCTCGTGCGAAATGTTGGCCAGGAAGTCGCTCTTGGCCTGATTGGCCTCCTGCGCCGCATGCATCACTTTCTCGAACTCGGCGGTGCGCTCCCGGATCCGCTTCTCCAATAGCTCCTGGTGTTCGTTGATCTGCTTCTGGGACGCCGCCATGGCCTGAATCATGCGATTGAAGCTCTCGCCCAGAAATTCGATCTCGTCGCCGGTTCTGCTCACCTCGATCGGCGCCAGGCGACCGTTTTCAACCGCCGTGATTCCGTCCTGCAACCGCGCCAATGGCCGCGCCAGCAGCCGCGTGGTGAAGCGCGAGATGGCCGCCGACACCAGCACCACGATCGACCAGCATCAACAGCGCCTTGCCGACCCGAAACGAATCCTGGCGCAGGTCGTAGGCCAGCATCATGGCCACCACCCAAAACACCAGGGTGGCCGAGAAGAACGAAAACTTGGACGCCAGCGAACGCAGCGGTCCCGGACGTCGCCGGCTCCCGGCTGCTTCGAAGGCTCTCCCATACGCGGTCCATCGGACGTTTAACTGGTTGCTGCATAAGGGAGATGCCCTAGCAAGGCCGCTGGAACCGCCTCTCAAATGCTATTCTTGGACGAAATGAGCAGCGCACTGCAGCGCGATCGCGATGCCCTTCGCATCACGCTGTGCGGCGTCGAACTCGCCAATCCGGTGATCGCCGCCTCGGGAACTTTCGGCTACGGCGTCGAATTCCAGGATGTCGCCGATCTCGAACGCCATCGGCGGCATCGTGGTCAAGGGACTTTCGCGCGAGCCGATCGTCGGCAATCCTCCGCCGCGCCTGTGGGAAACCGAAGGCGGCATGATCAATTCCATCGGCCTGCAGAACATCGGCGCGCGCGCCTTCGTGCGCAGAAAAGCTTCCCGAGCTGCGCCGCTTCAAGACCGCGATTTTCGCCAACGTGTTCGGCTACGCGCCCGACGACTACGCCGAAGTGATCCGCATTCTCGAAGACGCCGAGGGCCTCGCCGGGTACGAGCTCAACGTTTCGTGCCCGAATACCAAGCACGGCGGAATCTATTTCTCGAGCGATCCCGCGCTGCTTGGACGAAGTTGGTGCAGCCTGGTCCGGCCGCTGGCGCGCCGCCCTCTGATCGTCAAGCTCTCGCCCAACGTGAGCCGCATCGAACCGCTCGCGCGCGCGGCCCAAGAAGCCGGAGCCGACGCCATCAGCCTGGTGAACACGTTCGTTTCGCTGGCCATCGACGCGCACACGCGCAAGCCGCGCATCGGCGCGGGGTTCGGAGGGCTCTCGGGTCCCGCCATCAAGCCCATCGCGCTGCGGCTGGTGTACGAAGCCTCGCAGGCCGTGCGAATTCCGGTGATCGGCTTGGGCGGGATTCGATAGCGGCGAGGACGCCGCCGAATTTATGATCGCCGGTGCGTCCGCGGTCCAGGTGGGCACCGCCAATTTCTGGGATCCGGCGGCGCCCGCTCGCATCGCGCGCGAACTGGACGAATTACTTGCGAAAGGAAAAAATCAACCACGTCAGCGAACTCGTGGGAACCTTACAAATATGAAACAGACTATTTCGACGCCAGCGGCCCCCAAAGCGATCGGCCCTTATTCGCAGGCCGTCATTCACAACGGCATCGCGTACTTGAGCGGCCAGATCGCGCTCGATCCGGCCACCGGCCAGATCGTCGAAGGCGACATCGTCAGTGCAGACCGAACGCGTGTTTCAGAATCTGAAAGCGGTGCTGGAGGCCAGCGGCGCGTCGTTCGCTTCGGTTCTGAAGACCACGGTGTTCCTCAAGGACATGGGCGACTTCCCGAAGATGAACGAAGTTTACGCCCGCTACTTGGGCGAAAACTCCCCGGCCCGCTCGACCGTGCAGGCCGCCCGACTGCCGCGCGACGTTTCGGTCGAGATCGACGCGATCGCCGCAGTGGGGTAGGCTATCCAGCCTGCAGCCGCCTTCAGCGGCCTAGTGCGCCGAGTACTGCGGCTGCGGCGGATTCAGCGTGATCTCGATAGTCTTCTCATCGTCGTCGACATCGTAAGTTCTGGCCGAACGTCTGGATAGTTCTTGGCGATGATCTGAATCAGAATGGTTCCCTTGGGAATCGGCGGGATCTTCGCGATCCCGTCCTGGTTCGACTTCAGTTCCCACTCTTTGCGGATCTTCTTGCCGAGCTTCATCACGGAATGTCCTTTGACGAACTTGACGATGACGCTGGCCTGCTCCACCGGCTTACCCGACTTGCTCTTCACCTCGATGGTGAGCTTGGTCATGTCGTCCGCCAGGAGCGGCAGCGCGAGGGCGAGCGCAATGCACAGAATCAATCGCCGCATAGTCTTCATAGTCGCGATACCCGCTCGGCGAACTTACGTGCCTCCTCATGGCTTTGGCCAACCGGCGCGCGCGGGCGGCCGGAGTCCGGTAGTAGAAGATGCCCATCAGATGGCCGCGCCGCTGCGACAGCGACATGCGATTCCAGCCTTCCTGGCGCTTTGGCGTCGCGCGCGAACGCAATGCGAAGCAGGGGCGGCAGCTCGCGCTCGGCTTCCATGGTCGGCAGCAACCGCTCGGCGATCTGCTCGGCGCGGCGCTCGCGCGCTTCGGCGCTTTTCACATCGGTGATCCACTTGCCGATCTAGTAGCGCGTGGAGTTGATTCAGTTGATCGAACCAGTTTCGAAACGCGCGATCCTCGGCGAGATACTGTCTCGAACTCCGGAGGCGCGTGATCACGCGCTCCGCCGTATCCGGTTCGAGACGGAATGCGCGCCGTCGCGCCGACTCGGACCCTGCCGCCCGACTGCATCTTCTTATTGACCAGCAGCACATGCCCGCCGTTGCCGGTCAGGGAAAAGCGAAGTCTTGAATGGGAAGCCGTTGATCTCGCCCTTCACCCGGATCTGCCCGCGCTTGCCCCACAGCTTCGCGGCGTCGAACGGGATGCGAACGATCACCCATTTGAGCGGCGTGCTGTCGGGCTCGAGCGTGGCTTCAAACGACTTGGCGGCCGTGCTTCGGCATTCAGTCCTATGCTATGTCAGGCAGCAGGAACTTTTGCGTGCCTCACCAGCCGCGCGAGTGACCGCCTCGGCTGCGAGATAACCGCTGCGAACCGCGCCTTCCATGGTGGCCGGCCAGCCCGAGCGCGTCCAGTCGCCCGCGAGGAAGAAGTTGCGGAATTTGGTTGCGCTTTTCGGCCGCAGCTCTTCGATGCCCGGGCTGCGGCGAAAACGTCGCGCGCACTTCTTTGACGACGTGCGCCTTCTCGAGTTTCGCTTCCTTCACACGAGGAAAAAACTCGGCCAGCTCGCGGACCGCCAGCGCGATCACATCGGCGCGGTTCATCTCCACCAGGCTGCGCGACGCGCTGACCACCACTTCAAGATACCGGCCGCCGGACTTGTTGAACATCCACTGAATCGTGCGATCGAGCAGCGTGGCGTGCGGAAGTTGCGTGATGCTGCGGTCGAACCACAGATGGATGCCGGTGATGGGCGAGTGCTCGAAGCGCTCAAGCTTCAATTCGAGTTCGGGAATCAGCGCCGGCACCCGCTCGAACGGAACTGCGGAGATGTAGTAGTCGGCGGCGCGCTCGACTCCCTCCGCGATCACCGCGCGAACCGCGCCATCCGCGACGAGAACCTTCTCCACCGGCGCGCGCAGATGCAGGCGAACATTGCCGATGCGCTTCCAGGCTTCGGGCGCGTAGAGATCGGCCAGCGGAACGGCCGGCACGCCCATCTCGTAGGAATTCGAGCGCGCCAGAAATCCCAAGCCAGAAAACTTGGAAACCGTGGATGGCCGCCATGCGGTCCAGGTCTTCATTGATGGCGCTGACCAGCACCTGGCTCCAGAAGCGGCGGATGGCGGTTTCGGTCTGGCGCTTTTCGCGCAGCCAGTCGAGCATGGTGATCCGCTCCAGATCGCCGCGGCGGCCGTGCTCGCGCCGGATCGCCAGCAGCGCTCGCGCGATCGCGATTTTGTCGCCCAAGCTCGAGACACTGCATCCCAAGAAAACTTCCGGTGAAGTGCAGCGGCGCGGGCAACCGCCCGGCCGCGAGCATCGACGTCCGGCCGCCGGGTTCGATGAAGTAGAACTGCTTGTAGAACTTGATGCGATCGGCGACGCTCAGCCGCCGGTAGAAATCCAGCAGGTTGACGCAGCAGCGCAGCAGCACGTGCTGGCAGTTGTCGATGATCTCGGAGCTGTCGCCGGAGCCGGCCAGCGGATACGAAGTAGCGCGGCCGCCCAGGAATCCGCGCGCTTCGTAAAGATCCACTTCGAATCCGGCCTGGCCCAGCGCCGCGGCGGTTGCCAGTCCGGCCAGGCCGCCGCCGATCACGATCGCTGTGGGCATCAGATCAATTCGGGCGGATGGAGCTGTCTTCAGGATTGCACCGGGACTCGGAGCGCGATGCCCGCCGCCTCCGCCGCTGTTGATCAACATAACTGCGATGGAGAGCACAACCACGATGAAACAGAATGTCGGAGACGTCCAAATGCATTGACGATTTCTTCAGTGTGACGGAATCACGCGCGAACTTACAAGTTACACCCTCTCTAGTACTGCTCCCCGGTGCGGCCGCGTGCGCCACCACGTTCTCGATCAGATCGCAAGCCGCAGTTGCCCTGTCAGCGTCAGCATGGATTCGGGATGAAACTGCACGCCCTCGATGGGCAGCTCGCGATGGCGGACGCCCATGATGACGCCGTCATCCGATTCGGCAGTCACTTCCAGGCACGCCGGGAAAGTTTCCCTTGCGCGCGAACAGCGAATGATAACGTGCCGACCTGGAACCGCTCCGGCAGTCCTTCAAAAACGCCCTTGTTGTGATGCGTCACATGGAAGGTTTGCCATGCATCGGATAGTCCAGTACTCCCAGTTCTCCGCCGAAAGCTTCCACGATTCCCTGCAAGCCGAGGCACACGCCGAAAACCGGAATGCCGGCGTGCGCTGCGAACTTCACCAGGTCGGGAACGCCGAAGTCGCGAGGCCGCCCGGGGCCGGGCGAGATCAGGATCAGGTCGGGCGCGATCTCGCGGATTTTCTCCGGCGGAATGCCAGCGCGATAGGTGACTACTTCCGCGCCGGTCTGCCGCGCGTAGTTTGAAAGCGTGTGGATGAAGCAATCGTCGTTATCGACCAGCAGCAGCTTCACGCCTTGTCCCAGCCGTTGACTGCACGGCCGCCGGAGCGCCCACAGCGGCGGCGGCGGCCGCAGAGCGCGGAAGAATCCAGTGGCCTTCATGCGCGTTTCTTCTTCTTCGAGCGCGGGCACCGAATCGTAGAGCAGCGTCGCGCCGGCGCCGTAGCGCGCGATCCCGTCCTTCAGATGAACCGTGCGGATCAGGATGCCGGTGTTGATGTCGCCGTTCATCGAGATCATGCCCACCGCGCCGCCGTACCAGCCGCGCGCGTCCTTTTCGAGATTCTCGATGGCCTGCGCGGCGGCCTTCTTGGGCGCGCCGATGATGGTGACCGCCCACATGTGCGTGAGAAACGCATCGAGCGAATCGAAGCCCGGCTGCAGAATGCCTTCGACGTGATCGACGGTGTGGAAGACGCCCGCGTAGGATTCGATCAGGCGCCGGCCGATCACTTTCACCGAGCCCGGGATCGCGACGCGCGACTTGTCGTTGCGGTCGACGTCGGTGCACATGGTCAGCTCGGATTCTTCCTTGGTGGAATTCAGCAGCTCGCGGATGTTTTCGGCGTCGCGCAGCGGTTCGCCGGTGCGGCGCGCGGTGCCCGCGATGGGGCAGGTCTCGACGCGATTGCCTTCCACGCGCACGAACATCTCGGGCGACGCGCCGATCAACTGCTTCGTCGCCGAGCTGCAGGAAAAATTCGTAAGGACTCGGGCTGGCGTGCTGGATGCGCTCGAACAGTTCCGAAGGACTCTCGGAGAAATTGGCCTGGAAGGTCTGGCGCAGCACCACCTCGTAGTAGTCGCCCTGGCGCATGCCTTCGCGCACGGCTTCGACCTTGGCCATGTATTCTTCGCGCGTGTGGTCGGAGGTGATCTCGTTGCGGCGGACGCTTGCGAGGCTTGGGGATGCGTGCGCCGGTGCGAGCGAGGCCGGCGGTGGTAAGATCGCCGCGCGCGAAGTCGTAACGGAAGCGCTCGATCTGCTCCTTCTTGCGATCCATGAAATAGATGTCGTCGCACAGGAACAGGTGCAGGTCCTTGTGGCCGTCGCGCGGGAGTTTCAGCTCGATGGGATCGAACTGGAAGAGCAGATCGTAGCCGAATGCGCCGACCAGCGCGAGGTGCGAGTCGAGCGGATTGCGGAACTCTTCGAGCAGCGCGCGCAGGATGGAGAACGCCGAGGGCTGCTTGCTGCGTTCCTCTTCGGGAAACAGCGCGGGAAGCGGTTTCAGTCGGCCGCGCAGGCTCGCGCCGTCGAGAGCGAACTCGTCCCAATGCGGATGGCGCTGCGAGCAGCGGATGGAGCAGCTGCGTTGAGCACTTCGCCGCGCGCGTTGAGCGGCCGGAATTCGACGTCGCGGCCGGCGGGCGACGATTTCGAGCGGCGGCGCAGATGGAGGCGATGTCCCAGCGCGAGTAGCGTTCCGGATATTCGTAGCCGACGGACAAATAGATGCCGCGCTGGCGGTCGAGTTTGTGGAGCAGGTGTTTGAGGCCCTTGCTGTAGGGGATGGCGGAGGCGTCGCGGGTGACGGTGATTCCGCTGGGCGTGGCATATGTCAGCTTGGGCATAGTCCTGTGGCCGGAGTTGCGGTCACGGCCGGGGTTCCGTTCCAGGATAGCACCACTCGGAAGTGCAGGTAGCGGAAGTCGGGGATTTTTGTGCGCGGGCGGCGATTTTTTTCGCGTGGCGGGGCGGTGAGATGAAATTTGAAAAAACGAAGCCAACGGGGCGGGCGGTTGGGTGAGTAGGCTTCATGAGGATTGGCTCCGGAACGAGACTAGCATGGCGGAGGCGGGCGGAGCGGGTTCGGCGGCGGAAACGATTTGAGGCGGATGGGGAAGGGAGCTCAGGAAGGTTCGTGATGGCAGTCCCAAGCCTAAAAGGGACAGACACCACAACGCGCGAACAGGTCTATGTCTATTTGCAGCCGTTCGTTCCTTTTGCCGAGCAGGTCGGCAAGCTACGACAGGCGTTAGACTCCTGAAGACGTTGACCGACGCTGGTTCTGATATTCCTCCGCAAAACGGTTTCCGTCAAATCGACGGATCGCGTCCTACGAATGAAATCGAGTCTAATGACGTAAAGGCAGACACGGCAAGGAGTTCAGTGACTCGCGGTTGAGCCTGGCAAGACGGTCGATAGGCAGCGACGGTTTTAGGCGTCGTGCCGGTGGCGATGAGATCGATGATCTCGAGTTATGCAGGGTTAATCGCTTCCATATTGTACTGCCTTCCGTGATCAAGATATCGCAACAAAGTGCGGTGCAGGAGGAGAGGCCGCGCCCCAATGGTTCGATACCGAACGGGCACTCCCTTTCGACTCGATAGTTCACCTCAAAGGGAGTATCATAGGAGTATGAAGACGCGACGCGCCACGTCAGGCAAGCCGAAGCGAAATCAGCCCGCAACCGCCAGGCGAGCGCGAAACAAGAAGTTCCAAGCTGACCTGGCGCCCGCCGAGGATCGGGCCCTTCGCGCACTCAAGAATGATCTCGAGCTAAAAAGCAACACCGATTTTCTGGCGGATGCTGTAGCGCTGTTTCGTTGGGCGGTTTCCGAGCGCAGATTGGGGCACCGCATCGTCAGCGAAACGCTGGGCGGGGAGCGAAAGGTCCTGGTATTTCCCCGGTTAGAACGGGTGGCTCCCGACACGAATGTCCCGAAGATCGAAATCGCCTGGACTGAGCATGAACTGGCAAGCCTTGCGCAACTCGTTTCGGCCGCCGAGCTTCAACCTCCTACCGACGCTCTGATCCGGGCGATGCGCGATTGAATGGCAGTCATCATTCGCCGTCTTGAGGAGTCCGACGAGACGGGCAACTTCGATTGCGGCGACGCTCGGCTCAATAATTACCTGAACAGACATGCTTGGGTGAACCAGGAGAAAAGTTCCATCGGAGTGACGTACGTTGCGGTGGAGGAAGCCGCGCCGCGCATGGTGCTCGGATACTTCACGATTGCGATGTCCAGTGTCCCACGCGAAGCATTCCCGCCTAAACACGTTAGGGGGCTCCCAAATTACGACCTGCCGCTAGTTCTCTTGGCACGGCTGGCCGTCGATCGACGATTCGCGGGAAAAGGAATTGGGCACGCACTCATTTCTGAAGTATTCCGGATCAGCCTTCGATTGTCGAGCGAGGTCGGATGCCGCTGCGTGATTACGGATGCTTATCGCGAGCGGATCGGCTGGTATGCGCAATACGGTTTGGTGCCAATCGAGGGGGCTGCGGCCGAAGGCCCTCAGAGAATGTTCCTGGATGTCCGAACGATTCGGGAGGCACTGTAGCGGAGATGCTCGCACGTTGGGTTATTTTGTGTTCGGCTCACAAGCGCGCTTTGGGGATTGGTCGAGTCAGTCGCGGGGGCTGCTATTGTGACCACAACTTTTCGTCGGCAACCACGCTGGTCGCCACATTCGCATAAAGGACGTGCGGCCTAAACCATTGGCGTCGCGCGCCGGCACGAAGGCGCAAGAGCCACTACATTCCGTCAATGATTGCGTTCAGCGTAACGCTGGGCCGCATCGCTGCGGCGCACTTCGCGTCGTCCGGGAAATAGTATCCGCCGATGTCCACCGGCTTGCCCTGCGCCGCCAACAACTCCTGAGTAATCTTGCCCTCGTTCGCCGCCAGCGCGGCGGCCACCGGAGTGAAGCGTTGCTTCAACTCCGCGTCCTCGTCCTGGGCGGCGAGTGCCTTTGCCCACGCCAACGCGAGATAGAACGTCGAGCCGCGGTTGTCGATCTCGTTTACCTTGCGCGAAGGCTCGCGGGCGTCTTCGAGGTAGCGGCCGATGGCGTCGTCGAGCGTTTTCGAAAGCAGCGCCGCCCGCGGGTTGCCGGTCTTCGTCGCAATCAGCTCCAGCGAGGGTACCAGCGCACAGTATTCACCGAGCGAGTCCCAGCGCAGATGCCCTTCTTTCAGGAACTGCTGCACGTGCTTGGGCGCCGAACCGCCGGCCCCGGTTTCGAACAATTGCGCCGCCTCGGAGCAGCGGCACGATCGAGAGCATGCGGGCGCTGGTCCCCAATTCGAGAATCGGGAACAGGTCGGTGAGATAGTCACGAAGCACGTTGCCCGTGACGGAGATGGTGTCCTCGCCGCGGCGAATTCGCTCCAGCGAGAATTTCATCGCGTCGTCCGGCTTCATGATCTTGATTTCCAGGCCCGAGAGGTCGTGTTCGGGCAAGTAGGCATTCACCTTCTGAATGATTTGCGCATCGTGGCCACGATCCGGGTCGAGCCAGAACACCGCCGGTGCGCCGGTTGCCCGCGCGCGTGCCACGGCCAGCTTTACCCAATCGCGGATGGCCTCGTCTTTGGTCTGGCAGGCGCGGAAGATATCGCCGCGCTCTACGCTCTGTTCGAGCAGCGTTTTGCCGCCCGCATCAACGATGCGAATCGTGCCGTTGCCGGGCGCGACAAACGTCTTGTCGTGCGAACCGTACTCTTCGGCCTTCTGCGCCATGAGCCCGACGTTGGACACGCTGCCCATGGTCGCCGGATCGAACTGTCCGTGCTTCTTGCAGTCCTCGATCACGACCTGATAGATGGTGGCGTAGCAGCGGTCCGGGATCATGGCGACAGTGTCTTCGAGCGCGTCCTCTTTGTTCCACATCTTGCCGCCGTCTCGGATCACAACCGGCATCGATGCGTCGACGATCACGTCGTTGGGAACGTGCAGGTTGGTCTTACCCATCCGCGAATCGACCATCGCCAAGGCCGGGACCCTTGTCGTAACAGGCTGCGATATCGGCTTCGATCTCGGCCTTCTTCGCGGCCGGAAGCTGGTCGAGTTTGCCGAGGACGTCGGACAGTCCGTTGTTGACGTTGGCGCCGATTTTTTGGATCGCGCCGGCATGCTTCTCCAGGGCATCGGCGAAATACACCGCCACACAGTGCCCGAACATGATCGGATCGGAGATCTTCATCATGGTGCACTTCAGATGCAGCGACAACAACGCGTTGTCAGCTTTGGCGGCGGCCATCTGCTCCGCATAGAATTTCCGCAGAGCCGCCACGTTCATCACCGCGCAGTCGATGACTTCGCCCTCGAGCAGCGGGAGGCTTTGCTTCAGCACCTTCACCGCGCCGGCTGAGTCCACGAATTCGATGCGCACGTTGGTTGCGGCGCCGACCGTCGTGGATTTCTCGCTGCCATAGAAGTCCTTGTCACTCATGTGGGCGACACGCGTCACGGAACCGGACTTCGGCCAAGTTCTTCATCATCTTGTGTGGATGCTTCCGCGCGAACGCTTTCACCGACGTCGAAGCACGGCGGTCCGAATTGCCTTCGCGCAATACGGGGTTCACCGCCGAGCCCAGGACCACGGCAAAGCGGGCCTGCAGCGCACGCTCCTCTTCCGTCGACGGCTCCTCGGGATAGTCGGGTATGTTGTAGCCCTTTCCGCGGAGTTCCGCAATCGCTTCCCGGAGTTGCGGAATCGAGGCGCTGATATTGGGGAGCTTAATGATGTTGGCCTCCGGTGTCTGCGCCAGCTTCCCCAGGCGCGTCAACTCGTCAGGAATCTTCTGGTCGTTCCGAAGACACTCAGGGAAGTTGGCGATAATACGTCCAGCGAGCGAGATGTCAGCCGTTTCGATCTCCACCCCTGTCCCCTTGAAGTACGCTCGTAGGATGGGCAGCAGCGCGTACGACGCGAGTGCGGGGGCCTCGTCGGTCTTGGTCCAAGTGAGCTTCATGTATTGGTCTCAGTGTGAATGAGTGTAGAGAGAACGCGGTCGCAAAGCGGGACCGGTCCCAAAACTGAAAGCGTAGGATAGCATGACTAACCCGCTGAATCACACCTCAATAGCTTTGATGCCGCGGCGTTCCCCAGTTCGAAGCCGGTCAATGATGCGCTTCGACCGCTACTGGCTAACCGGGCCGAACGCAGGAAGCGACTCTAAGGTCTCTGATTCGCCGTAGTGCTGAAGGCCGATTGCCAGTGTCCGGTTATCGCGTCTTCGGTGCGGATTCAGCGCGTTCGGCGGCGCGGAAGCCGTTCAGCAAATCGGTGAGTGCGTAGTTGCCTTCGTGGCAGGCGTATTCGAAGATCCGGTCGGCCGAGCGGGTCCAGGACAATTCGCCTTTCCAGGGCCGCGTATACGCGCTGGGGTCGTCGACTTCGAATTGATACTGAATGGTATTCGCATCGGCCAGACTGAAGCGTTCCACGACGTGCAGATTTGTGTCGGTGCCGAACATGCCGCCGGCGTCGCCGAAAAAGCCGCCGGCATCGTTGAAATTCGTCGTGTCCACCACCAGCGTGTTGCCTTCCCAGCGCCCGACGGAGTCGCCGAGCCAGAGCCGCACACGGGGCGAAACGTGAGACTGGCGGTCCAGATGAATGACTCGAGTATCGTGAACCATCTCGATGTTGATCATCACCTCGCGGCTAGTCTGGATGATCTGAACGTTGCTGTTGTAGATATAGGGAAGCATCGGCGGCACCGCGGTCTTAAAGACAATGCATTGGTCCTGAAGACCGAGGTCGGTTGCGCCGCGCGGATGACTGAGCAATTCCAGGCGGCGGCGCTTTTTGGCGGCAGCGGCGGGCGTTAGGGCGGGAATTTTTCCGTCGAGAGGATCGGTGACGATGGATGTCCGAAGACTCTTCAGCAACTTGGTGCCGGTTTCATAGAAGAGCGCGTTGTAACTCGCGAAACCTTGCGTTGCCGGACCGGGCTTTGGATCTTCGTTGCGGCTTGCTGCGCGGCGTTCCCAGGCGGCGGCTGCTTGCGGCGTGAAGAACGCTTTGTCCCGGAGCTGCGCCGGACGCTCGAGGGGAGTGGCGGTCGCGGAGTTCCAGATGCCCTGGAAATCGGGGTGGCTCCCCGCCGCCTGCGCGTGCGACTGTGCAACGGCGGGACGAACTAGCGAGACCACCGCGAGCGCGACCACCAGGTATTGGCGAGTCATGCGTGTGAGACGTCAGACTGGTTGTTCAGGCCAGCGCTTTTCCGTACAGCACGAGCAAGCGGCTCCAGGCCTTTTCGGCCTGAGGCTCGTTGTAGACCTGCGTGTCCGGAGGGCACCAGCCATGCGCGGCGCCGGTGTACACTTCGATCTCCGCGGGAAGCTTGGCCTTCTCGAAGGTCTCTTTGAGAACGTCCTTGTCGGTGGGCGCTCGCTGATCGTCATTGGCCGCGATCGCGATCAGGAATTGCGCGTGACTTTTCGACGCCTGCAGGTGCGGACTGTTCTCCGTTTTTGTGACCAGCCCGCCGCCGTGGAAGGTGGCGACTGCTCCGATGCGATCGGGCACGGCGGCAGCGGTACGGAACGCCATGGGGCCTCCCATGCAATAACCCTGCGTACCCATCTTGCGATTTTTCGCAACCGATGACTGCTGGTCGAGCCATCCGATGAACGCCTTCGCATCGGTCATTTGCGTGGTTTCGTTGAGAGCGCGAGCGAGCGGCATCAACTCCTGAAGCGGAGTTGCGGCGCCGTCTTTCGCGGTCGGGGATTTCTGCACGCGGTAAAACGGATTGATCACCAGCACTGAATAGCCGGATTCGGCGAGGCGTTTGCCCATCTGGCGGAACGCCTGCCGCAGACCGAAGATGTCCGGCCATACCAGAACGCCGGGCGCAGTGCCGGAGGCCGGATGCACGAAGTAGCAGTCGGCGACGCCGTCCGGAGTCTTGACGTTGACTTCCGATTCGGTTACCGCAACCGCGTTTGCGACTTTGGGCAGCAGCATGGCTACGCCAGCACCCAACATGATTCCGAATTGCTTTCGCGTCACTAAGCCGCGAGCTTCGAATTCCAAACGGTCGTCCTCAAAATGATCCTGATCGCACATGTTGCCTCCTAAGTCGACTCCTGATCGCGCGGCAGAGTGCGCGCGTATTGGATAGTTTAGCTCGATCCAGTGTCGTGCGGGTGGCGCGGACCACGCAGCGGACAGGCTGTGTTACTGGATTGTCGCTGGAGCCTCGGCGTTGGTGATCTCCTGCAAGGCCTTCCAGCCCCCGTCCGCTTCCTTGCGAAAAATAGCGAGGAACCGGCCCTTTTCAGTAGCCACCTTCTTGCTTGGCGGATTGCTGGCAGTGAGCACGTAGGTTCCGCGGGCGTACGCGAGATCGCCGGCCTTGGAGACTTCCACCTGGACAGGCTGCATTGCGAGCGACCAGTTGGGGTCGGTGAGCGCGTCCTTCATCGACGATGCAATGGAAGCCTTGCCGGACATCACGGGAGCATTCGGGACCATGAGGATTCCGTCATCGGTGAAGTGGGCGGCGATGCGGTCGATATCCTTGCCGCCCCAGTCCTTGACGAACGCGGCAACCTCGCCTTCGCGCAGCGCACGGGCATCCGCTTCGCGGGTATCGGGAGCCGGCGGTTGCGAGCAACCGGTGAGAATCATAAAACCCAAAGAGACGACTATTGTTCGGTGCAAGTTCATGTTGGGCTGGGTGTAGACTCTTCCTATATTATGGTGTTCACCAAGCGACTGCGCGAGGGAGTGCGCCGCGGAGAGATCACGTGCAGCGTTCGATTCTGGACGCGGCCGCATGTGAGAGCGGGCGCGCGGTACCCAATGGAAGAAGGCGAAATCGAGGTGGATTCGATCGAGCCGATCGGTTTTCCGGATATCACGCCAGCGTTGGCGCGCGAGTCGGGTTTCCTAGGTCTGATCGATCTCCTGAAAGTCGCGAAGCACGGCAAGGGCGAGAACATTTATCTGATCCGGTTTCATTATGTGCGGCCGCGCGGGAAGCCGGCCCGGCGGCGGAAGTCGGGTGGGACCGGTCGTGCTTGATAGGCGCGCCTTGACTGCTCGGCTCTGATGCGAGAGACTGGCCAAGCCGATAGATCGACAGATGGAGTCCACGATATCCTCACTCCTGACGGCTGCCGAGCGAGGCGACGGTCCTGCCATGGAGGGTCTATTCGCCGCGCTGTACTCGGAACTGCATCGGGTAGCGAAGCGGGAGTTGGGGCGCAGTGGCGTTTCCGGCAGCCTGGGCGCAACCACACTGCTGCACGAAGCGTACCTGGATATCGCCGGCCGGAGCGGGCCGTCCTTTCCGGACCAAGCCCGCTTCATGAAGTATGCCGCGCGCGTGATGCGCGGATTGATCATCGACCATGTGCGGAGCCGGCGCGCACTGAAGCGGGGCGGAGCGTTCGAGATTACGGCGCTGGACACGGACGCCGCCGGGAGCGCCGTCGATGAAGCAGAGTTGATGCGTATCAGCGATGCTTTGGACGATCTGGCGAAAGTGGAGCCAGGCTTGGCCGAGCTAGTGGATTTGAAATTCTTCTGTGGTTTTTCGTTTGCCGAAATAGCCACGATGCGAAGCGTATCGGAACGCACCGTGCAGCGGCAATGGGAAAAAGCGCGCATCTATCTGCACCGCAGCATCCGGGCGGATGTGGCATTCTGACGGAATGGCTGTCGACAACCCGGATTGGTGGCAGGCAGTAAGCCCGCATCTGGATGAATTACTGGACGTCCCCGAGCAGGAGCGTTCGGCCTGGCTGGAGTCTCTACGCGGGCGAAATCCGGCGCTAGCCGCGCAGCTGGAAGCGCTGCTAAACGAGCACGAGGCGGTGGTTCAAGAATCATTTCTGGATCTCGGCCCCGCTGTGCCTGCGTTCCCGGCGATGGCCGGCCGCGCGGTTGGCGCTTACAAATTGATCGAGCCGATCGGCGAAGGCGGCATGGGCAGCGTCTGGCTAGCCGAGCGGAGCGATGGCCGGTTTGAGCGGCGCGTGGCGATCAAGTTCCTCAGTATCGCGCTGGCGCAGAGAGGCCAGGAGCGATTCAAGCGCGAAGGCGAAATCCTCGGCCGATTGTCGCATCCTCACATCGCGGAGCTGATCGACGCGGGTGTAGCCGATTCCGGGCAGCCGTTCCTGGTGCTGGAACACGTGGATGGGCAGCCTATCGACATCTATTGCGATGAGCGCGGGCTGGCTGTGGAGGCGCGGATCCGGCTGGTGCTGGACGTACTCTCGGCGGTTCAATTTGCGCACGCGAATCTCATTGTGCATCGCGATCTGAAACCGTCCAATGTGCTGGTGCGCGACGACGGGCAAGTGAAACTGCTCGATTTCGGCATCGCCAAGCTTTTGGAGGAAGAAGGCACACTGGCTACTGCGCTGACGCGGGAAGGCGCATCGCCGCTGACACTGGAGTACGCTGCGCCGGAGCAAATGACCGGTGGGCTGGTGAGTACCGCGACGGACGTGTATGCTCTGGGAGTCCTGCTCTATTTGCTGCTCACGGGAACCCATCCGGCCGGACCAGGTCCGCACTCGTCGGCGGATCTGGTGAAGGCTATCGTCGAAACGGAAGCGCCCCGGCTGCCCGATGCGGTGACGTCAACACCGGACGCGCAGCGCAAGGCGTCGGTGGCCGCCCGGCGCGCTACAACGCCGGAAAAGCTCGGGCGGCAGCTGGCCGGCGATCTGTCCACGATCATCGCCAAGGCGTTGAAGAAGAATCCGCAGGAACGTTATGGCTCCGTCGGCGCTCTGGCCGACGACTTGAACCGCTATCTTCGGCACGAGCCTATCAGCGCACGGCCGGACTCGCTGGCTTATCGCACAGCAAAGTTTGTCCGGCGGAACCGGATGGCCGTGGCGCTGGCTAGTTTGGCGTTGATGGCCTCAGCAGCGGGAGTCTTCGGAACCTTGATGCAGGCGCGAACGGCGAATGCGCAGCGCGATTTCGCCTTGCGGCAGTTGGCGCGCGCGGAGGCAGTGAACGACCTGAACTCCTTCGTGCTGTCGGACGCGGCGCCTTCGGGCAAGCCTTTCACGGTGAACGAACTGCTGTCGCGCGCCGAGCATATCGTCGGACGGCAGCATGGCGCGAATGATCCCAGCCATGTGGGCCTCCTCATTTCGATCGGGAGGCAATACTGGAGTCAGGACCAGGACGCGAAAGCGCGGCGGGTGCTGGAGGAAGCGTACAGACTGTCGCGCGGTTCGACGGATCGATCGACGCGTGCGCAAGCTTCCTGTGCGCTTGCCAGCGCTCTGGCGCGTGCGAGCGACCCGCAAAGACCGGAGGCGCTCATTCAGGAAGGCCTGAGCGAATTGCCAAACCAACCAGAGCTGGCGGTCGACCGGATCTTTTGTCTATTGCGCGGCAGCGAGGTGGCGCGCGAGCACGGCGCTTCCGGAGAAGCGGTGGAACGGGATCAGGCGGCGCTGCGGCTGTTGCAGGAGTCGCCGTTCCGATCGGAACTCGAGGAATTGCGCATTTGGATGGACCTGGCGGAGTCCTACCGGACCGCCGGACGACATCGCGAAGCGAGCGCAATGTTCGAGCAAGCATCCGCGCGGCTGACGGCTTTAGGACGGGATGACACACAGACGGCGGGCACGCTGTTCAACAACTGGGCTCTTTCGTTGGTTCTGTCCGGGCGAGCCTTGGAATCGGAGAGTCTGTTTCGACGCGCCATCGAAATCAGCCGCGACGGCCAAGCTGAGAGTGCAGTTTCGCCGATGCTGCTGAACAACTATGCATACTCGCTCCGCGAGTTGGGCCATATGGACGAGGCGGCGAAGTATGCGGAACTTGCCAACGCGAAGGGACGGCGAGCCGGCGACCAGCTGGTGATCAATCAGTCCTTGTTGCTGCTTTCCACGATTTACCGGCAGCAGGGTAATCTGGATGGCGCAACCCGAGTGATCGGCGAAGCGGCAGAGCGGATCAGAGCGAATTTGCCACCCGGCCACATCTCGTACGCAACCGTCAGTTCCGAACGCGCTCTCATCGCGCAGGCGCGCGGCGACCTGGACAGCGGCCTGAAGTTCATCAATGAAGCGATCGCTTTGACGGAAAACTCCATGCGGACGGGTGGCCAAGGATCGGACAATCTGCCGGTGTTGCTGATTCGGCGGTCCGAGATCTACCTGCCAATGGGCCGCGTGCAGGAGGCGGCGGACGACGCACTCCAGGCTCTCACCACCCTGAAGCAGATTGTCGGGCCGGACGTGCCTTCGTTCAGGCTGGGCCACGCCTACTTGACCTTGGGACGAATCCTTCAGGCACAAGGCAAGCGGGAGGAAGCTCGAGCTGCGTTCCGATCCGCGGTCCAGCACCTTGAAAAATCAGTGGGGTCCGATCATCCGGAAACGCGGGCTGCTCGCCTGGCGGCCGAATCGACGCGCTAGCCGATCGAAGCGCCTGGTTTGGCGCTGCGATGCTTTGCGATCAGAGCAAGTGCGAGCGCGGCGGCCAGGAACACAAGTCCGCTTGGCTCAGGAACGGCGTCGCTCACGACCGGGGCGTCGAGACCCTGCTCGGCGGCGCCAAACACCGCGAAACTCGCCGGGGTCAGAGTGCCGCCAGACAACTCGAGATACAGCATCGAGGCGGTTGCCGCGTCATCGGAATAGCAGGTGCTGACGGTGTCGTCGCACAAATACATGGCAAAGGTATCGGGGCTGCCGGAGCCGAAGTTGTTGGTGGTTGTGAGGATGAACGACAGCGATGAACCGGGCGTGAACTGCTGAGAAAACGCCACCAGAGTGTCGAGATCCTGCAGCGAGACGCCAGTGACCAGATCACCGCTACAACCGGTTCCGCTGGCGCCGAGGAAGGTGCAATCGTCGGTGCCGCTGGTGGCGCTACCGCCGCCGAAAGTGAACGCGCCGAGGGAAATGGTGTTCGCGGCAGTGTTGGCGTTGGTGAGCGCGAAGCCCAGCGTCTGGGCTCCAGCGAGAGGCGTGGTGTCCAGCGTCACCAGGAACGAATCGGCGGTGCACGCGGCTGTCAAAGCCAGGAGAAGCCCGGCGAGAGTTACGAATCGATTTGTATTGGTCATAAGTAGTCCTTGCTATCTTGATCCCGGACCTGCCAGGACGCGCGCGTCGTAGGTGATGGCGGCGTTGGTCGGATTCACGAACTGCAGAGTGATGGGGGCGCTTTGGCCGGGAGCCAGAGTGACGTTGGCGTCCATATAGGGGCTGCCGGCCGGCAACATCAAGCTGGTTGTGCCAGTGGGGTTGAACAGGGTTGCATTGCTGCTCAGGTTATCGAGCACCAACGAAACCGGCGCTGCGATGGACGCAGCCGAGTTGTTCGTCAGGGTCACGGTTTGCACCCATCGTTTTGTAATCGGATTTACCACGAACCCGCCGAGGGTGATTCCGATGGAGCCGGTAACATCCGTCGCGCAGGAGCAGGTGGCAAAGTTGGCCGTCACCGTCTTGGTCTGATCCATGACGACCGTGGTGTTGGGAGCTGTGGGAGCGGTGACGTTCGAGCTCCAACCGGTGAATCGGAAACCGGCGTTGGGGGTCGCCTTGATGACAAGCACGTCGAACTGGCGCTCGTCGTAGGACCCCCCGGCGGCGGGCGACGTAATTCCTCCTCCCGTGGGGGAAGCCTGCATGCTTAGCGTGACCTGCTGGCCTTCCAGGATGTCGCCCTGGATTAGGCAGGTCTCCAAGAAGACTTCGGGTCCGTGAAAGCAGAGCTCCACCGCGCCGATGTCGAATCCGCCGCTGGCCGGGCGCGACTGGCCGCGCTGATCGCTGGCTAGCGATGTGTTGGTATCGGCGGTGTTCCGCGCGGGACTGTTGGCCGAGATCGCCATGGTCGGCGTGCTGCCCTGGTTGTTTTGGAGCGGCCCGAGCTGCGGATCGGCAGTGGTCACAACGCCGGGGCAGTTGAAGTTCTGAGTGATCAAGTTTCCGGCGAACGTTCCCGCGATGCTGAGGCCTTGAATCCAGCACTCGAGCTGACCGTTGTTGGAGATGATGGTGTTTTCCAGAGTAAAAGCGGTTGGGTCGGAGATCGAGTCCTGAAGGACATAAATGCCTCCGCCGATTTCACCGCTGTCCCCGCCGGGGCTGGCTTGGTTTCGATTGATGGTGACATCCTGTACGGTCAAGCGACCATTCTTGGAGAAGATAGCGCCACCGGCAGCCCCACCGCCCTGCAGCGAGTGAGAGCCGAAGCCACCGAGAGCAACGTTGCCGGTGAAGGTGCTGTTGGATACTCGGACGCCGCCGCCATCGTTGAAGATCGCGCCGCCCAAGCCGCCGCCAGAACCGCCGTAACCGTCGCCGGAATGGCCGAAGCCGCCGAACTTTCCGGGCGTGCCGACGTCGCCGTCGGTTATGTTTCCGTTGGAGCCGGCGCCGCCTCCGCCGCCGAACCCGCCATTGCCTCCGTCGCGGCCGCGGAGCAGAGTTGACCAGCCCGCGCCGCCTCCGCCGCCGAAGCCGCCATGGCCGCCGCTACCTCCGCCATCTCCACCTGCGCCACCCCCGCCACCAAACTTCCCATTGCCGCCGTCGCCGCTGGTGACGAGGCCTTCTTCTCCTCCGCCCCCTCCACCGCCGTCGCAGGGAGCGTCGCCGCCTGACCCGCCCAGAGCGGGAACTGTTACGTCGGCGGAGCCTCCGGTGCCGCCACACTGGAAGCCGCCTGCGTGGCCAGACCCTCCATAGAGCGTTCCGCCTCCGCCGCCCGCAGAAGAGCAGGAAAGTCCGCCTCCCCCATCTCCGCGCGAGCCGCCTCCTCCGCCGCCGTTCCGAGTGCCGCCGCTGGGCGTACAGGTGCCGATGCTTGTGCCGCCGGCGCCTCCGATGCCACCGCCACCGCCTCCCCTTCTAGAAATTGCCTTCCCGCCGGCTCCGCCGACCGCAGCATTGTTCTGGAAGGTGCTGTTCTCGATAACCAGTGCGCCGCCGAGAACGTAAATCGCGCCGCCGGCGCCGAGTCCGCCCCCACCTCCGCCGTCACCGCCGTTGCCGCCATGCGCGAGGAAGTTCTTGATATAGGTCTGCTTGATCGTCAGGAGGCCGCCGCTTGCAACGGTAAACAGCCGAAAATTGTAACCGCCGGTGCGCTGCAGCGTAGCGCCGTTGCCTAGGATGGTGATGTTGGAAGTGATGAGCGGTGTGGCCGTCGGTCCTGTGAGATTGTCCGCATCATCCACGATTTTGCTCAACAGAAGCAGAGACTTGGAGGGCAGGACGATAGTGTCGTCGCCGCTGCCCGGTACGCAATTTGTCGTGACGATGACTGGATCTGTGCCGAAGTATTTGGAAATCGCGGTATTCGCGTCCCGGTTGGCGGAGAATATCGCTTCCTGGAGTGAGCAACCCGGCTTGGTGGTGTCACTGGCGTCACTGATTTTTTGCTCCAGCGTGGTGACCGGTATAACCGCGCCGGTTGCACTCAGGCAGACAAGCAATAGTAGTGGTAGGAATCCGAGTGTCGAAGTCCGCCGATGCGCCGAAGCGTGAGCGATACTGAGCGTGGAACCGGGCCGACTCATGAGTTTCTCCTTGCTGATAAGGCCTTCTACCTAGGAGTAATCGGAAACGGGTGGGGAAAGACGACACGAGGGACCGTGAAAGGAGGATGTTTCGCGAGAGCTAGGACCATGTTGGTACTATTGCGCGGCCGCGGCAACCTGCCAGTGTTAGCCTGAGCATTTTGTTGATCCGAACGGCGCTCCCTTCGCGCGTGGTAGAACAGCAGGGGGGACCCGGCAAAATGTGGAAGTGTGCTTTGATCCTGTGGTTGGCGGCGTGTGCCGGCCCGAACTTGGCCGCGCAGAGTTCGCTTCCAAACGCAACGGTGGGTGTTCCCTACATCTTCGACTTCGCCGGCGACCTCAGTGAATTGCAGGGTATCTTTGCAGAAGAAGGCGTCGAGTTCTCGCTGACCTTTACGGTGGCATCCGGAACACTCCCACCGGGCCTGAGCTTCTCGAATGGTGTTTTCAGTGGGACGCCCTCCGCCGCGGGCCTTTACTCGTTCACTGTCGCGGAGAGATTTCTCTTGGTCTACCAGGGCGAGACGCTACTCGACGAGACGTTTCCCCAAGATGTAAGCATCCAAGTGGACGGATTCTCGGGCCCGGCACTGTCCACTGATACGGGTGCATTGACTTTCGCGTTCACGATTGGGTCCACGGCTGTAGAGTCCCAATCGTTTTCAATCTTGAATCGCGGCTCTTCAACGCAGACGTTCACCGCGACTGCCGGCACGATATCGGGCGGGCCGTGGCTGACGGTCTCCCCGAGCGGCGGTACGGCCGCGTTCGGAAGTACGCCGGTCTCGGCCAACGTGAACCCCAGCACACTCGGCGCCGGTACGTACTCCGGGATGATAACGATTTCCTTGGCGCCATCGGGACAAACCATAGCGGTTTCGGTGGTTGCTACCGTGAGCGGCTCGGAACAACAGATTCAGCTCTCGCAGACGGGATTTCGTTTCCAAACGGTGGTTGGAGGGGGAACTCCGCCACCGCAGCCCTTCGCACTCGTAAATGGCAGCGCCAAGAGTCTAAGCTTCAGCGTTTCGGCATCCACGTTATCCGGCGGACAAGGATGGCTTTCGGTTGCGCCGGCGTCCGGGACTGTTGGTTCGAAGTCGTCATCCGTGCTCACCGTGAGCGTCAAACCCACCGGACTGCCGGCCGGCGACTACTACGGCCAAGTACAGGTCTCGGCGCCGGGAGTTGACAACTCGCCACAGATCGCGTCGGTGGTCCTGAACGTCGCGGAGGCGGGAACAGACCTGGGAGCTTTCCTGCAGCCCACAGGACTGATCTTTATCGGTCAGGCCGGTGGAGCAAATCCCGGCGCACAGAACGTGGCGTTGACGAATCCTTCTCCGTCGGACCTGATGTTCGGCGCCTCGCCTTCATTCCAGCCGGGCAGCAATAAGCTCACGGTTCAGCCACTGTCGGGGAGCGTGAGCGCAGCCAATCCGATTCAGATCAGCGTCCAGCCCAATACTTCAGGCCTTGCGGCTGGCATCTATACAGGCGATCTGGCTCTGTATTTCTCCAACAACACCGTGCGCCACATCGCGATACTTCTGGTTTTGACGGCCGGTTCTACCAATCAGCCGCAGGGTCAGGCCGCTCCGCGCGCCAGCGGGTGCACGCCGACGAAGCTCCTGCCGGTATTTACGCAACTCGGCTCAGGCTTTGCCACTGCGGCAGCCTGGCCGACAGCCATTGCTGCAACCATCGTCGACGATTGCGGAAATTTCTTGAAGTCGGGCAGCGTTACCGCGTCGTTCTCGAACGGTGATCCCACGCTTTCCCTGCTTTCCCTTCAGGACGGCATTTGGACTGCGACATGGCAGGCGCGGGGATCCGAGCCCCAGGTCACCATCACGGTGCGTGCCCAACAGATTTCGCCGGCTCTGCAAGGATCCGCATCTATCGGCGGGACAGTGAAAGCGAATCCCACTACGCCGGTTATTTCGGCCGGCGGGGCAGTCAGCGCCGCGAGTCTCGCGTCGCATCAGCCGCTCGCTCCGGGGAGTTTCGTGTCCATTTTTGGCGCCAATTTGAGTGCGGGTCTGAACGCATCCTCCAGCTTGCCTTTCGCCACGCAACTGGGCGCTACTCAAGTGACCATGGCCGGCAAGCAGCTTCCTCTGCAGTTTGCCGCGGACAATCAAGTGAACGCGATCATCCCGTACGACGTGCCGGCCAACACGACCCAGCAGATCATCGTTACGAACGGGCCAGCCATTTCGGTGCCTGAGCCAGTGATCATCGCTCCCGTACAACCCGCGGTGTTCACCAACGATTCGAGCGGAAAGGCTCCGGGATCGTGGTGGGCGTGAAATCGGACGGCACACAGTTTTTGGTCGACGGCGGCCATCCGCTCAGCGAGGGAGACGGTGCGGTAATCTACTGTGCCGGGTTGGGTCCGGTGGATCCGGCTGTGCCCGGCGGGGCAGCGGCGTCCTTGACCACACTCTCTAAGACTACGAATACGGTAACCGTCTCGATCGGCGACCAAGACGCGAAAGTTCTGTTCGCGGGCCTGGCTCCCGGATTCGCAGGACTCTATCAAGTGAACGTGGTTGTGCCCGGTGGAGTTGCGGCCGGGAACGATGTCCCTCTGATCATCAATCAAGCCGGCCAGTCCAGCGCTCCGGTCACGGTCGCGGTCAAGTAGCAGCGGAAGACGGCGCGGCGTTCAGCACGGGGTGGCAGGCGGTCACCGCTTCTTCCTGCTGCTTCTTCGGCGCGCGCGCCCTTCAGGATGTCTTCCATCGCGTAGTTGCCTTCGTGGCAGGCGTACTCGAAGATGCGGTTCATTCATGCGGGTCATGGGGACGGCGACAGTCCAGGGTCGCGTGTAGGTGGACGGATCGTCGACGGTGTAGCGGAAGTCGATGGTATTTTCATCGACGCGGCGGAAGCGTTCGACGATATGCATGCCCGCGCCCGCCGGTCCGCAGCAGTTGAACGAAGCGAAGCGGACATCGTCGTTGTAGTTGGTGGTGTCGACGACTAGGGTATCGCCCTCCCAATGCCCGACGGAGTCGCCCTGCCAGAAACGGACGCTGGAGGGAAGGTGCGGACGCCCATCCAAATGGATCACGCGGACTTCGTGGAGCATTTCGCGCATCAGCATCAGGGCGTCCCGGGTTTGAACGATCTGAACATTGTTGTTGTAGCCGCCGGGGAGCGCGCTGCCTGTAGCCAAGCCGAAACATGATGATCTCCTTGCTGATAGGGGCTTCTACCTAGAAGTAATCGGAAACGAGTGGGGAAAGACGACAGGCGGGAGTACCAGTAGTTGGCGGGGTCACGTCGAGAACGCCGTGCCGTTGCGGAAGGACTGCGTTGGTATCATGAAGCGGAGGCGGGAACTTCAAGCTCGGTGAAGTCGAACTCCGGTTCGATTCGCCTCTCCGGGGTTACCCCGGGGAAGTGTGCTACATCGCCATTACGCCGCGTGAGCTTCCCTGCGATGGCGAGCAGTCCTGCTCACGCTAAGTCAGACTGGTTGAAGTTTTCGCCTTCGCCATGGCGCCATCAATCTTGACCAGCGCACTTGCCAGGAGCATGCTGGCTGGTGACCTGTCTGTCGACGCAGTTCGATCCCGCGCCGAGCGAACGCTAGGCAGGTCGTGGCGGTGGTTGCCGTCGTTGGCTCGACGATATGTCGATGCTTTCGGCGGAGGAGTGCGGCCGCGCCATCGCGACGTAGTTCAGTTCCTTCTCGGCGATGCTGGGTTTCAACGCGCGCACAGGAAACATAGGGGCGATCTGTCGATTGCCGAGTGGATCCCAGAGCCGCAGCGCATGCAGCCGGTGGAGGCCGCTGCTCGGCGCTGGCAGATCCCGGTGATCGAGAGCGTTGGAGATCTGGCGGATTGGTTGTGTGTCTCGCCGGATGAGCTCGACTGGTTCGCCGATTTGAAGGGGCTGAACAACAAGGCGCGCGGCCGGACAATGCTTCGGCACTATCACTACCGTGTCTTTGCCAAACGATCCGGCGGTGTGCGGCTGATCGAGAGTCCGAAGTCGAATCTCAAAGCATTGCAGCGTCGAATTCTCTCGGGGATTCTGGATTGCATTCCGGCGCACGCGGCTGCGCACGGATTCGTCAAGGGGCGTTCGATAGCGACGTTCGCGCTGCCGCACGTGGGCAAGCGTGTGGTGCTGCGTCTCGATCTGCAAGATTTCTTCCCGGCTTTTCCGCGCGCGCGGGCGCAGGCGATCTTTCGGACTTTGGGCTATCCCGACCCGGTGGCAAACTGCCTGGGGGGAATTTGCACCAACACGGTTCCCCGCGAGGTGTGGCGCAGCCGTCCGCCGGAGATCGATGCGGCCACGTGGCTCGAAGGGGGCCTAATGTACGCGCAATCTCACTTGCCGCAGGGCGCGCCCACATCGCCGGCGCTTGCGAATCTGGCGGCGTACCGGTTGGATTGCCGGTTATCGGGACTGGCGAAGTCCGCCGGCGCGGTCTATAGCCGCTACGCGGACGATCTGGCGTTCTCTGGCGAGGAAGAGTTCGGCAAGGCAGTGGAGCGGCTCGCGATTCACGCAGCCGCGATTGCGTTGGAGGAAGGATTCAGCGTCAATCATCACAAGACGCGTATCATGCGGCGGGGCCGGCGACAGGTGCTTGCTGGTGTTGTGGTCAACGCGAAGATGAACCTTCGGCGATGCGATGTCGAGCGGCTGGAGGCGACGCTGGTCAACTGCGCGCGTCTGGGTCCGGAGTCACAGAATCGGGAAAGGCTGCCCGATTTCCGCGCGCATCTGCAGGGCCGGGTTGGTTATGTGGAGATGATCAACCGAGACAAAGGGCGACGACTGCGGAAGCTATTTGAAACGATCGCGTGGGAGGGTTAGAGCGGCGATCACTTCTTCGCGGCCGCGGCTTCTTGGGCGCGGGCGCCCTTCAGGATGTCTTCCATCGCGTAGTTGCCTTCGTGGCAGGCGTACTCGAAGATCGGCTCAGTCATGCGGGTCATGGGGACGGCGACGGTCCAGGGACGCGTGAAAGTGGACGGATCGTCGACGGTGTAGCGGAAGTCGATGGTGTTTTCGTCGACGCGGCGGAAGCGTTCGACGATGTGCATGCCGGCGCCGGCGGGTCCGCAGCAGTTGAACGAAGCGAAGCGGACATCGTCCTTGTAGTTGGTGGTGTCGACGACCAGGGTGTCGCCTTCCCAGTGTCCGACGGAGTCGCCCTGCCAGAAACGGACGCTCGGCGGAAGGTGCGGACGCCCGTCCAAATAGATCACGCGGACTTCGTGGAGCATTTCGCCCATCATCATCAGGGCGTCGCGAGTTTGAATAATCTGGACGTTGTTGTTGTAGCCGCCGGGCAGCTTCGGCGATGCGCGTGTGATGCAGCGCTCGGCGAGGTTGAGGTCGGTCCAGGATTCGTAGGGGCCGCGTTTGGCGCGGGCTTCGCGGCGGGCGGCTTCGCGTTTCTGCGCTTCGGGCGTGAGAGCGGGCATGCGGCCGTCGGGCGGGTCGATGATGAGCGACGTGAGGCCGCGGCCGTCGATGCGCGCCAGCTTGGTTCCTGCGTCCCAGAAAAGATAGTTGTAGCCGAGGCCCGTGCCGGGTTGCGGCGGGGCGCCTTCCCGGTCCCAATTGCCCTGTCTGGCGAGGGCGGTTTCGAGCTCGACGGTTTCCTTTTCGCTCAAGTATTGCTTGTTGGCGAACTGGCGCGGGCGCTGGAGCTGCGTGAGCGTGGAGTTGTTCCAGTTGCCTTGGAAGTCGGGATGACCGTCAGGCGTTCGCGGCAGGGTCCAGGTTTTAGTTCTGGCCGGCGACGATGGCGGCTGGGCGGCGACTGGCGCGCTCAGTAAAAGGAACGTTGCGATGAGTGCCGCGAGTTTCACGCGCCCAGTATAGCCGATCGGTTTTGCCGCAGGGGGAGCGTATAATAACCGGCGGAGGTCATTGTCATGAAGCCCTTGTTCTTCGCGCTGATTTTGGGATCGGTCCTGCTGGTGTCTGGCGGTTGCGCAATCGAAGGAGGCACCGGCGAAACACGCGGGCGTCACCATCGAACAGGTGCTGAGTTGGGAGACCGAGTTGTCCAACTGGGGGCGCTGGGGCAAGCAGGACGAGCGCGGCGCGTTGAATCTGATCACGGCGCAGAAGCAGGTGCAGGCGGCAAAGCTGGTGAAGGACGGCGTGTCGGTTTCGCTGGCGCACTTCGCGAGCCTGGAGAAGGCGGAAGACAATTTCAACTTCGGGCCGACCAAGCACGAGATGTTCGGCGTCGATCCGAAGACGCACGTGCCGCGTTTCGCGCTCGACATGATCAGCTTCGGGATTCACGACGGCACCAATTCGCACATGGACGCGCTGTGCCATTATCGGCTGCAGAAAGACGGGCAGTGGGTGGTGTTCAACGGGCATCCGCAGGAGCTGGACGAGAAGGGCTGCAAGGCGGACGGCATCGATCGCATGGGGCCTGGGATTTTCACGCGCGGCATTCTGGTGGACATTCCGCTGATGCGCGGCGTCGAGTATCTGGAGCCGGGGACGCCGATTTATCCCGAGGACCTGGAGGCGTGGGAGAAGTACGCGCACGTCAAGATCGGGAGCGGCGATGCGGTGTTCGTACGCACCGGGCGGTGGGCGCGTCGCGCGAAGCTAGGGCCGTGGAACGTGGGGCGCCAGGCGGCGGGCTTGGATGCGTCAACCATGCCGTGGTTGAAGAAACGCGACATCGCGGTGCTGGGCGGCGACGGCGTGAATGATGTGCAGCCGTCGGGCGTGGTGGGGCAGGGAGAGGCGGCGGGACGGCCCGTGCATACGCTGACCATCGCAGTGATGGGCGTGCCGCTGGTGGACAACGCATATCTGGAGGATGTCGCCAAGGAATGCGCGAGCCGGAAGCGCTGGGAATTTTTGACGACCGCGCAGTTCACGCGGATTCCGGGCGGGACGGCGACGCCGTTCAACGGGCTTGCGACGTTTTGAACGTCGCCGCTGACGATCGCCGGGTCGGATCCGAGCGGCGGCGCGGGAATTCAAGCAGACCTTAAAACATTTCACCAGTTCGGCGTTTATGGCGAGGCGGTCGATCACGCTGCTCACGGTGCAGAACACGGTGGCGTTCGCGCGCGTCGAGTGCATGCCCGCTGAATTGGTTGTGGAGCAGATTCGCGCGGTGATCTCGGACATTCCGCCTGCGGCGGCCAAGACCGGGGCGCTGGGGAATCGGGAAATCATCGAGGCAGTGGCGGCGGAGGCCGGCGAATTTCCGGTTTCCGCTGGTGGTCGATCCGGTGTGCGTGAGCAAGCACGGCGGGGCGCTGATCGCACGGGATGCGATCGCGGCGCTGAAGGAGCGGCTGCTGCCGCGCGCGTTCCTGGTTACGCCGAATCTGGAAGAGGCCGCGATGCTGACGGGGATCGAGGTGCGCGACGTCGCGGGAATGCGGGCGGCGGCCGAGAGGCTGCGCGCGATGGGTCCGCGAGCCGTGCTGGTGAAAGGCGGGCATCTGGCGGGGAGCGCGACCGACGTTCTGCTGCACGACGGTGGTTGGGAGGAGTTCATTGCCGAGCGCATTGAGACGCGTCACACGCATGGGACTGGGTGCACGTATTCAGCGGCGATCACGGCGCTGCTGGCGAGTGGTGAGGAACTGGTGGCGGCGGTTCGAACGGCGAAGCGATACATCGCGGAAGCGATCCGCACTAATCCTGGTCTGGGGGCGGGGACGGGGCCGGTGAATCACCATGCGGCTTGGCGGATTGGGCGGACTGCTCGGGAAGAATGAAGGAGGTTTCGCCGGGCCGCAGCAGCTTCAGCTTTTTGCGAATCTCGAGTTCCTGTTCCGAGGGGTTGTCCTGGAGTTTCTTGATGCGATCGCGCCGGTAGTCGTTTTCGCGCTGGAGCGCGGCGTTGTCTTCTTCGAGCTTGCGGATCTCGTTCCATTTTTCGCGCAGCGCGGGAATGCCTTGCGGGCTGCGCAACGTGCGGTAGCCATAGGCGCCCACGAGCGCGAAGATGACAAAAAAGACGATGCGGCCGGCGGTCTTGTTGAATCGCAAAGAAATGAGTCCTTACATTTGTTTATAATCCTGTTTTGTCGAAAGGTCCAGTGGCCGGGCCGAAAAAAGTTGCGATGACAGACAAAATCGTCGTGCTGAGCACATGCAAGTCGGCGGAAGAAGCCGAGCGGATCGCGCGCGGATTGGTGGAGAAGCGCGTGGCGGCGTGCGTCAACGTAATTCCGGCGGTGCGGAGCATCTATCGCTGGAAGGACGGCGTCGAGGATGAGCCAGAGGTTCTGCTGGTGATCAAGTCGAGCCGCGCGCTGTTCGGTGACCTGCGGGCCGAGATCGAGAAACTGCATTCGTACGAGGTACCCGAGGTGATCGCGGTTCCGATCGTGGACGGATCGGAATCCTATCTGCATGTGGCTGGATCGAGAACTGGCGAAGCGGGACGAGAGCTGAGCGCTACTTCACCTTCGGCATTTCGAGCACCATGCCGAGACCGTCCAGCAGTGTCCAGGTGGCCTGTTGGTAATTCAGAAAAGCCTGCTGGAAGGCCACGTAGGCGTTGAGCAACGCGCTCTGCGCGCTGGCCAGGCGCGACTGCGAGTCGAGCATTTCGAAGGCCGTGATGGTGCCGAGGTCATACTTCTGCTGCTCGGCTTCGACGTTCTTCTCGGCCAGATCGCGCGCTGTGACCGCGGCATCGATGGTGGCGTTGGCGAGGTCGATGGCGTTCAGAGCCTGGCGGACGTCGAGCGTGATCTGCTGGCGGACCTGGCGCTCGGTGTAGCGGTCGCGCACTTTGTTGACGAGCGCGTCGGCGAGCTGCGCCTGCGCGGCGCTCGATCGCAACGGGAACGTGATCTGGAGGCCGGCGCCGTATGAAGGATAGTTGAAGCGCGAAGACCTGACCGAGTGTATCGCTCAGCCCGCCGGAGACCACGGGGGTGGTGATGCCGAGCGGGCCGGACGACGGCGACCTGATTGCCGGCGAGACCGGCGGACTGGCCCTGCGCGGTGAGATCCAGGCGCGGAAGCATGAGATTGCGAGCGACACGCGCATTCAAGTCGTCGATAGAAACTCGACGCTGAGCCGCGTCCAGCTCGGGTCGCACGGTGAACGCTTTGGCAAGCGCGTCCTCGAAGGGAAGAATCGACGCTTTGGAGGGCAGCGTGGACGGATCATCTTCGAGCACCAGTTCGGTGGCGCGCAGTTCCGGTGTCAGGTCGGCGCCCATAGCGCGGCGCAGGCCGTCGAGCGCGATCTTGTAGGCGTACTGAGCAGCCACTAGGTCGCGCTTGCGTTCGGCGAGTTGGGTTTCAGATTGAAAGATGTCGAGAGCGGCGAGCGCGCCGAGGTCGAGCGCCTGCTTGTCGCGATCGTACGATTTCTGCGCGAGATCGAGCGTGGACTGCAGCACCTTGATGTTGTCGCGCGCGCGGATGGCGTCCCAGTATTGGCCGCCAGCGGAAGCCACCAGGCTGGAGATGCGTGCTTCGCTCAGGCGTGACGTGACAAGCAACTGAGTACGCGCGATCTCGAGCGGTCCACGCACCTGAATGTTGGTTCGATTCTGCAACAGCGGCTGCGTAAATTGAAAGCCGAGCAAGCCGGTGATGTTCGGATTGAAGATATTGAAGGCGCTGTTGGTGGAGTTGCGGATGCCGGTGTAGCCGATCGAGATGTTCTGGCCGGTCGGTAGCAGGTTCTGGAAATTGATGAACGAGTTTTGCGTCAGGCTGCTCAGCGTGGATGCGCCGCCGATTTGCGAGAACTGCGGCGAACTGGCGCGCAGCGAATTGAAGCCGAACGCGAGCAGGGGATCGTAGGGCGCTTTGGCGGCGGTGATCGCCTCGGCGGCGGTGTAGACGTCCAGCCGCACCAGGTTGACGTCGGTGGAATTCTTGAGCACCAACTCGAGGTAGTCCTTGATCGTGAGATGCAGCTTTCCGTCGGAGATGCGGTCCTGGAGACCGGCGACGTCGCGCATCGCGGTGACGTCGGGATGAAAGTCGAATCGCTGATTGAACCACTGCGCGCGCGTGCAAGCTGGCCGAGTGCGCGCAGGCGGTTAAAAGCAGCGCCACGAAAAATAAGCGCGCGGGAGTTCTACTCATAGCGCAGCGCCTCGATGGGATCGATGCGCGAGGCCTGGCGCGCGGGATAGATGCCGAAAATCACGCCGACTGCCACCGAGACTCCGAACGCGATGAGGATGGACGCCGGCGTGACGATGGTCATCCATTGCGCGGCGCGCGCGATCATCCAGGACAGGAAATAGCCGAACAGAATGCCCACCAGACCTCCTCCGATTGAGATGACGATTGACTCCAACAGAAACTGGCGGATGATATCGATGCGGCGCGCTCCGGTGGCGCGGCGAACGCCGATTTCGCGCGTGCGCTCCATCACGGTGGCGAGCACGATGTTCATGATGCCGATGCCACCCACCAGCAGCGAGATGGCGGCGATGGCGACCATCACATAAGTGAAGATGGACTGCGCGCGCTGCTGCTCGGCGAGCAGCTCGGCCGGGATGGTGACCAGGAAGTCGCGCACGTGATGGTGCGTCGAATCGAGAATCGCGGACACGACTTTGGCCGCGCTGGGGCTGTCGGCGTCCGGCTTTGAGGCGGATGTCGACGCCGTCCAACTCGTCCTTGAAGCTGCCGCCTTGATCGAAGAAGCGGTACTGAAAAGTGTTGAGCGGGATGTAGACGACGAAGTTGGGATCCTGCGATTGCGCGGTTCCGGAACCGGAGCTGATCTGCTTGCGCAGCACGCCTACGACGCGCAGCCAGGTCTCGTTGATCTTGATGAATTTTCCGAGCGCCGGGCCGTAGCCGAGCATCCCGATCTTGGCGGCTTCGCCGAGCACGCACACCGACGCGCTGGCCTTGTCGTCGTCGGCGGTGAAGAGCGGCGCCCTCTTCGAATTTCCAGCCATGGATGGGCGGCGTAGGCGGGACGAACGCCGTAGAGTTCGGGCAGGTCCTGCGGCGGTTTTGGAAAGGCCCGCGCGGGATGCAGGCTGCGGCGCGCTGAGATGAGCTCCAGAGCGTCGACGTTGGCTTCGCAGGATGCGCACGTCGCGCTCGGTGAGGCCGGGCGAAGAGCGGCGGCGCTGCTGCAATTCCTGATTGCTGGTGGCGGGGCGCGATTCGATCAGCAGGTTGCGAACGCCCAGTTGCTCGATGAAGCGCAGCGATTCCTCGCGCGCGCCGGCGCCGATGGAGAGCATCCCGATGACGGCCCCGACGCCGAAGATGATGCCGAGCGCGGTCAGGACCGTACGTGTTTTCTGCGCCCACAGATTGCTGGCGGCCAGTCCGACATCGGAGGCGTAGCGCGAGATGGCGTCGATCATTGCGACAGCGACTTCATCGCGCTCGACGGTCCGGATTTCTTGTTGGCCAGCTCGGTGGGATTCGCCAGCGCGACTTCCTGGCCTTCGCTCACGCCGGTGATCACGACGCGCGTTTCGTTGCGGCGAACGAGCTGGACGTCCATGGGGCGTGAAGCCAGAGGAAGAGCGGGCGTAGACAAACGTGTGGCCGCCGCTTTCGAACAAGGCCTGCGCGGGCAGCGAGAGCACGCCGCGCAACTGGTCGGTGGTGATGACCACCTGGGCGTTCATGCCGGGGCGAAGCTCGGGCACCGGATCGTCGAGACTGATCTTGCATTCGAAGTGGCGATTCCAGGGCGGCCCGGTGGTTCCGCCCAGCAGCTTCACGCGCCCATGGAACAGGCGATCGGGGTACGGCGATGATGGTGATGTCCGCCGGGTCGCCGGGCGCCAGGTGGCCGCGATCGAGTTCGCTGGCGTCGGCGGCGATTTCCCAGGTCTTCAGATCGGGGATCTCGGCGATCGCCATGCCGGGCCGCACGGCATCGCCGGTCTGATAGAGCGGCAGCGTCATTCCGAAGAAGATCATGTTGCCGGTGGTGTTCTGGCGAACCGAGACGTAGCCGTCGCGCTGCGCTCTGCAGGGTCATGGCCTCGATGTTGCGGCGAGCGGTGGTGGCCTGCGCTTCGGCTTTGGCGGCGGCGGCTTCCTGAATTTCGATGGACGCGTCGTTGGTGGCGCGGCGGTTGGCGATGTTGGCCTGGAGCTGCTTGAGGTGGTCGCGCGCATTGGCGAGATCGAGATCGTTTTCGTGGGCAGTGATGGCGGGCAACAACGGATTTTTGCGCACGTCCAGCTCGGCGATCCGGACATCGGCCTGGGCTTTGACCAAGGCGTAGCGGTCTTCTTCTTCGTTGGCTTGCTTTTGCGCTTTGGCTTGCAAGATGCGCTGCCTGCGCTTCGTCAAGATCGGCTTGGGCTTCGGCGAGCCGGTACTCCTGCTCGGTGGTGTCGAGGCCGACGATGACGTCGCCCGCGTTAACTTTTTCGCCGGGCGTCCGGAGATAGATGATGTGCATCTCGGCGCCGCCGATCATCGGCGCGTTGAGAACCTCGGAGTTGCCGCCGCGCAGTTCGCCGCGCGCGGTGACCGAGAGGCTGACGTCGCCGCGCAGGACTTTGGCAGTGGGAATCGGGCGTCTGGCCGGACGGCGTCATTTTCCGATATGAGCGGGCGGCGTACCAGGCTCCGGCAGCCACGGCCGCCGCTACAGACGACCCAAATCGCCAGGCGGCGAAGCCATCGCGAACCACGGCGGCGCGGCGTGGGCGGAACAGGCGGCTGCTCGCCTGCTGGATTCGGGCGGAACCAATGGAGGCGCGAGCGTCTGGCTCATCGTTTCTCCTCGAGCTGCGGCTCCGTCAACGCGACTTCGTTGCCGGCGGAAATTCCATCGATCGCGACTTCATCCGGATTGCGAGCCTTCACGCGCACCTCGCGCGGCACATACTGGTCGTTGTGCCTTGACGTACACGGCCGGTTTTCCGTTGCGAGTAAAGAGAGCTTTGACGGGGACACTGACGGCGTCGCGAATTCTGGTCTGGATGAGGTCGGCGCCGGCGTTCATTCCGGGGCGCATGCGCGGATCGGGTTTCTCGATTTGCGCGTAAGCGCGGAAGCTGCTGGTGGGCGGCCATTCGTTGAAGCTGCGCTCGGTGAGTGGCGTGATGGAGACGAGCTTGGCGCGAAGCATCCGTTCGGGGAACGCGTCCACGTGGACCAGGACGTCGTCGCCGACGTGGATGCGGCCGCGATCGGTCTCGTCGACTTTGCTTTCCATCTGCAGCGTGGAGAGGTCCGGAATCTCGGCCAGCGCCGCGCCTGGCCAGGCGTGATCGCCGATCTTGAACGGCTGCGCATTCACCCAGCCTTGCGAGAAGTTGGGCAGGTAGTTGATGACGCCGTTCAGCGGGCTCTTCACTTCCATTTTCGCGAGTCGCGATTGGGCCAGATCCACTTGCTCCTGCGCCGTGCGCAGACCCGCGCTGGAGCGAAGCGATGGTTCGTTCTTCGGATCGGCGATGTACCGCGATGCCGGTCTGCCGGACTTTCAGCCGCTCCTCGGCCATGGCGAGATCGAGCGCGCTCTCTTCGCCCTGGATGGCGCTGACGACCGCTTTTTTGGACGCTTCCAGGCGCGCGCGTTCGGCCTGGTACTTGGCGGTGGCGAGGTCGAGAGCGTCCTGATCGGCGGAGATGCGCGCGTGAGCGACGGCCTGATCGAGCGAGGCCTGGGCCTGCTGCAGCGCGGCTTTCTTTTCGACCAGGTCCTGCTCAGTGCGGCTGGGATCGAAGCGGACGACGGTTTCGCCAGCCTTGACCTCGCTGCCGGACGGGGCCAGCCAGACGATCTGGAGGTCCGGGACGTCGACGGGCGCGTTGATCTGAACGAAGCGATCGGCCACCAGTTCGCCGCGGCATCGGACGAGTACCAGGAAATCGCCCTTGTGAGCGCGGGCGAAGGGCACGCTGACAGTTTCGTCGGTGCGCCGGAGTTCCCAAATGGCAAGCGCCGAGCCGGCCGCGACAATCAACAGAATCGCGGTGCGCAGCCAGAATTTCTGGTAGCGCTTCAACGGGACGCCTCGATGTCAACCGCGGCCGAGAGATCGGGCATCAGATGAGGATCGCTTTGGTCGAGCAAGAAGAGAGCGCTGAAAGTTTTGACGGGCGTTCCCAACGCGGCCGTTGCGGCCGGGCTAGCCGAAGCGAAATGCGCGTGGAAGGCAATGTCAGGAAACGCGTCCAGGTGCACGGTGGCGGTGGCGCCTTTCACCAGACGGCGCCGTCCGGCTCGCCGACGGTCAGTTCGATCTGCATTTCGGAAGGGTCGAAAACTTTCAGCAACGGGCTACCGGGCCACAACTGATCGCCTTCCTGGGGATGGCCGACCGAGTTATTACGCCACATGTTCTCGAGCGCCACCATGCCGCGGATCGGCGAGCGAACCAGGAGCAGTTCGGAGTTTTTGATTTGCCGGTCGACGGCGCGCTGCTGGCGGTCGCGCTGCAATTCGAGGACGCGCAGGTCGGCTTTCTCGGCTTCTTCGTGATAGCGATTGGATCGCTGGAGGCTGGCGACATGTTCGCGCGCGTCGGCGAGCCGCACTTCGTTCTTCTGACGGTCGATCGCGCTGAGGACCGGGCCTTTGCGGCTTTCGATAACGGCTTTGTCCAGATCGGTCTGAGCCTGCTGAAGCGCCGTAGCACGGCCTTCGGCGTTGTTGATCTGCTCGGCTTTCTTAGTTTCAATTTGATGAACAAGATCGTCCAGCCGGGACTGCGTGTCCTGGAGGAGTTTCAGTTCGTTGGTGCGGTCGAAGGACGCGATCGGATCGCCTTGAGCGACACTCTCGCCGTTACGGATCAAACTGGCGAGCGTGAGGGTGCCGCCCAGGCCGGCGAGTGCGCGGAACCAGAACGGTAACCGAATGGACGGCGCTGACGACGCCGGTGGCGCGCACGGTGCGGCGGGCCGGCTGGTCCGCGGCCAAGAGCATCGCGGCTGCCGAGATGGGTACGACTAAGTACGCGAGCGCTCTCAATCGCTCCTCCGGTTTGAGCTATATCAGCTTTAGACGTAGAAAGTGCGGAAAACGGACAGGCAAAATGCACACCAACTTCGTTCGTCGCTGAAAGCCGCTGATTTTTCAGTATATTCGACGAGCCATCGTGGCGGGAATCGAGCCATTGCAGCACAGGTGTGCAGTGAAAACTCCAGGCTTGGGCGTAGTGATGTAAGCTGAACGATTATGCTGAGCCCGAAACTGGACCCCAACGTTCGTTTGTTGCTGGAGGCGATCCAGGCGCTGGGCGGTCCGCCGCTCGAGAGCCTGTCGCCGGTCGAGGCGCGGAAGCTTGCCATGGAAGCATGGAGCCGGTTCGCGGAACGCCGGAATCGGTGGGCTCGGTGGAGGATCTTCGGATTCCTGGGCCAGCGGGCGAGATCCCGATCCGCGTGTACAAGCCCGATTCGGCGGCGCCTGGGCCGGGCGTCGTGTATTTTCATGGCGGCGGCTGGGTGATCGGCAATCTGGAGACGCACGATGTGCCGTGCCGGGCGATCGCGCGGCGATCCGGTGCGGTGGTGGTGTCGGTGGATTACCGCTTAGCGCCCGAGCACAAGTTTCCTGCGTCCTTGGTCGACAGTTATGCGGCGACGGTCTGGGTGGCGCGGAACGCGGCGCGGCTGGGGATCGATCCCCAGAGATTGTGTGTCGCGGGCGACAGCGCCGGAGGGAATCTCGCGGCGGTGGTCGCGCTCAAGAGCCGCGACGAAAACGGTCCTGCGATCGCGCTGCAGGCGCTGGTTTATCCGGTTACGGATCTTTCGTCGTTCGATACGGACTCGTATCGGGAGTTCGCCGAGGATCACTATCTCACACGGGCGCTGATGGATTGGTTCCGCGATCATTATCTGGCGAGTGCCGAGGACGGACGGAATCCGCACGCGTCGCCGCTATTGGCGCGCGATTTGCGCGGCTTGCCTCCGGCGCTGGTGATCACTGACCGCGGAATGCGATCCGCTGCGCGACGAAGGCGAGGCCTATGCGAAGCGGTTGAAGGACGCGGGCGTGGCGGTGACCAGCACGCGCTATGCGGGCATGATCCATCCGTTCTTTTCGCTGGCGGGCGCGATTCCGCAGGCGTTGGATGCGTACCAGCAGATCGCCGACGCGGTGCGCATGGCGGGACGTCAATCCTCAACGGCGACGCCGGCTTCGGGAGCTTAGTATGCGTGCCGCCGTCATCCTTGTTCTGCTCGGCGGCTCGCTGTCCGCGGCTCCGGAGTTTCAGATCGGCCTCGATCCTGGCGTGGCGAAAACGCCCATGGACGGCCGCCTGATCGTGATCGTCTCCAAAGAAATGAAGGGCGAACCGCGCATGCAGGTGCGTTGGGGCCTGGACACCGCGCAGATCTTTGGAATAGACGTCGACAACTGGAAACCGGGCGCGATCGAAAAGCTGGGCGCCAACGCCAGCGGTGCACCGCTGCGCACGCTGGATGCGCTTCCCTCCGGCACGTACAACGTCCAGGCGGTCCTGAACGTCTATGAGACCTTTCATCGCGCCGACGGCCACGTGCTCAAGCTGCATGCGGATCACGGCGAGGGACAGCAATGGAACCGATCGCCCGGGAATCTCTACAGCAAGCCTCAGCGGGTGGAGATTCAAGGCTCCTCCATTGTCCGGCTGGATTTGACGGAGACGATCCCGCCGATTCCTCCGCCCAAGGACACCGCGTATGTCCGGCACATCCAAATCCAAAGCAAACTACTGACCGAGTTCTGGGGGAGTCCTGTCTATGTGGGCGCATCGGTGCTGGTACCGCAAGGCTTCGATCAGCAAACCCAGCAGCGCTACCCGATCGCGTTTCTGCAAAGCCATTTCGGCGGCGACATCTTCCGCTTCCGCGAGACTCCGCCGGATCCGGCGAGCCAGGGCGCCGCGAGACAGACCCAGGCGGTCGCGTATCAGTTCTATCAGGATTGGACTTCCGGCCGGCTCCCAAAAATGCTCCTGGTGGTGACGAATCACGCCACGCCATACTACGACGACTCCTACGGCGTGAACAGCGCCAACACCGGTCCATACGGCGATGTGTTGACCAAGGAGCTGTATCCGTACATCGAGCAGCACTTTCGGGCGATCGGCGAGCCATGGGCTCGAGTGGTATTTGGCGGCTCGACGGGCGGCTGGATGACGCTGGCTGACCAGATCTTTTATCCCGAGTATTTCGGCGGCGCGTGGGGCTTTTGTCCGGACCCGGTGGATTTTCATGCGTTCCAGATGATCGATGTGTACAAGGACAACAACGCGTACTACGATCAAGGCCCGTTCGAGCGGTTTCCGAAACTGCTAGGCCGCCTGCCGAACGATCACATTCTGGCGACGGTTGAGTCATTCAGCCGGCAGGAGGCCGTGCTGGGAACGCGCGGCCGCTCCGGCGGGCAGTTGGACGCTTTCCATGCAACCTTCGGTCCGACGGATCGCGACGGCTATCCAGCCAAGCTATGGGATTCCGGCAGCGGCGCGATCGATCCGGAAGTAGCCAAGTACTGGCGTGAGCACTTCGATCTGACCGCGCTGCTGGAGCGCGATTGGGAGCGGCTGGGTCCGCGATTGGTCGGCAAGATCCACGTCACCATGGGCACCAAGGACACGTTTTATCTGGATGCGGCGTCGCACCGTCTGGAACAGTTTCTCGAAAGCACCAAGCTGCCTGGAAAGGGACCGTACTACGGCGGCTCCTTCGATTTCGGCAACAACGAGCCACACTGCTACGTCGGCAAGGTTCCCAACGGGGTGCCGATGTTGAGCTACTACACGCGCGTTTTCGCCGACTACATGCGCAGCATCGCACCGAAAGACGCAGACGTCGCGAGCTGGCGCCAGTAAGCGGACCAGTCTAGGCCTTCGGAATCTGGAGCAGGTACTTGCAGATGCGCGTCCATGTCCGTATCGTTGAACTTGTAGGGCGGCATGATGGTGCCCTTGGAGACGGCCTGCGGATCGCGGAAATGTTGTTCGAGCCAGGCGCGGTCGTGGCGATCGCCGACGCCATCGAGCGGCGGGCCTAGCGTCTTGCCGACGCCTTTGATCTGGTGGCAGCTATCGCAATGGTTGGACTGATAGACCAGAGCGCCCTGCACGACGTAATCGGGCGCGGCCATGATGGCGCCTTCGTTATCGGGCGTCAGCTTCTGCACAAAAGCCGATAGCGCGGTCAGCTCCGCATCGTTGAGTTGCACCGCCGGCATCGAGCTGCCCGGGAACGATCTTGGCGGGATCTTTGAAGTGCGGAACCAGCCAGGTGGCGTTGCGATGCTCGGTTGGCATCTTGGTGAGATCCGGACCCAGGCCCTGCTTCCCGCCGCCGGGATGACAGAGCTTTGCAATTCTCCTTGCGGAACAGCGCGAGGCCTTGCAGTTCTTCGGGCGACAGGTTCTGCCAGGCCTGCAGTGCGGTTTCGCTTTCAGACGTCGCGACCAGTCCGTTCTCTTCGGGATTGGGCGGCGTGGTCATGACAGCGGCCGTGGTGAGACCGGTCCAGGCGACGGCTGCGAGGAAAGCCGCCGCGAACGCGAACGTGCGCTTGCCGAGCCGCACCATGGGACCGCGATCGATGAAGGGAATCAGGAAGAGCGTCGCCACGGCCACGCCAGGCAGCACCACGGCGCCCACCACTTCGAGCGGACCTTTGAAAAACTTGAGCGTCTGGAACAGGAACAGGAAGTACCACTCGGGTCGCGGTATGTAGGCCGTGTCGGTGGGATCGGCGAGCCGGCCGAGCGGGACCTCCGCCACCACCGCGAGCGTGAACAAAATGATGAAGGCGAGCGCAACGCCGACGGTGTCTTTGAAAACTTGTTCGGGGAAAAATTTGCGGCGCGGCGCAGTATCGCCGACCGCCGGCGCGACACCATGCTTGCGGACCAGGTAAATATGGATCCCGATCAGGATCATCACCAGCGGCGGCAGAAGGATGGTGTGGAGCGCGTAGAATCGCGAGAACGTGACGCGGCTGACGCCTGCCCTCGCTGCCGAGCAGGCGCGTCAGATACGGACCGAGGACCGGCGCCGATCCGGTGATCTGCGTGGTGACGACGGTGCCCCAATACGCGCGATTGTCCCAAGGCAGCAGGTAGCCGGTGAGTCCGAATACCAGCACCAGCAGCAGCAGAACGACGCCGACCATCCAGGTGGCTTCGCGCGGCTTCTTGTAAGCGCCATAGAGGAACACCTGGGTCATGTGCAGCACGACGATGATCAGCATCATGCTGGCGCCCCAGTGGTGCAGGCCGCGGATGAGCTTGCCGCCGGTCAGTTCCGTCATGATGTAGCGGACGCTGTTGTAGGAATCGCCGGGAGTGGCCGGCATAATTGAAGGCCAGCAGGCCGCCGGTGAAGATCTGGATCACGAAAAAGAAGACGGCGGCGCTGCCGATGATCTGGTGCCAGCCGCTCGAGGCAGGGATGTCTTCGTACAGGAAATTCTTGATGGCCGTTTCGAGGCCGGTGCGATGTTCTAGCCAGTCGATGATCTTACGCATGTGGTTCCGGGGGTCCGATCTCGAGAACGCCGCTCTCGACCTTCACTGCGTAGCGATCGAGCGGGCGCGGGGCCGGTCCGCCGAGCACTTTGCCGTCGATCGAAAAGGCGGAGGTATGGCACGGGCAGACGAAAGTGTTGGACGGATCGTCCCAGTGATAACGCGCAGCCCAGGTGCGTGCAATTCGGCGTGAACGCGATCACCTGGTTGTCGGACTGCTTGACGACCCAGGCGGTGGTCTTCTCGGTGATCACCTGCCAGCCATCGGCACGGGTTCGCTGGAATGAAATTTCGGTCGGCTTGCCCGTGGGGATGGAGGAGAGGTCGGCGGTCTTCACCCATTCGGCGGCCTTGCGCGCCTTGGGTGGGAACAGCAGATAGATGGCGGCCGGTACGGCCAGCGCGGCGCCGATGAGGCCCATGGCGCCATTGATAAAGAGGATGTAAAAGTTCCGGCGGGTGGGGGGCAATTCCACCGCGGGTTCGTGGGAAACATGTTCAGGCATTTTGATTCGGCTCTCGGATTCAGTTCTCTAATGTACTTGAAGCGGGGTGGAGGGTCAAGAAGCGGTTTGTTGAGTGAAACGCCCCGGCGCCTTGTCCCGCTACAATGCGCTGTCGCCGCGGTCATCGTTGCGAATGCGAATTGCTTCGGCAACGTCGAAGACGAACACCTTGCCGTCGCCGATCTTGCCCGTGCGGGCGCTTGAAACCAAAGTCTGGATGACTTCCGGCGCGCGCGCGTCCGAGACCACCATTTCCAGTTTGACCTTGGGCAGCAGATCCACCTGATATTCCATGCCGCGATAGACTTCCTTGTGGCCCTTCTGCCGGCCGTGGCCGCGCACTTCGGAAATAGTCATGCCGTCGATGCCGATGGCCTTCAGCGCTTCCTTGACGTCTTCTAGTTTGTGGGGCTGGATGATAGCTTCGATTTTTTTCATGGCTGGCCTCGGTTACGCCTCGAAATTATATCCCTCTTCGCCGTGCATGCTGACGTCGAGGCCCTCGATTTCGTGCTCAGGCGAGACGCGCACGCCCAAGACGACATCGCAAATCTTGAGGATGATGAGCGTTCCGACGATGGCCAGGCCCCAGGAGATCAGGACCGCGATGCCTTGATTGAGCAACTGGCCGGCGTGGCCGTCCACCAGGCCGAGGGGCAGCGCATTGCCGCTGGAATCCTTCAGGCCGTCATTGACGGCGCTGGTGGCGAAGACGCCGGTGAGCAGAGCGCCCAGAGTTCCCCCCGCGCCGTGCACGCCGAAAGCATCCAGGCTGTCGTCATATCCGAACTTGCCTTTGACAATGGTGACCATGTAAGAAGCAGACCACTCCGGCGGCGAAGCCGATCAGCAGCGCGGGCATGGGCTTGACGAAACCGGAGGCAGGCGTGATGGCCACCAGTCCCGCGACCGCGCCCGAGATGGCGCCCAACACGCTGGGCTTTCCGTTGCGAATCCACTCGGCCAGCATCCAGCCGAGCACTGCCGCGGCAGTTGCGAAGTGCGTCGCGACAAACGCGCTGGTGGCGAGTCGCCGAGGCAGCCACCGCGCTTCCGGCGTTGAAGCCGAACCAGCCGACCCACAGCAGGCAGGCGCCGATGACGCTGATCACCACGCTGTGCGGCTTCATCGGTTCAATGCCGTAGCCTTTGCGCTTGCCCAGGTACAGTGCGCAGACCAGCGCCGAGACGCCCGAGCTGACGTGCACCACCGTTCCGCCGGCGAAGTCGAAGGTCGGGATTTTGCCGCCGAGGAACGCGTTCAGCAAGCCGCCTTTGCCCCACACCATGTGCGCCAGCGGGAAGTAGACGATGAAAACCCACAGCACCGTGAACAGCAGCATCGCGCTGAACTTCATGCGCTCGGCGAACGCGCCCGAAATCAGCGCGGGCGTGATGATCGCGAACATGAGCTGGTAGATCATGTAGGTCTGCTGCGGGATGGTGCCGGCGTAGTCGGGATTGGGCGCGCTGCCGACGCCGTTCAGAAACAGGTAGCGGAGATCGCCGAGGAAGGCCGTGCCTTCGCCGAACGCGAGGCTGTAGCCGACGATGGCCCACAGCACGCTGACGACGGCCATCAGGATGAAGCTGTGCATCATGGTGCCGAGGACGTTCTTGCGGCGGACCAGGCCGCCGTAGAAAAGCGCCAGGCCAGGGCCGGTCATCATCAAGCACCAGCGCGGCGCTGGTGAGCATCCAGGCGTTATCGCCGGCGCTTTGGGCGGATTTGACGGCTGCTTCGAGATTGCTGATGCGGGCTTCCGGTGTGATCGATCTGGGCCAGAGCCAACAGGGGCAGAAGCAGGGCGGAGTACGCAACGACAGAGTCGCATAGTGGTAAATGATACACTGCGGCGCGGTTAGCGCCTTATAGAATTCTTGGATCGATCGGATAAGGCGTTTTTATCGACTACGAATCGCGCTTGCTGTCCGCTTTCGGCTTCCACTTCATGCCGCCGCTGAACTCCAGGCCGACCATATGGCGGGAGCCTTTGCGCACGCAACTGCGCACCGAGGCGCTACCATGCAAACTGAAATTTTCGGAGCGGAAGTTGACGTAGGTCCCGACCTTGACGGGCAACGAGAGATCGACTCGCATGCCCGCCTCGGAAATATCCACAGTGCGGCCGCTGGCGTATTCTTCGTTGCCTTGTTGGTTCTTCCAAGCCAGGTGCACGGGAGTTCCTTGCGGAACTCGCTCGTGACGGCGGAGGTTGCCTCGAGGCATAGTTGATCTATAGCAATTGCGAGCCGTCGCGCGCAAACGGCCTTAGCCTTACGACTGGCGCCGGGCGCCATGATATCCTGAGTGCGTATGGCAATCCCGAATGTCAAACGGTTCCGGCCGTTTTGCCCGACTTGCAACGAGAGTTTCACTTTGATGGCGGTGCTGCCGAAAGACGCCAGTGTGGACTCGTATCTGAACGACGCCATTGCGCGCCACGATCACAAAGCGTTTCAGGAAGCCAAGCAACAGCACTTCAAGATCCGCGTCGGCCAGCAGAAACAGAAGAAGGCGAAGTAATAGGCCTTTTCGCGCACACGACCTCGCCATGCCCAGTGGCGCAGTGTACCGCGCTGTACTCCCAGGCGCCATCCGCATCCGAGGTGGCGCTCGGCGCATCCATATAATTCCTGGTTCGGTTCGTTTATCCTGAAAACAAAATGACCTACGATTTGATCGTCATCGGGAGCGGTCCGGGCGGCTATTCGGCTGCGGTGCGCGCTTCGCAGTACGGGCTCAAGACCGCGCTAGTGGAAAAAGATCCGCGGCTGGGCGGGACCTGCCTGCTGGTGGGATGCATCCCCACCAAGTCGCTGCTGCACACCGCCGACGTGTGGGGACACTTCGTGCACTCGGCCGAAGAAGGCATCCAGTGCGAGAATCCGCGGCTCGACTACGCGCGCGTGCTCGACCGCAAGAACAAGATCGTCGCCAAGCATTCCAAAGGCGTCGAGTTCCTGATGCGCAAGAACAAAGTCGACTGGATCAAGGGCTACGCCACGCTCGGGCCGCGCGGGGCGAACGGGCTGCTGCGCGTCGACAGTGAAGTCGGCCGAAGGCGCCGGGACGCACGAAACCAAGAACGTGATCATCGCCACGGGCTCGGAGGCGCGCATGCTGCCGGGCCTCGAGCCGGACGCGAGCAAACATCCTGACCAACATCGAGATTCTCGACCTGCCCGCGATTCCCCAAGAGCATGCTGATCATCGGCGCGGGCGCGGTGGGCGTCGAGTTCGCGTCCATCTTCAATCGATTCGGCACCAAGGTGACCGTGATCGAGATGCTGCCGCGCATCGTGCCGATCGAAGACGAAGAAGTCTCGAAGGAACTGGAGCGTTATTTCCGCAAGACCGGCATTCGCTGCGAAACCGGCGCCAAGGCGGAGAACATCACGCGGACCGATAACGGCGTGCGGATGTGCGTGTCGCTTGCGAACGGCAAGCGCGAGGACATGGAGGCCGAGACGCTGCTGGTGGCGGTCGGGCGCAAGCCGGCCACCGACAACATCGGGATCGACGCAGCTCAAAGTGGAACTGGATCGCGGATTCATCAAGGTGGATGCATACCAGCGGACCGGCGAGCCGGGGATTTACGCCATCGGCGACGTGGTGGCCGGAACGCCGCAGCTCGCGCACGTCGCGACCATGGAGGGCATGGTGGCGGTGGCGGACATGGCGGGCAAGCCCGCCAGGCCGATCAATCGCAATCGCATTCCGAGCTGTACGTACACCGAACCGGGGATCGGCAGCGTCGGCCTGACCGAAGCGCAGGCGCGCGCGCAGGGCCGCGCGGTGAAGATCGGGAAATTTCCGTTCAGCGCGAACAGCAAGGCCAGCATCCTGGGCGCCCACGCGGGCTTCGTGAAAGTGGTGGCGGACGAGAAATTCGGCGAGATCCTGGGCGTCCATATTATCGGGCCGGAAGCGTACGAGCTGATTTCAGAAGCCGTGACGGCGATGGAAGCTGAAGCGACGGTGGAGACGATGATGAGCACGATCCACGCGCATCCGACGCTGTACGAAGCGATGGGCGAAGCGTTCAACAGCGTCGAGGGTCTCACGCATCAACATATGAGACGTTGCGAATCTGCGCGATCTCGGCCGCATCGGATACGCCGAGGCGCTCGGCCATCCAGAAGGACCTGGTGGAGCAGCGCAAGCGCGGCGAGATTCCCGACCAGTTGCTGATCGTCGAGCATCCGCACGTCATCACGCTCGGCCGCAACGGCCACATGGAAAATCTGCTGGCGAATGAAGAAGTGCTGCGGCGCGCCGGCATCGAGTTCCATCCCACCAATCGCGGCGGCGACATCACCTATCACGGTCCCGGCCAGGTGGTCGGCTATCCCATCTTCGATCTGAGAGAATGGAAGCGCGACGTAGTGGCGTTCGTCCGCGCGATAGAGCAGGTGCATGATGGATTCGCTCGGCGAGTTTGGCATCGAAGCCGGACGGGTGCCAGGTTGCACCGGGCGTCTGGGTGAGATGGGAAGAAAGTGGCCGCGATCGGAGTGCATATCAGCCGCTGGGTTACGTCCCACGGTTTTGCCCTGAATCACACAACGGATTTGAGCTACTTCCAATACATCGTGCCGTGCGGGCTGACCAAGCCGGTCACTTCGATGCGCGAGCTGGGCGCGGAGGCCTGCCGCGAAGCAGGTGGTGGCGGCGCTGGCGCGAAATTTCGCGAAACATTTTCAACTGGACGATGTTAGCAGTTCCTTCATTGACGGAGACGTTTTCATGACTGACGTAGTGATGCCCCAGATGGGCGAGAGTATCGTGGAAGGCACCCTGACCAAGTGGCTGAAGAAGCCGGGCGAGCACGTGGAGCGCGACGAGCCGCTGTTCGAGATCTCGACCGACAAAGTGGACACCGAGATTCCATCGCCCGCCGCCGGAGTCTTGCAGGAAGTTCTGGTGGAAGAAGGCAAGACGGTGGCGATCAGCACCATCGTGGGACGAATCGACGAAGCGCGGCGGCAACGGCGCTGCAGCTCCCGCGCCAGTGGCGGCCAAACCGGCTCCGCCGCCGCCTCCTCCGCCCCGCGCACCGCCGGCGCCCGCAAGCGGTCGCACCGGCTCCGCCGCACCGCGCGCCCAGTCGAGCAGCCGCCTGCACCGGCTGCTGCCCGAGCTCCTGCTCCGCAACCGGTCGCGCAACAAGTCGAGAGCCGAATTGCCGGGCGGCGCGCTGTCGCCGCTGGTCCGCAGAATGGCGCGCGAGTACGGCATCGATCTCCACCAGGTGCAGAGGCACCGGCGCCGGCGGACGCATCACCAAGCAGGATCTGGAAGCGTACATGTCGGCGCAAGGCGCGCGCACCATGGCGCAGGCCACCGCCCCAGCCGCGGCGGTGAGCGCGCCTCCGCAGCACGTTCCAGCACAGGCGCCGCCGCCTCCGCAGCATGAAGCGCCCTCGCAAGCGGTCACGCCGGTCTACACATCGCAGCAAAGGCTCCTTCCGGGCCGCCTGCCGTGGGACCGCGCGTCGCGCGTGGAACCCATGAGCACCATGCGCGCCAAAATCGCCGAGCACATGATCATGAGCAAGCGCGTGTCGGCGCACGTCACCACGGTCCACAAGGCCGACATGACGCGGATCGCGAAGATGCGCGAGCGCTACAAGGGCGAATTCCAGCAGCGCTACGGGTACTCGCTCACCTATCTGCCGTTCGTGATCGCCGCCGCCGTGGATGCGATCCACAAGTATCCCGATCGTGAACGCGTCCATCGAAGGCAACAACATCATCTATCACAACGACATCAATATCGGGATCGCGGTGGCGCTGGAGAACGGGTTGATCGTGCCGGTGATTCGCAACGCCGACGAGAAGAACGTGGTCGGACTGCAGCGCGCGATCGTCGATCTGGCGACGCGCGCGCGGTCGCGCCAGTTGAAGCCCGACGAAGTGCAGGGCGGCACGTTTTCGATCACCAATTTCGGCAGCTTCGGCAGCGTGTTCGCGACGCCCGTGATCAATCAGCCGCAGGTGGCGATTCTGGGCGTGGGCGCGGTGGAGAAAGTTCCGGTGGTGGTGGACGATGCGATCGCGATCCGCTCGGTCGCCTATCTTGCGCTGACCTTCGATCATCGATTGATCGACGGCGCGCTGGCCGATCAGTTCACCGGCAAGGTGAAGTCGATTCTGGAGAACTGGTCCGAGGAGATTCTGTGATCGAAGCAGGCGTTTCTGAAATACTCCGCCGACGAGTTGCATGCGTGCTGAGCGGACCGCATCGAGGATTGCCTGGGCCGCTTGACCGCCGAGCAGGTCTGGACGCGCGGCGCCGAGAACGAAAACTCCGTCGGCAACCTGGTGCTGCACTTGTGCGGCAACGTGCGGCAGTGGATCATTTCGGGAGTCGGCGATGCAGCCGGACGTGCGCGATCGCGACTGCTGAGTTTGCGGCGCGCGGCGGCATGCAGCCGGCGGAACTCGCGGCGAAGCTCAAGTCGACCGTCGGCGACGCGGCCATCGTCATTCGCAAGCTGCCCGCGGAACGCCTCGGCGAGCGAAAAGTCATTCAGAAGATGTACGAGCAGACGCTGATGGAAGCCATCTATCACGTCGTCGAGCATTTCGCGCAGCACACCGGGCAGATTATGTTCGCCACGAAACTGCTCACCGGCGCAGGACCTCGGCTACTACAAGCACCTCAACCCGAAGGCGGCAGCGCAATAGAGTTCTCTTTGAGGCGCACGCCGGAGAGCTTCAGGCGTCGCGATTCGTTCATCAGAAAAAGCAGCTTCTGCGCTGCGGCGGCGTAGCTCAAACCTTCCGCGCGGATATTCGAGATGCAGTTGCGCTCGGCGTCGGTGCGGCCCGGACGCGGCTGCCAGGTGAGATAGATGCCGAGGCTGTCGGGCGAACTCAAGCCCGGGACGCTCTCCGATGAACACCACCGAGAGCTTCGCTCCGAGCAGTTCGCCGATCTCGTCGCCGATCGCTACGCGGCCCTGTTCGACGATCGCGACCGGTGCGATGCGCCAGTCGAGTTGCGAGAGAACCAATGCGAGCAGCGGCGCGGCATGACGATGGACCGCAAGCGCCGAGAGACCGTCGGCAATGATGAAGGCGGCATCGTAGTCGGCTTTCAGCGGTCGCGAGACATTCGCGCGATTCGGCGTCGAGCCGGCGGCCGAGGTCGGGTCGATGCAAGTATGTCGCGCGATCGCGCGCGGCGCTGGCCAGCGTCACGAAGTCGATGTTCTTCTGCTGCAGCTCGACACTCAACGAGCGGACATCGAGCGCAAGGTGAACGGCGTCGCGCGCCTTGGCGTGCGCGAGTTGAAAATCGAGCAGCTCGCGGTCGGAAGGCTGTGGCCGGCGCGGCCGAGTATCAACGCGGGCCGGTGTGAAGTCGCGCAGCCTCATGCTTCGAGCAGCAGGCCGGCCATGCGCGGCAGTTCCGAGCGCGTCCGTTCGAGCCACGCTTCGAATTCCGGCGCGGGGCGCAGGCCGAGAACGCCGCGCAGATAAAGCGCGTCATGGAACGACGTGCTCTGGTAGTTGAGCATGATGTCGTCGGCGCCCGGAACGCCCATGATGTAATTCACGCCCGCGGCTCCCAGCATCGTCAGCAGCGCGTCCATATCGTCCTGGTCCGCTTCGGCGTGATTGGTGTAACAGATGTCGCAGCCCATCGGAAGGCCGAGCAGCTTGCCGCAGAAATGATCCTCAAGGCCGGCTCTCAAGATCTGTTTGCCATCGAAAAGATATTCGGGGCCGATGAAGCCGACCACGGTGTTCACCAGCATCGGCCGGAAGTGCCGCGCCAGCCCGTATGCGCGGGCTTCCAGAGTCTGTTGATCGACGCCGTGATGCGCGTTGGACGAGAGCGCGCTGCCTTGGCCGGTCTCGAAGTACATGACGTTGTCGCCAACGGTGCCACGCCGCAATTCGAGCGCTTGGGCGCGGGCGTCTTCGAGCATCGCGATGTTGACGCCGAACGCCGCGTTGGCGGCTTCTGTTCCGGCGATGGATTGAAACACCAGGTCGACCGGCGCGCCGCGCCGCATGGCCTCCATCTGCGTCGTCACGTGAGCCAGCACGCAGCTCTGCGTCGGGATCTGGTACGCACTCGCGCAGCCGATCGAGCATGCGGAGCAGCGTGTCGACAGTGTCGACGTTGTCGGACACGGGATTGATTCCGATCACCGCGTCGCCGCTGCCGTACAGCAGGCCATCGATGATCGCGGCGGCGATCCCTTTCGGGTCGTCGGTGGGATGATTCGGCTGCAGGCGCGTCGACAGGCGTCCCGCCAGACCCGACCGTGTCGCGAAAGCGCGTGACCACGCGGATCTTCGCGGCAACCGTGACCAGGTCCTGCAGGCGCATGATCTTCGAAACTGCTGCGGCCATCTCGGGGATCAGTCCGGGCGCAAGCGCGCTGAGAACATCGCCGGTGGCTTGCTCGCTCAGCAGCCAATCGCGAAAATCGCCCACGGTCAGATGCGAGACGGGCGCGAACGCTCGGCGCATCGTGCTCATCGAAGATCAGGCGCGTGACCTCATCCGATTCGTACGGGATCACCTGCTCGTCGAGGAACACACGCAGGGGCAGCGCGGCCAATGCCATTTGCGCGGCCACACGTTCTTCGGCGGTGCGCGCCGAGATCCCCGCCAGATCGTCGCCCGAACGCGCGGGTGTCGCCTTCGCGAGCAGCGTTTTCAGGTCGTCGAACTTGTAGACGACGCTGCCGACCGTGTGCGAATACCCGCTCAAACCACCGCTCCCTGCTTCACGCGCTCCTGGTGAGCGAGCGCGAACTCCTCCTCGGGCGACAGCACCAGGCGCTTGCGCGCGTAGAACGCGAAATACGCCAGGCCACAAAGGAACCAGATCGCCGCGCCGATCACGCCGCGATTGTAGTCGCGATTCAGGAACAGCGTGACCAGTGTCGCCGCCGCCAGCACCATCGCGATCAGCGCGCCCGCGCTGCCGACCGGACTGACATAGGGCCGATCGATGCGAGGAAATTTCCATCGCAGCAGAAGGAACGACAGCATCTGCAGAATGTAGGCGAGCACCGCGCCGAACACCGCCATGTTCAGCAGAATCGCGCCGACCGTGCTGGCCTGTCCCGCGAGTTGGATCGCGAGCGCGGCCGCGAAGCCGAGCGCCGACCCCGCCAGCAGCGCCCGATGCGGCGTCTTGCGCTGGCCGTGCGTGACCGAAAGCCAGGTCGGAAAATAGCCGGCGCGCGACAGCGAATAAATCTGGCGGCCGTAAGCGTAGATGATGGTGTGGAAGCTGGCGAGCAGCCCGGTGCAGGCGAACAGCGCCAGCAGCCGCGTGCGCATGCCTTCGCCGAAGATCGCGCGAAAGCCGAGGAACAACGGCTCGGTGGACGCGCCGACTTTCGAAGCGCCCGGCGGGATGCCCGCGTTCAGGAGCACGGTGAGAAACGCGCACAGGATCAGCGTCGCCAGGCCGGAGAGAATTCCCTTGGGCATGTCGCGCGCCGGGTCGTGCGATTCTTCGGCCGCCAGCGGCAATTGCTCGATGCCGAGATACATCCACAACGCGAACGGAAGCGCGGCGAACGCGCCCGCCCAACCTTTCGGCAGCCAGCCCTCGCCTTCCAGCGCCCAGCGGTTCAGACTGAACAGCGGCGCGGCGCCGGCGAAAAACACAATCAGAATCGCGAGCGCGCACAGCGTGATTCCGACCGACACGCGAAACGACATCGCGACGCCGCCGATGTTCAGCGCGACGAAAACGGCGTAGCAGGCCAGCCACCACAGCGGCGCCCACGCGGGCGGAGTCTGGAAGATCGCGCCCAGGTATCCGCCGACGCCGACCACGATGACGGCGGGCGTCAGGATGTACTCCATGTTTTCGGCGAGGCCCGTGATGTAGCCGCCCCACGGTCCCATGGCGGTGCGCGCGAACGAATACGCGCCGCCGGTGTGCGGCAGCGCGGGCGACATCTCGGCGATGCTGAAACACAGGCCGATGTAGAGCACGGTCATCAGCGACCAGCGCAGCCAGCATGCCGCCGAATCCGCCGGCGGTCAGGCCGAAGTTCCAGCCGAAGAAATCGCCCGAGATGACGGCGCCGACGCCGAGCGCCCACAGATCCAGCACGCGGGCATGCCGCAGCAGCGCGCGTTTCTCGATATAGCCGGCGTCGGGCTTCGTGTAGGCGGGCTGATCCACTGCACACGTTGTAGCACAGAGTCGATGCGAACGCGAATGTGCGCCGGGTAGCTGGCAAGCAGCGATGCGAGGTACGCGGCCACGCCCGGATCGCCCTCGCGCGGCGCCCAGGGCGCGAACTCCTTATCGGTGCTGGCCGTGATATGGACCGGGCTTCACTTCGTAGCAAACGGCGTGTGGGCTGAGCGGCGTCATGGTGTGCCACACACCGGGCGCGACGTCGATGCCCATCGGGTTGCGGCCGATCGATGTGCGCGGTGGCGATGCGCCCGGAATCGTCGAAAGTGAAGAACGCGATCTCGCCCTCCAGCACCAGGAACGACTCGGCTTTCGGCGGATCGAGGTGCCGATGCGGCGCGATGTACGTTCCTTTGATCATGACGTTCAGGAAGCGATGCGGATTCTCTTCCATGCTGCGCGTGAAAGTTGTGATTGGTGCGGAGGCGCGGCGAGTTGCGCGCGCGCTCGATCAGCGAGTTCGAATAGACGCGGAGTCCAGGAGCTGGAGAGCGGGCATCAGTTCATGATTGGCCGTCAAGGCGTCGCGATGCAAGCCTGGCGCAGCAGCCTACGGGAACGGCTCGATCACGATCTTGCCGTCGACCTCCCAAGCTGCCAGCGCGCGTCCGTCTGGAAGCGCTGCGATGCGCAGGGAACGATCCTTGGGGCGCAATGTATCGCGCTCGCTTGCCGGGAAGGAGTGCTTGAACGCCGGCGGGCGTCGACCAGATCGCGTAGACTCCGCGCGTTACCCGCCGCGATCGCGACGTCGATGCCGCTTCCGATCGGGGTTTCCTTCTCGCCCGGGCGCGCGAGAAAAATCTCGTGCTCGCGGCGCCAGGCTGTCACGACTTCGCGTCGTGAGAACTGCAATGCCGCCGCCATCCATCGGACAGGCGTTCAGTTTCCAGGTGCCGTTGCCGAGCTTCTCAGGCTTCGAGAATTTCACGCCGTCACGCGAGCGCGCCAGATACATGTCGCGCGATCCGTCCAGCCAGTTGCGCCACATCACCAGAATCTGTCGCCGCTGGAATCGATCGCGGCCGACGGATGGCAGCATTCGCAAATGGTCCCCTCCGGCGAATCGTAGATCATGACGTTTTTCGACCAGGTCAGGCCGGCGTCGCGCGACTGTGCCCCGTAAAGCTTGGTGCCATGGCCGCCGCGCTTGTCCAACCAAGCCGCGAACAGGGCGGCCTTGCCGTCGGATGCCAGCGCATGCAAGCCTTCCGTGGCCGCGCCGGAACATCGTTGACGGCGACTCCGCCGGACCAGCTCTTGCCGCCGTCGAGCGAGCGCCAGACGACGAGGTCTCCGTCGGACGGCAGCCCGTGAGCGTGCGGCCCCTCGGCCAGCGTTTTGCCGATGACGGCGCTGATCACGATGGCGCTGCCGGCGATTGCGATTCGCGGCCCGCGATGGCGACTCAGCGGAATGACTGCCGCTTCCGCAACTTCAGCGGCCGGCGAAAACGTCTTGCCCGAAGTCATGTGACGACGAAGAAGTAGATCCGATGTCCCCGCGCCGAAAGCCAGCGCCACGAACGAACCGTTCACCGCCATCTGCGGCTCGCGCGCGCCGCGTCCGGGCCGATCGGCCCAAGCTCGCGGCGAGAATCGTTGCGAAGAAAACCGGCAACATGCGGCGCTCCTAAAAGCTCACTCGAAGCGCAAATTGAAACGCTCGCGGATCGCCGACAGCCGTGATCTGCTTGAACGACGGCGACGGATTGGTGGGATAGGCCCCGGTGCCGAACGTGCCGTTCAAGGTGACGCCGTTGACGTGGTTGGTCAGGTTGAACGCCTCCGCCATCGCCACCAGGCGAAGACGTTCGGTCAACGCGAAGCTGCGGCTGAGGCGGGCATTCAAATTGAAAAAATCGAAGCCCGATCCCGCGTTGCGATTGATGAACGCGCCATCGATGGTCGGGTCGCGCGGTGGTGCCTTGCATGGTCGTGGTTCCGGTCGTGATGTTGAACGGCAGCGCCGAGTAATACTGCAGCATGCCGCTCAATTGGAACCCGTGGCTGATGCGTTCCCAAGCGGTGCGGGCGCGCCCATCGGCGAGTGGATGGTGCCGTCGAAAACGACGCGATGGCGTTGGTCGTCATCCGAACGTCCATAGTCTTGCCAGATGTTGAACGGATCGATCGGCGAGCTGAAGAAGAACTCGCCGACATTGTCGAGGGCCTTCGAATAGGCGTAGGAGACGCGGAAACTGCCCCAGCTCACCGGCCGTTGGACGAAGGAGACGTGCAGGCCGTCGTAGTGCGAATCCGCTAGCGACGAGTACTGGCTGTTGTTGGCGTAGCCCGGATTCGGGCGGCATCCGTTGTTGTTGCCGGACGCAACACAGGTCGGCACATTCTGATTCACCGAGATGATCAGATGCAGGCCGCGCAGGTGCTCGTAGCCGATGCTGAAGGTGCTGTGCTCGCCAAGCTGCTGTTCGATCTCGAAGCTGCCCTGCTCGGAGTAGGCGTTCTGCATGTCGCGCTGCATGGTGCTGAAGTTCACCAGCGAGCGGACGGCACGGCGCTGCTCAGAATATTGGGAAACACCGGCGCGCCGGTCTGCGTCGGCGAAAGACTCACGCTGATCTGGCTCAACTGGTCGACATCGGTGGTATTGTGCGCCGAAAGCAATGCGTTCGCCAGCGCCCGCAGCGGGACGCGGTCATAGAACAGTCCGTAGCTGCCGCGAATCACGGTCTTGCGCGATGCGAACGGGGACCATGCGAATCCGGCGCGCGGCGAAACGTTGTTGCGGTCCGTCCGGATGGACTCCAGAAATTGCAGATCGTACCGCATGCCGACGTTGAGTGTCAGGCGCGGAGTGACCTTCCATTCGTCCTGCGCGTAAAAGCCGACATTCGGGTTGGTCTGCGCGACCACGGTGTTGCCGAAAGTCTGGGTGAAGCCAGAGTTGTTATAAACCCCGCTCAGGAAGTTGGCAAGCGACGAAAACGAGTAGCTCCCGCGAACTGGAGCGCGGGAACGTGATGGTGGCGTCGTTGTAGAGGAAGTCGACGCCGGCGCGGATGGCGTGCGCTCCGGCCTGGTAGGAGAAGCTGTCGGCAATCTCGCCCAGCCGGTTGAGCCGTCCCTGGGGCGATCCCGAAAGCGTGCCGAACGAAGCGACGCCGGAAATGCTGACGGCCGGTCCGATCGGATCGGAAGGAGGCGCCTTCAGATTGCTATTGGTGAACTGCGCGCGCGTTTCATTGACGGAGCGCGACGAAAACGAGGCGATGTTGGAAAACGCGACGGTCTGGTCGGTGTCGTCCAGGCGCGAGGACGCGGTGGGCGCGCTGAGCGCGCCGGCCCCGCGCGAGTTCTGGCTGTGAACATCGTACAGGCTGTAGCGCGCCGTGAATTGGTCGCGCGAATTGAACTGGTGATCGAGCTTGGCCAGGACATTGGTGTTGTGCACCGGGTTGGGATAAAGGCCCGTCGAGATCAGCGATCCCGGATAACCCGTGGCCGTGAGCCGGCTGTTGATCGCGGCGACGTTCGCGGGGCTAATGGTGACCAGGCCGGATTGGTTCAAGTCGCGGCGCTCGAAGTTGGCGAAGTAGAACGTGCGGTCGCGCAGGATCGGGCCGCCCAGGCTGGCGCCATATTGCGCCTGCGTCAGCGGCAGCGCGGCGTGCAAGAGCGCGTTGTCGGCATTCCAGCGCTGGTTGCGGACGTAGCCGTACACGTCGCCGTGCAGCGTGTTGGCGCCGCTCTTGGTCACGACGTTCATGTATCCGCCCAGCGCGCGGCCAAATTCAGCCTGTCCGCCGGAAGTGACCACTTGAAATTCGCTCACCACGTCAAGGCCGTAGAAGATGCCGCTGAGACCGGCGGCGTCATCGTTGGCCGAAAGGCCGTCGACGATGAAGCTGTTCGAAAAATTTCGCTGGCTGCCCACCGAGATGCCTTGCCCGGGAACCGCGGATGTCTCGGCGAAAAGCTGGTTGTTGGCGGTGTTGGTGGGAGAAACGCCGGGCACCAGCAGCGCAATGTCGAGAAAGTTGCGGCCATTCAGCGGCAGGCTCGTGACCTCCGCTTGCGGCACGGTGCCGGCGATCTGGCTGCGCGCCGCTTCGAGCACGGCCGTTTCCGCATTCACCGTCACGTTCGCCTCGGCCGAAGCGATCGGCAAGCGTGATGGGCAGCTCGAACGCGGAGCCGACCGTCAGCGTGACCGGGCGCACGACATCCGCGAAGCCCTGCTGATGGACCGTGATCTCGTACGGCCCCAACCGCAGATACGGAAAGCGGAATCGTCCTTCGCGATCCGTCGCGGTGGTGCTGGCGAGGTTCGTGTCCTGTCTGGCGCGCCGTGACGGTAGCGCCCTGAACAACAGCGTTGCTCGGATCCGTGACGCGCCCGCTGACGCTCGCATAGTTGATGGTTTCCTGCGCGCCGGCGATTCCGGCGGCGCAGACAAAAACAGCTAGAAAAACAGATGGAACACGCACAATTGCCTCCCACGACTCCTACTAAACATCTGCGAAACAGAGCTACAGGAGTTGGGTGGGAGGTCCGCGTTTATGCGGCGAATGGAGGAAGAAAACGGCGGGGATGTTCTCGATCGCGCTGGCGGCGATCCAAAGACCGACGCGATGCGCTTCGATCAGGTTCGCCACGGTTGGCAATGCGCTGTGCGATCGCGTCGTGACGCCCCTCGGGGAAAGCGGGCAGTTCATTTGAACCGCGCTGACGCCAGGACCGGCCGTCGATGCCGGGTCCGGGTCCATCATCGCGCAATGATGCTCGCCATCGCGCCGGCAGCAGGCTGGCAATATCGACGCCGCGTCCGCAAACAGGGCCGGAACGATCAGCGTATAGCTGACCAGAACCAGCAAGAACGATGCAAGCGTGCGACGCATTTGCGAGCAAGTGCCTTGTACTATCAAGCGCTGCCCTCGCCGATTTTGTCAAGTGCCAAAATTATCCGTTCAGCCGCCAACCGGTAGAATAAAACCAGGAGTTTCCTATGCGTTCCAGCCGCCCATTGCTGTTTGCAGTTCCGTTTGTTTCAGCGATCCTGTTCGCTCAGTCTCACCAGGAAAAAACCCATGCCGACCACATGGAGCACCGCTTCAACAACCCCGAGCAGTTCGCCAAGATGTTCGACGATCCGGCGCGCGATGCCTGGCAGATGCCGGATCGCGTGATCGCGGCGCTCGATCTGAAGCGCGGTGACATCGTGGCCGACGTCGGCTCCGGCACCGGTTATTTCACGGTGCGTCTGGCGAAGTCGGCGGCCTCGCCAAAGTCTACGGGTCCGATATCGAGCCGTCCATGGTGAGCTATTTGCGTGAGCGCGCGGCCAAGGAAGGACTGAAGAACGTGGTCTCGGTGCAGGCGGCCGCGGACACGCCGAATCTTCCCGAGCCCGTGGACCTGGTTCTGATCGTCGACACCTATCATCACATCGGCAATCGCGAGGCGTACTTCCGGCAGCTCGCGAAGTCGCTCAAGCCGGGCGGCCGCGTGGCAATTATCGACTTCAAGCTGGATTCGCCCGAGGGTCCGCCGAAGGAGTTCCGCTTCCCGCCGGAGAAATTCAAATCCGAGATGGGCCACGCCGGATACAAGCTGATCGCGCAGCATGATTTTCTTCCGCGCCAGCAATTCCTGATCTTCGGCCTTGCGGCCGGAACGTCGCGATAGCCCTGAATCGCGCGAACATTCGACGCGAGGAGTATACTGAAAAGCAGATGCTAAAGCGCATGGCTCGTTTGATTGCCTGCGCAATGCTGGCGTGTCGTGATCGGCTCAGCCGCTCCCGTTTCTTGGAATGGGGCAGGCAGGTTCGGTCTCGGCCTGCTGCAAAGGCAAACAGATTTGCTGTTGCCGGCGAACGCACTCCCAGTCCAACGGACCGGCACTAGTCCCTGATATGGCGCCAGACGCAATGCCGGAGTCCCGGTCCGAATCGTCCAGCCGTCGGCCATGCTCGAGCCGCTCGGCTGCCAGTCACTGGCCACAACCTTCGCCATTGAGCAGCCCGCCGGACAAATCGCCGGGTTTGCTCGAACGCATCGCGACGTTTTCCTCTACCAGCGCCCTCCTCCTGCTGAAATCTAATTCGCAGGGTTGTTCAAATTAGAAAAATTTGAAGTATCTAAGGAGGATTTATGCGCCGGGTTTGTCTTTTCTCGGCTTCAATCGCGCTGCTTTTCTTTGCCGTGGAGGCGCGCGCAACAATTTTTGGAAATGTCCGCGGGATCGTGCACGATCCGTCGCATCGGCCGGTTCCGGGCGCCGAGGTTACGCTCAAGGCCGCTGCGTCGGAATGGTCCAACCAGACTCACACCAATGCAAACGGAAGTTTGACTTTTCAGCCGTGCCCGCGGGCGAATACACAGTCAGCGTCACGCATCGGCTTTCGTGCGGAGGAGCAGCGTCTGGTGGTGGCCTCCGGCAACGCGCCCGTGCTGCATGTGCAACTCAGCGCTGGCCGCCCAGCAAGAGTCGGTCGAGGTGTCGGAGACGGCACAGGAATTGAATCCGCAGGCATCCGCCGAGACGATGATCAGCCGCAACCTCATCGAGCAGACTCCCGGCGCGGACCTGAGCAACAGCATGGAGATGATCACCGATTCGTGCCCGGCGCCTACATGTCGCACGATCAGCTCCACGTGCGCGGCGGCCACCAGGTCACCTGGGCCATCGACGGCGATTCCGATCCCGAACACGAATATCGCCAGCAACGTGGGGCCGCAGATCGATCCCAAGGACATCGATTATCTGGAAGTGCAGCGCGGCGGCTATTCGTCCGAATACGGCGACCGCACATACGGCGTGTTCAACGTCGTTCCGCGCACCGGTTTTGAAAGAGATCGCGAGATGGAGATCAACACGACACTTCGGCACGTTTCATCAGACCAACAATCAGTTCAACTTCGGCGACCACACCGAGCGATTTGCCTATTTTGGCAGCGTGAACGGAAATCGCAGCGACTACGGGCTGGAAACGCCCGGGCCGGATGTGTTGCACGACCGCGTGTGGGGCCTGGGCGGGTTCGGCTCCCTGATCTACAACGTCGATCCGGCCAACCAGCTTCGCTTCGTCACTTCGCTGCGGCGCGACGACTACCAGGTCCCCAACGATCCGGACGCGGCGGATGCCGGCGTTCGCGACGTGGAGCGCGAGCGCGATGTGCTGGCCGATTTCACCTGGGCGCACACGCTTTTCGCCCGAGTCTGCTGTTTACGCTGTCGCCTTTCGTGCATTTCAATCGCGCCAACTACGATGGCGATCCGAACGATGCGCCGGTCAGCACGACGCAGCATCTGGATTCGACGTATGCCGGCGCGCAGATCGCTTTGAACGCCGTCACCGGCGCATCACAACGCGCGCGTGGGCGTATATGGTTTTGGCCAGCGCGACGATGAGTCCATCCATTTGCTCGCCAACGACGGCTCGGGCGACGAATGTCGCCGGCGACAATCTGACTCGACCGGACATCTGGAGGCGGGATTCCTCGAAGATCAATTCAAAGCCAACGGCCTGGCTGACTTTGACCGGCAGGTCTCCGCTTGACGCATTTCACGCGGAGCGGTGTCCGAGAACGCAGCCAATCCGCGCGTCGGCCGCCGCGATCCGGATTCCGCGCTTGGGTTGGCTCTTGCGCGGGTTCTTCGGAACCTACTATCAGGCGCCTCCGCTCTCCACCGTTCAGGGTCCGCTGCTCGAGTTTGCGGTCACCGAAGGACTCGGATTCATTCCGCTCAAGGGCGAGCGCGATCAGGAAAATCAAGTCGGACTCACGATTCCGCTGCGCGGCTGGAGCTTCGACGTGAACAATTTCCGCATGCGCGCGCACGACTTTTTCGATCACAATTCGATCGGCGACTCGAACGTGTTCTTTCCGCTGTCGATCGACGGGCGCGCGGATCTGGGGAACCGAGGTCACCGTTCGCTCGCCGCGCATTTTCGCCGCGGAGATGTCTCGCTTGCCTACTCGTATCAGCACGCCGAGGCCGAGGGCGCAGTCGCGGGCGGGCTGACGGATTTCCAGCCGCCCGAGGACGGCTACTTCCTCCTGGACCACGACCAGACGGCACACGCTGCATGCGAACTTCGACGTCGCGCTGCCGTGGCGGACATCGGCGTCCGGCGGATTGTATTACGGCTCGGGTTTCGCGGACGGCGAGACCGAGACTCGGCATCTTCCCGGCACACCACCTTCAACTTGTCCCTGGGCAAGATCGCTGAGCGATAGCTTGTCGCTGTCAGTGGTGGGGTTGAATGTCACCAATCGCCGATTTCTGCTGGACAATAGCGAGACGTTCGGCGGCACGCACTATGCCGAGCCTCGGCAGATTTACGTGCAGCTCGGTACCGGTTTCATTTCTGAGCCGGGCGGCGGCGTTCACTCCAGCTTCGTATTTTGGTCTCCGGAAGCGTGAAGATGAGGATCGCGCCGGCGAGGAAGAACGCGGAATTGAGCGCCAGCGCCGCACCGATGCCCTGTCGATCGGCGATGGCTCCGACGGTGAACGGCGCCAGCGCGCTGGCCGCGCGTCCGACGTTGTAGACGAAGCCCTGGCCGGTGCCGCGCACCGCCGTCGGATAGAGTTCCGCCAGCATCGCGCCGAACAGCGAGAAGAACCCGGTGCCGAAGAAACCCAGGAACGGCCCGAGCGCCAGCAGCCAGGTCTCCGATGCCGACCCGGCCCACTGCGGCGTCAGCCCGTAGATCGGCGTCAGGATCGCCGCCGCGACAACGTAAGCGAAGAACACCGGACGCCGCCCGAAGCGATCCGCCAGCCATCCGAACGTGACGTACCCGAGAAACGCGCCGATCTGCATGGTGAAGATCCACGCGCTGGTGTGCACGATGTCGAGTCCCGCGCCGCCCTTCGATTGCGGCGCCGAAAGAAATCCCGGGAGCCAGGTGTTGACGCCCCAATAAGCGAACAGAACCGAGGTCGCAAGCGCCGTGCCCAGGTAGGTGCGGCGGCGCAGCGGCGGGCGGAACAGCGATCGGAGCGGAACTCGAGCTGCCTTGCTGTTCCAGATTTCGGGCTCCTTCACTTTGCCGCTGGATCCAGATCGGTCAGCAGCGCCGGCAGAACGCCAACCAGGAACAACACGCGCCAGCCGAAGCGCGGCAGAATGAGCGCGGTCATCGCAGCGGCCAGCATGTATCCGATCGCCCAGCCGGATTGCATCAGCCCGATCGCCTTCGCGCGATGTTGCGGCGGCCAGCTTTCCGACACCAGCACCGCGCCGGCCGACCATTCGCCGCCGAGCCCGAGGCCCACCAGCGTTCGCCACACCAGCAGCGACACGATGCCGGTGGAGGTGGCCGAGAGGCCCGACCGATGGAATACGCCAGGATCGTGTAGACCAGCGTGCGGGAGCGCCCGATGCGGTCGGCGAGCATGCCCGCGGCAACTCCGCCGACCGATGAGGCGATCAGCGTCACGGAGCTGACCAGGCCCGCGGTCGCAGCCGACCAGTGAAACTCGGCGCGCAGCGTCTGGATCGCGAAGACGTACAGCAGCACGTCCATCGCATCCAGCATGTAGCCGAGCATGGCGGCCCAGAGCGCCAGCCAGCGCTGTTCGGAAAACGGCATGGATTCCCATTATCCCCCTCGAACCAGCGAGCAGACGTGATATATTTTGTTGCTACCTGCTTGACACGGAGGTTTCGCTAATGCGTGTACGAGCGTCTGTTTTCGTTTTGTTAACTGTGGCCGCTGGTTCGCTGTGGGCCGCCGATCCGGATGGAGCCGCGCTGTACAAGTCGCGCTGCGCCGCCTGTCATGAGAACCCCAGCGTGGAAGCTCGCGATTCCGAAGCGCGAAGAGATCGCTGCGCGCACGCCCGAAGCCATCGTCAACGCGATGTTCAACGGAGTGATGGTGACGCAGGCGCAGGATTGAGCCAGGAGGAGGGCCGCGCCATCGCGCGCTTCCTGACCGGCAAGGAATTTTCGACGCAGCCACAACGAGACCGCGGGCATGTGTACCGCGCCGGCGAAGAAGTTCGCGCTGTCCGTCCGGCGACTGGAACGGTTGGGGTATCGATCGCGGACAATTCGCGGTATCAGCCCAAGCCGGGCTTGTCGGCCGCCGACGTCCCCAAGCTCAAGCTCAAGTGGGCCTTCGGATTCCCCGGCGACAATCGCGCCTTCGCGCAGCCCACCGTCGCGGGCGGGCGCCTCTTCATCGGCAGCGCGGGCGGAACCGTGTACTCGCTCGACGCAGCCACCGGATGCACGTATTGGGCGTACAAAGCGGGCGCGGGCGTGCGGGCTGCGATTCAGATTGCGCGCTGCAAAGAACGGCCGCTACGTCGCCTACTTCGGCGACATGCGCGCCGTACACTCACGCCGTCGACGCGGAAACCGGCACGTTGCTGTGGAAAATTCAGTTGGACGATCATCCGGTCGCTCGCATCACCGGATCGCCGGTGCTGCATGACGGCAAGCTGTACGTGCCCATGGCTTCGGTGGAAGAAGGCTCGGCGCGCGCTCCCAAGTACGAATGCTGCAAGTTCCGCGGAAGCCTGGTGGCGCTGGACGCCGAAACCGGCAAGCAACTCTGGAAAAGCTACACCGTGCTCGATCCGCCCACTGCAACCAAGAAGAGCAAAGTTGGCACGCAAATGTACGGGCCGGCGGGCGCGGCCATCTGGTCGGCGCCCACGATCGATGTCAAGCGGAAGCTGGTCTATGCAGCGACGGGCGATTCTTATACCGACGTCGACATCAACACCAGCGACGCGATCGTCGCGTTCGATCTCGAGACCGGACAATTGAAGTGGGTGAGTCAGGTCACGCCCAAGGACAATTTCATCGTGGGATGTCCGGCATCGCCCAATTGCCCGGAAGAGCTTGGGCCGGATTACGATTTCGGAAGCGCGCCGATCCTGCGCGACATTGGAGGCGGCAAACAGCTTCTGATTGCGGGCCAGAAGTCGGGCGTTGTCTGGGGTCTCGATCCCGATCAGCGCGGCAAGGTGGTGTGGCAGACGAAAGTGGGCGCCGGAAGCGCGCTGGGCGGAGTCGAGTGGGGCCACGGCGCCGACAATGAGAACACCTACGTCGCCATCTCCGACGTGATCATGCGGAACGGCGCGCTGCCCGGCATTGCGGCGCTGAAGCTCGCGACCGGCGAGACCGTTTGGAACACGCCCGCGCCGAAAGTAACGTGCGCCGGAGCGGAACCTAGAGGCTGCCAGCCCGCACAGTCGGCGGCCGTGTCCGTGATTCCAGGCGCGGTGTTTTCCGGAGCAGTCAACGGGCACTTCCGCGCGTACTCCACCAAGACCGGCGAGATCATTTGGGATTTCGATACCGCCCAGAGCTTCGAGACGGTGAATAAAGTGCCGGCCAAGGGCGGCGCGATCAATGGCGCTGGTCCGGCCATCGCCAACGGCATGGTGTTCACCAACTCGGGCTACGGCGGATTCGGCGGCGCGCCCGGAAACGTCCTGCTGGCCTTTTCAGTGGACGGCAGATAGCGAACGCAACGGAACTCTAACTCCTTTTCCCACGTTCTCGTTATGATGGGCGAAGCACGCCTGTCGTCACAGCATCACACACGAAGCAAGAAGGTTGAACCCACTTACGATGAAATCATTTCACTCTCCACTCTTTGTGTTTCCCCTTTCCATCCTGCTTGCAGCGCTAGCGAGCGCTCAGAGCGCTATCCGAATTGAGGCGCCGCCCGAGAACCGCCTGAGCTGGCTGACGCGCCCCTATGAACCCAGGAGCGTTCCGCCCATCAACCTGGCTAACTCCTCGCGCCTGGATTCGTTAGTGCGAGCCGGCAACCTCTATCTTTCGGCGCAAGACGTTGTGGCTCTCGCGATCGAGAACAATCTGGACGTCGAGGTTCAGCGCTACGGCCCGTTGTTGGCGAGAGAGGTGCTGCAGCGAGCCCGCGCTGGCGGCGCGCTTCGCAGCGTCGGCGTCGGTGTTGCTCCCGGGCCCGCAGAGCGTCAGTCTGCAAGGTGTCAGCGTGAACTTCAGCGGAGGCGCAGGCGCGGGCGCGGGCGTCAGTTCGGGTGGCGGGATCGTGACCCAGCTCGGACCTCCGATCCCGTCCTTCGATCCGACCTTCGCCGGCTTCATGAACTTTCAACATGCCACCAGCCCGCAAAGCAATACCGTCCTGACCGGCACGACTGCACTGACGACAGACACCCGCACCTATCAGGCGCAATATGCGACAGAACTGGGACTTCGGCTTGAGCGCGCAATTGGTTTACTCGAGTCAGCACACCAAGGTCAATAGCCAGTTCTTCAACTTGAATCCGTTCACGACGGGCAGCCTGGATTTGACGTTGACGCAGAATCTGCTGCAAGGCTTCGGCTCCGCGGTGAACGATCGCAACATTCGCGTGCAGAACAACAACCTCAAGGTGACCGACCTGCAGTTCAAGCAGCAGGTGATCACCACCGTCTCGGCGGTCCTGAACCTGTACTGGGACCTGGTGAGCTTCAACGAGGACTTGCGCGCACGCCAGCAGGAAGTGGACGCCGCGCAGCAATTGCTGGATGACAACCGCAAGCAGGTGGACCTCGGTGCGCTGGCCGAGATCGAGATCACGCGAGCCGAAGCGCAGCTCTACGCCAGCCGGCAGGATCTGGTCGTTTCGCAAACCAACCTGCTCCAACAGGAAACGGTCCTGAAGAATGCTCTGAGCCGCAACGGAGTCGCCAGTCCCAGTCTGGCGGGCGTTCACGTTGTGCCGCTGGACATGATCTCTGTGCCGGATCAGAGATCAGATCAGGCCCGTGGACGATCTGGTGAGTGAGGCGCTCGCTAACCGCGTCGAGATCGAACAGAGCCGGATCAATATCGAGAGCAACCGGCTCAACCTGGTGGGGATCAAGAATTCGCTGAAGCCGACGCTGCAGGCTTTCGCGCAGCTCACCAACAATGGTTTGACCGGCGACCTGACGGCGCTTGGCGCGCTGAACCCGCGCGGTCGGCTACCTGGCGGGAGGCTACGGCAACCTGCTGGCGCAGATCGCGCGGCGCAACTATCCGAACTACTCGGCGGGCCTTTCGCTGAACATACCGCTTCGCAATCGCGCGGCGCAGTCCGACTATGTCACCAGCCTGCTCGAAATCCGGCAGAACGAATTGACGCTGCAGAAGAGTGTCAACCAGGTTCGCGTGGATATCCAGAATGCGGTGATCGGTCTCCAACAGGCGCGCGCGAGATACGATGCCTCGGCCAAAGCTCGCGATCTGCAGCGCCAGACCTTGGACGCAGACCGCCGACGATATCAGCTCGGCGCTGCGACGGCATTTCAGGTGATTCAGGATCAGCGCGACCTAGCGAACTCGGTCAGCGCCCAAGTACAAGCGATGGCCAACTACAGCCACGCGCGGATTGCGTTCGATCAAGCGCTGGGGAGGACACTCGAAACGAACTACATTTCCGTGGGCGACGCCCTGGCGGGTAAGATCCCGCGCGAATCGACTCTGCCGGCCAACCTTCCGCGAGGAGTGCAGCCATGACGCGCGGCGGAAATTCTTCTCATCCTGCGCAAGGGCGTTGCGATCGGGCTGTGCTACAGCTCTACCATCTCGATCGCCGGAGCGCAGCAGGCCTCCATTCGAGCCGGTGCGGCCCATGGCTCCGGTCATCGTGCGGCCTTATCTGCGCTCCGGAAGTGCCGCCGGCGCGGCTTACGAATTCAGGACGCCTCAACGAGCTGATCCGCGCCGGCACACTGTACCTGACCGTGCAGGACGCCATCGCGCTGGCTTTGGAGAACAACATCGATATCGAGGTGGCGCGCTACAACCCGATTCTCTCGGCGTGGCGGCTCGAGCGTGCCCAGGCGGGCGGCGCGCTGCCAGGTGTTCCGAGCGGTGCGGCACAGGCGGGCTCGGTGGCCAGCGGTCAGGGCGTCGCGGGAAGCCAGGCGGCGGCGGGCGTCAGTGGAACCAGCGGCGGTGCAGGCTGGCCGCGGCACGGGCAACGCCACCATCTCGCAGGTCGGCCCCATCACGCAAAATCTCGACCCGGCGATTCAGGAGGCCAGCACCTTCAGCCATAAGACAGCCCCGCAATTCAACGCAACGCAGAGCGTCATTCCGGTCCTGATCTCCGACACCCGCGTCCACAGCGCGTCGTACCAGCAGGGCTTTCTCACCGGCGGCGCCATCACGCTCAGCTACACCGACCATTACTTGAAAGAGAACGCGGTCACCGACGTCTTGAATCCTTCGGTGGCGCCGAACCTGTCGTTTTCTTTCCAGCACAATATGCTGCGCGGCTTCGGCATCGCGGTGAACGCCCGCAACATTACCGTGGCCAAGATCAATCTGAGCACTTCCGACTTGTCGTTCAAGACTCAGGTGATCCGCACGGTGGCGCAGGTTCTGAACGCCTACTACGCTCTGGTGGCCGGTTATCAGGACATCAAGGCGAAGCAGAGCGCGATGCATCTCGCGCAAACGCTTTACGAAGACAACCAGAAGCAGGTGCAGGCCGGAACCCTGATTCCGCTCGACGTGACGCGCGCGGAGGCGCAGCTCGCCAACACGCAGCGCGACCTGGTAACGTCGCAAACCAACCTCCAGCAGCAGGAGCTGCAGCTCAAGAATCTGATCAGCCGGACCGGGAGTGGCGGAGCCCGCGTTGAAGAACGCTCGCATCGTGCCGCTCGACAGCATTGTAATACCTGACCGCGACGATTTACCGCCGCTTCAGGAACTGGTTCAGCGGGCGCTCGCCAACCGGAGCGACCTCGCGGCGGAACAGGCGGGCCTGCGCACCGCGGAAGTTTCGGCGCTGGGAACGAAGAACGGAATCCTGCCTTCGTCCCAGGTATTCGGCGGCGTGAGCAGACGCGGGCTTGGCCGGAACAGCCGCACACCGTGATCACATCGCGGGGCGTCCAAAGACCCGATCCATACTTCGTCGGAGGAACCGGGACAGCCCTCGGCGAGATCTTCCGCCGGAATTTCCCCACCGAGCGGATTGGCGCCTTCTTCTCCATTCAGCTAGGCAATCGGCTGGCGCAAGCAGATTACGGGATCGATCAGCTTCAGTTGCGCCAGCGGCAGCTCAGTACGCAGAAGGACATCAACCAGGTGACTGTGGACGTCGCGAACTCGATGGTAGCGTTGCAGCAGGCCCGCGCTCGCTATGACGCCGCCGTGAAGAATCGGGAGCTGGCGGATCAATTGCTTGCCGCCGAACAGAAGAAATACAGCCTGGGCGCGTCCGTTCCCTATAACGTGATTCAACAGCAGCGGGACTTGACAACCGCGCAATCGTCGGAGATCTCGGCCCTGGTCAGCTACAACGATGCGCGCATCTCGTTCGACCAGACGCTGGGCACGATCCTCGAAGCGAACCGCGTGTCGATTACGGAAGCGCAAACAGGCAGAGTTGCGCGGACATCGTCACTTCCCGTCGCCTTGCCCCAGCAGCCCTGATCGAGCGGTCTCGAGCCGGACGATGTGCTGCCCGCGCGGGAGGACTAGCAGGATAGTTCGATCCCACTGCCGCGGATGGTTGGCTGCGATGCAGCGCCGTCGATCTCGACGCTCGATGGCCGCGCATTCACCAACGCCAGCGCTCGTGCGTTGCTTTGATAGGAAAACTCGAGGGCGCTTCCTGACGAGTTGGCTGTGCGAAGATTGCCGTTGAAATCCAAGATCCGCAGCGCGGTTTCCTTCTGCGCCGGTTCCACTACGGCTGATCCTGCAGGAAGCCACAGCGTATCGTCGCTGCGCACCGGCCATGGCCGTCCGTTTACCAGCGCCGGACCTTGCCACGGAATTCCGACGCCATCGCGCGAATCGACTGTCAATCGCGTGCCGTTCTGCTCGATCCTGTCGACGCTGGCCGCAGCCGAGGCAAGCAGCGGAAGATCCGGCGTGAGAATCGAGTTCTCGAAATACAGCGCCACACGCGGAAACGACTTGGCCGCCAGGTGCACGAGCTGGAACAGTTCCGTGCCGGTCTGCTGCTTGGTGGGATAGACGTCCTGGTAGCGCTCGACGATGTTGATGTCGATGGCCAGCTTGCCGGTGTGCTCGGTGAGCGGCGCGTATTGCTTGCGCGATCTTCGGATAGCGCTGCGGTCCGAGGTTCCAGATGGTGGCCGGATCTTCGATCAGAAAAGTGAAGTCGTGCTGGTCGAGCAGCGGCAGAACGCGCGCGGCGTCGGCGCCGATCAGCTCGCGCATGCGCTGGTCGAAGCGATCGTCCACGTGCGTCAGCACAAAATCCAGATCGGGCTTGGAAGCTCGGATGGATTCGATCTGGCCGATCCATTCCTCCTGCTGGCGGCGCGCGAGGTCCGGCGCGAAAATCGAGAAAGGCGGACAGCCGCGCCGCGTCCGGCTTTCCCGATTGGAACAGCTCGATCGGATCGAACCCTTGCGCGCGGCGAAACTCCTCGCGCACGTCGCTGTTCATGGGAGTAAAGCGGGCCGGGTTTGCGGCGCCTTCGAGCGATTCAAAATACAGTTCCGCCAGGTTCACGCCGTCCCAATCGAAACGCTGGATCAGGTCCTTGACGCCTTTCGCGACCGCCGCGAAGCAGTCGCGATTGGTCAGGTTCATGAGCTTGCGCCAGTCGAGTTGGGCGTCCTGTAGCAGCGCCGTTTTCTCGCGCCACTCCGGATGATCGGCCCAGAATTTCTCGCTGACGTGCGGCAGCTCGAGCCACACGTAAACCAGGATGGCCTGGCGATGGCACGCTTCAATCAGGCGGCGCAGATACGCATCGTTCTCCGGATTCGATTCCCAATAGTGCCAGCCCGCCACATGCAGCGCGCCGATTCCGGCGGCGCGCCAGCGGGCCGCGAAATAATCCAGGTCGACGCGCGAACGATAGGCGCTGTCGAAGAACGCCCATAGCCGTTGACTGCGAAACGGCGGCTTCGCGCCCAGATCGCTCAGGGCCTGCAACAGGTATGGATAGCGCTCGTAGCCTTCCTTGCCGGGCGCGGTTGCGATCCACAACGCCGCGCCCGAACCCCTGCGGACGCCGGCCATCACAGGCGCGCCCTCCCAGCGTTCGCTGGGCGAAGATCTGCGCGTCCTTCGGAACTTCGAACACCGGTGTGTCGGCCGCGGTTTCCCAAACGATCGGCAGCTTGGGCGCGCGCCGATCCACGATGCTGCGGATCACCACGCGCTTGCTGGTGGGCTTGAACCCGAGCGCCGCCGCCAGCTCGTTGTCGCCTTCGAGCACGACGATGCCGCCTTGCTCGATGCGCTGGATCCATTGCGGGATCGAGCCCGGCGCCACAGTTCGGACGATGAAGAGATTCGATGGGCCGCCCGCCGCGGGCGTGAGTCCGATGGAGGACAGGATCTGCGGCCACGGCCCCGGATCATCACCGGCAAGATGATAGGTGAAGCGTCGCCGCCGGAAGCGATGCCGCCACAGTAAGAATAAGAGAAGCTAGCTTAACGCGTGAACGCATACCAGAATCCTGCTCGCAGGTCGAAAAAGTTTGGCCGGCGCGGGTTGTCTTGATTCTCCGTGTAAACGCCGCGCAGATAGCTCACCGAGAACAGCATTGACTTCGGCATTCCCGGCAAGCGGAATCGCACGCCTGGGCCCGATTCGACAGTGTTGGCCCAGTATTGATGCAGCCGGTCGGTGGTGGCGTTGAAGTTCCACAGAACCTGCGCCTGGAACCCGTCGGACTCGGGCCGCGGGAAAGTATAGCCGGCGCGGTTCTGCGAATAGAACAGCAAATCGTTCTGGAAACGGCTGACGAAAACAGCGTCCTCGTTGGTCTCAAAGAACAGCCCCTTGCTCCCGCCCATCAGAGTGACCGAAGCCTTTGCCGAACGCGATGCCGCCGCGATAGTCGGGAATCATGGCGCCGACGTCCTTGCGATCGGTCAGATACTTCATCGCCTCGCCGGCTTCGAACCAGGCCGTGATGCCGCGCCAGGGAACGTCGCGATTCCCGCGCCGAAAATGAACGAGCTTTCGGAAAGATACTGCGGCGTTGGATTGCTCAGCGTTGCGCCGGTGGTTCCGCGCGCGTCGCCGACGAACCGCATCGAAATGTATGGCCGGATCGGAAGGCTGCCGAGCTTCATCGCCGTCTTCACCTGGCCGTACCCAAACGTGTCGTGCCAGCGCGTCGAGTAAAACGGATTCACCCACACCGTGGTCCGAACGCGCGCAAAGCCTGGCACCAGGTTGCGCGAAGCCTGGCCGGCTTCCTTGGCGATGGCCCCGTCCGGACTCTTGCTCGCCAGGTTGAACCATTTCACCGCCTCGCGATCGTCCTTGAGGATGTTGTAAACCCAGCCCATCTTGAGCATCACGTCGAAATCCACCGGATCGTTTTCATGCGCGATGGTCAGGTACTTGAGCGCGTCGTTCGAGATAGCCGGCCTGCATGCTCTTGTCGGCGATGTCCTTGGCCTCTTCGGACGTGCGCTGCGCCGACGAGCCATTGCGCCGCAGGGTTTGCGGCATCTTGAGTGCGACGCGAACGCGATCGGCCAGTTCCTCGTCGTCGCCCTTCAGTACGCGATCGAGCAAGGGCTGCGCGCCGGCGTAGTCTTTCCGGTTCAACCGCAGGAATCCGAGTTGGGCCGTCGAGAGCAGGTCGCCGGGCGCCATCTGGTTGAGGATCTGGAACTGTCTTTCGGCCTCGTCCTTGCGCCCATCTCGAGCAGCAGATAGGAGAATTCGCGGCGCAGCTCGAAATTTTTCGGATCCACGGCCAGCGCCTGCTCGAATTCGTACACGTACGGATAGCGCGTGGGCAACAGTTCGCGAGCCTGCTCGGCGACTCGCGGCTGGCCGCCGCGCGAAGCCGCCAGCAACATCGAATTGGCCTGCTCCACTCGTCCCAGCGCTTTCCAGACGCGGCCGAGGTCGAGCATCAGCGAACGCTCGCCGGGCTTGAGCCGCCAGGCTTTCTCGTAGTGTTCTGCCGCCAGCTCGAGTTCGTCGCGCTGCTCGGCCAGCGTAGCCAGTTCCTGGTGCGCGCTGAAGTTGTCGGGCGACATCTCGAGAGCTTTCTTCCAGCGTTCGATGCCTTCGCGCAACGGCCGGTCGATATTCTCGAAGGCCTGTTCGGCGGTTGCGTCGCCCGTCTTGCGAATGCGGTCGAAGATCCGCCGCGCCACCGCCTGCTGCTTGGTCTCGTAGCACAGGAACGCGTATTCGAGCGCGACGTGCTGGTCCGCCGGATCCAGCCGCATCGCCTCTGCGAAGTGATCGCGCGCGGCTTCGTTTTCGCCGATTTTGAGCAGCGTGTACGCCAGATCCTTGTGGATCGAAGCGCGTTCCGGAGCGAGCGCGATGGCTTGCTCGAATCCTGCTACGGCCTGGTCGTAATTCTTCTCGCGAAGCGCATCGTAGGCCTGGGTCGAGGGGCCCGTACGCAGGGTCAGGAGTCTGGGCGGCGGCGGACGACAGGGCAAGCGCGATGAAAAGCGTGATTCGTAACACCAATGTACCCTCTCGGGATAACGGTGTAGTGCCGCGCTGCGGGAACTTCTCTCACGTACGGCAGGCGTCCGCACTGGCGATGAATCAGCGAAAGGTTGTCAGTTCGAGCGGATCGCCGGTCTGGTGGTCAGTGATCTGAAACCGCAAGAAATCGTGCACCGCGCGTATAGCTTCCGAGTTGCGGCTCGTAATCTTGACTCGGCCGCCCTGATCGGTCCGCTCGTACGTGTAACGAATCTCGCCTTTCAGGCGCTTCATCGCGGGAACGCCCGGCGGAACCTGGTCGTGGATAAACATCGGGACGTCGAAATCTCCAGCCGCAAACAGCTTGGCGATATGCGCCAGGTGTCCGCGGATCGCATCGCGGCTGGTTTCGTCTTTGACGTCGTTGACTGCCACCTCAATCGAGCCGCCGTCTTTGGAAAGCAGGAAGTGGTGCGCTGTTTTGTCATGCGAGAAGCCCATGGCGTGGTCGCCCCGGGTGTTGACGGCCTTGTGCTGATCGCCTTTCGCCGGTTGCGCGGCTGCCGGCGCGACAGTGAACAGCATCGCGAGCGCGAGTTGAAGTTTTGTCATTGTCGTTTTCCTTTCAGTGTGGGGACCGGGCGGCGCGGTACCGGCGCCAGGGTCTCGAGTAACCTCGCCGGTTTCCCATTCGGCGTTTCCTCCAGGCGCTGATTCCAATGCTGCAAAACAGACCGGAGGTGGTCCCGCAGTGCTATCAGGTCTGTGATCTGGGAGTCGAGCCGGTCGAGCTTCTCAGAAAGTAGCCGCTTCACGTCCCGGCAAGGAGCGCCGCCCGATTCGCGAACCTTGTGGATCTGTGCGATCTCGTTCAGCGAGAATCCCACGGCCAATGCCCGCCGGATCACCTGAACACGTTCGACCGTCTCCGAGGGATACATGCGGTAGTTTCCCGACGAACGTCGCGGCGCAGGTAACAGTTTCATGCGTTCGTAGTGACGCAACGTATCCGCGCTCACGCCGGACAGGCTCGCTACCTCGCCCGATCTTAGAAATGGTTTCGACGACACGTCCACCATAGTATGAACCCTGGAATCGGTTCGGGAGTCAATAGGCAGGCGGCGTGGATAGGCCGGCCCAGCTCTCGTCCAGCCCGCCGCTCTTCTATCATTAGGATTGGATGCCTACGGTCCGGAAGAAAAAGCCGCGTCCCCCGGAGCGAACGCCCGAACCGCGTGAGGTCAAGATCGAATCGCCTCCGCCGATTCTTGCCCGGATAGAAGATTTCCTGCAGCGGCGAGCTTTGCTTCTGGTCGTGGGTCTGATCTTGATCGGCTCGGTCCGCATCGCACTTACATACACTGTCTTCAATCACACCTCCGACGAGCCGGCGCACATCGCCTGCGGAATGCAGTGGCTGGACCAAGGCATCTACAACTACGAGGCGCAGCACCCTCCGCTCACGCGCGTCATGGTGGCGATCATCCCATACCTTGCCGGAATCCACGGCAACCGCCAAGGCGACATGACGATTGAAGGGCAACACCATCCTGTACGGAGGCGGCGCCGGCGAATACGACTACCGGCTGGCGCTTGTCGCGCGCCGGGAATCTTCCTTTTTTCTGGCTGGCGTCCTGGATGGTATTTCTGTGGGGCCGCAGGTTACTCGGGGTGAGCGGAGCAGTGGTGTCGGTCCTGGTATTCACAATGATTCCGACAGTGCTTGCGCATGCCGGGCTGTCAACCACCGACATGGGAGTGACGGCCTGCATGGCCGCGGCGATGTACGCCACCCTCCGGCTGGTCGAGGAACCACGCCTCAAGACGGCGGTTTGGTTCGGTGTGGCCCTCGGCCTGATGGTCATTTCGAAGTTCTCGGCGCTGGTTTTCTACCCAGCAGGTCTTGGGCTGGCGCTGGCCTGGTGGGCTCTTCAAAACGCGGCCCGCGCCCGGCCAGTTTTTGCGAGACGTGTTGCGCCGCCTGCCCTGGGTCGCACTGTCGGCGGTCCTGGCTTTCCTGGTGATCTGGGCAGGTTACCGTTTCTCATTCGGCAAGACTGATTGGATGCCGTTCCCGGTGCCCTTCCCGGAACTGTTTTCCGGAATCCAGGAGGTCAGCGAACACAATACCGGCGGACATCTGTCGTATTTGATGGGTGAATTGCGGATGGATGGCTGGTGGCAATTCTTTCCCATCCTGCTGGCCGTCAAACTTCCCCTCGCCATGCTGGGATTGATGGCTACTGGGACTCTGGAAGCGACCCGGCCCGCCAGGCGAACGGCTGGCCGTTTGGAATCGCAATTGCCATCTCGGTTGGAATTCTCGCGGTCGCGATGGTGGCTCACATCAACATCGGACTGCGTCACATCCTGCCGATGTTTCCGTTCTTGGCGGTGATCGCAGCAGCGGGCGCAATGTGGTTAGCGGCGAAGGCATCGGCGCAGCGCTGGGCGAGCTTGGACACTGGGGCTTGCGACTGCTGTGGCTGTGCGGCACATCCGTGGCGGCTCATCCCGACTACCTGCCCTACTTCAACGCGCTCGCGGGCGACCATCCGGAGAACATCGTCGTGGATTCCGATCTGGATTGGGGACAGGACATCAAGCGGCTGGGCCGCCGGCTGCAGGAACTCGACGCGCCGTCGGTTACTTTCACGCCCACCATCACGATCAGCCTTTCTGCGCTGGGGCTCCCGCCTTATCAACGCAGCGCCGTCGATACGCCCGCGCCGGGCTGGAACGCCGTTCAGATGAGCCAGTGGAAACTCTATCGCATGGGACTGCAGATGAATGAGCCGGGCGCAGAGACCTGGCCGGATCTGTTCAAGCCGGCCGAGCGTGTCGGCAAGTCGATCCTGCTGTACTATGTTCCTCCGCAGGCTCCGCCGGCTCGCTAAGGCCAGCGATCAGCCGCGATCACCAATCCAGATGGAAAAGTTTTTGCGCCACAAGAATTCCAGCGACGAAAATTTTTGATACATCCTCCCCGAGGGCGACGTCTTACCCTTCGATAGCGACATGCCGGAGTACAACACGACAGCGTCAGGCGCATCGTTAGCAAGCATAACTGATGGGGTTAGTAGAAATTTTTTTCAATCCTAAACCTAGATGCAACATTATTTCGCTTTTTTTTTGGCAGGAATTGTGAGACGCTGGAGGAGGCGGGCAACCGCCTACGTCACCTGTAGTCAAAACCTGTAGGATAACCTGCCAGGTAGCAAAAGAGAAGTTCCGGCAATGTTCCCCGGACGGAGGAAAATATGTTGCCAACTTTACTGTTGCCTGAGAGCATCGCTCGAGCCGAAGGCACTGGACCGGAGATTGATCTCGGATCCAAACGAGGGAAACTGCTGGTTCTCACCCTCGGCATCACACGCATCATCGAACAGGAGAGTCTGGAAGTGTCGATCCTGGGCTCTTCCGATGGTGAAAAATGGGGCCTGCGGCCCCTGGCGACGTTTCCGCCGAAGTTCTATTGCGGCATCTATTCCATTCTGCTGAATCTGGCTGCGCAACCCGAAGTCAGATTCTTGAGAGTGAATTGGAAGATGAGCCGCTGGAGCCGGGGTGAAGCGGTGCCGATGTTCGGTTTTTACGTCTACGCGGAAGAGTCCGGTGCACGGATCAGCGCCGCGGTCGCATAGGTCACAGCACGGTTACAAGCGATTGATCAAACTCGCGACGTAACCTGCGCCGAACCCGTTGTCGATGTTGACAACCGCCACGTTGCTGGCGCAGCTATTCAACATACCCAGGAGCGCAGCCAGGCCGTGAAAGCTGGCGCCGTAACCGACACTGGTCGGAACGGCGATGACCGGTACGGAGACGATCCCTCCCACGGCGCTCGGCAGCGCTCCTTCCATTCCCGCCGCCACTACTATCACGCGCGCTTCCATCAGCCTTTCGCTGTGCGCCAGCAGCCGATGGATTCCAGCCACGCCGATATCGTGAATCGCCTCCACTTCGTTGCCCATGATCTCCGCGGTAACTTGTGCTTCCTCGGCCACCGGAATGTCGCTGGTGCCGGCGCACACCACCGCGAGTTTGCCTTTTCCACGAATCGTCCGGTCGCGCCACACTCGCGCGGCGCCCGACAGCGGGAAATATTCGATGCTCCGGGAAATCCGGCCGCAGCGCATCGGCGATCGTGCGATCGGCACGCGTGATCAGAAGGTTTTGCGATTTTTCAAGCAGCCGCCGGGCGATTCCGGCCACCTGGTCCGGCGTCTTGCCCTTCCCGAAAATCACTTCGGTCAGGCCGTGGCGCAGGCTGCGATGATGATCCAGCTTCGCGTAGCCCAAGTCCTCGAACGGCAGGTGCCGCATCCGCTCGAGCGCCGCGTCCACGTCCACTGCGCCCGAGCGCACGCTTTCGAGCAGGCCGCGCAACTGATCTGAATCCATCTCAACTTGAGCGTAGCAGAGCGGCGCCCGTTCACCGGTCCGCCATCACCAGGCCGTCACCATGAGATGGTCTGGCCGCGCTCCAAGCCGTACTTTTTCGCCATTCCTCCGTTCAATTCCAGCACGTAGAGCGCAGGCTTGGCGCAGTAATACTGCGTGCATTGCTCCGGCGGCGTCTTGCAAGGCTGGGCATTCTGGACCATCTCGATGATCCTGCGATCGTTGTCCATCCAGATGATGTCCAGCGGGATCAGCGTCTGATACATCCAATACGCGTAGTTGCCGGGCGCGGGATGAACGAACAGCATCCCATGGTTGGATGGCAGTGAGGTCCGGTACATCAGGCCGCGCCGAAGTTCGGCGGTGGTGATCATGGTCTCAGCTTTGACCACTTGGCCGTGGGGCAGCGTTACGTCCCGGATGCCGAACTCGGTGGTAATCTTTGGCTTGTCTCCACAGCCGGCCAAAAGAGCGAACCCGAGGATCGCCAACGATGCCGCGAAGCGTCCAACCGTGCGCTCGCGATTCCATATACGCAAAACACGCATGAACTAAAATAGTAGCGAGTTTCGACAACATGGGCTTCTGGAAGCGCCTGCGGCTGACGCTGGAGATGATCAAATTCGAGCACTCGGTGTTCGCGCTGCCGTTCGCCCTGACTGGCGCCCTGCTGGCGTTTCGCGACAGCCACCTGGCCATGCGCGTTTTCGCCGGAAAGCTAGCCTGGATTGTGGCCGCGATGGTGGGGGCGCGATCCGCCGCCATGGCTTTCAACCGCATCCTGGACCGCGACATCGACGCCCGCAATCCCAGGACTCGGATGCGTCACCTGCCGGCCGGAACTATTGTCTTCCCGATTCGCCTGGGGATTTGTGGTGGCCTCGGTTCTGCTGTTTTTGCTGGCGGCTCGCGCCCTGAATCCGCTGTGCTTCAAGCTGGCGCCGATCGCCATGGCCGTGGTCTTCTTCTATTCGTACAGCAAGCGATTCACCACCTTCTCGCACCTGATTCTGGGATTTTCGCTCGGCATCGCTCCGGCGGCGGCCTGGATCGCAGTCACCGGATCGCTGGATCCGCGGATCCTGTGGCTGACTGCGGCGGTAACCTTCTGGACGGCCGGCTTCGACATCATCTACTCGTGCCAGGACTACGAATTCGACCGCGGCCAGGGGCTGTTCAGCCTGCCTCGCCGCTTCGGAATCGCCGGCGCGCTATGGATCGCGCGTGTTTTTCACCTCACGATGATCGGCTGCCTGCTGGCGCTGGCTTCGAGCTTCCATCTGGGCTGGCTCAGCCTGGCCGGAATCGCGGCCATCATCCTGCTTCTGCTGTACGAGCACAGCCTGGTGAAAGCCGACGACCTGTCGCGTGTCGACGCCGCCTTCTTCACCGTGAACGGTTACGTCAGCGTGCTATTCTTTCTGTTTTGGGCCGCCGACATGTACTTCCTGAGGCGCCCGGGCCTGAGCTGAGATGCAACCTGCTTTTGAAGACCGCCGCCTCGAGCCGATTCTGGAAAAAGTGCTGGCCGGCGCGCGCCTGGACTACGACGACGGCGTGACGCTGTACAAAACCGCGGACATTCTGGGGGTCGGCTACCTGGCCAACCTGGTTCGCGAAGCCAAACACGGCAACGTCACGTGGTTTAACGTCAATCGCCACATCAATCCGACGGATGTGTGCGTGGCGAGCTGCAAGCTGTGCGCGTTCGGCAAGAAAGCCAAGGATCCCAAGGCCTACACCTGGTCGCTCGACGAAGTCTGGCACCGGGCCGGCGAGGGCTGGACCGAAGCGGTGACGGAGTTTCACATCGTCGGAGGGCTGCACCCGGAGTTGACGCTCGATTGGTATTGCGAGATGCTGCGCGGCCTCAAGGAGCGCTTCCCGGGAGTGCATTTGAAGGCCTTCACCATGGTCGAGATCGCGTACCTGGCTCAGCGCACGAAGATCTCGATTCGCGAGACGCTGGAGCGCTTGATCGACGCCGGAGTCGATTCGCTGCCCGGCGGCGGCGCCGAAATTTTTCACGATCGCGTGCGCCGCATCATCTGCGACCACAAGATCGACGGCAGCCAGTGGTTGGAAGTGGCGCGCACGGCGCACCAGCTAGGGCTGAAATCCAACTGCACCATGCTGTACGGCCACATCGAGACCGAAGAGGATCGCGTCGACCATCTCATCAACCTGCGCGCGCTCCAGGACGATACCGGCGGCTTTCAGACCTTCATTCCGCTGGCGTTTCATCCCGCCAACACGCCGCTGCATCACATCGCGACCACCACGGGCTTCCTGGATCTGAAAATGATCGCAGTGTCGCGCCTGATGCTCGATAACATCGATCACATCAAGGCCTACTGGATCATGATGACGCCGCGGATCGCGCAAATCGCGCAGCGCTTCGGCGCCGACGACCTGGACGGCACGGTAGTGGAAGAGAAGATCTACCACGACGCCGGCGCAACCACCAGCCAGGGCCTGCGCCGGGCGGAGCTCCTGCGCCTGATTCGCGAAGCCGGCCGCGAGCCGTTGGAGCGCGACACGCTGTATCGCCCGGTGACGCGCACCGAGACCGCGTTCACCGTTCTGGTCTGAGCGCGGCGCCTAAACGCCGAGCACTTTTCTCACTGCGACGTACAAATTCGCCAGCCGGTCGGCCGAAGCAGGATCACTGCGTGCGATCAGCGTGATCAGATCGTCGCGCTGGTTGAGCAGGGGAGCCAATGCGTCACGTTGCTGCTGCGTGAGCACGGATCGATTGGCGGCGTCGATCTCATAGCGGGCCGCGGTGAAGAACGTACTGGCTTCCTGGCGTGCTGCTTCGTATTCGCCCCGTCGGGCATCGATTGTCGCCGAGCCGAGATCCTTGACGATCCGCGTGAGGGTGAGCGCGTGCTCGGCTTTTTCGCGCTGCGTGCTCTGATCGCGCGCCCTCATCCACATCGGAACGAATCCAAGCAAGAATACTGCTATAACCGCGATCGCGTAGTAAAGGATGCGCCGTTGCATTTTCCACCTATTGGTTGCGCTCTCGCTCGCCCAGCGCTTCCGCGCGTAGCGTTTTGAGAGCGGCTTCCGGAACGATGTGCCAGTTGTTGTCCGGTTTGGCCGGCAGCTTGTGATCGCTGTAATAGTCGATCAGCAGGTCGCGAATTTCTTCGGACGACCGCGCCAGGATTTTCGCGCCCCGGAACATTGAGAAGCCGTCGGTTCCGCCGGCCCGATGATTGTTCACCGCGATCGTGAGCGGCTGGGTGTCGGAAAGCGGCTGGCCGTGCCAGCGCAGATTGCGGATGCGGTTGCCCGCCGGCTGCGTCAGGTCGATCTCGTATTCCACGCCTTGCGCCATGTCGAAGTTGTAGCCGATTGCGCGCGGGTTGACAAGCGGTCCGTGCGAGCAGTCTGGCTCGGGCAAGCCTGGAAGAATCGCGCCGCGTTCTCGAGCGCCTCCCGCACCATCTTGCCGTTGCCTTCCAGCGTCCACAGCTCGTTGTCGTAAAGATACAACGCCGCTAGTTGCCGCACCTCGACCGGCCCTTGCGGAACCGATACGCGCACGTTGAACGACGACGCGAATGAAACGTCGGCCTTGGTGTAAAACAACTGGACTTGCTGGATGGCGTCGATCAAGGCGGTGTCCTCCACGCGCGACAGCCGCGTGTCCATCGCCACCGGAGCTTGCGCGACCACCGTGCTGAGATAGCGTTCTGCCAAATCGTGGTACGGCCGTCCGATCTCCAGGATCTTCGGATCGGCGGCCACCGCAGCGGTCACTGGAATCACGCGGCTCGTTTTCGAGTCGATCTTCCAGGCGCCGTGGCCTTCGCGCGACAACTCGAAGTCCATACGTCCGAGAGAAAATCCCCAGTTCTTCGGCTGCAGCAAAAGCACGTCGCCGATGCTCTCGCCGGCCAGTTGGCGATGTGTGTGGCCGAACAGGATCGCGTCGATGCCCGGCACCTGAGTCGCGATCTCGTAAATCGCGTCCTCGCGCGAGTTGCCGCTGGCGGTTTTCTCGGCGGGCCAATCGCGGTCGAGACCAGAATGTGCCGCCACGATCACGACGTCGGGATGCTCTCGCGCCCGCAGCTCCGCCACCGCTCGCCGCGCCGCTTCCACAGCGGGGTCGAAACTCAAGCCGCGATAGTGCTCCGCGGGTTCCCACTCGGGGATCAGCGGCGTCGTGATGCCGACGATCCCGATCTTCACGCCCGCAACGGTCTTCACAAAATACGGCGCGAACGGCTTACCCGTGCCCCCTGGTTCGCCGCGAGTATTCGCAGAGAGCCACGGGAATCGCGCATCCGCTCGGGCCTGCTCCAGGTTCTTCAATCCGAAATTGAACTCGTGGTTACCCACCACCATGGCGTCGTAGCCGAGCGCGTTCATGGCGAGCATCATCGGATCGTGATCGAGCGCGGGGCCGTTGAACGCCAGCTTCAATGGCAGACGCCCGTTGCGCACGTATTGCTGGTACACCAACTCGAGCGGCGTGCCTTGGATGGTGTCGCCGCAATCGACCAGCAGGGTGTTGGGGTTCTCGGCCCGAACATTCTGGACGAGCGTTGCAATCTTCGCCAGGCCGCGCTCGGCCGGGCGCGCCGCGTAGTAGTCGTACGGAAATATGTTGCCGTGCAGATCGGTGGTGTCGAGCACCGTGACCCGCACGTCCTCGGCGTGGACGGCCCACGCCAGCAGCAGCAAAACAGGCAGGGATCGGAGGGTGCGCATGGCAGGACACATTCAGTATAATCGACGTGAAATGAAGTCACTCATCGTCGCATCACTCCTCTGCAGTGGTTTGTTTGTCCAGACGCCCGCAGCCAATGCGCAGGCCAAGAAAAAGGCCGCGCCGAAGGCCGCCGCGGTCGCGCCATCGCTGCTGAAGCCTTCGACTCTCAAGGCCAAAGCGCCGGCCACCTTCAAGGCGCAGTTCACCACTTCGAAAGGCGATTTCGTGGTCGAGGTGCATCGCGATTGGGCGCCGCTCGGCGCGGACCGCTTTTACAATCTGGTCCGCAACGGGTTCTTCACCAACGCCGGATTTTTCCGCGTCATCCCGAACTTCATGGTGCAGTTCGGGCTGAGCGCCAATCCCACAGTCAACCGCGCCTGGCGCGACGCCAACATCATGGATGATCCGGTGAGGCAAAGCAACTCGCGCGGCAGGATAACCTACGCCAAGACCGGGATGCCGAACTCGCGCAGCACGCAGCTTTTCATCAACTACAAGGACAACGCCTTCCTGGACTCTCAGGGATTCGCGCCATTCGGCGAGGTGGTGGAAGGCATGGACGTGGTCGAGAAGATCTACAGCGGATATGGAGAGTCTCCCGATCAGGGCCAGATCACTGCCGAGGGGGATGCGTACCTGAGCAAGAAGTTTCCCAATCTGGATAAGATCAGGTCCGCGAAGATTCTGCCGGCAGAAGCCGCCGCTCCGGCCGCCGAAAAGAAGTAGCTGCGCTAGTGGTGATAATCCAGCGGGATTTCGAAAAAGAAGAAATCCTTGCCGGTCGCCGCGTCCTTGATCCCGGTCAGGAAGAACTTCGCGCCGGGCCGATGATCGGCCTGAAAATAGAAAAACCCGCTCGCGGATTCGTGCGGCGGGAGCATCTTGACCGCGAAGCTGCGGCCCTCGATCTCCCAGACGTTCAGCGGACTCTTGGCTGACTTGCGCGGCAACGGGATCGGGTAACGACTGCCGGTAATCTTCGGACGATCCACGCCTCCCAGAGTCTGCACGTCCGCCGCCGGAGTCGCCTCGACATGCCGCCCGTCGACGCCCGTGTAGTCCACCTCCAGGTGGTCTAACTTCAGCGCTTGGTCCGTGTCATTCTGAATGATGACCAGAACGGGCAACACGCCGTACTGATTCGGGTCCAATTTCCCAAATGCCGTGTGAGCCAGCTCTTCGGTATCGTAGGCCGTCGCCGCGACGGTCACCTTGTCGTTGGTCTGTTTGGCCTTGTAGGACGATGCCGGTCCCGGCGAAAACTTCGTGTCACTCTTTTTGTCGGCAAACAGCGATGCCGAGGCCATGAAGAGAGTCGACTAAAATCCAAAACGCTTTCATTCGGATCCTTTACTGGGCGTTGCGCGTTGCCGCGTTCCCGCTGCTTCTAGTCTATTTCCTTTATCGCGTGGCGCGCGACCCGCGCTATCTGCACCGATTCTTCGAACGGCTGGGCCATGGCCCGGGCTCCTTTTGGGCGACGCCGCCGGGCGCCATCTGGTTGCATGCGGTTTCGGTCGGCGAGGTCATGTCAGCCGCCGGCTTGCTTCAGGAATTGCGCTCGCGCAGCCCGTCGATTCCGCTGTATGTTTCCGTGGGAACGCTGGCCGGTCGCGCCCTTGCCGAAGAGAAGCTGGCGCAACTGGCGGACGGCATCTTCTACGCGCCCATCGACTACGCCTTCGCGGTCCGGCGCTGGCTGCGGCGCATCCGTCCGGCCGTCGTCGTAGTCATGGAGACAGAGATCTGGCCGCTGCTGTATCGAGAAGCAAAGCACGCCGGATGCGCGCTGGTCATCGCCAACGGCCGCATTTCCGATCGCGCGTTCCCGAGCTACCGGCGTTGGCGCTTCTTTTTTCGCTACGCGCTACAGCGGCCGGACGCGATCTTCGTACAAAGCGAGCAGGACGCCCGGCGGTACATCCAGATCGGCGCCCATCCGGAGCGCGTCGAAGAATTGGGAAACCTCAAGTATGACGCGGCGCCCGTGCGCGGCCAGCCCCCCAAGCTGATCCGTGATCTTCTCGATCGCCTGCGGCCCAGCACGGTCTGGATCGCGGCCAGCACCATGCCCGCGGCCGACGCCGGAGACGTCAACGAGGACCAGGCGGTGATCGATGCCTTCGGCGAACTGGCGCGCAGTCATCCCGGCCTGCTGCTGATCCTGGTTCCTCGCAAGCCAGAGCGTTTCGATGCCGCCGAGCAACGGCTGCGCGCCGCGGGCATCCGCTACATCCGGCGATCCGACGACACCATCGACCGGGAGCTCGCGCTACCCTGCGCCATACTGCTGGATTCGATCGGAGAGCTGGCCAGCGTCTTTCCGCTTGCCGACGTCGTGTTCATGGGCGGAACCCTGGCGCGCCGCGGCGGGCACAATCTGCTGGAACCGGCCTCGTGCGGCCGCGCGATCGTCTCCGGCCCGCATCTGGAGAATTTCTCCGCCATCGCCGCCGAGTTTCATGAGCACCAGGCGATGCTTGAGATCGGGCGTCCTCGCGAGCTGGCCGGCGCGGTGGATCTGCTGATCGGCGATGTGAATCTGCGCGATCAGCTCGGCGCACGCGCCATCGAACTTGCAACCAGGCATCGCGGCGCAACGCGCAAGGTGGCGGACGAGATCCTGAAGTGCCAAGACCTCACGGTGCCAACCGGGAAACCGCGCGGCTTGGCTGCGCCGATCTTGTGGCCGCTGTCGAAACTCTGGATCGCCGGGACCACCGTGAAGCAGGCCAGGGATCTCGCGCGAGTCCGGCACCTCGATACGCCGGTGATCAGCATCGGCGCGATCAGCATGGGTGGCGCGGGCAAGACCCCGATGGTCGACTACCTGGCCGAGCGGCTACGCGAGCGCGGCCACCAGCCCGCCATCCTCACGCGCGGATACCGGCGCCGGTCCATCGAGACCAGCATCGTGATCGAAGCCGGCGAACCAGTGTCGGCCAGTGTAACCGGTGACGAGGCGCAGATCTACGTTCATTCCGGTTTCGCGCATGCTGGCATCGGCGCGGATCGATGGTCCACCGGCCGGCTGCTCGAAGAGAAGTACAAGCCGGATCTTTTTCTGTTGGACGACGGCTTCCAGCACCGGCGTCTGGCGCGCGATCTGGACATAGTTCTGTTGGACGCGCTGGATCCGCTGGCCGGCAGCGCCGTCTTTCCGCTTGGAAAGCTGCGCGAACCACCCGCTGCCCTGGCCCGCGCCGGCGCGCTCGTGATAATGCGGGCGGTTCTTGAACGCGACTATGCCGGCCTTCGAAAGCTAGTACGGGCCTGCAACCCGCACGCGCCCATCTTCCGCGCCCGCACCGAGCCGCGCTACTGGGTGAGCCATCGCACCGCGCGCCTGGCGCATCCTCCCGAAGGAGCGGTGGCGGCGTTCTGCGGCTTGGCGAATCCGGCCAGCTTCTGGGCGACTCTGCGCGAGCTGCGGATCTCGCCGGTGTTCACCTGGTCGTTCGGCGACCATCATCGCTACAACTGGAGCGAGCTGCATGGGCTCGCGGCGCAGGCCCGCCAGCACGGCGCGAACGTGCTGCTATGCACCGAGAAGGACGCCATGAACCTGCCGGAGCGGTCCATGGAGCTGCTGCTCGACGACTCGGTGGAGCTGTTCTGGCTGAAGATCGGGGTCGAGATCGAAGAAGAAGACGCGCTGCTCGAGTTGATCGAATCGCAGTTTAAAAGGAAGGACAATTCTCCCAACAATTCATAGCAAGCACAGAATCCTCCCTATAAGAACAACGCCAGCATCGTTGTACGCGATGATTGGCGTGTGGACGAGATTCATCTAGATGGCCGCGGGTGGCAGTCCGCCGACGACTTCTACAACGCGTACTTGGGTGCAGTAGGAGCACCGCAATGGCATGGACGAAATCTCGATGCACTATGGGACTCGCTGACCGGTGGTGACATCAATCAACGGAATCCCCCGCTCAGGATCCGATGCCGATTCAGCTTTGCCGCTTTCGCAATTCTTCTGCGTCGCCCAGGTCCTTGGCTCGGCCCGTCGACTCCTTGTTGCGAATCAATGCTTCTCTTCCAATGAAATGTACTGGTATGCCGTCCAGACTCCCATTCGATCGCGTGCCCCACGCTTCTTCAAAGCCGATGCCAGAAATGGACGTGATCAGATCGACGCGGTTCGGCCTCACGCCGAACTGGACAATGCGGCCAGCCGTTTGCAAGTCTTGGGCAGAAATTCCCAAACTGTCAAAGCCGAACTGCGAGATGGACCGAAGCACCCGCTCTACGTTCTCCGGTGTCACACGAATCAAAAGGTCGAGATCGCCCGTGAATCGCGGATAGCCGTGGTAGGCCACGGCGAATGCCCCAACGACGAGGTATTCAACGTTGTTCGAGTTCAGTAATGCGACAAACTCTAGCAAGTCCTTGCTGAGCGGCATCAGGATACTGGAGCTCCCGGAGTTCGATCACCATTTGAATGCGCTGTTCGGGCGTTAGCCGTGCGTCCGACCTTGCGTCTTCTTCATCAGCGTCCGCGGGGCTCGCGAAAACGCGCACAACTTTCTCCACGCTCTTATTGTAGTCGCTGTTGCAGGAATTCAAACGCCGAGTCCGCCTCACTTCTGATTTGGCAATTGCGGGAACGGGCTGATCGGCCCACGCCCGCCGGGAACGGTCGGAAACTGAGGTCTGCCCGGTATTCCAGGCACGCCAGGAATCCCAGGCGCTCCAGGTTGTCCGGGAACTCCCGGCGCGCCGGGCACGCCCTGCAGTTGCTGTTGCGGTACCAGCCCGAGCGCGGTCTTATCGTTCTTGATGTCGTAGATAAATTCCCACTCTTTGTACTTGCTGCGCTCGTTGATCTCGTGGATTCCCTGGCCTTCGGCGGTGCTGGCGACTCCGGCGATGCCGCTGGCCCCGCCCGTGAATCCGCCCGTGCCGATTCCCGACGGTGGCTGCCGCGGCGTAGTCAGCAAGCGCTGGATCAGGCCCACGGCTTGATTTGAAGTTTGGCCGGGCGAGTTCGGATCGACCGGCTGCGGCGCGAACCCGGTCCCGCTCTGCGGAACTTGTCCCGGATAAGCCGGCTGACCGGTTGGATACGGTGACGGTTGCCCCGGCACTCCCGGCGGGACGGCGCCTGGCGGTGTCGGATAACCGCCGGGCTGCGCCGGATACGGATAGACGGGCTGTCCTGGATACGGACTTGGCTGACCGGGCTGTGGCGGATATTGAATCGGCTGTCCTGGGACAGGTTGGCCGGGCTGTCCCGGATAATACGGCTGGCCCGGCACCGGCGGTGTTCCCGGCTGAGTTGGATAGGGCGGTTGTCCCGGAATGCCAGGCTGACCCGGCTGTCCCGGATACTGCGGTGTGCCCGGATAACCAGGCTGGCCGGGCTGAACAGGATAACCCGGTTGCCCTGGGTAACCCGGTTGGCCGGGCTGCGGAGTCTGCCCCGGATACTGCTGCGGATTGCCGTCGCCCGGCTGGCCGGGTTGCTGCGGATACTGTGACGGTTGATTCGGATCGACGTAGGCGGGCGGTTGTTCCGGCCCTCCGCCGATGATCCGATCGCTCGGCCGCCGCAGCGCCATGTTCAGTCCCGGATTGATCGGCTGGCCGTTTTGATCGAGCGCGACTTGGCCGACCGGGTTCTGCGCGCCGGATCCGCTGGCACTGTTCTTGCTGTCGGCGGGATTGGCGGGCGCGGGATGCACCAGCGAATCGGTAAGCACTCCTCCGGGACCCACATGCACCAGCCGCCATTCCTTGCCGGTCAACGGGTCCGGATAACGCCGCCTGAGGAATCGAATATTGCGCGTGGTTTCCAGATCGTCGAGACTCTGCGGATAGGTGCGGAACTTGCGGTAGAAAAGCTGGATGGCACGCCGGTATTGCTCACCGCGATCGATGGTCAACTGCTCGCGCGCACGCTGCGATTCGAACGCGATGCGCGGCATCTCCATGTACAGGCCGATGGCGATCATTGCCGCCATGAAGAAAACCAGAAGGAGGGCGAAACCGGACTGGCTTCGGCGCCGGCCGGGCCGTTTCATCCGGCGATCTCCGTTTCGAGCGGTAGCGTCTGCTGGTTGTTACTCTTGAACTGCGTATCCTCCATCACGGCCGAATTCACGCCGATGCGGATCACCCGATAGCGCTTCTTGATTGTGTCGCCTTCGCCCGCGATGATGATGTCGTCGCCATCCAGAAAGAAAGCGCGTTTGTTATCGGCCCTCGACGGATTCACGAAGCCGTAGAACTTGAGCGGAATTGGAGGAGCCTTGGGCGCTGGCGGTGGCGGAGGAGGCTTGGGCGGCTCCACCGGACCAGCGGCCGCCACTTTGATCTTGGCCGGCTCCTTGATCTTCGCGATCTCCGCAGGAGGCGGTGGCGGGGACCCAATCTCGAACAACGATCGCGAGCCGACCTCCGGTTGAACTTCCCGCAGCTTGGCGAGCAGGCCTAAGTGGAGCGTGGGATCGATGCTGGACGCGTCCAGAACCTTGACCTTGAGTGATGGCCGGAACTCGCGCAGGCCGCTGTCGAGCCTGCCGTTTCGTCCGGAGCGATTTGCCGGACGTTCAACGGCTGCCGGCACGGCGGCCGCCGGCGACCCGCCTGTCGCTTGAACTCGCGGCGTGGACACGCTTGCGTCCGACTGGCGGCCCGAAATGTAGAAATAGGCGGCCACCAGCAGCAGACCTATCAGAATCCCAATCTTCTTGGGATCGGCTCCGAGTTGGGTGGGCTTCCAGTTCATTTTGCCGCGGCGTCCTCGGTGACGAAAGTGTCCAGTTTCAGCATGACGCTCAGTCGAGCGCCGCCCTGTTGCGGCGTCGCGTTCAGGCTTTCCACCACCAGCAGCCGGTCGGACTTGTCGAGCATGTTCACGAACCGCACCAGGTCCTGATAACTGCATTCATAGTTGGCGGAAATCTGCATCATGTCAACCGTGTCGCTGCCTTCCACCGGTTGAATGGCGAACGCGCTTTCCTTGGGTGTGACCTTGGCCTGGCTGGCCAGATTGTTGAGATCGGCCATCACGGTCGAGTAAGCGCTGCGCCGTGGAAGAAAATAGCCGGTCATGAACTGGTCGCCTTCTCCGCGCCCGGTCTGGATTTTGCTGACCAGCGCGCGCGTGCGATTGAGCACGCCCTGTTGCTGGCGAAGATCGGTGGTGAGTTGTGTTTCCTGCCGCCGCAGTTGTTCAGCCGAGCCGCCCAGCGGACGTATGACGAAGTAGCCTGCCACGAGGTTGGCCACCAGCAGCAGCCCCACCACCAGGCGCAGCAGCGCGCGCGGATTGTTGGGAGGCCAGATCTTAAAGCTTTTGGGCATACCGCACGCTCACGTGATATCGGAAGAAAGGATCGGTTTGAGAAGGTGGCGCCGAGTTCAGCACCGAGGTCGGGCCGAATTGCGGCGACGCCTCCAGCCGCTTCAGAAATTCCAGCACCGGCGGCACTTCTTTGGCTCCGACGAACATGTCCAGCAGCACCGCATTGTCGGAATCCACTTCCGGCAGCCGGACCGAAACCAGGCGCACGTTGTAAGGCATCACCTTTTCGAGGTCCGCGAAAATCTTTGTCCAACTGATGGCCTTGCGCTCGATCAACGTATTCAGGAACAGACTGCGCTCCAGGACTTCCGCGTTGTCGGGCAGCCGCAGAGTGGCGTTCAACTTGGCCTGCTGGGCGCCGACGGTCTGCAACTGCGCATTCAGCCGATTGATGCTGCGCCGGGTGTCGGAAGCCTGGCCGCGTTCGGAAATGATGGACGTAACCTGATAAGCCAACAGCAGAGTGGCGAGGACCGCCACTGTTCCGAGACTGACCAGCACCGGCCGGTCGCGTTGGAACGGCTCGCTCGCCAGATTGATGGGTGGATGAATCGCCATGTTTACCCCGCCACCGATTCCAGATAGCCCAGCAGTCCCGCGTTGTGCGCATCCGGGGCGCCGAAGCGCGATTGCAACGGCTGGACTGCCGCCGCGAATTCGTTCTGCCAGCGCTGGGCCAGCGTTCCAGTGCGCGAGCCGAATCCGCCGAGCCAGATACGCTTGGGCCGCGCTTTCAGTTCGTCTTCGACAAACGCCACGGTGGGATGCAGCAAGGCCTCGATCTCATCGTCCTTATCGCCGTCCAACTCCACCGATCGCGACAGTTTGATCGCGCTGCCCTGCAATACCATCAGTGACAGAACGTGTCCGCCGAGTTTCACCAGCATGCTGATTTCGTCGGGCTGCATCAGATTCAGCGCCGCCAGAGACGATGTTGTAACAAATCCTGGATGGAAACCCAGCGCGCGAAAAGGGCCTTCGTAGCGCGTGACGATTTCGTCCGCGATGATCGCCGCCAGGACCTCCACTTTGCCGTGGCTCGTGTGACGCGACGTCTGCACGATAAAGCTCACCACCGCGGAGTCGACGTCGAACGGCACGCTCTTCTTCAGGCGGAACCGCACCAGGGCCAGACGTTCTTCCGGCGCGTCGGGAAACGAGTCGAAGTCGAGTACTGTCACGCGCGCGCAGTAGTCGGGCAGAATCAGCGCGGCGCGGCGCTTGCGATATCCGTTCTCGGGCAGGATGGACCGGATGCGCTCCTGCACCGTGGCGGGTTGCTGGAAGTTGTCGTGCACGGGAGAAGCCACCAGCGCCCCAGCTTCGAGGGATGCAAAGCTGGCGCTGCGCGGCTCGGCCACTTCGGCGAACGCGATGCCGCCTTCCGACAGCTCGAAAGCGTGCGTGGGCGGCGGATCGTTGAATAGCTTGGAAAGCGGATTCATCGCGGTGGGCGGGCGTCATCCTTCGATGAACGTCACCTTGTTGATCTCCTTCAGCGTGCTCACGCCGTTGCGCACTTTCTCGAGCGCCGATTCGCGCAGGAACGTCATGCCTTCGTCGCGCGCCACGCGTTTGATCTCCGTGGCCGGACGCTTGTCGAGAATCATCTGGCGGATGCGCTCGCTCAAGTCCAGCAACTCGTGAATGGCGGTGCGGCCGCGGAAGCCCGTGCCGCCGCACTCGAAACAGCCCGTGCCCTCGTAGAACGTAAGGTCGCGCCATTCCTCCGGATTCAGTCCGCTCTCGAACAGGTACGAGTCCGGATATTTCACCGGCGCCTTGCAATACGAGCAGATGATGCGCACCAGCCGCTGCGCCAGGATGCAGTTCAGCGCGGAAACGAAGTTGTACGGCTCGACGCCCATGTTGAGGAATCGGCCCAGCACGTCCAGCACGTTATTGGCGTGCACGGTGGTGAACACCAGGTGTCCGGTGAGCGCGGCGTTGATGGCGATCTGGGCGGTTTCCTGGTCGCGGATTTCGCCCACCATGATCTTGTCGGGATCGTGGCGCAGGATGGAACGCAGGCCGCGCGCGAACGTCAGGCCCTTCTTCTCGTTTACCGGAATTTGCGTGATGCCTTTGATCTGATACTCGACAGGATCTTCGATGGTAATGATCTTGTCTTCGTCGTTCTTGATCTCGCTAACCGCGGCGTAGAGAGTTGTGGTTTTTCCGGACCCGGTCGGCCCGGTCACCAGCACCATCCCGTACGGCTCCTTGATGTAGCGGCGGAACTTCATCAGGTCGATGTCCGAAAAGCCCACCACTTCGAGCGAGAGCTTGGCGAACTTCTCGCTCATGGATTCCTTGTCGAGCACGCGCAGCACCGCGTCCTCGCCGTGGATGTTCGGCATGATGGACACGCGGAAGTCGATCAACCGCGTCTTGTAGCGCACGCGGAAACGGCCGTCCTGCGGGATGCGGCGCTCGGCGATGTCCAGCTCGCTCATCACCTTGATGCGCGAAATGATGGTGGAGTGCCAGTCCTTGGCGATGGGCGGCATGGCGTAGTGCAGCACGCCGTCGATGCGGTACTTGATAGCCACTTCCTGGTCGCGCGTCTCGATGTGGATGTCGCTGGCGCGCCGCTCCAGAGCGTTAAAGATGGTGGTGTCCACCAGCTTGATCACCGGCGCGATGTCGTTGTCGGCGGTCAGCTTGTCGATGGACAGCGTCTCGTCCTGGTTTTCTTCCTCGCCGATCACGTCCAGGGTGAAGCCCTCGGTCACTTCTTCCAGCACGCGCTGCGACTGCTCGGTCTTCTTGAGCAGGTCGGAAATCTGCGACAGTGTGGCCACCTTGACGCGCAGCTTCTTCTGCAGCAGTACCGCCAGCTCGTCGATCACGGCCGGGTTGCGCGGATCGGCCAGGGCGATATCCAGGTGCCGGTTCTGCGACTGGATGGGCACGAAATTGTAGCGGAACATCAGGTCCACCGGCACGGAGTGGAAAAGGTCGTGATCGATGCGGACCTCGCGCAGGTCGACGAAATCGCAGCGATAGCGCGCCGCCAGCGCCTTGGCCTGGGCCATTTCGTCAATCGGGTCAGCGGGTCGGGTTCGTTCAATCGTCGCCATTTCAGTTCCTTATCGCAAAGAGTCCGCCAGGGAGAAGATCGGCAGATACAGCGCCACCATCACGAAGCTCACGAACAACCCCATGAAAATCATGATGGCCGGCTCGATCAGCGACAGCGCCGCCGTCATGCGCGTGTTCACGTCGTCTTCGTAGAATTCAGCCACGCTGGCCAGCATCTGCGGCAGCGCGCCGGTGGACTCGCCCACCTCAATCATGTCGATGGAAAGGCCCGGGAAAATTTTCGTGCGAGCCAGCGACGAGGACAGCGATTGGCCTTCCTTCACCATTTTGCTGGCCTGCATGAGAGTGGTCTTCAGCAGCCGCGTTCCGAGCGAACTGGCCGTGGTTTCGATGGCATGCAGCAGCGGGATGCCGCCGATCAGCAAGGTGCTCAGCACGCGCGCGAACTGCGCCACTTGATACTTGATCCAGATTTCGCCCAGTACCGGTGTACCGATCTTCCAGCGGTCCACCAGTTCCTCGCCCTTTTCGGTTTTCGCCCAGAAGCGGAACGCGACCGCCGCCGCGGCCAAGCCGATCGCCGCGAACAGGATGTAGCCTCGCGCCGTGGTTCCAACCGCGATCAGGATCTGCGTCGCGGTGGGCAATTGCGCCGACATGCTGTGATAAAGGTCGGCGAATCTGGGCACCACGAAGGTGATCAGAAACACCATCAGGCCGATCACCAGCACGATCAGCAGCGCCGGATACACCAGCGACAACAGCACCTTTTTGCGCACAGCCAGCGCCAGCTTCTGATACGTAATGAAGCGGTCCAGCACTTCGGCCAGCGCGCCGCTTTTTTCGCCGGCCAGTACGCTGGTGACGTAGATCGGCGGAAACACGCCCTGGCTCTGGAACGCTTCCGACAGCAGCGCGCCGTTCCTCACCTCTTCGCGGACCGCCTTGATGTGCGGCGCCAGCTTCGCATCCGTCAGGCGTTCGGAAAGAAGATCCAGCGCCTTGAGGATCGGCAGCCCCGCGCGAATCAGCGTGACGAACTGCTGATTGAAGATCAGGAATTTCTCGAGATTGATCTTCTTGCGTCCGCCGCCCACCGAGACGCCCGCGATGCCGCGCGGCTTGATGGAATAGATCAGGAAACCCTGTGACGAGTAACGCTCGCGCAGGTCTCGCTCGGTCGCCGCCTCGGCTATCTGCTGGTGGACTTCGCCGCGCGGGTCGGCGTACTTGAGGACGAACTCCGCCACTTAGTCGCCTCCTTCGGACACCAGCGTCGCCCCGGCCGGCATCTGGAACTTGAAGAGCGCGTCATCGACGGCAAGGTTCAACTTCTCGCCTTCGAAGCGGAAGGTGAGAATCGACTGGTCCTGTCCGTTCACCACCAGCCGCTGGATCTGGTAGTCCGGCGTCACCAGCATCTCGATTTTTTCGTAAGGCAGCGAGTCGTTCTTGGCCCGGGCCGCGATCAGAAAATTCGCGCCCGACGGTGTCACGTCGAAGTCGCGAAACTCTTTCGAAAAATCCAGCTTGCCCAGCAGGAATGCCAGCGGCGCGCGCATGTCCTCGCTGGCCTTGAGCTTGGTCTTCTCGACGCGATTCGCGTCCGGCGTGTACAGGTAAACGTCTTTGCCGTCGGAAAGGAACAGCTTACCCGCCGGCTGCGTGTAGTTCCAGCGCATGCGGCCGGGCTTGCGCAACGTCAGATCCCCCGATTCGCTCTTCCGCGGCCGTCCCTGCACGCTGTACGACTCGGTGAACTGCACTTTCAGAGTTTTGGTCCGGTTGTAGCGTTGCTCGACGCCCTTGAGTAGCGCCTTCAGATCGATGTCGGCCGCCTGCAGCGGCACAAAGACAAACGGCACGGCGAGGGACACCCAGAGCGCAAAACGGGTCACATAACTAATGACGTTCTTGCGGCGCTATCTGTGCAGGCCGAGTTCAGGCCCCGCAGCGCGCCCCTGATGGTCTCGTAAGTTGTTGATTTTGCGCCATAATGACTGAGTGGCCAAGACCCGTCCGACCGAGGACGCCCTGCGGACCATCAAAGCCATCCGCGATGCGCCCGAACAATATGATTTGAAACGGGATCTTGCGCCGTTCCTGCGGCACAAAAGCAATCACGTGATCGCGGCGGCAGCGAGCACAGCCGAGCGGCTCGAGGCCATCGCGGCGGCGCACGATCTCACGGAGTCCTTCCTGGACTTGATGAACGATCCTGCGAAGCGCGATCCCGGATGTACGGCGCTGACTGCGATTGCCAGGGCTCTGATCACGCTCGATCAGCCCGCTGCCCGGGTTTATTTCGCCGGCTTGAAGCACGTTCAGATGGAAGGGAGTTTCGGCCCGCCGGTGGACGCTGCCGCCGAGCTGCGCGGACTCTCGGCGCAGGGCTTGGCGCGTATGGCGCATCCCGACGCCTTGCAGGAATGCGTGACGCTGCTGGTGGACAAAGAGACGGCGGCCAGGGCCGGCGCGGTGCGGGCGATCGCGGATTCCGGTTCGCAGGAAGGCGTCCTGCTGCTGCGCCTGAAGGCGCTCATCGGCGACAACAATCTCGAAGTGACGGCCGAATGTTTGGCGGGGTTGCTGCGCTTGGCGCCCGCGCCGTCAATTGAGTTTGTGGCTGATTTCGCACGCCGCGGATCGGACGAAATCGCCGAGGCTGCCGCCTTCGCGCTGGGTGAATCGCACCTTGCTGCCGCGTTTCCCGTTTTGCGCAAGGTTTGGGAAGAAGCGCCGCGCGCCGAACGGAAGCGCATGCTGCTGCTCGCTATGGCGATGTTGCGGTTGGACGAAGCGTTCGAGTTTCTGTACGAACGCGTGGACCAGGACAGCGAACGACCTGCCGCGGATGCCGTGGCCGCGGTGGCCATCTATGGCCGGGATGAAACAGTGCGCTCGAGAGTCGAAGCGAGCGTCGCAAAACGCAAGAGCGCAGCGCTCAAGAGCGTGTTCGAGCGCGAGTTCAGGCGGGCCTAGGTCCTAACGCGCGAAGGCGAATTTCACCAGCTTGTCCTTCACGTATACCGCCGAGAACCACTTGGCCGGAAGCACTCCTTCGTCGCCCGAATCTGTCTTCGCAGTATCCACAAGCACTGCTTCCACTGGTGGCATGGCCGAGCCGCCGACCTCGACGTGCCGCAGCTTGCCGTACACAACCGGCCGCTCCCCCAAAAACGTGATCAGTCGCTTGTCGTTTCGCACTTCGTGGATCGCCGGACAAGCCTGGTCGCACTCTACGACTAAATGACTGGCGCCGCTGTCCAAGGTAAGGCGCCAGGCCTTTCCGCCAGGCTCGAGCATCACTGGTAAAACAGTGCGGCCATCCGATTCCAGCGCCTTGACCGCGAGCGGCAACCGATTTGCTTGTGCGACCGCGTCGGCGCCGAGCCACAGTTTCTTTCGCCCGTAATCGATCAAGTACGCCGACCGCGCCAGGAAATTGCGCCCCACGACGCCCATGGCTTTCCGGTCCAGCGCGCGGACCGCCGGTAGATCGGTGACGATCACTTCAATGTCGTTTTCGCACCGTCTCGCCTACCTGAACGCGGACATGCGAATCCCCGGGAATAATCTTGTCGCCAGATATTGTGGCCAGGATGGAGCGGTGGTCGAACACCAACGCAGCGTTTCGCGCCGCCTCCGGTGTCAGCATGCACGCCTGTGAGCCGGTATCGAGCAGCATTCGAAACGGCCCGTGTCCGTTGATACGCGCATCCACGAACGGCATGCCCTCGCGCAAGCAGAACCTTTTCGCCACTCAGGTCGAGCGCCGAGCAGGGCTTCCATTGCACGATCGGCCGTCAGCGCCAAACCCGTCAAGGACAAAAACGTGGTCCTTAGCACGCCTAACTGATCGGCAGGAGGCAAGGTTTGAATAGGCACTCGTGCGCCGGAGTAAAATGCGAAGGTCACCACCAGGGAGGCCCCATGGACTCAAGCCACAGCGCAATCGACCGCCGCAAGTTTCTTCACGGCACCATAGCCGGCGCGGCCGCGCTCGCTTCGACTCGAAAATCGCGTGCCGCCGAGACCGCGGATCTCAAGCCGATCTTCGCCGAGATCGCCAAACGTCACGATGAAGCCGTGCGGCGGCTTCAGGATTGGATCCATCAGCCGACCATCGCCGCCGAAAATCGCGGCATGACCGAGGGCTGCGACCTCATGCTGCGCCTGGTCCGCGATGCCGGATTCGATCGTGCCGAGAAAATTTCTACTGATGGGCATCCCGGTGTCTTCGCCACGCTCGACTCGGGCGCCGCTCGGACTGTCGGTCTCTACTTCATGTACGACGTCAAGCAGGTGGATCCATCCGAGTGGTCTTCGCCGCCTTGGGACGCGGCACTGGTGGACAAGCCCGGCCTCGGCAAGGTGCTGATCGGCCGCGGCGCGGTGAACACCAAGGGACCGCAGGCGGCGTTTCTCGCGGCTCTGCATGCCTTCCACGGCGCAGGCCGCAAGCTGCCGGTCAACCTGGTGTTCGTGGCGGAAGGTGAAGAAGAAATCGGCTCCCCGCATTTTCCGCAGATCGTTCACCGGCCTGAAGTTCTGGCCGCGCTGCGCAAATGCTCGGGCATTTTCATGCCGAACGCCAGCCAGGGGCTGGACGGCACCGTGATCACGTCGCTGGGCGCCAAGGGCATCATCGAAGTTGAGCTGGTATCGAGCGGCGACCGCTGGAAGCGCGGACCGAAACTGGACATCCATTCGAGCAACGAAGCGCGCGTCGACAGCCCGGCCTGGCACCTGGTGCAGGCGCTTAACACTCTCGTCGCCGCCGACGGTCACACGCCAGCCATCGACGGCTTCACTGACAAACTACGTCCGGTCTCTTCCGCTGAAAAGGCCATGATCCGCGAAGCCGCGCGACGCCAGAGCGAAGACGTCGCCAAGAGGCAGCTCGGCGTCGAACATTGGGTCCACAACGTCGACTGGGTGGAAGCTCTCGAATTGCTGGTCTCCAGGCCCACCGTCAACATCGAGGGACTGGTGGGCGGCTACACAGGACCCGGCGGCAAGACCATCCTGCCGCACCAGGCCACCGCCAAGCTCGATCTGCGCCTGGTTCCCGACATGACTGCGGCCGGCGCGCTCGCGGCATTGAAGGCGCATCTCGCCAAGCGCGGATTCGCCGACATCGAGGTCAATATGACCGGTGGCTACGATCCCACCAGCACGCCCGCTGATTCCGCGCTGATCCGCGCCGAGATCGCGGTGTATCGGCGAGCGGGCATCGATCCGATCATCTGGCCGCGCAATGCTGGATCGTGGCCTGGCTACGTCTTCACCGGCGATCCCCTGCACCTGGCCGCCGGCCACTTCGGACTGGGCCACGGAAGCGGGGCGCACGCACCGAACGAATATTACGTGATCGAATCCAGCAATCCCAAAATCGAAGGCATTGACGGCGCGGCGCGGTCGCACGTCGAATATCTCTACGAATTGGCGTCCGTAAGTTGAGGAACTCCCGGCCGCGGGTCCGATTTGCCGCTGACTCGCCGGAAACTGTTATCTTCAAAGCTGCGTCAAGAACCATGATGATGACTCGACGAATTACCAACCCCGTATTCGGCTGCCTAGCCCTCCTGCTGTTCGGTATCCCGCTGGCGGCTCAGGACTTCGATGCCAGCGCGAACGGGACCCTCAAGGGTGACTACTTTGTTCGCCAGGTTCTGGTGACCAATTTCGATCAAGTCACCAGCGCCGTCGGCCGAGCCATCAGCATCATAGGGATCATGACTTTCGACGGCAACGGAAGCTACAGCTTCTCGGGACAGATTATGGACACCCAAGCCGGCAGCGCAAAGGCGTACAAAGTAGACAAAGGGTCCTACGGCCTGCAGCCCAACGGTCTTTTGCAGCTTCAGAACCCCATCGACAGCAACGATACGGAATTCGGCGCGGTTGGTGCGGTTGGCCCCGCCGCTATCGTCGCCAGCTCCACGGAGGGGCCTTACGACGACATCTTCGTCGCCATACCGGCAGGGTCCGGCGCGTCCAACGGCACCGTCCAGGGCAGCTTTCGCGCGGGGTTTATCGATTTTCTCGGAGGCAGCGCCTCGCAAGTTCGCGATGGCTACTTCAATCTGAACTCGAACGGAGCGGGCAGCTTCGGAAACCTGACGGTCACAGGTTCCATGGCCAATCAGGGTAGTTCAAACGTCGATCAAAACCTGACCAACGTGGTTTACTCGATTACCGCAAACGGCAGCGGAACCATCACGTTTCCCACTGCGGCAAATACCAGCACTGCCTTGCTCAGCGGTCAGAAAGTCTTGTACGTCTCGAAAGACGGCAACATCCTGCTGGGTGGAAGCGTCAGCGGATTCGACATAGTCGTCGCCATTCGGGCCGCCTCGGGCGTCACGAACGACTCCTACCAGGGGACCTACTTCATCACCGGGCTGGAGAACGACGCCTTCGATCTGGCCAACGGCAACAACTACGTTGATTCCTTCTCGGGATCTACGCTAGCGCTGGGAGAAGGGACCACCATTTCTCACCTGCGGCTGGTGTTCTTCAACAGCCAAAAGGCGTTCGACGATACTGTTGACAATACCTACAATTTCGACTCGAGCGGTACGCAACAATCGGACTTCTTCCAAAGCATGCTCGGTGCGAACGGCCAAGCGGTAGTGCACGTCGGGCGATCCGACTTCTACAGCTTAACGGTCGGCTTCCGCTCCATCGATATTCCTGCCACGCAAGTCTTTATCGATCCGGTGAAAGTCTTCAACGGCGCCAGCTTCGCCCCCATCACCAATTCCGCGGCGCCGGGCGAATACATGTCCCTATTCGGGTCGAACCTGTCGCCGGTGACGCTAACAGCCGCAACGTTTCCGATCACTACGAACCTGGGTGGTGTGCAAGTGAAAGCCAATGGTGTGCTTTGCCCGGTCGGCTTCGTCAGCGGGAGCCAGATCAATTTCATCGTTCCGTTTGGTCTCTCGGATCCATACGTGACCATCCAGGTGATCAACAACGGCGTTGCGTCGAACAAGGTCACCATCTACGCCAACAATACTGCGCCCGGCGTGATTTCTCTTAACAGCAACGGCGGCAGTTTTCCGAGCGGCGTTGGGCCGGCCGCGGTCCTACACTCCGACTTCTCGCTGGTCACACCCGACAATCCCGCTAAACCCAGCGAAACGCTGCAATTGTATGTAGTCGGACTCGGGTTGGTCACTCCTCCGATTGGTGACGGCGTGGCTTCTCCGACGGACAGCTTTGTGACTGTCGACGCGGGCATACTGGTTGAGATCCTCGACCAGAACGGCACCTACCACCAGGCAAAAGTGGACTTCAAAGGGTTGGCGCCAGGTTTCGCTGGACTGTATCAGATCAACTTCGAAGTGCCGAGCGACGTGCCGTCGGGATTTCAGTGGGTCAATGTCGGCACGCCAGATGCATACACGTCCGAGGCCAAGCTGTACGTCAAGTCGTCGAATGCGGCGGCGGTTCCGGCACCGCGCAATCGACAGACTCAACGGCGGCCCCGGCGGCTTTCGATTCGCTAGCTTCAACTTCTAGTTGCCCGAGCCCGACGCCGCTGCCGGCTTTACGGTCGGATACTTGATGCCGAGCTGCTCGAGATACGTGTCGTACTTCGAAGGATCGTAGTAGAACGCCTTCATCTTCGGCCGGTACTGCTCCATGGTTTTCTGGTTCAGCCAGATGGCCGGCTGATCGCCCGGCCGCAGGAAGGTCTGATAGTGCTCGTTCTTGTTCTGGACGTTCTTGAAGTAGTCCCAGGCCTGGTCGACTAACTTGGGATCGAGCAGGATGTCGAGCATCGTCATGGCCTCGACTTTCGCGCCCGCGATCACGCCTTTATACGCGATGGGCGTCGCCATGGAAATCGCGTTGGCCCAGTTGTGGCCCGGACCGCCGGGAATGTTGGACGGATACGCGAGCCGCACGGTCGGGACCACCCAGGATACGTCGCCGATGTCGTCCGAGCCGCCACCGGTGGGGCCGGCGCCTGATCCGCGCCCTCACCCGCGTTGGATTGTGAGCGCGGCGCGCGCAGCTCGGGAAGCTTGCTGGCGAGCCCGCGAACCGGAACCTTCAGCTCGCGCTGCAGCGCTTTCGCCAGCGTCTGGTCATCGTCTGACCATGTCGGCAGCCCCACCTTCTTGATGTTCGCGTACATCGCCTCGGCCACCGGCTTGTTGAAATGCGCGGTCCAGGCGCTGCCCAGCAGCCGCGACGTGTACGTCGTATCGGTCATGAGCGCGCCCGCCTGCGCCATGTTGTCGCCGATCTTCCACAGGTTCATGATGTGCTCGTAGTCGGCTTCGCGGAAGTAATACCAGGCCGCGGCGTTGGGCGGCACAACGTTCGGCTGGTCGCCGCCGTTGCTGATCACGTAGTGGACGCGCGTCGCCAGGCGCAGGTGTTCGCGGCGGAAGTTCCAACCGATGTCCATCAACTCGACCGCATCCAGCGCGCTCTTACCACGCCACGGTGCGCCGGCCGCATGCGCGCTTTCACCTTTGAACATGTATTCGACTGAGACCATGCCGTTGCCGCCGCCCTCGCCGTACGCGGTGCTCAGATTGTTGCCGACGTGCGTGAAGATCACCACATCGACGTTCTTGAAAAGCCCCGCGCGCACGAAGTAGGCTTTGGTGCCGAGCAGCTCCTCGGCCACGCCCGGCCAGAGCTGGATGGTGCCCTTCAGATGCTCGCGCTCCATCACGCGCTTCACGGCGAGCGCCGCGAGAATGTTCAGCGGCACGCCCGAGTTGTGTCCTTCGCCGTGGCCGGGTGCGCCCTCGATCATCGGCTCATGCCATGCGACGCCCGGTTTCTGCGAGGCCTGCGGGATGTCGTCGATGTCGGAACCGAGCGAGATTACCGGCTTGCCCTCGCCCCACGTCGCGAGCCACGCCGTCGGAATGCCCGCGATGCCGCGCTCGATCTTGAAGCCTTCCTTCTCCAGGATTCCGGTGAGATACTTCGACGTTTCGAATTCCTGAAACCCCAGCTCGCCGAAGCTGAAGACGCTGTCGACCATCACCTGCGCCTGTTTGTGCATGCCGTCGATCTGGCCGGCCAGGTCGGCCTTCATGGCGACGGCTTTTTCGGGCGAAGCGGGCGATTGCGCCAGCGCGCACGCGGCGGAAACCAGAAGCGGGAGCAGCAGCTTATTCATGGATCGATTCTACCGGAACGGCTCGACGGTAGCGTTCGCCGATCGCGCGAAGCTGTTCCAGCAGTTCTGGCGGCTCGTGGACTTCGAAATCGACGCCCAACAGAACCAGGTGCGTCGCCAGGCTCTCCCAGCTCCACGCGCCCGTATCGAACATGCAGGAATGCTCATCGATCGGCTCAACGACGCCGAACGATGGCGGCATGCGCTCGGCCACCACGTCGGCGGCAACCAGCAGTTTGATGCGAGCGCGGCACGGCGGCGCAGGCCAGTTGCCCTGCGATACGTACGCGGCCAGATCGCGCGCCGGAGGATCGCGCGGCACGAAGCGTTGCCCGGTGGTCGGGCGCCCCTGGATTCGATCCACGCGAAACGTTCGCCAGGCCTTGCGGTCGGAATCCCACGCCACCAGATACCAGCGGCGGCCGGTGTTGACCACTCGCAGCGGCTCCACCGAGCGTGTGCTGTCTTTTCCCTGCTGATCTCGATATCGAAATCGCAGTTCCTCCTGATCGCGGCATGCGCTCGCAATCGTCGAGAGAACGCGCGCATCCACCGCTGGCGACGTGCCTGCCGACGTTACGATCATGGCCTGCAGCGCCGCCACGCGACGGCCGAGCCGCGCTGGAAGAAGCTGTTCGATCTTCGAGAGCGCGCGCAGCGACGACTCTTCGATTCCCTGGATCGCTCCGGTGGCCGCCGATCGAAGCCCCAGCGCCACCGCCACGGTCTCCTCGTCATCGAGCAGCAGCGGCGGCATCGCGGTGCCGGCCCCGAGTTGATACCCGCCCTCCACGCCCGACGTTGAATGGATCGGGTAGCCGAGCGCGCGCAGCTTGTCGACATCACGGCGCAGTGTCCGGCTGGTGACTTCGAGCCGCTCCGCCAAGTCGTGGCCCGACCAATACCGGCGGCCCTGAAACAGAGAGAGCAGCCGCAGCAGCCGCGCCGAGGTTTCCAGCATGCTTTCTTAGTCTGGCATTCTTTGAGGACCGAAGTTGTCCGCAATGGCTGATATTCTTACGCCATGACAATCTGCCAATCCCTAACCATCGATTTCGAAGACGAGATGAAAAACACTCGCAAACTCTTGGAACTGGTTCGGCTGGATCCGACCCATCGCGGTTACAAGCCGCACGAGAAATCCATGCCGCTGGCGATGCTGGCGACTCACGTGGCGGAGATTCCTTCCTGGCCCCGGCTGGCGTTGGCGAGCGAAGTATTCGAGCTTCAGCCGGGATTCGAGCCTCACGTCGCGCGATCGACGGCGGAGCTGCTTCAGATTTTCGATCGCAGTGTTGCGGAGGGGCGCGCCGCCATCGCCGAAGCGACCGATGAAGATATGCAGAAGAACTGGACCTTCAAGTACGGCGAGATCTTCTCTTTCACCGAGCCGCGAACCAAGGTGATCCGCAGCTTCCTCAATCACCTGGTGCACCATCGCGCGCAACTCGGCGTTTACTTGCGGCTGCTCGGAATCCCGATTCCCGGGATGTATGGTCCTTCGGCGGACGAACCGCTTCCAGCACCGCAGGAGCGCGAACTGGCGGCGTCTGCGATCTGACGTTCTCTAGGCGCGGCTGGTCTTAGCGATTCTCGGCTGAGGTGTCCGGCTTGGGATGATGCTTGAAAATGTCGAGTCCGAACTTCGGTTCTGACTTGGCGCCGCTGATGGAGACGGGAATCTCGGCGCCTTTGCCGTCGTGCCTGAAGAAAGGCGAGATCATTTTGAGCAGGAAGGACCATTTCGAGTCCGTCAGCTCCGACAGCGATGCGTCCGTCAGAATCTTCCCGTGCAGGTCAAATTGTTGACCGTCCAGCGAATAGACGCCTTCGAGATTTGCCTGAGCGCCGGGCACGACGTACACCAGCTTTCGAAGATTTAGCGCGCCGTCCTGCAAGTGAAACTGTCCGTCGATGCGCGAGTTCACGTCCTGTGCGCCGGGGACTGCCTGCTTCGGCTTTCCACGTGCCCGCAAGCTCAGCATATCCACTCTGTCCTGCACTTTCGGATTGGTGAAGTGTACCCCTCGCATGGTCATCGTGCCGTCCAGTATCAGCTTTTTCGTTACGCTCTCGTGGCCGGGAGGAATCTGGAGCTTTGCCTTCGTGCTGATGGTTCCGGTCATGATGGGCGGCTCGGTCTTGACGGCGAGCGCAAGGAAATCCTGCACCGGGTCATTGGGAACGTCGACGTCCAGTTCGATGCGATGACCGGGACCTTTGATGTTGATCACGTTGCCTTGGACCGTGAAGCGGGAATCTCCGAGCCGGGCCTCGACGGGTTGGAGGTACGTATCGCCATTGGTGCCGTCAACGATCGCGTGAAAGCGCGTGTGCAGCGGCATGGAATGATCGGCGGTATCCAGCGCGAAGTTCGGCGTCTCGGTAGTCCCGTCCACGACGATCCTGTCGAGCCGGCCTTTGAACTCGCCTTTGGACGAAAGGATCCCGGCGATGCCTTTGATTGTTCCCAGGTCAGCGTGCTCGAATGTGTAACGGCCGGTGACGGACGAATCTCCCGGCTCATCGGTCTGCCATGGCCCAAACGTTCCTTTGGCTTGAATTTCGCCGCGAGGGACTGCGTTCGTCAGGATCGCGTCATAGTTCCAGGGAGATCCCGAGCCGACATTGCGTAACTCGATGCGCTTCAGCTCGAAAACTTTCGGATCCTTGTCGGGTTTTGAGTTCTCCATCGTCAGGCGAGAGTCCTCGCAGACGATCTTGTCGACTTCGATTGCAATCTTGTCGTCGTGATGATCAGCGTCCTTCTTTTCGCTCGCCGACGCCTCGCGCACGTCGTGCGAAGGAATATCGATCTTCAAGCCAGTCACCCGCACGAGATCGCTATGCATTGGCTTCAGAAACAACCCAAGATATCCGGCACGAAACGCGAACCTCTGGATCGAGATGATCGGCTTGTTCGCACCGGCGGCGATCATCGCATCCGGCGGATAGATGTCAAGTCGTTCGCCCGAGACGTTCAGTCCGGGAAACGCATAGACTGTCAGGCTTCCGAGGTCCACCCGTCTGGTGTGAAATTTCTCCAGCAAGGTTTCGGTGATGCGCCGTTTCAGGATAGGGTTCGCCTGGTGGATGGCGATCTGAGCGGCGATAGCGAGGACTGCCAGAACGGCTACGGCCGCTACACCGATGACGATCCAGCGATTGCGATGTTTCGGCGCGCGTGGGGTAATGCGATAGTCCTTCCGGGAGCTGATGTGCTCTCTAGATAGGAGACTCGCCAGGAGAAATGTTGTTACAGGGCGCCGCTTGCAGCTAAGGAATGAGTTCCAGGCGCCTACCTTTCGCCAAACGCATGACGCCGAAGTGGCGGCGGTCTAGGGTGAAGATCGTCTCTATTCCGTCCCGGTTCGCCAAGTGCACCAGCGACGCATCGGCAAGCTGGATTCCCAAGGTCTTGTATTTATCGAGAATCGCGGCGATCCCGGGAAGATCCGTTTCGGTTCAGCGGAGCCAGCTCAAACGGCCGGCCATGGAAAGACGCCAGGAGCCTTTCCACACCCACCGGGTACTTCCGCAAGAGCCACGCAGCCTCGGTGATCACGGGCCAGCAAGTACGGAGGCGGCCTCTGACGTTGCGGAGTTGCCGGACGCCCGCTTCGTGGTATTCATCCGATTGCGACAGGATTGCCACGATCGGACCGGTGTCCACCAGTACTTCGGCGTTCACTTGCGGCCGAATCCTTCGAAGTGTTTCGGATTCGTGCTGAGATCCCGGCTGGCGCCACGTACGGCACCGATCAGCCCCGCTTTCTTGGCGCTATCGTATGCAGTGTCGGCGCTGTCAGCGGCGCGTGAGTGTTTGCCGGCGTCCTTCACCTTGCGGCGCAGTTTTGCTTGAAATCGCGTTGTGTTTCGACCGTCCGTCATTTGCTGTCAGACACTCTACCAAATCGTTGGACGGAACTACGGACTCTCGTTAGCGTCGATGGACACGCCAACCCATGGTATAACAGTTATATACAACGATGCGGTTCGAGTTCGATGAGGAAAAGAGCCGTATCGTAGAACGGCAGCATGGCGTTAGCCTGAGAGCGGCGTGCGAGATTTTTGATCAAGTGTACATCGTCGACCAGAAGAACGATGACCCGGAACAATTTCGCGCGATCGGGTGGTGCCGCGGCCGCTTATGTTCGGTGATTTTTGAGATTCGACACGACGACGAGGGCGAATACCACCACCTGATCACGGCTTGGTTAGCCACCAAAGAGGAAGAACAAAGTTATGCCGAAAACGTCTAAAAAGTTGCCAACCGCCGACGAGATCGCGGAGATGGCTTCGCGCGGCGAGGACGTCTCCCGTTACTTCACCAACAAGTTTACAGTGGTTAAGCCGCTCCATCGAGTGAATGTTGACCTGACTCAGGGAATGTTGCGGCAGCTCGATGAACGGGCCGCGCGACTGAACATCAGCCGGCAGGCGGTCATCAAGACATTGCTCGGCCGTGCTCTGAACGAGGAAGAACGAAAGAAATCGCCACGGAAAAAGGCAGGTTAGCGTCAAGCGCGAAGCGGGCTGAATATTTGTCCCATTCAGTCAAATTGAAAGATCGAGTCCTTGGGTGTCTTCTCGGCGGCGCCTTAGGCGACGCGTGGGGCGGACCTTGGGAAGGCGCAGCCGGGCCGGTTAAGTTTGAGATTCCCTCGTACCCGGTCCTCTCCGATGACACGCAACTGACGCTTGCTACCTGCGAGTCGATCCTTCAATGCGGCCGCGTAGACCCTGAGCATATCGCTTCACAATTCTTAAATTGGTATCAAGCTGGCCAAGTTCATGGCATGGGATCCAGCACGCTAAAAGCAATGCGAGACCTCGCGGGCGGGACGCACTGGGCACTCGCAGGCGCACGCGGTGAGTTCGCGGCGGGAAACGGAGCAGCCATGCGCATTGCGCCGTTGGCTTTCCTCTTGAATCCCACGGAATCCGAGGACCGTGTCTTGATCCGCGATGTCTGTCGCATCACGCATCATAACGATGAGGCATATGTCGGCGCCCTCGCCATTGTGCTGGCCATTCGCGCGGTACTGTCGGGTGAGTGGTCACCAAATCGAAGCTTCCTAGCTGTGGCGGCGAACCGCTTACCGGACTCGGCTGTGCGCGATCGCATTCAGGCACTGCTACCGCTACGGCTCTCGGCAATAGAAGTCGCCCGTAGCTTTGGCGCTACGGGTCACGTCGTCGATACTGTCCCGCTGGCGCTCTATTGCGCACAGTCCATCGCCGATGATCCGCTGCCAGTCGTGCTCACGCACACCATAAGCGTTGGCGGGGACACCGATACGATTGCCTCAATCGCCGGACAACTCGCTGGGTCGGTTGTTGGTTCGAACGAAGAACTAAGTGGACACGTTTCTAGAATCGAAGGTAGCGCCGACTTGCTCCCAATCGCCGGGATTTTCTCCCAGTTCATTGACAACAGGGGTTAGGGGAAGGCACAGATATTTGGCCCGTATCGAGGACCGCACCGGCCAGCTACAATAGCTAGCGAGGATGGCTGATCGCATAGTCGTCGTCGATCCGGATATCATGAGCGGGACACCGTGTTTCCGCGGCACGCGAGTTCCATTCAAGAATCTCATCGTCTTCCTCGAGGGCGGCCATTCTTTGGGCGAGTTCCTGCAGCAGTTCCCCACCGTCACGCAGGCGATGGCCGTGCAGGCGCTTGAGGAAGCCAAGGATTCGCTGCTCGCCAGAATCGCATGAAGATCTTGCTGGACGAGTGCCTGCCACTCGACTTCCGGCACAGCTTCACGAACCATGAGGCCCACACTGTTCAATGGGCGGGTTTGAAGGCCAAGAAAAACGGTGAACCGCGAGCACATTTCTACTCGACTCGGAGTAAGTCGAGTGGTTTGTCCCCAATTCTCAAAACAAGAGTTCCAGAGCGGAAGCCTCGCTCAAAGATTGCGGGTCGAACGTAAAGCACCTCCGCTCCCCTACGAACTGTTAGGATGCACAGACCAGTTAAAGCTTCGTAGATCCGGAATTCGCCGTTCGGATCGACCTTGACGTCGACATCCGACCACGGATTCATGGGATGGATATTGACTCGTACTGGATCGGGATCTGGCGTTAACAGAGGCATCGGCTCGATCCTGCCACGTATTACGAACGACCTCGGTCTTGCGAAGTCGGCAGTAAAGCCGCCAATCACCTCAGGCGTCGCGGTTCGGACAACGAACTTCTCCGGGCTTTGCACTTGGATCCGGCCTATGAGTTCCGGCACATAGTTCGGTCGCGGGGGCTTGCCAGTCAGACGGTAATCATAGAAGCCGAATGGGATCTGGGTGCTTGCCAGTCCCTCGAATTCCTGCGAAAGGTCTCCCTCCCCGCTTGAGCTGAAAGTGCTCACCTTCCAGTTCGGGAGGACTTTTCCCGACTCATCCACAACGAGGAACGTCACAGTGGCATTTTGCGAATGTTGACACCAACTCGCTGGTGCCATCACTGCGAGCAGAGAAGCGGTCAGAATACGTGTCATCGCCGGTCGTCTTGGCATTTAGACACCGACGGGAGCGCGTTGGTTCCGGAGAAATCCGAAAAGCAGGCCCTACTCCACCGCCACCCGCTGATACCGGTGCACCGGCAACGGCACCACCGAATCCACGCCCTTCACGCTCTTCCAGATAATCTCGTTCAGCGCGAACGCCGGCGCTCGATCCACGTCGTCGAAGTCCATCTTCTGCGATTCCTTGGCGCCCCACGCCAGCTTGGTGTTCTTCGCGTTCACGTCCACCTCAGCCGCCAGCTTGTTGAACGGCGTCGCATCCGCCTGGGTCCCGAACGATTTGTACATGGGCGTCGCGGCCGCGTCGTACTGGCTCATCGGCGGCAGGCCCAGTAGCAGTTCCATGGTCCGCAGCATCGACGACGTCGAATACATGGTGCTGTCTACGCGCTCGCGCTTCACGAACGGACTGATCACTAACCCGGCGGTCCGATGCGCGTCCACATGATCCGGCCCGTCCTGCGCGTCGTCTTCAATGATGAAAATCGCCGTCTCAGGCCAGTAACGGCTGTGGCTGACGCGCTCCACGATCATCCCCACCGCCTGATCGTTGCTCGCCACCATCGCCACCGGCGTGTAGCTGCCCGGCCGCGTCCCGTTGGTGTGATTCTCCGACAGCGCCATCACCATGAAGTTCGGCAGACGCTTGTTCGGATCCGGGCTGTCGAAATTTTTCTCGTACTGATCGAACTCACGGATAAATTCCGCAGCGTTCTCGGTGTCGCGCGCGGCGAATCGCTTGTACCCCGGCGCGACGTGCCCGGCCAAACCCTGCGCGTTCGGCGAAGCATCCATGCTGGTTCCGTCGCTCACGCGCGATGCGTATTCGCCGTAGCTGCGATACGTCAGCCCCTTGCGGCGCGCGGCATCCCAGATGTTGCCGGAGCTCGGGATGTAGCCCGGGTTGCGATCCGACTTACTGTGGTTGCCGTACGTGATCGGCCACTGCTTCTCATTCGCGTCCGTTGCATACGCGGCGTTTGACCACGAGTGCCCGTCCTCGCTCACTTCGCCGTCGCAATACAGATTGTCGAGCAGCACGTATTGATCCGCCAGCATGTGCTGGTTGGGCGTAACCTTGCGTCCGAAAATCGCCAGGCGCGCGTCGCCGTTGCCGCGCTGCATGTCGCCGAACACCTGATCGTAGGTGCGGTTCTCTTTGATGATGTACAGGATGTGCTTGATCGGCGATCCGGCGCCCACGCTCGACGGAACGATGCTCGGCTCGGACGGCGCTTTGGCCTCAGCCAGCAGGCTGTCGTTGTACGGCGTGTTCGCGTAGACTTGCTTGGTCAGTTGCCTCAGCTCGGTCTTGAAATTCGCGATATTCACGATCTCGACGCTGCCCTTTTGCAGGCTCTTGATGCTGCCCTTGCCTTCGGTGCCGTCGGTGATCGGGCTGTGCGGACCGCGAATGTCGGAGTACGACCCGCTGCCCTTGCTGTTTCCGATGTACAGCTTCTGCTGCTTCGGCAGCAGCGCCAGCGCCGAGGGATACCAGCCGCTCGGAATGAAACCCAGCACCTTGGTCTCGCCGCGCTCGGCCACCTGCAGCACCGCGACGTCGTTGTTGTCGGCGTTCGCGACATACAGCAGCCCGTTCGCGCGATCCATCGCCAGCGCGTTCGCGGTCGACCCCTCCGGCGCGTGCGGGAACAACGTCGTCGAAATCTTTTCGATCGGCAGCCGCGTTTTCGTATCCACCACCACTACCGTGTTGTCGTTGGAACATGCCACGAACAGCCGGCCCTCCGGCCCCATCACCATCTGGTTCGGATTCTCGCCCACCGGAATCGTCGAGACCACCTTCATCGATCGCGTGTCGATCACGCTCACCGACTTGCTCGCCAGGTTCGACACGTACAGCGTGTTGCCGTCGTCGGAGATCACCAGGTCGTAAGGAATTACGTCCACCGGAATGCGCCCCAGCAGCTTGCCGTTGCTGGTGTCGAACGCCACCACGTTGCCCGGCTCCGCATTCGTGCCACGATTCGCCGCATACAGAATGTTCTTCTTGGGATGATGCGCCACGCCCGCCCAAAAAAGCTTCGACGTGTCGACGGTCTCTTCCAGCTTACCGATCGGCTCATTCGACAGCCGCCCGTTTGCATAGCCGAACACGTAAATCGGCGCGCGCGTCGGGTTGCGGCTGCTGTTGGCGTTGCCGCCCGACACGTACAGCTTTTTGCCGTCCGGACTCCACGCCATTCCATACCACGCCGACTTCAGCGGAATCCGCTGCACCGCTTCGTCGGTCTTGGTGTCGACCACGACGATGCCGTGCGGATTGTAACCGGCGTGCACCGCGATCACCGCCTGCCCGTCCGGCGCGGCCACCGCTGTCAGCACCATGTCTTCGGTGACGATCGACTTGCCCATGGGCGTCAGCTTCCAGCCGTTCGGAAGCGCGAACCCGCCTTGAATCGCTTGTGGAACATTTTGCGCGGGCGCAATGGCGAGCGCGCAGAAGAAGATGACGAGACCGACTCCGAGATTTCGCATGGTTCTTCGAGAATACTCCCGCCGGATGGCGCGCGCATCACGAGAATGTTTCAATTCCGTGAACCGTTCCGCCAATCTGTGTGAAAAGGAATATAATCTCGCCATGGCCAAGCACCTGTCGACTCCCGCATCCCGCCGCGAATTCCTCACCGCCGCTGCTGCCGGCGCCGCGTTGTTCCCGCGATCCGCGTACGCCGCGCCCAAGCGAAAGCTCCAGGGAATTTTTCCGATCATGCAGACGCCGTTCGCGGACTCGGGCGCCCTCGACACCGAAACGCTCGAGCGCGAGGTCGAGTTCCTGCATCGCGCCGGCGCGCAGGGCATGACGTGGCCGCAGATGGCGAGCGAATGGCCGCAGTTGACCTTCGACGAACGGCTGGCCGGCGCGGAAGCCATCGTGCGCGCGAATAAGAAGCTTGATACCGCGACGCGACCCGCGGTCGTCATCGGCGTGCAAGCCAACGACACCGCGACGGCGGTGAAATACGCGCGACATGCGGAAAAGCTCGCGCCCGACGCCATCATCGCCATTCCGCTCGACCAGGGACGCGACGACGCGAAACAGATGGAATACTATTCGGCCATCGGCGAGGCGTGCAACCGGCCCTTGATCGTCCAAACCGTCGGGCAGATGAGCGTCGACCTGGTGCTGCGCATGGCCAAGAAGATTCCCACGTTGCGCTATGCCAAGGACGAAGCCGGCGTCACGCTGCCGCGCCTCGACGAATACGCCAAGCGCGGCCAGATTCTCGACGGCGTCTTCACCGGCAAGCACGGCCCAACATTTTTAGACGACCTCGCGCGCGGCGCAGTCGGCAACATGCCCGCTTCCGGTTTCGCCGATCTCTACGTCGCATCCTGGAAGGCCTGGACCGCGGGCAAACGCGACGAAGCCATGGACATGTTCAGCAAGACGCTGCTGCTCATCATGGACGCGCAAGCCTACGGCGTGCCCGGCCAAAAATACATCCTGCAACTGCGCGGCGTGTTCCCGAACAGCAATTGCCGGCGCGATCTCGCGGCCACGCAAGTGTTCGACGATCAGGCCAAGGAAGCGATCCGCCGCACAGTGGACTACTGCAAGCGCTGGTTCAAGGCGTGACCATGCGACGCGCGTTTCTCCTGATGGCGTTTCTTGCGTGCGCCGGCCGCGCCCAGCAGCCTTCTCCCAAAATGTACAACACTGCCAAACAAAAACTCGCAGCCGGCCACCAGATCGTCGGCGCCACTATCTACTCGCCCGATCCCAACATCTATTGCGCCATGGCGAACGCGGGCTACGATTTTCTGTGGATCGAAATGCAGCACAGCCCGCTCACCTACAGCGACGTCGCGAAGATGATCTGGGCGTGCCGCGGCGCGTCCGCCGTTCCGTTCATTCGCGTGCCCGACGCCACCGAGAGCGATATCCAGAAGGCCACCGACATCGGCGCGCTCGGCATCATCGTTCCCACCGTTGACACCGCGGAGAAGGCTGCCGCCGCCGTGCGATGGTCGAAGTTTCCGCCGCAGGGCCGCCGCAGCCAAGGCTCCGGTCAATACGGCGCGCTCTATGGCAGCGACTATCGCCAGACCGCCAACGACAACATGATGGTCGTGATCATGATCGAGACGCCAACCGGCGTCGACAACGCCGAGAAGATCGCCGGCGTGCCCGGCATCGACGTGATCTTCGCCGCCAGCTCCGATCTCGGGAATTTCTCCGGGCACAAGATCGGCGATCCCGAATACGAAGCGCTGGTCAAGCGCATCCACGATGTCACGCTGGCGCACGGCATCAAGCTCGGCGGACCGCAGATGTGGAAGGATCGCGCGGGCTTCAGCTTTTTCCAGGGTCCGGGCGAAACGCAGCTCATCCGCTCGGGCGCGCAGGTGAATCTCGGCGTCACGCCCGGGCGCGGCGCGCGATAGCGAGCCTGCTGGCCTTTTCTCGCACGTACAACGGCAGGGCTCGAAAAACAAGCGATCGCTTGAACTGAGCGTGCGTCATCGCGCCGGTCGCGTAGCGCGCCAGCAGATCGGCCAGCGCCGGATTGCGCCGCGCCGCCCGAACGATGCGATCAACTCGCGATGGATCGCGAAGCAGAAGCCGCTGGATGTCGACGCTCTTCTCCAGCTCCTCGCCCACCTCGCGCTTCCACGCGTGCTGGTAGCTCTCTAGTTGCGCCGAGTCGAATCGCCCGCGGCGCACCGCTTCCACGGCGGCCCGTCCAGCATGCTCGCCGCTCACCATCGCATAGTAGATGCCCTCCGCCGTGAACGCGTTTACGAACCCACCGGCGTCGCCCGCCACCATCGCGCGATCCGCGAACGTCCGTTCGATCGGTCCCGAAATCGGCAGCGGAAACGCCCGAAAGTTCGCGCGATTCGATTGGCCATCCAGCAAGCCCTTCGAAGCCTGCTCCTCGACGAACGCGCGGTGATACGAGTAGTGCCGCCCGCGCAGCTCCGCGAGATAGTAGTCCAGCTTGAAACCCACACCCAGGTTGACGTGCGTCGCCTTCGGAAAAATGTAGCCGTAACCGTACTGGCCTTGGATCCGATAGTAGATGTACATGCGGTCGTGATCGGCGACGTTCAGCTCCTGGTACGATGTCTCCTCCATCATGTCGATCGCGTACTCGCTTTGAACACCGCCCGAGCGCAACCCGGCGGCGCGTGCCACCACGCTATTCGCGCCATCGCAGCCGAGCACCATGCGCCCGCGATATTCGCGCGATTCTCCCTCGACTTCCGCTGTCACGATCGCGCAGTCGGACTGAAATTCGACCTTCCGCACCAGCGCGCCGGTCTGGCACTCTACGCGGTCCCCGGCCAGCGAGAGCAACAAGTGATCGAACTCCCACCGCCGAATCATCAGGTATAGCGGATCAGGCGACTCGTAGTCGACCGAGACCCCCGCCGGCGATTCGAAATACACTTTGGACAGCCACCAGGTCGAGACACCCTCGAGGGCGCTCTTGAGATACGGGAAGCGCCGCACGACGCGCGCGCTGATTCCGCCGCCGCATGGCTTGTCGCGCGGGAATTCGCTTTTATCGATTACCAGCGTCGATACGCCCGCTTCGCCCAGCACGCGCGCAGCGGTTGCGCCCGCCGGTCCCGCGCCGACCACGATGGCGTCGTAGATCACTACTCCATCTTATGCGGGACCCTATTCGGGAAGGATTCTTCGAAGCTGCGGGAAGATCGCTCGAACAAACTCAACGCCGGTCGAGGTCGCGACATCCTGGCGTCCGTCGTGGATCCCGACGACCACGCGCACCAGCGCCGTATCGGTCCGGTTGTAGCGCAGCGCGTCCCAGGCGACAAACGCGGCTGCTTTGTACTCGCTCGCCACCACGCGATCGCGCGACTGGTACCAATACAGCACCAGCGCCTTCTCCTCGCCCTTGGACACGACGTAGCGATTCACATCGAGCGGCTCCCGTCGCCCCACAACCGCAATCCGAATGGTATCGGACACTGTCCAAACCCAGCCCGACCCCGGCAGGCAGTTCTTGGGCGAATGCGGCGACTGACCCGCCCGCTGCGATTTGAAAAATGCGACAAACAGATTCGCACCTCCGCCGTTGCCGCTCGCGTAGTCGCGCGTCAGGTAGTCGTCCGCTCCGATATCGAGATCGATCGCGCCCTGGCGCACTATCCGCCAATCCCCGACCGTCGCCGGAAACGCGCCGAGCGGCTTGGCCAAACTTTTCGGCTCCGGCCGCGACAGCCCATAAAACACCGCACCCTGCGCGATCAACACCACGCTCAGGATCAGCTTGTGGCGCACGCACTCACTCCTCGATGAACCGCAACCACCAACCCTAGCGCCACCACGAACAGCACCCAGCTTTCCGCCAGATGCGCGAACCCTTGCGCGAAATCCACGCGATACTCTCCGATCAGCCCCATCAACGTCACTCGCGCCGCATTCGCCGCGATCGCGATCGGCACCGTCGCCGCCGCGAGCAGCCATCGCATCCACGTCCGCCCGTCGAAGAAGTACGCATACACTAGCGCCAGAAACGCCAGGGACACCAGCGACCGAATGCCGCTGCACGCCTCCACCACCGAAAGCCGCTGGCTCGCCAGCTCCAGCACGTTGCCGTCGCGCAGCACGGGAATCCCGAGGAAGTTCAACGCCGCTTCCGCGATGCCCGACGCCGTCAACTGCAGCGGCAGCGTGATCTGCGCATAGATGATGGCCGGGATCGGAAACATGAAAGCCAGCAGGCACAACGGAAACGCCAGCATCCGCAACACGCGCGTGCCGCCCACAAACCACACCGCGCCAGCCAGCGACACCAGAAACGCGCTGCGCGCCACGAACAATTGCGCGGCCAGCGTCCCGATCAGCATCTGCAATGCGCCCCAGATCACGACGGCCAGGCCCCAAGAGTTCGGCGTCGCTCGCACCGCCCGCAACTCCGCGCGTCGTCGCCACACAATGAACCCCGCCACTAGCGGAACGAAGAACCCGTGCCCCATATCCTCGCCGGTAGCCCACTGCCAGACCAATCCTGCCAGCAGCGGCGCGTAGCAAGCGAGCAGCAGGCCAGCGAGCCACATGAGCGCTGCCCAGGACGAGGATTTTGGTCGCGCCGCCGCGACGGCCAATGGGCGATGCTCCGCCAGACTCAAGTAAGGTTGGGGGCGCGTGGTGTTTCCTTATCTTTCTGAGTGCGGCTACGAGTCTTTTTTCTCAGAGCGCCTTCTTCTCGCTGTGCTAAGCAACGAGGCAGAGTATCGACTCATTCTTGGCTCGGCGCCACCAGCTTGGGACCCGACCTGTCCAAAACTGCCGTGCGCGTTGACTCCAGACTCTTGCGCAGCGATTCGGCCGGCAATTCGCGGATAATCGGCGACAGCAGCTTTCCCATTCCAAATGGAAGGTCACGTGTGAGCGTGACGGACTCGCACTCCACCACCACCCCGCCGTCTCTTTCTTCAAAAAACCAATACCCATTCATCCGCCACAGCAAGCCGCGATCCTTGCCGACCGGCAGTTCGCGCTCGCTGGACTTGCCGGCGTTGCTGACCTCCGCGATACGCGTGCTGTAGGATCGGCTGTAGACCCGTTTTGAATCGATCGGCACGAAGTGTATGTCGTGCTCGGTATTCAATACATCCGTTAGAAACAGCTTGGATTTTACGATCCGCATAGAGACGGTGAAATCGTTGCCGGTATGGGAGCGTACCTGAGCGCCGACGATTTCGGGCTTGTAGATTTCGTTGTGGTGCTGGTAATCCTGCGCAACGGCAAGGACATCTTTCAGACTTGCCGTGGGGATGAAGATCGCGCCGACCCAGTCCTGAATCTGCCCGCCCTTGATCTCGATGTTCCCGCGTTCCCGGGCCGGTTCAACGAGCGTCGCGCCTCGCGTCAACTGATCGCGTTGCGGGCGACTATCGGACCAGAGAAAGCCCTCCCCATGCCAGCGAGGTTCCAGCCGCGCCTCCAAATCGGCAACGTAGCGATCGAACGCGTCGACAGTCTCCTTTCGTAACTCAGCAGCCGAGGCACGCACGGAAGCGATGAGAAGAAATGCGATCAAAACGCGCGGGAACATGCGAAGTGCGCGCTGCCGCCCGGGTTGGCGCTGAGATTTTCGAGGACAGAGGGGCATGAGGTGCTAAACGATTCTACCGTCGAATGTCTGTTCTGAAGTCACTACCGCAAAACGGGGCTCTTCAAAATACTTGTATTCCGCCGCGCTGATCCGCACCGTGGTCAGGCCACCGTGTGAGGCCCCCGGCGCCGCACTCATGTCACATTCCGAAGCGCTATCCCGTCTTACCGTCCGAGAAAGGAGACGCGGCATGATCAAATGGTTGCCATTGACAAGTTCAAACCGGATATGACAGCAGAGACCTTCGAGCCGTACCGCCGCCGCCTGCTGGGCCTCGCCTACCGCATGCTGGGGTCGATGGCTGACGCCGAGGACGCGGTGCAGGAGACGTACCTGCGCTGGCATGCGGCCGACCGTGATAACGTGTCCGACCCGCGGGCATTTCTCATGACGACGACGACACGGATTTGTCTCGACATGCTGACCTCGGCACGTGCGCGGCACGAGGAGTACGTCGGCCCATGGCTCCCGGAGCCGGTTTTGGACATCGCAGCCCTCGCGCCCGACAGCCGTGCGGAGCTGGCCGAGGACTTGTCCATCGCGCTGCTCCTGACGCTCGACCGATTGTCGCCGCTCGAGCGGGCTGCCTTCCTGCTGCACGACGTATTCGATTTCTCTTTCACCGAAGTGGCCACGACGCTGGAGCGGAGCGAGGTTGCGTGCCGGAAGCTTGCCACCCGCGCACGCGCTAACGTGCGAGCCTTACGGCCACGCGGCGCCATCGCCCCTCCGGCGCGTCCGGGCGAGATCGATGCCAAGCATGCACAACTCATGTCGGCATTCGCGGCGGCAACCCAGTCGGGCGATCTCGATGCGCTCACGCAATTGCTCGCGAGCGACGTGCGCATCGTGACGGACGGCGGCGGCAAGGTGCGGGCGGCGCTGGAAGTGGTCGAGGGCGCGGATCGCGCGGCGCGGTTCCTGGTTGATGTCACGCGCAAACGCCCTGGCGCCTGGTGGCGCGACGATTTCAGGCCGCGCTTTGCGATCATCAACGGCCTGCCGGGCATCATCGTGGAGGCGCCCGAGGGAGCGGTGCAGACTACGGCGTTCGAGATTGAGGGCGACGTGGTTCGCGCGCTGTACGTGGTGCGCAATCCGGAAAAGTTACGGCACTTGGCGACGCCTCCGCCACCCGCGTAGTCGACTCATGTCACACTTCGAAGCTCTGTCCCGTCTCACCGGTGCAGACAGAAGGAGCGACATGATCAAACGTTCAGTGCGGAGAGCGATCGACAAGTTGTTTTCAAAGGCCACCCGTCTGCTTGGCGCCGCCGCGCTGGCCGTCGTGATCGGACTTGCCGCGCCGGCAGCCGCATTCGCGGTCCAGCAGGACGCCGTCAGCCCTTACACCTTCACCCCACGGCGAACCGGAGCCAGCCTGGCAGTCGTGATGGCGCTCGTCGGCACGATCATCGGTGGGCGGGCTCTGACCCGCGCGGCCGGCCGCATCGGCGCCAACGGGCGACGCGGAGCCATGGTGGCGCTCGCGCTGGGGTCCATCGGCCTGGTCGGCGGCGTCGTGGTGGTGGTGACTGCCAAGGGTGGTCTCGGCACCGGCAATGGGCTAGCCGGTGGCGTCGTCGCAATGATCCTGGGGCTGATCGGCATGACCCTAGCCGGGATGGCTCTGGCCCGTGCCCGCCGCACCGCCGCTTCAACAGCTCGGGCGTGACGTCCCCATCGACGCATGAGGGCCGAATCTAAGAATGAGTTGAGGAGGAGAACCATGAATCGATATGTATTGCTCGCGTTTCTGCTACTGGCGCCAGGAGGCTATATGAACCAGGCCTGAGCACAGTCGTCCGGGAACGAATCGCAGACGTTCACCGCCGGCGTTTGGGGAGTTCGCTATCAGGTCAAGGATGTCGCGCGCTCGGTCGCGTTCTATACGCATCAGCTCGGCTTCAAACTGGATCAACCGGTTTACGCCGGCATTCGGCTTAGTGTCCATCGGCAATCTGAAAGTGGCTCTCAGCGGACCAGGCAGCTCCGGTTCCCGTCCGATGCCTGACGGGCGCATTCAGGAGCCAGGGGGATGGAATCGCATCATGCTGGAAGTGACGAACCTCCCGGACCGGATCGAGGCGCTCAAAAGCGCCGGCCTGCGTTTCCGCAACAAAATGGAAGTGGGCCCAGGCGGCAGACAAATTCAATTGGAAGACCCGGATGGTAATCCGATTGAACTGTTCGAACCCGCGGCCCGTTAGCTGATCCGCAAGGTCACCTCGATCACAGCCGTTGCTGGAACCAGGGATGCAGACGGCGCAGCAAGCGCGTCTCACGGTCGAAAAGAGTTAATCTGGGAGCGAGATGTACCAGCCCTCAGCCGTTACCAAGCAGGCCGAAATTCAGGCGGCGATCGATCAAGTCGAGAGTAGTCTTGCACCTGACGTCGTTCGCATCCGCTACGAGATTGGCGAGGACTGGAGCGGACAGTGGGCGATCTTTTTCCGCGTCGTGTTGTCGGATGACGCAGCGAAGCATCGTCTTCGTGAAGTCGGCGCCAAAGTCGTGTGGGGCCTTGCGCAACACTTGGACTTCCCGGGTCTGGGCGTCTTCCCTTACCACAACTTCCGAAGCGTGTCCGAACAAGCTCTCTTGCGGGAACCCGCTTGGGCTTAGCCGACGAACTGCTGGACGATGCACGTTTTTTGGCTGACAAGGCCATAGCGGATCAGCGTAAGTCGCACATGCGGCGCGCCATCTCGACGGCGTACTACGCCGTTTTTCATCTATTCGTTGAGGACTTCGTCGAGCACTGGGAGTTTCCGGATCAACGGGCTCGTTTGGGCCGGATGTTTAACCACGGCGCGATGCGCACGGGTTTCACGCCCAAGGACAAGAACAACACTACTCAAATTGAAAGGGACCTCATCGACATAACCACGTCCTTCGTACAGCTCCAGGAAGACCGCCAACGTGCCGACTACGATTCGGGATGGACTTTGGTTGAAACAGACGTGCGAAACTCTGTTACACTCGCCGAAGAAGTGTTCGAAAAGTGGCGAAGAATCAGGGGCGAGGACCCAGCGCGCCATCACTTACTATCGATGTTCGGCGCGAAACGGGAGTAAACCTCGCTGGCCAACTCCCGTGGATTCTCGAGTGCTGACGTATACGCCGCGTTCGAAACCAGCGCGCGCATCATCCAGCGTGGCTAAGACTCAGCGCGTTTGCGCTCGCGTTCCTTCCAAAGCGACAGCGCCTCCCCGACGGCCTCTTCTTCGCGGTTGAAGCGGCCGCTCTCGATCGCCGATCGGACGAACGCCGCTTGGTCGGGAGTCAAATGTACTTTCATGGTTTCAAGCTAAGGAGCCGGGAAGTGGATGTCAAGGGCGAGACGTTTAGGATCGGAAGATCGGTAGTTTGGGCGCTTTGCGTCAACTTGGACGGCGCGCGTCAGTTCGTCGGCGCACATGCTGGTAGCGCCGTTTCGGACGCCGAGCTTCCGGATCGCCGACTTCCGTTCGAAATCAACTGAATCGCTAACGTCTCTGTAAAAATATAGACTAATTCCAACAGGCCGATGCCCAAACTACCTGACGCCACCGCAGGAACACGCGTGTCCATATTAGGTCGTCCGCTGCGCTTCTCGTTTTGGCCTATGCACAAGGGGACTCGGAGGTACGGTTTGCAATCGAATCTTTTTGCCGTAGATCCCTGGGCCATAATACGAGACAAGATTCGGACTGTCTGTCCACCGCAGGCGCGCCAAGAAGCGACTGCCTGTTTGGAACAAGCAAGCGATTTTTTCAAATCATCGCAAGCCGCATCTATCACAGCAGCGCGTCCATTGCAGATTTACTACTGTTTTATGAATTTGGTTAAGGCGCTCGCCCTCAGTAAAGGTGGGGTCCCGACGTTTGATCAAGCGTCACATGGGTTGAGTGAGAGGCTTTCACCGGGCGGGAGAGAGCTCAAGGATGCATATTTGGACGCCTATCCGTCACCGAGTGCGCACGTTAAGCTTCAAGTCTTTGCTGAGTTGCACAAGTTGCTCGTTGGTCAAAACATTCCGGCCGGGACCAGATATAATCTTGCGTTTCTTCTACCGCAAATTCTGCCGGGTCACCGACTCTGGGCACATGCTGCCAACAAGCAGGAAAGATTCATTTCGATACACGAGCTACGGTTTATGCAAAACGGGGCAAACCAATTGTGGCTCAATCTCGTGCTGGTAGCAGATGATCTAACCCGGCTCAGCATCACCCGCAAGGGGTTTCTTGCAGAATCGCAGTTGTCCCCGGCGTTCCACGAGGTAAAATTTTCTGAAGTGTTTGACGGGCGACGGCTGCTCTGCTTCGAGCAGACGGCAAAGAGACAGTTTGCCCATAGACCCTCTGACGAGGTGCAGTCACTTGTGGATCAGTTCAAGCGGCGCATTTGGGTCTCAGTCAACAGTTCGCAGCCTTATCGCAGGTACTACGCATACCTCGCTCCAGCGGCTGAACAAATTGCAGTGCTACCTCAATTGCTGTCTATCTATGCAATCACTTACTACTTAGGTTCGATAACCCGCTACAGACCACAGCTGTTTGACTCGTTCCTTGCAGACGCATATGGTCCCCGCATCGAAGAGTTTGTCAGCGCTCAACCCCTACAGTTTGTCTATCTCATTGCTTCTGAATTTGCGGAGCAGGAAATAACAAAACCGGCATTGATTTAGGGCAAGCACTGTAGAGCTTGAGGGTTTGCAGCAGCCGGACAGTCCGCGTAAACTCACGCCGCCCGAGGACGCCGACCCATCAGGATGTCAAACAGCACCTGATTGTAATCGATATGGTTCGTGTTAAATCCAGTGATCCCTAGCCGGACTTTCCCGAACTCCTGTTGTAAAACCGCGTCGATTTCCGGGCTGTTGATGCTCCCGAAGCAATGCTGCGTCGCAAATGCGGCCTGGGCCATGTTCACCTCCCTGCTGGTAGGCGCGAACACGGGTCTGGTCCGCAAGACACGCGGCAGTACATACAAGCACGCGGTAGGAGAGACCGGCAAGCACGCCTCAACATTGGGGCGAGCAAAGCCCTGCCCGAAGTATAGGAGATTGTTATCTGTCCTTTCCCAGGTCACAACGGGCGCGTCGCCGATCACGAAAGGCTTATCGGGATCGGTGTGTACAACACGCCAGTCGCCATTCAGCACATTCTCGTCCGGGAACTCTATCATCGTCTCCAAAGCCTGAATGTATCGGCGCTGAGGTTCATCCCTCCCCGAATGCTTCGCAATCAAGTTGTCGATCGACTGTATGACTTCATCGTGAGTCACCATCCGAGGGCCTAACCCGCGTTCTAACGCCTCCATCGTGCACTTGCCGATAAACTCCGATATCCGCTGTTCATTTGAACGGAGTGACCGTAGTGCTCCGATCATTGTCTCCGTCTGACTCTTGCTCGCAGCTTGGCGCGCGCGAGAGCGGGTGAAGAGCATCCTCATATAGCCGGTTAGCAGTCGGATACAGGTCGGGCTCAGGTAGAATGTGCGGTACCCGATCTTCTCGATGAACTCATTAACCGGATCCTCAAATTCTTGCTTCAGCCGCAGTTCGAGCTGCTCTTCTTTTGCTGTGTTCTCCGGGTCTGCGAAATGGCCGTCCCATGCCGTTGCCCTCCCAGGCGAGGCTTTCCACCACGGCGGGAGACCCTTCTGGTACTGCCACAGCCGGCGAGACTTGGTGCGCAAGTCGTAGTAGGCGAAGTGTTCCAGCAGCTTCTTGGGTACGGTATGGGAGAACATTTATCTTCGCTTTTGTCGTCTCCAGTTTAGCGCGATCTGCAGCGCGCGGGTTGACGCGGGGCGCGATCACAGGCAGAAAAAAACGGTCGGCGGTTTTTGCTACGTCGCCCCCCGAAATCGGGACTTCGCAAACTGCCGAGCGCACTTGACGTAAAGTCGCCAAACCGCCGAACCGTCCTATGCCGCGACAAGTCCACCCACCAACCGAGCGCTCCGCCACCATCTAAAATAAAGACGTGGGCGTATTGCGTCTCCTCGCCTCTCTTGCGGTCGCGGCCGGTCTCTGCGCGCAGACCGCCTTCTTCCCGCTTCGCGAAATCCGCGCCGGACAGCACGGCATCGGGAAAACCGTTTTCTCCGGAAACAAGATCGACGAGTTCCAGGTCGAAATCCTGGGCGTGCTCGAAAACGTAGGTCCCAAGCAGTCCGTGATCCTCGCGCGACTCTCCGGCGGCCCGCTCGAAAAAACCGGCGTCATGCAAGGCATGAGCGGCAGCCCCGTCTACATCAACGGACGCCTGGTGGGCGCGGTCGCGCTCGCGTTCAATTTCGCCAAGGAACCCATCGCCGGCATTCGCCCTATAGAAGAAATGCTGGAGGTCGGCGTCGATCGCGCCACCACGCCCGCGCGGCCCAAGCAACCGTCGCGCGCCGCACTCGAGAAGCGCGATCTCCCGCTTGCCCCCGCCTCCACCGGCCTCGAGTCCGCCTCTGCCAGTCTCATCGAAATCGCCACGCCCGTATCGTTCAGCGGATTCACGTCCGAAACGCTCGACCATTTCGCGCCGCAGCTCCGCAAGCTCGGCCTCGAACCGCGCCAGGGCGTCTCGAGCGGCGGCAAACTTCCGCCCAAGCTCGGCAATCCCGCCGAGTTGCGACCCGGCGACATGATCTCGGTCGACCTGCTCTCGGGCGACTACTCCATCGGCGCCGAGGGCACCGTCACCTATGTCGACGGCAAGCGCATCTACGCCTTCGGCCACCGCTTCATGTCGGTCGGCAACACCGAGCTGCCGTTCGCGCGCGCCGAAGTTCTCGCCTTGCTCCCCAACCTCTCGTCGTCGTTCAAGATTTCTTCGCCGCTCGAATGGATGGGCACCATCACGCAGGACCGCAGCACCAGCATCTACGGCGAACTCGGGCGCAAGGCCGACACCGTGCCGCTCGAAATCACGCTCAAGGACGGCCGCCGCTCGCCGCTCGCCTACAAAATGCAGATGGTCCAGGATCGCGTGCTTTCGCCGCTGGTGATCCAGATGGCCGTGTACTCGGCCATCGACGCCACCGAGCGCACGCTCGGACTGGGCAGCTACTCGGTCGAAGGCGCGGTCGAGTTCCAGCAGGCCGTGCCGCCGCTCAAGCTCGACAACACCTACGCGGGCGACTTCAACGTGCCGGCGCAGGCGTCCGTCGGAGTGGCTTCTCCGTTGTCGTTCGTGATGGGCGCCGGCTTCGACACGCTCAAGATCAAGAACGTCAACCTGGTGATCGAGGCGTCCGAACACAAGCGCGCGCTGCAGATCGATCAGGTCACTGCGTCGCGCAAGGAAGTTCATCCCGGCGACATGATCGAGTTGAACGTCACGCTCACCGGCGAGAACGGCGTCGAAATGCAGAAGGACGTCCGCTACACCGTGCCCATCGGCGCGCCGGCCGGTACGCTGAACTTCACCGTCGCCGACGGCACGTATTCGAACATTCTCGACTATCAGCAAATGGTCGGCGAGCGTGCCGAAGTCGCCCACGCAGCTCGTGTCGTTCCTGAACAACCTGCGCGTCAACACCAACGCGTACGTGCGCGTGTGGCGCACCGATCCGGCGTTCCAGGTGCAAGGCAGCGATCTGCCCGATCCGCCGCCGTCCGTCGGCCTGATTCTTTCGCGCGCGCAGGCCGCGCAGGGTTACATCTATCCGCGCGGCTCGAAGATCGATGAGATCCAGATCCCCACCGGCGACGTCGTCGTGAGCGGATCGAAGACCGTTCAGGTGGAAGTAAAAGAATGAGCGCACGCGCTTGGATTCGCGTACTGGCACTGTGTGGCGGCGCACTCGCCATCCAGGCCGCGACAACCACTACGTGGGAGATGAACTCTTACCAGGATTTTCTTAAGGGCCGCTTCACCGGAATCTCGCTCGATCGCGACGGCCGGCTGCACCTCGCGCCCAAGCTTGAAACCGTCTTCTCGTCCGGCCAGCCCGCCATCTGGAGCGTCGCGCAGGCGCCGGACGGATCCGTCTACGCTGGCACCGGACATCGCGGGCGCGTCTATCGCGTCGATGCCAAGGGCGCGAACACGCTGGTCTGGACCGCCGATGAGCCCGAGATCTTCGCGGTTGCGCTCGACTCGAGCGGCACGCTCTTCGCCGCCAGTTCTCCCGACGGCAAAGTGTATCGCATCGAAAACGGAAAGGCCGCCGAGTTTTTCGCGCCCAAGACCAAGTACATCTGGGCGCTCGCCTTCGCGCCCGACGGCAGCCTGTTCATAGCCACCGGCGATCCGGGCAACGTGTACCGCGTCGACAAGTCGGGTAAGTCTGAACTCTACTACGAGACCGGGCAATCGCACGTCACCGCGCTCGCGTTCGACTCGAAAGGCAACCTGCTCGCCGGCACCGAGCCGAACGGCATCCTGTATCGCATCAGCGCCAAGGACAAGGCGTTCGTGCTCTACGACGCGAACCTGCCCGAGATCCGCGCCATCGTGCCGCAGCCCGACGGAACCGTGTACGCCGCCGCTCTCGGTGGCTCCATCGCGAATCGATCCGGCCCGCTGATGCCCGCGCTTTCGTCGCCCATGAGCATCACGGTCACCGCTACCGCCAGTCCCGTCTCGGTTTCCGATTCGGACACCAACGCGCAAGCCGCCACCGACATCAAGCCGCAAGCCGCGACCTCGACATCCTCCGCGACTCGCGGCCCAAGCCACGGCCTCAACCGCCGCGCTCACCGAAATTCCGGGCGTCGAAAAATCCGCCGTCTATAAGATCAATCCCGACTCGACCGTCGAAACGCTGTGGAGTTCGAAAGAAGAAAACGTCTACAGCATGCTGGCCGAGCCGAACGGCTCGCTGGTGTTCGCCACCGACGCGCGAGGCCGCGTGTACCGCCTGGCGTCGGATCGCAAAGCCACGCTGCTGGTCGAGACCAGCGAAGGCGAGGCCACGCGCTTGCTTCGCGATTCCAACGGACTCGTCGCCGCCACCGGCGATATGGGCAAGCTCTTCCGCGTGGGCGGTTCGGAAGGCGAGACCGGCACGCTACGAATCGCCCGTGCACGATTCCGGAAGCGTCGCGCGCTGGGGCCGCCTCACCTGGCGAAACAACGGGCAGGCCAGCTTCGCAACGCGCACCGGAAACTCCGCGCGGCCCGACAAAACCTGGAGCGATTGGTCCGAGCCGCTCACCGATCCGCAAGACTCCATCATCCGCAGCCCCAACGCGCGCTACATCCAATGGCGCGCCGAGCTGAAGGGCCCCGGCGCCACCGCCGAGAACGTTCGCATCTTTTATCTGCCGCAGAACAATCCGCCAGTGGTGCGTAGCATCAACGTCACCACGCAGGCCTCGGGAGGCGTGACGCAGAAAACCTCCGGCGTCAATTCCGCCAGCGCCGCGGCCTACAGCATCACTGTCACTGACACGGCGATGCATCCTCCGCTGCAGGTACTCCCACTCAGACGCTGTCGCACGGCGCCGGTTCGCAGATCCAGGTCACCTGGCAGGCGGACGATCCCGACAGCGATCGCCTGGTGTACGCTCTCTACTTCCGCGGCGAAGACGAGACCGAGTGGAAGCTGCTCAAGTCCAACATGCTCGAAAATTCGATGCTGCTCGACGGCGACGTGCTGGCCGACGGCCGCTACTACTTCCGCGTGGTCGCATCCGACCGGCCGTCGAATGCCGCCGACGCCGCCCGCCAGGACGAGCTGGTCAGCTCGCCCGTCATGATCGACAACACGCCGCCCATGATCACGCTCAGTGCGCCGCGCCGCAGCGAATCGCGCGTCGAAGTGGACGCCGAAGTCGCCGACCAGACCTCGCCGCTGCGCCGCTGCGAATACTCGCTCGACGCCGGTCCCTGGATGCCGGTCGAAGCCGCCGACGGCCTCACCGATTCCCCGCGCGAGCAGTATCACATTGCCATCGATCGCCTGCGCCCCGGCGAGCACATCGTCGTGGTCCGCGTCTACGACAGCGCCAACAACGCCGGCCTGGCGAAAGTCGTCGTCCGGTAGGCTACGATAGCCCCATGAAACTCGTCATCGCCCTACTCGTGTCTGTGTGCCTTTTTGCGCAGCAGAATCCGACTACTACACCCGCCGGCATTCCTACCATCACGTCGAAGACCGCCGCGATGCAGAAACTCGACGGCTACTTCCCGCTCTACTGGGATGACAAGGCCGGCAAGCTCTGGCTCGAGATTCCGCGCTTCGACACCGAGTTTCTGTACGTCGATTCGCTGCCGGCCGGCATGGGATCGAATGACATCGGACTCGACCGCGGCCAGATCGGCGGCGAGCGCATCGTGCGCTTCGAGCGCAGCGGTCCGAAGATTCTGCTGGTTCAGCCCAACTACCGGCATCGCGCCGTTACCTCGAACGTATCTGAACGCCGCGCCACCGAAGAGTCGTTCGCGCAGTCGGTGCTGTGGGGCTTCGAGGTCGCAGGCGAAGAAGGCGGCCGCGTACTCGTCGATGCGACGCAGTTCTTCCTCCGCGATGCGCATCACGTGCCCGAAGCGCTGAAGCAGTCGAATCAGGGCGCCTATCATGCCGACCCGTCGCGCTCGGCCTTGTATCTCGCGCGCACTAAGAATTTTCCGAAGAACACCGAAGTGGAAGCCACGCTCACCTTTGTCGGCGACAACCCCGGTCCATTTGTCCGCGACGTCACGCCCGACCCCGACGCGATCACCGTACGCGAGCATCACTCCTTCGTCGAACTGCCCGGCCCCGGATACAAGCCGCGCGTGTTCGATCCGCGGGCCGGATACTTCGACGAGACTTACGTCGACTACGCCGCGCCGCTCGACGATCGCACCACCAGGCGTTTCGTGACGCGCCATCGCCTGGCCAAGAAGAACCCGGCCGACGCGGTGGGCGAACCCGTCGCGCCCATCGTCTACTATCTCGATCCCGGCGTGCCCGAGCCGATCCGCTCCGCGCTGCTCGAAGGCGCGCGCTGGTGGAACCAGGCCTTCGAAGCCGCCGGCTACAGGAACGCGTTCCGCGTCGAGCTGCTTCCCGACGGCGCCGACCCGATGGATGTCCGCTACAACCTCATCCAATGGGTGCATCGGTCGACGCGCGGCTGGTCCTACGGCGAATCGATCACCGATCCGCGCACCGGCGAGATCATCAAGGGTCAGGTCACGCTCGGTTCCGGCCGCGCCCGCCAGGACTACTTGATTGCCGAAGGTCTGCTCGCGCCATATGAAAGCGGAAAGAATGTCGACCCGGCGATCTCGGGCCTGGTGCTCGCGCGTCTCCGCCAGCTTGCCGCGCATGAAGTCGGGCACACTCTGGGCCTCGCGCACAACTTCGCCGCCAGCACCAAGGATCGCGCTTCGGTGATGGACTACCCGCCGCCGGTCGTAAAGCTCACTTCGTCCGGACTGCCCGACCTTTCGGACGCCTACGCTACCGGCATCGGCGAATGGGACAAGGTGGCGATCGAATACGGTTACCAGGATTTTCCAGCCGGCACGGACGAGAACAAGCAGCTCGACGCGATTCTGCGGCGCGCCACATCGCGCGGCCTGGTCTTCATCTCCGACGCCGACGCGCGTCCGGAGGGCAGCGCTCATCCGCTCGCGCATCTGTGGGACGCCGGGCCTAACGCGGTGGACGAGCTGAATCGCATGCTGGATGTTCGCGCGCACGTGCTTGCGCGATTTTCTGAGAACAATATTCGCGAGGGCGAGCCGATGAGCACGCTCGAAGACGTGCTGGTGCCGGTGTATTTGCTGCATCGTTACCAGACCGAGGCTGCGGCCAAAGTGCTCGGCGGTCTTTATTACACTTATGCCGTGCGCGGCGACGGACAGAAGGTCACCCAACGAATCCCCGGCACTGAGCAAACGCGCGCGCTCCAGGCGCTGCTGCGCACCATCGATCCAAAGGCGCTCACGCTGTCCGACAGCATCATCGCTCTGATTCCGCCGCGCGCCGAAGGCTTCCCACGATCGCGCGAAGACTTTCGCAATCGCACCGGCCTGACGTTCGATCCGGTAGGCGCGGCCGAATCCGCCGCGAGCCTCAGTGTCGGGCTGATCCTCAATCCCCAGCGCGCCGCGCGACTGGTGGAACATCACGCCGAAGACTCCTCGGCGCCCGGCCTCACTCAAGTGGTCGAGCAACTCCTCGCGGCCACCTGGCGTGCGACTCCCGCGCCCGGCCTCGCATCGCAGGTGCAGCGCGCCGTCGATTCCGTCGTGCTCTACGACCTGATGGCGCTCGCGGCGAACGAATCCGCTCCCGCGCAGGTCCGCGCCATCGCGTTCGAGCAGCTCGGTGCGTTGCGCTCTTGGGCCACAAAGCAGACCCCCACGGACGAAGGCCTGCACGCTTTCTACACCTACGCCGCCGCGCAGATCAAGCGCTTCGAAGACAATCCCAAGGAGATCGGCGTTCCGAAACCGGCCGAGCCTCCGCCCGGCCAACCGATCGGCTGCGAGTGAACAGGAATTAACGCGTTACTACGGAGAAACTTAATGATTGTGGCGCATGATGGAGTCATGAAGAAATTCCCCCTGTTCGCACTTACCACGCTGCTGGGCGCAAGCCTGGCGTTCGCTCAAGCTCCGTCAGCTTCTACCGCGAAGCCGGAAACAACCACAAAGGTCAAGAAGCATCACAAGAAGAAAGTCAAGAAGACCAAGACCAGCGCCACCACGACTACTCCCAGCAACGCAAAGTAAAGCGGCCCCCCGACTTGGTAGGATGGCTGTTTGCCACTCTACCAAGCCTTCGTTCTCGGCATCATCCAAGCTCTCACTGAATTCCTTCCCATCAGCAGTACAGCGCATCTGATCTTGATGCCCTGGCTGTTCGGCTGGAAGGATCCAGGCCTCGTGTTCGATGTCGCGCTGCATGCCGGCACGCTGGTCGCCATCCTGATCTACTTCTTTCGAGATTGGGTTCAGATCATCGGTCAGGGCTTCGGACTCAAGATCGGCAACGATTCGCAGCTCAAGCAGAACCCCAAGCTCCTGTGGCTGCTCGCAGTCGCGTCGGTACCCATCGGCATCTTCGGTTATCTATTCGACAAGCAAGTCGAAACAACTTGGCGCAGCCCATACCTGATCGGCGCCATGTTGATCGTGGTAGGCGTGCTGATCTGGATCGCCGAGCGGCGGCGCGTCGGCGAGAAATCGATGGACAAAGTGAGCTGGGCCGACGGCCTGACCATCGGATTCGCGCAGACGCTCTCCATCGTTCCCGGCACGTCCCGCAGCGGCATCACCATCGTCGCCGGCCTTTTCCGCAGGCTCAATCGCGAGACTGCCGCGCGCTTCTCGTTCGTGCTTTCGTCGCCCGCCATCGCGGCGGCGGTGTTGAAGAAGCTGTGGGACGTGCATAAAGAAGGAGGCATCCCGCACGACATGGTGGCGCCTTTCGCCGTCGGCGTCGCAGTGAGCGGCATCCTCGGCATCATCGTCATCGCCTACTTCCTCCGCTACCTCCGGCGCAGCAATCTGATGCCGTTTGTGTACTACCGCATCGTTTTTGGCATAATAGTAATCGCTCTGGCTGTATTCTTCCGCGCCCACGCGGAATGAAGATATTAGGACCGACTCGCTTCGAGCGCCTGAACGAAGCCGCGGGTTTAGTGTTTCTCGCCGCGGGACTCTTCTTCACGCTTGCGCTCGTCTCATATAATCCGCAAGATCCCTCCTGGAATTCGATCGCGGGAAGCGCGCATGCGCGCAACCTGACTGGACTCGCCGGATCGTACACCGCCGACCTGTGCCTGCAACTGCTCGGGTTCGGCGCGTTCGCCATTCCGGTGCTGCTGTGGATGCTGGCCTGGAAATGGATTCGTTCCGAAGAGATCGACGGAGCCGGGATCAAGATCTTCGGTGCGGGGCTGCTGTTCCTCAGCATTTCCACCGCGCTCTCGATCGGGCCGGTGTGGCGTCCCGGAAGCGGTTCTTTCTCGGCCGGAGGGATGCTCGGACTGGTGCTCGCCGCAGCGCTGCGTTCCTCGCTGAACGTGACCGGCACCGCGTTGCTGACGTTTGTCTGCCTGATTCTGTCGCTGTACCTTATCTCGACCTTCTCGATGTCGATCGTCGCGCGTTGGTTTGTGGTTCCGATGAACTACGTGGTGTCGGCGCGAGTGCGCTGGGATGAGTGGCGTGAAAAGCGTCAACAGGAAGCGGCCGAGCGCGCACGCCGGCGTGCCGAGCGCAGAGCTGCCGCTGAGGAGGAGGCGCGGCGCATGGAGGCGGAACAGGCCGACATCGCGCTGGATGAAGTTCGGCGTGCTCAAATTCCGATTGCGGAGCCGGTGGACTACGTAGAGCGCGTGCAAAGGCGCAACGGAGCACCGCCGGCCGAGGCCGAGGAAATTCCGATTCACGAATTGGAGCACGAGGCCCCTACGCAGTTGTCTGATCCGTTTCCGGCTGTGATCGAAGAAGCTCCGCCCGAGCCGCGCCGCACGCGCGAGCCTCGCCGGCTTGCTCCCGAGATGGCCCAGCATCCCGACTACCAACTGCCTTCCACCGAGCTGCTGAACGAAGTGCCGGGCCGGAGTCCTTACGATTCCGCCGGAGCTCAAGGAACTCGCGGTCCGCATCAAGTCTAAGTTCGAAGAATTCAACGTGCTCGGCGCCGTGGTGCAGATCAATCCTGGTCCAGTGGTCACCACGTTTGAGTTCAAGCCCGAAGCCGGCGTGAAGTACAGCCGCATCACGACGCTGACTGAAGATCTGTGCCTGGGCTTGCAGGCCGAATCGATCCTGATCGAGCGCATCCCGGGTAAGCCGACGGTGGGCATCGAGGTTCCCAACACGCGGCGCGAGCTGATCAGCCTGCGCCAGATTCTGGAGTCGGACGAATTCAAGGATTCGCATTCGCGCCTCACGATTTGCCTCGGCAAGGACATCAACGGCCGGATCAAAGTGGCGGCGCTCGAACTGATGCCGCACCTGTTGATCGCGGGGTCGACCGGCGCGGGCAAGAGCGTGATGCTCAATTCGTTGATCATGTCGATCCTCACCAAGGCGACGCCCGAAGAGGTGCGCATGATCCTGGTGGATCCCAAGCGCCTGGAGATGGGGCTGTACGAGGGCGTGCCGCATCTGCTGACACCGGTGATTACCGACGCGAAGAAAGCCACCAACGCGCTGCGCAACGCGGTGCTCGAAATGGAGCGGCGCTTGAAGCTGCTGGCGGCGCAGGGCGTGCGGAACATCGAACAGTACAACAAGAAAATCCGGCAGCTCATGAACGAGCCTCGCAGCCTGTTCGAAGATGAAGAAGAGATGGCGCCCGAAGAGCTGCGGCCGCTGCCGTACATCCTGATCGTGATCGACGAGTTGGCCGACCTGATGATGGTGGAGCGCGCCAACGTGGAAGAAGCGGTGACGCGGCTGGCGCAGATGGCGCGCGCCGTTGGCATGCACCTGGTGCTGGCGACGCAGCGGCCCAGCGTGGACGTGATCACGGGTTTGATCAAGGCGAATTTCCCGTCGCGCATCAGCTTTCGTGTGGCGACGCGCGTGGATTCGCGCACCGTGTTGGACGTGATGGGCGCCGAGCACCTGCTGGGCAAGGGCGACATGCTGTACTTGCCGCCGGGTTCGTCGCGGCTGATTCGCGTACACGGCGCGTTCGTCACTGAAGCCGAGATCAATCGAGTGGTCGAGTTCTGGAAAGGCCAAGCCCGGCCGGATTACGACGAGACGTTGCTGCTCGCTCCGCCGTCGGAGAATGACGAGGACGCGGAGGGCGTCGAGTTCGAAGGCGCGGACGATCCGGCGTACACCGATGCGGTGCGCGTGGTGCTGGAGATGGGCAAAGCCTCGACGTCGACGCTGCAGCGCCGGCTGCGGCTGGGCTACGGCCGCGCGGCCCGGATTCTCGACATGATGCAGCGCGAAGGGATCATCGGTCCGCCGGACGGGAGCAAGCCGCGCGAGGTCCTGAAGCGACCGGACTGGTTGGAGGAAGTCGAGAGCCAGTTGCGGTAGGCGCTTGCGCGCCGGCCAGTCGCGGTAGAATTGCGTTCGCGAATGCAGGTGCCGGTACGCATCAATAGGGTGTTCATTAGTCCGAATGGCCGGGAGAAGGTTGAGTTGTTCGGACCGCGAGAGGGTCTTTACGGCTTCCGGCTATGGGAGCTGAAGCGCAAGGCTTGGCGTCAGTTTCGCGAGGTCTGCCAATTCGGCGACTACACTTCTGCGGTCTTCGAGGCCGGCGAACAGGCAGAGTGGCTGAGATTTGACCGGTCGTTTGATCTCGAAGGCTCGCGCGGTTTAGTGTTCAAGCGCGTCAATTACGCCGAGGAGCCGTGGGGAGAACACCGTTGCATAGCATGTTGGGCAATGATGGAGGATCTCGATTGGTCGAATATTCAATACGACGGTTACACCGCGCGTTTCCCGATTCCGCATGCCGGCGGCAAATCGGTCAGTGTTTGGATCTGCCAGAAATGTTTCGCCGAGCGTCAGGCCGAGATGCAGTGGCGGGTTGAAGACTAGACATCACGATCGGCTCCAGTATGCCGGGTGATCAAGCGAGCGCACGTCTCAGGACAAGAGAACTGCTGCGCTTGGAGTCACATGTGCAAAGCTAGAGCTCGTGACTATGAAATCTAGGAAAGGCGAGGTTGTAGGGCGGCGTGGTAGGCGAACTCAGTCCTCGCTCGATCTTGCGGCTCGCCAGGATGCTCGCGAGGGTATTCGCCAGGGGCTTGAAGATGCCAAGAAAGGCAGGAGTCGGCCTGCCCGCGAGGTTTTCGCCGCTTTCGAAGCGCGGCGTGGCACACCGTCGGTTTCAGTAAGTGCGCCGAAGCGATGACAAGCTACGACGCGGGGCCGTTCGCAGGATACATCGCCCTGGCCGGCACCGTCTCCAGATCTTTCGGCATCACGATCCAGGCGACGATGTAGGACACCACTCCGAAGAACGGCAGCGGGAAAATCGTGATCACAACCCACAGCACGCGCACCAGCACGACATCCAGGTTGAAGTAGCGCGCGAAGCCGGCGCAGACGCCCGCGATTTTGGCTTCGGACATCGGGCGCGTCAGGCGGTCGGTTCGGATCGGGGCGGGGCCGCCGCGCCCGGTGGACGCTCCGCACTCGGAGCAAAACTTGTCTGCGTCTCTCAGCGTGATCCCGCACTTGGTACAGTACATGGCGTTTCCCCCAATCAAGAATAACGCGCCGCCCTGGCGGTTTGTTCCGTTAACCCGGCGGCGAAATCTTGCCTAAAACCACGGCTTTCCGGGCGCCGGTGGCCGATGGCAGGTTGCCGGCACGCCGCTGGTGAGTTTCAAAGGCGAGCAACGCGAACAGGACGGCTTCCTTGGCGTCGACATCGATGCCGAACTCGGCTGACGTGGTGAGGCGCGGTGCGAGCAGCGCGCGCAGGCGTTCCATCAGGTAGATGTTGTGGACGCCGCCGCCCGAGGCGATCACTTCCTGGGTAGCCGGATAGCGGGCGATGGCGAGCGCGATGGTGCGCGCGGTGAGTTCGGTCGCGGTTGCGATGTCGATGCCGGTGTCGCGGACGAACTCGGAGCCGTATTGTTCACGCCCGCAGGATTTCGGAGGCTGGCGATCGTAGTATGGATCAGTCAGGAGCTTAGCGAGCAGCGCCTCGTTGACGCGGCCGGCGCGCGCGCGTTCGCCATCACGATCGAAGGGCGGCGCGAGAGCATCGATGACCATGTTGCCGGGGCCGGTATCGAAGGCGACGACATCTTCGGGCTTTGCGCCTGCGGGAATCACGGTGATGTTGGCGATGCCGCCGATGTTGAGCGCGATGCGGGCGATATCAGGATGGCGGAAGAGCCTGTAGTCAAGGAACGGGACGAGCGGGGCGCCCTTGCCGCCTTGCGCGATGTCGGCGGTGCGGAAGTCGGCGATGGTTTCGATGCCGGTTCGCGCGGCGATGACGTCGGGTTCGCCAATCTGCAACGTGCTGGCGACGCGCCGCCCGAAAAATTCGACCGGTTCGCCTTCGTGAAAGATGGTCTGGCCGTGCGAGCCGATCAATTCGATGGTGTCGAGTGGAACGCCGGCATGCTGCACAGCTTCGGCGAAGAGCTCGCCAAGCAGGAAGTTGAGACGAGAAACATCCGCCGGCGTTGAGACTGAGAGGACCACGTCGCGCACCCCGGGTGGATAGGGGACGGTGGTGGACGCGACCACGCGGATGCCGTGATCGTCGATGTCGACCACCGCGACATCGATTCCGTCGGCTGAGGTTCCGCTGATCAGCCCAGCCACTCTCACTGCAAACCCCGAGGTCTCACGAACGCTTCAGCTCCTGCTGCAGCTCGTGGAGCAGTTGCAGGGCTTCGATCGGGCGCAGCTCGTCGACCTTGAGATTGCGGATGCGGTCGGCGATCTGATGATTCACTGCTTCGAACAACTGGATCTGCATCGGGCCGGCGGGGCGCGGCGACAGCTCTTCGGTGACGGCGTGCTCAGTTTGTTCATGCAGCGCGAGGATGTCGCGGGCGCGCTCGATCACCGACACCGGGAGTCCGGCCAGGCGCGCCACTTCGATGCCGTAGCTGCGGTCGGCGCGGCCGGGTTCCACTTTGCGCAGGAAGATCACCTGGTCACCGGCCTCCTTCACTGAGACGTGGAGATTGCGGACACCGGGGAGCAGGTCGGCCAGCTCGGTCAGCTCGTGATAGTGCGTCGCGAACAGCGTGCGCGCGCGGATGCGCTGGTGCAGGTGTTCGATGACGGCCCAGGCGAGCGCGAGTCCGTCGTAGGTTGCGGTGCCGCGGCCGATTTCGTCCAGCACCACGAGACTCCGTTCGGTGGCGGTGTTGAGGATGACGGCGGTCTCGGTCATTTCGACCATGAAAGTCGAGCGGCCGCGCGCCAGGTTGTCGGAGGCGCCGATGCGAGTGAAGACGCGATCGACAATCGCGAGCGTCGCGGAGTCGGCCGGGACGAACGAACCCATCTGCGCGAGGATCGTGATCATCGCGGCCTGGCGGAGGTAGGTCGATTTGCCGCCCATGTTGGGGCCCGTGATGACGAGGATGAACTGGTCCTTCGGATCGAAGTAGAGATCGTTGGGGATGAAGCGCAGGGCCTCTTGCGCGGCCAGCTTTTCGATGACCGGATGCCGGCCGGCGACGATGCGGACCTCGCCGGTTTCAGAAAAGCCGGGACGCACGTAGCGGTTTTCGGCGGCGACTTGAGTGAGCGCGCAGGTGACATCGAGTTCGGCGACGGCTGCGGCCGTCTTGCGGATCCGCGCGGCGTGTTCGGCCGCGAACAGGCGCAGTTCCTGGAAAATCTCGCGCTCGAGCGCCAGCATCTTCTCTTCGGCGTCCAGGACTTTGCTCTCAAGGTCCTTCAGCTCGGGCGTAGTGAAGCGCTCGGCGTTCACCAGCGTCTGCTTGCGTTCGTAGTCGGGTGGGGCGTGATGCAGGTTGGCTTTCGAGATCTCGATGTAGTATCCGAACACGTTGTTGAACCGCACCTTGAGCGACTGGATGCCGGTGCGTGTGCGTTCGCGCACTTCGATCTGGGCAATGTATTGCCGGCTGTTGCGGCTGATGTCGCGCAACTGGTCGAGCTCGGCGTGAAAGCCTGCGCGAATGGTGCCGCCGTCGGCGAGGTTGGCGGGCGGCTCTTCGGCGATGGCGGCGAGGATGCGGTCGCGCAGCTCGGGAATCTCGTCGAGCTCGGCGTGGATCGCGCTGAGGCGTGCCGCCGTAAACGGCGAGACCCGCTCCTTGAGCTTAGGCACGAGCGCGAGCGAGCGGCCGAGCGCAAGCAATTCGCGCGGGCCTGCGGTTCCGAGAGTCAGTTTTGCGAGCAAGCGTTCGAGATCCAGGACGCCCGCCAGCAGCTTGCGGATCTCGGAGCGCGCGATAGTGGCGCCGAGCGCTTCCTGGACGGCATCGAGCCGGGCGTTGATCTCGTCGAGCTGAAGGCACGGGCGCAGCAGTCGATTGCGCAGCAGGCGTCCGCCCATGCCGGTGGCGGTCTGGTCTAGCACGTGAATCAGCGTCGACTCGCGGCTTTCGCCGGCGAACAGCGGCTCGAGCAACTCGAGATTGCGGACGGTGACGGCGTCGAGCACCATCGAGTCGCCGCGATCGTAGAACGAGGGCCGATCCAGATGATCGAGCGCGGACTTCTGCGTGTCGCGCAGATAGTGCAGGACCGCGCCCGCCGCCGAGACAGCCAGGGGCTTGCCGGCCAGGCCACAGCCGTCGAGCGACAGCAGGCGGAAGTGCTCGCGCAAAGCGCGGTCGGCGTAGTCGAGTCCGAAGACCCAGTCGTCCAGCGCCGTTCGCAAACCGGGGAGATCCGTCACCGACTCGGCGGCCAACACTTCGCGAACGTTCAGATTCTCGAGCGCGGCGTTGAGCTCGGCCGCATCCAACTCGGTGGCGTGAAATTCGCCGGTGGAGATGTCCACGTGCGCCATGCCTGCGCGCGTTCCGTTGCGGCAGACCGCGGCGAGGTAGTTGTTCTCGTGCGAGCGCAGCAGCGACGATTCCGTTGCGGTGCCGGGCGTAACGACGCGCGTCAACTCGCGCTTGACGAGCTTCTTGCCGGGGCCGGCTTCCTCCATCTGATCGCAGATGGCGACGCGAAAACCTTTCTGGATGAGGCGCGCGAGGTAGCCTTCGGCTGCGTGATAGGGCACGCCGCACATGGGGATCGGCTCGCCCTTCTCCTTGTTGCGCGCGGTGAGCGTGATCTCGAGTTCGCGCGCGGCGGTGACGGCGTCGTCGTAGAACAGCTCGTAGAAATCGCCCAGCCGGAACATCAGGAGCGCGTTCGGCACCTGCTGCTTGACGGCGTGATATTGCCGCATCAGCGGCGTGGTGGGTGAAGCTGTCGAGGAAGGCGAGGCGGACGATTCGGCGCGATCCGCTCCGGGATCAGGCATAGACGCCGCGGGTCTTGAGGGCGTCGGCCACCCGATCGATGGCCAGCATGTACGCGGCCAGGCGGTTGTGGACGTTGTGTTTGTCCGCGTAGCCGACCACGTCTCTGAAGCTATTTACCATGATTTCGTCCAGGCGGCCGTTGACCAGTTGCTCGTTCCAGAAATAGCCCTGGCGATCCTGCACCCACTCGAAGTAGGAGACCGTGACGCCGCCGGCGTTGGCGAGGATGTCGGGAATCACGAAGATCTTCTTGTCGGCCAGCACCGAGTCGGCTTCGGAAGTTGTCGGGCCGTTGGCGCCTTCGCAGATGATGGCCGCCTTGATGCGGTGCGCGTTGGCGGAGGTGATGACGTTTTCTTTCGCAGCCGGCAGGAGCACGTCGCAATCCAAAAACATCGCTTCGTCCTTGTCGATATCTTCGGCTTCGGAGAATCCGGTGATGGAACCGGTTTCGTGACGGTGCTTCATGAGCGCATCGATGTCCAGGCCGTGGGCGTTGTAGACCGCCCCATCGTACTCGATGATGCACACGATCTTGAAGCCGGTTCGGGCCATGAGCTTGGCCGCGTTGCCGCCGACGTTGCCGAAACCTTGGACCACGACGCGCGTGTTGGACGCTTCCATGCCGAAGCGGCGCAGGGCTTGCAGCGTGACAGTCATACATCCGCGACCGGTAGCCTCGGTTCGGCCGCGCGATCCGCCCAGCGCCAGCGGCTTGCCGGTGACCACCGCGGTCATGTTCTGGCGCTTGTGCATCGAGTAGGTATCCATGATCCAGGCCATGGTCTGCGGGTTGGTGTTGATGTCGGGGGCGGGGACGTCGCGCTCGGGACCGATGATGTCCATGATCTCGCAGGTGTAGCGGCGCGTGATGCGCTCCAGCTCGCCTTCCGAAAGCAAGTCGGGATCGCAGATCACACCGCCTTTGCCACCGCCGAACGGGATGTTCACGACGGCGCACTTCCAGGTCATCCAGGCGGCCAGCGCACGGACTTCATCGAGCGTTACGTCGGGCGCGAATCGAATGCCTCCCTTGGCGGGGCCGCGGACCACGGAATGCTGGATGCGATAGCCGGTGAAGACTTCCAGGCGGTCATCATCGAGCCGGATGGGGACGTTGACGGTCAACTCGCGGGCGGGCGTCCGCAGCACTTTTCGCAATCCATCGTCGATCGCGAGCCGTTCGGCGGCTTCATCGAAGCGCGCTTCGGCAGAAGTCCACGGATTGATCTCGAGCTCGGCGGACGGGGGCGCTTGCAGGATCATCGGGTCTGCCTCCGCCTACATTGTAGCTTTGAAGCTGGTGGGACAGACGGATGTGTCCAAGCGCGAGGTCCATTCTGACAGAGGTGGGAGATCCTGACGTTCGGGACGCGTGCGTCTGTCCCGTTCAGCTAGTGCGTGATATCCGGCCGGCCTTCTTTTTCGAGTTTGCGCGCGCCGCCCAGAATGTCGGGCATGGCGTAGTTGCCTTCGTGGCAGGCGTACTCGAAGATCGGGCCGGGCGTGGCGTTGAACGGAAACTCCATGGTGTACGTCTTGGTGTAGGTGGACGGATCGTCCACGGTGACGCGATAGAGAATCGTGTCCGGGCCGGCGCGCTGGAAGCGTTCGATGATGTGCTGATTTTCGCTGGCGCCGCGGAACGTGTTTTCAGCCCGGAAATTGGTGGTGTCGACGACCAGCGTGTCGCCTTCCCAGTGGCCCACCGAGTCGCCCATCAACGTGCGGATGTTGGCGGGCTTGTGCGTCCCGTTCATGCGAATGACGCGGACGTCGTGCACCATCTCGACCAGGATCATGACGGCGTCCTTGGTCTGCACGATCTCGTAGGTATTGTTGTAGAGCACTGGCATCATGGGCGGGCCGGATGTGGAGCCGAAGCCGATGATGCAGCGCTCGCTGAGCGGCCGATCCGTGACGTCGTTGTAGGAATCGAAACCGCGCTTCATCATTTTGGCCAATCGGGCCTGCGCCGAGGGCGTCATCGGTGGGACCTTGCCGTCGTCGGGATCGATGATGAGCGAAGTTCGCTTGAGGCCGTCGACGCGCGCGAGCTGGGAGCCGCGATCGATGAACAAGTTGTTGTAGCCGCCGGTGTCGGCCGATCCGGCGCGAGCCAGCAAGGGCGCCTCGGGGTTATCGATGTCGTTCGACTTCAGGTCGTGCTGTTCGTAGGCGGTGGCTTCAGCGTCGGTGAGCGTCTTCTTGCCGGCGAACTGGGCGGGGCGCTCCATGGGGGTGAGCGTCGCGTTGGTCCAGATGCCTTGCAGATCGGGATGGCCGTCGGCGGCGCGGGGCACGCTCCAGTTTTTGTTTTTCGCGGCGGATTTCGCGGTCTGCGCGGGTGCCGACGCGGCGATCAGGACCGCCAGTGCGCTCAAGCTGGCGAGAAATCGATAACTCATGGAAACTCCTTTGGCCGGTCGCATCGCGCGCTCAGCCCGTACATATACGATACAGCGAGCGTTTGGATTGTACAACTTGTGCGGCGATTTGGCTTCGTTTGGTAATTTTACTGTGCGGCGCGGGCGGTGCGCCATTTATGAGCAAATTCAACCACTTGGCGTCCGACGGTGGCGAGCTGGAGGGCGGCGGCGGGGTCGATGCAGGTTCCGGTGGCGTCGAAAATTCTTTCGGCAGTGTTGAGACCCGCGCCGAGCGGAGTGGGCCAGCCGCGGAGGGCGTGGATGACGGAGCGGAGCGACGCGAGGGCGCTGCCGATGGTCTGCCAGCCGCTGGCGGTGATGATGCAACCGACGGCGCGGCCATCGAGATAACAGCGGCGGTCGTCGCGTAGATCTTCGAGCAGGTCGAGCGCGTTTTTCACCAGGCCGGAGATGCCGCCGTGATAGCCGGGGCTGGCGAGGATCAGGCCATCGGCGCAGCGCACGGCTTCCACCAGCTCTCGCTGTTCGCGACTGCGTTCCGGATTTTCGGGGCCGTAGACCGGAAGCCGTGCCAGGAACGATCCGCTGTACAGGCAGGTGCGCGCGCCGGCTTCTTCGGCGGCTTGCAGTGCGACACGGAGTGCGCGTTCACCGGTCGACGAGGTCCGGGTGCTGCCGCCGATGCCAACAACAAGAGGTCTCATGCCACATACTGCTCGGCGAAGACTCGGTCGATGGCGGCGATGACGTCGACGGTTTTCTCGAAGCTCACCATGTGGCCGGCTTCAGGGATGAGGACCAGCTCCGCGTTCGGCAGCGCCTGTTTGAATGCCTGGGCGTAGGCGGGCGGGACCAGGCGATCGCTCGCGCCCCAGATGAGCAGCGTGCGAGCTTTGATGCGGTACAGCCGCTCGTGGAGGCCGCGCTCGGGAATCGGGAACAGGATTTTTCCGGCGGCGCCGAGCTGGCGCGCGTTGCGAACCAGGAAGGCTTGCAGGAACGCGGGGTCGGTGAACTCGATGTTCGCGCCGATAATCTTCGCGCCGGCCGCTTCGTCGTGGAACAAGTACCTGGGCAGTTCGAACGGCATCGCGGAGAACAGGTCGGGGATGGGATGGTCGTCGAGCCACAGGCCGGCGGGTGCGATGAGCACCAGGCGCGAGACGTCGTGCGGCGAGACGGCGGCCATTTCGGCGGCGATCATCCCGCCCATCGAGTGGCCAACCAGGATTGGGTCGCGGAGGCCGAGCGCGTCGATGACGTCCCAGGCGTGCAGCGTGAAGTCGAGCATGTCGCGCAGCTCGACGCACTCTTCGCTGTCGCCGTAGCCGGGGAGCAGCGGCGCGTAGACGTGGAATTTCGCGGCGAGCGCGTTCAGGAAATTTTGATCGAGGTCAAGGCCGCCGGCGCCGTGCAGGTAGACCAGCGGTTGGCCGGAGCCGGCTTCGTAGTAGCGGACCGGGACGCGCTCGGTTTCGAACAGTCTTGAATTCCATCGCGGTCAGGCCTCCTTTCCCGCCAGCTCGCCGACTTCCGGATGCGCAGGCAGCGATCCGGGGCGCACGCGTTTCGCGAGCGGCTTGCACCAGAAGCGATCGTCGCCCGCATGTTCCGGGTGGAGATGGCGCAGCTTGGGCATTACTTTTTCGGCGAACAGTTTCGTCGAGTACATGCACTTTTCCTTGGGCATGTCGCCGACGTGGAGCAGGCAGAAAACGTTGCCGACGTGCAGGCCCTTGATCATGTCCTCCATGCGCTGGCGCACGGTCTCGGGGCTGCCGGCGATGATGTGGCCGCCTTCGACCAGATCCTTCCAGGTGAGGTTCGAGAAACCGCTGAGCGGCGCGTATTGCGAGAGCACGCCTTTCTGGATGGTCTTGATGGTGCGGTAGCCGGGCGCGTCGGCGAATCCGGGATAGACGTGCAGGCAGCGATTGTAGAAGTAGTTCACGTGCGGCGCGTAGAGGCGCTCGGCTTCTTCGTCGGTGTCGGCGACGCAGATGGTTTGTGCGAAGCCCGCGCGGTAGGGCGAGGTGTCGGCGCCGCGTTCGGCCACGCGATCCCAGTAGCCTTGCATCAGCGCTTTCGCGCGCAGGTAGCCGGTGAAGCTCAGGTACGAATACGAATAGGTGTTGTCGATGCAGAAGTCGTACGTCTCGATGGAGCCGCCGCCGGGAATGTGAATCGGCGGATGCGGCTGCTGGATGGGGCGCGGCCAGATGTTCACGTAGCGCAGCTTGGTGTAGCGTCCGTTGAAGGCGAACGGCTCGCGTTCGTGCCAGGCGCGCATGATGAGCTCGTGGGCCTCGCGATATTTTTCGCGCGTGAGCGCGGGAATGGTGCCGTAGCAGAAGTTGGTGTCCATCGAAGTGCCGACCGGGAAGCCGGCTACCAGGCGGCCGCCGGAGATGCAGTCGAGCATCGCGAATTCTTCGGCGACGCGCAGGGGCGGGTTGTAGAGCGCGATGGAAGCTCCCAGCACCAGCAGCGCGACGTCTTCGGTGCGGCGGGCGAGCGAGGCCGCGATCAGGTTGGGCGAAGGCATCAGGCCGTAGCCGTTCTGGTGATGCTCGTTGGCGCCGATGGCGTCGAAGCCGAGCGTTGCCGCGTACTCGAGCAGGTCGAGATAGGTGTTGTAGACTTCGTGGCTCTTGACCGGGTCGAAGAGCTTGGAGTCGATGTCGACCCAGACGGAGTGATGTTTTTCGCGGAAATCGTCGGGCAGGTAGGGCCACGGCATGAGATTGAACCAGGTAAATTTCATGACACCTCTCGAACTGCAGGGTCGAGGCTCCGGCGAGAGGCTCGACCGGATAATTTTGGCCGGCGGCGGGTTTTCGGCGAGGTCAGGCTCAGCGTTATGGTGCGCGCCGGTGGCGGAACCAGACTACCACAGTGGGAGGGGCGACGTGCCGCTTACTCGAGCCGCAGCGCCGCTAGCGAATCTACTTTGGCCGCACGGCGCGCTGGCAGATAGCTGGGACTGATCCACGATAGGCCGGCCCGGACGTGGGCCGTGCCTACATGCGGTGCTATCATGTAGGCATGGGGAGACAGGCAAACATCATCCAGTACACTGTCCGTGGCATCCCGCCGGAAGTTGATCGTGCCCTCCGCCGCAAAGCGGTCCGGCGCAAGCAGAGTCTCAATCAAGTGATTGTCGAGGAATTAACCGAAGCGGCGGTTGGCAGGCCGAAAGAAAGCAGACTTCTCCGACCTCGTTGGCAAATGGGTTCCTGATCCCGCTTTCGATGAGATCTTGGCAGCACAGCGCCGTATCGATCCAAAGAAATGGAAGTAAGAGTCGCGCTGGACACCAATCGGTTGACGGACCTGTTCCAGGGCGACGCCGAACTGGCAGAAAGGCTGGAAATCTGCGACGAGGTCTGCATTCCTCTGATTGTCCTCGGCGAAATCAAGGCCGGGTTTCTCGGCGGTAGCCAACAACGCCGGAATGAAGTCTTGTTGCACAAGCTACTGGCGAAACCGACCGTTAAGATCCTGTTTCCGGGCTACGAAACTGCCGAACACTACGCGCGGTTGTTTGTCCAACTCAAGCGCGCGGGCACTCCTGTCCCGGACAACGATCTCTGGATCGCAGCTCTGGCACTGGAGCACAACCTGCTGTTGATCACGCGAGACCGGCATTTCCGCCGCATTCCGCAACTCTTGCGTGATTGAGCGGGCTGCTCGTAGAACGAACAAGCCCGAGCTACGGGATCAGCATCACCGGTGCTTGCCAGAACGCCGCCTTCTGAGCGGCCGGATCCAGGATCGTCACCTGGCAGTTGTATTCGCCGGGCGGGAGCTTCGCCAGCGCCAGGCTGAACTTCAGCGGCATGGTCTTCAGCCGATTGGTCGAGCGCTTCGGTCGACTTCGAGCGGCGGCGTCTCGAACGCCTTCGCCTGGCCGCGATAGAACGTCACGAACGCGACCAGCGGATGCGCGGCCTCGGCGGTCTGCTGGTAGGCCTGCAGGTAGACGTACATGTCGCGGCTCTTGGAGAACACGCGCGTCACGCTCGGAATCAGCTTCTGGCCTTCCTGCACCAGCGGGTTCACCGATCTCGGCTTTGCCCTTGTCCTTGGCGGCGTTGTAGAGCGCGTCCTTGAAGTCGACGCGCTGGCTGCTCAGCACCACCGAGCTGATCGGAATGCGCTTGCTCTTCCTTGTTCAGATTCGGGATCACGAACTTGCGTTTCGTAGGTTCCGATGCGGCCCGGTCTCGGCGTCGCGCGCCAGGAATTTGATCTTGTACTTTCCGGGCAGCAGCGTGAAGCCGGTGTCGTACTGGATCGGCCGCTTGGCCAGCTCGGCCGCGGTCTCGTCGCTCAGCTTGATGTCCACTTTGTCGCGCACGTTCGAGACCGTGGTGCCGAAATCGTCCTTGATCTCGCCGATGAAGTCGATCAGCGTGCGCTCGGCGCCGCCGCGTTTGGCCAGCGCCAGTTCGCTGCCCGGAATCTTCACCACCAGCGGCACGAAGTACTCGGCGCGGTTCAACTGGAAATAATCCACCTCCATCGCGATGGTGAGCTCGGTGATCGGGATCGCCCAGCATCAGCGCGTCTTCGAGCTGCCGCTCCTTGTCGGCGGTCGTGAACTTGCCGAACTCCTTGCCGGCGAAATAACCCTGGCGATAGTCGAGGCTCGGCGCTGAGGCCGTTGGCGAGCGAGATCTTGATGCGGCGGAATTTGCCGTCGAGCGCGGCGTTGGTGGTGTAGTAGCCGAGGATGTAGTAGCTCGACATGGCCTGCTGCGCCTGCACCATGCCCCGGGTCAGGTCGTTGTTGTCGAGCAGCGCCTTGCCGCCGGTGTCGGCGGCGAGCGACTACAGCGTGTCCTGCGATCGCTGGAAGCGGTTCTGCATCGCGGCCGCCGATGCGCCGGTGTACATGGCGAGTCCGCCGGGCGATCCTCGCGTGGCGTCGCCCAGCGGCGCTGTCGCGACCAGGCCGCGCGCGTCGATCGGCCAGAACGACACGCCCGCGCGGATGGCGGCGTTGATGGTGGCGTGCAGTTGCGCCTGGTTGTCGACGCCGTTCAGGCGCAGGCCGCTGGCGAAATAAATCAGCGACTTCTTCTCGTTCAGCGACCCGAGCATCTTCGCCGCGGTCTGCAGCGCCGACAGCTGGCGGTCGGTGTTAGAAGATGTTGAACTCGGAGTCGTCCTGGCCGAAGGCCGCGCCGGTGTCGGCAGTCGCTGGTGGTGTCGCCGGAGTTTTCGTCCTCGCCCACGATCAGCGTTTCGATGATGCTCAGCAGGCGGTCGCGATCGTCCGGTGAAATCCTGCAGGATCTGCACCGCGCCGCCCTGGATACGTCATGATCGCCACCAGGTCGCGGGCGTCATCTGCGTCTGGACGAACTTCTGCGCGGCGGTGAACGCGCGCAACTGGTCGGGCAGCGGCATCGCGCTCATGTCGAAATACAGCGCCAGCAGCCGGCGGTTGCGTGTACTTCACGTCTGCCGGGCGTTTCGGGCGCGATCTGGGTCTTGCGGCAACTTCGGGAGCGGCGCGACGCGCGGCGACTCTGTCGCATTCGGCAGCTGGCGCCGAAGGTACGTCGTCGAATTTCTGGAACTCGAAGAACTTGATGGTCTGCGGCGCGCCGTCTTCGGTGATCACGAAGTCTTCAGCTGTCAGATTCTCGATCGCCTTGCCGTTCTTGTCCTGCACCGAACGGTTTCAACCACCAACTGCGTGCTGGTCTGAAACGTTGCGGCGCGCCGACGGCGACGTAGCGTTTCTGGCCGATCTGCTGCGCGCTCGCCGCGAGCAGGACGAGAGAAAAGTAGCGGTGATTCGTTGCGTGGCCGCGTGATTCGTCGCATGGCTTAGAACCTCACTCGCACGGTGGTCTGCACGCTGCGCATCGCGTTGGCCGTTGACGGCAGCCCGAACAGCGTGCCCACGGTCGTGTTCCAGTTCGGATACGTGACGTGGTTGAGCGCGTTGGTGGCGTCCACGCGGACGTCCAGGCTATAGCGGTCGGTCATCTGGAAGGTGCGCGCCAGCGACGCATTCAGGTTGAACTGCGCGGGACCGGTGATCGAGTTCCGCCCCGCGTTGCCCCACTGACCCGACGCCGGCGCGATGTAGGCCGCCGGATTCAGGTGCAGGCCTGGAGGCGCGTCATAGAGCGGCGCGCCGGTGTAGTCGGGCCGGATGCGGTCCGGTGACGCCGGTGCCACGCACGGCCGCCGGATAAACCGGCGTCAGCGGCAGGCCGGTGCCTGCGTCGATCTGGGTCGCGACGGTCCATTCCTTGAAAAGCGCGCCCTTCCATCCGTTCACCAGAGTTCCGCCATGCAAACCCATGCCGGTGGTGTACTGCACTTCGAACTTCACCACGTGGCGCTGATCGAAATTCGAAAGCCCGCGCTCGGCCGCTGAGGTCGAGCCAGTTCTGCGCGATGAGGTTGGCGCCCTGATTCCGCCCGCCGAGCACCGCGTCGTCGATCGACTTCGAGTACGTGTACTGCACCTCGGCCGCGAATCCATTGTGCAGACGCCGGCGCAACTGCAAATTGCCGGCCTGCCGCGTCGAGTTGCCGTTGGAAGTCAGGTAGACGAAACCGGACGGACACGCCGGGCATGGATTCACGGCGCCCGCAGGATAGGTGTTCGGCAGGAACGCCTGCACGCCGCGCGTTCCCTTGCTGCCCAGATACGTGGCCGTCATCACCAGCGCGCCGGGAAGATCGCGCTGCACTGAGATCTGCCAGTTCTGCGAATAGCCGACCTGAAAATTCGGATCCATCGCGAAGGTGTTGGGCGTGATGGTGGGCGACGCGATGAACCCATTGGCCAGCGTCAGCGGATTGCCCGGGCTGTTCGCACGCTCAGGCTCTTCGACAGCGGCGACTGCTGCGCCATCTGCGTCGCGAGCTGCAGGTAGACCGAAGTGTTGTAGTAGACGCCGTAGCCGCCGCGCACGATCATCGACGAGGCCGCGAAGGGGCGCCAGGAAAACGCCACGCGCGGCTGAAACGCGTTCTTGTCGGGATGAACCAGCGAGTCGGGATACTTCTGGCCGGTGACGCTGCCGGTCGGATCGGTCGCCACCACCGGCGCTTCCGCGGTAAAGCCCGGAGCGATGTCGAGATTCACCAGGCGGCCGTACTTTTCGCGTCATCGGCGACCAGTATTCCCAGCGCAGTCCGAGGTTCAGAGTGAGTCCGGGATTCATGCGCCAGTCGTCGTTGATGAATGCGTCGTAGTTGGACGAGCGGAAATACTTGTCGGCGTTGCCGAACGCGATGCCGCTGGTGTCGGGCACTCCCAGCAGGAAGCCCGCGAGATCGTTGCCCGCCGCTGCGCCGGTGAACGTGAAACTGCCGCGCGGATTCTGCTGCGAGAGCAGATTGAATTCCTGCCGGCGGAAGTCGGCGCCGAACTGCACGTTGTGCCGGCCGTGGTTCCAGAAATTGTCGATGGACACGCCGCTGGTCTGGTTGCGCGTGAACGACGGCAGGCCGTCCGTGAGGCCGCTGATGCCGCCCGAAAACGCGAGCGACGGCGGTCCCCAATTCACCGGCTCCTGGTTGTTGCCCGTGATGCCGGCGTCGCCCGATACGTTCTCGCGGTTCGCGAAGTAGGGCGTCTGGTGCGAGCGCGAACCGGCTGAACTGGTAGCCCAGGTTCATGAAGAAGCGCTGCGTGAAGCTGTGGCGCCAGTTGGCGTTCATGTTGAGGCCGAGCGAATCGGTGGTGTCGAGGAAGCTGAACAGGTTCGGATTGTCGGAGCGGGTGCTGTTCAAAGCGAACAAGCCGGAGACTTGGTTGCGGCGGCCCAGTTGCTTGTTGAGGCGCGCCTGCAGCGCGTCCTGATGGGTGTTGCTGACGATGGGGATCTGGTAGTTGTAGCGCGAGCCGCCTTCGAAATTGGGCTTCGGATAGAGTCGCAACAGCGCTTTGGCCTGAGGGCTGATCAGCGAGTCGGGAATTTTGTTATCGATGAACGGCACGTGAGTCGCGGGATCGAAAATCCGCGCGGGATTGCCGAACGGATCGAGCGAATTCGAGAAATCGCCGCCGCGTTGGTCGAGCGTCGGCACCAGGCCGGTCTGCACGCCGGCGTTGCGGTTGCGGGTCCATTGGTAATTGATGAAGAACTGCGGACCGTTACGCAGCAGGTGCGGAATCCGCAGCGGACCGCCGAAGGCGAACACGCCTTGCGAGTGCAGATAGTCGGCCCGCGGCGTATTCTGGCCGGTGAGCGAGAACGGGCGGGCGTCCAGCAGGGAAGTGTCGAAGATGAAGCCGAGATTGCCGCTATAGAGCGAGCGCGAATTACGGCGGTTGTTGCCGAACGCCTGCGACAGCGAGAATGGCGAACTGGCGCCGTTGTTGGCAGTGCCGTTGATGAGGAAGCCGTCCTGGGCGCGCTGGCTGAGATCCGAAGGGTCCTGGCTGGCGAAGGCGCTCTGCGAATTGTCCGACTCCTGCGCGGGTGCGTTTTGCGCGTTGGGGTTGGCCTTCAGGTCGGCGCGCTGGAATGCGGTCTTGGTATTGGTGGGTGCAGGCGGCGCGTTCTTGAGGTCCTTCACGCTGCGCGGCTTGTCTTTGGACTCGGCGGTGGTTCCTGGTTGTTGTACTGCGGGCGGTGGCGCGGCGCCGCGACTGCGTGCATGTCGGCGATCGGGAGCATCTTCAGATCCCACTCTGGGCTCGGGCGCGCCCGCGGCAATCGTGACTTCGCGTTTCTGCGTCTCGAAGCCGAGCATGTCGACTTCAATGCTCCACGCGCCGTCGGCGAGGTCGGGGAATGTATAGACGCCGTCCAGGTCCGTGATCGCCGTGATCGTCTTGTCGCCTTGCGTCGCGGTGACGGTGGCGCCGGGAAGCGGAAGCCCGCCGAACTTGACCTGGCCGTGCTGTTCGGCGCTGGAGAGGAGGAGCGCGGCGAAGCAGAGAACGCCCAGCGTTCTGAACAACGGGGATTTTAGGAATCTAGCCACGCGAATACACTTCTGTCATTATCTCAACGCTAATTCTCAGTCGGGCGTTCCACATGTTTGACGATGAAGATCTCGACTGGTACCTTCCGCGTTTCCACTTTCATGCCGAGTTGCGACCGGATGGCGTCCAGCATCGGATCGTAAAAGCCGGGGATTCCAGGTGAGATGCCGGAATCCGGCCTCCAATCCGCCTTGAAGCTGTAGAGACCTGTCAGCCCGGTTTGGTCTTCCACCGGTCCGCCCAGGAGGTTGGAAAGCGAAGCAGCGAGCCTCGACATCGAGACGGCTTGGCCTACCAGCGGGATATAAGAAAGCCGGAATGCGTCGCCTTCGTTGGCTTGCTTCAGATTCGGCCCGAGCTTTCCGCCCGTGAACACGTAGCCTTGCACTTGATGTGTCTCGCGATCCAGTACCAGTTTGAATCGCTCCTTCAACAAATTCTGAAGCATGAGCATCAATTCGTCACGGCCGGCGTTGTTTTCGGCTTTCGCAACGACATCGTAGTGATCGTGCAACCAGTCGGGGCCGCCGGAAAATTGGTACGTTTTCAAGCCGTAAGCGCTCAGAATGATTCCACCTACCGGGGCGTTGATCATGGTCAGTCTTCCATTCTCCGCCCGGAACGGGCCGCCGCCATTCGGTCCGGTGTTGTTCGGTTTAATCGACGCAACCTCGAACGTTTGAGCTGCAGCGCTTCCCAGCGTTAAAAATGACAACCAGATGACAGTTTTCCTCATAGACCTTGCAATGAGGACGTTGATTTGTCGAAAAGCGTTTAGTTTTCCGACGGCTTTTCTACTTTGTCGATCACGATCACCTCGACCGGGCCTTTGGACGATTCGAGTTTCAGCCCAAGCTGTTCCTGAATCGCGGTGAACAGCGACGGACCGTTCGGATCGGGCGCGGGCTGGCCATCCTGGGGCGGGCCGGCGAATGGACCGCCAGGACCTTGGCCGGGATCGGGCGTCCACTCCAGCTTCAGATCGAATGGACCTGTCAGTTCCGTGCGATCGATCACCGGCCGGCCGAGTTGTCCGGAGAGCGTGTTCGTCAGCATCTCCAGTTGCACGCCTTCACCGGTGATCTGTCCTCGGCCCATGCGCATCATGCGGCGCCGCTCGCCGGCTTTCACTTCCGATACTTTGAGTTTCGATCCGCCTTTTCCCACCACCAGCGCGTACACCGATTGCTCTTTGGTCTCGCGATGAATCGCCAGTTGAAACCGGTCGGCTAGCAGGTTTTGGAGACGTTCCTGCATCTGCTCGCGCATGGTCCGGATTTGCGCGTCGCTCATGCTGCGCGGATCGGGTGGAGGCGCGTCCGAGTCGCCCCGCTCAGCTTTCGCCATGACATCGAAACGATCGGAGTTGATCCAGCCGGGGCCGCCCGAAATCTGGAAGTCGCGCACGTCATAAGCGAAGGTGAGCAAGGCTTTCAGAGTGGTGCCGCTGGTCCGCAGCCCGCCGCCCGGCTGGAATTGAATCATGACGCGATGATCGTCGGCCGAGCTGGGCTTGATGGACGCGACCTCGAATTTCAGCGGCTCCTTGGAGGGCGCGGCCACCTGGCCGAAAAGCATGTTCCCAGTGAGAACCCATAACCAGATTAGACCGGCGTTTCGCACGATACCTCCAGACATAAGCATAAGACGTCCCATTAGATGAAAGGTTTTGGAGCAGCTAGGTCTCATGGCCTTCAGATGCCATGTCGATAGAATAGAAGTAGCGCTGTCATGCTGTCCGGTATTCATTTCTTCCCCGGCCTTTGCCTTCTGGCCCTCGGTCTGGCGGCCGAAGTCCCGGTCGTCCGCTGGATGCTCGATCGAACTTCCAAGCGCCGGCTGATCTGGCTCGCCGCCGTAGCGGGAGCGGCCGTGATGGTGCTCGGCTACCTGGTCGAATTCCAGCGAATCATGAGTCTCTTCCCGGTTTGGTGGGCAACCTGGATCGACTGCATCGGCCTCATGCTGGTCATCGGCCTGCTGGCGGTGAACCTCGCGCTGCGCATACCGCGCGCCGTGCCGGGTTTTCGATCGGACCGCCGCGCGTTCTTAACCACGGCTAGCGCCGGCCTGTGTCTCGCCCCGGCTGCGGGCACGGTATTTGGAATCGTCACGCGCAACCAGTTCAAGCTGTCCGAAGTCGTCGTGCCGATCCCGAATCTGCCGCACGATCTCGAGGGCGTCCGCATCGTGCAGATCACGGACATCCATTTGAGCCCGTTCCTGAGCGAGCGGGAGTTCGCGCGCGCCATCGATATGGCGAACGAATCGCGTGCGAACGTCGCTCTCGTAACCGGCGATCTCATCAGCCGGCGAGGCGATCCGCTGGACGCGTGCCTGCATCAACTGGCTCGATTGCGCGCCGACGCGGGCGTGCTGGGCTGCCTCGGCAATCACGAGATTTACACCAATACCGAGGACTACGTTACCGCGCGCGGCCGCGACATCGGAATCGAGTTTCTACGCCACCAGGCGCGCCGGCTCCAGTTCGGCGACGCCGCGATCAACTTCGCCGGCGTCGACTATCAACGCTCCGAAAAGCCTTATCTGGTTGGCGCCGAGCGGCTGATCGCTCCGGGCTCGGTCAACATTCTGCTGTCGCACAACCCCGACGTGTTTCCGGTGGCCGCCCGCCAGGGCTACGCTCTGACCATTTCCGGCCACACGCACGGCGGGCAGGTGAACGTCGAGATCCTGCACCAGAACTACAACATTGCGCGCTACTATACTCCTTACGTGCTCGGTCTCTATTCGAAAGGCGCATCGTCGGTGTACGTTTCGAGCGGGCTGGGAACCATCGGCGTGCCGGTCCGGATCGGCGCGCCTGCCGAGGTGTCGCTGCTGCGATTGTGCGCTACCTGATTCTGAGCGACCTGCACGCCAACTGGGAAGCCCTCCAGGCGGTGCTCGAACACGCGCGCTCGGGCTACGATCGCATCCTGTGCTGCGGCGATGTGGTGGGCTACGGCGCGGACCCCGACGCCGTCACCGAGTGGACCCGCTCAAATGTCGCCGGCATCGTGCGCGGCAATCACGATAAAGCCTGCGCCGGCCTCGACGACCTGGAGTGGTTCAATCCCGTCGCCCGCCAGTCGGCCGTGTGGACGCAGGAAACCATGAAGCCCGAGAATCTCGACTATCTTCGCGGCCTCGTCAAAGGCCCCGAGCACGTGAACGGCTTCGACATCCTGCACGGCTCGCCGCTCGACGAAGACGAATACCTGATCACGGCCAACGATGCCGGGCAAGCGGCGCCGTATCTCGACGCGCCCGTCAGCTTCTTCGGCCACACGCATGTGCAAGGCGGATTCCTGTGCCATCGCAACGGCGTCAAGCAGCTGCGGATCATGGGACCGGATTCCGACAGCGAGACGCTGGAGCTCGAGCCCGACGCCAACTATCTCATCAACCCCGGGTCGGTGGGCCAGCCGCGCGACGGCGATCCGCGCGGAGCTTACGCGCTGTACAATTCCGGCGAGCGACTGGTCGAATTTCGCCGCGCCGCGTACGACATCGCGTCCGCGCAAAAGAAAATCGTTGCCGCCGGGCTACCCGAGCTGCTCGCGCTACGCCTGGCTGCGGGCGCCTGACTCAGCCGGTTTTCACGTGCCAGCTACAATGGTTCTTGGCGGACAAACGCAGGATGTGCCCGAATTGCCGGGCCTTCGTGACCACCGGCGACCGGGTTTGCCCCTATTGCGAAGCGCAGCTCGGCCAGCGCGCCGCCGATCGCCGCAATCCCGGCGAAATCCTGGGCGGCCTCATTCCTCAGGCGCGCTTCACCACGGTGATGATCCTGTTGATCAACACCGCCTTGTTTCTGGCCGATTATCTTGCGCCCCAAGCCAACATTCAACGCTGGGGCGCGAGCGTGCCCGCGTCCATGATGGACGGCCAGTGGTGGCGCTTGATCACAGCCGGATTTCTGCACGGCGGCATTCTCCACATTCTGATGAACTCCTGGGTGCTCTTCGATCTCGGCGCCGAGGTCGAACAGATCTACGGCACCAGCCGCCTCATCGTTTTCTATTTCGTATCCACTGTCACCGGGTTCTGGGCCAGCTCGCACATCGGCTTTCACCTCTCGGTTGGATCTTCCGCCGGCATCTTCGGGCTGATCGGCGCGATGCTGGTGTTCGGACTCACCGATCGCACCTCGCTCGGCGCCATGGTCAAATCCGTGTATAGCCGCTGGCTGATCTACTGTGTGATCCTCAGCTTCATCCCTGGCGTCGACCTCTGGGCCCATGCCGGCGGATTCGCGGGCGGCTTCGTGGCCGGATTTCTCGCCAGCACCCCGCGCGCCCGCCTGATGTGGAAAGAACCGCTGATCCGCGCCCTCGCCGGTCTGTCGCTCGGCATCACCGCTCTCGCATTCGGTATGCTGTACATCGCGATTACACGCTCTTGAACATATGCGCTACGCCAAACTCCTCCTCGTTCTCTCGCTCGTAGCGGTGGCCGCGGCGCAGCCGCCGCCCAAGACTCAAAACGTCATCTTCGTCATGACCGACGGCCTCCGCTGGCAGGAAGTTTTCCAGGGCGCCGACGCAGCGCTGCTCACCAAAGAAAACGGCGCCGATCCCGAAAAGTTCAAGCCACTCTACTGGCGCGATACCGCCGCCGCCCGCCGCGAAATTCTCATGCCGTTCCTCTGGCAGGTTATCGCGAAGAACGGACAGATCTTCGGCAACCGCGCGCTCGGCTCCGACGCTGCCGTCACCAACGGCAAGAATTTCTCCTACCCCGGCTACAACGAAACGCTCACCGGATTTCCCGACCCGCGCATCGACAGCAACGACAACATCCCCAATCCCAACGTCACGGTGCTCGAATGGCTGAATCGCAAATCGAAGTTTCGTGGCAAGGTCGCCGCCTTCGGCGCCTGGGAAGTGATCTCGTCGATCGTCAACGGCAAGCGCGGCGGCTTCGTCTCGAACGCCGGCTACGACCCGCTCACCGCGCCTCCGGTCACGCCCGCGCTCGATTTGCTGAATCGCACCAAGGCCGACACGCGCATCTGGGGCGACGAACCGTTCGATTCATTCGCCTTCTACACCGCGCTCGAATACCTGAAGCTGCATCATCCGCGCGTTCTTTATCTATCGCTCGGCGAGACCGACGATTGGGCGCACGAAGGCCGATACGATCTGTATCTGACAGCCACGCAGCGCGTCGACAAGTTTCTCAAGCAACTCTGGGACGCGGTTCAGTCCATGCCCGAGTATCGCGGAAAGACGACGCTGATTTTTTCGCCCGATCATGGCCGCGGTGAAGCGCCCGTCGAGTGGAAGGGCCACGGCGGGAAAATCCCCGATTCGAAATACATCTGGATGGCGTTTCTCGGACCCGACACGCGCGCTCTCGGTGAGCGATCCAAAACCGCGCCAGTTATGCAGAGCCAGATCGCCGCGACGCTCGCAGCTTTCCTCGGCGAAGATTACGCTGCCGATGTTCCCAAGGCCGGCCAGGCGATCCGCGACGTGCTGCCTCAGTAGCGGCGCGCGGCTACTTCACTCCCGACATCAAGTTCTTCAGCGGCTTCACCAGCAGCGCCATGATGACTCCCGCGCCCATGGCGAATGCGGCCACAATCGCGAACAGCGTCGGCGGCGAAACCTTCTCATACAGCGATCCAAAAATTCCACCGATATACTCGCCGACTGAGATCCCCAGGAACCAAACGCCCATCATGAGGCCCGCCACTTTGGCTGGCGCGAGTTTGGTAATCGCGCTGAGACCCACCGGGCTCAAACACATCTCACCGCACACGTGTATGAAGTAAGTCGCCACCAGCCACATCGGGCTGATGAGCACTCCCGACTGCGCGCGCCATGCTCCGATTCCCACCACGACGAATCCCAATCCCACCAACAACAACCCCAGCGTGAATTTCACCGGAATGCCCGGTTCGTGCTTGCCCAGTTTGATCCACAGGAATCGCAAACACCGGCGCCAGCGCCACTACGAACACCGCCGACAGCGATTGGTACCAGCTCGACGGAAACGCCCATCCGAAAGCGTGATTGTTGGTGCTGCGATCGGCGAGCAGCGTGAGCGTCGAACCGGCCTGCTCGTAGGCCGCGAAAAACAGCGCGCACGCAATGAACAGCGCACCCACCGCAATCAGGCGCTTCCTCTCCACCGCGCTCCACTCTTTGCTGGACAGAAGCCAGGCGAAAACGCCGATACTCACCGCCGCCAGCACGATCCCGGTTGCATTGCCCACCATCTGAGCCGTGATCTCGATCACTCCGGCCGCCTGGAGCAAAACCGGCACGCCGATCAGCACTGCAAAAATCGCAAGTCCAGCCCAGATCATTTTGGTCTGACGCGCGCGCGCTTCCGGAGTCTCGGGCGGAATCGGATTCATGCCCGCATCGCCCATATACTTCTTGCCGAGCGAGTACTGGATCAAGCCCAGGATCATCCCGAAACCCGCCAGCACAAAACCGAGGTTCCAGTTGATGCGCTGGCCCGACGTAACCCACCATCAGCGGCGCGATGGTGGCGCCGATGTTGATGCCCATGTAGAAGATAGAAAAACCCGCGTCCCGCCGCACGTCGTTTTCCGCGTACAGCTTCCCGACGATCGTGCTGATGTTCGGCTTCAGCAGCCCGGTGCCCAGCACCAGCACAATCAGCCCGATGTAGAAAGACACGACGCCCGGCACGCCCAGGCAGAGCTGGCCGATCACGATCCCAATGCCGCCGTACAGCACCGCGCGTCGCTGCCCCAATATGCGATCCGCGATCCAGCCGCCCGGCACGCTCATCAGGTAGATCATCGACGTGTAGATCCCGTAGATCACGCCCGCCGTGGCGACGCTGAACCCCAACCCTCCCGACGCCGCCGGCGCGGTCATGAACAGGATCAGGATCGCGCGCATCCCGTAATAGCTGAAGCGCTCCCACATTTCTGTGAAGAAGAGCGTGGCGAGGCCGCGCGGATGTCCGAAGAATCCCGTGTCTAAACTCGTCGCGCCTGTGGATACGGTGGTTGCCATCCCGGTACTAACCGATTGACGGTTACTTCAGCGCGATCGTTCCCTCCGGATCCGGCCGGAAGATGAGATATTCGAGATCCCCGCTCTGGCTGCTCCACCAATGCGGCGTGCGGCCCGGAATAATCACGACGTCGCCTGCGCTGACCTTCCGGCTCACCCCGCCCTCGATCCGATCGCTCTGTAGCGTGGTGCTGCCCGCCCGCAACGGATGCGGATTCGGAAGCGTCCCGCCCGTCACCAGCGTCGCGTTGCCCTTGAGGACGTAGTAAATTTCCGTGACCTTGGTTTGGTGCAGGTTGGCTTCCTGCTTGATCTTCCCGGGCCGGTACACACCGTACACGCCGACGTGATAACCGCCGACGTCCACCACGCGAATCGGCCGGTCGCTCACTACGTCGCGCGGCAGCGCATCGATGAACTTGTGAATATCCGCGCTCGAAACATCCGTCGCCGGAATCGGCGGCGTCTGCGCCAGGCTCGCCAGCGCCAGCAGCAGAACGAATACACCAATCATTGGTTTCAAGATGGGCTTCAACATCGTTTCCTCCTTCACGCTCGGTGCCATCATTCCGCCACCGGCCGCGGTATGTGAATCGACATCAATACCAGCGCTCCTCCGTCGATCTTGTTGAACCAGTGCGGCGTGTTTTCCGGCACGATGACGAAATCTCCGGGCGCGACGTGCCGCGAGCTGCCATCGTCAATTCCCGTGCCGCTCAGGTTTGCCGGGTTCAATCGCTTTTCGCCCGCCAGCTTGCCGCCGGTGGTCAGCGTGCCGCTTCCTTCGATCACGTAAAACATCTCCGCCTGCTTCTCGTGGACTGACGCCGGCGCCACTCCGGTCCGATATTCCAGGTTCGCCGTGTAAGGCGCCAGCTTCAGAATCGGCTGAACGAAATTAGCCTGGTCCGATTTGTGTTCGCGCTTGGCCTTGGCGATCATCGCCTTCACGTCCGCTGACGAGGCGAACTCCTTCATGTCCGTCGGCTGGGCCGCCGCAATCGACGCCGCCATGGTAAACGCAATTCCAATTCCCAAAAAGCGCATACGCACCTCCTTGCACTCGCCAGATGCTATCACACTCTCCCGCCCGGCATCGCCGCGAATCTTGTATAGTCTTCTATAGCCAGTCGCGCTCAGGAGGTCCCGATGTCTCCACGCCTTGTCGCGCCCCGAACGTTCGGAGCCGCGCTGCTCGCCTTCGCCGCGTCGTTCAGCCTCGCCCAAGCCGCGGCTCAACCGGACCAGGTCACCTTCGCCAAGGACGTCGCTCCCATTCTCCAGCGCGCCTGCCAGAACTGCCATCGCCCGGGCAGCATCGGCCCCATGTCGCTGCTCACTTACCAGGACGCCCGCCCCTGGGCGCGCTCCATCAAGCAGCAGGTGGTACAGCGCAACATGCCGCCTTGGTACATCGATCGCACCGTCGGTATCCAACATTTCAAGAACGACGCCGCGCTCACCGATCAGGAAGTCGCTGCCATTTCGAAATGGGTCGACCTCGGCGCGCCGCTCGGCGATCCCAAAGACCTGCCGCTCGCCCGCCAGTTCGATGACAACGACCGCTGGCACGTCGGCAAGCCCGACGTCATTGTCACACTGAAGAAAGAACTGCTCGTCAAGGCCCGCGCTGCCGACCAGTGGCTTGACCTCGACATGCAGGATCTCGGCCTCAAAACCAATCGCTACATCCAGGCCATGGAGATCAAGCCGATCAAGGGCGTAAAGGTGGTGCACCACGTCGAGTCGACGCTGATCGATCCCGACGACGAGGGGCCGCTCGGCCGCCAGCACTTGGAAGAATACGCCGTCGGAAAATACGGTGACAGCTTTCCCGAAGACGCCGGCATGCTGCTCAAGCCGGGCGCGCACATTCTCGCCAACGTCCACCTGCATGCCGACGGCGAAGACACGCCCGTCAACATCGCCATCGCGCTGAAGCTCTATCCGGAAAACGTCGTGCCGAAGCACATCGCGCACGCGCAACAACTCGGCTCAGCCGGCGACCTCGACATTCGTCCCAACATGAAAAACGTCCGCGCCGACGGCTACACAGTCCTCAACAAGCCCGCCGTCATAACCGCCTTTCAGCCGCACATGCACAATCGCGGCCAGGCGCAGTGCCTTGAACTGATCTACCCGATGTCGAGCATAGGCGATCGCCCCGGCGCGGTCCGCACCGAAATGGCGAGCTGCGTCGATCGCTTCAAGTTCGATTGGCACGTGGTCTACGAATATGCCGACGACGTCGCGCCCATCGTTCCCGCCGGAACCATCCTGCACGTGATCTCGCTCTACGACAATACCGCCGCGAACAAGTTCAATCCCGATCCATCCAACTGGGTCGGCTGGGGCAATCGCACCATCGACGAAATGGGTTTCTCCTGGATCAACTGGTATTACTTGACCGACGACGAGTACAAACAGGCCATCGCCGCCCGCCAGGCCAAGGCCCGCAAAACCACCGCGAGCGTTCAGTAGGGCGGGCGTACACGCCATGAATCGCTACGTCCCGGCCTTTCTGCTTCTGGCGAGCTGCGCATCTGCCCAGAGTTTTCGCGACAAACTGCCGCCCGAGATCCGCGTGCAGCGCGCTTCTGGCGACAGTGTGCAGCCTGTCTTCGATGGCTGGCAGCGCTTTTCCGACGGCGCAGTCAGCATGTGGTTCAGTTACTACAACCGCAATTCGCAGGAGCAAGTGGACGTTCCCGTCGGCCCGGAAAACAACTTCAACTTCGGCGTCGCCGACCGCGGCCAGCCTACCCACTTTTATCCCAAGCGCCACCAGTATGTCTTCAAAGTCGATCTCCCCAAGAACTGGGACCCAACCGCGAAGCTAATCTGGACGCTCACGGCGCACGGTGAAACTTGCACGGCCACAGGTTGGCTGCAGCCCGAATGGGAAGTCGACGACGGCGTCCGCCAGATGAACGCCGGCGGCGGTGGACTCGCGCCGCCCGTCGATCCGCCGAACACCGCGCCCAAGATCACCAGCGGGAGCAGCGCTCAGACCATCGACTTCGGCAAGCCCGTCAAACTGACCGCCTCCGCCACCGACGACGGGATTCCCAAACCTCGCGGCATGCGCGGCCTGAGCATTCGCTGGATTCTCTATCGCGGCCCCGGCGCTGTTACATTCTCGGCGCCCGACGCGCGCGCCACTCCTGGCCAACCTGCCGAGAGTGCCACCGAAGCCACCTTCGCCGCGCCCGGCAACTACTGGCTCCAGGCCATCGCCTCGCGACGGCTTGCTCGAGACCGTTCACAACGTCCGCGTCACCGTCAAGCGCTGAGCTTCCACTAACTTCCGCATCGCTCTACCTCGCCTCGCTCGGTCAGATGCTAACCTCACAGCGGGCTTTCATCGCGAACCATCTAACAACCCACAACCGCGTGGTGGTAGCGCAAGTCAGGGTCTTTTGTGCGTGCGCGGCGAATTTTTTTCAGCTCTGGGCGCGGCGGTTCTCTAAAATTTTCAAAAACGAACGCCCCCGCAACTCCTCCACCGTCACCCCCGCCGAGCACGCCTCTTCCTCGGTGAACGCGCCGCAATTCACGCCGCGCAGAAAGAAGTTCAACAGCCCTTGCCCGGTCGCCGCATCGTCGAACACATCGCCCACCAGCGTGGCCTGCGCCGCCTTCTCGACAAAATTCCGCAATCGTGCCGCGGCCGCGTCGAATCCCTGCCAAAAAAACGCATACACCGCCGCGAAGCGCGTCGGAAGCTGGCCGGATGCAGATCCCAGCCCTGATAGTAGGCGTGCGCGAGCGACCGTTGCACTTGCTCGAAATGCAGCCGCATCGCGTTCTCGACCGCCGCGCGATTCTTTCCCACCGGCATGATGTTGGTCGCCCCGTCCGACAACATCACCCCTCGGCCCGCCGCGCAAACCTGCATCACACTCCGCGCGAAATCGCACGCCGGATGCACCATGCTCTGGAACTCCGCGGTGACGTTGCAGCTCGCCGTGTAGTCATAGACGCCGAAGTGCAGCCCGCGGCATCGGCCCTCGGCCGCCGCCAGCAGTTTCGGAATCGCCGCGACACCCGTCGGCATCGATCACCGACTGCGTCGTCTCGATCATCAGTTCCATCCGCAGCGCACCCGCCCGCAGCCCCAGCTTCCGCTCCATCGCCTCCAGCAGCCGGACCAGCGCCGTCACCTGCTCGGCCACCGTAACCTTCGGCAGCGTAATTACGAAGTTCTCCGGAACGCTCGCCCGCATCTTCGACCAGCTTCGTCACGAACAGATCCAGCGTCCGCACCGCGCGCGCCCGCAGGACTTCGGTCAGCGGCTTGATCCGGATTCCGACGAACGGCGGAAAGCCGGCTGGCCGGCGCCCGCGCGCAACGGCTTCGGCGGTAGAGACAGCGTGCCCGTCTTCTTCCGCATCGGGCCGGTTGCCGTAGCCGTCCTCGAAGTCGATGCGATAATCCTCCACCGGCTCGCGCTGGAGTTTCGCAAGCGTTCGCTCATACACCGATCCGCGCCAGCCGCGCGTCACCCGATGAATCCGACCGCGCTTGGCGAGCGCCTCCGCATCCGGCGCGTGCTCGCGCAGGAATTCCAACGCGAGTTTCCCCAGCGTCGACGAAATATCCGCCTTGAACAGATGCGCGCCGCCATACACCGTGTGGACCGGTTGCCTCGCCGGCCGGCTCGCCGGGAAACAGCGCATCGTGCGCCGCGTTGGCCCGCGCGAGCGGTGCAGATATCGAATCGAGAGTCTCGGAACTGAGCGTGGTTTTCATGGCTTCTCTGCTATGGTAGTCATGAAAAGGCTCCAGTGAACGAATCCTTCATGCAACGGGCCATCCGAGCTCGTCGGTGGAAAATGTGCGCTCCGGCTCCGGCGGCCCGTTCGCCGCCATCGTGGTCCGCAACGGCGCGATCCTCGCCACCGGCGTCAACCAGGTCACGACGACGCTCGACCCAACGCGCACGCCGAAATCGTCGCCATCCGCGCCGCCTGCCAGGCCGCTGCCAGAATTTTCAGCTCGCCGATTGCGAGCTCTACACTACCTGCGAGCCGTGCCCGATGTGCCTGGGCGCGACGTATTGGTCGCGCGTTTCGAAGATCTACTACGCCGCCACGCGCGACGACGCCGCGAAGATCGGCTTCGACGATTCGTTCATCTACGATCAGCTCGCCGCGCCGCATCGAGTCACGCAAGATCCCGATGGTCCAAATCCTGCGCGATCAGGCGCTCCAGGCCTTCCAGGAGTGGGAGCGCTCGGAAACCAAGATAAAGTATTAGTTCCCGTGAGCGATCGATTGCACCGCTGGCTGCCGGCCGGCTCCATGATGCTGGTGTCGATGCTGAGCTACATCGACCGCAACACGCTCGCGCTGCTCGCCCCCACAATTCTGAAGGACACGCATCTTTCGGTCACCGCCTACGGCTGGGTGGTCTCGGCGTACTCGATTCTCTTCACCATCGGCAACCCGATGTGGGGAAAAATTCTCGACCGCATCGGTTTGCGCCGCGGCATGAGCGCCGCCGTTTCGCTTTGGACGCTGGCGTCGGCATCGCACGCGTTCGCCGCCGGATTTGGCAGGATTCGCAGCAGCGCGCGCAGCATCTGGGACTCGGCGAAGGTGCGGCGTCGCCTGGCGGATTGCGGACCGTGGTCCAAACGTTGCCCGCCTCCAGCCGGTCGCGCGGCATGGCGCTGACTTTCAGCGGCGGATCGGCCGGCGCGATTCTTACGCCGATCATCATGACGCCCGTCGCCGATAGCCTGGGGCTGGCGCGCGGCTTTCTGGTTCACCGGATTGCTCGGCGCACTGTGGGTCCTGTGGTGGCTGGTGCTGAGCCGCCGCTCGGACGTCCGCAAGATCGAAACCTACGAGACGGAACCAGCAGCCGCCGCCGGCAAGCCGACGCGTGAGCGATCCGCGCTTCTGGGCCTACCTGCTCTCTTACTCGCTCGGCGCGCTGCCGCTCGGCTTCGTCGTCTACTCCGCGTCGCTCTACTTGAGCCGCGCGCTCGGCGAATCGCAGAAGACCATCGGCGCAGTGCTGTGGATTCCGCCGCTCGGCTCCGAGATCGGCGTGTTCTTCTGGGGCTGGCTGGCCGACCGCATGGCGCGAGGCCGCGCCTCACGCCTCGACGTGGTCAGCCGTCTCTTGCCAGCTGCGATGCTGCTCAGCCTTCCACTCGCCGCCACCGGATTGTCGCGGTCGTTTCCGCTGGTGATGGCGCACTTCTTTCTTCGCGATGTTCGTCGCGGCCGCGTTCCAGATCCTGCCGCTCATCTACGGCACCGAAGTTTTCTCGCGCAGCTACGCCGGCTATCTCGGCGGAGTCGCTTCAGGATCCTATGGCGCGGGACTCGCGGTGCTGATGCCGCTGTTCGGCCGCTTGTTCGACTTGAGTCAGTACAACCTGGCGTTCACGCTAGCCGCGCTGTGCCCTGTATCGGCTACTATCTCGTGGAGAACGATCAGTGCCCGCGCCTGACGACAGCTTGCCCTCGATGTAGCCCGACGGTTCATCGATCGGCAGAAACACTTCGTTCGGATTGTCGAGTCCGAACGGCGACAAGTCGACCAGCAGCGCGTGCTTGTTCGGCATGGTCAACTCGATCTCGGCCACGTCCGGAAACTTCTTCAGAACTTCCTGGCCGATGGCATGCAGCGTATGCTGCACCGAGCGGCTCTCGTGCGCCGCGAACGTATCGAGAATCGTCTTGCGGATCGCTTCCCAGCGCGCGTTGAAGTCCACCCTGCCCGAAGCGTATCGCCACACCGCGCGCACCGCCGTCGCAAAGATCCGGTCTTTCGTCTCCTTCAGCGTCGTGTACGGGATCCTTGATGTAGCCTTCGAATCCCGACCCCGAGCTCTTAAGAATTGTCAGATCGTCGATGCCGGCTTCGAACGTCACTCCCTCGCGCGTGCCCGTCACCAGTGCCGTGCGCTTCTGGCTGTCGCGCGTGAACGCCGCCGGCGCGATACGCGACCACAAGTGCTCGGTCATCTCGACGCGCACCTCGGCCACCTGCGGATTGTTCTTCAGAAAATGATCGATCAGCCGCTCGGCGAATACTTCGATCGAATCGATGTCGTGCCGGCGCGCCATCGCGTACACGGTGTTCTTGATGGTGTCGGTCGGCAGGATCTTGCTGTTGTCGCCGGTTTCGTAAGCACTCGCGAAGTCGCCGCGGAAAAGAATTTGAAGCGTGATCTCCTTCAAATCGTGGCGATCCGCGCGACGCGCGAGCTTCATCAGCCGCACGCGCGATTTTCCGTACGTGTTCTCGGCGAGAACGCCGTCAACTGCCTCGATAGGTGGTGTATCCATAGGGACTCAACAAAAGAGGAACGTGATAGTGCGTCGTCGGATCGCGGACCAGAAACTGGACCGTGACCTCGGGATGAAAATGCTGCTGGCCTTCAAAGTACTCGCCGGTAAAGAATGTCAACCGGTAAGCGCCGGCCTGGAGCGGTTCATCGCCCGCGAGCAGTTGCGCGATTCGTCCGTTGGTGTCCGTGACACCCTCGCCCGCCAGGGTCCACGATCCATCGGCGGACGCGCGCCCCAGCACGACGCGAACGCCCCGCGCCGGCTGGCCTTGGGCGGTGTCCAGAACGTGCGTGCTGATTCCGATCATGACGTGATGAGATTCCTCAAACGCAGATGCGTGATTTTGTTTTGTTCTTCGGCGGCCACCCGGACTTCCGCATCCGGTGCATTCGACAAGCGCGATCGCACGTTCGCGAGCATTTCGTCGGCGGTCTTGCCGGTGGCGCAGATGATGAAGATGAATCCGAACTTGTCGAAATACTCGTGGTTCGCTTCTTCCATCGCGGTTGCAACCGAGGTCGTCGCGCGATTCATGCCCGACTGTTCCTGCGCAGACCACTTCGCCGTCGCCTTTCGTTCTCCGATCCGCGGATGCGATTTGAACGCCTCCATCCAGTCGGATGAGTCCAGCCGCCACCAAATCTCGCTGGCAGCTTGCAGCAATCTCTCGAAGCTCGCAAACGGACGCCGCCGTGCCATCGCGCGCGCCCACCCGGGGAGCCGCAGCACTTGAGGAATTCCTCTTCGGCTCGATATCGCGGCAGCACGTTGAGTTCGGCCAGAGTCATGCGGGCAGGCTCTCCAGAAATTCGCCGAGCAGATTCGCGGCTCACGCGACGGCGATAGTCTTCGGTGGAACGAATGTCGCTGATCGGCGCGATCTCAGAAACGATCGAGGCTTTCGCCTGGCCGATCTCACACCGGACCGCCGCGCTAGCAAGTCGCTCGGTCTCGATCGCGCGCAGCGGGATCGGCGCGACGCTCGCCAGAGCAATCCGGATTCGTTCGATCTTACCGCCGTTCATCTTCGCGAGGCCGGCCAGCGCGACTTTCGAGATGGCCTGCGCGCGGCGCGTCCCCACTTTGCGCAAATACTGCACGCAGCCCTCGGTCGTTCGCGGCAATCGGATGCGCGCGATGATTTCGTCCGCCGCCATGACGCTGGTCTTGTACCCAGTATGAAAACTCGCGTAGGGAACCCAGCGCGATCCGCGCGTGGACATCAGTTCGAGCTCGGCATCGTAGACCAGCAATGCGGGCGGCGAATCAGCGGCAGGCGAAGCGTTCGCGATGTTGCCGGCCAGCGTTCCGCGATTCTGCGTGGCCACCGCTCCGGTCCAACTCGCCGCGCGGACCAGCAGCGGAAACTCGCGCTGCATCGTTTCGATCGCGCTGGATCTCGGTGTAGGTGGTCAGCGCGCCAAGCGTCAGGTGCGTATCGCTCACTGCGATTCCGCGCAAGTCGTCCAGCTTCCACAGACTCACGAACTTTCGGTACGGCAGCTTGCCCGCTTCGAACAGCACCATCAGATCGGTCCCGCCCGCGAGGGGGCGCGCCCCCTCGGCAACCAGCATCAGCGCCTCGTTCAAGCTCGATGGCGCGGCAAGATCGTACTCGGGCACGTAGGCTCTCATGCCTCGCTCGCCTGTCGCACCGCATCGAAGATCTTCTGGTACCCGGTGCAGCGGCACAGATTCCCGGCCAGTCCTTCGCGGATCTCATCATCGCTCGGATGCGGCGAGCGTTCGAGCAACTGGTACGACGCCATGATCATTCCCGGCGTGCAGATGCCGCACTGCGCGCCGCCGGACAGCGCAAACGCCTGCTGCAAGCGATGTAGCTTTCCGTCCGCCGCCAAGCCTTCGATGGTGAGGACATCGCATCCGGCCACCTGCAGAATCGGCACCAGGCAGCTATTCACCAGCTCGCCGTCGACCAGCACCGAGCAGGCGCCGCACTCGCCTTCGCCGCATCCTTCTTTGGTTCCGGTCAATCCGACTTTCTCGCGCAGCACGTCGAGCAGGCGCTCCATCGGAAACACTTCCACGTGTACGCGGCGTTCCGTTCACGCGGAACTCGCACGGTGACCTTAGCCAACGCGCGCCTCTTCCATCAGCATCTCCGGCAGCAGCGGGATCTCGTCGACCTGCGATGCCGAGCGCATTCTCGATCGCATTCAACACCGCGGGCGCCGGTCCGTCGATGGGCAGCTCGCCGATGCCCTTCGCGCCGAGCGGCCCGTACTCGTAGGGCGTCTCTTCGAAGTACACGCGGATGCGCGGCACGTCCACCGACGTCGGCATGATGTAGTTGGTCATCTGGCCGTTGGCCATGCGGCCGTTCTCGCCAGACCACGTTTTCAAAGATCGCGTAGCCGATGCCCTGCGCGACGCCGCCTTCGATCTGGCCCGCGGCGAGCACCGGATGGATCACGCGCCCGACCTCCTGCAGCGCGACGAAATCGTTCACGCTGATCTCGAACGTGCTGGTGTCGACCGCGACTTCGGCGACATAGACGGCCCATGCGTAGGTGCCGTAGGCATCGCCCTGGTACGTATCGTCGTCCCAGTAGATCCCCGGCGGCGCCTGATATTGGCTGAAGGATTTCAGCGGTCCGAACTTGCGCGATGTAGCGCGCGCACGCGTCCGCGAACTCGGCACGATTGTAGTTCTCCCGCAGCAATCCCGCTTTGACGAGCGTCTGCTTCAAGCCGATGGCAGCCGATTCCACCAGCTTGCCGACAACCATGCAGGTGCGCGACGCAACGGTCGGTCCGCTGTTCGGCACCTCGCTGGTGTCGGGCTGCGCAATCTCGACATCGTCGTAATCGATCCCGAGCGCCTCGGCGGCAATCTGCGAAAGCATCGTGTTGGTGCCCTGGCCGATCTCGGTGCTCGACACCAGGATTCGCACGCGGCCTTCCGGCGTCGCTTCGACTCCCGCGATCGACTGCAGGTAGCGTTCGCCCGAGCCGGTGAAGCCCGCGCCGTGCATGAAGGTCGCGAAGCCGATTCCCTTTTTGATTTTCGATTTCGCGTTGTCGGCGGCGAAGGTCTTCAGCTTGGAATGATAGCCGGCCAGGTCGAGCGCGCGATCGAGCAAGCGCTTCGAGGTTCAGGTTTTCGTGGATCACCTGGCCGGTCGCGGTAGTGTCGCCGGTGTGCAGAAAGTTGCGGCGGCGAAATTCGTCCGGCGTAGAGTCCGGCGGCGCGGGCGGCCTTGTTCATGTGGCGCTCGAGCGCGAAGATGCTCTGCGGCGCGCCGAAGCCGCGGAACGCGCCGTGCGGCGGAGCGTTGGTCGCGACCGCTCGGCTGCGGATGCGCACGTTCGGGCAGTAGTAGGGACCGGCGGCGTGAATCGTGCCGCGCGAAAGAACGACGGCGGAAAGCGTCGCGTAAGCGCCGCCGTCGAGCAGGAAATCGATGTCCATCGCGAGCAGCTTGCCGTCGCGCGAAACCGCCGTCTTGATGCGCGTGCGCGACGGATGGCGCTTGGTGGTTGCGACCATGTCCTCGGCGCGATCGTAGATCATCTTTACCGGCTTGCCCGATTTCCACGCGAGCAGCGCGGCGTGGCCGGCGATCATCGACGGGTATTCTTCCTTGCCGCCGAAACCGCCGCCGGTCTCCATCTGAATCACGCGGATCTTCTCAGGCGCCAGCGGGAACGCCTTGAGCAGCGCCTTGTGGATGTAGAACGGGCACTGCATCGATCCCCAGATGGTGATGCCGTCTTCCGGATTCGCCGTGGCGATCACGCCATTGGTTTCGATGTAGAGCTGTTCCTGCGCGCCGGTCCGGTATTCGCCTTCGACGATGTGGGCCGCTTCGCGCCAGACGGCGTCGACGTCGCCCTTCTCGACCAGAAAACTCTTGATGACGTTGTCGTCGCCCCAGATGATCTGTTTCTTGGCGAGCGAGTCGTCGAGAGTGAAGATCGCGGGCAGCGGCTCGATGTCGAGGCGCACCGCGCTGCGCGCTTTCTCGACCAGGTACTTGTCGGGATGCGCGAGGAGCACCACCGGTTCTTCGGGATGATTGACGTACTCGGCGGCGAGATACGGCTGGTCGTCGACGATCAGCGCGACGCAGTTCTCGCCGGGAATGTCCTTGGCGGTGACGATGGTGAATTCGTGCCAGGGAAGATCGCCGGTGAATTCGATGTTGCGGATGCGCCCGCGCGGCGCCGGGCTGCGAACGGTAGCGCCGTGCAGCATGCCGGGAAACGAAAGATCATCGACGTACTTCGACTCGCCGGTGACCTTTTCTCGACCTTCTTTGCGCGGAACATTGTGGCCGACAGTCGAGAACATACGCCTCTACTCTACAATCTTGCCGAACACTCGCAGCCGGCTGATGCCGCCGTCGGGATAGATGCTGAGGCGAACGTGCGTGGCGGTGCCGGGCGACCGCAGTTCGCGCTCGAAGGATCGCACGGCGTCCGCTTCGAGCTTCGCGGGGGCGAGGATCTCGCGCCACGGAATCTTGCCGGTGATCAAATCTTCGGCCAGCGCTTCGCGAGCGTCGCAGGCATCGATGGAGCAGCGGTCGGGATAGTTGCCCTTGTAGTGCTCGGTCTCGATCGCGATGCGGTGAATCGCCGCGCGCGCGCCGAGTTGCACAATGATCCAGTCGTAGCCAGGGCCGCGGCGCCGGCGCGTTTCCCATCCGCCGCCCATGTTGGCGGGACGGCCGGGAAGAATGAGATTGTGCTGATGGCCGAAGAAAGCATCGCTGGATGCGACGACGCGTCCGCCGTTCGACGATTGATGCAACGTCGACGGGTTCGGCGGAGGCTCTCAGTTTTTCAAAGTCGGGCGCGACTTCACCGTAGACTCGGAGCCGGGCGACGCCGCCGTCGGGGAAGATATTGAGGCGAACATGCGTGGCGCGACCGGAGTTGCGAATGTCGAAGAGATTGTGACCGCCGCCTTCGAGACGGACTTGACCGAGCGCTGGTTTCCAATCGGATTCGGAAGGATCGCCAGAGACAGAGGCTATGTCGAGCGAGCAGTGCGATGGAAAATTTCCGAGGAAGTAACTGGTATCGACATCGATGGTGCGGATCACACCCGCGAGTCCCAGGCGGATGACGCACCAGTCGTGACCGGGCGTGCGCTTGCGGCGCGACTCCCAACCGTCCATCCATTTTCCGCGGTCGGTGTATTTGTCTGGAATGAAGATAGGTTCGGCGGCTTTGAGCAGGTTTTCTTTTGGCGCGAAGAAGTCGTCACTCGCTGCGAGCGCGACGCCGCCGACGAGTTCGGAAGCGAGATCGATCAGGCCCGCGAGCATTGGACACCTTTCGGCGTGCCGGCGAAGACGCCATGATCGTAGATTTTTTCGCCGCGAACAAATGTCATTTCGACGATTCCCGACAATGTTTCCCCAGTGTACGGCGTGATGGCGTGGCGATGCTGGAGGTGGATTGGGTCCACTTCGCGCTTTCTGTTCGGATCGAAGACCACCAGGTCGGCGTCGTTGCCCACGCGGATCGCGCCCTTGCGGTGATCGAGGCCGGCGAGGCGGGCGGGCTGCTCGCTCATCCAACGCGACGACTTGGTCGATCGTGATGCCGCGGCGCTGGCGCTTCGGTCCAGACGATGGACAGGCCGAGTTCGAGCGATGCGATTCCGCCCCAGGCTTCGAGAAAACTTCCCTTCGCGCGCGTCTTCATGTCGGGCGGGCAAGGGGAGTGGTCGGTCGCGATGAGATCGATGTCGCCGTCGAGCAGCGCCTGCCAGAGACGTTCGCGATTGGCGCGCGATCGGATAGGCGGAGCGCATTTGTGCAGAGTCGAGCCGTCCGGAATTTCTTCGGCGCAGAAATGCAGATAGTGCGGGCAGGTTTCGACGGTGATGGGGAGGCCTTCGGCGCGAGCGGCGCGGAGATCCGGGAGCGCTTCGGCGGAAGAGAGGTGCACGATGTGAACGCGGCAGCGGTACTTTCGGCACAGCTCGATCATGAGCCGGATCGCGGCGACTTCGGCGGCGTCGGGGCGCGAGGCGAGATAGCTGGAGTACCGTTTCCAATCGCAGTGCGGGTGCTCCAGCCGGGTGGTCGCTTCATCGATCGGACCGGGCAGCTCGGCGTGAACGAGCAGCGGAAGACCAGCTTCGGCGATCTGTGGCATGGCGGCTTCGAGCTGCTCGCGATTGACCATGGTGAATCCGTCGATGCCGGGATGCACGAGGAAGCACTTGTAGCCCAGCACTCCGGCCGAGGCGAGCGGCAGGATGTCGTCCGCGTTGTCGTGGACTGCGCCGCCCCAGAAGCCGTAGTCAACCAGGGACTGGCCGCACGCGGCGTTCTGCTTCAGTCGAAGATTCTCAACGGTAGTGGTCGCCGGAAGATTGTTGAGCGGCATGTCGACCAGCGTCGTGTAGCCGCCGGCTGCGGCCGCGCGCGTCGCGGTTCGAAAGCCTTCCCATTCGGTTCGGCCGGGTTCGTTGATGTGGACGTGCGTGTCGACCAGGCCGGGAAGGACGAAGTTGTCACCGGCGTCGATGGTTGCCGGGGCGTCATAGTCGCGGATGGCGCTGCGATGCGGCCGTCGCGGATTTCGATCGGAAGCGGTCTCGACGCCTTGTGGAAGAACGACGCGGCGGGAGCTGAATCAGAACCACCGCGTCATCAAAACCTTTTGCTCGGTGTAGAACATGACGGCGTCTTTGCCGTGCGCATGCAGGTCGCCGAAGAACGAGTTCTTCCAGCCGGCGAAGGGGAAGAATGCCATGGGCGCGGCGACGCCGACGTTGACGCCGATCATGCCGACCTCGACTTTCGCGGCGTACTCGCGCGCGGCCTTGCCGCTGGAGGTGAAGATCGAGGTAGCGTTGCCGAAGCGCGAGCTGTTCACTTGCGCGATGGCGTCGGCGAGCGTGTTCACGCGGATCACCGAGAGCACCGGGCCGAAAATCTCTTCGCGCGCGATGGTCATGTCGGGTTTGACGTTGTCGAAGATGGTGGGGCCGACGAAGAATCCGTCGCGATTCTGGCCGGCGGCGCGGCCGTCGCACACTGGTTTGGCGCCTTCGGCGACGCCTTTTTCGATATAGCCTTCGACGCGCGCCTTGTGCTCGCGCGTGACGAGCGGTCCCATGTCGGTGTCTTTCTCGGAGCCGTCGCCGATCTTGAGCGCGTTGACTTTTTCGGTCAGCAGTTTCAGCAGCGGCTCGGCGACATCGCCGACGGGCACGAGCACGCTGCCGGCCAGGCAGCGCTCACCGGCCGCGCCGAACGCGGATCCGATGATCGCGTCGACGGTCTTCGGCAGGTCGGCGTCGGGCATGACGACCAGATGATTTTTCGCGCCGCCCAGCGCCTGCACGCGTTTTCCCTCGGCGGCGGCGGTGGTGTAGATGTACTTCGCGACGGGCGTCGATCCGACGAACGAGACCGCGCGCACGAGCGGATGATGCAGCAGCGCGTCGACCGCGACCTTGTCGCCATGCAGCAGGTTGAAGACGCCGGGAGGCAGACCGGCTTCGTGCAGCAGCGTGGTCGCCATGGTGGGGGTCATCGGAACTTTTTCCGAGGGTTTCAGGATGAACGTGTTTCCGCACGCGATGGCGAACGGCCACATCCACATGGGAACCATGGCGGGGAAATTGAACGGGGTGATGCCGACGCATACGCCGATGGGCTGGCGAATGGTATGGCTGTCGATACCGGTTGCGACGTCGTTCAGCGAATCGCCCATCATAAGGCTAGGCATGCCGCAAGCGACTTCCACCATCTGGATGGCGCGGCGGACTTCGGCGCGGGCGTCGTCGATGGTCTTGCCGTTCTCCATCGTCAGCGCGGCGGCCAGATCGTTGGCGTGTTTTTCGAGCAGCGCTTTGTAGCGGTAGAGCGACTGCACGCGTTCGACCACGGGCACGTCGCGCCATTTGAGGAACGCTTCGTGCGCGAGCTCGACAGTGCGGTCGACGTCGGGCGCGGAAGCGTAGGCGACTTGCGCGATCTCAGCGCCGGTGGCCGGATTCGTGATGGGCATCACGGGGCGTCCGGTGGCGTTGGTCCACTTGCCGTTGACGTAGAACGAGACAGTCTGAAGAGTCGATTCAGTGGCGATCATGTTTCCTCCCGCGCGAGTTCGCGAGCACGCGCCGGCACGCGTTGCATCAAGGCGATGTAGACAGCGCCTGATACCAAGAATCCCACAAACCAGGAGTAATCGTATAGCCAGCGCATCGGCGGCAGCACGAGGCCGAGCAGCGCGATGGCGATTCCGAGGGCGAGCGCGATAACCGCGCGGAAGTTCACGCCGCGATCGTATTCGTACAGGCCGTTTCGGCGGTAGAGATCTTCGACCTCGAGGTCGCAATGGCGCAGGATGAAGTAGTCGGCGATCATGACGCCGGCGATGGGTCCGAGCAGGCTGGAGTACCCGACCAGCCATCCGAAGATGTAAGCGCTGTAGTCGCCCAGCAGTTTCCAGGGCATCATGAAGACGCCGAGCACGCCGGTGATGAAGCCGCCGGTGCGGAACGAGATGAGCCGCGGGTTGAGATTCGAAAAATCGTTGGAAGGCGAGACGACGTTGGCGGCGACGTTGGTGGTTAGCGTCGCGATCAGCAGAGCGACGAGCGCGATGGACGCGACTAGGGGTTGATGGAAGCGTCCAAGCAGCGCGACCGGGTCCCAGATCGCTTCGCCGAACAGCACGACCGAGGCGGACGTGACCGCGACACCGATGAACGAGTAGAGCGCCATGGTGGCGGGAAGACCGAGCGCCTGGCCGATCATCTGGTCGCGTTGCGATTTCGCGTAGCGCGTGAAGTCGGGGATGTTGAGCGCGACGGTGGCCCAGAATCCGACCATGCCGGTGAGCGAGGGAATGAAGAAGCGCAGGAACTCGCCGGTGGTTTGGAATTTGCTGGGCGCACTGAGCACCGGGCCGAAGCCGCCAGCCTTGCGAGTGATCCACCACAGCAGCAGCACGCCGACGCCGAGCATGAACGGAGCGCTGACGCCTTCGAGAAACTTGATGGTGTCGATGCCGCGATAGATGACGTAGAGGTTGAGCGCCCAGAACGCGAAGAAGCAGATCCAGATGGCGGCTGCGTTGGAAGCGAACGTGGGCCACAGGATCAGGAGCATCGAGTGGATGGCCTGGCCGCCGATCCAGGTTTGAATTCCGAACCATCCGCAGGCGACCAGCGCGCGAAGAACCGCGGGGATGTTGGCGCCTTTGACGCCGAACGAGGCGCGCACGAAAACCGGGAAGGGGATTCCGTAGCGCGTGCCGGCGTGGGCGTTGAGCAGCATCGGGACGAGCACGATCAGGTTGCCGAGCAGTGATGGTGAGGATGGCTTGCCACCAGCTCATGCCGCCGGCGATGAGGCCGGACGCGAGCATGTAGGTGGGGATGCAGACGCTCATGGCGACCCACAGCGCGGCGTAGTTGTAGATGCCCCAGGTGCGGCGGTCGGGCGGGATGGGGGCGAGGTCGTCGTTGAAGAGGGATGGGTCGTGCGGGGGCACTCTTGTTGGATGATGACACAAATGGTGCGGCGTTTCGTGCGCGGGGTACCGCGAGATTTCGCCGAGCTACATCCGGGATGTGTATAATGTGTGTATAGCACAATGAATAGACGTATTAACGTTGTTTTGCCGGAGACCACCATCCGAACCATAAGCAGCTTGGTAGGGCCTGGTCAACGCAGCCGGTTCATTGACAAGGCCGTACAGCACTACGTTGCAACACGGAGCCAGCAAGCTCTGAGGGAGCAGCTGGAACGAACCGTTGTGAGAGACCGGGACCTTGAGAGGCAAGTCACGGACGATTGGTCTGCCGCAGATCAAGAAACATGGCAACGACTCGACGACTCAGAGCGGGACCGCAAGCCAGTTACCCGAAGCGCGGGGAGATCTACCTCGCGGCGCTCGACCCGACCGTAGGCCGGGAGATTCGCAAAACAAGGCCAGCACTAGTCATTCAGAACGACATCGCGAACCGTCTGAGCGGCATGACCATCGTGGCGCCAATCACTTCCACGGTTCGATTTCCATTGAACCCGGTTCACGTTCTAGTAGCTGCAGACGGGGACACCGGCCTTTCAGTGACATCGGTCATTCTGCTCAGTCAAGTTCGCTCAATCGATCGAGCGCGGCTCATCAAACGCCTAGGCTTAGTGGACCAGGAGACGCTTGGACGCATCGATGAAGCGATCAAGATCAGCTTCGGTCTGATTCGGCTGTAGTAGGCCGTGGCTGCGAGCACTACAGCGAAAAACCCAAAGGCGACGATGGCCAATACTCTTAGGGCATTGGCCCACGGTAGTTGCCGGATATGTACAGAAGCCAAAGGATCAAAAACCATGCCGGATAGCTTAATGCGAACGGTGCGAGCGTAATCGAGTAAGCAAGGACAAGCCTCTTGTGTATTGTCCTGCGATGAGCCTGGTAGCAAAGCCACATACATATGCATCCAAGTAGCAGGGGGACGAACCCAAGAGGGACTTCGGAATAAAGCGATCTCGCCCCGCCAAGCATGTGAAATGAGAACGACAAGGCCGACAATGCAGTAGCCGAGATCAATAAGACGGAAGAGCTGGTTAAATGGGAATGAGATGAAGAAATCACATCATCGGTGCGTTTGAATGACGCGTGTTCTATTCTACTTCCACGCGCCTCCGCGCGCCGCGCGCTTGAGATATTGGCCGCGGCCTGGCTTTGCCGAGGAACTGGCCGTTGTCGACGATCACTTCGCCGCGCGAGATCACGGTGCGGGCGTTGCCTTTGACGCGGAAGCCTTCGAACATCGAGTAGTCGACGCGCATGTGGTGCGTCTTGGCGCTGATGGTGTGCTCGGCTTGCGGGTCCCACAGCACGATGTCGGCGTCGCTGCCGGGCGCGAGCACGCCTTTGCGCGGATACATTCCGAAGATGCGCGCGGGCGTCGTCGAGACCAGCTCGACAAAGCGGCTGAGCGAAAGCTTGCCCTGGTTGACGCCGTGATGATAGATCAACTGCAGGCGATTTTCGATGCCGGGGCCGCCGTTCGGAATTTTCGTGAAGTCGTCTTTGCCGAGGATTTTCTGGTCGGCGAAACAGAACGGGCAATGATCGGTGGAGACGACTTGCAGATGGTCGTGCTTGAGGCCGTCCCAGAGCTTGGGGAGATTTTCCTTGGGGCGCAGCGGCGGAGTGAAGACGTACTTGGCGCCTTCGAAGTTGGGGCGTTCGAGCTCTTCGACCGAGAGCAGCAAGTACTGCGGGCAGGTTTCGGCGAAGGCAGGCAGGCCGCGGTCGCGCGCCTCGCGCACTTCGTTGAGCGCGGCTTCCGATGACAGGTGCACGATGTAGATCGGGCGTTCCGGCGATCTCGGCCATAGCGATAGCGCGGTGGACCGCTTCGGCCTCGGCAGTGATGGGACGAGTGAGGGCGTGATAGATGGGCGCGGTTTTCCCTTCGGCGAGCGCGCGCTGGATGATGACGTCGATCACGCCGCCGTTTTCGGCGTGCATGCAGATGAGCGCGCCGTTTTTCGAGGTCTGCGAGAGCGCGCGGAAAATGGTGGCGTCGTCGACCATGAGCACGTTGGGGTACGCCATGAAGAGCTTGAAGCTGGCGACGCCTTCGCGCACCATGTCGTCCATGTCTTCCAGGCCTGCGCCGCCGAGGTCGGTGACGATCATGTGGAGGCCGTAGTCGATGACGGCGCGGCCGTCGGCCTTTTTCCACCAGGTGTCGAGGGCGTCGCGCATTCGTGTGCCGCGAGCCTGGATGGCGAAGTCGACCAGCGTGGTGGTTCCGCCGAACGCAGCGGCGCGCGTGCCGGTTTCGAAATCGTCGCTCGACGTGGTGCCGCCGAACGGCATGTCGAGATGGGTGTGGGCGTCGATGCCGCCGGGCAGCAGCAGGAGGCCGGTGGCGTCGATGACGCGGTCGGCCGCGTTCGCGGGAATGCCCTGCCGAATTTCCTTGATCTTTTCGCCGTCGACCAGGATGTCGGCGGGGACGATCGGAGTCGGCATTCACCACCGTTCCGTTGCGGATCAGCGTGCTCATCAGCTCTGACCTCCCTTGTTCAGCGCGGCCATGCGCTGTTGCCACGATTCCGGCGGCTTGCCGGTGTCGACTTGTTCCATGGTGATGCAGCCGTCGACCGGGCAAACCAGCGCGCAGAGATTGCAGCCGACGCATTCGTCTTCGTCGACGCGCGGGATGCGTGCCAGCGGCGTCGCGTAAGGATCCGGAGCGTTGCGCCGTTCGCGCCGTCGAGCTTGGGAATCGGCGTCATCGCGATGCGTCGGCGGCTTTCGGATTCGACTTGCGCGGGAGTGCGGTGCCCGTTGCCGCCCGCGGAGTTGTCGCGGTCGAGGTGGATGCACTGGTGCGCGCCGTCCCAGCAGGCCGTGTAGCAGAGGTCGCAGCCGATGCATTTTTCCGGATGAATGCGCGCGACGATTTTGTAGTTGAGGTCGAGCTGGTTCCAGTCGGCGACGCGCAGCGAGCGACAGGCCGCGGAAATCGTCGAGCGTGCGGAATCCCTTCGCGTCCATCCAATGGCTCAAGCCGTCGATCATGTCTTCGACGATGCGGAATCCGTAGTGCATCGCGGCGGTGCAGACCTGCACGGTGCCGGCGCCGAGCAGAATAAATTCGGCTGCTTCCTGCCAGCCGGAAATTCCGCCGATGCCGGAGATGGGCAGGCGCGACGCTTCGTCGCTCGCGATCTGCTGGACCATGTGGAGCGCGATGGGTTTCACCGCGGGTCCGCAGTAGCCGCCGTGCGAAGTTTTGCCGGCGACGTTGGGGCGCGGCGTGAAGGTGTCGAGATCGACGCCGGTGATCGAGTTGATGGTGTTGATGGCGGAGAGGCCGTCGGCGCCGCCGCGTTTGGCAGCGCGGGCGATGGCGCGAAGGTCGGACACGTTGGGCGTGAGCTTGATGAGCACTGGCGTGCGCGCGACTTCCTTGACCCAGCCGGTGATCATTTCGGTGTACTCGGGCACCTGGCCGACCGCACTGCCCATGCCGCGCTCGCTCATGCCGTGCGGGCATCCGAAGTTGAGCTCGAGACCGTCGGCGCCGGCGTCTTCGGACTGCCGCACGATCTGGTGCCAGGCCTCGCGCTTGGATTCCACCATGAGCGACGCGATGACGGCGTGATGCGGATAGCGGCGTCTTGACTTCGCTGATCTCGCGAAGGTTGACGTCGAGCGGGCGATCGGTGATGAGCTCGATGTTGTTCAAGCCCATCATGCGCTGGCCGTTCCAATCGACCGACGAATAGCGCGAGGTGACGTTGACGATGGGTTCGCCGAGCGTCTTCCAAACCGCGCCGCCCCAGCCGGCGTCGAAGGCGCGCATCACTTGGTCGCCGCAATTGGCGGGCGGTCCGGACGCGAGCCAGAACGGATTGGGACAGCGAATGCCGCCGGCGAAGATGGTGTTGAGGTCAGCCATGTTGAGACTCCAGCGAACTGGCGATGGCTTGGCCGGCGCGTTTTCCCTCGGCCACGGCGTCGACGACTTCGCGTCCGCCGTTGACGCAGTCGCCGCCGGCGTAGTAGCGCGGGTTCGCGGTTCGGCCGGTCTCAGGATCGACGACGACGTTGCCGTCGCGCAGTCTCGACGCCCACGCAACGCTGCAGAAAATCGACGAAGCGCGATTGGCCGGTGGCGAGGATCACCATGTCGCACGCGAGGAGGAAATTCGAGTTTGGCAACCGGCTCGGGCCGTCGGCGCCCGGAGGCATCGGGCGGCCCGAGCTCCATGTTGAGGCATTCGAGCGAGGCGACGCGGCGGCCGGTGGGGTCGGGGTGAATCGCGATGGGCTGCGTTTGCAGGCGGAACTCGACGCCCTCGAGTTTCGAGTTTTCGTATTCGAACTGGAAGGCGGGCATCTCGCGCTCGCTGCGGCGGTAGATCAGGTAGACGTCGGAAGCGCCCAGGCGCTTGGCGGCGTTGGCGGCGTCGATCGCGGTATTTCCTCCGCCGATGACGGCGACGCGGCGGCCGACCGGGATGGTCTGGGCGGTCTTGTAGTCGGCGATGAAACGCAGCGCGTCGATGACGCCTTCGAGTTTTTCGCCGGCGAGATTCAACGGCTCGGGCGGAGCGAGGCCGACGGCGATGAAGATGGCGGCGTATTCGCGCTCCAGATCTTCGATGGCGATGTCGCGGCCCACCGCGACGCCGAAGCGGAAATCGACGCCCATGGATTTAACCAGATCCACTTCGCGCAGGCTGTCGGAGGGGCGCAGCTTGTATTCGGCGACGCCGTAGGTGTTCAGGCCGCCGGCGAGCGGGCGGGATTCGAAAATCGTTACGCCGTAGCCGCGCTTGCGCAATTCGGCGGCGCAGGCGAGCGAGGCGGGTCCGGCGCCGATGCAGGCGACCTTGGCGCTTCTTCGCTGCGGCGGTCGCGAAGGGCGGCTTGCGCGCCGTTGCCATAGAAATGATCCATGGCGTGGCGCTGGAGCTTGCCGATCTCGATCGGCTGCTTGTTGTAGCGATGCAGAACGCAGGCGCCTTCGCAGAGCACGTCGACCGGGCAGACGCGCGCGCAGCTTGCGCCGAGAATGTTGGCGTCGAGAATCGTCTGGGCGGAGCCGCGCAGGTTGCCGCTGGCGATCTTCTTGATGAAGCGCGGCACGTCGATGTGCGTGGGGCAGGCGGCGGTGCAGGGCGCATCGAAGCAATACAGGCAGCGATTCGCTTCGACCAGCGCGGCCTGCGGATCGAGCGGCGGATGGATCTCGGCAAAATCGCCGCCAGATTTCTTCCTGCGAGTACAGCGCCATCAGAGCGCCTCAGGCTTGCACCAGAGATCCGTACATGTCCGGCCGGCGGTCGCGGAAGAACTGCCAGGTTTTGCGAACCTCGCCGATCATGTCGAGATCGAGGTCGGCGGTCAGCACCTCGTCCTTGTCGCGCGAGGCCTGCGCGATGATGCGCCCGCGCGGATCGCAGAAGTAGCTCTGGCCGTAAAACTCGCCGATGTTCCAGGGCGCTTCGACGCCGACGCGATTGATGGCGCCGATGAAGTAGCCGTTGGCGACGGCGTGCGCCGGCTGTTCGAGCTTCCAGAGGTATTCGCTCAGGCCGGCGACGGTGGCCGACGGATTGAAGACGATCTCGGCGCCGTTCAGGCCCAACGCGCGCGCGCCTTCCGGAAAATGCCGGTCGTAGCAGATGTACACGCCGATCTTGGCGAATCCGAGATCGAAGACGGGATAGCCGAGATTGCCGGGCTGGAAATAGAATTTCTCCCAGAATCCCGGCGCGACGTGCGGGATGTGGGTCTTGCGGTACTTGCCGAGGTAGCTGCCGTCGTTGTGGATCACGGCGGCGGTGTTGTAGTAGACGCCCTCCTGCTCCACTTCATAAACCGGCACGATGAGGACGACGTGCAACTCGCGCGCGAGCTTCTGCATCAGCTCGATGGTCTCGCCGCCGGGCACGTGGTTCGGTGAAATCGTACCAGCGCGTCTGCTGTTCGGCGCAGAAATAAGGACCGTAGAAAATTTCCTGCAGGCAGACGATCTGGGCGCCTTGCTCGGCCGCTTGGCGGATGTAGCCGACATGCTTCGAGACCATGGCCTGCTTGGTTTCCTGGAGCGTGGCGGTGGGCGGCGCGGCGTTGGTAGCTTGAATCAGCGAGCAGCGGACGATTCGGGACATGCGTCCCTCCTAATAAAGAGTGCGCGGGCGAACAACCCGCGCACGCAATGTTTTAGGGCTTTATTATCGCGCTTTGGCGGAGCGCAAGCGCAAATAGAATTTTCCTCAGGGCGCCTGATAGCCGGAGCTGATCAGAATGTTCTTGCCTTCGCCGTGCAGCAGGAAGTCGACGAATTTGCGCGCGGCGTCCGGGATGCTGTGAGCGCGCCACGATTCCGAGTTCCTGATCGATGGGCGCGTGCAGGGATTCGTCCACTCGAATCACCTTGCCCGGCTCATGCAGGACCAGCGAATAAGCAGTGAACACGGCGTCGGCGTTTTTCGAGAGGCCGTATTGCCGGGCGATGTTGATGTTCTCGGCGTACACGATCTTGGGCTGCGACCTGCGTCCACAGGTTGAGGCGCTTGAGCGTTTCGACGGCGGCTTGGCCATAGGGCGCCAGTTCCGGCTTGGCGATGGCGATGAAGCGGACGTCGGGTTTGGCGAGGTCCTGGATGCGGTCGATCGACGTTCTGCTGCCGGCGGGAATCCACAGGGCCAGGATGCCGCGAGCGTAGACGGCGCGGCTGCCGGCCAACAGCAGGCCTTCGCGATCGAGCTCGATCGACGTGCTCGGCGTCGGCGGCGGTGAAAACGTCGAAAGGCGCGGAATGCTCGATCTGTTGCGCGAGCTGCGACGTGGAGCCGAAGCTGAAGACCGCGATGAATGCCGGTGCGTGGCTTCGAAGAGCGGTCCGATGCGCTGGAAGACGTCGGTGAGGTTTGCTGCGGCAGCGACGGTGATCTCCGGGCTTGTGCGTGTCTGGACAGGCGCCGGCTCTGGCCCGCAGGCGACCAGCAGACAACCAGCGCAGCCAGCAAGCTGGCGATCGAAATCGCGCGCGGAGCGCATCGCTACTCTGACGATAGCACGCCGCTGCTTGCGCTCATTGTCGTCTTCAAACGACAATGTAATCTGAAATGAGCACTCCCAACGATCCGCCCGAAACACGCACGCAACTCAAGGAGATTCGCGAACAGCGCGGGATCTCCGCGGCCCGGCTGGCCAAACTCGCCGGCGTGAGCCGCCAGACCATCTACTCGATCGAGGCCGGCGACTACGTTCCGAACACCACGCTCGCGCTGCAGCTCGCGAAAATCCTCGAAGTCCGCGTGGAGGATCTGTTCCGGCTGGAAGGAGAGCCGCCCGCGCCGATCCGGCCGGTGAGCGTCGACCTGATCGCAAGCGACCAGGCCCGCAAGGGCCAGCCCGTGCAACTGTGCCGCGTCGGCAAGCGCATGGTGGGCGTGTCCGCGAGTCCGCAGCCCGCGCTGCTGCCGATGGCCGACGGCGTGATCCTCGAAAGTTCGAAGCGCACGCACCAGGCGCAGGTCCACGTTTTTCAAGATGACGTCGAAAGCGGCAAGCGCCTGTTGATCGCCGGCTGCGATCCGGGCATTTCGCTGTTGGTGCAGCACCTGGCCCGCTTCGACGATGTCGACACCGTGATCGCGCCGTCGTCGAGCCACCAGGCGCTGGAGTGGTTGCGCGACGGAAAGGTCCACGTCGCCGGCTCGCACCTGCGCGATCTGCCGAGCGGCGAATACAATCTGCCCGCGATCCGCCGGCTTTTTTCGAAGAGCGAAGTGAAGGTGGTGACGTTCGCGATCTGGGAGCAAGGACTGGTGCTGCAGCCGGGAAACCCGAAAGAGATTCACGGCGTCGCGGATCTGGCGCGCAAGAATGTTTCGATCGTGAATCGCGAGAAAGGCGCGGGCAGCCGCGATCTGCTGGATCACAAGCTGCGCGAAGCGGGCGTCGATGCGAAGCCGCGTCAAAGGGTACGATCGCATCGCCTACGGGCATCTGCCGGCAGCGCTGGCGGTCAGCATGGGCGAAGCGGATTGCTGCATTGCGACGCGGTCGGCGGCTCGCGCGTTCGGTTTGAGTTTCATACCGCTCGCGACTGAGCGATACGATCTGGTGATCCGGCGGCAGTATGTGCAAGCTGCCCGCGATCGAAGCAATGCTGGACGTGCTGAATCGCGCGGCGATCCGGCGGCGGCTGGAGATGCTGGCGGGATACGACACCAGCCACACCGGCGAGGTTCTGGTCGGTTGAAACGCGTCGCTAGAAGTGAATCTTCGCGGCGAACTCGAAGTCTCGCGGGTTACCGGCGCTGCGGATGGTGCCGAACGCCGCCGTGCCGAAGCTGCCGTTCGGATCGCTGAGCGGCGGCGTGTTGCTCACGTTGAACACCTCGGCGCGGAATTCGAGGCTGTGCGCGCTCGGTGAGGCGGAAAGTTTTCGCCAGCATCAGGTCGGCTTGCTGCAGCCCGGGACCGCGCACCGGATTGCGCGAGCTGTTGCCGATGGTGAATGGTCCGGCCGGCGAAAATGCCGCCGTGTTGAACCACTGATCGACGCTGCGGTTCTCAATCGAGTTCGGATCGCCGACGCGATTCGGCCGCTGCACCGCGTAGCCGAGATTCGAAAGCAGGTTGGTGGCCTGCGAGACCGGAACCGGAATGCCGGACTGCACGCGCACCAGTCCGCCGATCTGCCAGCCCGAAATTTTCCACCAGCGCGGAATCTGGTAGACCCAGCCGGCGGAAAACACGTGCGGGATGTCGCCGGTGGAGAGATCCTTTTCCAGATGGCGGTTGAAAGCGTCCGCGGCGCCAATGTTGGTCAGCACGGGTCCGGTGAAGATGGCTTGCGAGAAATACGTCGACGCATCGTCGATCAGTTTGGACCAGGTGTAGGCGAACGTGAACGTACAGGCCCGCCGGAGAAGCCGCTTCTCCAATTTCATTTGCAGCGCGTTATAGGTCGAATGAGCGACGTTGTCGCGGAACAGCGCGACGTTGGTGAAGCGGGGAAAGGCGCGCAGCAACTGCTGCTGCGTAATCGTAGGGCCGCCGAGCGAAGACGACGCCGGAATCTGCCCGAAGTACGGATTCGGAACGCGAGTGAGCAGCGCGTTGCCCATCGCCAGATCGGCGGCGGGCAACTGATTCAGATTGGACTCCGGCAGACCCAGCCGCGTGTTCTTCGAGCCGAGATATCCGATTTCGAAATTCAGGTTCTTGCCGAACGTCTTCTGCACGCGTGAAATTCCGCTGCTGCGAATAGCCCGATCCGTTGTCGCGCTGTGATCGCGAACACGCCTTGGCCGAGGCCGGAGTTCGGATTGGGTCGCGTCACCTGGATCGACGGACCGTTCGAGAGCAGGAACGCCGGCGCGAGATTGTCCTGCGATTGCTGCCCCACAGTCTGCACGAATGGAAACTGCGGCAGCGTGAACGGTGTCGTGATTCCGGACTGCTCGAACCAGACGATTCCATATCCGGCGCGAATCACCCAGGAGTCGCTCAACTGGTAGGCGAGTCCGACGCGCGGGCCGAAATCGCAGCATTCGAGGTTGCGCGCGGTGTGCGGGAATTCGAGCAACTGGGTGTTCAGGTTGAATACGGCGCCGTGGTTGTGAACTTCGGTGGACGGAAAATTGAGCGTGTAGCGCGTTCCCAGATTCAGCGTGAGCCGCGGCGGAGATCTTCCAATCGTCGCCGACGAAAAACTCGGCGATGTGCGCGCGCTCCTGGAGCGTCTGGTTTTGAATATCGATCGAGAAGGCGTTTACTTCGCCGAGCGAGCGAGCGATGCCAGGCTGCTGCTGTTGCGAGCCGCGGTGAAGGTGTACAGGCCGGTCGGATTCGGCGGCTGCAGCGCGTCCAGCGCCTCGCGCCGGATGTCGGTGCCGAACTTGATGGTGTGCCGTCCGCGAACCATCGAAAACGTGTCCATGTATTCGGTCACCGAAGTTGCGAAGCGGCGAATTCGCGGCGGTGGTCGGCCCGATCTGCTGAAATCCGGTGACCACGAAAGTCGGCGACACGGAGGCGAACGAGTTGGACGGGACGCCGGGAACATCGATGCCGCCGTTCGCGAGCGAGTTCACATCGGCGGTGCGCCGCGTGTAGCCAAAGCGCGCGGAATTCAACATCGTGGGCGATGGGACTCCAGTCGTATTCGGCGACGGCCTGATCGCCGCGCGTCAGCGTGTGGCCGATCACGCCCGAAGTCAGGCTGCCGCTGCCGTCCGGCAACGGCGTGACCGGCGTATCGTCGTCGCGCAGATAGGAATAGCGGCCGAAGACGCGATGGTTCGCGCCGAAGTAGCGGTCCACGCGAACGTCGAACTGGTCCTGATCGTCCGGCTCGACGGCCGTGCGCACGAAGTTGTTCGCGGCGCCGGGCAGGTTGGGCGTGGGATAGCGCGCGAGCACTTCGAGGCCGAGCGGGTCGCGGCGGCTGGCGGGAATCTGGTCGAGCACGGCTCTTCCTCTGCGCGTCGCGTGGGCACGGTGCTGAAGCGTGTGACGCCGGTGCGCAGGCGCGTGCCTTGCCAGTCGACGAAGAAGAACGTCCGGTTCTTCTGGATCGGGCCGCCGAGCGTGAATCCGTACTGATTGCGGCGGAACTCGGGATTGCGGCCGGGCTGCGCGAAGCGGTTGCGCGCATTCAAGTCTTCGTTGCGGAAGAACTCGAAGAGCGTGCCGTGAAGCTCGTTGCTTCCGGACTTGGTGCTGACCATCACGGTGCCGCCGTTGGATCGTCCGTATTCGGGCGAGTAGGAATTGATGTTGAGACGGAATTCCTGGATCGCGTCGATGATCGGGTAGAAGGGCACCTGGCCCGGCTCGGGCTGCAGCGCGCTGATGCCGTCGTACATATATTCGTTGGTGCGCGGGCGGCTGCCGTTGATGCGAGGCAGCAGCGATCCGCCGCCGGGAAGCGCAACACCGGGCGACAGCGCGACCAGTGGAACGTAGTTGCGGCCATCGAGCGGCAGCGTTTCCACCTTGGTTTGATCGACGCTGTAGCCGACTTGGCCAGTAGTGGTTTCGAGCAACGGCGCTTGCCCGTTCACGCTGACCGATTCCGACGGCTGGCCCAATTGCAGGGTGACGTCGAGCTTCACCTGGTCGGCGATGCGCAGCGTCAGGCCGGTTTGGCGATAGGTGCGGAAGCCAGGCTGCTCCACGGTGAGCACGTAGTCGCCGGACGGCAAGCCAAGCAGATGATAGGCGCCCTGGTCGTCAGACGTAGCCGAGAAACGCGCGCTGGTGGATTGCAGTTCAGCCTGGACCTGCGCGCGCGCCACCGGCAAGCCCGGATGGATCGTGAATCGTTCCGAACAGCTCGGCCTTGCCGGCTTGTCCGAAGGCCGGCGCCGCGAGCTAGGAGAGCGATCGCCAGTGCCCGAGTCATTCGTCCAGTATACACGACACTGTCCTGCAGACAGGGCGGAGCGTGACCTTGCGCGCCTGGTTATTTCACGACGACGTGCAGCGCCAGGTTCACCGCGATCATCAGCACCGCCATTCCGGGCAACACCAGCAGCGCCTTCTTGAGCCGCTTCGGATCGCCGCCGGCGATGGAGCCGATGATGCGCGAGCTGACCGCGAGGCCGATCCATCCGGACGTGATCACGATTCCGAGCGCCGTTCCGGTCATGCGCGGGAACGCGATCGCCCACGATGGCGAGCGTCGTGGGAAACACGGGCGCCATGGCGACGCCCGCGAGAAACACCAGTATCCAGGCCACGCGCGGATCGCGGGTCTGCAGCATCAGGTACGTCGTGATCACCATCAGAATGGACGCGGCCAGCGTGACCGTGAGCGCCGACACCGAAATCAGCACTTGCGAAGCGCCCACGCGCCCGAGCAGCATGCCCGAGCGCGAATCCGAGCGACAGAACGTTCAAAGCGCGCGCGCTTCCGGAACGCCTTGCGCGATCAAGTGCTGCACCAGCCAGTTCCACACGCCCACTTCGGACGCAACATAAAGGAACAGGAACAGGGCCGCCAGCCACAGCGTCGGGCTGTCCCACCACGCTGCCGATTTCGGAGAATACGAAGCTCTGCGCGCCGGTAGGCTGCGGCATCGGCGTCGCGATGTTCACCAGCAGCGTCGCGCCCGTCAGGCCCGCCACCAGGTAGCACAAGCCGCACCGAGTTTCGCGAGAGCAGATTCGCCGAGATGAACGGCGTCGCGAAGCCGCCCAGGCCGAAGAACAGGTTCAGCAGATTGAGCGTGGTGCCGCGGCGGTCCGGCGTGACGTCGCTGGCCAGCGCGTTAGCCGCAGTCACGATGATCCCGCCGCCCAGGCCCAGCAGCAGCAGATAGGTCGCGATGCTTCCGAAGCCGGTGGATCGCGGGAGCAGCACCAGCGCCAGCGTGATCACCGCCAGACCCAGCACCAGCCCGGTCTTCTTGCCCTGGTTGTCGATCAGCGGCCCCACGGCGACGGACGCGACGATCAGGCCCAGCGCCTGGCAGAACGCGATGGTTCCGTTCTGCTTCGGCGTGAGTTGAAAGCGCGCGGAAAGATCGGGCAGGATAGTGCCGAGCATGGCGGCGATCATGCCATAGACGAAGATGGCGAGAATCGCCGCCAGGATCAGCATAAGCAATCAGGTATACCAGATTGCGAGCCGACGGGCGCGCCGACTAATCGCGAGCGCGCCTGCAATGCCACGTCGCTGAAACGATGCCACTGCCGTCGGCGAGATTGTTGGCCGGGGCCGGCTGCGGATCGACACGCGGCGCTGCGACCGGAGCTACAGCCGGCGCGGGCGGAGGCGCGGGATCGTTGATGTACGGATACGGATACCCGTACGGATTGTAGGGATCGTACGGATAGTAAGGATCATACGGCGGGTAGCCGTAATAAGTACGGGTATCCGTAATAAGCGGGATAACCATAATCCCAGTAGTAATCGGGCCAGTAGAGCCACGGCGAGTAACCGAAGTTCAGGCCGAAGAAGAAGTTGTTGCCGCCATAGAAGCGGCCGCGATTGTTGTAGAATCGCCGCCGCGAAAGTTGCCGCCGCGAAAATTGTTGCCGCCGCGGAAATTGTTGCCGCCGCGGAAATTATTGCCGCCGCGGAACGAGCCGCCACACCGCCGAAACTCCCGCCTCCGCGGAAGGAATTGCCGCCACCACCCCGGAAGCTCCCACCACCTCGGAAAGCCGAGCCTCCACCGCCGCGAAAACTTCCACCGCCGCGGAAGGCCGAACCACCACCTCCGCGGAATCCACCTCCGCCTCCATGAGACATGCCGCCGCCCGAGCCCCGTCCTCCGAAGCCTCCGCGGGATCCCCCGCGGCTTTGCGCCGAGCAGGTAGCGGCTAAGACAACTGCCAAAAACCCAACCGACAGTTTGCGCATAGACACTCCTCGCCCTCAGGATATCGCAAGAACGGCCTCAGGCGACCGTGACCATCCGAGTTCGCGGCCCGGCGTCGGACGGATGCGGCCCCATCAGCGCGTCGTGATGTATGCCGCACACCAGCCCGCGCTCGCTGCCGTCATGCGTGCCGCGATGATCGTGGATCACCACGCACGAATCGAGTCCCAGCCCCTGGATCAGCTGCTCGCAATCGAGCAGGGCATCGAAGTAAATCCAGATGTGGCAATTGTCCGACCACGGCCGGCAGCATGAGACGACCTTCGCGCCCTGGCCGAGGATGTATTTCTGCCGGCCAGGCTGCCATCGCCGCAGGGAGATACCGGACCGGCGAGCTCGGCAAGCACGCGATGCACCGCCCGAAAATACGGCTCCGATGCAGCTTCTTCGCTCGCCAGTCGCAAAGATCCCGCGCCACGCGACGATCGTGCGCGCGATCTCGGTCAACTTCTCAGGCGACTCGGTCGCAGCTTCCCGCAGCACGCTCTCCACCTCGGACGCCGCCTGGAGGAAGCGCTGCTCCTTCAGCAACTGCGCGAGTTCGGGAGGAATGTCTACTTCCAGTCCGCGGTGAAGATGTTGAACTCGTACCGCTCTTTCGCGTTGCGGTCGGAAGCGAACACGATCTTCTTGCCGTCCGGCGAAAATTCCGGAAACGCTGTGAAGCCGCCGAAGTCGGTCACCTGCTCAAGGCCGGTGCCGTCCAGCGTTGATCAGGTACAGCTCAAACTTGCGCCCGTCGCAATTGTGCTTGTTCGAAGCGAACAGAAGCTTCTTGCCATCGGGCGTGAACGTGGGCGCGAAGCGCGGCGCAGCCGAACTTGGTGATCGCGTGCGCATTGCTGCCGTCGCTATCGGCCACCATCAACTCCATCTTCATCGGCGACGTCAGGTTGTCGCGCAGCAGATCGCGGTACTGCTTCTGCGTTTCCGGCGTCGCGGGATGATTGGCGCGCCAGGCGATCTTCTTGCCGTCGCGCGAGAACACCGGGCCGCCGTCATAGCCTTCGGTTTTGGTGAGTTGCTTCTTCGCCGAGCCGTCCAGATTCATGCTCCACAGATCCAGGTCGCCTGACTGCATGGACGTGAAGACGATCTTGCCGTTCTTGAAATTCACCGTGGCTTCGGCGTCGTAGCCCGGCGCAGTGGCGAGCTTCTTCTGAATCTTTCCGTCGTCGGTCGCGAGATAAATGTCGAATCCCGGATACACCGCCCACACGTAGCCCTTGCTGCGGTCGGCCGGCGGAGGACACGCAGCGCCCGCCGCGTGCGTCGACGCATACAGAATGTGCCGGTTGTCGGGCAGAAAATATCCGCACGTGGTTACGCCCTGGCCCGTCGACACCATGTGCTGGTTCGAACCGTCGGCGTTCATGATGAAGATCTGGTCGCAGCCCAGTTTGTCGCGCGTCGATTGAAAGATCAGCCGCTTGCCGTCCGGCGCCCAGTAGGCCTCGGCGTTCTGCCCGCCGAAAGTCAATTGCTTGATGTTGTCGAGATGCGCGGTTTGCGCAAACACGCGCCCGGCAACGAGAATGAATAAAGATGGTTCTATGCAAACGTCCATCGTAGCGCAGCCGCAGCACAACCTGAAATGGCACGAGAACCCGGCCCCGGCGAAGTCCATCCGCGTGTGACCGTCGTGGTGCCGACGCTTGCCGCGGACCAAACGCTGGCCGATTGCCTGGAATCTCTCGAAAATCAGACCTTCTCGGATTTTGAAGTGATCGTGGTAGACAACAGCGGGCGGCACGCCGTCGAGCCACGCGGGCGCGTGCGCGTGATCGCGAACGATCGCAACGTCGGATTCGGTGCAGCGGTGAACCAGGCCTATCCGCGAATCGCAAGCGCCGTTCCTCGCCGTTCTCAACGACGATACCACCGTGCATCCGCGCTGGCTCGAGGCGCTGCTCACCGCCATCGAAGCGCGGCCCGACGTCGGCATGTGCGCGCCGCAGATCCGGCTGGCGGGCGACGGGCGTCTCGACTCGGCCGGCATGCTGATCGCGATGGACGGCAGCAGCAAGCAGCGCGGCCATCTGGAGTCGCCGGATTCCTATGCTCGCTGTCAGGAGGTCCTGCTGCCGAGCGGCTGCGCGGCATTTTATCGCCGCGAAATGTTGGAAGAAATCGGACTGTTCGACGAAAATTTCTTTCTATACTGTGAGGATACGGATCTGGGACTGCGCGCCCGCTGGGCCGCGTGGGAATGTTTATACGTGCCGGACGCGGTAGTCGAGCATCGCTACTCGCACTCGGCCGGAAAGGCTTCAGCGCTGAAAGCATATTATGTCGAGCGCAATCGTCTGTTTCTGGTGCTGAAGAATTTTCCAATGCCCGATCTGCTGCTGGCGCCGTTCTACTTCGATCGCGCGTTACTTCTGGCACGCGATTTTCGCCATGCAGGGCCGCGGCAAAGCCGCCGAGTTTCAGCGCGCCGGCAACCCGGCCAGCCGGCTCGCCATTTACGTCTTGCGAGCCAACTTCGAATTGCTGCGCGCGTTTTCCGGCCCTGTGGAAACAGCGCCGGCCACGCAAGCGCCGCCTCACCGCGAAGCAGTTCCGGCGCCTGATCCGGCGCTTCACGATTTCGCCGCGCCAGGTGGCTGCGTTGTGAGACCGTCCAACGGCGCCGACAATTTTCTGATCCTGATTCCGGCCTTCAACGAAGAGGGCGCCATCGGCGACGTTGTCGCTGAAGTTCGCCAGGTGATGCCCAACGTGCCTGTACTGGTCGTGGACGACGCTTCCAAGGACGCCACCTACCCGCGCGCAATCGCCGCTGGCGCCGATGTGCTGCGCGTGCCTTACCATCTCGGCCTGGGCGGCTGCGTGCAAGCCGGATACAAGCTGGCGTACGAGCTCGGTTACCATTACGTGATTCGCGTCGATGGCGACGGCCAGCACGATCCCCGCTACATTCCGGATCTGCTCAAGGTTCTGCGCACCACCGGCTGCCACATGGTGATCGGCTCGCGCTTTTATCAGGACAACGGAGCGCACACCAGCGCGGTGCGCGCCATCGGCATCTGGGTCTTCCGCGCTGGTGCTGCGGCCGATCCTCGGGCAGCCCGGTGCGCGATCCCACCTCCGGCTTCGTCGGCGTGAATCGGGAAGCGCTGCAGGTCTTCAGCCAGAGCTTCCCGCTCGAGTATCCTGAAATCGAGGCGCTGGTGGTGTTGCAGCGCAAACGCTTCCGCTTCCAGGAGGTGCCCTGCCGGATGCGCCCGCGCAAGGCCGGCCGGAGCACCATCACCGCGGTAAAATCGCTGTATTACATCATCCACGTTCTGTTGGGTGTGTTTGTGAACATCCTGAAGTTCGAAGGCCGCCAGAGGAAACAATAATCCATGGAACGCTTGTTGAACGCGGTGACCATTCTGAGCCTCGCTTTGATGGCGGCGGTGTTGTTTTCCGTGCGGCGCTCGCACATTCGCGTCGAGTATTCGGTGAGCTGGCTGGCGGCCGCGTTCATTCTGCTGCTGCTGTCGAGATCGCGCTCGCTGCTCGACTGGATTTCCGGCCAGCTCGGCCTCGACCTATCCGCCTCTGGCGTTGTTCCTCTTGGTCTCTTGCATTTTCGTCGTCGTGATCTACCGGCTTTCGGTGGTCATCTCGGACCTGAAGGACGCCAACATCGCCATGGCCCAGCGGCTGGCGATCGTCGAATTTCAATTACAGAGCCGGAATGAAGAGCGCTAAACCAAAGAAACCGAAACACGCCGCGCAGGCAGCAGTCGCGGTCCAGCCTCCCGCCTCGCCGCGATACTGGCCGTACGCGCTGGGATTCTGTCGCCGCGTTGTTCGTCGTCTTCGAAGTTTACTGGCCGGCCATCCACGGACCATTTCTGCTGGACGACAGCTACATGCCCTACGCGGCGAATATCGATCGATCCGGCGCTCAGAGCCTGGTTGAACGGCTTGCGCCCGCTGCTGATGATCAGCTTCTGGCTCAATCTTCAAAGCTCCGGCAACCAGGACACGTTCGGCTATCACTTCGTCAACGTGGCACTGCACTTCTGCAATGGCGATCTTCATTCTGCTCGCGGTGCGCAAAGTGCATGAGCTGGGCGGGCATCGGAAGCGAGGCGCGCCCGGGTCCTTTCGATTTTCGCCGCCGGCTTGTTTCTTCTGCATCCACTTCAGACCGAATCGGTCAGCTACGTCGCCAGCCGATCGGAAACGATGAGCGTGTTCTGGGTTTTGGCGGCGCTGTCGTGGTCTTGTTTATCGCCGGCGGCGATGCTGTTTCATGGCCGCGCGCCATCGCGCTGCTGGCGTTGTTCGGCGCCGCCGTCGCCACCAAGGAGCACACCGCGGTGCTCCCGGCATTATTTCTGCTGACCGATTTCTGGTGGAATCCCGGATTCTCGCTGGCGGGCATTCGCCGCAACTGGCGCCTGTACGTTCCGATCGTGCTCGGCAGCCTGGGGGCCGTCGCGTTCGTGCTGCGCGCGCTCAGGCACAGGTACCACCGCCGGTTTCAGCGTCAAAGATTTCACCTGGTATCAATACTTCTTCACCGAGTGCCGCGTCATCTGGGAGTACATCGGGATGTTCCTGCTGCCGATCGGCCAGAACGTCGACCCCGACGTCGCGGTCTCGCACAGCGTGCTTGATCATGGCGCGATCATCGGACTCATCGGGCTGCTCGCGGCAAGCGTACTCGGCCTGGATCTATCGCCGCCGCTTTCCGTTGGCATCCTATGGCTGGTTTGTCTTTCTCCTGTTGCTTGCGCCCGACGTCGTCGTTCGTGCCGATCGCGGATGTGTTCGCCGAGCGCCGACTGTATCTGCCGTTCATCGGCCTGCTGTTCATCGCGGTGGACTTTCTGGCGCGCTGGAAAACCACGCGGACCACCGATGATCGCGGCGCTGAGCGTCGTGCTGGTGGCCGAAGCCGCAGCGACGTATCAGCGAAACCAACTGTGGGGCAACGCGCATCGACCTGTGGAAGGACAGCGTCGCAAAGTCGCCCAACAAATACCGGCCGCGCTTCCAGCTCGCGTTCGCCTATTTCAGGCCGGCGACTAGCGGCGATGCGATCGAGCAGTTCGACAAAGTGGCTCGGAACTTCGAAAGCCGACCTTCGACCTGCTGGTCGATTGGGCGCTGGCGTACGACGCGCGCGGGAAACTCGACCAGGCGCTGGACAAGATGAAGCAGGCCGCCGACGATCGAGCGGACCGCGCACGTGTATTCGCAGATCGGCATGATCTACGGCAAGATGGGCAAGTATCCGGAAGCGCTGGATGCACTGGACACCGCGCAGAAGTCTGAACCCGAGGTTCGCAATGACTTACTACACACGCGGCAACGTCTACGAGGCGCAAGGCAACAAGGCGCAGGCCGCCGAAGAGTACCGGCAAGCTTTGGCGCGCGATTCGCAACTGCAGGTGGCTCGCGATGCACTGGCGCGCGTCAGCCAATAGATGCTGCGCATCGGCGTCAACGCGCTGTATCTGATTCCTGGCGGTGTTGGCGGAACTGAAATCTATCTGCGCAATCTGCTGCGACGCGCTGGCGGACATCGATGCGGCGAACCAGTACGTCGTGTTCACGAATCGCGAGACCGGCGCGGATCTGGTTCCGTCCCAGCCGAATTTCGCCGCGGCTCCGCAAGCAGTCAGCGCGTCGTCGCGTCCGGCGCGCATTCTGTGGGAACAGTTCGTTCTACCTTTCAGCGTCCGGCGCCACCGGCTCGACGTTCTTTTCAACCCCGGCTTCACAGCGCCGATCTTTTGCGGATGCCCGATGGTTACGGTGTTTCACGACTTGCAGCACAAGCGCCATCCGGAATACTTCCGATGGTTCGATCTGCCGTTCTGGCGGTTCTTTCTGTGGGCATCGGCGCGGCGATCGCGCGGATTGATCGCGGTGTCGCGCTGCAACGCGCGATGATCTGCGGCGCTACTACGGGCGATCCGCCGAGGTGATTCACCATGGCGTCGAGCGACGCTTCTTCGAGATCGCGCTGGAACGCGAGCTGCGCGACTACCTGCTGTGCGTTTCGACATCGCATCCGCACAAGAACCTCGACCGGCTGATCGAAGCTCACGGCCAGCTAAAGGACGCGCCGCCGCTCGTCATCACCGGCGTGCGCGGTTTCGCGGCCAAGGAAGTGGAGAAGCTCGCCGGCGAGTCAGTGCGGATCGCCGGTTGGGTTCCGCGCGACGAATTGTTCGAACTGTTTCGCGGCGCACGCGGCTTCATCTATCCTTCGACGTTCGAGGGCTTCGGGATGCCCGTGCTGGAGGCGATGGCCGCCGGTGTTCCGGTTGCCTGTTCGGATATTCCGCCGTTGCGTGAGATCGCAGGCGATACGGTCGACTATTTCGATCCCGCTAGCGGCTCCGCGATCCGCGATGCGCTGGTGCTGCTGACCAAAGGCGCGTTGCCGACCGAGCCGGCTCGCCGCCGTGCAGCCGAGTTCAGTTGGGAGAAGTGCGCACGCCAGACGCTCGACTATCTCAGCAAGTCTTCGAGCTGAATTCGCGTGTCGGTTTTCGAGTCGCGATACTTGATGATGATCGGCGTGTAGATCGACAGGCCCCACTCCTGGCCTTTGCCTTTGGTGATGGCGCGCGATCCGGAAACTGACCACGGCGTTTTCCGGAATCATGAGCGGTTCATCATCGGTGGCCCGATGAACGCCGCCCTGCACGATGTCGTAGACCGGCGTCGATCGATTCAGGATGACGCCCGAACCGAGCACCGCGCCGCGCTTGACCACCGTGCCCTCGTACACGCCCGAGTTGCCGCCCATCATCACTTCGTCTTCGATGATCACCGGCATCGCGCCCACCGGCTCGAGCACGCCGCCGATCTGCGCCGCAGCCGAGATGTGGCAATTCGCGCCGACTTGCGCGCAGCTTCCCACCAGCGCGTGCGAATCGACCATCGTGCCGTCGCCCACCCAGCTTCCGGTGTTGATGTACATCGGCGGCATGCAGGTAACGCCGCGGCCGATGAAGCAGCCATCGCGAATGCTGGAGCCGCCGGGCACGATGCGAATACCGCGATCGGCAGTGATGCCGCTGCACCGGAAAGGTCGCTTTGTCGAACCAGGGCTGGCGCACAGGATTGATCGACATGTCGACGATCGCGCCCATGCGAAATCCGATCAGGATCCCTTTCTTTACCCACGCGTTCACTCGCCATCCGGTCTTGGCCGACGGATCGGGTTCCGCCGAACGAATCGCGCCGGCGTTCAGCGCGTGCTTGAAGCGTTCGAAGAGCCGAAAGTGTTCGTCGGTATAAGCTTGAGGTTTTTCGTCGAACAGTTGCTCGATCTCAGACTGCATGCACGCTCCGGTCGGCGAGCAGCCCGAGTGTTTCGAGAACCTTTTCGATCTTGGCTTGATTGGCGGCGCTGGGCGGGCACATCGGCAGCCGCCACACCGGCTCGAGCAGTCCCATCAGCGCCATCGCGGCCTTCACCGGGATCGGGTTCGTCTCGATTCCGTTCATTTCGATCAGCGGCAGATATTTTCGCTGTATCGCGCGGGCGCCGGCGAAATCGTTCGAGAGCGCACGCTGCGTCAAGCTCCGTCATCTGCTTCGGAATCTGGTTCGAAACGACGCAGATCGCGCCGTGCCCGCCCAGCGCGATCAGCGGAATGGTGACGACGTCGTCGCCCGCCAAGCACCGCGAAACTGCGAGGAAGCTGGTGAATCACAGCCGCGAACTGCGCGACGTTGCCGGATGCTTCCTTGACGCCGATGATGTTGTCGATCTCCGCGAGACGCTTCATCGTCGCGGTCTCGACGTTCACGCCCGTGCGGCCCTGGATGTTGTAAACGATGATCGGGCAGCTTCACCGCCGATGCGATGGCCTTGAAGTGCTGGTAGATGCCTTCCTGCGTCGGCTTGTTGTAGTACGGCGTGACCGAGAGAATGCCGTCGGCGCCGGCAGCCTGCACTTCGCGCGCGAGTTCGATCACTTCGGTCGGTGTGGTAGCCGCCCGCGCCGGCCAGCACCGGCACGCGCTTCTTCGCTTCTTCCACCGCGATCTCGACGACGCGCAGATGTTCGTGGCGCGCGAGTGTGGGATTCTCGCCGGTCGTTCCGCAAGGCACCAGGAAGTTGATGCCTTCTTCGATCTGGCGCCTGACCAGCGAGCGAAGCGTTTGTTCATCGAGCGACCCGTCCTTGCGGAACGGAGTGACTAACGCAGTGCCGCATCCGGAAAACAACATGTCAACCTCCAAACAGGACGCTCGAGAACTCGTAGAATCCTTTGCGTCCGATAATCCATTGTGCCGCTTTCAGAGCGCCCCGGGCGAAGCCTTCGCGGCTGCGCGCGGTGTGGCGCAAAGTGATGGTGTCGGCCGCAGAGTCGAAGCCGATCTCGTGCGTGCCGGGATGCGCACCGGCGCGATTGGAGCTGGTGCTGATGGCGCGATCGAAGCCCGGCGGCCTTCATATCAGTCGACGAGCTTGAGCAGCGTGCCGGAAGGCGCGTCCTTCTTGGTGTGGTGATGGATCTCCCAGGCCCAGGCGCCGTATTCTTTCTGGTCCTTGAGCAGGCGCGCGGCTTCCGCAACCAGGCGCGTGAAGACATTGACGCCGACAGAGAAGTTCGGGCTCCAGATCAGCGCGGAGTTATTTTTCTCGATGATGGACTTCGCTTCGTCCAGATGATCGAGCCAGCCGGTTGTGCCGACGACGATCGGAATTCCGAGCGCCGCGACTTTCTGGATGTTGCGCGAGCACCGACGACGGAACAGAAAACTCCACCGCGACATCGGCGCCAGCGAGCGGCTCGTCGCGATCGACATCCACGCGAGCCGTCACGTCGAAGCCATGCTCCGGTGCCAGCTTCGTAGTCGACAATCGAAGCCGGCATCATCTTGCCGTGGCGCGACGATCGTGCGTGCGCCACATCCGCTAGGCATCGAACACCGCCGGATCCAGTTCGCTGAAAAATTCCGCGTGCAGCGCCGACGACGGCCGCCGCCAGGATCCTGCGCCGCCACGACGAACCCAGGTTCAGCGCCGACGCGCCCTGCGACACCATCCGCACGTTGATGTTACCCAAGCGCATTGAACACGCGCGCCGCGACGCCCGGCGTGTAGCGGATATTTTCCCCCACGATGCAAATGATAGCTTGATTCTCATCCACGGTGACTTCGGAGAATTCGCGCAGATCGCGCAGGATGCCGGCCAGGCGCTCGGGCTGGTCCACAGTGAGCGAAACGCTAACCTCCGACGTCGCGATCATGTCCACCGAAGTTTCGTAGCGGTCGAAAACTTCGAAGATGCGCCGCATGAACCCGTGCGCCATGAACATGCGCGTGGAGCGGATGTTCAGAACCGTCACCTTGGATCTTGCAGGCGATCGACTTCGCGACATTCTTGCTGGCAACAGCCTTCGAAACGATGCGCGTGCCTTCCACCTGCGGCCGGCGCGAGTTGAGGATCAGCACCGGAATGTTGCGCTCGATGGCCGGATGCACCGTGGAAGGATGCAGCACCTTGGCGCCAAAATAGGCCAGCTCCGCCGCTTCGGTGAACGAGATCACCTTGACGCGATGGGCGTGCGGAATCACGGTCGGGATCGGCCGTCAGCATGCCGTCGACGTCGGTCCAGATCTGGATCTCTTCGGCCCCGATGCCCGCGCCGACGATGGACGCGGTGAAGTCGGAACCGCCGCGCCCAGCGTGGTCGTGATTCCGTCCTGAGTCGCAGCGATGAATCCGCCCATCACCACGACTCGGCTTTCAAGCAGCGGTGGAATCGTGGCGGCGAGCCGCTTGTAGGACTCTTCGAGCAGCGGCGCGGCCTGCGTGTGCCTGCGATCGGTCACGATGACCTTGCGCGAATCGACATGCACCGCGCTCAAGCCGTGATGCTGAAAATAATTCGTGACGATCAGGCTGGAAAGGCGCTCGCCGAAGCTCGAGATGGCGTCGATCGAGCGCGGCGTCAGCTCGCCCAGCACCGCCAAGCCTTTGACCAGCTCGGTGAGTTCCTGGAAATGCTCGTCCACCGTGCGTTCCATGCCCGACTCGCGCAGATGGAAATCGCGCAGAGCCACGAGTTCGCGCAACGCTTCCTCACGCTGGCCGCCGACCGCGAGGTTGGCGATTTTCAAAAGGCGGTTGGTGGTCTTGCCCATCGCCGACACCACCACCACCGGCTTGCGATCCAGCCGCGATTTGACGATGCCGGTGACACGCTCGATGGCTTCGGCGGATTCCACCGAGGTGCCGCCGAATTTCATGACGATCATAAGTGAATGTCGCAGGGCGTTCACATTAGTCGAGCAAACCCTCCGAGTACATCAGCTCGGCGTTCAGTACGGCCGCGCCAGCAGCGCCGCGAATCGTATTGTGCGAGAGCGCGACGAACTTGTAGTCGAGCACCGGGCATTCGCGCAGGCGTCCGACGCACGTGGCCATTCCGCGATCGCGCATGGCGTCGCGGCGCGGCTGCGGGCGGTCCTTGTCCCGCATGTAGATCACGGGTTGCGGCGGCGCGCTCGGGAGCTTGCGCTCCTGCGGCACGCTGCGGAATGTTTCCATCGCGGCGATCAGCTCCTGAAGCGACGGCTTCTGTTCGAGAGCCACGCTAACGCGTCACGGTGTGGCCGTCCACCACCGGCACACGATTGCAATGCGCGCTCACCTTGGCGGCCAGCGGGCGGATGGCATCGCCGGTGAAGTCGCCCAGAATCTTCTGCGTCTCCTGCTCCATCTTTTCTTCTTCGCTTCCGATGAACGGGATCACGTTGCCGGTGATGTCCATCGACGCAACGCCCGGATAGCCGGCGCCGGAGACGGCCTGCAGTGTGGTGGCAATCACCTTCGTAATCCCGAACGGCTTCATCGGCGCGAGCGCCATCGCCAGCACCATGGTCGAGCAATTCGGATTCGTCGCGATCTGCCCTTTCCAGCCGCGGCGGCGCTGTTGCAGCGGGATGATCTTCAGATGGTCGGCATTGATTTCGGGAATCAGCAGCGGAACGTCGGGTTCCATGCGATGATTGCGCGAGTTCGAAACCACGATGTGGCCGGCCTGTGCGAAGGCCTGCTCGATCTCGGTGGCGACCGACGCGTCGGTGGCGGAGAATACCAGGCGCGGCGCGCGGCCAGGCTTGCAGTCGTCCACGACGATCGATTCCACTGCCGCCGGCATCGAGCCCGTCCAGCCGCCAGCTCGTGGCTTCGCGATACGGCTTGCCGCTGGAGCGGTCGCTCGCGCCGAGCCAGGTGATCTCGAACCACGGATGGTTCTGCAAGAACCTGACGAAGTGCTGGCCCACCATTCCGGTTCCGCCAAGTATGCCGACTGGGATTTTGTTGTCCATTGCGTGTCTCGTTCCTCGTTGTTAATTTCTCAGGAGCTGCTGGACCATTCGCTTGTAGATCTGGATCGCGTCCAGGATTTGCTGTTTCGGGATGCGCTCTTCCGCCGTGTGGGCCACGTGAATCGATCCCGGGCCGAGCAAGAACGGCTGGCCCCAAGCGCCGTCAAACGCCGGAATGTCGGTAGTGAACGCGACCACCGTAGTCTCAAAGCCTTCGAGCGAACCCAGGCGCACGGCCGGCACGATCAGAACTTCGTTCGACATCCACCTTGTCCTTGGCAGGCCTGCTTCACGGCCGAGCGCGTCGCGTCGCCCGAGTCCACCAGGCGGATGAAAACTTCCGCACGCGCCTGATCCGGAATCACGTTGGGCGCGCGCCCGCCCGCGATGGTTCCGATGTTCAGCGTGCTCTTTCCCAGGACCGCGTCGGTCGGGCAGCGGAAGCCGGCGCACACGCTCGAGCGCGTCGAGCAGTTTCTCAATCGCCGATTCGCCAAGCTCAGGATAAGCCGAGTGCGCCATGCGGCCGTGCGCGATCAACTCCAGCCGAAGCGCTCCCTTGGATCCGAGCGCCAGCTTGTTCTCCGTCGGCTCGCCGTTGATCAGAAATTTGGAACCGCGCGGCTGTTTCGCGGCTGCGAATGCGCCAGTGCTGTTGCGCTCCTCGCCGACCACGAACAGCATCCCAAAGTTGCGCTGTCCCGCTTCCAGCAGCTCGCGCGACCGCGAAGATCATGGATGCGATGATGCCCTTGGTGTCGCAAGCGCCGCGTCCCCAGATGTGCTGCTCGTCCTCGCGCGAAGCGAAAGAACGGCGGCACCGTGTCCATGTGGGTCGACAACGTGACGACCGGTTCGCCCCAGTGCGCGAACACGTTGAACCGGCGTGGTTCCACGGGTAGCCGCTCCACCGAGCCGCCGTAGCGCGACGCGAGCTCGGAGAGTTGCGACACCAGCAGGTTGCCGATCGGCCTCTTCGTTCTCGGTGATGGACTCGACGTCCACCAACGCGCGCGTTAGTTCGAACACATTCATAAAAATTGAGAAGGATGGAGCAGGAGACGGACCTTGCGGCCGCGTGCTTCCCTGTAGCGCTCCATCCGATCTCGAGTCCACGAGATCCGGATGACAGTGGGCCGGTGTTAGCCGGACCCCCCAACCGCGCCGGGCGAGAACTGCCGCGGCCGATTTCGGCGGAAAACTCTTGACCCCTTTCGCCAGCCGCTCCGGAGTTTCCCGGAACAACGCCGCCGGCTAGTGATGGCCTCCGCGCCTCTACGAGGACAGAACCAGGATAGCAGTTTTCCTGCTGTTGGTTGCGAGGTTGTAACTAATTCAGTTACTGGACGCCGAGCTCCGACTTGATGAGCCGTACGTTGCGCGCGGCCTGATCCTGGACGTTGCTGTTGATGGCCGCGGCCTGCTCGAAATAGTTGAGGCCCTGGCGCATTTGCCTCTTGTCGCCGAGCGGCTTGCCGAGGCTGTAGTTGGCCAAGCCGAGATTGAACAATGCATTCGCCTCGTACACAGGATTCCCTTTGAGCGCAGGCAACGCGGCGCGCAAAGAGCGGTTGGCAGGACCCCAGCGCTGCTGCATGGCGTTGCCGATGCCGACATAGAAGTTCGCCATTCCCGACTTGGCACCCTCGCCGCCGCCCTCTACCTTAGGCCGGGAGTCGAGCGCGTGCAGAGCACGTTCGCCGCCAGAGATGACGCCTGCTGCGCGACCGCCTCGCCAACTGCAATCCGCTTCGAACAGCAATGCCTCGGCGTTATTGGAATCCGCGGCTGCTAGCTTCGTCGCTTCGGTGCAGCCTTTGGCGCCCAGCGCGCGCAGGTAGTTCGGAGTCACCAGCCACAGGTACTGGCTCTTGGGATTGGCTTTGGTGAGAGCTTCCGAGAGACCGACGATCAACTTCTCGTCTGTGCTCTTCAGCGCCGCCGCGTACAGCGCGTACTCGGCGTACTTGTTTACTTCCTTGGCGTGCTCGGCGTACTGTTTCTCGTCGTCATCGGCGGGCGGCTTGGACGTGATCTTCCCGGCGATCTCGTCGGTACGCAGGCTCCACGTCAGAATTCCGCTGGGCGTCATCTTTGCCTTCCGCTGCTTTGATGGCGCTAAAGCCGACGTCCAGGTCGTTGGGACCACCGGTGTAAACTTTCTCGGCCGCTTCCAGCGCCTTGTCGAACTGTTTCTGTTCCAGGTACGCGGTCTCCAGTTGCCCGCAAACCCAGGCGGCGCCTTCGTGCTTGGGGTACTTCGCGAGAAAGTCCTCCATAAGCGCAACCTTCTTGGCTTGATCGGTCTCTTGGCCGATCGCTTGGAGGATCTGTCCTTCCGGCGTGCCGACGTTGATAACGAAATTCTGCCGCTGCGCCAGGGCCGGCAGAACGAGAAAAACCAGAGTTACCAGGCAACGTTTCATCCGCATCTCCTATCGGACGAAATTTAGCACAAATGACAGCCAGGTGAAACTGCCCCGGCCTCGGCGCGCGCCGGCAATCTTGCCGCAGCCATGGTTGCCGGGCACAGCGTTACAATCGGTGGTTGCGTGCCTGACGTCCAAGCCCAGCACTTCGAAGAACGGTTGAAGGGCGAGACTCCTGGCCGCAGCGTTGCCATTCTGATTCCCTGCTACAACGAAGAGTTGACCGTGGGCGCGGTAGTGCGCGAGTTTCGCGACGCGCTGCCGGGCGCCGAGATCTACGTCTTCGACAACAACTCCAAGGATCGCACCGCCGAAGAGGCGCGCAACGCGGGCGCCGGCGTGTTCTTCGAGCGGCGGCAGGGCAAGGGCTACGTAGTGCAGTCGATGTTCCGCAAAATCCAGGCGGACATTTACGTGATCGTCGACGGCGACGGCACGTATCCCGGCCGGCGCGGTGGCGCAACTGATCGACCCGGTGCGCAGGCAGGAAGCCGACATGGTGATCGGGTCGCGGCTGGCCAACGCCGGGCAGAGCGACTTCCGGTGGCTCAACCGGTTGGGCAATCGTTTCTTCCTAGTGTTGCTGCAGTTCATCTTTGGAGTGCGGCTCACGGATCTGCTGTCGGGCTACCGCTGCTTCAGCCGGCGGCTGGTGCGCGGGCTCCCGTTGTTCGGCGGTGGTTTCGAGACCGAAGCGGAAATGACCATCAAGGCGCTGCAGCGCGGTTTTACGATCATCGAGGTTCCCGGTGCGCTTGAGCGCGCGTCCCAAGGGCAGCAGTTCGAAGATCCGGGTCGTGCAAGACGGCTTCGTGATTCTGAACTGCATGCTGGTGCTGTTGCGCGATTACAAGCCGCTCACGTTCTTCGGTGGCGCGGGTGCGACGTTGTTGCTGGCGGGCGCGGTGCCGGCGGTAGTGGCGGGGATTCAATATTCTCAGACGGGCGCGCTGCATCCTCTGATGGTGCTGGCCGCTGCGCTGCTGCTGGGCGCGGGTTCGGCGACCTTGACGGTGGGGCTCGTGCTGCACTCCATTGCGCGGCGATTCCAGGAACTGGATCATCAGATCCAGACGCTGGCTGACGACCTGCGGTCCGACGAGCTGCGTTGAGCCGCGCGCCCGGCGAGTCGCGGTAGGATAGACGACTTATGGATATATCCGGCAAAGTGGCGTTGATCACGGGTGGAGCGTCGGGACTGGGCGCGGCGACGGCGAGAACGATCGTGGCGGCGGGCGGTCGCGTCGCTCTATTGGACTTGAATGAGAAGCTGGGCCAGGCGTTGCAAGCCGAGCTCGGCGACGCCGGCCGATTCGTGCGCGCAGATGTCAGCTCGGCGGGCGAGGCCGAGGAAGCGGTGAAGGCGGCGGTCACGGCTTTCGGGGCGCTGCACATCTGCGTGAATTGCGCCGGCATCGGTTCGCCCGAGCGCATCATCACCAAGGAAGGTCCGGCGGACCTGGAGCGATTCAGCAAAGTGATCCGCGTGAACCTGATCGGCACGTTCAACGTCGCGCGGCTGGCGGCGTGGGCGATGACGCGCAATCAGCCGGGCACGGACGGCGAGCGCGGCGTGATCATCAACACGGCATCGGTGGCGGCGTTCGACGGACAAATCGGGCAAGCGGCCTACTCGGCCTCGAAAGGCGGCATCGTGGCGTTGACGCTGACGCTGGCGCGCGATCTTTCCAGCATGGGGATTCGCGTAATGACCATCGCGCCGGGACTGTTCGATACGCCGCTGCTGGCGCAGTTGCCCGAAGACGTGAAGGCTTCGCTCGGAGCCATGGTGCCGTTCCCGAAACGGCTGGGCAAGCCGGCCGAGTACGCCTTGCTCGCCAAGCAGATCATCGAGAACCCGATGCTGAATGGCGAAGTGATCCGGCTGGACGGCGCGATCCGGATGGCGCCGAAGTAGCCGGGGACGCTTCGTTCGCTCGGGCGCGCGCTGGTCTTAGGCCGACCGCTTCGCCGTGAACGTGAAGTTCATCTCGGCGGTTCCGCCGTTCATCGTCATCGCGAGCTGGTCGTCGCCCGCGAGCTTGCCCGTGCACTTGAACACCAGCGGTGTGCCGCCGGCGTCAACGCTCAGCACGAACTCCAGCGTGTCGCCGTTCATCTTGCCTTCGGTGATCTCGATATCGCCTTGCGGACCAGTGATGGTACCGGTAACTTTGTCGCCGTCGACTTTGAAACTCATCGTCAGTGAGATGGCCTGGCCATCGGGCGTGTTGATGTCGCCGACCCATTTCCCGTCTACGCCGGCGGCGAACGACATCGCGGCCAGCAGCATGAAGACACCGATCAGCAAAGAGGTGCGTTTCAGAGATTTCATTTCGTAGATACTCCTTCAGCAGTGTTGCGGTATTGGGCCAATGATAGCACGTCCCCCAATCACGGAACGCGCTCGAGCGTTAGCCGGCGCGTCAGGCGCTCCGATCCCATGCGGACGGAATTCTTGGTGGTGCCGAAGATCAGCTTGCCGTTCTCAAAGTGGAAGATCCGCTTCTGGTCGGTGCCGACGTAATCGGGACGCCAGGCGGCGGTCACCTTGAACGTTACGCTGCTTTCGGTTTCATTGATGTTACAATCGCCGGCGTAGGCGATGTAGGAACTCGACAGCGTGGCCTTCATCTGGTCGGCAGCGGTTTGTCGGGCGCAAAGCGGCACATCGCCGGACATGATCTGCAGGTACAGCCATCCGTCCTCACGACGATGGATCCCACCGGATGCTCACCCCAGGGATGGCGCGCGACGTCGCCGTTGTCACGTACATCTTCGGCGGCAACCAGTTTCCAGCGGCCTTCCAAGCTTTCGACCACCGGCACGGGTATAACAGCATTGCGAGAAGCGTGATGGCGAGCTTGCGCATCATATGGGTTGCATCGTATCAAATGTCGCGGAGGTAGAATAGACAACGTGCAATATCAACAACTGGGAAATACCGGGAGTTTTCGTTTCGCGCTTGTGTCTCGGCGCCATGACGTTCGGAGGCAAGGGCGGCATCTTCGAGGTGATCGGCGGGCTGCCGCAGGAGGACGTCGACAAGCTGGTTGGCGATTCGCTGGAAGCTGGTGTCAACTTCATCGACACGGCCAACGTTTATTCCTACGGCGAGTCGGAAGCCATGACCGGCAAGGCACTCGGCGCCAAGCGCAAAGATGTTGTGATTGCGACCAAGGTCTTCGGCCGGATGGGCAAGGGCGCCAATGAAGTCGGGCTGTCGCGCCTGCACATCATGCAGTCGGTGGAGGCCAGCCTGAAGCGGCTCAATACCGATTACATCGACCTCTATCAGATTCACGGGTTCGACGCGCTGACGCCACTCGAAGAGACGCTGAGCGCGCTGACCGATCTGGTGCGTCAGGGCAAGGTGCGCTACATCGGTTGCTCGAATCTGACGGCGTGGCACGTCATGAAGGCGATCGGGATCTCGGAGCGCGAGCATTTCGAGAAATTCGTGACGCTGCAAGCCTACTATGCGCTGGTGGGCCGCGAGCTGGAACGCGAGATCGTGCCGATGATGCTGGATCAGAAAGTGGGCTTGCTGGTGTGGAGTCCGCTGGCCGGCGGATTTTTGTCCGGCAAATTCACGCGCGACGGAGCGTCCGATAACGCGGCGCGGCGGGCGAAGTTCACCTTCCCGCCCGTACACCTGGAGAAGGGCTACGATATCATCGACGCATTGAAGGCAGTGGCGGCGCGGCGCAATGCGACGGTTGCGCAGGTTGCGCTGGCCTGGCTGCTGTATCAGCCGGCGACCACCAGCGTGATCATCGGCGCGCGATCGCAGGCGCAGTTGAAGGACAACCTCGGCTCGGTGGACGTGAAGCTGGAAGCCGACGACCTGAAGCAGCTTGACGAGGTCAGCAAGCTCACGCCCGAGTATCCCGGCTGGATGTTCGGCACGCAGGGATCGGATCGGCGGCCCGGACAGGTGCGCGATTGGTCGCGGTTTGTGGCCGCGACGGCGAAGTAACGTTCGCTCGGCGCGCTTACTTCGCGCAGGTGAAGTTAGCCGCGTCGTTCGGATCGCCCGAACCCTTGTAGCGCGCCACTTGCGGATAGGCGCACAGCGGCCGCTGCAGCGCCACGCCTTTTGATGGAGTACCGTCCACGTATTTCGTGGCGATGATCTTGTCGGGCGCTGCGCCCTTCTCCACCCAACGCATGATCGAACTCGTGATGTCGTGATCGGCATCGATCTCGGACGGCGGCGCGGGCTGCGACGTACCGAACGCGATGGGGCCGGGTCCGCCGGCGCAGTGATAGAGGCCGGGCACCAGGAACGCGCGGAAAAAGCTCTGCGTGCGCTCGATACCTTTCTGCGCGGCGACGACGCTTTCGAAATAATCCACGCCGTTCTGCGCGGGGATCAGCGGGTCGGCCGCGCCGTGGTAGTAGATCATCTTGTGGCCGAGCTTGCGGAACTCTTCAAGGTCGGCGTCGGTGGCGTTGGTGACCGGACCGAACTTTTCGTCCAGCGTCGCGATATCGCGATCAAAGTCGAGCGCGCGAAACTTCCAGTCGGGATTTTGGAACAGCGCGTACGCGAAGAAGTCGTTGGAGCTGACGCCTGAAGTGGTGCTGCGATTGATCACGGCGCCGCCGCCGCGTCCGCCCCAGCCGAGTTCGCCGCCCGGATACAGGCCCGGATAAATCTTCTTGCCTGTGCGTGGATTCACGGGGCCGCTGTAAATTTTCCGGACAGCTTCGACCTGCGCGGCTGTGAGGCAGGTAGCGGAGTCTTCCCCTTTGCACTGCAGCTTGCGCGGATCGAAGTGGCAGCGCGCGGGATCGCTGACGAGGCCGTCTTTGGCGCCATCGAGCGCGTCGCACGCCTCCAGACTCGCGCTCTGAAGGAGCTGCAGTTTTTCCGGTGGAAGTTTCGACTCGGGCGCGCCGGTGACGACGCCATTCCAAACTTCGCTGGCCATCTGGTGCGTCCAATAGTTGGCCGCGTCGCCGGCGATGATGCCGTCGAAGTCAGCGGGGAAGCGCTGCGCTTCCATGAGGCCTTGCTTGCCGCCGGTGGAGCAGCCGCTGTAGTAAGCGTAGTTGGCCTTGCGCCCGTAGTAGGCGTCGACGATGGCCTTCGCGTCGACGGTGGTGAGATGCAGGCCGCGATAACTGTAGTCGATCAGGCGGTCGCGATCCTGAAGCCAGGTGCGCGGTTCAGCGGCGGTGTGCCCGGTGTCGGTGGACGCGGCGGCGAATCCGTTGCGCAGCGCGGCGGCCATAGGCGCGAAGCTGATGGTGCCGGCGAGTCCGCCGTTGCCGACTGTTTCGAGGCGGCCATTCCAATTCGAAGCGGGCAGCCAGACTTCGAAATGCACCGCGGATGTGGCGGCCGGTTTGATGACGCCGTGGACCTGGCAGAAGGGCGGCAGATTTTCGATGGCGCGCGCGTTGCCGCGAGCGGAGGGAGGCGTGAAGGCGCCGTCGGCATTGGTCTTTGCGAGCGTGATGGCGGTGTCGGGCAACTTGAGGTTCGCGAGAGCGTCGCAGTTGGGCGCGGCGGTTGCGGACCAAGCCAACGACAGGACGGTCAGCGGCAAGACGGCTGACAGGAATCGCGGGGCGAGGTGCTTCATCGAATCTTCCTCCGGAGGAATGTGCACTTGGTCTATTCTATTCACTCCGGAGGGCGACCATCGGGTCGGCGCGCGTGGCGCGGCGCGCAGGCACAAGACAGGCGGCGGTGGCGACGATGGCCATCAGCAGCGTGGCGCCGATGAATGTCGCCGGGTCAGTTGCGGTGATGCTAAACAAAAGCGCGCGGAGCAGCCGCGTCAACGCGAGTGCGCCCGCGATTCCCAAACCCGCGCCGGCGAGCGTGAAGAGCAGGCCCTCGCGCAACACCATGGCCTGAACTGCGCCGGGCGACGCGCCTAGTGCGATGCGAATTCCCAACTCATGGGTGCGCTGGCCGACTGCGAAGGACATCACGCCAAAAATTCCGACGGCGGCTAGCAGCACCGAGACGGTGGAGAAGATCGCGAGCAACGCCGAGTAGAGCCTCGGGCGCGCTACCGAGCGCGAGAGCAGGTCCTCGAGCGTCCGCATCGCGGCGATGGGCTGGTCGCGATCCAAGGCCGCCAGTTCGCTGCGCACGGCCCCTTCCAGGCTCTCAGGCGGAGTAGAGGTTCGCACCACGACGCTCATCACACGCTCAGGCAGTTGCGCGGCTGGAAAATACATTTCGGGCCGCGTCTCGCCATCCAGCGTGTAATGTTTTACATCGCCCACCACGCCAACGATCTCGCGCAGAACTTTTTCTCGTGAAAGCGTGATGCGCTTTCCGACCGCGTTTTCGTTCGGCCAAAATTGGCGGGCGAGGGTTTCGTTGACGAGTAGCACTGGCGGCGCGGTGTCTCGGTCGCTGTGCGTGATCAGCCTGCCGGCGCGAAGAGGAATCTGCATGCTCTCGAAGTAGCCGGGAGTGACGACGCGGTAGCGCGCGTTGGGCTGCTGTGAGTAGGGCAAAGGCGGCCGGCCTTCGATCAGAAAATTGCTGCCCATGTCGACCCCACTGAGAGGCAGAGCGAGTGTGGCGCCGGCCGATTGAACCCCTGGGAGGCGGCGGACGCGATCGAGGAAATCGCGGAAGAACGCAGTGCGCTCCTGATCGTTGGTGTATTTTGGGCCGATAAGTGCCAGGTCAATTGCAAGGATGTTGGCCGGGTTGAATCCCGGATTGACTTGTGCGAGGCGAGAGAAGCTTTCGAGCATCAAGCCGGCGCCGATCGCGAGAATCAGCGCGATTGCGATTTCAGCAATCACCAAGACCGCCCTGGTCCGGCTGCGGCGCAGAGCTCCGGTGGAACTGCGGCCCACTTCCTTGAGGGCTCCGCTGAGTCCGGCTCTAGCGCTGTACAACGCGGGAGCAAGGCCAAAGAGAGCGCCGGTGAGCACGGAGACGGCCAGGGCGAAGAACAGAACTTGCCGGTCGACGTCGACAGAGTGAAGGCGTGGAAGATTGCCGGGATCGGCCGCGATGAGCGCGTGCACTCCCCAGATAGCCAACAGGATTCCAGCGGCGCCGCCGAGGAGGCTCACCAATATGCTTTCAGTAAGCAACTGCCGGGAGAGCCGTCCGGCGCCCGCGCCGAGCGCTCTGCGAATCGCGATTTCGCGCCGCCGCTGCGCTGTGCGAGCCAGGTAGAGATTCGCGACGTTGGCGCAAGCAATCAATAGCACCAGGCCGACGGCGCCGAGCAGGATGAACAGGGCCGGACGGACCTTGCCGATGATTTCTTCGTCGAGCGAAAAGACATTGACGCCGTGGCCGGTGTTTTCTTCGGGATACTGCCGCGCGAGACGGGTCGCGATCGTGTCCATCTCCGCGCGCGCTTGCGCGAGAGTGACGCCGGGTTTCAGGCGTGCGATGACGTCGAGCATGTGGTACCCACGCGGCACACGAGGGAGAACCAGTGGAGTCCACAACTCAGATTTCGTCCGGATCAGGTTGTTGATGTCGGGCAGAACTCCGACGACGGTAAACGGTGCGCCGCTCAGGATGATCTTTTGTCCGATGATTCCAGGGTCGCCGCCGAAGCGCCGTTGCCACAGGCCGTGGTTGAGGATCACGACGCGGTCTTTTCCAGTGGTCTCTTCTTCGGTAAGAAAGTCGCGGCCGAGCTGGGGCTGGACGCCGAGGAGGTGGAAGAAGCTGGCGGAGACGTTGGTGGCAAGGATCAACTCGGCGCCGTTCTGGCCGGTGAGATTGTAAGCCGCGCCGGAGAGGGCGGCCATGTCTTCGAACACCGTGTTCTGCTTTTTCCAGTCGGCGAAATCGGGCGGCGAGACGACATTGCGAACGCGGCCCTGCTGCGGGCGTTTTTCGTAGAGTTCCACCAGGCGCGCGGGGTCGCGATACGGCATGGGATCGAGCAGGACGCCTTTGACGACGCTGAAGATCGCGGTGTTGGCGCCGATGCCGAGAGCCAGAGTGGCGATCGCCATGGCGGCGAAGCCGGGGTTTCTGATCAGATTGCGCAGGCTGTATTGAAGGTCGCGCCGCAAGACATCCATGTGTTCCCTCCAGGCGGTCATGATCAGATCGGGCACTACTTCAAACCAAACACGGAAGAGTCCTTCGCGGCGGATGCGATCGCGCAACAGGCGCGCCATTTCGCCGCCGTACTCGGCGCGGAATTGCGCCGGATAGAGCCACAGGAGCAGGCGATACAGTCGATTCACGAGTCACCTCAGCCCGGCTTCGAACCATGCAACAGGCCGGCCACGGCCTGGCTGACGAGTTTGGACAGGCGCTCGGTTTCGGCGCCGGCGACGCGACGGCCGAAGTCGGTGATGCGGTAATAGCGGCGACGTTCGTCGTCGAGGCCGGGATCAGGCCGCTCGTCGGACTCTTCGATCAATTCCTGTTCGAGCATGCGCTTGATGGAGCCGTACAGCGTGCCGGGACTGAGCCGGAACTTTCCGCCGGTGCGCGCGGCGACGTCCTGCATGATGCCGTAGCCGTGGCGTTCGCGGTCGGCTAGGGCGACCAGGATCTGGAAAACGGCGGAGGGGAGAGGCAGGAGATGTTCGGGAACGGGCTGGGCTTGTTTTTTCATCGGCGCGTGCAACTATATCGGATCGCATAGTAGCACATCGTGTTCTTTTGAGGTATCCGCCGTAGACTACTATCCACTCCGATATATCGTGAACGGCAAGTTGTTGGTAACTGGAAAGAACTCGTTTGGTTCAGACTGTCACTGGCAGTTTAACGAGTGAACGAAGTTCGCGATGCGCTCGAGCGTGGCGTCGGGCTGATCGCGGTGCGGCGCATGCTTGCAGTCGGCGAGCAGCAAAACTTCGGCCTGCGGGATGCGCGCTTGGATCGCATCGAGCTGGCGCGTGGTGCCGTACTCGTCGTCGGCGCCCTGGATCAGCAGCACCGGGCAGCGGATCGCAGGCAGGTACCCTTCGATGTTCCAGGATAGAAAGCGCGGGTCGAGCCAGATGTCATTCCAGCCCCAGAAGGTTTCGTCGACATGGGCGTGGTAGCGGGCGAGTTTGCGCGGAAGGTCGGTGGTCTGATAGACGGTGCGCGCCTGTGCGATGCTCTCGATCGAGACGTCTTCGACAAAGACATGCGGCGCTTCGAGGATCAGGCCGCGCGGCACGTCGGGAAATGTTCCGGCGAAAATCAACGCGATGGATGCGCCGTCGCTGTGGCCCAGCAGCACCGGCTTCGTGATACCAAGTTGTGCGAGCAGGGCGGGCAGCACGACCCCGGCTTCGTGATGCATGTAGTCGACCGGGCGCTTTTCGGCGAGGCGATCGGAGTTGCCGTAGCCGTAACGTGAGTAGACCAGCACGCCGCAACTAGTGCGTTCAGCGAGGCGGGAAGGGAAGTCGCGCCAGTGTGCGATGGAGCCGAGGCCTTCGTGGAGCATCACGATCGGCGGAGTGTCTGGCGCGGCGGCGGGAATCCAGAGAATCTCGATCCTGTGGCCATCGACGGTGCAAAACTGGGGCGGCGTCAAATCGCGCGACATCGGTTCCGTGTGCAGTATAATCGTGGCCGATTGGCCTCCGCAAGCAATGTCGCGACCGAGGGCGTCGATTTCGAAACCGATCCATCGCAGTATCGGCACTGGCGGCTGGCGTGTGACGGCGCTGTCGCCACGCTGACGCTGGACGTTCAGGAAGACTCGACCATCCGGCCCGGCTACAAACTCAAACTCAACTCGTACGACCTGGGAGTCGACATCGAGTTGCGCGACGCGCTGGACCGCATCCGTTTCGAGCATCCCGAAGTCCGGTGCGTGGTCATAACGAGTGGGAAGCCGCGCGTGTTTTCCTCCGGCGCGAACATCTACATGCTGGGGTTGTCGAGCCACGCCTGGAAAGTAAATTTCTGCAAGTTCACGAACGAGACGCGCAACGGCATGGAAGATTCGAGCGAACATTCCGGGCTGAAGTTCATCGCGGCCTGCAATGGCTCGACGGCGGGAGGCGGATACGAGTTGGCGCTGGCGTGCGACGAGATTGTGCTGGTGGACGATCGCTCATCGTCGGTGAGTCTGCCGGAGGTGCCGCTGCTGGGCGTGCTTCCCGGAACAGGCGGGCTGACGCGGCTCACCGGGAAGCGCCGGGTGCGGCGCGACCACGCCGACATTTTTTGCACGACGCCCGAGGGTGTGCAGGGGCAGCGCGCGAAGGACTGGCGGCTGGTGGACGAAATCGTAAAGCCGCAACAGTTCGGTGAGTACGTAAAGAGCCGGGCGCAGGAGCTGGCGCGATTGAGCGATCGGCCGGGCGATGCGGCGGGCGTGAGGCTTACGCCTCTGCGGCGAACCATCGATGCTTCCCTCTATCACTACGAGTACGTCGACGCGCTGCTGGATCGCGATGCCCGCACTGCGACGATCACGGTGCGCGCTCCGGCCGCGGTGTCCGATTTTTCGGCCGGCGCCGAGTGGTGGCCGCTCGCGATGAGCCGCGAGCTGGACGATGCCATTCTCAACCTGCGCGCCAACGAACTCGAGCTCGGCCTTTGGATCTTGAAGACGGCGGGCGATCCCAAAACGGTGCTGGCGTTTGACGCCCTGATGATCGAGCACGCGAGCCACTGGTTTGTGGGCGAAGCGCTCGGACACATGCGGCGGACTTTCGCGCGGCTGGATGTCACGGCGCGATCGATGTTTGCGGTGATCGAGCCGGGGTCGTGCTTCGCCGGATCGCTGCTGGAGCTGGCGCTGTCGGCCGATCGCGCTTACATGCTGGACCAGCCGGGGAACGAGATTGCAGTCAGCGAGATGAATTTCGGGCGGCTGCCGGCGGTGAATCGGAGCTCGCGAATCGCGAATCGGTTTTATCAAGAGGCCGAGCCCGTCGAGGCGCTCAGGCGTCGAGTTGGAATGCCGGTCAGTGCGCGCGAGGCCTTGGAGGCGGGACTTGTAACCGTTGCGCCGGACGATTTGGATTGGGCCGATGAACTCCGGCTGGCGATGGAAGGGCGCGCGGCGCTGTCGCCGGATGCATTGACGGGTCTTGAGGCGAATATACGGTTCGGCGATCGCGAAACGATGGAGACGCAGATCTTCGGGAGGCTGTCGGCGTGGCAGAACTGGATCTTCAACCGGCCGAATGCGGTTGGATCGGACGGCGCGCTGAAAGTTTACGGAACGGGCGCCCGGCCTAAATTCAATTGGGAGCGAGTCTAGCGTGATCGACTACACCGAGCGAATTCCCAACAACGTCGACCTGGTTGGGGACAAAACGCTGCAGCGCGCGCTGGAGCGCTGGCAGCCCGCGTTCCTGAATTGGTGGACCGACACCGGGCCGATCTCGAGCGGGCAGCTCGAAGTCTATCTTCGCACCGCGATCAGCGTGGATCGCGACGGCTGGGCGAATTTCGGATTCGTGCGCATGCCCGAGTATCGCTGGGGAATTTTTCTGGTGCCGCGCGATGAGGCGCGCACCATTCCGTTCGGCGATCATCAAGGCGAGCCTGCGTGGCAGGAAGTGCCGGGCGAGTATCGCTCGACGCTGCGCCGTATTATCGTGACGCAGGGCGACACCGAGCCGGCATCGGTGGAGCAGCAACGCTTGCTCGGCATGACCGCGCCGTCGCTCTACGATCTGCGCAATCTTTTTCAGGTGAACGTGGAGGAAGGGCGGCACCTGTGGGCGATGGTGTATCTACTGCAGCGCTACTTCGGGCGCGATGGACGCGAGGAAGCCGAGGCGCTGCTGGAACGGCGCTCGGGCAACGCCGACCGGCCGCGCATCCTGACCGCGTTCAACGATCCGATCCGCCACTGGCTGGCGTTCTTCATGTTCGCGTACTTCACTGACCGCGACGGAAAATTTCAACTGGCGTCGCTGGCCGAATCGGGATTCGATCCGCTGGCGCGCACCTGCCGGTTCATGCTGACCGAGGAGGCGCACCACATGTTCGTCGGCGAATCGGGCGTGGCGCGCGCGGTTCAGAGGACCTGCGAGGTGATGCGCGATCACAGGGCCAGCGATCCGGCGCAGGTTCGCGCGCTCGGCGTCATCGATCTCGAGACGATCCAGCGATTCGTGAACTTCCACTACAGCGCGACGCTCGATCTGTACGGCTCGGAGGTTTCCTCGAACGCCGCAACATACTACACGACGGGGATCAAGGGTCGCGCGGGTGAGACGAAGCTCGGCGATGATCACAAGCTGGCGAGCGCGGAGTACACGGTGCACGAAGTGGCAGGCGGCAGGATCGTTCCCAAGTCCGTTCCGGCGTTGACCGCTTTGAACGCGCGCCTGCGCGACGATTACATTCGCGAAATCCAGGCGGGTCTGGATCGCTGGAACCGCATTCCGGAGAAGCTCGGCGTACCGTTCCGATTCACATTGCCGCACGTCGGCTTCAATCGACGCATCGGCGCGTTTGCCGGCCACTCGATTAGTCCGGAAGGCAAGGTTTTGACGCAAGAACAATGGAACAGCCTGCATAGTGAATGGCTGCCGTCGGAAGACGATCACGCTTTCATCGAATCGCTGATGGGCCGCGTAGTGGAGCCGGGCAAGTTTGCCGGATGGATCGCGCCGCCGGTGCGCGGCATCAACAATCAGCCGGTCGAGTTCGAGTACGTGCGATTCAACTGAGCCGGATGAGAGAATTCGATCGCCTATACGCTCCAGCCCGCAAGCTGCTGGCGGTTGTCATTCGCCAAGCCTATGCGGGAACGTTGCTGGGGAAACCGCGCGGCGTCGCCACGATGCCGGAAGTCCACGAAGCCTGCGGGTTGGATCCCGACGAATTGTTTCCGCTGATGCAGGAGATCATCGATGCGGGCTTCATCGCCGTCGAGGGCGACTACCCATTCGAGCAACTCAAGCTGCTCGACGTGCCGGCCGCGCGCCGTTTGATGGTTCGCGGAATCGACCATGCACTTTGGGAGTGGCCGGGCGAGGGGCCGCCGATTCTTTTTTGTCACGGAACGGGGCTGCACTCGCGTTGCTGGGACCAGATGATCACGCAACTCGGCGGACGGCATGCGCTGGCTTTGGATTTTCGCGGGCACGGGCGCAGCGGGAAGCCGCCGTCGCCTTATTACTGGCGGACGTTCGGCGAGGATGCTGCCGCGGCGGCGTCGGCGCTGGGGCTGGAGGGTGCGATCGCGGTGGGGCATTCGATGGGCGCTCATGCGCTGGTGGTGGCGGCGGCGCTCCAGCCGAAAGCATTCTCGACGTTGCTGCTCATCGATCCTGTGATCCGGCCGCCAGAGCACTACGTTGGTCCGTTCAAGGGCGCGCAGTTCGTCGCGCGGCGGCGCAACCAGTGGAGTTCTCCGGAAGAGATGTTCGAAAGCTTCAAAGATCGGCAGCCGTTCGCGACCTGGGATCGGCAGGTGTTGCGCGACTACTGCGAGTACGGTCTGCTGCCGGCCGACGGCGGCGTACGTGCTGGCGTGCCCGCCCGCGATCGAATCGGAGATTTACGAAAACGGCGCGCTGCCGAATGCCGACATTAGCCGGGAAATCGCGGCGGTCCGGATTCCGGTTCACGTGGTCAGAGCGCGGCCGGTGCGCGATCCCAGCGAGGTGATGCGAGGGTCGCCGACAGCGCCTGACCTGGCCTCGCGCTTCGCACATGGAACGGATCGCGTGCTGGCCGAGAATTCGCATTTCATCCCCATGGAGGCGCCCGCGCTGGTTGCGAAGATGATCACCGACCTGATTCCGGGATAATGGAAGCTAGTGACGATCGACGAACAGCTCGCGTATCTCAAGAAAGGCCTGGCCGAACTCATCCGTGAAGAGGAACTGAGGGAGCGGCTGGTGCAGTCGGAAAAAACTGGACGGCCGCTGCGGGTGAAAGCCGGATTCGATCCGACGGCGCCCGATCTTGCACGTCGGCCACACCGTGCTGCTGCGCAAGATGAAACATTTCCAGGATCTCGGCCACACCGTGATTTTTTTGATCGGCGACATGACGGGACTGATCGGCGATCCAACCGGGCGCAACACGACGCGACCGCCGATGACGCGCGAGCAGATCGACGAGAACGCCGAGACGTACAAGGCGCAGGTGTTCAAGATTTTGGATCCGCAAAAGACCGAAGTGCGTTTCAACAGCGAGTGGTTGGCGCCGCTGCAGTTCGAAGACGTGATCCGGCTGTGCTCGAAGTACACGGTGGCGCGCATTCTGGAGCGCGACGATTTCACCAAGCGCTTCAAGGACGGCACGCCCATTTCGATGCACGAGCTGCTGTATCCGCTGGCGCAGGCGTACGATTCCGTGATGCTGCGCTGCGACGTCGAGATGGGCGGGACCGATCAGAAATTCAATCTGCTGGTGGGCCGCGAGATCCAACGCGACTCAGGGCAGCCGCCGCAGATTGTCGCCACGACGCCGGTGCTCGAGGGGACCGACGGCGTCGAGAAGATGTCGAAATCGAAGGGCAACTACATCGGCATCACCGAGCCGCCCAAAGTGATGTTCCGCAAAGTCATGGGCATCAGCGACGAGCTGATGTGGCGTTACTACGAATTGCTCACCGACAAGAGCGCGGCCGAGATCATGGAGCTGCGGAATCGCAACCAGCCGATGGCGGCGAAACAAGCGCTGGCGCGCGAGATCGTGACCGATTTCCATTCGGCGGAGGCGGCGGCGGAAGCGCAGAGCGCCTTTGACCGCGAAGTTCGCGAGGGGCAAGCCCCTTCCGACATGGAAACAGTTTCCGCTCTCGAAGAGTGGGGATCGAGTCTGCCGAAGATCATTCTGGGTACGAGTCTTGCGGAATCACGCACCGACGCGGAGCGCAAGATAAAGTCAGGCGCAGTAGAGATCGACGGCGTGCGGGTTACGACGCTGTCTTACACGGTGGAGCGGCCGGTGGTTGTGCGTGTCGGCAAGAAGTGGAAGCGCATCGAGCCGGCGAAGCCATGATCCGCCGCCACTTCGTCTGGAAAATCCGCGACCGCGAGCTGCTCACCGGTGAGCGCACGCTCATCATGGGCGTGCTGAACGTAACGCCTGATTCTTTCTCCGACGGCGGCAAGTATCTGGACCCGGATGCGGCGTTCGCGCGCGCCATCGAACTCGAAGAGCAGGGCGCCGACATCATCGACGTGGGCGCCGAGTCGACGCGGCCGGGTTCGCAGCGAACGTCCGAGGCCGAGGAACTGCGCCGGCTGATCCCGGTGCTGAAGCGGCTGCGCGGCAAGCTGGCCGTGCCGATCTCAGTGGACACGTACAAGTCGGCCGTCGCCGAGAAGGCGCTGGAGCATGGGGCCGAGATCATCAACGATCCTTCGGGGCTGACGTTCGATCCGCACCTGGCGCGCGCGGCGGCGAATCAAAACGCCGGCCTGATTCTGAATCACATGCGCGGCACGCCGGAGACGTGGGCCAAGCTGCCGCCGCTGCCCGACGTGATGGGCTCGATCCGCCACGATCTGGACGCCTCGGTGCATCGTGCCGTGGGCGCGCGCGTCGAGCGAGCGCGCATCGCGATCGATCCGGGACTCGGCTTCGGAAAACGCAAAGAGCAGAACGCCGAGATTCTCGCGCGGCTGGAAGAGCTGGCCGCGATGGAGCTGCCGATCATGATCGGTCCGTCGCGCAAATCGTTTTTGCCGCAGAGCGATACGACTACTGCCGCGCTGCTCGAATGCGCGACTGCCGCCGCGGTGACTGCCGCGATTCTGGGCGGCGCGCACATGGTTCGCGTACATGACGTCGCTGCGATGAAGGCGGTGGTCCAGGTGGCCGATCAAATAGTCAGCTTCGCTGGCACTTCGGACAGTAGTGCGTCCCGCGCTGCCCAACCACGATCCGGCGGATCGCCGTCCCGCAGATAGGACAAGGCTCGCCGGCGCGTCCGTACACCTGGTGCTGCAGTTGAAAACTGCCACGCTGGCCGTCGGCGTCGACGTAGTCGGAGACGGACGAACCTTTCAGCCGGATCGCGGTGTGCAGGATGTCGACCATCGCGCGGTGCAATCGTGTCGCGCGCTCGCGGCTGAGGCTCGACGCCATCGCACGTGGATGGATGCGCGCTTCGAACAGCGCTTCGTCGGTGTAGATGTTGCCCATGCCGCGCAGGAATCGCTGGTTCAGCAGCAGTGGCTTCACACGCGAGCGGCGGCGTTTGAGCAGCTTCAGGAAATCGTCCAGGCCGATGTCGAGCGCGTCGGGGCCGAGCGCAGCCGCGCGGTCCAGCAGGTGCGCGCTCCACTCGATGCGGCCGAAGTGCCGGATGTCGTCGTACACCAGCAGGCCCTGGTCAAGATCGAACACGGCGCGCGCGTAGGGGCCGGGATCGGAATCGATCAGCAGCTTGCCGGTCATGCCGAGGTGAACGGTGAGGTAGCCGCGATCGAGCTCCAGCACGATGAACTTGCCGTGGCGGCGGATCGACTTGACTTGCTGGCCGCGCACGCGTCCGCGCAGGGTCGCGAATTTCTGGCGCACGACATGATGCGAAGAAAAGCGCGCGTCGAGAATGCGCCGGCCGGTTAGCCGCGGCGCTAGCGATCGGACGACTGTTTCGACTTCGGGAAGCTCAGGCACGGCTCTCCGGATCGAGCAGGATGTCGTCTCCTTCGACTTTGACGGCGAAGCGGTCGAGCTTCACGGCGGGATCGAAATCGTTCTCGCCGGTGCGGCAATCGTAAGCCCACTCGTGCCACGGGCACACCACCAAGTTGCCCTCCATCCTGCCTTGACCGATGGGGCCGCCGGCGTGCGGGCAGGTTCCGGCGAGCGCATGCAGTTCGCCGCTCGAGTTGCAGACCGCGTAGGATTCGTCGCCGAGCAGGACCTCCATGACAGAGCCGGGCGGGAGTTGCGAAAGCGAACCGATTTTCACGAATGCCATCTAGGAATGTTCTACCACGCGATGTTCTCTAGCGATGCGGCACGGCGCGAAGGAAAACCAAAATGGAGTCCAGTTCGGCATCGCTGTAACCGGCCAGCGCGCTCGCGTGCCGCCATGCGCTTCCGTCTTTCAGCGAAACCGAGCCAGGGGCGAGGGTGCGGAGCACGGGAGGCGGCGATGTCAGGTCGTACAACTTCACCTGCCTGCTGCCTTGGCTCAGCACTAAAGCCGGAAACGATTCGCCGGCGACGGTTGCGGTGCGAATCTGCGGCGTGGCAAGATTTTTCAACTCGGCGGCGTTGGCCGGAATTTTGAGGATGGGCGATGCGACCGGAGTTCCCATCGCGTCGACTTCGTGACACGTGGCGCAACGGTTGAATCCTCGGACTGCATCGAAGAGCAGGGTTCGTCCGCGTGCTGCTTCGGGCGGGAGCTTCGTTTGAGACGGGCTCGGCGGGCGCCTGACTGCGCGAGGGGGAGATTCCATTCAGGTTCGCAACGTATGCGACGATCATCGCCAGCTCGCCGCGCGGAAGCGTGGTTCCGAACGACGGCATGGCGGTTCCCGGAATACCGCGGCGCAGTGTTTGCGCGATGTAGTCCTCGGTGAAGCCTCGCGCGGCCAGACGTGGCGCACTGCCTGCCGCTCCGCCCGGTCCGTGGCAGTATCCTGTTGCGCAGGTCTGGTTGTAGAGATCGGCGCCGCGCGTGAGACGGTCCTGCGCGCCTCCCAGCATCGGCAGCAACAACAGCAAACCAGCCGCTCTCACTTCGACTCCTCCGGAAGCGCGAAGACCATCAACGTCGAACCTCCGCGAAACGTCTCGGCTTCCGGCCACAATCCCGGCATGGCGCGCGCTGCAATGGAACCCCAACCGGTGGGCGTCGCGATGTACTGGCGTCCGTTGACCATGTAGGTCACCGACGATCCGCGATGCCCGCTGCCGGTTTGAAAGCTCCACAGCTTGGTCCCGGTGCGCGCGTCGAGGGCGAAGAAAAATCCTTCGGGGTCGCCGGTGAACACCAGGTCGCCGGCCGTGGCCAGCAGCGAAGCGAGCAACAAATATTTGTACGGATACGACCACTGGCGTTTGCCGGTGACAGGATCGTAGGCGTCGAGATGGCCGCGGTAAGGCCCGTCGGGCGGCTTGGCATAAACCCACGTTCCGCTGGTGTAGCCGCGCCCTTCGTGCGCTTCCTGTGGCACCACGGTTTCGTTGCTGCAAAGTTCGGCCGACGGCGTGTAGATGAAACCGGTTCGCGGCGAGTACGCAATTTCATTCCAGCTCTTGCCGCCGAGCGGCCCCGGACAGATCAAGGTCGGCTTTCCTTGGACCGGTTCGACGCGCCCGATGAATTTGCCGTCTTCGGTGATGCCGCTGGTCCAAGTATGGTTGTCGACAATGGGATACGCGTTCAAGTATTCGCCGGTCACGCGGTCGAGTACGAAGGCGTAGCCGCCCTTGTTGATGTGCACGAGAAGCTTGCGCATGCGGCCCCGGACTTGGCGATCGATCAGCACGCATTCGTAGGAGGAATCGAAATCCCAGACGTCCTTGGGAACTTCCTGGTGGTACCACTTGAGCTTGCCGGTATCGACATCCAGCGCGATAACGCTGGCGGTGTAGAGATTCGCGCCGTCGCCTTCGCCGGAGAAGCGTGGGGCGGCATCGTTGTCGGCCGCGGCGTTGCCGACGCCCCAGTACACCAGGTTCAACGACGGATCGAACGAGCCGGTCATCCAAGTTGCACCGCCGCCGAATCGCCAGCTATCGCCTTTCCAGGTCTCGTTGCCCTTTTCGCCCGGCGCGGGAATGGTGTAGAAGCGCCACGCGACGCGGCCGGTCTTCATGTCGACGGCGGTGAGGTATCCGCGATGCGCCGAATCGCCACCGGCGCCGCCGATGATCACTTTATCTTTCGCGACCAGAGGCGCGGCCGTGATGGTGCAACCGCACTGGCGCGAGTCGTCGAGACTGACTCTCCAGGCCTCCTCGCCGGTTTTTTGATCGATCGCGACGAGGTTGTTGTCGTAGGCGCCGAGGAAGACGTAGCCGCCGCCCACCGCGACTCCGCGATTCTGAGGTCCGTAGGGAACGGATCCGCGCGGCAGCGGATACTTGAATTGCCAGATCAGGCGGCCGGTGGCGGCATCCAGCGCGTAGACCTGCGAGCGCGACGTTGAAAGATACAGCACGCCGTCGACGACGATGGGGGTGACCTGCAGTCCCATCTCGTAGTCGCCGGTTTGAAAAGCCCACACGGGAGCAAGTTTGGTGACGTTGCTGCGATTGACCTGGTCGAGCGCGCTGTAACGCCAGGCGAGTTGTGTGCCGCCGTGGTAACGCCAATCCGCGCGCGTCGCGCCATCCTGGGCGAAAGCTGCGCCTAGCGCGACGAACACAATCAGAGTCCGCATGGGGAACGATTATACTCTGAAGCCACAGGCGACGGAGCGCAAGAGAGCACCACCGACGCGTGCTGGTAGCGCAAAACGGATTTTTTTGTGTGCGCGGGGCGACTTTTTTTGAAAAAACGAAGGACAGGTGTTTTTTTGCAAAAACGAAGCCACCGGCGCGGACCGGGCGTGGGGGCCGAGGGGAAGGGCGGAGGATCGGCGAGCGGTCGGCTGAGAAGGTGACATATGACGAGGCTCGGAACGAGGTTAGCACCGAGGGGGCGGCGGCGAGCCGGCGGGAGGGTCAGGGAGGTTGAGGGGAAGGGAGAAGCGGGGAAGGAAGGTGCGTTACTCGGGCTCGGAGCGGCTAGCGTCGGCGTCGGGCGTGACCCGGGCACAATCCGGCATCCAGCACGCCATTACCAGTCAGCATCGTCCATTCTGTCATGCAATGCATATACAATGGAGGTGCGTGTTCGATTGGGACACCAACAATCTGCGGAAGACTCGGGACGACTGCTGGCCGTGGTGCTGGTTGAGCAGGGCGAAAAGATCCAAGTCGTGACAGCGTACGACCTGGATGCCGGGCAGAAGAAGGACTACCTCGCCCGGCGACTGCGAGGGGAGTGAGTTGATGAAAAAGAAACCGATCGTCTTTCCCAAGTTCGTCAACGAAGCACAGGAGGCGGACTGGTGGGCCAGCCGCGCAGGGCGCGAGTTCGTAAAGCAGAAGGCGGCAGGCATCGCGAGGCGAGGCGGGACCAAGGGATCGCGCCTTGTCGGTCAGTTGAACAAGGTGGCCAGCGTCCAAATTGCGTTGCGATTGCCCGAGCCTGATCTGGCCAAGGCGCGGGAGCTCGCTTTGCGAAAGGGCATCGGATACCAGACGCTCCTCAAGATGCTGGTGCATGAGGGGCTTCGCCGCGAAGGGCGGCGGGCGTGAAGGGTCGCGAGTGCGCTGGCCTATCAATGCCATTGCTACGCCAACTCATGAAGTGAGACCGGGATGCCGCCAGCAATCGAGTCCGGTTTGGGCTGGAAACTGGACTCACTGCCTACCGGTACGTGATCGTTCGCCGGAACCCCTGCTTGGTGAATTTTTGCCCTTCGCGCTCGACAATCTGGCGGCACGTGGTCCAGTTTCCAAAGCGATCGTATTCACATTCCAGGTTCCATGAGAATTTCTCGGATCCTTGCCCGAGCCCGTAGCCCACAGCGGCCCCGCTAGCATCCTGCGTCACCACGATCTCCATACTTCCTTCGCCTGGAAATGAGTACTTAGTCGTCTTCGTATGAGCTTTATCGTCATACGCAATCGTGATTGTCCCTGGCGGCAAGTCATGTTCCGCGCCCGAGTTGCTGAGGTTTATGGCATCTGTGCTTTGCTCCACCAGCCGGCCTTGCGCGTCATAACGAAACCGAATGTTCTTGGCTTGGTTGTTCGGAGCTCGGCCCTCGCTATCCAGCTCAACGCGCACAACGCGGCCTTGATAGTCCAACAGGCGGGTGCTTCGATCGACGATTTGGTTATCAACAAAGCTCTTTGTCACTGCCACGGTCCTGTCGTCATTCGAGTAGCTGACTTCAGTGTGGCTGAAGGGCTTGTCCTCTTTGCCCTGCCGATAGTCGAATCCCAAAAGGCGTCCCTTGCTGTCGTAACGGAACCCCAACTCGTGGTTCCCAATCTCAGCGCCGCTGCCGCGGCGGTACTCAATCAGTTTGCCCCGGCGATCATAGGTCCAATAACTCCAGAATCGCGCGCTTTTCTTTCCACCCCGCGTCGTCGTTTCCATACTCACTACTCGACCGTCCTGGTAGTGGTATACGCTATCGGTTTCGTAGTTCCATCGATTCTCGATTTTTTCGGTGACATTCCCCTGCTCGTCAAACTTCGTCCGCACACTCGCTTCGACAGCGCCCGCCGGACCTGCCGGCGTGGCTTTACCTCGCAGCTCTTCGTAGAACATTTCCGATACCGCTCCTTTTGGCGGTATCGACGGATCAGTAGCGAGCTTGCCCGGGTTTGCCATCCCTAGCAGAGTGAGAAAAGGAGCTTGTGGCGGTGACCCCAGACTGTCGGGCGAGATCGGACCGCCCGTCGCCATGATTTGCGCGTCGATTTGATGCGCGAATGCCGCGACGAAAAAGGCTAAAGAAATCCAACGCTGCATCATCGCTATTCCACTCGAATTGTAAGCGTAGACGGGCGCAAAACGAAATTCATTCCGCACGGGCACACAATTCTGTTTTTGCGATGCAACTTGCATCTCGGGGTCCTGCTGCGAAGTCGGATTGCGTCCAGCAACTCTCTGAGTATCACGAGCGAAGCGGAGGCCGAACCCGTTTGATTCTAGTTGCTGAAATTCCGAGCACCACAGAGTATATACTGCCCTTATTAGCAAGGTCCCGGATAGAAAGGATGCTGACATGACGAATCGACGATCATTTCTCGCGGCGCTCGGAGCAGGCTATGCGATCGCGAACAACACCTGGGCACAATCGCGGCGCACTGCGCCGGCCGCCGGTGCTACGCGCAACACCGAATTATTCTTCACTACCGACACGCAACACGGCAAAGTGCTGGGGATGGCCAACAGCACGGTGAAGGAGTTCAAAGGCATCCCTTACGGAGCACCCACCGGCGGAAAAAACCGCTACATGCCGCCGCAGAAGCCGACGGCGTGGACGGGAGTGCGCGAGTGCCTGGCGTACGGGCAGATTTCGCCGCAGACGATTTCGTCGCCCGCGAGCGACTACGGCCAGTTGATCCAATGGGACCTGCACTACGGCCACGGCATGGGCGAGGACGTTCTGACGCTGAATGTCTGGACTCCGGCGTTGAAGGACGGCGGCAAGCGGCCCGTGCTGGTTTCATTCCACGGCGGCGGCTTCGCCACCGGCTCAGGCAACGGACCGCAATACGACGGCACGCAACTGGCGCGGCTGGCAGACGTGGTGGTGGTCACGGTGAATCACAGGCTCGCCAGCTTCGGTTATCTGCACCTGGCCGATCTGGGCGCGCCGCCTGAGTTCGCACACGCGGGCGTGGTCGGCATGATGGACCTGGTGGCGTCGCTCGAATGGGTCCGCGACAACATCGAGAATTTCGGGGGCGATCCGGCGAAGGTCATGATCTTCGGGCAATCCGGCGGCGGCGCGAAGACGTCGACCATGCTGGCGATTCCCTCGGCGAAGGGGCTGTTCCACAGCGCGGGGATTCAGAGCGGTTCGACCATCCGGTCGGCCACGCGTGAACGAGGAACGCAATCGGCCGAACTGCTACTCACGAAGCTCGGCATCGCCAAGGGCAACATCGCCGAGATCCAGAAACTGCCGTGGCGGCAGATCCTGGAGGCGCAGGTCGCGCTGGGCGGGAGCGCCGGGTTCTCGCCGGTAGTGGACGGTACCATTCTTCCGCACCATCCGTTCGATCCGACGGCGCCGCCGGAATCCGCCGATGTTCCGATCATCATTTCGAACACGCTGGAGGATGCGGCGCTGCGTTTGACCAACTTCGATCTGACGGAAGAGGGTTTGCGCACCATGATGAACCAGCGCTACGGGGCGAAGGCCGAGGAGATGCTGGCGATGTATCGCAACCGGTATCCGGACAAGTCGCCGTACCTGATTCAGGCGCAGATCGCTACCGATTCGACGTCGCGCAAGAGCGCCACGCTGCAGGCCGAGCGCAAAGCCGCCGCGGGCAAGGCTCCGGCGTACATATATCTGTGGGCGTTCGCCAGCAGTGGTTTCGACGGCAAGTTCGGCGCAGTGCACGGAGTGGATGTGGCGGCGACCTTCAACGATTATCGCGACGGCATCGGCGGCACGGGCGCAGAGTTGACGCGAGCGCTTTGGTCCCGCTTCTCCCATACCTGGGTTACGATGGCCAGGAACGCGAACCCCAACAACGCGAAGATTCCGGATTGGCCGGCGTACGATGCGACCAAGCGCGCCACGATGATCTTCGACAAAGAAGTTCGCGTGGAGAACGATCCGCGCGGCGAGATTCGCAAATTCTGGGCCGACATGCCGCCGGCGCAGAACGGCTGAGTAGGAGCCTCGCTACTTCATCGATTTCTCGCGCGCCGGGAGAAACTCGTCGCCCGCGTGCCAGGTGGGCAGCTGGTCCTGATTCGCGACCGTCGTGCCGATCAGGAAGCCGAAGTGCGCCACCTGTTCCATGCCGGAGAAATCCCAATCGTCGTGAAACTCGTCCGACGGCTGATGGTAGTGCTTGTCGTTGTAATCCTGAAAAATCTTTTCGCCGAAATCGGCGGGCTTGCCGTAATATTCGTTGCCCTGGTTGATGGAGAACGCGGGGACGCCGGCGTGCGCGAGCGAGAAATGATCGGAGCGGTAGTAATGACCTTGCTCGGGATGCGATTCCGGCTGGATCTTCAATTCCATTTTGCGAGCCGCCTCCTCGACGACCGGCCATGCGGTGGTGCGATCGGCGCCGGTGACGGAAATATCTTTGGTTCGCCCGAACGGATAGAAGCCATCGAAGTTCAGGTTGAGCGCTGTCTTGCCCGTAGGAATGGTCGCGTGCGCGGCGTAATACTCGGATCCGCGCAGGCCGGCCTCTTCGGCGGTGACGGCGGCGAATAATGCCGAGCGCCGCGGCTTGTGTTCGAGCGACTGCCAGGCGTGCGCGAGTTCCAGCAGAATGGCGCAGCCGGTGGCATTGTCGACGGCGCCGTTGTAAATCGAATCGCCGTTCACCGCGGGTCCGATGCCCAAGTGATCCCAATGCGCGGTGAAGATCACCGCTTCGGATCTCAGAGCGGGATCGCTGCCCGGAATCATCGCGACGACGTTTTGCGATTCGATCTGCCGGATGGTGGTGGGAATGTTGGCGCGAATTTTCAGCCCGAGCGGGATGGGCCGGAAGTCGGGCGAATTGGCGGCCTTGAGCATGTCGTCCAGTTTCTTGCCGGACATCGCGAACAGCCGTTCGCTCGCGGTCTGGCTCAGCCAACCGGCAAACGCCAGCGCCGGCTTACCCGCCGCCAGCTTCAGCTGCGGGTCCTCCTTGCCCCATGAGCTTCGCACGACGTCGTAGCCGTAGCCCGCGGTCGGCGTGGTGTGAACGATGAGCACGGCTTTGGCGCCGCGGCGCGCGGCTTCTTCGTATTTGTAGGTCCAGCGCCCGTAGTAGGTCAGCGCGGGACCGCCGAAGAACTTCGGATCGTTGGACGGCGGCTCGTTGGTGAACAGCACCAGCACTTTGCCCTTCACGTCGACGCCCTTGAAGTCGTCCCAGTGAAACTCGGGCGCGGAAATTCCGTGGCCGACGAAGATCGCGTCGGTGTCGAACTGATCGGCCGGCCTGCTGGAGTTCGCTGACGCCGACGAACTCGTCGAGCCACTTGAACGACTCAGTGTGGCTTGCGCCGACGGCCGCAAGAGTGGCGTTCGGCTCGGTGGTGACTCCCACCATCGGCACACTCTGGAAATAAGTGCCGTGATCGCCGGCCGGTTTGGCGCCGATCAGCTCGAACTGCGAGGCGATGTACTCGGCGGCAAGTTTCCCGCCGCGGGTGCCGACACCGCGGCCTTCCAGCAAGTCGCTCGAAAGAAACTTCACGTGCGCGCGGAGGCGCGAACCCAAGATCTCTCCGGTTTGCGCAAGCGCCGCGACGGCGAGGAGCAGCATCGCGATGTGGAACACGCACCCTTGCGGGCGCAATGAATGAAAGCCCATGACTTATTCTTCCCGCAACGCGACCGTGGGATCAAGCCGGGCCGCCCGGCGCGCCGGCAGCCAGGACGACAAAGCGGCGATCAGGAAGAACATCACTGCCATCGCGGCGAACGTGATGGGATCGGTGGGTTGCACGCCCACCAGCATGCTGGTCATGGCGCGAGTGAGCGCCAGTGCCGCGATCAGGCCCAATGCAATTCCGCCGGCGCTGAGCGACAGCCCCTGTCCGATCATGCTGCGGAAAATGGTGGCCGGCTGGGCGCCGAGTGCCATGCGCACACCGATCTCGGCGGTCCGCTGCCGCACTGCAGCCGACAGAACGCCGTACAAACCGACGGCCGCGAGCACTGCCGCGATGGCCGCGAACACGCCGATCAGCACGAGAGCGAAGCGCGTCTGGCCCTGGGCCTGGTCGACATATTTCTGCATCGGCTGCATTTCGGAGACCACCAGTCGCGGGTCCATCGCCGCCACTTCGCGCCGGATCGCCGCGCCGAGCGAGGCAGGGTCGCCCGATGCGCGCACGGCCCAGCTTCCCACTACGCCCTGGCCCATGTAGGCGTCGGTCAGGAACATCGCCTCGCGTCCTGGACGCGCCAGCGAGCTGTGGCGTTGATGCTGCACCACGCCGATTACTTCGAACCATTCCGGCTCGGGCGTGCGCGCGCGGATCAGGATCCGCTTGCCGACGGCGGACTGATTGGGGAAGGCTTTGGCCGCCAGGTCGTCGTCGATCACGACTCGCAGCACCATCGGCATATTGTCGGCTTCCGTAAACGTGCGGCCGGCGATCAGCTTGGTGTGCAGCGTTTCGAAATACCCGGGTATGACGAAATGAAAATCGCCTTCATGAAATTTTCCAGGATTCGCGACGGCCTCTTCGGTGCCCCAGCGCCCGTAGGCGATGCCGCCGTCCAAGGGCAGCGGCGTAGCGGCTGTTACGGATTCGACGCCCGGTAATCCGCGCAAGCGGTCGCGAAGCTGATTGATGAAGGCTGCGCGTTGAGGTCCATTGCCGCGCAGCCCCGCGAGCTGAAAGGTGAGGACGCCGCGGGCTTCGAATCCTGGATCGACGTTTTGCAATGCGACCAGCGTCCGCAGCATCAGCCCCGAGCCGATGAGCAGCACGAACGACAGCGCCACTTCGGCAACGACCACGCCGTTGCGAGCCAGGCGGCCTCGGGCGAGTCCCGCAGTTCGCCCGCTCGATCGCAATGCCTCCACCATGTCGGGGCGCGACGCACGCAACGCCGGCACGATGCCGAATACCGCGGCTGCGGCCAGAGACGCGGCCACCGCGAACCCGAGCACCATCGGATCGATAGCCACGGCATCGAGGCGCGGCAGATCGACGGGTCCCAGGAAAAGCAGAACTTCGATGCCCCAGCGCGCCAGCAGCAGGCCGAGCGCAGCACCGCCCGCGGCGATCAACAGGCTCTCGGCCAACATCTGGCGGACGAGCGACCAGCGGCTCGCGCCCAGCGCCGATCGCACGGCCAGTTCGCGCTCGCGCCACGACGCGCGCACCAGCACCAGGTTCGCGACGTTGGCGCACGCGATCAGCAGCAGAAAAATCACCGCGCCCATCAACGCCACGATGGCCGGCCGCGCGTCCTTCACCAGGTCCTGGTGCATCGGCTCGACGCGGAAGTAAAGGCCCGAAGTTTGCTTGATCGGAAAACGCCGGCGCAGATCGGAAGCAACCGCGTCCGCTTGCACCTGGGCCTGCTCCCGCGTGGCGCTCTTCTTCAGCCGCCCGACGACGCGCAGAAAAACGTCGTTCCGCGAAGCGGTGGCGTAGTCCATTCGAAGTACCGTCCAGACATCGGGAAATCGCTCGATGCTGGTGTCCGGCGAAAACAGCAGCTCGACTCCAGGTGCCAGCACGCCGACGATTTCTGCGACTCCGAATCCCAGGTCAACCTTTTTGCCGAGAACGTGAGTATCGCCGCCGTAGCGCCGCTGCCAGAGGTTGTAGCTCAATATCGACGTAAGAGCCAAGCGCGGAGGCGCAATCGTATTGTCGGCGGGGTTGGCCATCGGCGGAAGCGGCGTCGCATCCTTGTCCACGAAATCGCGGCCTAGCACGATGCGAGCGCCCATCACGGAAAAGAAGTTCGGCGTCACCGCGGCGGTGCGAATCATTTCGGGTTCGCCGCCTTCGGCCGTGAGCGGCGTCCGGCCCGTCGCGACGGCCGCCACGTCCTGGAACGCGGTCACCTCTCGGCGAACGTCAGCGTAGTCGGGCGGCGAGAACGGAAAGTCGACCACGTGACGATTTCGCATGTCGCCCCACACCACCATCAGCCGCTGCGGATCCTGATACGGAAGCGGGCGCAGCAACACCGCGCTCAGAACACTGAAAATGGCGGTGCTCGCGCCGATGCCCAGCGCGATGGTCGCAATCGCAGTAAGGGTGAAGCTCGGATTCTTGCGCAGTGTTCGGGCCGCGTAGCCCAGGTCCCGTCCCAGCATGTACACCTCTCCTTGATTGTTAGAGACGGGACAATCGTCAAAACGTCCCAAGTTTTCTTGACGCCGCGCGTCCGTCTACCTGATAGGCTAAACTCCGTGCACACTTGGTGGCAAGATGTTCGCTACGAGCTACGCTACGCCCTCGGCTCAAAAGCGGTTTCGGTTGTGCTATGATCGATTGTGCCGACCAGAACCCTGGGCGTAATTCCTGCCCGGTTCGACTCCTCTCGATTTCCAGGAAAACCTCTCGCCCCACTCGCCGGAAAACCGATGCTGCAGCACGTGTGGGAGCGGGCCTGCCAGGCGCGCTATCTTCAAAAGCTGATCATCGCGACTGACGACGAACGAATTCTGGACGCCGCGCGCTCGTTCGGCGCGCAGGCGAGGATGACGCGGTCCGATCATCAGTCGGGCACGGACCGGGCGGCTGAGATCGCGTCGGCTGAAAACGCGCAGGTAGTCGTCAACATTCAAGGCGATGAGCCGCTGCTCGATCCGGCGGCCATCGATGCCGCAGTGCTGGCGTTAACCAGCGATGACGATGTTCCGATGGCGACGCTTTCGAAGCGCATGGAACATCCCAGCGAGATCGCCGATCCGAACGTCGTCAAAGTGGTTGCGAATCGCGCCGGCGACGCGATTTATTTTTCACGCTGCCCGATTCCGTACGAGCGCGAGGGCGGCGGCCGCAGTGCACTACAAGCACATCGGACTCTATGTATACCGGCGCGATTTCCTGCTCGCCTACCCCGGTCTTCCGGTAGGTCCCCTCGAGCGGGCCGAGCGTCTGGAGCAACTGCGGGCGCTCGAAAACGGGCATCGCATCCGCGTTGTGGAAACCGAATATGACTCCTTCGGTATCGACACGCCGCGGGATTTGGAACGAGTAGCAGCATTCTTCGAGCCATCTTTATCGACCAAATGAGCGAGGACACATGCCAGGGACCAAGTACATATTCGTAACGGGGGGCGTCGTATCGTCTCTTGGTAAAGGCATTGCGGCGGCCTCCATCGGCTGCCTGCTGGAGAGCCGGGGACTGCGGGTGACGCTGCAGAAATTCGATCCGTATTTGAACGTCGATCCCGGTACCATGAGCCCGTTCCAGCACGGTGAAGTCTTCGTCACCGACGACGGCGCCGAGACGGATCTCGACCTGGGCCACTACGAGCGCTTCACGCACGCCAAGCTGACGCAGAGCGAACAACCTCACGTCCGGGCGGATCTACGAGCAGATCATCCACCGCGAGCGGCGCGGCGATTACCTGGGAAAAACGGTGCAGGTGATTCCGCATGTGACGAACGAGATCAAGGCTGCGGCGCGCAAGGTGGCGGCTGACGTGGACGTGGTGATCGTGGAGATCGGCGGGACGGTGGGCGACATCGAGTCGCTGCCGTTTCTTGAAGCCATCCGCCAGCTCAGGCACGAGTTGGGGCGCGACAACACCGCTTTCGTGCATGTGACGCTGGTGCCCTGGATCGCGGCGGCGCAGGAACTGAAGACCAAGCCTACGCAGCACAGCGTGAAAGAGCTGCGCGCTATCGGTATCCAGCCGGACATGCTGTTGTGCCGCTCCGAGCGGCCGCTGCCGCACGACATGAAAGAGAAGATCGGGCTGTTCTGCGACGTGGACGTCGAGGCAGTGATCACGGCGACCGACGTGAGCTCGGTGTACGAAGTTCCGCTGGTGTTCGCCGAGCAGGCCGTGGACGAGATTCTGCTGCGGTTGCTGCGCACGGAAGCCAAGCCGCGCGATTTGAGCCGCTGGACCGGGATGCTGGAGCGCATGCACAATCCCGAGGACCAGGTGGACATCGGCCTGGTCGGCAAGTACGTCGAATACGAGGATTCCTACAAGAGCCTCAAAGAAGCTCTGATGCATGGAGGTCTGGCGCACCGGGTCAAGGTGAACATCCATTGGATCGAATCCGAGAACATGACCTGGCCCGAGTGCATGCACGATCTCGAGAAGTTCGACGGCATTCTGGTGCCGGGCGGATTCGGCCGGCGCGGCGTGGAAGGCATGATCACCGCCATTCGCTACGCGCGCGAGAACAAGGTTCCGTATTTCGGAATCTGCCTGGGGATGCAGACCATGGTGATCGAGTTCGCGCGCAACGTGTGCGGCCTGGAGCACGCCAACTCGACTGAGTTCGATCCCGCGACGCCGGATCGCGTGATCTACAAACTGCGCGAGTTGAAAGGCGTGGATGAGTTGGGCGGCACCATGCGACTGGGCGCGTATCCGTGCCAGCTCTCGCCGGGCAGCTTTGCCGAGCAGGCCTATGGCGCGCCGGAAATCAGCGAGCGGCACCGCCATCGCTACGAGTTCAACCGGGAGTACGAGCAAGTTCTGACCGCGGGCGGCCTGCGCATCGCCGGCCAGACTCCGGACGCAGTGTACGTGGAGATCTGCGAAATTCCGGATCATCCCTGGTTTCTGGGCTGCCAGTTCCATCCCGAATTCAAATCCAAACCGCTGGAGCCGCACCCGCTGTTTGCCGCGTTCATCGGCGCCGCGCACCGGTATCGAGTGAGCCGCGGCAAGCCGGTGCAGCGCGCCCGATCCCAGCAGTATTCGCACGCCGATTGACACACCTACCCGACATCGGCCGCGGCCATCCGCTGGTATTGATCGCCGGACCTTGCGTGATCGAGAGCGAGGAGCACGTGCATTTTCTGGCGCACGCGATCCGCACCATCGCCGGGCCGTTCATCTTCAAAGCATCGTTCGACAAAGCGAATCGCACCAGCGTCTCGTCTTACCGCGGGCCGGGCTTGAAGGAAGGCGTGCGAATCCTGGCAGGGTTGCGCGAAGAGGGGTTCGCGGTTCTGACAGACATCCATGAGCCGGCCCAAGCCGAAGCTGCCGCCGAGGGCGCCGACGTTCTCCAGATTCCGGCGTTTCTTTGCCGGCAGACCGATTTGCTGATCGCGGCCGGCCGCACGGGGCGCGTGGTGAACATCAAGAAGGGGCAGTTCGTTTCACCGCACGAAATGAAGAATGCGGCCGAGAAGGTTCTTTCCACCGGCAACGACAAAATCATGCTCACCGAGCGCGGCACTTCGTTCGGCTACAACAATCTGGTGGTGGACATGCGGTCGCTCGAAATCATGCGCGAGTTTGGGTGGCCTGTGATTTTCGACGCCACTCATAGTGTCCAGATTCCCGGCGGCATGGGGAACGCCTCAGGCGGTCAGCCGCAGTTCATTCCTACGCTGTCGCGCGCCGCGGTGGCTGCCGGCGTCGACGGAGTTTTCCTCGAAGTGCACGAAGCGCCCGAACGTGCGCTGTCGGACGGTCCCAACGCGCTGCGGCTGGATCTTCTCGCGCCGCTGTGGGAAAAGCTTCAGGCGATCCACGGCCTGATCTAGATCCAGACACTTGGTGACTGGATTGCAACACGAAACTTCTCGAATGGTAACGTGTATTCTCTAGTGCCCGCTCGAAATTCAGGGTCAGAACCTGCCGGCAAAGTTTAGTTTTCTTAATTCAGCCAGCAAAATGTCGACTAATTCGAGTAAGTGGATGGATCGGCTGTCCGTGGTTAAGACGCTCAGTTCGGGCGTCTTACTCGTCATGCTCGCGGTGGCGCACGCGCAGGCGCAAGTCAACATACTTACTGCGAATTACAACAATCAACGTACGAACGCCAACCTCAGCGAGACTACGCTCGCGCCGCAACTGATCGACAAGGACAGCTTCGGAAAGATCGGCACGTTTCCGGTAGACGGTAGAATTTACGCGCAGCCGCTGTTTGTCAGCGGAATAATGATCCCAGAGCAAGGCATTCGCAACGTGGTCTTCGTCGCGACCACGCACAACAGCATGTACGCAATCGACGCTGACGCGCCCCAGCGCACCACACCGCTCTGGCAGGTGAACCTCGGACCCGCGGTTCCTTCGTCGACGTTGGACTACAGCGGCGTTCTTCCGGAAGTCGGTATCTTGAGCACGCCCGTGATCGACCTCGCCGCCCAGGCCATATACGTGGTAGCGGAGACGTTCGAAAACGGCAGCGCCGGACGTTCCGCATTCACGCGCTGTCGCTGGCGGACGGACACGAGATGATGAACGGCCCGTCGGATATCAGCGGCGCCGTCGAATGGGGAAGGCGCTGGGAGCCTCGAAGACGGAACGCTGCACTTTGACGCTTCGCAGCAGTTGCAGCGGCCAGGTCTGGCGCTGGCGAACGGAACGGTCTACATCGGTTTCGCTCGCACGGCGACTTCGGCAATTGGCACGGGTGGTTGTTCGGGTACGACGCTTCCGATCTGCAGCTTGCGGAGATCGATGCTGAATTTGTCGCCCGACGGATACGGCGCCGGATCTGGCAAGCGGGGCGCGCGCCGGCCATCGATGCGGAGTGGAAATTTGTACATCGCCACGGGGAACGGTGACTTCGACGGCATGCAGAATTTCGGCGAGTCGGTTTTGAAGTTGTCGCGCTGCCGATCTGGCCATTCGCGAAATCTTTACGCCGGAGGAATGGCGAGATTGAACGATGAGGACTGGGACGTGGGTTCCACCGGCGTCATTCTGCTTCCGGGCACGAACGAAGCTCTGCTGGGCGGCAAGTCGGGCAATCTCTATCTCATGAATGGTTGGTTGAACGATAGCGGCAGTAACGTGACGAGCGTCCACATCAGCGACAACCAGATGTTCGATCTCGCGGTGTGGGCGAGCCAGGAGTCGGCACGACGGTGTACACAATGGAGCCATTGTATTCGCTGAAGGCGCTGCAGGTCGCAGGCGGCCAAGTGGATCCCAATCCGATGTCCGAGTTCGCGCCGATATCGGCCCGTCGCTGTACGCGGCGGTGCAGTGTCCGCCAACGGCGACGCTGAAGACTCGGGCATCGTGTGGGTCACCACCAGCAATTACTATGCTTCCGGTACGTCCAGGCACACTGCACGCGTTGGATGCTTCGGACCTGTCGATGGAACTGTGGAACAGCGACATGGTTCCGGAGCGCGACACGTTGGGACCGTTCGCAAAATTCGTTCCGCCGATGGTGGCGAACGGCCGCGTGTACGTCTCCAGCTTTTCGAACGCGCTGGTCATCTACGGACTTTTGTCCGACAACCCGACAGACGGAGTCGTGCCGCAGATCACCTCGGTGGTCAACGGGGCCAGCTACCTGGGAGGCCCGGTGGCGCGCGGGAGAAGTTGTCGCGATTTTCGGATCCGATCTGGGCCCGCGGAATCAGCGAACACGCAGTTGGACGCTCAGGGAAACGTCAGCATCTATTTGTCCGGCACGCAGGTTTTCTTCGACGGTGTGTCCGCGCCGTTGCTATATGCATCCGCGAATCAACTTGTGGCCGTGGTTCCTTTCAGTGTCGCGGGTGAGACCGAAGTGCTGGTGCTCCAAGACGGTGAAGTATCGAACGCCATCAAGATGCCGGTGGTGGGTGCCGCGCCGGCTATCTTTTCAGCCGACGGCACGGGCGGCGACCAGGGCGCCATTCTCGACGAGGATGGGACTCCGAATCAATTTCACGCGCCCGCCGCTCGCGGATCGATCGTAAGCATGTACGTAACGGGCTTGGGGCAGACCAATCCCGCCGGCGTGGACGGCCAAGATCCTGCCGCTTCTGACACCGCGTCGCCTCTTCTTCCCACATCCGTGCTGATCAACGGTCAGCCTGCCGAAGTTGTGCGTACAGGCCTGGCGCCCGGAATCGTTCAGGGCGTCATGCAGGTCCAAGTTCGCATTCCCGAGGGGGCCGCCAGCGGCCCGAACAGTATTGTTCTGCAAGCCGGCGAGCTATTCGGGTCCCAACATCATGTTATGATTTGCGTGCGAATAGACGGCACGCTTTCGAAACCCGCTGAACCTGGTGTGATAACTTGATGGACCGATGCCGGTTGGCAATCGAAATGGAATCTGGCGATGGCTGGCTGGCGCGGCTCTCGTTTTTTATTGCTTCAGCGGGATTGTTCTGATTCTGCGAACATCCGGGGCTTCAATACGACGAAGCCATGCTCGTTTTGGGATCGGTCCACATGCGGCATTCTGCAACTGAGCTTGAGCTGCCTCATGATCCGGACACGTGGATTTGCGCAGGCGGCCGCTGCTTGCCGTTGATGACGGCGCGCTATGTGGGCGCGATCAAAGAGTACCTGTGCCTGCCATTTTTCGCCGCGTTCGGGGCCGGCACATCGCTGATACGGCTGACATCCATGCTGCTGGGATTGATCGGAATTTTTGGCGTAGCCAGCCTGGTTGGCAAACAGGTCAGCCGTCCAGTTGCGGCCTGTGCTGCAATTGCGATCGCGATTAACCCGTCGTATCTGGCCATGACCGTGTTCGACAACGGAACGGTCGGCGTTTGGATGGGCGCGTTCGGACTGCTCTGCCTCGCACTGTCGAGATACGTTGAACGAGGCCGCGTGCGCGACGCGTTCTGGTTAGGAATGCCATGGGCGTCGGCGTATGGGCCAGGGCGAATTTCTTTGGCTGATTCTTGCGATGCTGGCTGCCGGGACTGCTGACTTCGCGAGATCGTGTCGTCAGGCCCGCCAGGATACTGGATGGCTTGGATCGCCGGGGGGCATTTGGGCGGACTGCCGTTCCTGATTTATCAGATCCACTCGCGAGGCGGCACCGTGGAAGCGGCGAAATGTTCCGAGGCAAGCGGGCGACTCGGCGACTTGCTATCCGCCGGTTGGCAATGCTATCGGAAACGTTGCTGAGCGATGGCGAGCATCGCGTCATGTGGAATGGCCCAGGCATGCCGCAGTGGCAGAGCTGGCTATTTCCCTTCATCGTGCTGGTGAGCTGCAGTCTGTGCATTTCCATGCGGACAAGCACGAACAAGGCGCGGTCCATGTGGGGGAAAGGGATCGCTCTGTTCTTTTATTCTTGACCGGCATTTTTCTTTTCTCGAATTTGCAAGTCGCCGAACATCATCTGGTGGCTGTGGTTCCGATCGCGGCTGTGATCACCGCGGTGGCTTGCGCGATCGATAATCCAGCGATATCGATTCGGTCTCGCGATCGCGGCAACCATCGCCGCAATCTACGCGGGATCGGCGCTGTACTGGCAGTTCGCAACCATCCAGGGACTGCAGAGAACCGGCGGGTCGGGCCCTGGTCGAACGCTGTGTTTCAATTGGCCGGATGGTTGGAGCAACATCACAGCGGGTCCGAAATCCAAGTGCTCGACTGGGGCCTGGCGGACAATCTGTACGTGCTGTCGGACGGCAAGCTGCGCGTGAACGAGATCTATCCCAACGAACGGCATCGGCCCTGGGCCGACGAAGTGCATTCGGGCGGCGTGTTCGTTTTGAGCGGGCCGGACAATCGGCAGGTTCCCGAAGCTTCACGCGATTTTCTGGATGCCGTAGCGCGGACACGCCCGGCCGTGCGTTGGACGACCTTCAATCAAAAGAGCGGCGCCGTATTCGCGCAGGTCGCGGAGATAGAGCCCAACACTACGCAGCCTGTCACCGAGAAGGAGAATCAATCGGAGGTCATGACGGGGTTGTCCACCGGCGATCCGCGCTTCGCCGCGCAACTGGATGGGTTCTATGGGATTGAAGAAGGCGCATGGCGCTGGTCGAAGCGCCAGTTTGCGATCACTCTGGATTCGCCGGATCAATCGGGAAATCCGCAGCGCAACTGAGGGTGGACATCTTCATCCCCGAAGCGATCAGTCAAAAACTCGGATCCATCACGATGAAGGCACGAGTCGGGAGCCACGAACTTGCCCCGGAAACATATGCGCACGCCGGCGAATACACATATCGACGCGACCTGGCGCCCGGATGGTTGCAGCCCGGCCGAAACCGGTTTGAGTTCTCGCTCGACAAGAGTCTTGCGCCGGCCGGCGGCGAGTCGCGCGATCTCGGCATCGTCGTGCTGAGGGCCTCCATCGAGCCGCGGTGATGTGGAGCCGTCATAGCTTGAACGCCCGAACGCGTTTCACAACCCGGGGCAAGTCACCTGCTATCATTGTCAACCGATGAGCCAACAACCACGGTCGCGTCCCTTCGTTCCGGAAAACGTCGAGATGCGCGAATTCACGCTGCGAGCGCTGCTGTTGGGGCTGGTGCTGACGGTGATCCTGGGCGCTGCCAACGCTTACCTGGGTCTGCGCGCGGGAATCACGATCGCGGCTACGTATCCGGCGGCGGTGGTCGGCATGGCGGTGTTGCGGCTCTTCAACGGGTCGGTGCTCGAAGAGAACATCACGCGAACGGCGGGATCGATCGGCGAATCGGTGGCGGCAGGAGCGATCTTCACGCTGCCTGCGTTTCTCATCGCGGGCGCCTGGCCTTCGTTCGAGCCGAAGGACGCCTACTGGAAATCGACGGCGCTGATGATGGTCGGCAGCATCCTGGGTGTTTTGTTCGTGTCGCTGGTGCGGCGCGTGATGGTGGAAGATCCCGAGCTTCCGTTCCCGGAATCTGTGGCCGCATCCGAGATCCACAAAGCCGGGCGTCGCGGCGCCGAAGCAGCGAAATTTCTGTTCTACAACATCGGGCTGGGATCGCTGATTCAGATTCTGGGCGCCATGCAGCTTTTCGCGCCGGACAAGGATTTCTTGTTCCGAGTCGGGCAACTCGGGCAGGAGCGTGGTGCGGTTGGGCGGAGCACAACCAGACGCTGGGAGCGGGCGGCGTGACGGTAGTGGCGGGACCGAGCGTGAGCCCGGCCTACATCGGCGTCGGCTACATCATCGGGCCGGAGCTGGCGGCGCTGCAATTCTCGGGCGGCGTGTTGGCGTGGGGCCTTCTGATTCCGCTGCTGATTTTTTTCCTGGGACCGCAACTGCAGAATTTCCTGCCGGCCGGTTCGACCGAAGGCTCGTGGTCGGGACTCACGGCTTCGGTTTGGCGGTTCATCGTCCGACCCATCGCGGTGGGCGGCATGATGGTGGGCGCGGCGTACACGTTGTTCCGCATGCGCAAAGGGCCTGTTCGACGGGCTGCGGCGCGCTGTCAAAGATATCGGCATGACCGCGGATCAGGCCAGCAAGATGAGCCGCACCGAACAGTACATGAGTTCGAAGACGGTCTTCGGTTTGATCGGCATCATGTTCGGATTCATGGTCGCGTTGTACATTTATTTGTCGGGGCATGCGGTCGCCGGCATCGTCGCCGCCGTCGTGATGTTGATCATCGCGTTCTTTTTCGCCACGGTTTCCGGATATCTGGTGGGGACCATCGGCTCCACTAACAATCCGATCTCGGGGCTGACGTTGACCACGCTGATCATCGCGGCGCTGCTGATGGTTTCGCTGGGCGTGTCGGGACCGGCGGGCGTCGCGATCGTGTTGGGTGTGGCCGCGGTGGCGTGCGTTTCGTCGGCGGTGGCCGGCGAGCTGCTGCAGGATTTCAAAGTCGGCTACATCCTGGGTGGAACACCGCGGCGCATTCAGATCGCTGAATTGATCGCGGTGGTGGTGGCGAGCGCGGTGATGTATTTTCCGCTGTACATTCTGCAGGCCGCCAACATCAAGAGCGGCGGAACCGGCTTCGGCGATCCGCAACTTTCGGCCCCGCAGGCCGGACTGATGGCGACATTGGCGCAAGGCATCGTCGGCGGCGACATGGCTTGGCCGCTGGTTGTCGTGGGCGTGATGTTCGGCATCGTCATGATCATGGTGCGAGTGAAAAGCCCGATGCTGGTGGCGGTGGGAATGTACCTGCCGGTGAACACCACGTTCGCGATTTTCGTCGGCGGCATGCTGCGCTGGTTCACCAACACGCAGCGCGTCCGCAGGGGCTTGAACGAAGCACAGAGCGCGCGCGTGGAAAACGTCGGCATCCTCACGGCCTCTGGCTTGATCGCCGGCGAGGCCCTGACGGGACTGGTGGTGGCCACATTCCGGTTCTTCGAATGGCCCCTCCCGGCAATTTTCAAAGAACCATCCTACTTGTTGGGAGTTTTCGTGATCGTGATGCTGGGGGTGCTGCTGGTGCGCCTGCCGCTGGCCAATGCGGGCAGTCCCGACGAACCGGCTCCGCCCGCCGCGATGATGTAAAAGGGCACGCCGAGCCGACCGCGTTCGCCCGCAACCTGCCGCGTCGCCCCGCCGTCTGAAATCTAGGGAAGAAGAACGGCCGCCGGAGGATGCAAGTTGTAAGTGTGTCCCGGCGGCCGATTCATTCTCAAAGAAAGCCGCTATCCTAAGACTTGCCGCGCATCAGCTCATCCGATTCGGAACGAACCAAGTGGCCGCTGCTTTACCTCGGTGTAGCGTTCACGACGCTCGGCACGCTGCTGGTTGAACTCTCGCTGACCCGCATTTTTTCGGTCGTCTTCTTCTATCACTTTGCATTTCTGGCCATCTCGATCGCGCTGTTTGGACTCGGCGCGGGCGGTGTTTTCTCCTACGTGATTGTGTCCAGGCGGCGCAATGTTTACTCGAAATTGGGGACGCTGGCCGTCCTGAACAGTTTCGCCGTGCTGGCCTCGCTGGTGGTGCTGCTGTCCATTTCGGGTGAACCCGGCGCTTGGACGCTGGCCCTGGTGTACTTCAGCACCGCGTTGCCATTCTTCCTTTCAGGAACGATCGTGTCGATTGCAGTGGCCGAGGCAATCCAGCGCGTCGATCGCGTCTATTTTTTCGACTTGATCGGAGCCGCGATTGGATGCCTGGCGTTGGTGCCGTTCCTCAATCAACTGGGCGGGCCCAACACGGTGCTGGCGGCGTCGGTGTTCTTCGCCATCTCCGCGGCCATCTGGTACAACCTGGCGGGCGCGCTCCGGGGCCGTGTGGGCGCGGTCGCGCTGGCGCTCGCGTTCGTCGTCCTGATCGTCTACAACGGCCGCCGTCATCCCATCGATGTCCACTATGCCAAGGGGGTGCCGCTGCCCAAGGAAGCGTTCGTTCAATGGAACAGTTTCTCGCGCATCGGCCTGGAGATCAATCCACAAAAGGGCAACATCGTATACATTGATGCGGACGCGACCACGTACATTCCGCCTTATGACCTGGATCACCTCACGGCCGAACAGCGCGATGAAATGCTGCACCAGGGTCCGGGAGTTCCCTACCTGCTCCGGCCGGGCGCGAAAGCGTTGATCATCGGCTCGGGCGGGGGTTGGGACGTGGCGCGCGCGATTACTTCGGGAAGCAAGGACATCACCGCGGTTGAGATCAACCCGATCATCGCGCGAAACATCATGCAGCGGCGTTATCCGGACTTGAGCCGGCGCCTCTACTTCCGGCCGGAGGTGCGCGTGGTGGTGGAAGACGGGCGCAGTTTCGTACGGCGCAGCCCGGAGAAATACCAGGTGCTGCAGGCCACGCTGGTGGACACCTGGGCATCGACGGCAGCGGGGGCGTTCGCGCTTTCGGAGAACAATCTCTACACCACCGATGCGTTCCGCGACTATCTGAATCACCTGACGGACGACGGCCTGATGGCTTTCACGCGCTGGGGTTTCGAGCCGCCGCGGGAATCGCTGCGCTTGATCTCGCTCGCCATTGAGGCGCTGAAAGAACTGGGCGAGAACGATCCGGCGCAGCACGTTGTGGTGATGCGGGACGACGCGGACAAGCTTGCCCGGTGGGGCGCGCAAGACACGGTTGTAATTTTTCGAAAACCGCTTGCGGGTGCGGCGCTGGAGCAGGCCAAGGCGGCGCTCGCCGGGTCGCGTCTTCAGACGGTCTACTTTCCCGGACGACGGCGCGGACAACGCATTCGCAAGGCTGCTGAACGCTCCGGACCCCGAGGCGTTTTGGCAATCCTATCCGTACGATATTTCTCCGGTGGATGACGACCGCCCGTTTTTCTTCTACACCGTGCAGGCGCGCGATCTCTGGAATTTTCTGAAACACAACCAGCAGGCAGCCGACTACAAAGTGAATCGCGCGTTGCCTCTGCTGTTCGAGCTGCTGGGAATCAGCGTGCTGGCGACAGTGGTGGTGCTGGCTCTGCCTCCGTTGCTGCTGGGCGCGCGGCTGCCGGTGGAGAAGGGCGAACGCGGCTTCCTGCTGTACTTCGCCTGCATCGGCGCCGGCTACATTCTGATTCAGGTGGCTCTCATCCAGAAGTTCGTGTTGTTTCTCGGCCACCCGACCTACGCGCTCACGGTGATCATTTTCTCCATGCTGACCGCGAGCGGCTTGGGCAGTTACTTCAGCCGGCGGCTGATCGGCGCCGAAAGTCTGGACCGATTGTCGGTGGCGCTCATCGGCGTGGCCGCGCTGGTTGCGGTGCTGGCGTTCGTCGCGCAGCCGGTGAGCGTGTTCGGCGTCGGCTGGCCGCTGCCCGTGAAGATCGCGGTCACGGCCTGCCTGATTGCGCCTGCGGCGTTCCTGATGGGTATGCCGTTTCCGATCGGTTTGACGCGGCTGGAAGCCCGATTTCCGCAAGCGGTGCGCTGGGCCTGGGCGTTGAACGCGGCGTCGAGCGTGCTCGGATCCGCCGGCGCAATCTTCCTGGCCATCTATGTCGGTCTTCGCGCGACATTGCTGATCGGCGCGACCTTGTACTTGGGCGCACTCGCGGTAGCATGGCTTGAAGCGCGCGTTGTCGTCGCGCCTGCCGGCGAACGCGCTGTGGCTCGACTGTAGCGGCCGAACGCACTGCGGTCGCGCCTGCACTATACTCGGAATGATCAGCCAACGGAGATGCCCATGAAACTTCTCAGTGTGTTTCTGGCTTGTGCAACGATTTCACTGGCGGCGCCCCAAGCCGGCCCCAAGACTGAGATCGGAGAGATCAACGGAGCGAAATTCCGCATCGACATTCCCGAAAATTGGAACGGCGGCCTGGTGATGTACTGTCACGGCTACAGCCCGGTGGCAGGGTCGTTCAAGGAAGGCAAGTTGCCGGAGGTGCTTGCGGTCTTTACTGAGCAGGGTTACGCGCTGGCGCAGTCCGGTTACGCGGCCGGTGGCTGGGCGATACAAGAAGCGGTGGAAGACACTGAAGCGCTACGCCGCCACTTCGTCACCAAGTACGGCGAGCCGAAGGAAACTTTCGTCACGGGGCATTCCATGGGCGGCTTCCTCACCATGATGTTCATGGAGCGCTTCCCGACGACCTACGACGCCGGGCTGGCGTTGTGCGGACCGCTCGCGCCCACTACGTACTTCATGGAGCGCGGCGCGTTCGATCTCCGGGTGGTCTTCGATTACTATTTCCCCGGCGCGCTTCCCCGGCCCGACAAAGTTCCCGACAGCTATCGCGGAACTGCCGAGGAAACCAAGAGGATTCAGGCGTTGCTCGACAGCCAGCCGGACAAAGCAGCGGCGCTGATGCGCTATTCCGGCGCGCACAACACCAAGGATCAGGCCGGAACGTTGACGTTCGTCACTTACATGCTGCTGGATCTTCAGAAACGCGCAGGCGGAAATCCGTTCGACAATCGCAACGAGATTTACGAAATCCCGGACAACTACAATGCGCGTGAACGATGGCGTGAAGCGCTATACGGCCGATCCGCGTGCCGCCGAGTATGTCCGCACCTGGTACACGCCCACGGGAAAGCTGACGCGTCCGATGCTGGCGATTCACACCAGCTACGATCAACTTGTGCCGGTGCGCATCCCGGACATGTATCTCGGGCTGGTGGAGCAGGCGGGATCGACGGACGAGTTCGTGCAACAATACGTCAAGCATGACGGGCACTGCAACATTCAGCCGGATGAGATCGCCGCTGGATTCAGCGAGCTGCGCGAGTGGAAGGACCACGGCGTGAGGCCGCACGCGGGTCTGCACCCGGTCACTGCGGCGTCAGGCCAAGGCCAGCGGGCGGATCGGTGATCCGGTTGCGCCACGAATCTTGAGCGGCATCGCAACAAAGACAAACTCGTAGACGCGTTCGCGGGAAATTTCTTCGAGGTTCAGCGCCTCGATGATGTGGATCCCGTTTTCCACCAGCAGGTGCACATGCACCGGCATCTCGGCGGCCGGGACTCGCTCGAACGCGACGGTGTCCGATCCGGCGGCGAAGATTCCTTTCGCGCTGAGCCAGCGTGCGGCCGCGAGCTCCGGGCCCGGGCCTGAGGCGACCGTGCCCTTGCCTCCGGTGATGTAGCGGCCGGCATCGTTCCAGAATCGCGCCCACCCGGTTCGCAGCAGCACCACGTCGCCTTGCGCGATGCTGACGTTTTGTGCCTTTGCGGCCTCGTCCAGATGCTCCGGCGTGATGGCGAAATTCACGGGCAAAGCCTCGTGTTTCAAATGCGCCGCTACGTCGAGCAACACGCCGCGCCTCAAAATCGGCGCGATCGTATCGACCGAATGCTTCTGAACGCCGCCGCCGTCGCTCTGCAGCGCCTTGACTTCGAAGCCGCCGTGCAGTTTTCCGCCGCACGAAAAATGTGCCAGCGCGTCGATGTGCGTGCCGACGTGGCTGCCGAGCGCGAGTGCGTCGGCCGCGGAGCTGACTCCGCCTTCGGTAACCAGGTCGCCGTGCTTCTTGGTGAGACCGAACAGAAACGGCGGATGCGTGGGAAAGTGCGGCATGCCGACGAAATACGGCTGCGCCAGATCATAGGCGCGGGAGCGGCCCAGCAGCGCGAGCAGCTCGTTCATCGCCGAGGCCTCCGTTTTTCCGCTCGGAGGTTTTCGCCGCGCGTGCCGTCGTGCGTGGCTTGTCCGGGACAACCGGCGGATGCTCGGCGGCCCAGCGTCCCAGCTTGTATTGCCGCTGGTATCCGGCGGTCGTGTTGGTGATGGTGACGGTGACGGTCCCGCTGGCATCGCTCGAATATCGTTCTTCGATCTGCTGCTGACGGCGCGGCATCGGAATGCGACACCTGCACGCCGTTGGCGTCCCGAGCGCCGGATCGAAGGGAAACCGGATTTCGTCCCACACGGTCACGTCTCCGGACGGCTGGCCGTCGTCGGTCAGATTGGCTGCATTCCAGATAGCGGAAGTGCCCGACGTTGTGAACCGGATGGTAGCGGCGGCGAATTTCGAAGGGCTGCTCGTTCGGACCCGGCAGCGGAGTGCCTTTGGGGAACAGCGGATCGAACGTGATGCTGCCGCCCGCTGTCGCCTTCGCGCCAAACGCCGAAATAGCGCGTGAATTTTTCGCTCAACACATAGCCGGCCTCATGATCGGCCTGGATCGCCAGCCCGATCGCGGTCGCGGTGCGCGCGTGCAACGACCGGCGAACGCGTTTGCCGAACTGTTCCCGCAGGACGCGGTTCACGATCGGCAGCTCGCTGCCTCCGCCGGTGACGTACAGCGCTTCGATTCCCTGCGGCGCCTGCGTCGCAAGCAAATCGTCGACCACGTGCAAGGTCTCGTCCAGCAGCGGCCGGCAGCGTTCATAGTAATCCGCCACCGGAACCGTGACGGTGTCCCAACCTTCGCGCACGCTGTCCAGGTCCAGCACGATCTTGCGCGAATTCGGATTCAGCGTTTCTTTCTTGATGCGGCATTCTTCGAGCAGACGGAAATGCTCGGCCTGCGAAAGCTGCTCGCGCTCTTCCTCGCTCATGGCCATTTCCGCGAGAATCTCGTCGAAATCGTCGCCGCCCAGCGTGGCGATGCCTTCGGCGGCGATCACGTCGATGCGTCTTTTCGCCGATCTCCACCAGCGATGCGTCGAACGTTCCGCCGCCCAGATCGTAGACCAGCAGCGTTGCCGCGGATCTTGGTCTTGTGGGCGTACTCGATGCTGGCCGCGGAAGGCTCGTTCAGCAGCCCGATCACGTCGCAGCCGGCCGATCGAAACGCCTCCACCGTCAGGAATCGCTGGTTGCTGTTGGCGTTGGCCGGAACGCCCAGCATCACCTCCAGCGGTTCGGCGAGGCAGATGCGCGCGCAACGCGGCTGTCATCTCCGCGAGCACCTGCGAACAGCGGAACGGTCTGTTCGGCGAGTTGCAGCAGCGTGTTGGGGCCCGCGTCTTCGAGCAGGCGCTTCATGCGATCGCATGATGGTCCAGCCCGGGTATTGCTGGCACGCCCAGGCCTGCCAGCCATAGACGCGCTCGCTGCCTTTGACTGCGACCAGCGACGGAACCCAGTCGACTGCGGCGCCGTCGGGATGTTCGAAGGGCAGGATGGGATAATTTCCGCGATCCACCGCGGCCACCACGGTGCGGGTGGTGCCGAAATCAATTCCTAGTCTCACGCGCGACTTCGATTGTAGCTCAGCGCGGCTGTGTAACACTGTATGCGTGGCTCGCACTGATTGCGCGTCACAGGAAAGCATGTTCGAAAATTTTTATGGCAACGCGGCTGTTGCGGAATCGCTGTACGCGATGACGCAGCAGGAGCGCATCCCGCAGACCATCCTGCTGTCGGGTCCGGAAGGCGTCGGCAAGGCGACGCTGGCGCGACGGTTCGCGGCGGCGATGCTGGGTGGCGGCGCGAGCAAGATCGAACAGGACGATCTCAGCCTGGAAGCGAATGCCAGCCATCATCGCCGAGCGCGAGAAATGGCCGGCCGACCGGCGCAACGAGGATCCGCTGCTGTTTGCAACGCATCCCGATTTCGTCACTTTTCCGCCGGACGGTCCGCTGCGGCAGATCAGCATCGAACAGATGCGGTCGCTCAAGGAGCGCGCGCAGTTCAAGCCGCTGCACGGCGCGCGGCGTGTTTTTCTGATCGATCATATCGATCGCGCCAACGAACAGGCCGCCAATTCGCTGCTCAAGACTCTGGAGGAACCGCCCGAGCATATGATCCTGGTGCTGACGGCGGAGAATCCGTACGACCTGCTGCCCACCATCCGCTCGCGCGCGGTGCCGTTTCATCTGGGGCGGCTGTCGAACGAGCAGATGCAGGCGTTCGTCGACGCGCGCGGGCTGCCGGACGCGGAGCGGCGCATCGCTCTGGCCGCCGGAAGTCCCGGACTGGCCGTGTCGATCGACCTGGAAGCTTTCGACGAGCGTCGCGCGGCCATGCTGACGCTGCTCAAAGTCGCGGCCGGACGCGCGGCGTTCTCCGAATGGGTGAAACACGCCGAGGCCATCGCGCCGCGCAAGTCGGAAAAGCTCGAACTCTTTCTCGGAGTGCTGTATCTTTTGCTGGAGGATGTGCTGGCGCTGTCGCAAGGAGTCACGGAGATCCGCAACAGCGATCTCCGCCGCGATCTGGAGACCTTGGCGCGGCGCCGTGCGCTTCGATTGGATCCGCGCGGCGGTGAAAAAAACCGACGAAATGTCGGAATTGGTGCGGCGAAATATTCAAAAGAGCATCGCGCTGGATTCGTTCGCCGTGGAGCTGCGCAGGCTCGCCGCGTAAGTCTTCCTAGTGCGTCCGAGACACTGCGGCGCGCCTTGCGGCGGCGTTGCTGTTGTGCTTCAATAGGGCTAGCTGAACTTCTAAACTGAACATCAGTAATCCTCAAAAACGGTCCCGGCGGGATTACTGCGTCGCGGATCTGATTGGATAATCTCGGAGAGAGTGGAGCCTGCCGTGGAGTCTGGGAATCGCAAACTGATACGTCCCTCCTTGAACGAAATGAAGGAACAGGTGAATCGCCGCAACAATCACCAGAAGAAGGCCGCTCCGCCGGATCAAACCAACGCCGAGAATTTTTACTACATGAAGCAGATGCAGGCCAAGACGCCGATGGTCATCGTGCTGAAAGATGGCGAGACGTTGGAAGGCATCATCGAGTGGTACGACAAGACCTGCCTGAAGATCAATCGCGACGGCGCACCGAACCTGCTGATCTTCAAACCCAACATCAAGTACATGTACAAGGCGTAGCGGCGCTCTGCCGCACGCTCAGTCCCGCCTTCTCAAATAACTTTCCACAAAAGCTTCGGCTTGTCTTCTCAGAATCATGTTGTCCTCGGATGGGCCTGAGATCCGGCACGAAGCCGCCGAGCACTCCATCACGCCATGACTCTGCGGCCAGCAGTTCTTCTCGAAGACGTATTGGATATTGATCAGTCCGCTCGGCATCGCGGGCGACGTGAAAGCGCACGGCGTCGCAGGCGGCATCTTGCGGAAAACGATCGCAGCAAGCCCGGCCGTATCCGACATTGCAGGTCTCGCGCACGCGAGTTTCATCCGGCTGGAACGCGTTCGCAGTCGCGCGGCATTCGCCCGCATAGGCGTCTCCCAGCGGCAACCGCGGCGCGAATGACCCAGGAACTGGTCTCGAATCGCGCGACCGGGTAGAAGAACGGGCACGCCATCGCCCGGTATAGTAGCACGTAGGGACATGCCTGCCAATCGAATGGAAATTCTCAAGACAATGCTGGAGACAAATCCGCGCGACAGCTTCGCGCGCTACGGCCTGGCGATGGAGTACGCCAACGGCGGGGATCTTGAACGAGCGGTCGCCGAGTACCGGACGTTGCTGGAACACAATCCGGACTACGCGGCGGCGTATTTCCACGGCGGCCAGGCGCTCGAAAAACTCGGTCGCATCGAGGAGGCGCGCGAATGCTATCAGAAGGGCATCGAGGTCACTGCGCGCAGCGGCGACCAGCACACGCGCAGCGAGCTGCAGGCGGCGTTGGACATGCTGCCGATCTAGCGCCTTACCGCGGCGCCGCGATCATTTCCAGTCGCGCGCTAGCATCGCGTAGATTTCGATGTCCAGATACCGGCCGTTGATGAGCTGGGCCTCGCGCTCGGTGCCTTCCAACTGGAATCCCAGGCGCTTGGGAATCGCGCAGCTCTTCTCGTTGCCGGTCGCGCAGTGGATCTCCACGCGATTCAGCTTCCATTCCTCGAAAGCGTGATCGATCACGGCGCGGCAAGCGTCAGTCACGATTCCGCGGCCCTGGAATCCCGATGCGATCCAATATCCGATCTCCACTCTTGCGATTCAGCCAGTCGATCTTGTGCGTGCCGATCACGCCGACGAACTGGTCGCGGTGCCAGATGCCCGCCGAGAATCCTTCGTTAGCGGCGAACTGCTGCAGCGCGCTCTTGATGAACGCTAGCGGTGTCGTCCACCTTGGTCGTGCCGTCCACCCAAGGCAGCCACTCGCGCAGGTACGCGCGATCCTGATCCACGGCGGCGAAAACTTCCGGAGCGTGCCGCTCCTCCAGCAGTCTCAAGTACACGCCGTCCTGAATGGTTTTTTGGAACACCGCGCGGGCTAGTCTTTCTCGTCTCTCGCCTTTGTGAAGCTGCTGCGCCAGGTAATTCTCGATGCCCATTTCGCCGATGGCGTGAAGCTGGCCTTCCAGATAGTCGACGTGCTCTTCCTCGTCCACGAGGATCTCTTCGAACAGCGTCGCGGGACGCATTGTCGCTCACCGAAACGGCATGTTGGATCGCGGCGTTCAGGTGCTTCACTGCGTCCAGTTCCAGCGCCAGGTCGTTTTCGAGCTGGGCTTTGACGTTCTTGCCGATCTTGATGGGGCCGATGTCGGTCATGTTGGGAGTCCCGTCAAGAAACAGGATCCGGTTCATGAGTTTTTCGGCGTGCACCATCTCTTCGATGGATTCCTTGCGATAGTGCTGCGCCAGCCGGAAGTAGCCCCAGTTTTCGTTCATTTTGGCGTGAAGGAAATACTGGTTGATGGCCGTAAGCTCGGCCTTCAGGGCGATCCCGAGATTCTCCAATACCTTGTCGTTTCCGCGCATCTCACAATTCTAGCCTGAAACAACCGTGTTAGGATGGCGGACAGAGAATGAAAAAGCTGTTGTTCCTGATACCCATGCTGGCTGCGACCGCGAATCTCCCGGACCTTGCGCAACTCGAAAAATGACCGCCCGCTTCGCGCCCACCGAGCTGCGCGTGGACGTCTCCAAGCTCTCTTCGGGCGACCGCCAGGCGCTGGCGAAGTTGATCGAAGCCTCGCGCGTGCTGGACGACATTTTCCTCAAGCAACTGTGGGAGCGGCAGTCACGCGCTGTACGCGAAGCTGAAGCGCGATACTACGCCGCTCGGCAAGGCGCGCCTGCATTATTTCTGGATCAACAAAGGGCCGTGGGGCGATCTGGACGACCACGCTGCGTTTCTGCCCGATGTTCCGGCGCGGAAGCCGCCGGGCGCGAATTTCTATCCCGCAGGACATGACGCGGCAGGAGTTTGAGAGCTGGGCGAAACGCTTTCGCCGGCCGAGCGACGAGCAGGCCGAAGGATTCTTCACCGTGATCCGGCGCGATGCCAACGGCAAGCTGCACAGCGCGTGCCGTACAGCCAGGAGTACAAGGCGGATCTGGAGAAATCGGCGAAGCTGCTGGAGCAGGCGGCGGCGCTCACGGGCAACGCGACGCTCAAGAAATTTCTGACGACGCGCGCGGCCGCGTTCCGCTCGAACGATTATTACGAAAGCGATCTGGCGTGGATGGATCTGGACGCGCCCATCGACATCACCATCGGGCCGTACGAGACCTACAACGACGAGCTGTTCGGCTACAAAGCCGCGTTCGAAGCCTACGTGAACCTGCGCGACGACGCCGAGACGGCCAAGCTGAAGTTCTTCGGCGATCACTTGCAGGAAGTGGAGAACAACCTGCCGATCGACGCCAAGTATCGCAATCCCAAGCTCGGCAGCCAGGCGCCCATTCGCGTGGTCAACGAAGTTTTCGCGGCGGGCGACGGCGAGCACGGCGTGCAGACCGCGGCCTACAACCTGCCGAACGACGAACGCGTGGTGGCGCAAAAGGGCAGCAAGCGCGTGATGCTGCGCAATGTGCAGGAAGCCAAGTTTCATTCGACGCTGGAGCCGATCTCCAAGCGCGTGCTGACGCCGGCCAGCCAGGCGGACCTGAGCTTCGATTCGTTCTTCACCCACATTCTGGCGCACGAGCTGAGCCACGGCATCGGGCCGCATCAGATCACGATCGGCGGGCCGCGCCACCACGCCGCGCCAGGAACTGAAGGAACTCTACAGCGCCATCGAAGAAGCCAAGGCCGACGTCACCGGTCTGTTCATGCTGCAATATCCTCGCCGACCGCAAGCTGATCGAAGGCGGCACGGCAGATGGAGCACCGGCTGTACACGACGTTTCTCGCGTCAGCGTTCCGCTCGCTGCGCTTCGGCCTGACCGACGCGCACGGCAAGGGCATGGCGATGCAGGTGAATTACCTGATGGACAAAGGCGGATTCGTGGCGCGGCCGGACGGCACGGTTCGAAGTGAATTTCGCGAAGATCAAGGCGGCGGTGCGCGACCTGGATCACGATCTGCTGACGCATCGAGGCCACAGGCGATTACGCTGGCGCCAAGCGCATGCTGGATCAACTGGGCGCGGTTCGGCCGCCGCTGCAGAAGGCGCTGAACGGACTCGAGCGACATCCCGGTGGACATCGAGCCGCAGTTCGTGACGGCGAACCAAGTGACCGGAGGCGCGCGCTAGGCACGTCGGCTAACTACCCAGCGAGCTTCGAAATATCGTTGTAGATCGCGAACGCCACCACACCCATCAGGAACACGAAGCCGAGCTTCAGCGCGGCTTCTTTCACCCGCAGGCTCAGATCGCGCCGCATGAACATCTCCACCAGCAGCAGCAGAATCACGCCGCCGTCCAGGATCGGGATGGGCAGCAGGTTGACGATCGCCAGGTTGAGGCTGAGCATCGCGGCCAGACCCGAAGTAGGCGGTCGGGCCTTCGCGCGCGGCCTCGCCGGACATCTGTGCGATGCCGATGGGACCGGCCAGCGACTTCGGCGACATGCGCCGCTCGACGATGCCGCGCAGGAACTCGTAGATGAAAGTCGCGCTCTTGGCGTTCTGCTCCACCGATTTCGCAAGCGCTTGCGGGAACGGCAGGCTGACGAAGACCACTCGCGGCTGAAGGCTCACGCCGATCATCCACTTCTCGGTTCCTTCGCTCTTGGTCAGCTCCGGTGTAACAGTAACCGTGCCGGTTTGCCGTTTCGCGAGTACACAATCTCTACCGGCTTGCCGCCGTTGTCTGCTGATGATGTCGTGGAGTTTGGGTGTCGAGCGAACCGGCTGGCCATCCACGCTCACCACAATGTCGCCTGCCTGGAGACCGGCCTTGGCGGCTGGCTTGACCGGCAGCACGCTGGCGATTTCGATCTGGCTCTCTTCGGCCCAGCCGGCAAACCCGGCGCCGGTCTTCGGATCGAGCACCGGCGTCACCGGTCACCAGCTTGCGCTCGCCGTCGCGAACGATCCAGACACTCAGCGGATGGCCTGCGCTGGCGCACTTCCTTCATCGCGATGTCTTCCCAGGTCGGATCGGACTTGTCGTCGATTTGGACGATGCGATCGCCTTCGTGAATCCCGGCCTTGGCGGCCGCGCTGTCGGGAACCACGTAGCCGACTACCGGCGAAGGCGTGGTGGGAATCTTGGGGAAGCGAACCATGAACAGACCAGTCAGCACCGCGATCGCCAGCAGGATGTTCATGGCGGGACCCGCGAACGCGATGATCAGGCGCTGCCAGCGCGGCTTCTGCAGAAAACTGCGCGGATCGGCGGCGTTCTCGTCGCCGGGCTGCTCGCCGGCCATCTTGACGTAACCGCCGAACAGAATGGCCGCAACCCGGAAATCGGTCTCGCCTTTTCGAAAGCCGAACAGCCGCGGTCCAAAGCCAAAACTGAACGTCTCCACTTTAACGTCGAAGAAGCGCGCGGCCCAGTAGTGTCCCAGTTCGTGGATGATGATCATCACCCCGATCAGGACCAGGAACCACCAGAAGTTTTGCAAAATTGACGAAAGGCATACGATTAGGCTCTTACGGACAATTGGCCGCGCTCCGGCTGAAGCGCTCGTGTTCTTTCTCGGACTACCTGGCGCGCTACGTGGCGGGATTGCTCATCGATCTCGAGCACTTCCGCGATCGAGTGCGGCTCGCGCGACGGAACCCGCGCCAGGGTTTCTTCCACCACGGCCGAGATGGCGGGAAACGAAATCTGTTCTTTCAGAAAAGCGTCGACTGCGATCTCGTCGGCCGCGTTCAGCGTGCAGGTGGCCGACCCGCCTTCGCGCTGGGCCTGATACGCCAGCCGCAGCGCCGGGAATTTCTCGAAATCCGGCGGCGAGAACGTCCAGCTTCGCGCCTGGTTCCAATCCAGCCTCGGCACCGGCGCGGCTTCCCGCGTCCGGATAGGTCAGCGCATACTGGATGGGCATGCGCATGTCGGTCGCCGAGATCTGCGCGATCACGCTGCCGTCGGTGTACTCGACCATGGCGTGAACGGAAGACTGAGGATGGATCACGACATCCACTTCATCGGCGGAAAAGTCGAACAGCCAACAGGCCTCGATCACTTCGAAGCCCTTGTTCATCATGGTCGCCGAATCGATGGTGATGCGCTGACCCATTTTCCAGGTCGGGATGGTTCAACGCCTCGGCCGGCGTCACCGCCGCCAGCCGATCCACCGACGTCTCGCGAAACGGGCCGCCCGAAGCGGTCAGGATCAGGCGCGCCACTTCGCTGCGCTTGCCGGCGCGCAGGCACTGGTGGGCGCCGTTGTGTTCGCTATCCACCGGGATCAACTCGGTTCCGGATTCCCTGGCGGCGTCGATCACCAGCTTTCCGCTCGCCACCAGCACCTCCTTGTTCGCCAGCCCGACGCGCTTCCCGCGTCGGATCGCCTCGTAGGTCGCTTCCAGGCCGGCCACGCCGACGATCGCCGACATGACGAAATCGACTTCGGGATCGACAGCCGCTTGAACGCGCGCCCTGGAGCCAACCCCAATCTCCGGCCAATCGCGTCGAGCGAGGTTTGAATCCGTCAGCCTGTCAATTAGACTCGCGCGGCTTTCATCGGTTGCGGTAATGACCACCTTCGGGCCGGAAGCGAAGTATCTGCTCGGTCAGCAGTTCGACATTCTGGCCGGCGACCAGCGCGTGAATCCGGTACTGTTCGGGATGCCGGCTCACGACATCCAGCGTGCTGACGCCGATGGACCCCGTTGAGCCGAGGATGGTGAGACTTTTCAATGGCCTTATTATAGCGTCAAGTGACGAAAAGTCCGTCATCGGGGTTTGGTGCGGGATGTTTGCACAGGCTAGCTGAAACGATTCGCGCCCAGTAGAATCTCGGTTGGCCTAACCTCATTTGCTAAAGACCTGACCCTTTCGGGCGCCGGGGAGGGTTGCTTCAGGGGTCTTTAATGAGGTTAGTCTCGCTTTGGTGGGAGTTGCCTCCCCGGCTTAATTCCAATAATAATATATGGAATTCCGGAACGCAACAGTTTTTTGTATTTTTAATGTTTCTTCACCTCGACGCCCGCCCAGCGCTCCGATGACTTGGATGGTCGAGCACATGTCAGCCTCCCCGTATCCTTCTGAAATTGCTGCTCTAAACATCTGTTCTGTGAGACTGGTTACAGGTAGAGGGACCCCCAGTTCTTCGGCCGATTCGAGGGCGAGGCCGACGTCTTTGTGCATCCACTTTGTGGAAAAGTTGGTGGTGAAGTCGCGCTGGAACACGAACGGCGCCTTGTAGGCGATCAGGCCGGACTTGGCGGCGCTGTTGTTGAGAATCTCGAGCATCAGCTCCGGATCGATACCGCCCTTGGTGCTAAGGACCATGCCCTCGTTGAAGGCTTCCAGTATGTTGGCGAGAATCAGGTTCTGGGTCAGCTTGGCCTGCAGGCCCAGGCCGGGTCCGCCGCAGAAGAAGAACTGCTTGCCCATGACGTCGAAGTACGGCTTGATGCGATCGAAGACCGCGCGTTCGCCGCCGACCATGAACGTCAGGGTTCCGGCGTTGGCTCCCGGCGTCGAACCGGTGCAGGGGGCGTCCAAGAAAGTGGATACCCTTCGCGGAGAGCTTCGCTCCGATGCCGCGGCTGGCGGAGGGCGAGATGGTGCTGGCGTCGGCAAGCACGGTTCCGGGTTTCGCGCCCTGCATGACGCCGCTCGATCCGACCGCGACCTCTTCGGCCATGCGCGTATCGCCGACGCACATGAAGACACACTCGATCTGCTCGGCGACTTCGCTGCGGCGTGGAGCACGCGAACGCTTTTTCGTCGGCGGCGAGCTGCTTGGCTTTGGCCGCGGTGTGCGACCAGACTGCGACGCGATGACCGGCGCGCGCCAGGTTGCGCGCCATCGGGTAGCCCATGAGACCCAGTCCAAGAAATCCGAGATTTGCCATAAGAGAGAATGGTAGCGTGAAGCCCAGCGTCCTGGTCACCAAGCGCATCTATCCCGAAGCGATCGAATATCTGAAGGAACACTGCGAGGTCGACTATGCCGGCACCGACGACGGCATGACTCCGGACGAGCTGAAGCGGCGTCTCTCAGGAAAGCAGGCCGTGGTGTCGCAGCTCACCGACCGGTTTAGCGCGGCGGTGATCGATTCGCTCGATGGCCTGCGGATCATCGCGAACGTGGCGGTTGGGTTCGATAACATCGACGTTCCCGCGGCCACTCGCAAGGGCATCCTGGTGAGCAACACACCGGACGTTCTGACGGAGACTACCGCGGACTTCGCCTGGGCGCTATTGTTGGCCGCGGCGCGGCGCGTAGTGGAAGGGCACGCGTTCGTCCATTCGGGCCAGTGGCGCAAGTGGGCCATCGATCTTCTCGTGGGCCACGATGTGCATCATCGCACGCTCGGGATCTTCGGCATGGGCCGCATCGGCCAGGCGGTGGCGCGGAGGGCGAGAGGTTTCTCGATGCGAGTCCTATATCACGATGCGGTGCGCGCGCCGGAGGCGATCGAACAAGAGCTTGGGCTCGAGTTCGTTTCGCAAGACCAGCTCCTGCGCGAAGCCGACTTCGTGAGCCTGCATGTCCCGCTTGCTGGACTCGACGCGCAAGCTGATCGGCGAGCCTCAGCTCAGGATGATGAAGAAGACCGCTTTGCTGGTGAACACGTCGCGAGGGCCTGTGGTAGACGAGGCGGCGCTTGCAAAGGCGCTTGCCGAAGGCTGGATCGCGGGCGCGGGCCTGGACGTGTTCGAGCGGGAGCCGGAGGTGAACCCGGAGCTATTGAAGCTTTCGAACGCGGTGTTGGCGCCACACATCGCCAGTGCGTCCATCGACACGCGCCGCGAAATGTCGATGCTGGCCGCGCGAAATGCTGTCGAGGCTTTGGAAGGGCGGCGTCCGCCTACGCTTCTGAACCCTGCAGTGTGGGATTCCGGTTCGCGCCCGAAAGGAGCTTGAGCAGCAGCAGGTCCGAGGGGTGGAAGCTGGTGGCGGCGACGTTGTGGAGATCGTCGTCGGATTCAGTAATATGGCTGCGGATCAGAGTGCGCAACTGGTCCACTGTCACGCCCAACTCCTTGGCCGCTTCCGACTCGGAGTACTGCGTTTTGGCTGGCTTGTTGGCGAGCAATGCCTCGTTCATGATCCCAATTGCATTCTAAGGGGAAGCAGGCGCGGACCCAATCGGGCAGAGAACCTAGATGCAATGTTGGGATGCCTGACGGACTTTGGTACTAGGAGATGAAGCGCGTCCCGTGAACAGGGGACGCGTTAGCCGGTGGAGCGCTTATCCCGCACTAGGGATCACACCGATATCGGGCGCCGGGCCGTGAGCTCGACAATCTGGTCGTCGTCGAAATACTGGTTTCAGGTCTTCAAGCGCGGTTTTCGATGGCGGCCCTGCTCTTAGCTCAGGGGGCGCGACGACCGAATGCGGGGGAGCGGTTGCGGTGGACATGACTCGTATTCTCTCACCCGAGAACCCGAGTTCATTCCGGCGGCGACTGCTCTTCCTTGCTCTTCCGCTTGAACGGATTCAGCTTGCGCCAGAAACTTCTCTTCTTCGAAGAATCCGCCGCCGGAAAAGGTGCGGGAGTAGATTCCGGCACGCTGATGTCAACCTTTGGCACGCTTTCGGTTTGTCGCGACACAGCGCTGGGCTCGGCGTACCGGGGCGTCGTGGAGAACGCGAAACTCGGGGGCGGGATAGCCGGCAATTCCACGGATGGGGCCTGATACTCGACCGGGCGGTATCGGCTGACTGCGGGTCGAGCGACGAGCGCCAACGCCAAGATGACAAAGGTAGCCATTCCAATGCTCGCTACGCGCAGGTATGGCAGTCTGATCTTTCTGGTGGCCGCTTGCTCGCATTGCCCGATGGCACTGAGAAACTCCGCGGCGGATTGATAGCGCTGTTCCAGATCTCTGGCGAGCGCGCGCTTGACGATGTCGTCCCATTGCGGCGGGAGCCTGGGGTCCAGCTCCGTGGGGCGTAACGGATCCTTCTCTGAGTCGGTCAGCACCGGAGCAAGGCGCCGCTCGGCTCCAAACGGTTTTTGTCCGGTCAAGGCTTCGTACAGAATCACACCGACAGAAAAAAGGTCGGAGCGGGAATCCGGACCGCTGGTGTGCTTGACTTGTTCCGGCGCCAAATACGGCAACGTGCCGAGTATCTCGCCGCCACGCGTGAGCAGAGGGTCGCCGAACGACTTCGAGAGTCCGAAATCGGTCAGCTTGACCTGGCCGGCCGGCGTGACGATCACGTTGGAGGGAGTGACATCGCGATGCACTACGCCCTGTTGGTGCGCGCAGCGAAGCGCGGACAGGATTTGTTTTATGTATTCAATTCCGGTGCGGACTGGCAGGCGTCCAGCGCGCAGGATGCTCTCGAGCGTCTGCCCTTCGATGAACTCCATCAAGAGGATCAACTGACCCTCCGAGTGAACGGCGTTGTAGAGGGCAGCGATATTAGGGTGGCTCAACCGCGCCAAGACGTGCATCTCACGCTCAAAGCGTTTCAGTTGAGTCTCGGTGGCGCGTTCTGCAACCAGAACCTTCATCGCCTCGGTTCGATTCGTAAGACGGTGTTGGACTTTGTACACGCGTCCCATGCCGCCGGCGCCGAGCATGGCGGTGATCGAGTAGTCGCCGAATGTTTGTCCTACATGAAAGCCCATGGGACCATGGCCCCAGTCACGAGCGAACTGCCGGCTCCATTATAGGTGGGCTTCGCCGATGGAGAAATGCAACTGTTCGGCCATTTTGCCTAAGATCGAGCCCTAGAGAACTAGTCGGAACCTACTTAGAACTCCTGTCACGTTTACCTAGGCGGATCGGAGTGCAGGCTTCAGAAGACGAATCCGATGGCCGCCTCGTAGGATCGCGGACGCGTGAGCAAGGGCATCAAGCGGCCGTTTGCTCGGTTGCCCCAACTTGAGGCGACCTGTGGCTGGTTGGCTGCAAAGCCGCAGATCCCGCTCCAGAGAGCAGCCGGGCCGAATTGAGAATAAACACCAGCTCAGAACTGACGTGGATCAGAGCGGCGAGCACCGGGTTGAGGTATCCAAACGCCGCTAATCCAACGCCCACGGCATCTACGCCGAGCGTGCCCGCGAAGTTGGTCAGGATGATGCGATAGCACCGGCGGGCAATCTTCAGAACTTCTACGACCTTTAGGAGATCGTTTCCCAGAAGGAGCACGTTGGCGCTCTCGCGGGCGACCTCTGTGCCCGAGCCCATCGCGATGCCGATGTTGGCCTGCATGAGAGCCGGAGCGTCGTTAATTCCATCTCCAACCATCGCGACAATGTCGCCGCGACTCCGAAGTTCGCGCACGTATTCCAGTTTCTGTTGAGGCAGAAGTTCCGTCGCGATCTGATCAACCTGAAGTTTCCGGCCAACCGCCTGGCCGATGGCCGCGGCATCACCAGTGAGCAAAACGGTATGGATAGACATCTTGCGAAGCGCGCGGATCGCCTCCACCGCTTCCGGTCTGAGAACATCTGCGATCTGCAAGCTTCCCAAATACGCGCCATTGTGCGCGACAGCTATTTCGGTTGAAGAACCGTTAGCGGTTGAACGCGGAGGCACAAGGATGCCACGCTCCAGCAGAAACGCTGTACTTCCGACTGCTGTTTCCTGCCCGTCGACCCGGCAGGAAATGCCCTTACCTGGGGTATATGAGAATTCTTGCGGGTCGACAAGTTGGAGGTTAAATTCGTTCGCCGACCTCAGGATTGCGCGCGCCAGAGGATGCTCGGAGAAGCGTTCGGCACTGGCGACCACGCGAAGCAACCGTTCCCGTTCGATCCCGTCTGCGGGATGGATGGATACAACCTCGGGGTTACCGAGGGTCAGAGTGCCAGTCTTGTCGAGGACGACGGTATCCACCTTGCTGAGTGCCTCCAGGTAGAGGCCGCCTTTTACGATCGCCCCGTGGCGGGCCGCGCGCCCGATGGCGCCGAGGATCGCGAGTGGGGTTCCTGCGGCGATACCGCACGCCCCGGCCACAATCACGACGGAAATGGTCGAGCGGGCATTGTGAGTAATTAAGAACGTGATAGCGGCACAGGCTAAAGCAAAGTAGACCAGATAACCCGAGAGCCTGTCTGCAGTCTTTTGAACCGGCGCGCGCGCATGCTCGGCCTGCTCAACTGCATCGATGATCCTCCCGAACGCAGTGTCCCGGCCGACTGTCACGGTTTCAATTTCGAGCACGCCGGACTGGTTCACAGTTCCGGCGTACACATTGGACCCCGGAATCTTCTCGACGGGCATAGACTCGCCGGTGATCGCCGCCTGATCGACGAAGGAATGGCCAGCCACAACGAGGCCGTCGGCTGGAAGGCGGCCGCCCGGCCGCACCAAAACGACATCGCCGGCGCGCAACTGGGCGAGATTGACCGATCTCACGCCATCCGGTCTTCGGAGCTCCACTTCCTGTGGTAAGAAGTCCAGCAAATCTCGAATCGCGCGGCGTCCTTTTCCGACCGTCAGCTCCTCGAGAACTTCTGCGATCAGAACGAAAAATACGATGACGAGCGCAGTGAAGACCTCTCCGATCAAGAGGGCAGCGCCCAGGGCAATGGTCATCGAGAGTTCCATGGTCATGCGCCGCGACATCAAGTCCGTGATCGCCTCGTGGAATATCGGATAGCCACCGACCAGCACGACCGCAAAGCCGGTCACATCGAAACGCGGCACGGGACGCCACACATGGAACCAGCTGACGATGATGGCGAGCCCGACCAAGCCTATACGCGCTAGTTCCATCCAGTTCAGAGGCTCGGCGGCAGGATGTTCGTGTTCACCCCCGCGTTCGCGCATGTGAGTTTCCGACATATCGTCCTGCCCTCCAGAGCTGATGTCACTTCAGGTACATCTTGATCACATCGATCAGCTCTTGCGTCGCCTTGGCTCGCTCGGAAGTCGGATGATGGTCCGGATCGACCACGTGAAAGCGAATGTGACCTTCCAGAACCTCGGCCATCAATCCGTCGATTGCTCCACGGCAGGCGGCGATGGTGTGGAGCTCAGCGGCTTCGTCAGGCTGCTGATGATTAACGTACCCCGGTAGGTATCGCTCGTCAAGATGAACTCGTTCGCGAAATGGCTGCATGGGCGCTCGAAGGCCTTTCATTGTGGGCAGGCGGCTGGTATTGGGAGACGAACGGATCGAAAAAAATTTGCCGATATTCGAGGGAAGCAGGTGTATACTTCCTCTAACCAAGACCTTGGGAGATGATCATGCTGACTTTCCTGGAAAACGGTGGTTCATTGCGGCGGGCATTGCGGATCGTACTCGCAGCTACGGCGTTCGTATGGCTGGCGTCGGTTCAGGCCGGAGAAGTCGATCCCGCCGCGGTCACCTTCAAACTGCCCGACCAGATCAAATGGCGCGGCAATGACAGCGCGGAAACTGCAGTCCTTTACGGCGATCCTAGCAAGCCCGGCCTCTACATCACGCTGGTCAAGTGGCACGCGCATCACATGAGCCGCCCCCACTTTCACCCCAACGATCGCTTCATCACCGTTCTATCGGGAACTTGGTGGGTGGGTACGGGACCGAAGTTTGATCCGGACAGCATGGTGGCGATGCCGACGGGCAGTTTCGTGACACACTTCGGCAAGCAGATCCACTTTGATGGCGCCAAGGACGGGGACGCCGTCATGGAGATTATCGGCGAAGGACCTGCTACGTCCACTCCCGCCGAAGCGAAATGATCTTTAACTAGAACACGAATCCGATGGCGGCCTCGTAGGATCGCGGGATTACAAAGTGCGTGCCGCTGAAAGTCGACAGAAAGTTGTACAGCGCAGTCTTGTTCGCGAGATTCGTGATAGTGAATCGGGCGGTGGTGCGAAAACGTTCGGTGCGGAACAGATTGTCTGTCCCGAAACCCAGGTCGAACAGATGGCGCGGTGCGATGCGGGGCGGATTGTGGTCGTCGTTCTCGGTTCCTTCCTTGGGAATGTCGAGGCGGGTGGCGCCGAAATTCGTGGTTGTGCACTCGGCATCGGTCAGCTGCATGTCAAGCGTGGCGCGCTGGCTGCCGCAGAAGAACCCGATAGCCGATTGCTGCGCGGCGCTCAAACCCAGAGCGTCTTCGAGGCTGCCGACAGCGCCCGCCACCAGGCCGCTATCGTACTTCCAGGTGAAGGACACCCACGGTCCGTTGTTTCCGTATTGGTAGCGGAGGTTGGTGGTCTGCTGGAAGGCTTGGTCGTGATCGATCCTGAACACCGAGTCGCCGCCGACATCGCCGTTGAAAATCAGGCCGCCGTTCTCGGGCGGAAAATACCGCGCGCGCGTGTGTCCCATGGTGGTGTACCACTGGAACCCGTGGATATTGATGCTGGCGATACGGACCGCGACGCCGTCCAGCTTCGATTTCTTCCACGAAATCGGAAACGCGATGGGTGTATCGAGCAGCGTGCCGAAGTCGTAGGCGTTGTTGGTGTACTTCCAGAAGTAGTCGGCGCTGACGACAACCCAACGGCCGATAGCTTGTTCCAAACCGGCGTTGTACTGGTTGCGATTTCCGGCAGGTAGCGGCTCACTGACCGCGCTGAACGCGTTCGCGGCGAGACCACCGATGCCGGTGGCGCTGGATAGGATCAAGTTTTCGTTGTAAGGTGTTTCAAAGGTGCGGGAGTAGGCTGCGCGAATTACGGTCCCGGTCGGCTTGATCAGGTAGGAGGCGCCTACGCGCGGCTGCGCGCTGGAGTCGCTGACCAGCCCGTCGTAGACATCGCCCCGCAGGCCAGCCTGAACGGTGAGATCTCCCCACCTGATGGAGTCCTGAATGTAGAAGGCGTATTGATTGATGTTGGCGGCTTGCTTGAAACGAAACAGCGACCCGCCGCGCGAAAGGTCATAGCCAATGAGGCCGGGGAAAAGATTGGGGTTCGGGGCAAAGCCTGCCGAGGCGCAGTTGTCCGGATCGGTGACGCTGGGAAGCTCCTGCGGGTCGCCGTTATCGTTCACGCAAACGGCGTTGTAGGTGGGGTCGGTGATGCCGAACGAGAAGTTTTCGTCGAGGCGAGTCTGCATGAGTTGTGTACCGATCTTGAGGTTGTGGCGGCCATTCGAATAAGCGAGGTCGGCTTTGACGCCCCAGTTGGTCAAGGTACGGTTCTGCGCAACGGTAATCGGCGTGTCGCTGAACGGATCGCGGCTAGGATAGTAGTTCACCCAATCTCTGCGGACGAACGGGTTGACCGTAAGCAGAGTATGCGCGTTGAAGGTGTGTTGATAGCCGGGCGCAAAATTGAAGGTCGATGCTTTCTGGCGCTGGTCCTGCCCAAGTTGGTCGTAGGTATTCGGGATCTGGAACCAGTTCCGCGCGCCGAGAATATTGACATGGAACGCATCCTGTCCGGTGGGATTGAAATCGAAGTGATCGAAGATGGTTCCGTTGTTGCCGATCGCGTGAATGGGCGTGAACTCGGGCGTATCCAGGAAGCGGCCGGAACGCAAGGCGTTCACCGCGATGAAGTTTCCCCACTTCGGACCGCCTACGCCATAGGTGGCCTCTTCGGACCAGGTTCCGAATGAACTCCATTGACCCACGAAGCTGCCGTGGGGCTTCTGGCCGAGGGCCGATTTGGTGACCGCGTTCACAACCAGGCTGGTTTTGTCGCCAAACTCGGCCGGCGGGGCGCCGGTGATCAGCTCCATGGACTGGATCGCGTCCAGCGGGATCTGTGTGGAGAAACCCTTGCTTTGTTGATCGCCGATGGGCTGGCCGTCAATCGAAAAACTGGTCTGGGCATGATCGCCGAGCGGATGGAAAAACCCGTTGGAGTCGGCGGCCACCGCGCCGCTGCTCAACATGACGGCGTCGCTCAAGCCGGAACCGGGCGATGAGATCGGTAACTTGGAAAGACTCGTGGTGTCGACGTCGCTGTGAGCATAGGGCACGTTCTCGAGCACGTCGGCTCCTGCAGCCTCCACCGTCACAGTTTGTTTCGTTCCCGCCAGCGGCAGCGCGATCTTGAAGCTGATGGGCACGGTGCTTCGCACGTCGACGTCCTGCGTGGACGTGGCAAAGTTCGGCGCGCTCACTTCCATGTGGTACGGATTGGGCGGGATATTGGTCAGGCGGAAGGCGCCGTTTTCATCCGTGGTCGCGCTCTGCCGGTAGTTGGTGATGCGATTGATAATCGTGACGGTCGCCTTGGGCAGGACGGCGCCCGACGGATCGGTTACCGTGCCTTCGATGGTTCCGGCGTTTCCGAGAGACTGCGCCAGGGACGGCCCTGCCGCCAGCAGCGCCGCGAGACAAGAGAGGATCAAGTGTGTTTTCATTTTTTGCGCCATGAAGCCTCCCTCCATTGTGGGAACTTGTCGCGCGCTCTCCTAGTACTAACCGACCAGCGGGTTTGAATTTTAACAAGCGGCCTGATTTTTGCCGCAAGCGGACGCACCGACGCTGTCACCATTTCAAAACATTGCGCACGCTGCGAGCCTGTCGCTTGCTGGCAATGAACTCCAGATTGTTACTCAGCGTGATCAGCCATCGTTGGCTGCTGAGCGGGCTCATTTTGCGGACGTGATCCACATTGACCAGAGCGTTGCGGTGGATGCGGCGAAAGCTGGTATTGGCCAGCCGGTCCTGAATCATCTTCAGGGTTTGGGTGGCCAGGTACTTACCCTTGGCGGTGACGATCCAGACGGTGTCGCGTTCGGCCTGGAATGCATAAATCTCGTCGGTGCTCAGGAGGAAGTACTCTTCGCCGACCCGGCCGACGACCTTTCTGACGCGCTGCTGTCCGGGTACGGGTTCTGCGATTTCCTGAAGCTGGGCGAGCCGCTCGAAGGCCGCGCGACCCCGCATGTGCCGGGCGCGTTCCACGGCCTGAGCGAGCCGCTCCTGGCGAACCGGTTTGAGCAGGTAGTCGATGGCCCCCGCCTCGAACGCCTGCAGCGCGAATTTGTCATACGCGGTAACAATCACGATCACGGGCATCTCCTGGCCCTGGCCTAGATTGCGAACCACCTCGAAGCCTCCCATGGCAGGCATCTGCAGGTCGAGCAGCACCAGATCGGGCTTCAGCGCGGCTATCTTGACCAAGGCATCCTGGCCGTCGCCGGCTTCCGCCACGATGTCGACATCTTCAATCGACTCCAGTTCTTCCCGCAGCACCTGGCGGGCGATCGGCTCGTCGTCGACAATGAGGGTCTTCAGGCGCATGCCAACAAAATCGCGGTTCAAGTTTGTTTAGCATGCGGCGGCTAACTACCCTATTGTTTTCGGATCAGCGGCAAGGTCTAATCCGCGAACGCACTGAAAGTCCTGGTGAGCGGGAGCCAACAAAACTTTACCCGCCGCCGACATAACTAGTCCGTCCGCCGACGCCGGGACTCGTCTTCAACAGTGGGACCAAGCAGCAAAGGTCCAGACGCAAAAACAACAAGGAGGACACACAATGCAAGGAACAACAATGACTCGCGTCAGGCTGCTGGTGGCAGCGTCCGCACTGGGCGCGCTATCGCTCAGCCTGTCGGCACAGTCGGCCAGCACGACCATCACGCGCAGCCCGGGCAATTTAGCACGGGACACCACCGTGACCGGACCGAATGGCAAAACCGCGACATACCAGAACACCGCGAGTTGGGCCAACGGAACGTACAATGACAGCCGATCGGTGGTCGGGTTCAACGGAAAGACCGCGAACTACCAGAACTATGCGACCTGGGGAAACGGCGCGTTCAACAGCAACAAGTCGTGGACCGGAACGAACGGCGGCACGGTATCCAAAGCGACCGCGCGAAGCGGCGGAATCGTGACCAACACCTACACGGGGAGGAACGGAAACTCGCGAACGATTAACCGCTTCGCGGGCTATCGGCGGCGCAGGTAGTCTGCTGCCGGCGGAAAGGCGACGGGTCTCGGAGGCTCGTCGCCGGACCTAGTCGAGCGCGTCAGAATCCGTTAGAGACGGGCAAGGTGATCCTCATCTCCAACCCGCCCGCCTCGCGATTCGCAGCCTGGACTGAGCCGCCGTGCAGCATCACGATCTGCTGGGTGATGGCGAGGCCCAGCCCGGCTCCGCCGCTCCGTCGATCGCGGGCATCGTCGACTCGATAGAACGGTTCGAACATGTGATCCAGCGCGTGCGCAGGTACGCCCGGGCCATGGTCTTCCACCACGATGGTCGCGGTTTCGTTGCCGTTCGCCCGAAGCAGCCGGATATCCACCTGCGTGTTCGGGTCCGTGTATCTCAGCGCATTGCGAACAACGTTTTCGACGGCGCTGTGAACCAGATCGCGAACGCCGCGCACGGAGCAGGCGGCGCACTCGAGCAGACGCACGCCGCGGTCCATGTTGGTGGCCTCGAAATCGGCGTCCATCGCGATCTCTTGAACCAGGGAGTTGAGTTCGATTGGCTCCATGGGCGGCGGCTGCCCCAGGCACTCCAGGCGCGACAGCGTCAGGAGCTGGGCGATCAGCGCGTCCAGCCTCTCCACCTCGCGTTCCATGCGGGACATGGAGACGCGCGAGTCGCACTCTCCGCGGCGCTTCATCAGGCCGATGGCCAGACTCAGGCGTGTGATCGGAGACCGCAACTCGTGCGAGACATCCGCGATCAGCCGCTTTTGCGCCTTCATCAGAGTCTCGATCCGCGACGCCATCTGGTTGAAGTCGCGGGCGAGGCCGCCGATCTCGTCGTGCCGCTGCAACATTTTCGGGTCGGTAACACGCGCCGCCAGATCGCCGCGCGAAAATCTGGAGGTCAGGGCGCGCAGATGCGCAACCGGCGGGCGAGCAGGTAACACAAGAGCGATCCCGTCAGAACCAGGACGAAAATAAACCAGCGTGTCCAAACACCCGTGCCGTGCCGTTGGGGCACGCTCGTAACGAATGTGTACGCGATGCTCCCGCGAGTCCGTACGTGAACGCCGGCGACGCGGCTCCACTTCCGAAGCAGAAGCCGATTCTCGGTCTGGGCGTTAAGATCGGGCGGCGGCCCGGGCGCGAACCCGCTGCCGCCCAGCTCGTGCCCGGAGGAGTCGAACAGGGCGCCGTACAATCCGGTGTCATGCGCCAGCGACGCCAGGTACTCGTCGAGTTCCACGCGTCCCCCGCGCTCGTAGGTCTCCGCCGCAACGCGGCCCGCCGAGACAATTGCTCCGCGTCCAATTCCCGGCCAGGCGAACAGCAATTGGCCGGGATTGCTGACCACGTAGCCGGTCGCGATGACGCAGACCACCAGCGCGGCGGCCCCGCAGAACCAGAGGAACATTCGAAGAAACAAACTCTTCATGATTCGTGGGTCGTGGATTCAGGACGAGGATAAACGTAGCCCGCGTTTCGCACCGCGCGGATGCGATCCCTTCCGCCAGGCTGAGGCCCAAGCTTCCTGCGGAGACTGCTGACGTGGTTGTCGATGCTGCGGTCGAAGACTGAGAACTCACGGTCCAGCACTTCGCGGAACAGTTCCTCGCGGCTAAGGACGCGGCCGGCCGAGCACAGAAAAGTGCGGAGGAGTGCGAACTCAGCAGCGGTAAGCTCGACAATCGTTCCATCGCGCCGCACCGAATGGGCGCTGCTGTCCAACACAATGTCGCCCAGGGTGAAGACATCACCGGCTTCTTCTGACCGCAATGCGGAAGGCGCGCTGCGGCGCAGAATCGCCTTGACGCGGGCAATCAACTCCTGCGGGTCGAACGGCTTGGGAAGATAATCGTCGGCTCCGGTCTGCAGCCCAATGACGCGGTCCACGGTGTCGCCGCGAGCGGTCAGCATTATAACTGGAACCTGCGAAGCCGCGCGCAATCGCCGCAGGACCTCATAGCCATGCAGCCGGGGGAGCATGACGTCGAGCACCACCAGCACGCAGTTCCCCTCACGGGCCCTTTTCAGCCCGGAGTCGCCGTCGTGACACACCTCGGTCGCAAAGCCCTCCGGCTCCAGATACTCGGTCAACATTTCGGTCATCTCGACGTCGTCGTCGACCACCAGAATTGTGGCGCGATCCATGGCGCTACTCACCTGGAGTGTTGGACTCTCCATGCCGGCGTCTCGATTCAGCAAAGCTGGTGTTGCTAACCTTTTCGCCGCTCCCGAAGCTGCTTACGCGACTCTTCGCGAATCTTTTTCAGCTCGTCCATCTGCTTCTTCGAGAAGATCTTCTTGAGCTGCTCATCGGTGGAATTCTGCACGCCTTTGAGACTCCCGGACCATTTTCAGTCGCCCGCGCCGGCTTTGATCGTCGCTGTATTTGTCGCGAACCGCCTTGAGTTGCTGCAGCTCGTCCAAGATGATGGGACGCGCCTGGTCGATCTGCTCGGGCGTCAATTCCAGGCGTTCCTGGATCTTCTGGAGCCGTTCCTGCAGTTGTTGGCCGCCCCGCAGTCCTGCTGCGTCCTGTGCGAATCCCGATAACGTGAATGCGACAAGCAGCGCGATCATGGTTACAAATCGGTTAGTCATGTTTGCCTTTCCTTCTCTAGTTAGTAAAACTCCACAGGCGCCGCGGCCACTCGGCCGGACGGCTTCGTCCCGCCACCGTTCTCGGGTATGACCTGCGGTATCAAGCTTTGGATGATGACCTTCATCCGGAAGTAGTAGGGCTGGAACGGGCGGCGGAGATTTTGCATCCCCACCACGACTTCCAGGTTGCGGCTGGCGTCGATCCAAGGAGTCCAGCCCGCCACGCCGATGCTGCTGTTCTCGGGCGACCTTCCGTTGGCGTCCGGATTCTCCAACCAGTTGCCGATTCCATAGCGGTTCTGTGGCGCGGTTCTGGCGAACGGCGATTCCACGATGGGGACGCCGCTGGTTTGATCTGCGAGCATGACGTCGACCGCGTACGCCGAAAGGATCCGCTGGCCTTGGTACGTGCCGCGCTGCTGGATCATCGTGAGGAACCGGAGATAGTCGCTCACATCGGAGCGCCCGCCACCGGAGATGCGTGGATTTTCTGTCGGCCCCTGATATTCATAGTCGGTGGCGGCTAATCCGAGCGGCTCGGCGATGCGCTCGCGAAACAGCGCCTGCCAGACCTTGCCCGACGCGACCTCGGCCACTCGACCGGCGATCTGCATGTCCGCGCCCGCGTAAATGAATGCGGTTCCGGGCGGCGCTGCGAGCGGCACTTTCGCCAGAGCCTGCGCGCAGTGGTCAAGCGTGTCGGCGGGATCGTTCAGACAACGGTCGGCCACGGGGAACTCGCCCGGAAAACCTGCAGTGTGGCTCATCAACTGGCGAATCGTAATGGACAACTTGTCGCCGGTCATGTAGGGCAGGTACTTGCTGGCGCGATCGTCAAGCGACAGCGTGCCGTCGTCGATTAGCGACATGATCACGGCGCCGGAGAGCCACTTGGTGGCCGACGCGATTTTCGCCTGCCGGTCCTTGGACGAACTGTTTCCAATACAGCAACTGGCCGTTCTGCGCGATGGCCACTTCGAAACCGGTAGGAATGTTCCGTGCGACTAGAGTGAGATATCGATCGAGCGGGCTGAAGTCGTAACTGGGCGCGGTTGCGGCGATCGCGCCGGCGGAAAACATGAATGCGCAGCGAAAAATCGCGAAAAGAACTCTCATTGGTGCGTGCTCCTGTTTTCAACTTAGCTGCCGAGCGGCCTGAGTTCTGTCGCTTTTTGCAAAGAAGGATCAGGAAGCGTCGCGCGCCGGGGTTAATGGAAGGAGGAAGGCGCCTACAATGAGCGAATTCGCTTGTGCGGGCTGATGACACCGGTGTTCAGGCCGATGGTGCTCAAGCCACCGAAGAAGCGCGCGTGCTCGATTTTGACGCAGCGGTCCATCACTACTTCGAGTCCGGCCTGGATGGCGCGCTCGGCGGCCTCTTCGTGGATGATGCCGAGCTGCATCCAGATCACTTTGGCGCCTACCGCGATGGCGTCGTCGACGATCGCGGGAACGGCGGAACGCTCGCGGAAGATGTCGACGATTTCGATCGGCCCGGGCACGTCGCGGAGTGAAGCGTAAGCGCGTCGGCCCAGCACTTCGGTCTCGTTCGGATTCACAGGCGTAACGTCGTAGCCGTGCGAAAGCATGTAAATCGCCGCAAAATGGCTCGGCCGAAACGGATTCGACGACAGCCCCACCATGGCGATGCGCTTGTAGGTTTCGAGAATCCGTTTGCGATCGGCCGCGGTGGTAGCGAAGCGGCCCTGGTTGACTGCCGAGTTCGCGCTGACGCCGTCGACCGTCATGCCTGGGCCGCGGAACGGAGCGCCTGATCGAGATCCCACAGAATGTCCTCGATCTCTTCGATGCCCACGGACAGCCGAATCATGTCGTCGCTGATGCCGCAAAGCCGCTTTTCTTCGTCGCTCAACTGCTGGTGCGTGGTGGAGGCGGGATGAATCACCAGGCTCTTCGCGTCGCCGACGTTGGCCAGGTGCGAGAACAGTTTCAGGCTCTCGATGAAACGCTTGCCGGCTTCGAGGCCGCCGCGGATTCCGAAGCTCATGATCGCGCTGGAACCGCGCGGCAGATATTTTTCGGCCAGAGTGTGGTAACGGCTGGAGCTGAGGCCTGGATAATTCACCCACCCGACTTGCGGGTGCTTGGAAAGATACTCGCGCCACTTCCATGCGCGTTGCGCGAATGGCACTGCATGCGCAGCTTCAAGGTTTCCAGACCTTGCAGGAACAGAAACGAGTTGAAGGGGCTCAAAGCCGGGCCGAAATCGCGCAGCCCCTCGACGCGTGCCTTCATGATGTAAGCGAAGTCGCCGAACGTTTCGAAGAACTGGATGCCGTGATACCCCTTGCTTGGCTCGAGCATCTGCGGAAACGCGCCGCGATGCCACGGAAAACGGCCGCTATCGACGATGACGCCGCCGATCGAGGTCCCATGCCCGCCGATGAACTTGGTGGCCGAGTGCAGCACGATGTCGGCGCCGTGCTCGATGGGCCGGCACAGATAGGGCGAGGCGAACGTATTGTCGATCATCAGCGGAAGATTGGCCTGGTGCGCGACGGCTGCCACTGCCTCGATGTCGAGCACGTTCAACAACGGATTGCCGATGGTCTCGCCATAGATCAGGCGCGTGCGCGGCGTGATGGCGCGCCGGAAATTTTCCGGATCGTCCGGATCGACGAAGACGGTATCGATGCCCAGGCGGCGGAAGCTCACGTCGAACTGCGTGTACGTGCCGCCGTAGAGGTTCTTCGACGCAACGATCTGGTCGCCCTGCCCGAGCAGATTCAGGATGGCGATGAACTGCGCCGCCTGTCCGCTGGATACCGCCAGCGCGCCGACGCCACGTTCGAGCGCTGCCATGCGTTCTTCGAACACGGCAGTCGTAGGATTCATGATGCGCGTGTAAATATTCCCGAAGCGCTGCAGGTTGAAAAGATTGGCCGCGTGCTCGGTGTCTTCGAACACGTACGAGGTGGTTTGGTAGATGGGAACCGCGCGTGAGCCGGTCTCCGAATCCGGATGATGTCCGGCGTGAAGTGCGCGCGTACTGAAACCAAAAACGTGGTCGTGCGCGCTTTCGTTTGGAGGTGACGGGCAGGAAATCGTTTCTTCCGGCATACGTCATGATTGTACGATTTCCGGTTCGAGGTCGAGGCTCGAGGCGCATTCCGGCAAGGCAGACTGGATCTGTTTCGTCTATACTGTAAAGAGTCACGCGTTCCGGTTTCCGGTTCGAACTTCGAGGCGTCTGCGGGAAAATTCCGATGGTCATAGTACTGACAATTATTCACGTAATCGTTTGTTTCTTCCTGGTGGTGGTGGTGCTGCTGCAGAGCGGCAAGGCCGCCGACCTGGCGGGCGCATTTGGCGGGATGGGATCGCAGACCGCGTTCGGTCCGCGAGGATCGGCGACGGTGCTGTCGAAAGCTACTACCGTGGCGGCGGCGGTCTTTATGCTGACTTCGCTGACGCTCGCGATCATGGCCACACGGAGCGCGTCGACCACCGGTAGCGTTCTGGAGAAGGAAAAGGCTCCGGCTAAGACGGCGCCGGCGAAAACCGCCCCGGCGCAGACTGCTCCAACGCAGCCAGGCACGCCTCCTTCGGTGAGCGTGACACCGTCCGGCGGTGCGACCACCACCGTGCCGCTTCCGTTGCCGCCCTCGCCGGTGCAGCCGCCAGCCGGGCAGCAGCCGACGCCCAAGAAATAGACGAGCCACGACAATGCGGAGGTGGCGGAATTGGCAGACGCACTAGCTTGAGGTGCTAGCGGGAGAAATCTCGTGGGGGTTCAAGTCCCCCTCTCCGCACCAAATAACACACGATCCCTGAGGCGTCCAGAACGGCGCTAAAGCGCGACGAGGCGCATCCAAATCGGAAGATTGGCTGCGTGCTATCACTCTTGGACTGCTTGCCGGCGCGAGTGCGTGGAGCCGGATGTTGCCGGCACTCGGAGATTCATGAGAAAAGGGCCAGTAGACATCCTGGCTTGTCAATTGCAACAAAACCATTGAGATTCAGGAAGCCTCGGTCTGTTATCGGACCGGACGAAGGAGCGATAACATGTCCAGAATCGGCATTTCCCTTTGCAGAGTAGTGGTTCCTGTTGGCCTCGCGATTTTGTTGGTTCCAAGTATCGGAGCGAAAAAGAATCCAGCCACTGGCCTAAGCGGGCAGGCCATCTACGTGGAGCGGTGCGGCGCATGTCACGGTGAGGACGCCAAGGGCAACGGCCCGGCGGTGGGTTCGCTCTGGGTGGCGCCGTCTGATTTGACTACGCTCGCCAAGAGAAGCGGTGGAACCTTCCCGGCTGACTACGTCAAGAAGATTGTGGGCGGCGAAGTGAACATCAGCGCGCATGGTTCGCGTGAGATGCCCATCTGGGGTGACTTGTTCCATCCCAAGAACGCGGCGGATCAAGAGCGCGCCAACGATCAGTTCAAGAAGCTCGCGGAGTACCTCGAGTCGATCCAAGAATAGTCCAGAGCGCTATCGCACCCCGGCCCCAGCGCGCGCAGCTGCCGCTGAAGGACTCGGAGTGGGCACGGCGATGTCGGCTGAAGCCGGCAGTAGCAGGCGGAAGATGCATCCGGTGGCAGTGGACTCGAGTTCCAGACGGCCGGCGTGCGCTTCAGCGCCCCACCTGGCAATCGCGAGACCCAGGCCCGCGCCTCCGGCTTCGCGCGAACGGCCTTCGTCGATGCGATAGAAGCGGTCGAACACTTTCGCTTGATGTTCGGGCGCGATGCCAGGGTCAGAGTGAGCACAGACAAGCAAGCCGAAAAAGGCGTCTCGCTCGAAGCACAAGCTGAGAAGATTCGCGCTATGGCCGTCGTGCATGGTGCGGAATTGATAGACGTAATCGTGGATGCTGGCGAATCAGCCAAGAGCATCGACCGTCCCGGAATGCAACGCCTCTTGCATTTGGTGGATACGGGCAAGGTTCAGACCGTCATTATCGCGAAGCTCGATAGGCTAACGCGGTCTGTGAAGGATTTGGCCGAACTGCTGGAACGGTTCCAGCATAAAGGCGTCTCGCTGGTTTCGGTTGCTGAATCGCTCGATACCGGCTCCGCTGCTGGCCGTCTCGTGCTGAACATCATGACCGCTGTTAGCCAGTGGGAGCGGGAGGCGATTGGAGAGCGCACCGCGACCGCCCTTCAACACAAAAAGGCACACCACATGGTTTACAGCCGAACGCCCTACGGCTTCGAGCGAGACGGCGCAAGCCTAGTGCCTAGCACCACGGAGCAAGCCGTCGTTAGCCGTATGCGCCTGTACCGCGCGAACGGAATGACGTTTCGCAAGATTGCCGAAATGCTGAACGCAGAAAGCATCCCGACGAAACGGCGCGGTCAATGGTTCGCTCAGACCGTCAAAGACGTGCTCCAAAATCGGCTCCATGAAGCCGCCTAATGCTTCGAGAGATACCGAGCATCCCCTTTGCTCTCCGGCTGAACCTTGCCAACGCCCCTCTCCATATCTCAGCGTGCCCAGCCGTTTATGAAGGCGGTTACGACCTATAAGAGCTTCAGGCCAATTCTAGAGATTCTGACTCTGCGGTAGCCTTTTGTGTCGAGCAATGCTCGGACACCCCGCTCGGATGGATCTTGATCCATGGCGGGGCCGATGGTTATCGAATCCACAGGTAGCTCCGCCGTTTCCATGTACGGGATCACCATATCGGCAGAGCTTCGAAAAAGCAAATCAGAGCCTCCACCCAACGCTTCGATGATGATTCTCCATTCCTTCTCAGGCTCGAAATCGGGATGTTTGAACAGGCTTGCATGAAGGGCCAGTTCGTTCACGATTGCTTTCGCACAGCGAGTGAGGTCTGAATGTGGGGACGTTTCGTAGATGACCGAGCAATACCGGTCAAAACTACTTCTCAACTCACGCCTCTGTTCCTCGGGGTTGTACCGCACCTTGGCCAGATAGACAAAAGTAGGGAATCCACCCCGCCGACGCGGCGGCTGAATGGCTTTCATCAACTCTGATCTTTTAAAGCCAATTGCGACTCCTGAACCACCACATGCGTACTTCTTCCATTGGCTCTGAAGATCGTTGCGCGTCGAAAAGCACGCAACATATATATCGAGAACCTTGTTCAACCATGTTGCAAGCCTGCCGCTTCCGCGACTTAGCGGCCCAGCACGGCGGGGAATCGCGGAAACCGGATCGATTCGGCACGCTTCGGCTAACCTACTCTGGAGAGAGTTGGGCTTATGCTGTTGTGTGATCGCATCTAACACCTGTTCATGAAAGGTCTCGGCGTACAAGAGTTCCGCCTTATCTTCGAAGTGCCGAATATTGGTCGCCCAGACCCGCCCGTTTTTCAGGATGCCAATGAGGCCATTTGGGCTTGTGTAGTGATAGATCACAGGGTCATCGGTGTTTGCACTTCGAAGGGCTTCATTGCGCACCGATTGGTGAATGGCTGCTAACTTGTCCTCAAGGGAGGTCTGGCCGCGCTTCTTGGGAGGCATCAGGGAGTTCTCATTGTTGCTGACGAGCGTTATCCGGCAACCGCTTTAGTGACGCGAAGCAAAGGACAGGGCGATGCCCTACCCGATGAACCGCGCCTTCCCTGCACAGTGGTTTCAAAACTTCTTGTACAGGTCAACGCACGAAACTAAGCCACTCCATTTCTCATCGATTCTGCCATCGTATGTGCGACAGAGTTGGCCCGTCTTGGTATCAAGCGCGAATGCGCCAGACCAAGGGACTCCGGTGAGACTCTCGGGTTGACGAGGCATCGGCATGAATCGTTGATATGCGCCTATGTTGGTCGCCGTTTGCGCGACAGGCCGTACTGGTGGCGATTGCGCTTTTACGGCCACGCCCGAGGCAATCAAGGCAATTCCGGCCAGTGATCCGATAAATATATTGATCGGCTTCTTCATTTTGCTACGCTCCTTTCCCTTCGCGAATGTGCCGATGTGGGACCTTCACACCTCGGCTGCGGGGCTTCCTTCATCCCAGACTGATTCCCTTCAAGGATTAGGACCTGCCAGTACAACAATTATCTGCCACAGTGTGCCATATTGGACGGCCCGCATGGGAGCGGCGAGTTGCAGGACGGGAGGATAGGCTGTCAGTCGAGACGCGGGCGTATCCGAATTTCATGCTGTCAATTGATCGGACAACAAAACGAGACGGCGCAAGCCTAGTGCCTACCGCAGGTGAGCAAGCCATTATTGGCCGTATGCGCTTGTACCGCGCGAATGTATGGACGTTCCGAAGAATAGCCGATGTGTTGAACGCGGAAAGCGTCCCAACAAAACGGCACGGGCAATCGTTCGCTCAGACCGTCAAAGATGTGAGCGAAAATCGGCTCCATGAAGCCGCCTAGTGCTCTGGGGGACACTCAGTATCCCCTGTCCCCTCGTGATTGAACCTTGCCGCCTCTCCGCTCCATTCTCAGCCATCTACAGCCGATTTCGCCTCCCTCTTTTCGCTGTTCTAGCGAAGTCCCGCGCCGATGGGGGTGTGTCCCCCCTTTGCACCCACCCCCGTTTGGCGTACCGCGTGGATGCCGACGCGATTTCTCGAAACATGGTGACACTGGGCGCAGAGCGGACGCGCACGCGGCAAACCGCCCCAATTCGAAACGACGGCGGACGCCGAAAATGCGAGCTTTCGCTTCTGCCATACTGTGAAAATGAAAACGAACTGCCGGATCATTGCGGCATTGCCACTTCTGTTTTCCGCTGTTTCGGCAAGTGCTCAAGCCATACCGACTGGCGCATCCGATTCGCAAATGGATGCCATGAACGCTCAGGCACGGCGTGTGTTAGAGCAACAGACGCAGACGATCTTGCAGGGAAAGCCGGGAATCGCCATTGTCGGTATGGTAGTCGTGAACGGGACCGAGACGAGCTTGACTAGCGAATCTGTTCGAGATGCTGCGGAATTGGTCCTCCGTAGGAATGGGATACCCATCGTAGCCTCATGCGATGGAGGATTGGCCAATTGCGGGAGATTGGGCGTGATGGTTCGAGCCGACTGCGCTAAGGGTCTGGTCCTCCCGGACCCCAGTGTCCTTTGTGCCGTATACCTGAAGGTTGGGTATCGAGAGGTTTTTCGGTCTGGGAGATCGGAAAGCGTTCCCTCCAAAGCCTTCGGCGAAGTGATCGATGACGATGGTGTCAAGCTGACGGCGGGTCCCTTCGAGGAGCGGGCGTTAAAGCAACTGACCGCATGGATCGACGGCTTCGCGCTCTCGTATTTGAGGGCAAATCCCGCCAAGTAGATCGTTGCCGCAAACAGTCGGTTACGCAATCTCGCGGTATTTATGAGGTATGCGGCGGGCGGGTGATGGTTTTTGGATTATCTACCAGGGACCGGAGGCGATTGGAGAAATCAAGGGTATCGCTCAGGCTGACTGGCTGATTGAGAAATTGAAGGAGAAGTACGGTATAGGGTCGGGCTTCTACCATGCGACGTATCCCACGTCCCGCCCGAGTTTTACCGGAAGAGACAAGACCGTCGAGCTAATGCTCACTTCCCGTGTTGATTGCTTTCAGCAGTGACCGGAAACTGTGCCCACGCTGTGCCCATCGCACCGAAAACCGCTGATAGTCAGCGACAGTCGTTTTCTGTGGAATCAACGCGTTGACTACCCACGAAAACCCATGAAAACACATGTTTTACCTTGAGGTGCTAGCGGGAGAAATCTCGTGGGGGTTCAAGTCCCCCTCTCCGCACCAAATAACACACGATCCCTGAGGCGTCCAGAACGGCGCTAAAGCGCGACGAGGCGCATCCAAATCGGAAGATTGGCTGCGTGCTATCACTCTTGGACTGCTTGCCGGCGCGAGTGCGTGGAGCCGGATGTTGCCGGCACTCGGAGATTCATGAGAAAAGGGCCAGTAGACATCCTGGCTTGTCAATTGCAACAAAACCATTGAGATTCAGGAAGCCTCGGTCTGTTATCGGACCGGACGAAGGAGCGATAACATGTCCAGAATCGGCATTTCCCTTTGCAGAGTAGTGGTTCCTGTTGGCCTCGCGATTTTGTTGGTTCCAAGTATCGGAGCGAAAAAGAATCCAGCCACTGGCCTAAGCGGGCAGGCCATCTACGTGGAGCGGTGCGGCGCATGTCACGGTGAGGACGCCAAGGGCAACGGCCCGGCGGTGGGTTCGCTCTGGGTGGCGCCGTCTGATTTGACTACGCTCGCCAAGAGAAGCGGTGGAACCTTCCCGGCTGACTACGTCAAGAAGATTGTGGGCGGCGAAGTGAACATCAGCGCGCATGGTTCGCGTGAGATGCCCATCTGGGGTGACTTGTTCCATCCCAAGAACGCGGCGGATCAAGAGCGCGCCAACGATCAGTTCAAGAAGCTCGCGGAGTACCTCGAGTCGATCCAAGAATAGTCCAGAGCGCTATCGCACCCCGGCCGCGGTGTGGGTACGCGCAGGCGTCGAAGTTTGTGCAGCGCCGGCTGAAGCAGGCAGCAACAGACGGAAGGTGCACCCGCTGGTGGTGGACTCGAGCTCCAGACGTCCGCCGTGCGCTTCGGCGCCCCACTTGGCAATCGCGAGACCAAGGCCCGCGCCTCCGGCTTCGCGCGAACGGCCTTCGTCGATGCGATAGAAGCGGTCGAACACTTTCGCTTGATGTTCGGGCGCGATTCCGGGGCCGGTGTCTTCTACTTCGATGCAGGCGGTAGCAGAGTCCCGGCGCGATACGCGAATGGCGATGCGGCCGCCGCGAGGCGAATACTTGATCGCGTTGTCCAGGAGGTTGATCACCACCTGTCGCAGGATCACGGCGTCCGCGGTTACCTGAATGGAATCGTCGCCCTGAAGCGACAAGGTCTGGCCTTTCTCTTCGGCGAGTACTTCGAGCAGAAGCATGACTTCCTCGACCAGCGCGAAGACAGGCATCGCCGCCAACTCCAGACGAATCTGTCCGGAATCCGCGCGCGAGATGGTGAGCAGGCTCTCCACCAGGCGGCTCAACCGCTCGGCTTCTTCGAGCATGCTGGCGATGACGTCGCGATATTGGTCGCTCGCGCCGCCCTTCTGGAGTCCAACCTCACCGACGCTTCGAATCGCGGTGAGTGGCGTGCGGAGTTCATGCGACGCATCCGTGGTGAAACGCTTCAGTTGTTCGAAAGACCGTTCCAGGCGCGAAAGCGTATCGTTGAAGGCTTGCGCCAGAATGCCGAGTTCGTCCCGCGGATTCTCGACGTCGATGCGGGCGCCCAAGCTCTCCGCGCTGATTTCGCGGGCGCGCCGAGCCATCCGTTCCACCGGACTCAGCGCGCGCCGCGCGAGAAAGTAACCGCCGAATCCTGCGAGTGCCAGGGCCACGGGCAAGCCGACGATCAGGCCGAACGCGAGCTGCCAGAAGCGCTGCCACATGGGATCTTCGCTGAATCCGAGTCGGATCAGAGTCGGCCGGCCATCCAGCAGGTGCCGCTTGCTGATCAGCCGGACCCGCGCGCCGTCCGGCAAACGAATCGAACGTGGTGAGTAAGAGTCGACGCCTTCATCAGCTTCGGGTTTCCCGCCGAGCGCGCGGTCGCCGAGACGCTCGCTGCGGTAGAGCACGGCCCCGTTGCTCGAGCGGACCTCCAGAAAGCGCTGCTGCATGTCGGCCGGGTAGGGATGATCGTGATAGTCGCTGCGCAGGCCGAGCTTGCCGCCTGAATCGAAAGCGAGCAGGCCCTCCACCGTTTCCAGGTCTTCGATCGCGAAGTGATCCAGTTGAGTCCGCAATTGGAACAGCACGATGGCGCAAGTGCTGGCGCCGTACAACAGCAGCACACCGGCCAGGACGGCCACATACCAAAGCGTGAGTCGCGTGCGGACGTGCCGGGGCCAGCGAATTCTCATGAACGTTCGGCCTTCAATGCGAATCCGACGCCGCGCACCGTGTGCAGTAGCTTGACTGAGAATCCTTCGTCGATCTTGCGGCGGAGGCGCACCATGTGCACATCCATCACGTTGTCGAGCGGCGTGTGGCGTACCTGCTCTTTCCAGATGTCACGCGCGAGCATCTCGCGGGAAACAACCTGACCTGGATGCCGCAGGAAATACTCGAGCAGCTCAAACTCTCGGGCCGTCAGATCGATGGGGCGGGCGCCGCGATTCACAACGCGCGCGATCAGATCCATTTCGAGATCGTGCAACCGCAAGGTAGACACCGTTTCCGGCTTGCCCCGCCGCAGCAGTGCTCGCACACGAGCCAGCAGTTCCGGGAAGGCGAACGGTTTCACCAGGTAATCATCGGCGCCCGCGTCCAATCCGGAGACGCGATCCTCGACGGCATCGCGCGCAGTGAGCAGGAGCACAGGAATCTTGTGCCCCTGTTTCCGCATGGCCGAGAGGATCTCGAGGCCACTCCGCGCCGGCAGCATCACGTCCAATACGATCAGGTCGAAATGCTCGGCGTTCGCCAGAAAAAATCCGTCCTCGCCGGTGTGGGCGACCGCGACCGAATAGGAATCGGCTTCGAGACCCTGCTGGATCGCATTGGCGACCTTGCGTTCATCCTCGATCACGAGAATTCGCAACGCGCCTTTGGCCTGGATCGCCGCACCCGATGTGCCCATGTCAAACCTGGTTACTATTCTCGCGCTTCTCGCATCGGCGGCTAGCGGCTGGTGTCGAGCTTAGCGCCCTGGCGGATTTCGTCGGTCGCGCGGCGGACCACCAGGTCGCCGGGCTTCAGGTCGCCCATAACCTCGATGAGATCGCCCTCGGCGGCGCCTTTGCGGACATCCACCCACTCGGCGCGTCCATCTTTGTCGCGGATGACGAAGATGCGCTCGGTAGTGGTGACCACGCTGGTCTTGGGAACGAACATTGACGGGCGCGATCGCCGCACTGGCCATTTGACAGTGGCGTACATGCCGGGTGCGAGCGATCCGTCCGTGTTCGCGACGTCCAACTCCACCGGCATAGTTCTTGTGCCTTTGTCGAGCACGTGCGAGATGCGTGCTATGGTTCCCGCGTACGTTCGCTCAGGATATGCGGGAACCTGAAACGCAACTTTGCCGCCTTCCGCGATTGCGCCCACATACTCTTCGGGCACCGCAACCACGAGTCGGAGCCGGGTGATTTGCTGGATGGTAACGAGCACCGGATCCGCGCCCGGTCCTACCAGCGCTCCCGGATGCACCAGGCGTTCGGTGACAACGCCGTCGAAAGGCGCGGTGATTCGAAGGTAGGACTGCAAATCCTGTTCGGCTTTGACGGACGCCTGGGCGGCAATGCTGGCCTGTTGACGTGAATTGACCAGGGCCTTGGCGGCGTCCACCTGGGCTTCGGCTTGGATCAGCTCGTTGCCGGCGATCGCTCCGGGCGTTTCTGCAGCTTTCTTCATTCGATCGTATGTGCTCGCGGCGGCGGCGAGTTGCGCCTGGGCCTGGGCCCGCTCCGCTTCGGCGGCCTGCACCTTGGACTCAGCCTCGGCGATTCGCGCGGTCATCTCCGGCGCGCTCAGTTCCGCGAGAAGCTGGCCTTCTTTCACGACGCTGCCGCGGTCCACCAGGATTCGCTCGAGGTAACCGGGCACCTTGGCGTGCAGCGACACGCTGAGGAACGGCTGAAATTCGCCGGGCAGGCCGGCCATCCGCGACGCCTGCCTCGATACCACCGGAACCAGCTCGCCGGCTTGCGGCCAGGCGAGGGGCGCGAACGTGGAAATCCAAATTAGGAAAACGAGATTGCTCTTACTGCGCATCATAGTATCGGCTCGTGGGATCCAGCGGATTGAGTGAAGCGGAGGCGGTGGAAGCTCGCCGCTGCAGGATTGCATAGATGGACGGCAGGATAGTGAGCGTGGCGAACGTCGATACGATCAGGCCGCCGACCACGGCCCGGCCCAGAGGCGCGGCCTGCGCTCCGCCCTCGCCGATCCCGATGGCCATCGGCAGCATACCGAAGATCATGGCTGCCGCAGTCATCAGAATTGCCCGCAACCGGCTGCCGGCGCCTTCCCGCGCGGCCTCGAGCAATGGCCGGCCTTCGTGGCGGAAGCGCTCGGCGAACGAAACCAGCAGAATCGAATTGGCCACCGCGATTCCGATCGCCATAATCGCGCCCATGAAAGATTGAATGTTCAACGTCGTTCCGGTGAACCGGAGCGTGAGCAGCACGCCGCATAGCACCGCCGGGATCGTCAGAATGATGGACAGCGACAAGCGGATGGATTGAAAGTTCGCGGCCAGTAGCAGAAAGATCACGAGGATGGCCAGCAGCAGTCCGGTCTGTAATCCGGAAATGGTTTGTTCCAGCGGCGGAATTTGTCCGCGGAGTGTTACGGTCACGCCCCTCGGCGGCGTTCCGGCGCGAGCGACGGCGGTGTTCAACTGTTTTGCCGCCTCGCCCAGCGTGATTCCATGCACGTTCGCCGTCAGGCTGATGACGCGCTGGCCGTTGTAGCGCTCCATTAAACCCGGCATGGTTCCGAGCTTGAGCTGCGCGACATCGGTGAGCACCGTATCTGTGCGGCCGCCGAGCATGACGGGAAGATCGCCCAACTCTTCGAGGCTTTGCATCCGGTGCTGTGGTAGTTCCACTTGGATCTGGAAAGCGTTGCCGGAGTTCGGATCGCGCCAGTAGTTCGGCTGCGTGAATCGCGACGACGATGTCGCGGGCACGACGGAGCGGACCACGTCGGCCATGGTCAAACCAAACTGGCCGGCGCGTTCGCGGTTGATATTGATGTCCAGCGTCGGGTAGTTGATGTCCTGGGCGAACTGAAGATCGCGCAGAAAAGACAGCGGTGCGAGCTGCGCCTCGACCTTCTGCGCGAACGCGTAGATCTGCTGAAGATTGCCGCCGAGCACCGCCACTTCCACCGGCGTCGGCGATCCTAAGCTCATCACCTGCCCCACGATGTCGCCGGCTTCAAAAGAAAACCGGACGGACGGCAGCGCGTCGCGCAGGCTCTTGCGCAATCGTTCGCGCAGCTCCTCGCCTCGTGGAGCGTCGGGCTTCAAGGCCACTTGGATGATCGCCTCCTGCGGACCGCTGGTGAACAGGTGAATGAGATCCACCGGGTAGCTGGAGGGAATGATGCCGACGAAATCGCTGGTGATCTGGACGTTGCCCTCGCCGGCTTCGCGCTGGATCACGTCGAGCGCCCGCAGAACGATGCGTTCGGTTTCTTCAACACGCGTGCCGGCGGGAGCGCGCAGTCGGAGGCGGAAGAGCGCGGAGTTGGAATCGGGAAAAATCTCGGTCCCCATGCGGGGCGCCAGCACATAGATCAGCCCGATGGAGGTGGCCAGATACGCCAGCACCAGGGGCCAGCGCAATCGCAACACGAAACCGAGATAGCCCGAGTAGAGCGAGCGCAGCCAGTCGAAGAATCCACGCCTCTCGCCACCCTGCGATTCCCTCAGCAGCCAGGTGGAAAATACCGGGACCAGGCTGCTGGATAGCAGGTAGGACGCAATCATCGAGAATCCGACGGCCAGGGACAGCGGCACAAAAAGCTGCCGGCTCACGCCGACCATAAAGAAGGATGGAACGAAGACGGCGAGAATGCAGAGCATGGCCAGCAGCCGCGCCAGTGCAGTTTGCCGGGTGGCCTCGAGAACCGCGCGAGCCCGCGAGACGCCCGGCCGCAGTTCGGTATGAATATTTTCGATCGACACCGTGGCTTCGTCCACCAGCACTCCCACCGCCAGCGCCAGCCCGCCCAGCGTCATGATGTTGATGGACTGGCCGGTAGCCCACAGGAAAACCACGGCGGCGAGCAGCGCAAACGGAATATTCATCACCACGATCAGTGCGCTGCGCCAATCGCGCAGGAAGATCAGCACCATCAGGCCTGTGAGGAATGCGCCAAGCAGTCCTTCGATAACCAGGTTGCGAATGGAGTTGGTCACGGTAGGCGACTGGTCGAACTCCAGGCGCACGTCGACGTCCTCGGGCACCGCGTTCTTGAACTTTGGCAGCGCGGCCTTGACGGCATTGATCACCGCCAGCGTCGAGGCGTCGGAGCGCTTGGTCACCGGAATGTACACAGTTCGCTTTCCGTTAACGTGCGCATACGCGGTGACGAGGTCGGTTCCGCTTTCGATAGTTCCGATGTCGCGCAAGTAGATCGTGGTACCCGAAACGGGGCGGATCGGCGTGCTCAGCAACTCCGAGAGATCCCCGCCCAGCGCCGCGTTGGTCCGGGCGATGCGATTGATCTTGCCGGTCCACATGTTACCGGACGGCATCACCAGGCTGGCCTTGCTGACGGCTGCGATGGCTTCGTCGGGCGAGATGCGATACTGCTGCAGCTTGTCGGGATCGAGCGTGATGACGATGGTTCTCTGGTTCCCGCCAAACGGAGGCGGCGCCGAAACGCCGGGGAGCGTCGCAAACAGCGGCCGGACGCGATTGATGGCGAAATCCTGTAGCTCGCCCTGCGTGCGATTCGTGCTGCTGAAGACAAGTTGGCCGACCGCTACGCTGCCCGCGTCGAAGCGCGTCACAAACGGCGGCACGGTTCCAGGCGGCATGAACGAGCGCGCGCGGTTCACATAGCCGATAGTCTCGGCCATCGCCTGGTTCATGTCCGTGCCCTCGTGGAAGGTCAGCTTCATTAGCGTCGCGCCCTGAATGCTCTTGCTTTCGACGTGATCGATTCCCGTGATGTAGAGGAAGTGATACTCGAAGTAGTAAGTCAGGTAGCCTTCCATCTGCGCGGGGTCCATGCCGCCATATGGCTGCGCGACGTAGATGGCCGGATCGCCGACTTTGGGAAAGATGTCCACCGGCATTCGCTGCAGCGCAAGATAGGCGCACAGAGCGATCGAAACCAAAGCGACGACGATGGTGATCGGTCGAGTGAGTGCGGCTAGTACGAGACGCATGTTCTTTGCCTCACTGGCTTGCCTCGGCTACGAAGGGTTGAATGTCTCCGGCGGCGGCAGCTACGCCGAGCAGTCCGCGCCAGACATTGAGACGGGCCAGCGCGTCGTCGATCTCGGATTGCGTGAGCAGCCGCTGGGCCTCCGCGACCGCGTCGATGTTGCCGAGTCCCGCTTGATAACGCGCCGTCGCCTGCGTGGTAGCTGCGCGGGCGGCCGTAACCTGGACGGGTGTGTTGGCGGCGACGTTACGAGCTCCTCCTAAGGTCGCGACCGCTCGGTTCCAGCGCGCTGTCAGATCGGTTGCGATTTGCCGACTCCGGGCCGTCTCGGCGCGAATGGTCGCGGATTGGGCCGACTCGCGCGCGCGAATCGACGGCAGATCGAGCACGGGAAAGGTCACGGTGAACCCGATCGCGGAGTTCTGAATCGTGGGAGCGAGTCCGTTGAGTCCGCCCAGGTTGTGCCCGTTGATCTCCGCACCGGTTCCGCGCGCGTAGGTGGAAGCTTGCGCGAAAAAGCGTGGAAAATACGACCGCTCCAGGATCTTGAGCTGCGTCTTGAGCTGTTCGATGACGGCGGTCTGTTCGAGCGCGATCGGATTCGCGGCCGTGTCCAAGGGCGACACCGTTCGATCCGGCGGCAACTCGAGCAGCTTGGGCGCCGCCACCGCGATTTGCGCCGGAGGCAGATCTACGAATTGCGAGACATTTGCGCGCGCAATTTCGACTGCCTGCCGGGCCTGGATCAAGAGCGTGCGAGCCGCAGCCGATTCAGCTTCCGCTCGTGACGCGTCCGCGCCGGGCCGCAGCTGCGCGTTCACCAGCGCGCCGATGGTTCGCGAAACAACATCGGCTCGATCCACGCCGGCTTGCGCTGCACGAACGGTCTCCTGCGCGGCGACTAAAGTGACATAAGCGTCCGCGGCTGCAACCGAGACTTCGAACTGAGTGCGCTTGAGCGTGGCTTCCGACACGTGTCGCGCCGCCGCCGCTGCCGCAACGTTTTCGCGGCGCTGTCCAAAATCGAACGGCTCCCAGGTCACCAAAACTCCGAGCGCGCTGCCCCAGGCGGTTCCGAACGTGTTGGTCCCGAGCACGGGACCGGATATCGAGGGGATCACGCTTTGCGGCAGCAGCAAGCCGAAGACGTTGTTTCTGGTGGCGCGATTGACTTGCGCCAGTGCGTCGATGCGCGGCAGATACGCAGTGCGCGCGAGTTGAATGCCCGCCGCGGCTGCGTTGATCTGTTCCTCGGAGACCTGAACGGAAGGATAGTTGCGAAGCGCCGCCTCGACCGCTTGTGCGAGCGTTAACTCCGCGGGGCGAGTCGTCGGCTGCTGCTGGGCTCGCAGGGCCACGCCTGCAGCGAGCGACAAAGCCACAGTCAGGATCAGGCGCCGGTTCACGCTCGCGGAAGCTACTCCCTCTGCAGTTATACAGAGCGGCAGCCGCAAGGTCCACTGACGTTTTCCTGAAGATTTCCTTAACGAGTGTTCAGGAACCCGAACGTGGATCTATCTGACTGCCGGCGTTCCCTCTCGTGACTCGCGGGCAGCCGCCTGCGCGAGCGCCAGGTTTCCGGCGAGCTTTGAGGAATCGATTCCATGTTGGTCCAGCCAACGGACGGCGGCCGCGATTAGTTCAACACCGGATTCACGGGAGATTGGCCCGGTATGGTCGAGGGTCGGGAGGCCTGCGTCGAGGGCCACGGCAAACTCGAACGTGCACCCGTTGCTGAATTGCCAGTTGAGATTGAACCACACGGACTTGATGCGAGTGCGCAGCAGCATTTCCCAAAACGCCAGGTATTCCGGCTGCGACCAGCCAGGCGCGGTGAACGGAGCGGGCGTGATCACAATGGTGCTGTCACGGAGAGTGGAGCGAACGGCTTCGGCGAATTCAATGGCGGAAGCGACGTTCGCATCGAAAATATTTGCCTGATACCAGTCCTGGCCCAACTCTTGCTTAAGTTCCGAGGTGGTCCGCAACTTTCGGCGGCGCAGTTCCTCGTAGAGCCGCAAACCCGTAGTCAACTCGCTGCTTCCATAGATCACGTGGCCCCGGTGGAGCGCACAATCGATCGCGGAAAACACCATGTCCACTTCGTCGCGGTAGTGCCGGTCGAACTTGGAATCGCTAGGGCTGTAGAAACTCATAAGAGAACACATCTCGCCTCAACTCTTATCATATGGTGCAAACGCTATAACCGCAGGCGGGACAATTGCGGCAGCCACCCTGCATCAGCAACGGCTCGCCGCATTCGGGACAATGCTCGGCGTCCTGGCCGGCGCGCAGGACCTGGTGCGCTTTGCAGCCATCGCGAAAAACCGTGACGCCCTTGCAGCCCGACGTAAAGGCGAGCCGAAACGCCTGGTCCACGTCTTCAGGACGCGAGCTGTTTCGTAGATTGATGGTCTTGCTGACCGCGGTGTCGGTGTGGCGCTGGAATGCCGCTTGCATCTTGACGTGCCATTCCGGTGCGATCTCGTGCGCCGTGGCGAAGAGTTCACGCAAGTGCGGAGGAGCCGACGGTACGTCCAGACGGCCGGTTGCGCGGACGTAACTGAGCAGCGACTCCGGCTGCGCGACCTCGGAGGAGAGCAATCGAACGAGCGCCCGATGCACATCGATGGTCTTGGTGGAGCCGATGACTTCGCGCCGATAGCTGAGAGCGAAGAACGGTTCGATACCGCTCGAACAATCGGCCAGCAGGCTGATGGTGCCGGTGGGAGCGATGGACGTCACGCAGGCGTTGCGCCGAAGCGGCTGGCCATCCGTCAAGCCGGCATTACCGAAGGAAGGAAAGGCGCCGCGCGTGTGAGCCAGATTGACCGAGGCGGCGCGGGCCTCGCGCTGGATGAAGCCCATCAGCTCTGAGGCGATGGTAACCGCTGTGTTCGAAGCGTACGGCACGCCCAACTCCACCAGCAGGTCGGCGAATCCCATCACTCCCAGGCCGATCTTGCGGTTTGCGAGCGTGACTTCGCGAACGGCATCAACCGGGTAGCAGTTGACGTCCAGCACGTTGTCCAGAAAGTGGACGGCGTGTCCGACAATCTCTCGCAGCTCCACATAGTCGATCGCACCGGCCCGGGCAAGTCTGGACACATTGATGGATCCCAGGTTGCACGATTCATAGGGCAGCAGTGGTTGCTCGCCGCACGGGTTGGTGGCTTCAATAGGACCGAGGTGCGGCGTGGGGTTGGCGGCATTGATTCGGTCGTAGAAAAGCAGGCCCGGATCGCCGGTTTCCCACGCGTTCGACACGATCTCGTCGAACAATATTTTCGCGTTGGTCGCGCCGCGCGGGCCGGAGTGCCCCGCCGAGGGGAAGGTCAACGGGATGTCGCCGCCGCGTTCGACCGCGTGCATGAACTCATCCGTGGCCATCACGGAGATATTGAAAGAAGTAAGGCTCTCGGAATCTCGCTTAGCGCCGATGAATTCGCGGATATCCGGATGGTCGTGCCTGAGCACCGCCATGTTGGCCCCCGCGCGTGTTCCGCCCAGGCGCGTGATCTGGGTGGAGTAGTCGTAGAGGCGCATGAACGAGACCGGGCCGCTCGAGATTCCGCGGCTGGATCGAATGTAGTCGCCTCGGGGCCGAAGCTGCGAGAACGAGAAGCCGGTTCCGCCGCCGCTTTTTTGGATGAGGGCTGCGTCGCGCAGAGTGCCGTAGATCGATTCCATGGAATCGTGCACGGGCAGAACGAAACAGCCCGCCAACTGGCCGCGCGGCGTGCCGGCGTTCATGAGCGTGGGCGAGTTGGGCAGGAACTGTAGCGAGGAGAGAAGGTGGTAGAAAATTTCCTCGGACTCCCCGCGCTTGAAGTCGCCGTAAGTATCGTCGGGCGCTGCGATGGCTCGCGCAACGCGCTGGAACATTCCGGCAGCGTCTTCGACGACGTGCCCCTGTTCGTCGCGGAGAAGAAACCGCTTTTCCAGGACAGCCGATGCATGGTTGGACAGGGTGGCGGCGCCATTCAGTTTGGTTAGATCAGGGGGCATGGTGCACGTCGCAGCGCCTGCGAGCGAGGCGAAGATTAAGCGAAACCAGTGTACCGCCGGAGGCGAGCGCTGGTCAACCGGGAATCAGTCGCTCTGGTTCGGCTCGATATAGTTTTTGAAGATGACTTCATTGAAGCGGCGCAGCATTTCACCGAGGATGGAGATGGAATTTGTCAGCGCGACTCTGACTTCGGGTTTCTGGCAACCTTCCACCTCCAGCATGACGTTCGCCTGCGTGTAGACCAGCTCGTTCGGGCTGCCACCTTCTGGAGGTTTCAGTTCAGGAGCCGACCAAATTGTCTCAAAATCTGGCTGCCGCCGGAAAGAGATGTGGATTGCTCCCTTTACGTAGTCGCTGCCAGCTCCGCGATGCGGCCACGGAACCGGAAAAATCACAAACGCCTCGTAGTCGTCTGCGCGATCTTGGTAGTAGGAAGCCAACAGGATCTTCTTCTCCGCGTCCGCAATTACTCCGCCTTGATTGTCGAACAGCACGATTCGGTCAAAGCTGTGGTCGGGAAGTTCGCGGAACGATTTCTTGAACCACCGTATCGTTCCCGTGAAAACCGAAACCCATGCCACGGAACGCTTGGGAAAGCTGTGACGGGCGCTTCCGGTGCTTCGCGAGATGTAGAACACATTGGAACCGTCAGCCGAAAGGACGCTGATGTTGATCCGCACTGGTGCGGGGCCATCTAAAGCCGTGGGACCCAGCTCCTTCTCGATGCGCTTGGTCAAGTCTTTCCGTATCGAGTCAGTGACTCTCACCACATTGCGCTGCTGCTCGACTAGTTCGTCAGCAAAGACGCGCGTCATGGTCTGGTTCCTACCTTGGACCAGATTGATGAAGGTGTCGAAGACGGTGAGGAAGGGGACTTTTAGAGAGAAGATCCAATGGACGATTCGCAAGAACCAATAACCCAACCAGGAGAGCGCTCGCGTGGAGGCGCCGCGAACATGCGGACTCGCGGGACGGCTCAGTGCATACCGGGGAATCGCGACCACCGCGCGCAGGCCCTCGGCTAGCGCACGGACGAGACTAAGTCCAAAAAGCATTACAAAGAAGAAGAAGACAAACCAGACGATATAGAACCAGCGGCTTCCGGGTGACGCTTGATCGCCGCCAAGGGACTTGGCCACTTCGACAACTGCCAGACCGCTGAGCCCTGCTATCACTGTTTTTCCGAAGTCGGTGGCGAATGGCGAAGCACTGGAAGTGGCGCCGGCGGACTTATCGGCTGGTTTCGCGGCGAGCGGGTTCTCGGCCGGAGGGATGTTCCAGATGGCCACGACGGTAAGGTAGGCAGTCAGCAAGGCGATCAGGAGAATCGCGAGGCGGATCAGCAGGCTGTCGGACTGATCGAGCCCCCACATCCAGGAAAGGAAGAAAGGCGATCGCCACCAGCTTCTGTTCCGATGCGCATGTTCGGCAGGCGGATCCGGTGTGAATTCGCGGGTCTCTGAGTTGTACCAATAGAGCAGAGTTTCGATGTGATGGGGCGCCAGCGTCACCAAAGAGAAGCCGCGCGCTTGGATCGGAGTATTGTCCTGGTTTTTTACAGCCAGCGGCGGGGCCAGGAACAGCTTGCGGAATCCGACTCGGGCATCGCCAAGGCTCGACCAAGAGTAAGGAGGCCGGTAGATCTCCTTGTGAGAATCGTGCAGATGCCCAGCTAGAACGGCCACCACCGTATCGGACTCAAGCGCTTCCTTCCACACGGTCAGAATCGACGTGGTGACGTTCCAGGCCGACCACGGGGAGCGGGGATTCTTCGGATCTTTATCGTTGTTTGGCGCCGGAGCCTTGGCGGTATAACGGTCCTGCGCGATGGTGAAAGGATCATCGGTGTCCGGGATGTGCGTGAGGATGAGCACCTGTTTACCGGCTTGGCGGGCCTGCTCCAGCAATGAACGGAATGTCTCCACCTGCTTGGCCTGGGCGTCATTGTTCGTGGACTTGCCGCCCTCGTTTTTGAACGAATAAGATGGAAATCCGATCAGGCGGTATGAAGAATTGGGAATATCGGCGTAGCACGACGAAGCGCCGCCAGTGGTGGCATAGCAGGCGGTGAGATTGTGCAGTTGCACGCCGGTCTTGCCCTGGTCGATTTTCTTCTGCAGGTCGTCGATGAATTGATTGAAGTAGCCGAGCGATACGTCGTCGGGATCTTCATTGGCGACGTCATTGTTGCCCGCCACGAGGTAGATTTGCTTGAGTGGGCTGGATCCTAGTGCCTGCGAAGTCTTCTGAATCTGGTCGGCGCGCTTGCTGGAGTCATCGACGGAATCGACGCATTCTTTGGAGGTGGGCTTCTTGTCCGCGGCCCACGCGGTCTTTGGAATGTCGCAGGGATCTACGCCGAGATCGCCGGTCAAAACCAGAAAGGCCGGAGCATGGCTGGCGCCGGAGAATCCTTGCAGGCGCTGAAGCATGGCAGTTATCGCCTTCTGGTTGAGATCCTCTTGCTTGGCGCCGGTGGCGTCCTTGTTCTTCACAAACAAGTGCGGGTCTGTGGCGTGGACGAAGGTGATGGCGGGCGAGTCGCTGTCTCCAGCCAGACCCGCGACGGCAACCACCAGCAGCATCGCGAAAGAAAGCCAGGGAAATTCGCTGTAAATCTTCTTGAAGGTGACAGCGCTCCGCTTGAATAACACGGGAGCCGTCGCAGTCAAGTGAGTCAGTCGCGGAGTGTGTGGCATGGTCGCGAAGCCTCCTCTGTAAAATGCCAGCGATTTGTCGAGGGTATCACAGGGAATAGTTTGGCGGCGTCGCCGGTACGCTTCCGAGTGAGCCACTGAGCGTAGACTAAGATCCATGCAAGGTAAAACGGTTGTCATCACGGGCGCGACTTCAGGGATCGGCAAAGTGGCGGCGGAGAAGCTGGCGGGCATGGGGGCGCGGATCGTGCTGGTGGCGCGGGATCGGTCGCGTGGCGAGGCGGAGTTGGCACGGTTGCGCGAGCTGGCGCCGGGTGTCGCACACGCCGCTCACTATGCCGACCTGTCGCGCCTAGCGGAAATGAAGCGCGTGGGCGCGGAGATCGCAGCCGCCGAGCCGCGCATCGACGTGCTCATCAACAATGCCGGCGCGCTCTTCAGCCACCGCGCGCTGACCGAAGACGGGCTGGAGCGGACCTTCGCGCTCAACCACATGTCCTATTTCGTATTGACGGAGTGCTTGCGGGACCGGCTTCTGGCGTCCGCGCCCGCGCGAGTGGTCAACACCTCCTCCGATGCGCACCGGCGAGCCAGGCTCGACTTGGCGGACCTGCAATCGGAACGGAACTATTTCGGTTTTGGGGTCTACGGGCGGTCCAAGCTTTGCAATATCCTCTTCACGCGGGAACTGGCGCGCCGACTCGCCGGGAGCGGGGTCACGGCGAACAGTCTGCATCCGGGCTTTGTCGCTACTCGCTTCGGCGATCAAAGCGGCGGTGCATTCCCCTTTCTTGTCCGGATGGCGAAGGTTCTTGCCATCTCTCCAGAGCAGGGAGCAAAGACGCTGGAGTACTTGGCGTCTTCCGATGACGTAACTACCGTGAGCGGCGAGTACTTCTACAAGTGCCGGATCACAACGCCGACGCGCGCTGCCCAGGATGACGATGCGGCTGGGCGCCTCTGGCAAGAGAGCGAACGGCTGGCGGGAATCACTTAGCGACTAGATCAGAGAGCGCTCGCTGCGCGCTTGCGCGAACGGCCGGATCCGAGCCGCTAGCCGCTTGGCTAAGCTGCCGGCGAGCGTCCTCGATCCGATTCTGCGCCTTGAGCATGAGACCGTAGTTGAGGTGCGCGAGGGCGTAGTCGGGCTTTAATCGGATGGCGGTTCGAAACTCGTAGTCGGCTTCGGCGGGGCGACTCCGTTGGAACAGCAGAATCGCGAGATTCATGTGCGCCTGCGCATAGTCCGGCTGCAATCGAATGGCTTCGCGGAACGATGCCTCGGCGCTCGCGAGGTCGCCGCCCGCCTGCGCGCGCAGCGTGGCCAAGGCATAGTGCGATTCCGGGATTTCCGGATCAAGCGCGATCGCCTTTTCGAGAGCCGTTGCAGCCTCGGCGGTCTGGCGTTGCTTCACGTAAACCTCGCCGAGTTTTTGCCACGACGCCGCGGAGGCCGGGTCCAGTTCCGTTGCGCGACGGAACGCTGTGATGGCGCTCGACTCCTGGCGTGCCTGTTCGAACGCGTTGCCGAGTCCGATCCATCCGGCCAGCGAATCCGGCCTACGTTTGACTGCTTCCTGGTACAACGGGATCGCATTAGCGGACTGGCCGCGCTTCACATACGCGTCGGCGAGCTCGACGTAGAACTCCGGGCGCTCGGGCTTGAGTCGCTTGACCGCCACGGCGAATTGCTCGATCCCGCGATCGATGTTGTTCTCTTCGCGAACCTGTGCGAGCGCCAGATACAGCCCGTTTTCCGCCGTAGCATCCAATTGCTTCGGATAGTACGGAACCACTTCTCCGTGATAGACGATCTCCGGCCCGTGCGGCTCGGGCTGATCGGCCAATAGATCGCCTTGCGGCTTCCTGCGCTGGATGTAGTGATCCGTCATGACGGCGTGAACCACGTCGGCGGTTCGGCGTTTGGGCATGTGGCACTCGATGCAATCGCCGGACTTGGTGTGCCGCCCGGCTGTAACGCCGGCTTGGAACGCACCGGTGTGACACTCGACGCAAACGCTGTTGTAGTGGCGTGCTGCCCGCGTCGCCGCGTGGGATGTCGTGCGGGTCATGGCACGTTGTGCATTGCATCTTGCCGCCGCTTTTTAAGAAGCACTCGGACATGCGCAGCCGATAAGCCGAGTTCACGATCTGGAAGCGATCTTCCTTCGGGCCTCCGGAGGCGTGATCGAAGGCCAGCAGAAAATCCCCGAGCGGCTCGCCCGGCCGGTAGGAGAACTGCGTGCGATCGTACTTCAGAATCGAATGCGGGAACGGAAAGCTGGTGGTCTCGAGATGACACTGCATGCAAATTTCCATCTGGCGATCCGGAGCGAGGCGCGCGGGATTCACGATCGCAGCGCGGATCGCGTCTTCGAGTGGCGCCGGCTGTCTCCGCGACGTCGACGTGACGCCGGCCCGGCCCGTGACAGCGCTGGCAGTCGATTCCTTCAGGCAGCGCGCCAGTGAAGATCGGCTCGGCCCGGAGTTGTTCGTGCCCTTGCGGGATCCGCGGATATCCGTTGTGGCAGAACATGCATTCATAGGTGATCTTGCGGCGCGCGTTGGGTTGATCCGGCTTGTCGTAGCCCGGATTCATCGCCCAATAGCCGCCCTTTTCGGCATACCAGGCCAGCGGAAGTTCTAACAAAGCACCCGCGGCCGTGCGATGCAGATAGGTCCGCACGTGATTGCCGGAGCCCATGACGTAGTCGACTTGTTTTTCGTCGACGTTCGTCTCGCGGCCCTCGAATCCGATCTGATAGCGGCGCTGATAAAATTTTCCGTCGCGCTCAATCATCGTGAAGTAGGTGCCCGAGGCCTCATGATGGTAGCGATTGTTGACGCGGTAGTCTTCGACGGAGTTCTTGGCCGCCGGCCGATAAAACGACCGCGCCATTCCGGTCCGCTGATATGTCTCGTAGATCTTCGCGTGGCAAGTGGCGCAGGTGCGCGCGTCTACATAATAGTCCGTTTGCGCCCGAGCCCAGAACGGAATCGCCGCAGTTACGGTGGCAAATGCCAGAATCACGCGCCACCGCAACCGCACGCTCATGCTAGCGCGTGGACGTCGAGTTCGGCGGAGCGTGCAAAGGCAACGCCAGGTAGGTTCCGGCCAGCGGCTCCTGCATCATGCCGGGCTTCGAGTAATCGCAAACGCCGCCCGGGAAAATCTGCCGCAGCTCGCCGAGTTCGGCGGCCGAGAACGTAACCTTGTAGTCGGACGGATACACCGGCTTGAGCTGGCACTTCATGATGTCGTCGGTGAGCGGCGTGCCGGCCACCAGTCGCGGCGTGCGATGCGCCGGGTACAGATCGTGGCATTTGCCGGGGCCATCCAGCGTCATTGGTTCGTCGATGCGCGTTCCGTCATTGGCCCAGCACGCGTCCACCGCGGCCGCCGGCTTGGCATGCGCGATCTTGTCAGCAATGGGCGCGCTGGAATGGTCGGCCATCAGGGCATCCAGCCACTTTGCCATCGTATCGATCGCAAGTCCGCTCGCCTTCGCTGCCTGTTCACGATCGCTAGGAAAAACCCAGATCACCTGGTTGTCCACGCGGCCGTTGGCCTTGCGCAGCCGCTCTCGGACAACGAAATCGCGGAGATGATCGTGGATGTCGCCGCGCGCGTCATTGTAAGTCCGGAAATGGAGGATCGGAACGGAAGCCAGTCCGCCGCCGCCCTGGTCGATGCGCCCGGCGAGGTACGCCATCCGAATCGCTTCCAGATCGCCGGTAGACCGCTGAGCCTGCGGAATCCCATCGCGGCTGAACCCGCCGATATTGCGATTCAGATCCAGAAATTCCTGTTTCGAAATGGCGCCGCTGTTCAGCGCGGTGAGGCCATATTGCACGCCGACATTGTCCATCGGGGTGCGCGCGAAGCCAGTAGCCGGATCGCGGCCATAGGTCGCCACGTTCGTGTCCCAAATGGTGCAGCGCGCGCCCTTGGGATTTTTCACCGGGTCATAAGTCAGCTCGGGCGCGATCCCGCAGCCGCGCGAGTTGGTGGCGACAATCGTGTTGGCGAAGCTCCGATCCCACGCCGCGCAAGTGTTGGCCGAGTAGCCTTCGACCGCCGTCTCCTTGTCCTTCGTCCACGTCTTGGGATCGCGCTTGAAGTAGTTGATCAGCAGCCGGCACTCGTTCACGTCAGGACTCAAGCTGACGCTGTCCGGGAAGGTCAGGCTAGGCAGCAGTCCATCCAGAAGACCAGGGAAATCTTGTCCGATCAGAAGCTGCTGGATGGATCCGCCCGATCCGCCGAAGCCCATGGTCCAGGCCGGAACGCCGTAGTGTTCGATGAAGTGCTCCTTGATCATCATCAGAGCTTCGCCCGAGAGATTGTCGTTGCAGTATTGCTGCAGCACGTTCTGCGTGGAGGTGATGTGCGCATAGCCGCGCGAAAGCGCCGGATCGAAGAACGCGCCGGTCGCCGGACTTTTGCCCTGGTTGTAGTTGGTGCCGCATCCGCCGCCGAAAGTATAAATGATGCGCTGGTTCCAGGCATCGCTGGGCGACCAGGGCGTGGTCTCGTGCTTGGCCGGGTCGTCCAAAATCGCGATGTGATAGATCGCGCGGTTAATCGTGCCGGACTCGACGCGCACAATGTACGGCACCGATTTGCCGCTGCTGGTCGTGGTCTGGACCAGGTCGGCTGGGCGCGGACCGGTAAGATCGGGCAGCGGCTTGAAGCTGCCGGCGGGCGTCGAGTTCGACTTATAGAAATACTCGATCTTGGTCGTCGGCCGAGCAATCGGCGTCCAGCGGCGCGCCGAGGCCGGATTCCTCGGTGTCGCACACGAACGGTTTCAGATGCTCGCCCGACAGAATCGGTCCCGTGATCGGATGATTCGTGACTTGGAGCCGCGCGTTTTGTCCTCCGGCCTTGGCCGTGATCGTATTGGCGCCGTTCTTCAGTCCCTCGACCAGGCCGACCAGCGAACCACGCCCGAGGTCGCGATTGAACACGTGGCTCACGTCGCGCCCGTTGAGCTTCACTTGCACTTTTTGCGACGGCGTCGCGGTTTTAATTTCGATCAGGACATCTCCGCCGCTGACAAACTCAGGGCGCGCGGAGAGGCTGGTGATGGTGAGCGATGCCGGCGCGGCTGCAGCGAGCGCGCACGCGGCCACCGATAGGCCGAGCAAGAAGAAAGGACGAATCGACATGGGCATCTCCTTCGTTCCTCAGATTATGGCAGAAGGAGCGCGGGCCGAGAGAGCCGCGCGCGAACGAGCCCGATTTGATCTGATCGTCTCTTCAGCTCAAGTAAGTACCATTAGTTCCAGGGCTGCGCAATTTAACCCAATATAAACATGTCGTTGCAGTTAGTCGATAACCTGTAACTTATCCTGCTAAAACTGCTATTATGATGCCATATATGAAGCGTGCCAATCTTGCTGTCAGTAAGTGGGCCATTTTAACTCTTGTTTCCAGCGTCCTGCCGTGCCTGGCCGAAGTGCCGATCGATGTCGCCTGGCTTCCCGTCACCGACGCGGAGCGCAGCATGAAAGCGCCCGTAGTCGACAAAGATGCCGGGGTCGAAGCATTGTTCTGGCGTGTACATATCCGTGACGAGGTTTTCGGAGAGGCGCTGCAACGCGTTTTCTATCATTATGTGCGTCTGAAAATCTTTGACGAAAAGGGCAAGGAAAAGGCCGCCACCATCGACATTCCCCATAGCGAGCGATCGTCGATCATGTACGTGAATGGCCGCACTATCAAGGCCGACGGCACGGAAATCGAGTTAAAGAAGGACAGCGTCTATGAGCGCGATCTGGTCAGAGCCGGCCGCAGCCGCCTGCGTGCGACGTCCTTTGCGATGCCCGGCGTCGAACCGCGAGCGATTGTTGAATATCGTTGGAAGGAGATAGTCCACGATCTCGGTTCGCTGTATCTACGGATTCAGTTTCAGCGCGAGTTCCCGATTCAAAAGGTTACTTATTTTGTCATGCCCCTGTCGGGCGAATATACTTCGTACCGGATGACATTGTGGCCGTTCAACTGCACGCCGACTCCTCTCAAGAGGGAACTGAACGACTTTTATTCCACCACGCTGGAGAACGTGCCGGCTTTCCGGGAAGAGCCGATGATGCCGGGTGAGCCCAATGTTCGTCCCTGGGCGCTGGCTTTCTACAGCGACGGCAAGAAGCGCGAACCCGAAAAATACTGGAACGACATCGGCAAGGAGATGTACAACAAATTCCTCAAACCGGCTTTGAAGTCCAGTGGCGAGATCAAGCAGGCCGCCACCGGGGCGATCGAAGGCGCGGGGAGCGACGAGGAGAAGGTTCTGTCGGTGATTCGATATGTCCGCAAAAATCTGCGTGACCTGTATGGAACCAAGGTAACCGAGGCGGAACGCGCCAAAGTTTTGAAGCAAATGCCCAAGCAGCGCCTTCGCACCGCGGAGGAAATTCTCAAGAGCGGCGTAGGGACGGCCGACGAGCTTAACATGCTGTTCGCCTCGTTGGCGACTGCGATCGGCCTGGAAACCCGGCCGGCCCTGGTGGCGGACCGCGAGGACGTCGTATTCGATCCCAAGCTCGTCGACCAATATTTTCTTCGAAGCATCGACATGGCAGTGAACATCGGCGGCCAATGGAAGCTGTTCGACGTCAGCGCGCGCCTGCTGCCCGCCGGAATGCTCACCTGGCGCGAGGAAGGCATGAAGGTGCTGCTTTGCGACCCTAAGAACCCCGTGTTCATCGAATCACCTTTGTCGCCGCCGGTTGCGTCAGCGACCGTTCGAACGGCCACGCTGACTTTGCTGGACGACGGCACCGCCGACGGCGACGTTGACCAGACCTTCACTGGACACACTGCCCGCGAGCGCCGCGGCGAGATGGTCTCGGACACTGAGGAGCGGCGGAAAGAACGAATCAAGGAAGAGATTACAAAAGTTTTTCCCGACGCGGAAGTTTCGGAAGCAAAAGTCGAGAACGCTGACGATCCTGAGAATCCCCTGAAGTTGCACTACCACGTCAAACTTCCGAACTATGCGCAGCGCACCGGCAAGCGGCTTTTGTTGCAGCCTTTGTACTTCCAACGCGGCGTTGCTGCGTTGTTCACAGCCACCGACCGTCAGTACGCGGTTGTCTTTCCTTACGGCTGGTCGGAGAAAGATGTCGTATCCATCCGCCTGCCGGACGGTTTCGCCTTGGACAATCCCGACAACCCGGGTTCGATGGATTTTGGCAAACCCGGATCGTACAATCTCCTGATCCAGATTAAAGACGGGAAGGAATTGGTTACAACGCGTGAACTGACTTTCGGCGCGGGCAACATTCTTATGTTTCCGAAGGATGTTTACCCAAAGCTCAAAAGTGTGTTCGATGAGATTCACACGCGGGACGGCCACACCATCTCTCTGAAGGCGGAGCAGTGAGAACCGTCGTTGCGATCATGCTGGCCGGCAGTGCGCTGTTGGCCAAAGATGCTGCGCCGCAGTGGGTTCGCGAAGCCGCGAACACCGCGGTCAAGCCGGATTACCCGGCGAAAGTGTCGAATGTCGTATTGCTCAACGAGGAACATCTTACCGTCACGCCCGACGGCAAGTGGATTACCACCGAGCGCGGTGTGATCAAGATCCTTCAGGCGGGCAGAAGGACGCCCGAGGCGTGGAAAGACTACAACACGAAAACTGGCCGAATCCGCGATTTTCGTGCCTGGCTCCTGCTGCCGTCCGGGAAGGAGACTGAATTTCCGAAGAGCCGCATCCTGGACGTCGCGCTGTCCACTGAATTCACCTATGACGAGGGCCGCGCCAAACTGCTCGAATGCGACAAAGACGCTCCCGCAGGCTCGGTGTTCGCCTACGAAGTTACGGAAGAGGAAGACACGGTCTTTACTACTTACCCCTATAGCTTTCAGGAATCCGACGAGCCGGTCGCGGTATCGCGTTTCGTGTTGTCGTTGCCGGCTGGATGGGAAGTGCGGTCAAAAACATTCAACCATGGTGATATCGCGCCCCAAGCGTCCGGGGGTTCTTACATTTGGGAGCTTCGCGATTTGCCTTGGATTGAAGACGAAGAGTATCGTCCACGCTACAGGGCGATCGCGCCGAGAATCGGCGTGACGTTTCTTCCTGCCCAGGGAGCAGCTCTGACAGCGCTTAAAGATTGGCAGGCGCTTTCTCAGTGGATGTCGACTCTGGTGGAACCTGCCGCGGAACCGGCCGGTCCGGTTCGCGCGAAAGCGGAGGAGATCACCAAAGGTCTTGATTCAGAGTTGGCGCGAATCCGAGCCATTGCGGCGTTTGCGCAGCAGACCAACTATGTCGCCGTCGATTTGAACGTCATGAAAGGCGGTGGCTATACGCCGCATCTGGCCGCGCAGGTGCTGGCGCGGAACTACGGCGATTGCAAGGACAAGTCCGCGCTCATGCGTGCCTTGCTGAAGGCCGTCGGAATCGATTCCTACGCGGTCATGATTTATTCCGGCGACCGCCAGGCCGTGCGCCCGGAATGGCCATCACCGCACCAGTTCAACCATGCCATTGTGGCGGTGAAGGTTTCCGCGGACACCAAGCTGCCCTCCGTGCTGGAGCATCCGAAGCTGGGCCGCCTTCTGATTTTCGACCCCACCGATCCCGTTACGCCGGTCGGCGGTCTTCCGGCTGACGAACAGAACAGCTACGCGCTAGTCATCGCGGGCGCGGACGGCGAACTCTTGAAGATGCCGCAATTGCCGATCGAGGCCAATCGCGTCGAACGCCGCGTGGACGCGCACTTGGATGCGTCCGGACAATTGTCTGCTCACGTCTTGATCCAGTACTACGGCGAATCGGCCTCCATCACGCGATACGCGATCCGCCACCAGAGCGCGGACGAGCTGAGACGCTCGCTGGAAAAATCCTTCTCGCGGCGGCTCGGACACTTGACGCTGGACAAGATCACGCCCACCGACTACTCGGATGAAAACCGAATGGATCTGGCCGTGGATCTGAGCCTCACGCAGTTCGGCCAATTCATGCAGGACAAGATGCTACTGCTGCGGCCCGGCCTGCTCGCTCCCGATCCGGACTACATTTTCACCACCAAGCAACGCAAGCTGCCGGTCAGGCTTTCGCCCCTGGCTCGCAAGGAATTCGTCGCTATCCAATTTCCATCCGGATTCGCGGTGGATGAAATGTCCGAGCCGGCTGTTCTTGCAGGTCCTTACGGCGCCTACGCCGCAAGTTGGAAGAACGCCAACGGCGTCCTGACGTTCGAACAATCGCTGGAAACGAAGGATGTAGTTGCGCCCGCGAGTGAATACGGAAAGGTGAAGGATTTTTTCGACACGGTTGCCGGCGCCCAAGCGGCCACGGTCGTGTTGTTGAAGAAGTAGCGCCGGCCACCGAGCGTCGTTCCTTCAGCAGCACCCGGTTAGTCGATTTTCTTGCCGTACGGCTGCATGTGCCTCAGTAACACGGTCTTCGGCAATTCCCGAAAGCCGCATAGCTTGAACGAGCCGAAGTCCTGGTACCAATCGCCGTCCGGGGCCTCAGGCTGCGACTTGACCATTCCTGCAAGAGCAAAAGGTCGTTCATTGAGATCTGCCTCTCGTTAACTCGTTCGAGAACGTGCAGCCAGAGATTCCGCGGCAGGTCAGAAATCTAATCTTCGGCAATTGCGTCTTGACCGACGATCGTACGGATCAAATCTTTTCCTGCGGCTTCTTTTTTCGATCTCTCGTCTTCAATAAGGAAGCGCTCGTACTGATCTCTCAGGCTTTCACCTTGCACACTTGATATTCTACCGGCTCGCGAACCAGTGAGATGCACGCAGTATGCCCAGCATAAAAACTTTCGATTGGAATTCGCTCCGCCGAACCCCTACGATATTCCCAGAGTCTCTGTCGGCTCACTAATCCCCCCGTCTGTCAGAAATCCAAACCAACATTCAGGAGGAAGTGTGTCTCCAAATTTCCTGCAATCATATTTTCTCGCGATGGGCGCCTTTGCGCAAGCGCCATTCAGGTGGCATCAGCGTGGACGGCGAAGTCGCCGGCGCGAGCCGCGCTGCCATTGAGCCGTCTGTATGTAGAACTGTATGGCTCGGCAAACTCCGGGCGCGGTCGGATCGCGTGCTCTCGATCTCGACGGCCGGTTCCACTTCGACAACGTGCCACCGGGCAATTATCGCGTGCGCGTCATGATCTGGTCGGCGGCAAGGATCCGGTTGTGGAAGAATTCCGCCAGCTCGACGATTCAATTCGCCCCTGAAACTGGACCTGCCCTCGCAGCCAGTGGCCAAGCCCATCGCCGGAACCATCTCGCTCTGGCACTCCAGCATCCGGTGCCCAAGAAGGCGGTGCGCGACTTTCATGCGGAAGCGCAACGGCATTCGAAGCGCGCACGAAACATCCAAAGCCAGCGGCGAAACTCGAAGAAGCCATTCGCATCGATCCCGACTTCTGCGAAGCTCACATCAACCTCGGCGTGCAATATTCGCGCGCCCGCCGCTATCCCGAAGCGCTCGCGCAATTCGAAATCGCCTCAAGCTCGGCCCTCGCGGGACGGCGGTCTATTCGAATCTGGCGTGGATTCAAGCGGCGCTCCATCACTATTCCGGAAGCCGAGGCTTCCGCGCGGCAGCGCCCTTGCGCTCGACCCCAAAAACAAGGCCCAGGCCAGCACTTCTGCGGCTCATTTTGCCGCACGAAAACTAGCTGGTGATCGGGTTCGCCAACTGCTAAAATATAGGGTGCAGCTCGCATCGTTTCCTGGGCGTTCCCGCCCCGTATTTTCAAGGAGTTAACACTTGGCGAACCCGGAAGATCCGAACACCCCGCCGACGCCTCCGGAGGGCGGCGGGTCGCAGATGCCGCTGGGCGGTGACGGCAAGCAGAATCTGATCCCCATCAACATCGAAGACGAGATGCGCCGGTCGTATCTCGATTACGCGATGAGCGTGATCATCGGCCGCGCGCTGCCGGACGTGCGCGACGGTTTGAAGCCGGTGCATCGCCGCATTCTCTACGCGATGTCCGAGATGGGTCTTGCGTTCAACCGCCCCTATCGCAAGTGCGCCGGCATCGTGGGCGAAGTGCTGGGCAACTACCATCCGCACGGCGACGCGCCGGTCTACGACGCGCTGGTCCGCATGGCGCAGGATTTTTCGCTGCGCTATCCGCTGGTGGACGGGCAGGGCAACTTCGGCTCGGTGGACGGCGATCCGCCCGCGGCCTACCGGTACACCGAAGCGCGGCTCTCGCGCATCGACACGGCGCTGCTCGAGGATCTCGACAAGGAGACGGTCGACTTCCGGCCGAACTTCGACGAGCGCAAGGTGGAGCCGGAAGTTCTGCCCACGCGCGTTCCGAATCTGCTGATCAACGGATCGTCCGGCATCGCGGTGGGCATGGCGACCAACATTCCGCCGCACAATCTCACCGAAATCATCAACGCCACCATTCTGCTGGTGCAGAAGCCCGACACGCATCTGAGCGAGATCGTGAACCTGGTGCAGGGGCCGGATTTTCCGACCGGCGGGTTCATTCTCGGCCGGCAGGGCATTCTGGATTACTTCACCAAGGGCCGCGGCACACTCAAGCTGCGCGCCAAGGCCGCGACCGAAAGCCATGGGCAAGGATCGCGAAGCCATCATCGTCACCGAGATTCCCTACCAGGTGAACAAAGCGCGGCTGATCGAGACCGCCGCCGCGCTGGTGAACGACAAGAAGATCGAGGGCATTTCCGAAATCCGCGACGAGAGCGACCGCGACGGCATGCGCATCGTCTTCGAGCTGAAGCGCGGCGAGCAGGCCGAGGTGATCCTCAACAATCTGTACAAGCACACCCAGCTTCAGATCAACTTCGGCGTGATCATGCTGTCCATCGTGAACGGGCAGCCGCGCGAGCTGGGGCTGCGGGACGTTCTGATGCGCTTCATCGATCACCGCATCGACGTGGTGCGCCGCCGCACCGATTACTTGCTGCGCAAGGCGCGCGAGCGCGAGCACATCCTGCTCGGCTTCAAGAAGGCGCTCGAAAATCTGGACGCCGTGATCAAGCTGATCCGCGCATCGAAGACTCCCAAGGAAGCGCGCGACGGACTTGATCGGCAGCTTCGAGTTCACCGAGCGGCAGGCGCAGGCCATCATCGAGCTGCAACTGCAGCGGCTCACCGGGATGGAGATCCAGAAGATCCTCGACGAGCTGGTTGCAATTCAAAAAGAGATCGCCGAGTACCTGGAGATTCTCGGATCCGACAAGAAGCTGCGCGGCATCATCGTCCAGGAATTGAAGGAAGTGCAGAAGGACTTCGGCGACGAGCGGCGCACGCAGATCATCGAGGACACCGGCGAGATTCATCTCGAAGACCTGATCCAGGTGGAAGATGTCGCGGTGACGGTGACGCACGGCGGCTATCTGAAGCGCACCGCGGTGGATACCTACCGGCGGCAATCGCGCGGCGGCAAGGGCCGCATCGGGATGGGCACGCGCACCGAGGATGTGGTGGAGCACCTGGTGGTCGCGTCCACGCACGCCTATCTGCTGGTGTTCACCACCAAGGGCCGCGTCTACTGGCTCAAGATCTACGAGATTCCCGACGCCGGAACAACCGGCAAGGGCAAGCACATTTCGAGCCTGTGCAATCTGCAGCCGGACGAAGCGGCGAAGACGTTCCTGCCGGTGAAGGATTTCGTCGCCGGCCAGTTCATCGTGATGGTGACCAAGCAGGGCGTCATCAAGAAATGCGAGCTGACCGAGTTCGACAATCCCATGTCGCGCGGCATCATCGCGCTGTCGTTGGACGACGGCGATGAGCTGCTGGGCGCGCGGCTGACCAACGGCGAGAACTACATTTTCCTCGGCACGCACGACGGCAAGGCCATCCGCTTCCACGAAAAGGATGTTCGTGCCGATGGGCCGGCCGGCTCGCGGCGTGCGCGCCATGGATCTGGCGGAAGGCGACTACATCATCGGCGCCGAAGTGGTGGAGAAGGAAGGCCTGATCCTGTCGATTTCCGAGAACGGCTACGGAAAGCGCACCGAGCTCGAAGAATACCGGCTCACCGCGCGCGGCGGCAAGGGCGTGATCAACATGAAGGTGACGCCCCGGATCGGCAAGGTGGTGGCGATCCTTTCGGTGAAAGAAGACACCGACCTGATGATCATCACGCGCGACGGCAAGATCATCCGGCTGGAGTCGGGCGAGATCCGGCAGGCCGGCCGGTCCACGCAAGGCGTGCGGCTGGTGCGCATGGAGGAAGGCGATCAGGTGGCCGCGGCGTCGGTGATCCCGGACGAAGAACCCGTCGGATCGAACGGCGCGAACGGCCAGAGCGATCTGCCGCTGCAGTAGCCCTCAGCGCCGCCGGGCGGTAACACCGCCGTGCGGCCGTCTGGGAACGCCAACAGGCGATCGATGTCGACCAGGATCCAGGTGGCCGCTGCGAATCGCACGAGCACTCCAGGCGCGGAAAGCGGCGGTCAGGAAGATCCACTATCGGTTCGGGCCGCGATGAGTCCAGCTTTTCGAACGCCGAGACCAGGCGTCATAGCCTGCTGGGCCAGCGCGGATCGGAACGTGAAATCGTAGTCCATCTGAAAGCGATGACGGCAGGTTTGAGCACTCCACTCGGTTTCGCCGGAAGGCGTTTCTATCCGAACGGCATCGCGCGAAATGGTGAAGCGGAAACCACCCGGCGCCTCCCATCGCCCCGCCATCCGATCGGGAAACCCCGGCTCGTCGCGGTCGTCTCCGCGCATCCAGATTTTCGTGCGCCAGTAGACGCGCGCGCCCAGCCAGCCGTTCTTCCAGTCGGGCCGGTTGGATTTCTCGGGCATCGAAAAGATGAAAAACATTCCGAACAGCGCCACCGCGATCGCTGGTGGGATCAGTTTCCAGTGAGAAGAGAATGTCGCTGGCGCCCGCCAGCCAATCCCGCCGAAAATCAGCAGGCTAGCCGTGACAAGCCAGAAGCCGGCCCATTGGAAATACCAGAACACCTCGGTCCAGTCGAGGAGGCCGTGCCCGACTGCTTGGAAGAACTGCCATGGATTCGTGAAGCCGAGCAGAAAGCTTCCGAGTGCCAACAGAACGAGGCCGAGCCAGAACATCGAGTATCCTTTCAATCATGCGGGCGCAATCGTCGGATCAAGTCGATCAGCATGATCGATCTCGGCGCCCATTTGCGCTGGTGTAGTTGAGTGAAAGTCCAGACACAAGAAACCGGCGATTGGACGGATACCCGCGAGACGTACTTCTGGTACGACCGCGGACCGTTCCAAGCCAAGTTCGACCTTGAAAAACTGACCGGGATTCTGCTGAAGCTCGACCGATCGAGCGAGGACAAGCTGGTCTACCGTGGCTCATCGGTGACCGGCGCGACCACGCATGTTGTGGAGGTGCGCTTTGAAGCGGTGCTCCCTCGAGTGCCGTACATCGTGAAGCCGCCCACCGATCCGCGCGAGTACCGCAACCTTTTCCTGCTTCGCGTTGAGACCAGCGCGCCCAAGAAATGGTACACCGAAAACGAGTTGAAGGAATCAGCCGCGAAAACTTTCGACTATTGGACGCTGCGTCTGCCTTGCGGCTCGCAGACCATCGCGTGGGCCGACGCATCGCGCGAGTTCTACGAACAGCAGGCCAAGGAAGCCATCGATCAGGAACTGGAACTGGCCAGCCGCCTCGAAGATCCGGTCCCCATCATCGCGCTGCAAAAGACCGTGCTGGCGGCGCTGCGCGACGGCAAGCAGTTCCGCACCGCGCACAAGGAAGGCGGCACGATTCTATCTTTCAATGGCGCCAAATTCATGCGCGAGAACTACGGCGAAGAACCGTCCGTCACCGAGTTCGCCTCAGACCAGGAAATGATCGACTGCATCCGCAGATTCTACGACTGGGATTCGCGCAAGGACACCTATCCACACCGGCCTTCGGAGCTCGATGTCTGGAAATACATCCAGCGGCAGTTACTGCCCTGAGTTATTCAACTACTAAGTCAGAGTAAGTTGCGATGCATCCGGCGTAGCGGTGAGATATTTGGTCAGGGTTACTTCGACGCCTTGGTGGTTGCGGGGCTGAACTTCATATTCGTTCATCAATTGTCGGGAAAGCGAAACGCCGCGCCCTGAACTACGAAGCAGGTCGCCCGATTCTTCCCGGGCGCTCACTGCGTCAGGATCAAATCCCGCGCCCTCGTCGGCGATCCTGACCTGCAACCGGTCTTCATCGACCGAAATCTCCACTTGAACCTTTTTCTCCGGGCTTTGCTGATTGCCGTGAATGATGGCGTTCACGGCGGTCTCATGCACGGCCAGGCTGATATGGTCGAGGTCCGCGCCCTGGAAGCCGGCCTCGCGCGCGACACCCAGAACCAGATCTTCGATGGCGTACGCGCTTTCCAGTGTCGAGTCGAAGCTTCGCCGTATGGTTGCCATACCCACAATATCGTGACGTGGCGGCATTTGTATTAGTTTCGATGGGAATAAAGTCGACGCCGCGCCGGATTCCACAGACATGCGAGTCCCCATCATTATTACTGTGTCTATTTCCTTGGCCGGTCTCGGGCTGGCTGCCGCCGACGAGTCTCCTGCCCGTCACGAAATTGGGCTGACGCTCGGAGGCCTGCTGAACACTTCGCGCAGCGGTGCAGGAACTAAGCTCGACCTCGATTCCTGCGTCGCGCTGCAGGCCAACTATGGCTACCGTTTCTTCGGCAACGACAAAGCCGCGCTGTACGGCGAAATCCATCTGGTCGCGAGCCCGCTGCGTGACGTCAGCTCTTCGACGGAATCGCTCACCGCTAACGCTGCGACACTTTTCGTCACGCCCGGAGTTCGCGTCAAATTTTTCCCTAGTGCTGGCATCGCACCCTACCTCGCCGTCGGAGGCGGGTGGGCGAACTACGAACAGAGCAAGGTAACTCTGGCCGGCCTCCCGAACCCGGCTTCGCGAACCGTCAATCACGGCGTCTTCGATTACGGCGGTGGTCTCGACTTCAAGTTTTGGCGATTCATCGGCCTGCGTGCCGAAGTCCGCGACTTCTATGCCGGCGCGCCAAGCTACAACACCAACTTGATTCGCGGCGGACAACATAACGTTGTCGCCGGCGGCGGCTTGGTTCTGAAATTCCACTAACAAGCGAGTTCAGTCGGGTCCCTTAAGATGCTTTAATGAGAGTGTCGATCCGGGGAGCGCAAACAGCGCGTTCGGCGGCAGCCAAAATCTCATGCCGTTCAATTTCGAAACCGCCGGCTTGCTGTTACTGCTCGTAGCAGCCGTGGTCGCGATGGTGAGCCGGCGGCTGAAGCTACCATACAGCGTCGGCCTGGTAGCAGCCGGCATGGTGCTGGCGATGCTGCCGCGAGCTCCGCAGATGAACCTTACCAAGGAGCTCATCTTCGGAGTCCTGCTGCCGCCGCTGATTTTCGAAGCCGCCTTTTACCTTCGCTGGAACCAGCTCTTGCGCGAACTTCCGGTGATTCTTTCGCTCGCAACCGTGGGTGTGGTGTTATCGGGCGCCGTCACCGCCGCCGGGATGCACTACCTGGCGCAGTGGGACTGGATGAGTTCGCTGGTCTTCGGCTCTCTGATCGCCGCCACCGATCCGGTCTCCGTCATCGCGACGCTGCGCGAGGCCAAGTGCCATGGACGCCTGCGGCTGCTGATCGAAGGCGAGAGTCTGTCTGAACGACGGCACCGCGGCGGTCGCGTTCGGCGTTGCAGTACTCGCGGCAACTGGTCACATCCTGACTCCTTTTGAGACCGCTCAGACGTTGCTGGCGAGCGTCGGCGGCGCTCTGCTGTGCGGAGCCGTCATCGGAGGCGCAGGCCTGTTTCTGCTGGGCCGCACCGAGGATCACATGGTCGAGCTCACGCTGACCACGGTCACCGCCTACGGTTCGTTCCTGCTGGCGGAACAGTTCGAGTTCTCCGGCGTGCTCGCGACCATCGTAGCCGGGTTGGTCATCGGAAATTTCGGCCCGCTCGGCGCGCTCTCGGATCGCGGCCGCGAGGCCGTCCAGGCATTTTGGGAATATGCCGCCTTCGTGGCGAACTCGCTGGTGTTCCTGCTGATCGGCATGCGCGAAACCAGCCAGAATTTCGCGGCTGTCTGGTGGCCGGCCGTGGTGGCGATCGTATTCGTCACGGTCGGCCGTGCCGCTGCCGTTTATCCGGTCTCGGCGATATTCGGGCGAACGGATCTGAAGGTCAGCTTCGCGCATCAGAACGCGCTCTTCTGGGGCGGTCTGCGCGGCGCACTGGCTCTGGCTCTGGCGCTCGGGTCTTCCGGAGCAGATACCCGCCCGCGAACAGATCATCACCGTCAGTTTTGGCGTGGTGGCGTTCTCGGTCTTTGTTCAGGGCCTGACCATCACGCCGGTTCTGCGCATGATCGGAGAAATTCCTGGACTGCGGCGCCAGGAAGCGCAGCCTGCCGCGACTCAGAGCGTCGGCAACTGAGCTAGCGGCGTTGTCCGGCCGGCGTAGGCTCCGCCTGCGCCACCGCTTCGAGCCGTGAAGCCTGGCGGAAATCCTGGTTCGCCCCGGCGCGGTCCCCGAGCTTTAGTCTTGGCCACCGCGCGATTCGTGTACGCATTGGCGTAGCCCGGATTGAGCCGGATGGCCTCATCGCAATCCGCATCGCGCTTTGATAATCGCGCAGCCGTAGATGGGCGTAACAGCGCGCATTCAGAGCGAGGGTGTTGTGCGGATCGATCTGGAGGGCCTGGTCGTAAAATGGCAAAGCCTGCTCGAAGTTTTCCTGCTCGGCGTAGCTGCGGCCCTGCCGATACAGTGAGTCCGCGCTCGCTCCTTTCGGCGGCGCGGGGCGAGGCGCGCGCTTCGGCACGCTAGGTGCGACGGCAACCGGTGCGGGCGCGGGAACCGGGGGAGGCGTCGCGTGCGCCACTTGAACAGGCGCGGGTGACGGGAGGCGCAACCGGCGCCAGAGTCACAGCTGCCGGGAGCTTGAGGTGTTGCCGTCGCCGCCGGAGCCGGCATTCCGCTGGCCGGCGGAAGGGTCACTGCGCCGTGGCCTGTGCCGTATTCGCCGACGGCGTCGTCACGCGCGAAACATCCACCGGCACTACCGGTGCACTCGCCTGCTGCGCCTGGCTCGCGGTCTCCTTAGTTTTCGAGAAGCTGTTTGGCCGCGGTCAGCAATCCCGCCGCCTGCTCCGGATTTTGCCCGCTTAGTAGCGCGCGATTGATATCTTCGATGGCGGGCTGCGCCGCGCCGCTCGCCAGATAAAATTCCGCGCGGCACAGATACGCGGCCGGGTCGGCCGGATTGATCTCGATGGCCTGGTAGCAATCTTTGAGCGACGGCGCCAGTTGACCCTGACTCCGCAAGATGGCAGCGCGGCCCAAGTACGCCTTCCCCGTTCGCGGCGCGATGGCAATCGCCTGCGTGTAGTCATCGATGGCCGTCTGCGCGTCGCCAGAGCGCTGGTGCAAGCTTGCGCGCAGCAGGTAATTTTCCGGATCCCTGGGGTCGCGCCGGATCGCCTCGGCCGGCGTCGGTCAAAGCCTGCGCCGTTTGTCCGCTGTCGGCGAACGCCCGCGCCCGAGCCACGTAAGCCTGCGAATTGTTCGGCTGCAGCCTCAGCGACTCGGTGAAATCGGCCACCGCGTTGCCGTAGTCTCCCAAATGATAACGGCAGTATCCGCGATGCAGGAACGCCGCGTCGCTGGTGGGATCCAATTCGATCGCCTGGCTGAACGCCTCGATCGCCGCGGTGTATTGCTTCTGATCTTCGAACAGCCGGCCGCGCCCGTACGCTTCCTGATAGCGCTGCCATGCGGGGACCGTCTTGGGCGCCTTGCTCGACGCTGCCACGGCTTCGCCCGGTTTCGACTTCTTGCTATTGCGCGACAGTTCTTTGACGGAGGACTTGAGGTCCTTCATCTCGCCCTGCAATTGTTTGAGGGTTTGCTCGATGTTCTTGACGACGGAACCGAGATCCGGGTGGTCCAGATCGTCGCTGAACAGCCAACCCGGCCACCAGAACCAAAGCGATGAACAGCGTTACTATGCCCGATCGAAACAAACGTACACGTCCAAACTCTCGGGGGAATACCGAGTATAACATTCTCACGCGTGCGCCCACATCTCGACTTCCCGCATTCAGCCTTATCTTTTACCTTATTTTTCGAATGAGAACGGCCTTGACGTGCTATGATCGGGTGTCTTACCAATCCTTAATTTGGTAGACAACTCCAACACGAGAGAGGCAGTTATGGCAGTTCAGGCCAACCAGATTACTGGAGCCGGTACGCGGCCTGGCGGCATCGAGCAGCAACTGGCGCTGGCACTGGTGCGGGTGGTAGAGGAAGCCGCGATCGCATCGGCGCGCACCATGGGGCAAGGCGACCGCAAGGGATCCGACCACGCCGCCGTCCAGGCCATGCGCCGCGCGTTCGAAGAGGTTCCCATCGACGGGACCATCGTCATCGGCGAAGGCGAGCGCGACGAAGCTCCCATGCTGTACATCGGCGAACGAGTGGGCGCGCCTGCCGCGCGACGGCGCAACTTATCCCGCCATCGATATCGCCGTCGATCCGCTGGAAGGCACCAATCTGTGCGCCACCGGCACTCCCAATTCCATCGCGGTGCTGGCCGCATCCGAAGCCGGCGGGCTGCTGCATGCGCCCGACTGCTACATGGAAAAGATCATCGCGGGTCCGGCCACGCAAGGCGCCCTCGACATCGATGCGCCGGTGTGGGACAACTTGAAAGCCATCGCGAGCCGCCTGGATCGCCAGGTGAAGGACCTGGTCGTGATCGTGCTCGACCGCCCGCGTCACGAAAAGCTGATCGAGGATATTCGCAAAGCCGGCGCTCGCATCCGTCTGATCGGCGATGGCGACCTTTCGGCCGGTATTGCAGCCGCTGTTCGCGGCACCGGAGTCCACGCCGTCATGGGAACCGGCGGCGCGCCGGAAGGCGTCATCACCGCCGCCGCCATGCGCTGTCTGCACGGCGAAATGGTGGGCCGGCTGGTGGTGGACAACGAGGAACTCGAAAAACGCATGGAGCGCATGGGGATCACCGACGCCAAGAAAGTTTATCGCGCCGAAGATCTCGCGCCCGGCAAACACATCATCTTCGTGGCCTGCGGCGTCACTCCGGGCAGCTTGTTGCAGGGCGTCCGATTCTTCGGCGACGGCTATCGCACCCATTCGCTGGTGATGACGTCAGAGCCGAACAACGTCCGATTCATCGACACCGTGCACATGGCGAGAAAGCCCGGACCGCGCGGCGTTCGCCTGTACTAGGACGAGCTTCAGTTCAGCCTTCCCAGCCATCGATGGATGGCCTGGAGTTGCCGCGTCACCTCGCCTCGATCGGCCGCGTCGGGCGCGTGCTTCAAGTACGTCGTCAGATCGTTCCGCGCCGCGCTGAATTCGCGCAGCTTCAGGCGCGCCACGCCGCGTGCCTTGTAGTATTCGGCGTTGGAGGGAAATTCTTCCGATCAGCAGGTCGAGCACGGCGGCCGCCTTGGCATACTCGCTCTTCTTGAAATACGCCGCGCGAAGATTGTTGAGCATCCGCACCAGGATGTAGCGCATGCCCACCGGCGCAATCGCTGACGGCTCGCCGGCAAGGTCCATTCCCGGTGATCTCGCGCGCCAGCGTCCAGGCAATCGTGTTCGGTGAGCAGCTTGCCTCCGTGAAACGGATCGACGTAAGTAGAGAATTCGCCGTTGTCGAAGCGAACCACGAAGTGTCCCGGCAGCCCGATGCCGGCGACGGGCTGGCCGAGCCGCCGCGCCACTTCGATGTACACGACCGACAGCGTGATCGGCAGGCCCAGCTTGCGATCCAGAACTTCGTTGAGACAGCTATTGCGAGGATCGTCGTAGTCGGCCTGGTTGCCGCGGAATCCCAATTCGCCAAACAGGTAGTCGTTGGCGATGTCGAGGAACCGCGGTCCGTCGGCGCCGGCCCAAGCCGTTTCGCCAGCTCGGAAGCCATCTGATCCAGAACGTTCAGGTAGCGCGCCGGGTCGAGATCGGGATATTCGATCGACGCCATGCGCGAGCGTGCGCTCGGTCCAGCGTGACGTCGGGATCACCTTGTAAGAGCTCGGCGCAGCGTGTCCATTCAAGCTCTTCCGCGCCACTCGCACGGTCACGCCGCGCGTCGCTACTTTCACCGGCAGCACTTCAGCTCCGGCCTCTTCAATCGCGCGCGCCACCCGCTGCTGTGCGCCGCGTTCCACCAGGAAGAAGACGCAACCGCCGCCGCCCGCTCCGCATACCTTGGCTCCTGTGGCTCCGGCGCGGCGCGTGATGCGGACCAGGTGATCGATGCGCCGGCGTCGAGATGCCCGGAGAATTTTTCCGCCGATGCGACCATTCTTCGCGCAGCAGGCGGCCCACTTCCTTCCAATCGGCTTTCTCGACGCGCGGCCCGCATGGCGCGCGCGATCGCCGTGATCTGGTCGAAGTTCCGGCGGACGCGCCGGTCGCCGTCGATGTGCGCTTTGGTGACCTCCCAGTTGTTGATGCCCGAATTGCGCGGCTCGCCGGTGTAGGCGAGCACGATGCGCTGGTTGAAATCGTCGAGATCCACGCGCACCGGCACTCGCCGCACGCCGGCCGGCCCCAGCTCGATCGCGTTGACGCCGCCATACATCGCCGGATAGTAATCCTGCACGCCGGTCGGCACGCGAATGATCTGCGCCTCGATGTTCTGCGCGATCTCGCGGATCTTCTCCAGGCTGTAGCGCGTGCCCGTCAGGCGATTGAGCGCGCTGGTCACGCGCGATGATGAGCGCCGACGATCCCGAGATGCCCGCGCCGGCGGGCGCTTCGGAATCCGTGTGGACCGTCGAGGCCGGTGCGCGGTTGGAAAAAGCGGAGAACGTGAGTGGCCAGCGGAAGCCGCGGCCGGCGCGCGGCGCAAATTCGTCCATGCGATGCGAAGGTCTCTTCGACGTCCGAGGTCGTCCGAGCGCAGCCGGATTTCTGCGCCGCGCCGCGTTTCGATGGCGCAGCGCGTCCGGCGATCGACGGCGAAGTTCAGGGTGAGGGCGCCGGGGTGAAACAGGTACAGCGGCCAGATGTCCAGCGTGCCGCCGGCCAGGTCGACGCGACAGGGAGCCTCCGCGATGATTTTCATGCCTGCGAACGACTCGCAGGTTCCTCAAAAGCTCTACTATACCGCCGTCGATATATAGAGCCGGGCCGTGAAGGCCGATGGATGAGTGGCGATGGCATGAAACAGCTCTGGCTCATTGCGGTGGTGTCGGTGATCGGCTGGATCCCAGACCGGGCCGGCCACACAGGCGCCGCGCACCGGAAACAGCCGCGGCCGCTTCGCCGCAGCCCGCTGCTACAAGCAGCGCGTCGGCAGGCCGCAACCGACGCCCGCCGCCGTCAAGCCAGCTCCGGCACGCCGAAGCCGAAGCAGTGCACGCGCCGCCAGGCCAGCGAGCCCTATCCAGCACCGCAACTCCCCGGCCCCAACCAGCATGGCCGCCTCGATCGCCGCTGCAGCGCGCTTCGGTGATGAAACAAGTCAGCGCCATCACCGGCAAGGCGCCGGCGCCGGCGTCCTCCTTCTTCACCGTGCCCTGGATGGGCGACCCCGGCTCAATTGCCGCAGACCTCGCCGAGCAATTCAATGTCTCCGCCCTGCGACCCGTTGCCAAACGATCAACTGGACCCGCTCATCGAAGACGCCGCCAAACGGCAGGGCCTGAAAGCCGACTTGATCCGCTCGGTCATCCGCCAGGAATCCGGCCAGCCGGCCGTGCGCGGTTTCCTCGAAAGGCGCCCAGGGCCTGATGCAGCTCATGCCGGCCATCGTCGGACCAGTTCGGAGTTCGGGATCCGTTCGATCCCCGGCAAAACGTCGACGCCGGCACCAAGCTTCTGAAGCAGCTTCTCGAGAAGTACAACGGCGACCTAACGCTGGCGCTGTCGGCCTACAATGCCGGCTCGGGCCGCGTGGACCGGGAAGGCGGCGTGCCGGCCATTCCCGAGACCGTCAACTACGTCAACGGCGTCTTGGGAAGGCTCCCAAAGCAATGATTGCCTAAGGTTTATTCCTTAAACTTTGGTCCGTTTCTGCCGATGAGCAGGTACGGGCGCTAGCCCGTCGCTGATGCCGACCAAGACCCTCCAACCGGAACCTGCGCGAAGGACAGTTTGAGATCGGATCGTCGCCCTGCCGTCACCTTCTTTGAGGCCGGCGAAAGCGCGGTGCTGCCCGCCACCATCCTGATCGTGGACAACGAGGAGATCAACCGCCGGCTGCTGAAGGCCATCCTCAAGACCTCGCCCTACGAATCCTGGAAACTCGCAAAGCGTCCGAAGCGATGGCGCTGCTGCAATCGGAACGAGTCGACCTGGTGATCCTGGACCTGATGCTGCCCGAGATGAGCGGGCCGGAATTGTGCCGCTGGATGAAGGTGAATCGCTCCACGCAGCTCATCCCCATCCTGATGATGACCAGCGTGCAGGGCATCGAGAACGAGATCGTCGGCATTTCATCCGGCGCCGACGAATTTCTCATCAAGCCGCTGCATCCGGCGGTGGTGCGCACGCGCGTCCGCGCCATGCTTCGCAACAAGGCGCTGATCGATTCGCTCGAAGAAGCCGAGACCATTCTGTTCGCGCTGGCGCAGGCCGTCGAGCATCGCGATCCGCATACCGGCCGGCATTGCCAGCGGCTGGCTGTCACTTCCGTCATGCTGGGCGAGGCCATGGGCCTTCCGAAGTCCGACCTGACGGCGCTGTTTCGCGGCGGCTATCTGCACGACATCGGCAAGATCGGCGTCCCCGATGCCGTGCTCTTCAAACGCGGCGTTCTGGACGCCGAAGAGTGGGACATCATGCGCACGCCACCCGCTGCGGGGCGAGGCGATCTGCCGCACCATGAAAAGCCTGTGGCCGGTGCTGCCGATCATTCGCAATCATCACGAGCGCTGGGATGGGTCGGGCTATCCGGACGGCCTGGCGGGCGAGGATATTCCGCTGCTGGCCCGAATTCTGCAGGTGGCCGATATCTACGATGCCCTCACCACCGAGCGCTCCTACAAGCGCGCTCTGTCCACCGAAGAAGTCGCTCGCGGTCATGGAGGAAGAAGTGCGTCGGGGATGGCGAGACCCGGAACTGGTGTCGCTGTTCGCCAGCACCATCCAAACCCAGCCCACCACCGACCTGACTTCGCTCGAAACCTCTCTCGAACACCTGCAATCTGGAACTCACCCGCTAGCGCCGCCACCCTCCTGCCGATCCGCCGTGCGAATGCTGTAGCTTGAATGCGCCTCCAGATTCTCAACCGCGAGATCGTCGCTTGCCGCCTGTGTCCCGCCTGGTTGAATATCGCGCTCGCATCGGGCGCGAGAAACGGCGTGCCTACCGCGATTGGGACTACTGGGCGCGTCCCGTTCCCGGTTTCGGCGATCCGCACGCGCGTCTGCTGATCATCGGCCTCGCGCCGGGCGCGCACGGCGCCAATCGCACCGGCCGCATGTTCACCGGCGACAGCTCCGGCGATTTTCTCTACCGGGCGCTGTTCGATACCGGCTTCGCATCGCAACCCACCAGCGTCTCCCGCGACGACGGCCTGAGCCTGCACGACGCTTACATCAGCGCCGCCGTCCGCTGCGCTCCGCCGCAACAACAAGCCGGCTCCCGAGCGAGATTCCGCAATTGCCGTCCCTACCTGGAGCGCGAACTGGAATTGCTCGGCAGCTTGCGCGTCGTGGTCGCGCTGGGGCGGCTGGCGTTCGATGCGTACCTCGGCATCCTGAAGAGCCAGGGGAAAATCGCGCGGCGCTCTGCCTTCGTTTTCGCTCACGGCAAGCCGAATACCGGACCGGCGCCGGGCAGCCGCTGCTGATCGCTTCCTATCACCCCAGCCAGCAGAACACGTTCACCGGCAAGCTGACGCCGGCGATGTTCCGCGCCGTGTTTCGCCGCGCGCGGCGCCGCTTGGATCTAGGTTCGAACGTCCTGGTACTGTTCACACATCGAAATTCGCTCTTTAGTTCTTGTGCATTCGCAGTCAGAACGGTAGACTAGTCCGAGATGTTCCTTCGAGTGTTGGGCAGCGTCTTGTTGCTGCTCATCTGTGCCTTTGCTGGCGCCGCGGCCGATGATCCAAGACCGGCTTGCAACAAGAAGACAGTTGGCGAGATGTGGCCCGATGCGGCGAATCACAACCCGGCCATGCGTTCCAAGCTGTCGCGCTGCGGCGAGTTGGAAGTGTGCGTACGCGGCGTGTGGCGCTACCGCTGGGAGACGTCTGACCGTTCGCCTGGACCAGTTGCGCGGAGGTTCAAGGTTTAAAGAAGCCCGCCGTTTGCGAAATCATCGCCGAGCCGGCCGGGAAATCGGATGTCGCGTCGGCGAGCGGCTGCAAACTAGCCGAGCGCGAGGTGGCCGCTTGCCAGGGACTGCCGGGACAAACCGCCAAGGTGCTGGTAACATAGAAGAACCCGAGGTTCAACCACCATGTCCATCCCGCGCGGTATCTGCGGTTCGCTCTGCTGGCGGTCTTTTGCGCGCCGATTTGCTTCCCCCTGCTGGCTCAATCGGAAGCCGACCTGAGCAGCAGCATCAAGACGTTCACCGAGGTCTATCAGGCCGTGGAGTCGAACTTCGCCGACAAGGTGGATGCGGACAACACCGTCTATCAAGGGCGCCATTCCCACCATGCTGCGGACGCTCGATCCCCACTCGAACTTCTTCGATCCGAAAGCCTACCAGCTCATGCGGGAAAGCCAGTCCGGACATTATTACGGCGTCGGAATGTACGTGGGATCGCCCGAGCGCAAAGTCGTGGTGATGTATCCGTTCGAAGGCTCGCCGGCGTTTCGGGCCGGGCTGCGGCCGGGCGACCAGATCATCGCCGTCAACGACACCAACACCGAGCAGTCCACCGTCAATCAGGTCTCCGCCATGCTCAAGGGACCCAAGGGAACCCCGGTAACGATCACGGTCAGCCGCGCTGGGCGAGGCGGCGCCGCTGCACTTCTCGGTGGTGCGCGACAACGTGCCGCGCGGCAGCGTGAATTACGCGTTTTGGCTGCGGCCCGGCATCGCCTACATGCGCATCGAAGCGTTCAACGAGACCACCAGCCACGAAGTGGATCAGGCTCTGGCGAAGTTTCCCGAGAGCGCCATCGACGGGCTGGTTCTGGATATGCGCGACAACGGCGGCGGGCTGGTGCAGGAAGCCGTCAATGTGGCCGATCGATTCCTGCGCAAGGGCCAGTTGATCCTGTCGCATCACGGCCGCGCGTCGGCCGAAACCAAGTTCGTCGCCAAGCGCGGCGAGCGTTCGCGCGAGTATCCCATCGTCGTGTTGGTGAACCGCGGCACTGCATCGGCCGCCGAGATTCTTTCCGGCGCGCTGCAGGATCACGATCGCGCCTGGATCTTCGGCGAGAAAACTTTCGGCAAGGGACTGGTGCAGGCGCCTTTCATGCTCTCCGGCAACAGCGCCGTGCTGCTGACCATCGCGAAATACTACACGCCCAGCGGCCGCCTGATCCAGCGCGACTATGAGCACCAGGGTCTGTACGAATACCTGAACCGCAACGAAGGCCACGAACAACCTCGAAGGACATGAAGAAGACCGATAGCGGCCGCATCGTGTACGGCGGCGACGGCATCACGCCCGACGAGATGTACGAGCTGCCCAAGCCGACGCGCCTGGAGGCGCAACTGGAAGGCCGTCTGATCCTTCTTCTACTACGCGCCCGAGTTCTTCGCCGTTCACGACGCCAAGCTCAGCAAAGAGTGGAGCCGGACGATAACACGCATGCTGGACTTCCGCACCTTCGCCACCCAGCGCGGCGTTCAGTTCACCGATGCCGATTTCGAGCGCGACGCTCCTGGATCCGCGAACGGCTGCGCGAGGAATTGTTCATCACCGCCTTCAGCAAAGAGCGAATCCGATCGCGTGGCGTTTTGAAAACGATCCCGAAGTGTTCAAGGCCATCGAATCGCTGCCGGCTTCCAAGGCGCTTCTCGAAAAGGCTCGCGCCATCATCGCGCGTCAGGGCAAAAAGCCGGCCGTCGCCGGCGAAGCGTCTGAACAGTTCGGTCAAGCCGCGCGACTAGCGCGCGCTCGCATCACTCGCAGCGTCTCGCGAATTCCGTCTTCGTAGGACGTCTTGTGCACTTCGCCCAGTAGTCCGCGCAGCGCCGAGTCGTCCATGATCACGCCCGTCTCAAACAGGTAGTGCATCTCCACGACTTCGCGCAGCAGCGGATTGAAAAGACCCATCACTCGCAGCATCGTCTTGTTCGCGACGATGTACTTGCGGCTTGCGCCCGGCTTCCTGAAAGATCCGCTCGACGAAGGCGCGCTGCGTGATCACGCCGGGACCGGCCAGGTTCCAGGAGCGGCCGTAACGCGCGCGGTTCATCGGCCAGCGCCACCGCGATCGGTCCCGACGTCGGGGACGTACATGAATTCATGCGGCATATCGATGGGTCCGATCAACTGCGCGCGCCCGCCTGCTGATGGCGGCCTGAAACGCGCTGGCTAGAAAGCTGCGCTCGATGCCCGGGCCGTAGAAGTCCGGGAGCCGCAGAATGGTTCCGCGGATCGAGCCGGCCGCGTCCGCCGCCAGCACCAGGTCTTCCTGCTCCTTGCGCATGCGGCCCTTGAAGGTGTGCGGCTCGCGCGGATGATCTTCGCTGACGCGCTCGGTCCGCGCGCGGCCGAACGGATAGACGGTGCCGATCAGCATCACTTGCTTGACGCCTTCCGCAATGGCGCCGTCCAGCGTCTTGCGCATCAGAATGGGATGCAGCTCGAATTGCCAATAAGGCACGCCGACCAGATAGATGATGGTGTCGATGCCGCGCGCCGCCGCTCGTACGCTCTCCGGATCATCCGGATTCCAGGTGGCGATCTCAGCGCCAGGAGTCGCTGCCGAATTTCGCTTCGAGATCTTTGCGCGTGCGGCCGACCACGCGATATGGCCGGCCTTTGGAACGCAACTCCGTCGCGATGCTTTCGCCTATCGCTCCGCTGGCGCCGAACAAGGCGATTCGATCCATTTGACCGCGATCGATTCAGGCTGCGGTGGCGCGCGCCAGCTTCCAGCCGTACAGCGGGAAGCGCTCGGCCAAGTGAGTAACGCGGCGGCGCACCGACGCCAGCGTTTCCTGGCGACGCGATGTTGTTCAGCACTTCGGCGATCAGCGAACCTACTTCGCGCATCTCCGCTTCGCGGAATCCGCGCGTGGTGACCGCCGGGACTCCCCAGCCGGATGCCGCTCGGATTGAGCGGCGGATTCTGATCGAACGGAATCGCGTTCTTGTTCACCGTGATGTAGGCTTCGTCCAGCGCCTTCTCGGCTTCCTTGCCGCGAATGTTTTTGGCGAACACGTCCACCAGGATCAGGTGCGAATCGGTTCCGCCGGACACGATGCGGAAGCCTTCGGCCTGCAGACTTTCGGCCAGGGCTTTCGCGTTCGCGATCACTTGTTTTTGATAGGTCACGAATTCCGGCGCCATCGCTTCCAGGAAACACACCGCTTTGGCGGCGACGACATGCACCAGCGGTCCGCCTTGCACTCCCGGGAACACTACTTTGTCGATGGCCGCGGCGTATTGCGCGCGCGAGAGAATCATGCCGGCGCGCGGGCCGCGCAGCGTTTTGTGCGTGGTGGACGTGACGATATCGGCGTACTCGCACGGATTCGGATACAGGCCCGCCGCCACGAGTCCCGAGAAGTGCGCCATGTCGACCAGGAAGATCGCGCCCACCGAATCGGCGATCTCGCGGAAGCGCTTGAAGTCGATGATGCGCGGATACGCGCTGCCGCCGGCGATCACCATCTTGGGCTTGTGTTCTTCGGCCAGCTTGCGCAGTTCGTCGTAATCGATGCGCTCGTCCTCGCGGCGCACGCCGTACGGAATCACGTGGTACGTCTTGCCGGAAAAATTGAGCGGATGACCGTGCGTCAGGTGGCCGCCGTGCGCCAGGTTCATTCCCAGGATCGTGTCGCCCGGCTGCAGCACCGCCGAGTAGGCGGCCTGATTGGCCTGCGAACCGGAATGCGGCTGAACGTTGGCGTGCTCGGCGCCGAACAGTTTCTTGGCGCGGTCGCGCGCGAGATTCTCCACCACGTCCACGAATTCGCAGCCGCCGTAGTAGCGCTTGCCCGGATAACCTTCGGCGTACTTGTTGGTGAACACGCTGCCGGTGGCTTCGAGCACGGCTTCGGAAGTGAAGTTTTCGCTGGCGATCAGCTCCAGGCGTCCGTGCTGCCGTTCCACTTCGTGCTGGATGGCGTCGTAGATTTCAGGGTCCACGACGGAAAGAGGGCGCGACATTCGTTCTTGATCGGTCATCGATCTTAGTTTAGCGCGCGGCGCTGCGCGAGTGCGTGCGCACGAGCTGCTAACCGGTGGCGAGTGTGGCCACGGCGATCAGCTGCGAGCGGTCGCCTGGCAGGTCTCGCCGCCCAGCACCATCAGCGGCGTAGGAGGATTGCCGGCGAGGCCGCGCTGATTGGACCTATTTCTCAGCTCGACTTGTCGCGACTGCCAGATCGATGCGCACTGGGAAGTTCGTGTCCGCGCGCCAAGTCGTCGATCAACGTCCGCGCCGCATTCCTGGTCCGGAGCCACGATGGGGCCGAGCTGGATCCGTTCGAAGTTGGGCCAGGCGATGCCGAAAGCCGACGATCGCTCCGTTTCGTTCGAGCACCAGGCGCGTGTGGCGCAGTCGAAGAGGCCTTCAGCAAGTCGCTGCGGTCCGCGCCGAACACCTGCGCGGTCGAGCGCGATCACGCTGCTCATGTCCTGCGCCGTCATGACGCGAGACGGTGGCGCTGTCCTGTGATTCCGCCGGTCCAGTTCCCGAGATGGCGCGCCACTGCATCCACCGCCACGAAGCCGAGCCGTTCGTACAAAGGCCGTCCCATCTCGGTCGCGTAGAGCAGCACCGTGTCCGGAGCGGCGCGCTCGAGCACGAACTCCATCAATTGCGGCCCAAGTCCTTGGCGGCTCCGATTCTCGCGCACCAGCATCATTCCGACGAAGGCCAGGTCCGGCGAAAAGCGCGTCAGAACAACCGTCGCCGAGAGTCCGCCATCCGGATCGTCGACTCCCCAACCTTCGCCGCAGGAGAGCAGGATTCTCCAGCGCGTCTGCTTCCGGCAGCCAGCCGCGATTGACGGCGAGGTCCAGGCACGCTGGGATGTCCTCACAACTGAGGCGGCGGGGTGCGAGCGGCATGAGAATTGAGATGCTCCTGACGCGCGCTCAGGTTCTAAAAGTCCACGGGTCCGCCGGAAAGCGGATACGCGCGGTGCGTCGTCTGCTCGTCCCGATACGTCTCAATCGACAGGCGCCGGCCGTCGGTTCGGATCGTGACCAAACCGTCCATGTCGGTGCGAAAGACGCCGGCGTGATGCGCCGCCAGCCGCCGCAGCACCTGCGGGTGCGGATGCCGGAACGAATTCGCGAACCCGTCGGAGATGACTGCGAAGACCGGAGCCACTGCGTCCAAGAACGCGTCCGGTGCTCGAGGTGTTGCTGCCGTGGTGGCCCACCTTCAACACGTCGGCGCGCAACGGTTCGCCCGAGGCCAGCATGTCGAATTCGATGTCCTTCTCGACGTCGCCCGTTAGAAGAAACGATCGCTGCCCGTAGGTGATCCGCAGCGTGAGCGAATCGTCATTCTCGGCGTCATCTGACGGCCTGATAGTCGAGCGGCGGCGAGAGCACTTCGATTCGCGCGCCTCCGAAATCGAAACTTCGTCCGGCGTGCATGCCGACAATCTTCACGTTCTCCGCGACGGCCTTCGCCTTGACCTCCGACCAGGCTTCGCTTCGCGAAATCGCGCCGGTCCATAGCTCGGTGGGGTGGAAGTTCGAGATGACGGCGGGCAGGCCGCGGGCATGGTCGTCATGCGCGTGCGTCAGCGCCACTACGTCGATCTTGCGGATCGATCGCGTCCACAGATAAGGCGACACGACGTCCTCGCCGATGTCGAAGCGCGGCCGTGACGCGCCGGCCGAAGGACAAGGTTCCGCCGCCGTCGATCAGCATGATTTTCGAATCGGGAAAGCAGACCAGCAGGCTGTCGCCCTGGCCAACGTCGATGACGGTAAGCTCCAGCTCGCCCTGATGCACGGCGGGAGGAAACGGCTGCCAGAAGACCAGCGCGAAGAGCGCGAGCACCACGGCGCCGGAGCTCCAGGCCCAGGCGCGAGAACGGCGCATCGCGACGGCCAGCATCACCAGCGCGGCGGTCAGCGCGAGCGCGAGCCACAGCGGCGGATCGGGTTCGCGCCAGTTCGGTTCGAAGCGCATGTGCCAGTCGGCGACCTTTTCGCCCGCCACGCAGCAGCCATTCGGCGATAATGCGCGACGAAGTGCCAGTCGGTGAACACAGCCACGAATCCGACCGGAACCACCAGCGCGAGCAGCGGAAGCACAACTACGTTGGCCGACAATCCGGTGAGCGAAATCAGGTGGAAGTACATGGCCATTGGGAGCGCGACGCCGATCTGGATGGCGGTGGAGATGACCGCGATTTCGTAAGCATAGAGCAGCAAGCGCGCGGCGAATGCCAATGCGCTGCAGCAGCCAGCTCTGCGGGATGCGCGAGATAGTAGTGCAGCGTTTCGGCCAGCAGACGCAGTTCAAGACGGAACGCCGCCGCGCGAGGATCGAGGCGCGGATCGCGGCGCTCCTCCGTGATGCCACGCAGGCCGCGCGAGTAGGGCGCCGAGGTCGCCTCCAGCAGCGGCACGGCGAGCAACGCCGATCGCGGCCACGGCCAGGAACGACAACTGGAAGCCGGATTCGAAGAGCTGGGTTGGATCCGCAACCAGGTAGATGATCGCGGCGGCAGCCAGCAGGTTCAGGAACCGCCCGCGCCGGTAGAAATAGCGCGCGATCACATACAGCGTGAATCCGCCGGCCGCGCGCACCGCGGGCGCGTTCGAAGCCGGAGACCAGCGCGTACAGCCAGGCGCCGGCCGCGGTGAACGCCAGCGCGCCGAGTTCCGGGACGAAGCACACGCGCAGCAGGAACAACAGAAACGCTGCGAGAACCGTGATGTGCAGGCCGTCGATCACCAGCATGTGATAGGTGCCGGTGCGGCGAAAATGCTCGGTCCAGATCGCGTTCGAGCTTTCGCTTTTCGCCGATGAGCGTGGCTTCCATCAGGCCCGTCGCGTAGGCATTGCCGGCATAGAGGTGCTCGATGCGATTCAGCGCGCTGGTGCGGAGCCCGAAGATGACGGCTTCGAAGCGCGAGCCACAGCGCCCGGGCTGAACGGCGACTTGGCCGCCGGCGGGAATCGAGACGGTCCAATAAATCTGTTTGCGCGCCAGGAAGCCGCGATAGTCGAACGAGCCGGGATTCTGAAAATTGCGCGTCGCGCCGGACGCGGCCCTCGAATTCGATGAGCTGCCCGTAGCGCAGATCGGGCGGCTGCTCGCCGTCGCGAATCGTCATGCTGACTTGGGCGCGGGCGTGCGGCGCCAGCTCGGCCGTGAACTGGTCGCGGCCTTCGTAAAAAGCCGGCGGGCTGACTACGCAGCCGCGCAGACCACCAGTTCGCGGGCGCCAGCGTCGATCTCTGGCGCCGGGCCGGGGCGATGGAAAACTTCGAGCATCGCGCCCGCGCCGGCGACGGTCGAAAAGGCAGCATGTCAGCAACATCCGGCGGGCCCGCAAGCATCGCGAGCAGCGTGCAAGCGGCGAAAACTGGGAACGAGCCACAGGAGGTCTCGCGCGCTAATTGAGTACCAGGTGCGAAACCAGGATGCCCGAGGCGAGCGCCAGGCAGGGCGGAATGAGCGGGTTTTTCACGCGGCATCCGGATAGTGCGCGCGCGTCCCGGAAAATCTCGGCGTTAGCGCGGCGCCAAGCAACTTCATCCGCATGCCGTACTTGGTCCGCAGCGTGATGAGCGGCAGCGGCTCGACGCGCTGCTCCGGATCGAGCTGCAGCTTCCATTTCTGCGCGATGGCCGCGATCAGCAGCACGCCTTCCATCCACGCGAAGCGCTCGCCGATGCACAACGCGCGGCCCGCCGCCGAACGGGAAAGTAGGAAAACTTCGGCCGGGCGTCGCGCGCTTCCGGCGTCCAGCGCTGGGGATCGAAGCGCTCCGGATCGGGGAACCAGCGCGGGTCGCGATGCGTCACGTAAGGGCACAGGATGCAGATCGACTTGGCGCCGATCTTGATTCCGCCCAGCTCGAACGGCGCGATGGACATGCGGCCGATGGCCCAGGCGGGCGGATACAGCCGCATCGCTTCGGCGAAAACCATCTCGGTGTAGCGCAGATTGGGAAGATCGGCGACTTGCGGCGCGCGCCCCTCGAGCACCGTGTCCAACTCTTCGTGCAGCCGCCGCTCGCAGTCAGGATTCTGCGACAGCAGGTACCAGGTCCAGGTGAGCGCGTTGGCGGTGGTTTCGTGTCCGGCCAGAAACAGCGTGAGGGCTTCATCGCGAACCTGCTTGTCGGTCATGCCGGGCCGCCGGTCTCTTCGTCTCTGCAGTGAGCAGCAGCATGGAAAGCAGGTCGCCGGTATCCTGGCCGCTCTTGCGGCGCTCGTGGATCAGGCCGTAGATGGTCGAGTCCAGCCGCGCCTGCGCCTTTTCGAAGCGGCGGATGGAAGGCAGCGGCAGTTTTTCCAGATATTCGGAAAACGGCAGCATCAGCATGCGGAACATCTTGAGCACGGTGGTGAGCGCGTCGCCGATTTCCGAAGCTTCCGATTCCACGTCGGCGCTGAACAGCGTCTTGCCGACGATGGCCAGGGTGAGGCGCATCATTTCTTCGGAGATGTTCGACGGTGGCTCCGGGCTTCCAGCGATCGCGCAGCGCGGACGGCGTATTCGGTCATGACGGCGCCATAAGCCGCCAGCCGCTCGCGATGAAAGGCGGGCTGCACCAGGCGGCGCTGGCGTTTGTGGAATTCGCCTTCGCTGGTGAGCAGGCCTTCGCCCAGCAGAACTCTGGCTCGCTGGAGCGCGCGGCTCTTGATGAAGTTGGCCTGCTGCGCGACGAAAATCTCACGCACGTAAGTCGGGATGGTTGAACAGATAGACCGGATACGGGCCCAGGCGGAAATGCGCGAGATCGCCGTACTCGCGAGCCATTCTCATGAGGAACTCAATGGGCTTGGCGCGAAAGGCGGGCAAATGACCGACCAGCGGAAAATTTCTCGGGCCGCGCGGAACAGGTGATGGAGACTACCACAATCCTATTCTAGCGGCTGCAGCGAAAATCCTCCGGCCCCCCGACTAAAATAGTGGTTGCATCTCGATGTCTCGAAGAACATGGGTCGCGCTCGCGATCGCCGGATCGCTGCTGGCGCGGCCGGATGCAGTTCGATTTCTGCGCTGGACGGAGATCCAGCCTCTGATAGCATCGCTTGTCGCCGCCGGCGAGAAGCTGCCCGAGTTCCCCAAGGCCTCCGATTGGGACACCTGGATTCGCCAGCGCGACTTTGACGTTCGCGTGCGTAGCGATCGCGCGGTTGAGAATTCCATCAGCGGCTGATCCTGTTCGGCAGTTCTTTCACCAGTGAACCGAGACTGATCGCCGACTATGCCGCCGTGAACGCCGCCGGCAAGTCTGACGGCCGCAAGCTCACAAGCGCATCGATGCGTTCATCCAGGCGCTCGACAGTCGCGATGACGAGCGCTACCGGTACGTGCTGGACTACTTGCGGCGGAACGGGGTCGTGCAAGACGAATTGCGCGTCCTATCTGGCTGGGATCGTGCGGCGCAGCGCGCTGGATCGCGCGCGCGGCCAGGATCGCCCGAACCTGCGCCCTGCGCTCATGGACTTTGCCGCCGCGGAAACTCTGCGCATGCTGAAGAGCCGAGGGCCGCGTTCCGTCCCGCATTCATCGCGTTGCCGTGATCGCGCCGGCGCTGGAATTTTCCGGGCGGCCCGGAAGGTTACGACATTTTCGCGTTGCACGTGACGCAGCCGTTCGCGACGATGGAGGCGCGCTGTGCGACTCGGCATCGCGCAGCCGGATGACATCCAGGCGGTCGCGTTCGATCTGAATCCGTTCACGCTCTCGCACCTTCGTGCGATGGCGGCGCGCGCCCGCTCGGGCGGCACGTACGTGCTGCAGCTTGGCCGCTACAAATCCGCGGGATGGAATGGCGCGGCGGTGTCGTACTGGAATCATTTCGGCGAAATCATCGGCACTGCGACGCCGGCTGCGCCCCTATCCGCCGGCGCGCCCAACGTCGAGACCCGGACCGTCACGGTGAAGCCGCAGATGGCGGCCCGCATCGGCGCCGAGGAAATGGACATCGTGGCCCAAACCGCCGAGATCACAGCGGGCGCGGGCTTCGACCTGGTAGTCGCGTTGGATGTGTTCTCGCGCTTTCAGCCGTGTGGAGCAGTCGCTCGCGCTGGCGAATATCGCGGCGATGACGAACAGCGGAGGAATCGTGCTGGTGAGCGGTGCGTCGCCCGCCGTCATTCCCAGCGAACTCGAGGGACTGGGCGTGCGGCGCATCGCGTACTCGGATCGCGGCGGCGCCATCAACATCGCGGCGTACCGGCGGCGATAGTCGTTCGCGCCGATCAGTGGACTTCTTCCTGCAGTTTCCTGACGATCTTGGTCACCATACTGCGCGGGCTGACCCGCACGGTCTGCACCAGCAGCTTGTTCATCGCGCCGGGGATCACGACTGGCTTTCCTGCCATCATGCCGCGATAGCCGGCTTCGGCCACCGTGCGCGCATCCATCACCTGCCGGCTTTTCGCCAGCGGGACATTTTCGATTTGGCGCGCTCTTGAAATTCGGTGGCGGTCGGACCCGGGCAGAGCGCGGTGACAGTTACGCCGGATCCGGCGAGTTCATTGCTGATGGCTTCCGAGAACGAAAGCAGGAACGCCTTGGTGGCGTAGTAAATCGACATCAGCGGTCCCGGCTGGAACGCCGCGGTGGAGGCGACATTCAGGATCCTGCCGCTGCGCTGCGCCAGCATTCCCGCCAGATACAGCTTGGTGAGAATCACCGGCACGGTCATGTTGAGCTGCATCATGTTCAGCTCTTCGGACAGGCTGGTCTGCGCGAACTTTCCGTAAACGCCGAAGCCGGCGTTGTTCACCAGCACGTCGACTTGCGGCGACATGCGATGGAGCTCTTGCGGTGCATCCGGCAAGCGATAGATCTTTGGCGATGACCTGGACTGAGGCGGGCTTCAGCTCGGCGGCGACTTCCTCCAGGCGTTCCTGATTGCGAGCCACCAGCACGAGCGAGTAGCCTTCGCGCGCGAAGATTCGCGCCAGCTCCAGGCCGATGCCGTAGGATGCGCCGGTAATCAGTGCCGTCGGCATAGCGTCACCAAAGCCTGGGCCTCGGCGGAGCGGCCTTCGCCGATCGGCCCGACTTTTTCTGCTGTCTTGAATTTTACCGAGACCGCGTCCAGCATCGACGCCAAGCGTCTCGGCCAGCTTCTCGCGGATGGCCGCGCGAAAATCTTTCAGCTTGGGGCGCTCGATGATCACGGTCGAATCGACGTTCGCGATCTCGTAGCCTTTCTCGGCCACCAGGTCGCGCGCGTGCTGCAGGAACTGCAGGCTGTCGGCGTCCTTCCAGCGCGGATCGGAATCCGGGAAAGTGCATTCCGATGTCGCCGAGCGCGACCGCGCCCAGCAGCGCGTCGGTGATGGCATGCGAAAGGATGTCGGCGTCCGAGTGCCCTTCCAGAGCCGAAGACCGAGGGAATCGCGACGCCGCCCAGAATCAGCGGCCGCCCCGGCACGATGCCGATGCACGTCCCAGCCCTGCCCGATCCGAAAATCGCTCAAGACGATACCCGGGCGGACATTTCTTCGGCCAGGAACAGGCGGGCGAGATCCATGTCGGACGGCTTGGTGATCTTGATGTTGCGGTCGCTGCCGGGAATCACGCTGACTTCCACCTGATCCAGGCGCTCCACCAGGCTGGATTCATCGGTGCCGGCGAAGCTGTCCTCGCGCGCCTTGGCGAAAGCCTGCTTGAGCAAGATCGAAGCGGAACACCTGCGGAGTCTGGGCCAGGATCAGGCGCTCGCGCGGGATGGTCTGGCGGATCTTGTTGCGATGCACCTGCTTCACGGTGTCGACCGGGACGATGCCGACGATGGCCGCGCCGGTTTCGGCGGCTTCGGCGAAAACTTTTTCGAGCACCTGGTATTCAATGAACGGGCGCACGGCGTCGTGCACCGCCACCAGCTCGGTGTCGGGCTGCCAGCGTCGCCAGAGCGTTCTCGACCGATTCCTGGCGGCTCTCGCCGCCCTCCACCAGCCGCACCGGCTTCGCGAACTTTTCCGCGTCGAGCAAACCGCGCACCCAATCCATGTCTTCGGCCGCGCAGCGCCACCACGATCTCGGACACCTCGGGCGCGGAAACAAACTTCCGGATGGTGTGCAGCAGGATGGGCGAGCCTTCCAGCAGCATGAACTGCTTGCGGCTGGTGCCGGCTTTTTCGGGGACAGATCGCCCCATGCGCGTTCCCAAGCCCGGCGGCCGGGAGAATTACAGAAACCTTCATTTGCGATTCCTCGCTAACTCCCGGCGCCGACGCCCGAGCCGCGTGTTTCGGCCGGCTGCGAGTGCGACTGCTCGCGCGGACCATGCGACCGTTCCGGCGGCGGGATCTTATCGTGAACCGCATGAACGCGCTCGTCAAACCGGCCGAAGATCATTTTGCCGGCGGTAGTCTGCAGCACGCTGGTGACGGAGATGTCGATGGTGCGGGAGATCATTTTCTTGGCGTTGTCCACAACTACCATGGTGCCATCATCCAGGTAGGCCACGCCCTGGTTGTACTCTTTGCCTTCCTTGAGAATGAAGACCCGCATGGTTTCGCCGGGCAGCACGATGGGCTTCAGCGCATTGGCCAGCTCGTTGATGTTCAGGACTTCGACGCCGTGAAGCTGCGCCACTTTGTTCAGGTTGAAGTCGTTGGTGACGATCTTGCAGTTGTAGACCTTGGCCAGCTCGATCAGCTTCATGTCCACTTCGTGGACGTTGGGGAAGTCGTCTTCGAGGATCTGGACGTTGATCTGCGTCATCTTCTGGACGCGCTGCAGGATGTCCAGGCCGCGGCGTCCGCGATTGCGCTTGAGCGAGTCGGCTGAGTCGGCCACCAGTTGCAACTCGCGCAGCACGAACTGCGGGATCACCAGCGAGCCGTCCAGGAAACCGGTCTCGACGATGTCGGCGATGCGGCCATCGATGATGACGCTGGTGTCCAGAATCTTGAACGATTGGCTGGAGGTTTGTTCGCCGCCGAACAGACCGCCCAGCGCGCCCAGGTTCAGCATGTCGCCTTTGCTCGCGCCCACGACGCAGGCCGACGTAGCCCATCCACAGCAGCAGCAGGATCTCGATGAACGAGAGCGTGGTGGTGTTGTTCGGAAAGGCGTGCGCCAGGATGAGCGAGATCAGGTAGGCGCCCACGATTCCCAGGAGCGAACCGAAGGCGGCTCCAAAAAGCCGCTTGAGCGTCGTTTTCCGGACCTGGATTTCGAACAGAACAATGGCCAAGCCGAAGCCGAGGCCGGCCGCCGCTCGCATATGGCTGCGGGCAGATCAAAGGGCCGCAGGAACCACCCGGCGGTTGCCAGCAGCAAAATGAACAATGCACGAATGATAAACAGGCTAGCCATGAAACCACCCCCAGACGAGCGGATTCTTCGATTAGAACAGCAACGTTACCCTTTGTTACGAGGGTGCCATAGAGTATATCACTGAAACTCCTGCGGTAGTGCGGTGCTTGTTGGGATGAAATTCAGGACGAACTGGCGGTGAGAAGGAGGCGGCCGGCAGACAAGATCAGAGGGCTTTGGCGAGTTCTTCGGCGAACGCGCTGTGCGGACCCTGCGGGCCGTTCTGGTTGGGGCGCTTATGTTTCTTGCCACCGCGTTCGCGGCGCGGACCAGCCGGGCGTTGGGGCGGACCTGCCGAAGCTGGGACCGCTCTGTCCTTTTGATCTGGGCGGCTGCGCCTGATTGGCTCTCAGCAGCGGTCTTCCAGCGGCGCACGGTCGAAGCGGCGGATGATCAAGTTCATCTCTTCCGCGTTGGGTGTGTCGATGAACGCGAATCCCTTGGACTCCTGTGTTTCGGGGTTGCGAATCACCTTGACGTCATCGAATACCAGGTTTTCTGCGTTCAGCCAGGACTTGATATCGTCCTTGGTGACCCACACAGGCAAATTGCCGAGGAAGACAGTGAAACTCATTCTTAGGTGTCGTTAGCTCCGTTTACGGGGATTAGCTGTGAACCGCTGCGCGGACACAATCCATGCAAGCTATTGATATCGTATCACAGCCCAGGCAGCGCCGTAAACTAAAAATTTTCTGTAAAGTACTGCACTCCAAGGAGAAGAAGTTGAGCCGACCGGCGTGATTCATGCCTCAGCGCGGCCGGTCGACCGGTTCGACGCTACGTTGAGCTCGCCGGCAGACGCCGGACCCGCTTCGAATAGAATGCTGGTCTTGGTGCCGCCGAACCGGATTTCTTCTAGCTGCTTCTGCCGTTAACGTCACCGAGCCGGACCGTGGTCGCGGAGTACTTTTCCTTGGCGGTCTCGGTCTTGACGGGAGCTTGAACGGTTTCGTCTGTTGCCCTTGATGACGGCCTGCGCTGCCTTCCAACTCGACCTTGTAGTCACCGGGCTGCAACTCTTTTCCGCCCACCCAGGCGGCTCGACTGATGGTCATTTTATAAGTGGAAGCTGCGCTCGCGATTCCGAGCGCCAGTGTCGCCAAAGCGATCCCCAACTTGTATGCACGCATGAATTCCTAGCTCCTTGATAGTAATGGGATTGGGTTCGCCTCGACTTGGTTGGCGAATCCCTACACTTATCTAACGAACGTCGTGGCCCGGAGGTTACAAGCTTCTAATCAACAAACCGCCAAGAGTTTGTTCTGGAGCTGTCTCGAGCATGAGCGGGTTGTCAGCTTGATGCCGTCTGACGCGACGTAGAAGACATCGATGGCGCGATGGCCTTCGGTGTCGATCAGAACCACGTCGATGTTGCAGCCCGCCGACGAAAACGTCGCCGCCAGATCGTACAGCAGCCGGGGCCGGTCCTCGGCGATGATTTCCACCAGCGTCGCGGTGTCGCAGGCGTGCGAATCGAAGTGCACGCTGGGCCGGACCGTGCGGTGCTTGGGGCGGACCAGCGGCGGCCGGCCGTCGAGGAGCTTGCCGGACGTCGAGCTTGCCGAGCGCGACATGCTTCCAGCGTCGACTGCAGGCGCTCCAGTTCCGGCGCATTGAGGTCCAGGGTGTGCTTTGGATCGGCGAAGACGAACGTGTCGAGGATCTGGCCAGTCGCATTGGCGAAGGCCTCCGCTTTGACGATGTCCAAGCCGAAGCTGGAAATCGCGCCGGCCAGCGATGCGAACAGCCCGGGAGTGTCGAGCGCCACAATGGTCGCGCGATAGACGCCGCTCCAGCGTTCCACTTGCGCTGCTACGCCGGTGACGCGCGGCTCATTTCGTCCAGCTCCAGATGCGCTTCGATCTCCGATGCCGAGTGCGTGCGCAGGTAGCGCACGGGAAACCCTTCAGGAATCCAGAGGGATCGGCGACGTTCGGTGGGGACATCCTGAATGCGTTCGGTTTCGAGCTCGCGCACCATCTCCTGATGCGTGACGCGGTAAGCCTGCCAGAGCTGTTCCAGGCGCCAGGGTGTCATGGCGGCAGGGATTGACCGCGGAGATGTCGGCGTACGTCAGGACGGTCAGCAGCTTGAGTCGCTCCAGAGTGCCGATGCCTTCTGCCAGCGTGCGTGCCGTCGCGGGATCGTAGAGGTCGCGGGAGTTCATGACCGCGGACAGATCCAGGTGATGCTGGATGAGAAACTCCACCGCGGCCTGATCTTCGGGCGAGCATGCCGATGCGCTGCATAGCGGCGCGTGCCAGCTCCACCGAGCGGATGGAATGATCTTCGCCGGAACCCTTGCCGGCATCGTGAAACAGGAGCGCGAAACGCAGCAGAGCAGGGTCTTCGATCTCCGACAGGATTTCGGCGAGCCGCTGGTGCGCCGGCTCTTTCGACGCCGCCAGTTCGCTCAGCTTTTCGATGGCCACCAGCGTGTGCTCGTCGACGGTGTAGCGGTGGTAGTAATCGGGAATCACCAGGCAGGTGATGGTGTTCCATTCGGGAAAGAGCACCTGGACCAGGCCGGTGTCGTGCATGGCGCGCAGGGCCATGGCAGCGCGGGGCAACGCGAGGATGCGGCGTAGCGACGTCCACTTGGGTTTCCCGGCGGCGCAATAACGCGCGAACGATTCGCGGTTGGCCTCCAGGCGGCGCTCGGTTTCCGCGGCCAGCGGCACGCCGTGGCGCGCGACGAATTCGAACAGGCGAAAGAAAACCTCAGGATCGGCTTCGAGCGTGGCCGGCGAGCGCAGCAGAACGCGTTCGTTCGAAACGGTGAAGTCGGCGTTCGACAAGCGGGTCCGCCAATCGCGAAATTGAACCGCCAGCGAGCTTTCGCTTCTTTCAATCAGATCCACGGCGCGGCGGGCTTCGGTGGCGATGACGCGCGCGTTGCGGAAGTACTCGCGCATGAAGGTGGCAGGCTCGCGAAAATGCAGGAACTCGCGCTTCGCGATTTCGTGCTGGGCGTCGAAGTTGAGCAGGTTCTGATCTCGCTTGGCCAGGTAGTGCAGGAAACAGCGCACCGATCCAAGAAAGCGCGTGGGCGCGGCCAGCGTATCGGGTGGGCACGCCGCCGGATTCTTCAGCTTCGCCAGCCAGGTCACCAGGTGCACGTCCCGCAGACCGCCAGGTGTTTCCTTTACGTCGGGCTCCAGATGATACAGCGAGCCTTGATATTTCGCGTGGCGCGTGCGCGTGAGCTGGCAAAGGTTGCGGGCCAGCAGGCGGGACTGACGTTCGAAGAACGCTGGGAGCCTGGCTTCGAGCTTGCTGTAGAGGTCGCCCGAGCCGTCCATCAGCCGGCGGTCGAGCAGGCTGATGCTGAGCTCGATATTCTGCTCGTGGATCTCGGCGCATTCGGCGATCGTGCGAACCGAATGGCTGAGCCGGAGTCCCGAATCCCACACCAGGCGTACGAATTCCGAGAGCGCGTTCTTGATGCCCGCGGTCTGGGACTCGCGCTCCACCAGCAGCATGATGTCGATGTCGGAGTATGGAAACAGCTCGCGTCTTCCGAAGCCGCCCACCGCCAGCATGGCGAGCGTGCCGTCAGCAACGCCCGAGAACGCCGCGCGGTAAGCCTCGATCGCGATTTCGTCCACCAGCGCGGACAAGGCTGCTTGGACACCGGACGCGTCGCCGCTCGCCAAGAAAGGCGCTTTGGATTTCGTCCCAGGCAGGGTTAGAGTGCAGCTTCTCCACGGTTGGGCGAGGGGATCGCCGGATTTATTGTAGCGTTGCGTGGATGAATTCCGCTGGCGGGCGCGTTAGAGATTTTATGAGCGACACACGCATTAGAACTCGCCTGATGATGCTCGGCTGCGGCCTGGCCGCGATCTTGATCGCGTTTGGCGATGGCGCGCCCGCGCCGACGCCGGATTTCAAGCTCCAGGATTCCAACGGCGCCACGGTGAAGCTCTCCGACTACAAGGGCAAGGTTGTCCTGCTGGACTTCTGGGCAACCTGGTGCGGAGGATGCCGGACCGAGATGCCCTGGTTCATGGAGTTCGAGCGCGCCTACCACAACCGGGGGTTCGTGGTGTTGGGTGTGTCGATGGACGAGGACGGATGGCCCGCCGTGAAACCGTTCATCGCCGAGCGCAAGATCAACTACCGGATTCTGCTGGGCAACGAGCGCGTTGCGCAACTCTATGGCGGACTCGACGCGCTGCCGGTGACCTATCTGATCGACCGCACGGGGAAGATCGCTGCGACGCACGTCGGCACGGAGGCCGGCAAAGAGGGCTTCCGGCGCGAGATCGAGGCGCTGCTCGGACACTGAACGTTTACCGCGCGGTCACGTCCAGGATCTTGTCGACTCACGCGCCATCGGGTTATTCTTCGAATTACTTCCGATGGCGGAACCATACACGCAAACCATCCTGGTCTCGGATGACTTGAGCGAAGTCGGCCGCGTCCAAGAGGAATTGAGCAGCCTGTGGGAAAGCCGCGGGCTTCCGGCGGACGTGGAAGGGCCGGTGAGCCTGGCGCTGGAGGAAGTGCTCAGCAACGTTCTGCGACATGGACGCACGGAGGGGCGATCTGCTGAGATCCGCGTCACCTTCAGCATCGACGACTCCGGCTTCGACTTCGAAGTCTCGGACAGCGCTCCGGCGTATGACCCGTTGTTACGTCCGGATCCCGATATCGATGCGCCGCTCGAACAACGTCAGCGTGGCGGCCTGGGCGTGTTTCTCGTAAAAAAGCTTGCCGACGAGCTTTCGTACGCGCGGTGCGACGGCAGAAATCGGCTGCGCTTTCGCAAGCTGTTTGGTGTGGGCCCCGACTGACCTGTATCAGTGTTCGAAGTGGATTTCGATTTCGTGCAGGCCCGACGAATGCCGCGACTTGACGGAATCGGCCAGCCGCGAAAGCATGTAGCCGGAAAGCTGGCGCACGGCCGCCGGATCGCTGTCGAGTGTGATCTGCGGCCGCTGGGATGGAATATCGAGCGCCTCCCCGCGATAGCGAATCACAAAATCGAGGCGGTGCTCGTCCAGGAATCCCTTCACCGCCATCCCGTCGGGAGCCAGCTCATGCAGCGTTAGCGATTCGAAAAACTCCAGCATCGCGCTGACGGCCCGGCTCACGATTTCGCGCCGCGCGCCCCATTCGGCGCCGAATTCCTCGATGAACGCAACCAGGCGGTCCGCGCCTTCCGGGCCCGGATCGAGCTGAATGGTTTTGCGGCGCGAGATTCCGATCCGAAAAACCGCGTTAAGCAGTACCACCATCGCGGTGGCCAGAGTGAGGCCGGAAGCGAACAACGGGCGCAGCCAGGCGGGCAGTCCCGCGTAGGCCGAAGGCATGGCGTCGGCGCTCAGTCCGAACAGCAGCGACAGGCCGATGATGTAAGTGTGCCGCGTTTCCATCATGCGGCTCATGATGATCTGCATGCCCGCGATCAAGTTGTAGGAAACCACCAACAGGAACATGGCGCCGGCCACGGGCGGCGGGACGATCGCGATGAGCGCGACCATCTTCGGAAAAAAAGCAAGGCCGATCAGAATCGCGCCGCAAGCGTAGCTGATGTAGCGGCTGGTGGCCGCCGTGGCCGCCGACAATCCGATGTTGCTGGACGAGCTCATGATGGCGAATCCACCGAGCAGCGACGATAGCGTTGTGCCGAGCCCGTAGGTCAGCAAGGCCGAGCGCGCGCGCTTCAGGTCAGCGTGTTTCCAATTGGCATCGCTGATCTTTTCGGCGACCGTGAGATCGCCCGATGCTTTCATGGCCGCGCTGAGTCCGAGGACCGCGAACGGCAGGATCAGGCTGGGGCTGAACGCCAGTCCTGGCGGATGAATGCGCGGGAAATCGAGCAGCGCCGCGTCCCGGACACGCGACCACTGCTCCGGTCCGATGAAACCGAAATACGCGGCAAATACGTAGCCAAAAACTACCGTGATCACCGTGCTGAACAGACGGAGAGGCCCCTTGCCCCAGACAGTCAGACTCGCCAGCAGCGCCAGCGTAACGGAAGCAACCAGCAGGTGATTCGGATTCGGCGTCTGATCTAAGTGATCCAGGCCCAGGAATCGCGAGACCGCCAGAGTAGCTTGCGATGCGCCGACCATGAACGCGATGAGGCCGACCACTTCGGGCGGAAACAGAAACCGCCAGCGGTGCAGCAATCGGCTGAGCAGCACAACGATCAGCCCGGTTACCAGTGTCATGCCCGCGACCAGAGGCAGACCGCCCGCCTTGGCGGCCACGAGTGAAGGAGCCACGAACGAGCTCATGATGGCAGCGGGGGCCAGGTGACCGAAGCCGAACGGCCGATGCTTTCCCGCCACCAGCAGGCAGCACAATCCGGTCGAGAGCAGCGTAGCCGCGATCATGGTCTCCATCGCCGCCGGCGCGGCGCCCACCGCGAGAAGCACCGCGGCGGGAAGAGTCACTTTGCTGGCGGACTCGGCGGCGTGCTGCAGCCCCAGCAGCATCGTAGTCCCGAGTGGCGGAAGGTCGTCCCGGCCGTAGATGAGACCCACCGGTTTTTTGGCCGTCTCAAGGACCTGACGCTTGGCTTGAAGAACTGCGACGCGTTCGCGAAGGGCGCCAATCATTTCGAGTTACCGTGTGTGAGCCAAGCCGCGCGCGAGGGACCTTGGGTGCGCCTTGGCCTCGTCGAGCCGGATAGAGAGCTTATCACGGAGGTATTTCAGAATCGTGACAGAGCCGCCTAAGAGCTTGGATTTCAGGAGCGCTCGTCCTATAGTGAATAGGATGGAGACGCTCGAAGAGAAGATCGGCGACGTGAAAGTTCTGCACCTGCGCGGGCGACTGGACCTGGCCGCCGCGCCCGAATTCGAAAGTCTGGTGAAGGCGTTGATCGGCTCCGGCGAGCGGAAGATTGTACTGGATTGCCGCGACCTGAAGTACGTCAGCAGTTCCGGGCTGAGCGCTTTCGTGGTTTGCGGCAAGCAGCTTTCCGATAGCGGAAAGCTGGTGTTTGCCGGGCTGAGCCACCACGTCGAGACGCTGTTCGAGATGACCGGTCTCGCCCCGCTGTTCACCATCTGCAAGACTAAGCAGGACGCACTCGAGCGACTGGGCGTGGCGGCCAGTAGCCGGCGCGTCAGCGTTCGCCGCGTCGCAACTTTTCTTCTTTCTCCGAGCTCGGCGTCAACGCCGGACCGAAGTCGTCGGCCTCAAACACCTGGCGGATCTCAATATTGTGGTCCTCGGTCGGCTCCGCGCCTGGCACGGACGGCACGCGTTGCATCCACGCAATCGCGTCTTCGAGCGACTTCGCCTGGATCATCCAGAAGCCGGCGATCAGCTCCTTGGTCTCGGCGAAAGGCCCGTCCATGACGGTCCGCTTCTTGGTGGCGGCGGAGTAGCAGATGCGCGCGCCTTTGGAGCTGGGGTGCAGCCCCTCGGCGCCGATCAGCACGCCTGCCTTCACCATTTCTTCGTTGAACTTCGTCATCGCCTCAATGAGCTCGGTGGACGGCAGTTGGCCGGCCTCGGTTTCCTTGGTGGCCTTCATCAGAACCATGAATCGCATCGGTATGTCTCCTGTTTGAGTTTGAGCTGTTCCAGCTCTCTACCTGGATGTCGAACGGCGGCCTGCCGGTATCGACAGTCGAGGCAAACTTTTTCGTCTAAGTGCGAAAATAAACCAGGGCGCGGCCGCGCCTCCGTCTTTTTCGGCCCGCGCGGCGTCTCTGGAAATGGAGCCGAAATTTGATATTTCGGGAGGTTGAGGACCGCGACCTGATCGCCAAGGCGCGACGGGGGCACGTGGACGCCTACAACGTCCTCGTGTCGCGCTGGGAGAAACGTGTCTTTAATTATCTGCTGCGGCTGGTTAGGAATCGCGAAGACGCGCTCGACTTGAGCCAGGACGTATTCTTGAAAGCCTATCAGAACTTGCGCAAGCTGGACGATCCGGCGAAGTTTCCCGCCTGGCTGTTTCGCATTGCGCACAACGAGGCGTTTTCGCTGCTGCGCAAGAACCGGCCGGAAGACGAACTGGTCGGCGAGCCGAAGCCGGCGGGTCCAGCCCGCGGATGTTTCCGATGGAGCTGAGCCTGGCGGTGGAGAGCGCTCTCGGGCGGTTGTCCGGCGATCAGCGCGAAGCGGTCCTGCTGAAGATCTATCAGGGATTCAAGTTCGAAGAGATGGCCGAAATTCTGGATTGCCCGGTTTCCACCATCAAGTCGCGCTTGTACACAGCACTCGACCTTCTGAAACAGACTCTGGCTCCAGTGAAGCACAGGAGGGGCGGAATGAGCTGCTCGTCTGTAGATTTGAAGGCGTATGTTCTTGGGGAGCTGGCGGCGGCGGAACGAGCGCCGGTGGCGAAGCACCTGGAAGCGTGCCAGGACTGCCGCGAAGAGTTGGAGCGGCTGAACGTAACGCGTGCGGCGCTGCTGTCGCTTGCAGAAGAAGAAGCGCCGCAGCGAATCGCGTTCGTCTCCGACAAAGTATTCGAGCCGCGCTGGTGGCAAACCATCTGGCATTCGGGTCCGGTGATGGGATTCGCGTCGGCCGGCGTGCTGGCGGTGGCGATTCTGGTGCATGCGTATCGCGCGGCCGGCCGTCGCTACGACGCCCGCACCTGTCGTGAACGTCGCGCAAATCGAACAGCGCGTCGAGAGCCAGGTGACTGCCCGATTGAACGCTGCCGTCGCCAAGGCTGTGGCCGACACCGAAGCGCAGGCAGGCGGCGTTGTCCAAGTCGCTGGACTCCGCCGAGCTCGACCTCGCCGCTGCGCAGCAAACCATCCGCTACTACAACCAGCAAATGGGCCGGCTGATTGTGGCCAGCAACATCAACGCCGAGGGGCCCGCGCGATGAGAATCCTCGCCATCGCGATTCTCGCGTTGTGCGCCGTTCCGTCCGGATCGATGGCGGACAGGCCGAAAGTGAGCCGCTTGACGATCAAAGCCATGGAAGAGAGCCTGGACAACCGGCTGCAAAGGTTGTGGAGCGACGATCCGATCCCGTCCAGGTGGTTGGGTTGACGCAGGGCGTTTACATCAGCGGCTACGGAGTCGGTGTTCATGAGCGAAGTGAATCTGGCGCCCGCGCCGGGCATCACGCCGTTTCATCCCAAGGTGACGGCGGACGAAGTGAAACGCATTCACGACAAAAAGGCGGCGCGGATCGCGGAGCTGAAGAACACCATGACGGACATGCTGCTGGGATCGGCGAAATCGCTGGACGCCATGCCGCTCGGCGAGCAGATCACGCTGGGCATTTCGCTGTTCTACTGGAACTGGGAAAACAGCACGGGCCTGCCTGGCCAGATCGTGATGCACGCGCCCCGGCAAGCGCTGCTCGAAGGCAAACCTGCGGCCGCCGCGAAACTCGTCATCGAAGAGTACTGATCCATGCGTCTGGGCGAAATTCTTATCGAGCGCAAGCTCATCAGCCCGGAAGATCTGGAGCGCGCGCTCGAACTGCAGAAGGAGCGCGGCGACAAGATCGGCAAGACACTGGTCGACATGGGCTTCATCGCCATGCGCGACGTGCTGGCGGCGCTGGCCGAGCAATGGGACGTGCCGCTGGTCGCGATCGAGGGTCCGCCGGCGGTTTCGCCCGAGACCGAAGCGCTCTCGCCGCGATTCCTGCGCCAGTTCCGCTGCCTGCCGGTGAGCCGCGACGACCATACCGTGACGCTCGCGATGGCCGATCCGCTGGACGTCGAGACCATCGCGGCGGTGCGAGAGTTGCACCGGCCTTCAAGGTGAACAGCGTGCTCGCGGCCGAGCAGGAAATTCTCGACGCCATCGACAAGTATTACGGCGACAGCGCGCGCCACGAGCCGGAGTTGGAAGGCGACGCTGCCGAGGCGTCCGAAGATCTCGAGCACCTGCGCGACATGGCGAGCGAAGCGCCGGTGATCCGCCTGGTGAACGCGATCGTGGCGCAGGCCGTCGAAAAGCGCGCCAGCGACATTCACTTCGAGCCGTTCGAAAAGGAATTCCGCGTCCGCTACCGCGTCGACGGCGTGCTGTACAACCAGGAAGCGCCGCCGCGCGAGATGAAGGCCGCGATGATTTCGCGCGTGAAGCTGATGGCCAAGCTGAACATCGCCGAGCGCCGGCTTCCGCAGGACGGGCGCATCAAGATCAAGACGCTGGGCCGCGAAGTGGATTTGCGCGTCTCGACGCTGCCGACGCTGTACGGCGAAAGCGTCGTCATGCGCCTGCTCGACCGGTCGGCGGGCGATTTCTACGATCTCGGCCGGCTGGGTTTCGATCAGCACATGCTGAGCCGCATGGAGTACTACACGTCGCTGCCGCACGGCATTTTTCTGGTCACCGGGCCGACCGGCAGCGGCAAGTCCACCACGCTGTATTCGGCGCTCAAGCGGATCAACCAGGCCGACAAGAAGATCATCACCATCGAAGATCCGGTGGAGTACCAGATGGACGGGATCAACCAGATCCACGTGAATCCGCAGATCGGGCTGACGTTCGCCTCCGGGCTGCGGCACATCGTGCGCCAGGACCCGGACGTCATCATGGTGGGCGAAATTCGCGATCGCGAGACGGCCGACATCGCCATCCGCTCGTCGCTCACCGGTCATTTCGTGTATTCGACGCTGCACACCAACGACGCGCCCAGCGCGATCACGCGGCTCACCGACATGGGCGTGGAGAATTACCTGATCACGTCGTCGCTGGTGGCGGTGCTGGCGCAGCGGCTGGTGCGGGTGATCTGCGAGCACTGCAAAGTCGAGGCCGGCACGCGCATCGCCCCGGACGGCGAAACGGTGCAGTGTTATCGCGGCGCCGGCTGCGAGAACTGCTTCGGCTCGGGCTACACGGGCCGGGTGGGAATTTTCGAGCTGATGGAGCTGAACGACGAAATCCGCAAGCTGATCATGCGCAATGAAGACGCGTCGGCGATCACGGCGGCCGCGCGCCGCAACGGCATGCGCAACTTGCGGGAGGACGGCTGGCTGAAGGTGGCGAGCGGGCTGACCACCGCCGACGAGGTGATGCGTGTCACGCAGGAATTTAGCGCTGCAGGCGCCCACGCGCAGGTGCGCGCTACAGGAAAGCATGAACAGTTTCCATTTCAGAGCCGTGGCCTCCGACGGGCAACTCCGCACCGGGACCATTCATGCCGAGACCGAGCGCTGGGTGGCGCAGGAGCTGCGGCGCCAGGGACTCACGCCGGTTTACGTCGGAACCGAACCGAAGAAATCGTTCGCAGCTGAAGCTGCCGTCGTTTTCCGGCGCCAAGCGCAGCGACGTCTTGTTCTTCACGCAGGAACTTTCGACGCTGCTGAACGCGGGCGTGCCGCTGGATCGCGCGCTGTCCATCACCTGCGAACTCACCGAGCGCGCCGCGTTCCGCATGCTGGTGCAGGACATTCTGCGCGTCCTCAAAGGCGGCCGATCGCTGGCCGACAGCCTGGCGACGCATCCGGAATATTTTTCGGACCTGTACGTCAACATGGTGCGCGCCGGAGAAGCCAGCGGATCGCTGGCGGCGGTGTTCGAGCGGCTGGCCGAATTCGAGCGCACGCGCGACGATCTGCGCAGCTACATCCTGTCGTCGATGGCTTATCCGTGCCTGCTGCTGCTGGTGGGCACCGGCTCCATCCTGGTGCTGATGAATTTCGTCGTGCCGCGCTTCGCCTCGGTCTTCGAGCAGTCGCGCATCGAGATGCCGCTGCCGACGAAAATGCTGCTGGAAGGCAGCAAGTTCATGCAGACCTACGGCTGGATCGGGCTGACGGCGCTGGTGATTTCGCGCTGGCGCGCTGTATTCCTATGTCCGCACGTACGGCCGGCCGGCTGTGGTGGGACACGCTGCGGCTGCGCATTCCCGTCTTAGGCGACGCGATGCGCAAAGCGGAAACCGCGCGGTTCGCCCGCGCCATGGGCACGCTGGTGCTCAAACAGCGTGCCGCTGGTGCAATCGCATCGCGAATCGCCGGCGCGACCTTGAACAATCGCAGAATTTCCGGTTCGCTCGAAGCCGTGTCGCTCGGCGTCAAGCGCGGCGAGGGCATCGCGACGCCGCTGCGGCGCGCCGGCCAATTTCCGCCGCTCGCCGCGCATTTGTTGAGCGTCGGCGAGGAAACCGGCCGCCTGGATCAGATGTTCGTCCGCATGGCCGACATCTACGATGCCGACACGCGCGCGGCCATCCGCCGCTTTACGTCTTTGTTTGAACCGCTGGTCATCCTGGTGATGGGAGTGATCGTCGGAGTTTTGATTTTGAGTATGTTGCTGGCGATTGTCAGCATGAACGATGTCGCGGTGTAATGGGCATGGGCGCACAAAGTGTCCCGTTGCGCGCGTTGGAGAGGTGAAGCCATGAGACGACAAGACAGACGCCAGCCGAGGCGTGACGCTGATCGAAATGATGGTGGTGGTGACCATCATCGCGTTGTTCGCGGCGCTGGTGCTGCCGAAAATGATCGGCCAGGCCGACAAGGCGCGCAAGACCGCGGCGCGCGCGCAGATCAACGCGTACCTGACGGCTCTGGGTTCGTACAAGCTGGATACCGGCGTGTTTCCGACCACCGAAGAAGGGCTGCAAGGCGCTGCGCGCGAAGCCCGAGAACGTCAACAACTGGCAGGGACCGTATCTGCAGAAGGAAGTCGAGAACGATCCCTGGGGCCGGCCGTATCTCTATCACTTCCCCGGCGAGCACGGCGACGAGCCCGACATCATCAGCTACGGCGCCGACGGCCAACCCGGCGGAGACGGGATCAATGCGCGACATTGTCAGTTGGAAAAACTAGCATCGCGATTCTCCACAGCGCGCCTCGACGCGCGCGCCGGCGTCACGCTGGTCGAGATGATGGTGGTGGTCGGCCTCATCTCGCTGATGGTCGGCATCAGTTTTCCCGCCATCACTTCCGGCATCGATTCGCTGCGCCTCAACTCCGCCACCAACAGCATCGTGAGCTTCTTCAACTCCGGCCTGGATCGCGCCCAGCGCCGCCAAATAGCCGGTTGAGATCAGCATTTCCAAGCGAGAAAACGCGCTCGAAATGCGTTCCACCGAAGCCAGCTTCTACCGCAAGCTCGCTATGCCGGACGGCGTCTCCATCGAGCGCATCCTTCCCGAATTGCCCGACGATCCCGGACGCTCCGCGCAGCTTCCTGCTGTATCCCGGCGGCACGGCGCCGCGCTTCGGCGTCCAGCTTGTCAACCGGAGAAATGTCGAGCGCATCGTGCGCGTGGATCCCGATCACCGGCGTTCCGCGCGTGGAGCGTCCTGAGAAGTGAACAAGCGCGGCTTTACACTGCTCGAAGTTCTGGTGGCCACGCTCATCATGGCGATCGCCGTAACGGGCCTGCTTTCGGCGCTGTCCACTTCGCTGCGCACCGCTTCGCGGCTCACCGATTACGATCGCGCCGTGCTGCTGGGCCGCCAGAAAATGGACGAGCTGCTGATCGCCGACAAGCTCCCCAAGCTGACGCCCTTCGAAGGAACCTGGGATCAGTCCGTCACCGGCGGCGCCGAGATGGGCTGGCGGGCGCGCCTGTCTCCGTTCGAGAAGCCGCCCAACGCAGCGCCGGGCACTACATTTCTCGAGCGCATCCAGCTTGAGATCTGGTGGATGAACGGCGACCAGCGGCGCACCTTCAGCCTGGAAGGTTTTCGACGCGACGATTGCCCGTACGCCGGAGGATCTCGCCACGGGTGACGAAGAATGATCCCCAGACGAGCCCGGCATTCCGGAATCCGGCGTCACGCTCATGGAACTGCTCATCGCCATGACGCTGCTGAGCACGCTCTCGGTCGGCATGCTGCTTTCGCTGCGCGTCGGCTTGAGCGCCATGAACAAGGCGGACGCCAAACTGATGAGCAACCGCCGCGTGGCCAGCGTCAGCGCATCCTCGAACAGCAGATCGAAGGCATCATGCCGGTAGTCGGCGAATTGCCATCCTCCCGGGCGAAGAATCCGGTCCGCGCATCAGCTTCTTTCAGGGCGAAGCGCGCTCCATGCGATTCGCATCCACGTTCTCGCTGCAGCAGGGTTCACGCGGCCTGCCCGATGATCCTCGAGTTCCAGGTGATTCCCGGCGAGGATGGCGAAGGCGTGCGGCTGGTGGTGAACGAGCGTCTGTATACCGGGCCGCGCGGCGCCGGCCAGTTCTGCACCGGCTTCGGTCCGGATCCGGAGACCGGCATCCAAGGACCGCGGTTCGTGCCAATTCAGATCGGCGCCGAGTTCGTTCGTGCTGGCCGACAAGCTGGCCGACTGCCGTTTCAGCTTCCGCGATCCTGGTGGCGCCGGTGCCGCGCCGAACATGGGTCACGCACTGGACCAAGCCGGTGCTTCCCAACGCCATCCGCATCGAGGTGGCGCCGCTGGTTCCCGACGCGTCCAGCCTGCAGCCGGTGACGCTGACGGTCCCGGTTCGCGTGACGCGCCGGCCGCTGGAGCCTTATGAAGACAAGTGACCGTTCCCGCCGCGGCACTGCGTTGCTGGCCGTGCTGTGGCTGTCGGCGGCGCTCTCGGCCATCGCCTTCACGGTAGCCAGCACGGTTCGCGCCGAGACCGAACGCACCACCACCGACGTCGACGCGCTGCGGGCCAGCTATCTCGCGGCGGGCGCCGTGGACCGCGCACTGCTCTACATCCAGTGGGGTCCGACGTATCGCAATTCGGACGGAAGCCCCAAGTATTTCAAGAGTCCGATGCCCGTGCTGCATTTCGAATTTCCCACCGGCTCGGCCAGCGTCGAGATCATTCCGGAGTCGTCCAAGCTCGACGTGAACCACGTCCAGGCGCGCGAGCTGACCAACCTGCTGTTGGCCCTCGGCGTGGATCCCGACCGCGCCCAGGCCATCACGGCGGCCATCCTCGATTGGCGATCCACCTCGCCGGGCGAATCGTTTACCCAGTTCGACCAACATTACATGTCGCTCACGCCGTCTTTTCGAGCACGCCATGCGTCTCTTGAAGAGATTGAGGAATTATTGCTGGTGCAAGGAGTGACGCCGGATTTGTTTTACGGAAGCTACACGCGCGACGCAGAAGGCGGGCTGGTACGCCACGCCGCGCTGCGGGATTGCCTGTCGGTGTACGGGTCGAAAGGCCCCATCGACGCGAACACCGTCGAACCCGCCGTGATGCTGGCCGTCGGAATCAGTCCCGATGTCGCCGCGGCACTGGTAGCTCGGCGCCGCGTCAAGGCGTTTCAGGACCACGGCGATCTGGCGCCATTCCTGAGCGGTGCGGGTCCAGGCGCGGTCCGGCTGGGAATCGTGCCCAGCTCCATTGTGACCTTGCGAGCCACTGCGCGCCTGCGTCTCGCCGACGGCCAATTGACTGATCTTCGAAGGACCGCCTCCGCGATGGTCAAGTTTCTGGGACCGGAATTCGTACCCGACCGTTTCCATATCATGCGCTGGTACGACAACGTGGCCGCTCCCCAATGATCGGAACTGGAACTGGGAAAATGGCTGGCCTTCGGGACGGCCGTCGGAATCGAGATCGGGCGCGAGAACCTGACCGCTACCGTGGTTCGCGTTCGGCCCTGGGGCGTGCGGATCCTCGGCGAGATCACGCTGCCCGGCTTTCGCGAGCAGCCCGCCACCGAATGGGGCGCCACCTACGCGGCGTTCTTGAAGAAACTCGGCGCGGCCCATCTGGCTGCCTCCGTGCTCTTGCCGCGCGATGAAGTGATGGTCCGGCAGGTCGCGTTGCCGGGCGTTTCCGACAAGGACCTCGCGTCCGCCATCCGGTTCGAAATCGATTCGCTGAATCCGTACTCGGAGGAAGACGCGGCGTTCGATTGGGCGCGCATCGGCAAGACCGCCGGCATCCTGGTCGGCATCACGCGCCGCTCCATGCTGGAACGCTACCAGACTCTGTTTGCCGAAGCCGGCGTCAAAGTAGCGTCGTTCACTTTTTCCGCTCCCGCGATTTATTCCGCGCTGCGCCTGCTGTCCGCTCCGGCCGATGGCTTTCTGCTATTGGAAGAGCAGGGCGACGAAATCGAGATCTACGGCGAGAGCGCCTCGCGTCCGCTGTTTTCGGCGCGGCTGGATGGTTCGCGCGGATCGCGCGCGCAACCTGGCAGTGGCCGAGTTGAGGCTTCCGCCGGAAACCGAAGCGGCGCTACTGCACGACGCTCTGCCGAAACCGCAAGGCCTCGCCCGCCGACTTCGACATGGCGCAGACGCCGTTGTCGTACGCCACCGCGCTGGCGGGAGCGAGCTTGCTGCCGCCGCTTGGCCGTGAATCTGCTGCCTCGCGAGCAGCGCGTAGTCCAGCTCGCGCCTGCGCTTTGTTCCGACCATCGCGCTGGCCACCGCGGTGGTGCTGCTGTTCGGCGCCATGATCGCCTATCCGAAATACGCCGATCGCCACTATCTCGGCGAGCTGCAGGCCGAGATCCGCCGCATCGAGCCGCGCGCCCGCAAGGCGGTCGAACTCGACCGCCAGATCGCCGTCACCCGCAATCGCACCCAGACGCTCGACAACTTCCGCCGAGCGCACCCGCGAGGACCTGGACGCGCTCAATGAAGTGACTGTCGCTGTTCGTGCCGCCCACCTGGCTGCACATCGTTCCAGCTCACGCGCGATTCGTTAACCATCCTGGGCCAGGCCGAACAGGCCGCCGCCTTGGTCAAGGTGCTCGACAGCTCGCAGCAATTCCGCGGCTCCAGTTTCACCACCGGACCCGCCAAGAGCGGCGACGGCGAAGCATTCGGCATTCGCGCGCAACGGCAAGGAGTGACGCCGTGACGCATTCAGCAGCGCGACAAGCGCGCGCTTGTGACTGCTGGGCGTCGCGCTGGTGTCTGGCGTTCGTGTATTGGATCGCAACGCGCACTCCCAGCACCGCCACCAACGCCGCGGTTGCGGTGGACACCGTGGATCGCGCCGAAAAGCGCCTGGCCACGCTGCGGACCGCGCTCGCCACCGTGGACGGCAAGGAAGCCGTGCTGAAGCAGGCCGCGGCCGAATTGGCCGATCGCGAGAAGGGGTTGATCCCCGGCGATACCGCCAACCAGGCCCAGGCGCAGTTGCTCGAGATCCTCGGCCGCATCGCCGAAGCAGCAGATTCCGCCCATCGAAATCCGGCAGGCCGAGTTCGCGCAGCCCCGTCCCTACGGCGACGCCTACGGCGAAGTGTCGGTCGCCGTGACCATCGAATGCCGCACCGATGAGCTGGTCAACCTGCTGGCGGCGCTGACGCAGCAGCCCGAGATCATCGCTACCCAGGACATCCGCTTCGGCACCGCGAATCCGAAAACGAAAAACATGTCGACGCGCATCACCATTTCCGGCCTGGTGCCGCGCAAGCTGGTGCCCGAGAAGAAGGGATTCAGCTCGTTTTGACACGCAAGCTCATCGCGCTGGATCTGGTGCTGCTCGCCGTCGCGGTATTGCTGGCCGTCCAGGTGCGCCGCGAATGGCGGGCGTCGCACGCACGCGAGCGGTCGGTGCTCGAGAAGAAGATCAATCCCACGCCGGCGCGGCCGCTGGCGCCGCTTCCCGAAGCCGGAGCCGCTGACCGCCGCTCAATATGCCGCGGTGGCCGACCAGAATCTGTTTTCGAAGGATCGCAATTCCAACGTGATCATCGATGTGGTTCCTCCACCGCCGCCCAAGCCGGTTCCGCGCGTTTCCGGTGGCGCACGGCGTGATGCTGTGGGACGGCGTGCCGCCCACCGTCGTGCTGAGCGACAAAGGCCAACGGAACGCAAAAGGGCTATCATCCCGGCGACAAGGTCGGCGAATGGGAGATCGTTTCGGTGGACAACCAGTACCTGGTGCTCTGCAGTGGGACGGCAAGGAATTCAAGAAGCGATTGGATGAGCTGCTGGACAGGACCGAGCTTGAACGCTGCCCAAGGCTCCCGCGCCGGCGAGCGCGGGGCCTGGTCCGCAGACCAACACTTTGACGCCGGAAGTGAAAACGTTCTCCTCCCAATCAACGCCGAAGGTCCCGGCGCGATCGACATCGGTGGCGGCAACATGAGCTTGCGCCCCCGGCGACACCTCGCCGCCGGGCACAATTTCAGGTGGCTTGAAAAAAGTAGTCAGCGCCACTCCGTTCGGATCAGTCTGCCGTTGGGAACCAGTCAAGTAAAGGAAAAAAATATGAAGACCGTTACTCTCATTCTGCTCGTTGCGACACTCGGCTTCGCCGAAGACCAAGCCAAACCCGCCAAACAAACCCGGTCCGCGCCACTCGCGAACAAGCAGGACCTCCGGCCTGGTTACGGCACCCATTCGGCCAACACCGCCCGGCCCAGCCCGGCCGCCACTTCGCAGAACGCAGCCCCCGCGATTCCGACTGGCGCCGTTCAAGTGGAGCCGTTTCTCTACCGCTACACGGACGCGCAAGGCAAGACCTGGATGTATCGCAAGACGCCGTTCGGGGTCTCGAAATGGGAAGACAAGCCCGCGCCTGAGCCCGTCGCCGAAGCCGACCCGGTGACCGCCACCGACCTCGGCGACAGCGTGCGATTTGAACGCAAGACGCCATTCGGAACCACGCACTGGGTCCGCAAGAAGACCGAACTGACCGCGGACGAGCAAGCCCGCCTGGCCGCCAGCAAGGACCACGGCGCCGCAACTGCAGCCGCGCAAGACTTCGCCCGGCGACGACAAGGAGAAACACTAGTGCGCACTGCATCGCTGTGCCTGGATGGCCGTCCTTACGTGCGCGCTGGCCGCCAGCGCGATGGCCCAGCTTCCGCGCCCGCCCGGAGGTCCGATCCGCAGTCTCAGCCGCAGCAACAGCAGCCGCCTCCGGCCAGCCGGCTGGACAACCCGCCCGCCAGAACCAGGCGCAGCCGCCGCCCGCGCCGTCCGGTCCCCCGACCGTGTTCGGCGGCCTCTCGCTCAACAACGCCTCTTTGACTGAAGTCATCGATCTGCTCGCGCGCCAGCTCAAGCTCAACTACATTCTGGATCCGCGCATTCGCGGCGGCGTCATCCTGAACACCTACGGCGAGACCAAGGACATCGACACGCGCTCGCTGCTCGATACCATCCTGCGGCTCAACGGCGCCGGCATGGTAAAGCAGGGCGACATCTACCGCATCGTTCCGCTCACCGATATTTCGCACCTGCCCATCGCGCCCGAGACCAAGACCGATTCGCAAAGCATCGAAGAGAGACGATCAGACCATGTTCAATCTGATCTTCCTCAAGTACGTCACCGCCGACGAGCTGATGAACGTGTTGAAGCCGTTCGTCGGCGAGGGCGCCACCATCGGCACCTACCCGCCCGCCAACCTGCTGCTCATCCTGGATAGCCGCCGCAGCATGCGCCGCACCATGGACCTGATTGCCATGTTCGACAGCGATCAACTCGCCAACCAGCGCGTGCACGTTTTCGAAGTGAAGAACGGCCGTCCCTCCGATATTTCCAAGGAACTGGAGAGACATCGTGAAGTCGATCTCGCTTTCCGAGAAAGGCTCTCCCATCCGGTTCCTGCCGATCGATCGCATCAACACCATCATCGCGGTCGCGCCGAATCCCGGCGCGTTCGCCGAGGTTCAGGAAGTGGGTGGACAAGCTGGACACGCCCGTCAAGGTCACTGCGGGCGCCGTCAACGATTACGTGTACCGCGTCCGCTATGGCGATGCCATGTCGATCAGTTGCTCCATCCAGGCGCTGTACGGCCAATTGTCCGGTTTTGCCAGCCAGGTTTCCATCATGAGTTGCATGGGACTTGGCGCCGGCGGTTTGGGCGGCGGCGGCTTTGGAGGTGGCGGTTTCGGAGGGGGCGGCTTCGGACCTGGCGGGGGTGTTTTTAACGGCGGCTTCGGCGGCGGTTTCGGCGGAGTCGGAGCGGCTATGGCGGCGGATACGGCGGTGGGTACGGCGGAGGCTACCCGGGCGGCGGATACCAGGAACCGCTACTACCAGCAGCAAAACACCGCCACCCCCTTCTCGCCTCAAAGCACCGCCGCGAATCAGGCCGCAGGGCGCCACGACCGGCGCAAGCGACTTGACGGGCCAGTATCTCGGAAACGCGCCTCTGTCCGGTGGCGGGCCGCCCACGCATGCCGCGCGTGGTCGCAAATCCTTTGAACAATACTCTGCTGATCCAGGCTTCCCCGCAGGAATACGAGAGCATTCTGAGACTGTTGAAGGACCTGGATGTCCCTCCGCGCCAGGTGCTGATCGAAGCGAAAATTTACTCGGTCGACATCTCCCATGCTTTCTCGAGCGACGTGTCCGCCGCGCTGCAGTTGGTCTCCGGCAGCAAGACTCCTCACACCTTCCTTGGGGATTTTGGCAAGGGGTGACGAACCTGTCCACCGCCACGTTGGTCGGAAAGAGCCGCGAGCTTCTGGCGGCAGTTCAGCTTCAGGAAAACGAGAGCCGCGCCAAAGTTCTGTCGGCTCCGGCAGTCATCGCGACCGACAGCATTCCCGCCACCATCAACGTCGGCACTTCGGTTCCGACTCTCACCGCGCAAGCCGTTACGGGCGTGCAGTCGGGAGGGAACTCGCTGTTTGCGAACTCGATCTCCAACGTCAGCACCGGCGTCACCATGAACATCGTCGCGCGCGTGACGCCAAGCGGAGTGGTCACCTGATGATCAACCAGCAAGTTAGCGATCCCACCTCGACAACCACCAGCAATATTCAATCTCCCTCTTTCGCCACCAAGTCGATCCAAACGCAGCTTACGGTGCAGGATGGCGACACCATCGCCATCGGCGGAGCCATCAGCGAGAGCAACACGGTAAAGAGCAGCGGCATCCCCGGCTTGCACCGGATCCCCATCTTGGGCGCCGCTTTCGGACATCGGGAGTATTCGCAGGCGCGCACCGAACTGATCATCTTCATGACCCCGCACGTCATTTACGACAACAACCAGATGGCGGACGCCACCGAAGAACTGAAGAGCCGGCTCAAGAGCCTGCGGAAAGACGTCCGGGAGTAGGCCCTTCCGGACGTCGAATCAGTCAGTTACGCTCTCTGCCTCGGGACGTCTAGCGGCCGTGCGCGGTACTACCGGTTACTCCTTCCAATCGCCGTTCAGTCTCGCTCGTTTCCCCGTTGGCTGTAAATCGTTGACTCGATGAGGGCAATGTGGTTTAATGAGGGGCTAGGCTGGTTTCGCGACATTAGGATCTGATAATAGTTCTCTTAGTACTTTACGCTTGACTTGATCTTGCGTTGAGTGTTATGAATGATTTTGACTGCGTCCAAACGGTTTGGCGGCATTCATCTTTGACGCATGAATCCCGCGAGCACTGAGATATAAGAGAAGTTTAAGAGAATTTGAGCTAGATGGAGACTAAGAACACAGTTCGAGCAGGACGGCGAGGCGAAGCGGTAGTGCTTCGGTCCGCGCTGGCTCTGCTCGGAGCGCGATTCGCAATCTTCATGACGAGCATACACTCGAGGCTCAGGTTGAAAAAGAGAACTTCCATCAATTCAATTTCAGTTTTTCACAAGGAGAAGGAAATGGCAGATTTTCGCAAATGGTTCATTGCGTTTGCCGTACTTGCACTGATGTTGGGCGCTTCCACGGCCTACGCACAACTTCCCGGGTGGGTCCCACCAATTGTACCACCACCCCGAGTAACCCCGACGGTCGTCCGCGTCTGAGGGTATCGCAGAAGTTGATGGGCGACTTTGATCTTCAATTGCATCGGCGGCACTCCGACGCCGGTCGGTCAGACAGATTCCGCAGTTTGACATCACGGTGACGCTTGAATGCGCAACGATCACCAGCCGGCTGCTCGGCGCGCGGCTACATCGATGCGCTGTTGGTCATCGACGAAGCGTTCCCGTCGTCGGCTACGTTCGTTCCCGGCCCAACACGCCGCAGCAGCCTCAGGGTTCGCCGACCGGCCAGCGGGTTTGCTTCTCGAACACCGCGCGGATCCGGCAGCACGCCGACGAATTGCAACGTCATTCGACGGCACGTTCAACCCGGGTACGTTCTTGTTCAATGGCAATCCGTACAACCAGCTCGGTGCCTCCAACATCTTCGTGGCGCACCAGACCAGCACCTCGCAGGTGACTTGGCTGGGCGTACCGATTGATGCTCCCGGCACCGCCGGCGCTCGCATTCTGCGTATGACCAACATGCGCGCCAATGCTTGCCTGGTTGGAACGTGTCGTTCTTCGCTGGTGCCTTCGGCCATCACGGCGTTCATTTCGATCACCGGCATCACCAACCTCGTGTATCGCGGGCTCCGCGCAGCAGACCGTCGCATTCGTCCAGACCGGCTTGACAGTGGGCGGTCGGCGAACGTCGGCCTGCAGCAGTGCGTCAGTGTGAACGTCGCAGGTTCAGCATTCGATGCCTAGGCGGGGGCAGGCGACATTCAATGTCACTTTCAACGAAGGCTTTGCTGCCTCGTTCAAGCGAAGGATAGCGGCGCAATTCGCCTCGATGTCGGACGTCTTTGACACCAACAACGTGCCTGGGCCTCTGCAGAACGTGGCGGGTACGAACTACAACTCGGAGACCGCATTCCAGCCTCCGACAGTAGCGGGTTTCTCGACGGTCATATTCGGGTTGGCCAATGCAGGTACGCGGTTCCTGCTGGTGTTCAACAACGTGAACACCGGCGTGGCACTTTATGTTCCGCAGTTTGTCAGGCTGGCGATCACCGGCAGCGCAACCGCGGCGAATCCGATTCCGGGCAATTCTGGCCCGCCGGCAGCCGGCCCATGGACGGGCGGCTGGCTCCAGTTGGTGGGCGGCAGTTCGGACCTGAACGGCAACGTCAACATCAACCCGACGCCGACTGGCACGTTTCAGCTCTGGAACGCCTGCCGTCATCGCCTTACAATGCGGCAGTCAATCTGCCGGTAAGCGGTGGCGTGGCAACTGCTGTTTACGAAGTCGGCAACGCCGATCCGGCCGCTTTTGAAACGGCCACCGTTGCAGTTGGTGTCAAGTACACTTCGAACACCAGCAACAACCTGCCGGCCATCGGCCAGTCCACCGTGACCGCTTCGTTCGCGCCGCTTAGCACGCGTGAACACGGCTCCGTCGTCTGCTCCGATTCCGCGCTTCTGCAACAAGTCGACTGCGCGGAATACGTTCCACATCGACCTGTGCACTTGCAACCTGCTGTTCCCGTTCGTGAGCAACCAGTCCGGATTCGACACTGGTGTCGCGATCGCGAACACTTCGCTTGATACACTCAACGGAGTAGCTCCGCAATCCGGAAGGGTGACCCTGTCGTACTACGGCACCACCACCGGCGGCGGCGCAGCATCCCGCCAACCAAGTCTCGGCCAAGGTCAATGCCGGCGAAGAACTGGTGTTCACGTTGTCCAGTGGCGGTGACCATGGAATCGCGGCAACCCCCGGATTCCAGGGTTACATCATCGCTCAGATGGAATTCCAGTGGTGCCACGGCTTCGCTTTCTTGAGCGATGTCGGCGCGCAGAAACTGGCCGAAGGCTATCTGGCGATTCAGCTCGACGTCCTATCGAAGGTGGCGGTCTGAACCGTACCGGAATCGGTGGCGAGAGCCAGGGCCACTAAGCCCACTCGCTAGTACCAAACCACGGGGGAGGCTTCGGCCTCCCCCGTTTTCATTTGTGGCTGCCTGCTCAGCCCTGCTTAGCTGGCCCGGACTAGGCCGCATCAATTTTTACAGACCTGGTTCAACCGGGTGTGTTATTCTAGATTGCTTAAGCTGCCCCGCGTCCCTTCAAATCAAATAAGTTGTGAGGTTTTCATGCGTAAAGCACTCCTAGCTGGCGTTGTGGGTCTGGCGCTGTTGTCTGTTGTCCGCTCCAGGCGCAAAACGTCTTCGTCCTGCCCGGACCGTTCGGCGGCGATTCCACCGTAACGTGCCTTCAGCCGACACCCCGTTTGGCCAAGCGGGCTCATTCACAGCGAACTCCGGCGCATTCACAGCGCTGGCTAGCGCTGACGGCAACAAGTTCTACATCATCTCCAACTCCGCCAACAATACCGTCCTGGTTTCGGGAACCGCTTTTGCCAACGTGCAGGGCGTGGCGGGCTTTCCGTGCGGCGCCGCGGCTGCCGCCCTCACGCCCGACGGCAAGAGGCTGCTGGTGGCGTGCGGGCAACTTGCAGGTCATCAACACCGCAGTCCGATGTACCTGGCCATCGCCAGGCGGCGTGAGCGTCAGGCGGCACCGCCGTCGACATTGCCGTCACAATCGATTCCGCCCGAGCCTTTGTGCTGGTCAATGCCGGCGGTAGCTACCGGCTGGTGGCCGTCAATCTCACCAACCTGCAGGTGGTCAATACCTTGCCGATCGCCGGTCAGGCCACCGGCGTGGCCATCGGACCCAATGGCCTGATCTACGTCGGCGCGACCAATCAGGTGCTGGAGATCGACCCCACACCAATGGTCGATCCGCAACACGATCTCGGTGAATGGCGTGCCGGGAAAGCTCTCGTTCACTCCGAATGGCAGAGTCGGGCTGGCGCTCAATCAGACACCGATCACCGGATCGCCATCATGATTTTCAACCTTATCTGCCAAGACGCTCTCGACCGTCATTTCCACGGCCGCCATTCCGGCCAGCGTCACGCTGAGCGATGTTTTTCCGGTCAGCAACGGCCGCGCCTTCGCGTATTCGCCAATGCTCTCACGCTGTACGATGTATCGCTCAGCGCACTCGACCGCCAGCACCTTTCAGTTTTCACTTGGCGGATCGGTGACCGCGGCCGCTATCAGCAGCGACATTGGCAGGTCGGCTCGCACGCCATCACACAATATCTGTTTTATACTGCCGGCAACATTTTGTATGAGTTCGACCTGTCTGCGAATCTGGTGGTCGGGCAGTTGGCGTTCACCGGAACCGGCGGCTCGATTTCCGTCGCCACGCCCGCTAATATCGCGGGGATTCCCGCCGCCATCGTGACCTATGGCGACCAGCAAAACGTCGCGCTGGCGGGCACGACCGCGCCTTTGGTGTTGCGAGTGGTTGACTCGCAGGGCAATCCGGTGGCGGGCGTCAGCTGTGACTTTTGCCTCCACCGACACCGGCGTGAACTTAAAGACCACCACCGTCACCACCAACAACGATGGCTTGGCTTCCACCACTGCGACCGTGCCCAACTCATCCGGATCGGTCACCGTCTCGGCCACCACGAGTGGGGGCCTCAGCACGGTGTTCACCATCAATGTCGGCACCGGGAGTTCGGAGGAGGCGGCGGTGAGCACGCCCACGGGCGGCCTGACCATCGTGGGCGGCCAGGGGTCGCTCATCGAGAGGCCACCAGCACGCTGAGCACCAACTCCACCATGACAGTGAAGTTTGCCGACGTCAACGGAAAACCGCTGGCGGGCGCTACCATTACTTTCGCGCTCACGCAGGCAACGGCACCTTGCAGTGTCCGCTGAACTCGTCTTTCGCCGAATGCGTCATCAGCATAAACACTATGACCGTCACGACCGATGGCGACGGCATGGCGCAGGCCGACTATTTAGCCAGTTTTGTCAATCCCGATGGCCAGCTTCGACCGGCCACGATCGTGGCTAGGGCGCCCAGCGGAGCCAGCGTGACGTTCTATGTCACTGCCGTGTCCTCCGGCAGTCTGCCGAGCGCAAGCGCTTGCTGGCGCCGGAAATCGGTTCACACGACTCAGCGGAAACGCGGGCCAGTCCATCGCCGGCGCCATTAAAGTGCAAATCATAGCCGGGCACCGGACAACCGATTCCGAACGTCAGCTCTGCGTATTGTCAACCCGCCCGATCCCGCCAACAGCCCATCCGGCACTTGTGCGGGAACGTTTGCTTTATCCGATGCGAACGGCATCGCGAGCTGTGATTTGAGTCTGGGCGGGAAGGTCGGGACCGCGCAGCTCACTGCCGAAGCGGGCTATGCGTTCGACTTCGGCCCGTTCACCGTCGAATGTGGCCGCCGGCGCGGCAGCCAACGTCAATATCGTCCAAGGCAACAACCAGTCGGGCAAGCCCGGCGAGACGCTGCCTCTTGCCTTGCTGGTGCAAGTGACGGACGCATTCGGCAACATCCTGCCAAGGCGCCCCGGTTTCCTGGAACGTCCTGACGGCCGGCGCCGCTACGCTCAGCCAGGTCTCGAACGCCACCGATGCTCAAGGCCGGGCCTCCGCGCTGGCAACCATCGGCAGTTTCTCCGGCACCGCGCAAATCAAGGTGACGGCAGGTGATCGCCAGCGCGACCTTTACCATCACGGTCTCGGTCCCGATCACCGGGCTGCAGATCGTGTCCGGCAACAACCAGTCGGCGGCCCTGAACACGCAATTCGCCAACCCGCTGGTCGTCAAGGTGGCGGACAGCCAAGGCGCCGGCGGTACAGAACATCCAGGTTACCTTCACCATCACCAGCGGCTCGGCGATCGCTGTCGAACCCCAACCCCACCACCGGGGCGGACGGCACCGCTTCCACCTCGGTTACCGCCGGCAATACCGCGGGGGCCATCGTGATTACGGCTACGGCCGCTGGTTTCTCGGTAACGTTCAATCTCACTGCGGCGCCGCCGGGCCCCAGCCAATCTGGTGTTCCTCAACGGAGCCAGCTTCCAGTCGGGCATCTCCCCGGGATCGATCGTCAACTATCCAAGGCCAGGGCATCGCTCCGGGTGTTCAAGGCAGTGGTGACTCCCAACAGTATGCTCGGACCGCTGCCTTTCACGCTGGCGGGCGATTCGGTGAAGTTCAACAACATCTCGGCGCCCATCTTCTCGGTTTCCAACGTGAACGGCGTTCAACAGATCACCGTGCAGGTTCCCTTCGAGCTGACCGGCAGCACCAGCGCCAGCGTGACGATAACGGTTGCCGGCGGCGGATCGGCGACCGACTCGTGAACCTTGAAGCCCTTTGCGCCGGGCGTATTCGAGACCAACATGTTCGGCATTGCAGCATCAGGCGGTTGCGATTCGTCCGGACGGCAGTTATGTGTCTCCCACCAATCCCGCGCACCGGGGCGAGATCATCATCATCTTCCTCACCGGCCTGGGACAGACAACTCCGGCCACCGGTACCAATCTCTCCGGCGTGCCGGACCAGAACGTCGAGGCCCAGGATCATGGTCGGCTTGAACAACGGCGGTGTTCCGCTGGTTTCGGCGCAAAGCGTGGTGGGATTGGTCGGCGTGTATGCGGTCGCGTTGCAAGTGCCAGCGACACCGCTGCCGGACCGCACGCAGCCGGTCGGCGTTCATCGTCGTCGACTCGAGCGGGCAACTGCTATTTCGCTCAGTCTACGTTCTTCCGATTCAGTAGCGGCTGCGGGCAGGCAAGACAGGCCTAGAACAGCCGGCCGCGCTCCGGTCGGCGTTGTAGCGTGCGTCCCGACCGGTCGCATTGTACAAGTCCCGATCTCGCGTCCGCGCCCGTAGTAGCCATTGCCGTAGTCCGGCGCGTTCGCCAGGAACATGTTCGCGTCGGGTGCGTCGCCTTCGCCGCTTGCGATGTCCGCCTGGTATTGCGACCACCATTGGTCGAAGAGCTGCGCGATCCACGGTTTCATACTGGGGCGCGCTGGGCGCCGTTCCCACTTTTCCGTTGCTTTCCCAATTCTGCAGACGCGTCTGGTAGTTTTGATACCGGCGCACATTCTCGCGTTGGCCTGCGTTCGAATCCGGAGAAATTCAGTTCCTTGATGTAGCTGGCGGTGGAGTAGACGCTGGGATCAGTGCTCGCCGATTGACCGGGGCTATACATGGTTGGCGGGCCGCCAGGAGCGGCGCTCGGAGGCGCTGGCTGTAGAAATGTCCCGTTGCTCCGGGCTGGCGAACTTGCCGCCGTAGTAGACCTGGTTGGCCGTCACAACATCGCCTTGGCCGGTAGCCAGGATCAGCCGCGCTTGTTCCATTGTCATGGTGCCGTTGGACGACGACTCCGCGCTGGCCGCCGCGGCATCGGCCGGCAAACTGGCGGGTGACGGCGATACGAGAATTCGTCGCGCCAGTGACGGGATCTTGACGCGCGGGGCCGCGGGTCTCCGGCGGACCGTGGCGAGGCTCTCGTTGGACTGCAGCTCCTGCAGGGTTCGGAGAATGGCGCGGAAATGGTGGAACTAGAAGACTTAGCAAGCCTTGTGGGTGCGGCTGGAACCTGCGGATGCCGCAGCCATCGACGCGGTTTGACGGCTGGCGATGTGTAGCGAATTCACTGGGCATTGGCCTCCGCACACAACCTAATGCACCTGCGAGGCCAATCCGCGAGGCCCAGGCCGCTACTTGGCGGCGTGCGGCTGCGTGAACGTGATCTGAATCGGAAACTGCTGCGCGGTCGGCTCGATGTGCATCATGACCGTGGCCGGCGGGCGCACGCCCGGATGCACCAGGCAGTCCTGGCAAGTGATCCCCGGGTCGTCGAAATTGAATTCCACACCACGGCGGTCTCTTCGCCCGGTCCGAGATCGGGCTTGACCGGTTTGATCGGTCAGACCCGGTATACCGGTCTTGTCCACCGACACAGTGATGTGGCCCGGCATGCCGTTCTTCACGTGGATCTCCTGCTTGGACGAGCGCGTCTGATCGACCGTCACGGCCGTGCGGTCCACCGTTACCTTCGCGAGAATGTCGCGCGCGGCCGCCACCGGATCCTTGGGGATGCCGGCGGCCGAGCGCCGGTGCGCTCCGGCCCGGCTTCATCGTTCCGAACGGCGTGTCGGAATCTCAGTGGGTTCCTCGGTGAAATACCAAAACCACTGGCCGTTGTCGATCTTCCAATGACTCAGCGCCGGCATGGTCACATCGATCCGCTCGGCGTGGAACGAAACCTCATTCTTACAGGCCGTCACCACAACGGCCTTGGTGAAGTTGTCCGAATAGTTGATCTTCGAAATGTGGCAAGCCTAGATAGTGCGGCTTCTCAGCGGCGAAAAACGCATCCTTGGAGTCTTCGTCGACGTATTGATCCGCTTGCCGGAACTTGCCGTCCACGTGCGCCTGATAAAACGCATCCACGCGGGTTCGGAGCGCTTCGTCGATAGCGGGCGGCGCTTTATCGAACAGATCCGAAGGATCCTGGGCGAACGCTGCCGCGCAGAGCACAGGAAAGCAGGGCGAGGCTCAAGCTCCGCATCGATTGGCGGCGCTCCTGGAGAAGTGGCTGGGAGGCAGGGACTCGAACCCCGATACGCAGATCCAGAGTCTGCAGTCTTACCATTAGACGACCTCCCAAACGTATCTCCATTTTAGCATTGGCGCGTTACGACACGTCAGCGCCTGCGCCGGCCCCCGCAGGTAGTTTTTCCAGCGCTGCAGTTCACCTTCGGAATCGAACTCCCGCCAGAGCCGGCGAAAGTTCTTGATCTCGCGCTTGAGCGCCCCATCCAGCTTGGCCTCGAGCGATCTGATCGCCCGCCAGCAGCTTGCGTAATGGTCTGGTAGTCGCTCACCGAGCCCAACGAGTCCTGCAGTTCGTGCAGCGCATCTGAGCCGCCGGTCGAGGCTCGGGCCATAGATGGGACGGAACAGCTCCAGCGAGTACCGGAATCTCTTGGTCTCGATCCGGAACCGATGCAGAGCTTTGGGCGATTTCTTCTTGGAGGCGGCCTGGCGGCCGGATTCGAAATAGTCTTCGGCCAGCTTGGGCAACAGCCGCCGCGCATTCTCTTGCAGCGTTTTGCGGAGAGCTTCCACTTCATACGCTACGCAGAGACAAACCGGTTCGCCAGCGGGCGGAAAAATCGCGGGCGTTCCAGCGGCGCGCCATCTCGGAGAACTGGCGCTGGTACGCCGTGCGTTGTCTCTCCAGACGTGCCGGCGCTCGGCCGGATCGTTTGGAACGCGCCAGGAATTCGAGCCCGATGTCGCGATTCCTTATCTCCGAGGTCAGCAGCATCATCCGCTTGAGCCGCCGTTCGATTTTTTGATTTCGCGGCCGGGAAAGAAATCCCGGAACAGCCGCAAGCCTTGCGAGAATCGGCGAATACTGACGCGCAAGTCGTGAACTTCCGTTGCTCCGGGCCGCTGGGCGGCGCGGTGAACCTGGAAGGCCAGCGCGGTGAGCAGGCGATTCATATGGCCGGAGACCGCATAATCCTGAATGAGGGCGTCGCTGACTCAAGATTTCACCCGCGTCAAGGACAGCGACTGTCTGATAGGTCTCGCGAAACGCGTCGGCGACGCGCTCGACGGCCCACATCTCGAGGTCCGTGTCGGACGGCGATTCCAGCGCCAGCGTCACGGTTCCGTTGCGCAATTGAACGTGCAGGCCCTCGACGCGCTGGTCGTGGCTGCGATCCAGGCTGTCGGCGATGCGCAGCAGCGGCGCCAGCAGCGTGATGGCGCGCCGCGTGTCCGGATCGAAGTCCTGGAAAGGCGTGTGCCGCGGCGCTGGCATGGCTTTGCGGTGATAGCGGCACAGCGAGGCGATCATCTGCCGCTCCAGGTCCGTGAAGCCCGGCAGATCGGAATTCGCTACCAGGTAGTGCGAGTGCTTGTGATGGCTGCTGGCGCTGACGAAATGTCCGATGTCGTGCAGGTAGCCGGAGGCCTCCAGCAGCTTGCCGTGCGCCGGAGGCAGCTGGTGCAGCGGCTGCAGCGATTCGAACAGGCGATGGGCCAGTCTCGGCCACTTTGCGCGCGTGCGCCAGCGGCGTCCCGTAGCGGCGCGCCATCTGTTCCACCACGCGGCGCTGGTCGCGATTCAACATGCTCAGTTCGCGGCCCACGCCGCGCGCGGCCAGGTCGGCGATGATGCCGTCCCGGACTCCGGCCGCCGAATAGTGCAGCGCTGGACGTCTGGAACAGCTCCAGCGTCCGGCGAAATACCGCGGCTCCGGCCACGATCAATTCGGCGCGCCGCGGCCCGACGCCTTGGATCTTGCGGCGCTCCGGCGAGATCCAGCGCGCTCACCTGCCGGTAGAACTTCCGGACTTGCGCCAGCGATGCTTTCAGACGGTCGGCTTCTTCGCGCCGCGCGCGCGCCACGCGGTTGACGGCGCACACCAGAGCCGCCGCGCTGGCCGAAGTCGCGATCACGCGGTCGAACGGCCCGGTCCCGATGCGGCGCAGCGGCGTCGCCAGCTTCTCCTCGATGTACTCGTTCATGCGGTGCAGCTCGATGGGCGCGGGCGGGTCGCTCTTGAGGAACGACTTCGGTGAGCCGCACGGCGCCCAGCGGCTTCGAGAACGCCTCCGCCAGCGCGCCGCGGTCGCTCGAGGATCAACTCCGCGCTGCCGCCGCCGACATCGATGATCAGATACCCGCTTTTCGGTTTGCGGCCAGCGGCTCTGCACGCCCAGGTGAATCAGCCGCGCTTCCTCCAGACCGGAAATGATTTCCACCGGCGTCCCCAGGGCTTCCGAGGCCCGCTCCAGAAACTCGCTCTGGTTGCTGGCGTCGCGAACCGCGCTGGTGGCCACGGCGCGCACCGCGAGACGTCCAGCTTGCGGTAGATCTGGCGCCATGCGCGCCAGTTCCTCGGTCACGAAGTCCATGGCCTCGCGCGCGATCCGGCCGCTCTGGAACACGCTCGCGCCCAGCCGCGTCACCTGGCGTTCGGCCGCGAGAATCTTGGTGGGAGCGCCCGGGCTGGTCTCGGCCGCCAGCATGCGAACCGAGTTGCTGCCGATGTCGACGGCTGCGTAGCGCGGCATATCCTCAATACTATCTTGCACCGCGCGCCGCCGCCCGAAAGCTATAATAGTCAATTCGCGTCTCTATGCCCCTCCTGGTTCCCAATCGCTATCGCGGCAAGCTGATTGTCGTCGAGGGTATCGACGGATCGGGAAAATCCACGCAGCTTTCGCTGCTGAGCCAATGGCTGCGCTCGCAGCGCATCGCGGTGGCGTTCAGCGAGTGGAACTCGTCGCCGCTGGTGCGCGAGACCACACGCCGCGGCAAGAAGAAGAACATGTTCACGCCGGTGACGTTCAGCCTGATCCACGCCACCGATTTCGCCGACCGGCTGGAGCGCTACATCGTGCCGCTGCTGAAAGCCGGCGCGGTGGTCTGCGCCGACCGCTACGCCTACACCGCGTTCGGCGCGCGACGTGGTGCGCGGCGTCAGCCGCAAGTGGGTCCGCAATCTCTACACGCTTCGCCGTGCGGCCCAATCTCGCTTTCTATTTCCGCGTGCCGCTGGAAGTGGCCATCGGCCGCATTCTGGGCGGCCGCAACGCCATCAAGTATTACGAAGCCGGCATGGATCTGGAGCTGAGCCACAACGTCGAAGAGAGCTTCCGGATCTTTCAGGGCCGCATTCTGGATGAATACGAGGCCATGATCCAGGAGGTCGGCTTCCACGTGATCGACGCCACCGGATCGATCGAAGAACAGCAGCAGCAGATGCGCGAGATCGTGATGCGGGAACTCGGCGAGAGCCTGCGCAACGGCGTGCTGCGCGCCTCTCAGGGAGATATCGATGCTGCACAAGCAGCCACTCGAATTCTATAGCGAAGCGCTGGCCGGCGTCGATCGCGAAGAACTGCAGGGCAAGCTGATCGTCATTGAGGGTCCCGACTCGGTGGGCCGGTCCACGCAGGTGGCGCGGCTGCGCGCCTGGCTGGAGCACCAGGGCCACGCGGTGCTCGACACCGGCCTGGCGCGCGGCGCGCTGGCCGGCAAGGGCATCCAGCAAGCCAAGGAAGGCAACACGCTGGGTCCGGTGACCATGACGCTGTTCTACGCCACCGATTTCGCCGATCGCCTGGAGAACGAAATGATCCCGGCGCTTGCGCGCCGGTTTCTTGGTGCTCACGGACCGCTACATCTTTTCGCTGATGGCGCGCGCCATCGCCCGCGGCGAGGACCGCAGTTGGATCGAACGCGTGGCCGGCTTCGCCCTGGTGCCGCACGCGATTTACTATCTGCGCGCCGAAGTGCGCGATCTGGTGACGCGCGTGGTGTTGGGCCGCGGCGCTTTCGATCATTGGGAAAGCGGCATGGACATGCGCTTCGGCGCCGACATGCACGACAGCTTCGTGCGCTACCAGACGCGCGTGATCCGGGCGCTGGACCGCATGGCCAAGCGCTACAACTTCGTGGTGATCGACGCGGCCAAGACGCCCGACCAGATCTTCAAGGATCTGCAGCGGTCCATCAGCAAGCTGTTCTAGTGCGGCCCAAACAGACTGTAAATCAGGATCACCAGCACGATGAACGTCAGCACGACATAGGTGCGGTCGTGCTCGAACTCGAATGCCACCAGCGAAAACGCCACGCGAGCGACGGGCGTCGCGATCAGCAGCAGAAGGCCAAACTGGATGATTCCGCGGTAATCGCAGCGACGCGGCTGATTTTACGATCGCGCCGATGCTCCGGTAGGATGTCGGCGCTACGGGGCGAAACTGATGATAGTCGGCGGGCGCATTCCCATGCTGCGCGAGAAAGCCGATTCCTCCGGCCAGAACCACCAGCGCCGATAGCAGAGACGCCGGTGCGCAACAGCGTGGCGATGATCTTTTCCAGTCGCTCATCGTTCCAGGATTCCACTAGATGCTCCACCCCAGGCCGGTCGCGATCATCTGGATCGCCATCACGCCGACCACACCGGCGAAGATCCAGCGCAGCACGCGAGTGCGCGCGCCCACGAGTTGCCTGGCTCCGATCATCGATCCGACCAGCACGCCGAGCATCACCGGCATCGCGAGCGCCGGCTCGATGTATCCGCGGCTCAGATAAATTCCGGCGCTGGCCGCCGCCGTCACGCCGATCATGAAGTTGCTGGTGGTGGTGGAGACCTTGAACGGGATGCGCATGGCTTGATCCATGGCGATGACCTTGAGCGCGCCCGAGCCGATACCCAGCAGGCCCGACAGCGTGCCCGCGCCGAACATCAGACTGAAGCCGGTCTTGACGTGCACAACCTCGTAGTGCCGCAGCACCGTTCGCGTCGGGAAACGCGCCGTTCAATTTGAAGCGCGTCGCCAGCGGATCGGGCTGGCGTCCGGCGACATCGGCAGGGCGCGGGCGGCTGGACATCCACGCCGAATGCAGCAGCACGACGCCGAAGATCAGGGCCAGGACCGACGTGGGCGTGCGCGTCGCAAGAAATGCGCCGAGCAGCGCGCCGAGCGTGGTCGCGACTTCCAGGAACATGCCGATGCGGATGTTCGAAAAGCCTTCCTTCACGAACGCGGCGGCGGCCCCCGACGATGTCGCGATGACGGAGACCAGGCTGGCGCCGATGGCGTAGCGGATGTCGACGCCCAGCAACAGCGTGAGCGCGGGCGTCACCACCACGCCTCCGCCCAGGCCGGTGAGCGCGCCGAGACAGCCGGCCGCGGCCGAGATTCCGAATACCAGGGGCGTAAACTCCAGGTTCGTCATGTGCTTTTAGGATATCCGGCGACGCGGCCGCGCCGGGGCGTGAGGAATTGGTGGGCCCTGAAGGATTTGAACCTTCGACCAACGGATTATGAGTCCGCTGCTCTAACCGCTGAGCTAAGGGCCCGCGCTCTTTATTATTTCATCGATTGGCGATCCGCTACGGTTGCTGGACCACCATCGTAACCGGCGGCGCTGCAACGCCCGCCACCGACAACACCACCTGAACCTCGCCGCTCGAAACTCCGTCCGGCACGATAGCGTTGACCTGATAGAGTCCTGCAGACCCCGGTGTTAAACCGGCGAACTTGATGGTGGCAGGCTGGCCTCCGATTGTCAGGGCTGCCCTGGTTACCTGGCTCAATGGATCCGCCGGAGCCGCGGCTCCAGCTTCGACGGGCGGGTCCACCGCGCCGAGACCACCTGCGTAAATTTGGAGATAGTCTCCGGCTTTTGCCGGATGGCCTGAATCCGCGAGGTGCTGTCCGTCGGCGTCCACGACGTAGATGTGCCCTTGCCCACTTCCGCTTTGGTTAATGGTGAAGATGCCAGGCTCGGCGGGAGCGATCGCCACCGGAATCGGCGCCGAGAGCCGGTTGCCGTGCTGCGCGATGAGCTGCAGGGTGATGTTGGTCGCGATGGAATACGGCAGCACCGCGTTGATCTGGCCGTCCGTGAGAGACACGAGTGGAACGCTCTGGCCGCCTAGAAACAGCGTCGCGCCTTCAAGCGATGTGGAAAACGGCAGCGTTGTTGTCGCTCCTTGCGCATCTGCCAGGCTTGCACCAAAGACGGATACTATCTCGCCGGGGCTGGGCATGCCGCCGGCCGAGAAGCTGGCAGCGCTCACCACGCCGCCAAGATTCAGCACGGGTACGTTGGGATTCGCTTGCACGCCGCCGGTAATTTCGCCGCTGCCGCTTAGCTTCGGACTTACTTCGGCCGCCTCGACATGGATCGTCAACCCGGAATCGACGGCATTGCGCGCCACCCAGGTCGCGGACCAGCCGCCGTCCCCGCTCGACAGCAGGCTCAAGGGCGGATCGCTGCTGGAAAAGGTCGCCGTAACGCTTCCGGTCGTGAGAGGGCTTCCGCAATCGTCGAAGATCTGCACTGCGATCGGAGTGGGCCAGGAGGCGGGCGTCTTGAAGCCGTTGCCAAGCAGGGTAAAGACCACGACGAGATTGTTAGGCGTGCACGTCGCCGTCGCTTTCGGATCGAGGGCGTCGAGGCTCGTTGCCGGGTTGACTGCGTTGGTGACGATCAAGGCTAGGTCGACAACGCGCGTCACGTTGTCATTCGGGAATTGCAGAATCAACGAGCCTGGATAAACGCCGGGCGATCGTGACGTACTGGAAGGCGTCACCTGGACGGTGACCGGCTGCCCGGGCGAAACCGTACCGGATTGCGGAGAAATTGTGAACCAGTTGGCGCCGCTCGGCACTGTCCCTGTGGCGGTGAAAGCACTCGGGAGGTTCGTCAGATTCGTGATGCGAACCGATTGCGCTGGCGGAACGGGTGAACCAACGACGGATACAAACACGAGGCCTGTAGGATCGACCGATGGACCCGGGTTCACGTTCGTTCCGGACACGTTGAGCACCACCGAAACGATTTGCGGCGTGTTCGGAGCGCCGGGTGCATCCAGCCGGATCTGGCCGTAGTAATCTCCGGCAGCGAGACTGGAGGGATCGACGTTCACTGAGATGATCGGAGGCGGCTTGACCGGATCGGTCACGGCTTGCGTTGGAGAGACGTTCAGCCAGGCTCCACCGCTGATCGTAGAGGCCGAGATGTTGAGATCCAAGGCCGATTGAGTGCCGTTCAATACCTGGAAGGTTCGTCCCGGCCGGCGCGCCGCCTCCCTGAACGGCCGAGAACGTGATCCCGGTCTGCGTCGGCACGATGCCAAAAAGACGAACCGATAGCGGGACAGTGTTGCTGTTGAAGCCCTGGATTCGCACAATGACCGGATAGTCGCCAACCAGGAGATTGGACGGAACACGCACCGCCACCGCGTACAGGCCTCCGGTGACATATGTGGACGAGATCAGCGCCAGATCTTTTCCGGCCAGCGTTACTAGGGGCGTCGCTACCGTAGGAGGACCGTTGGAGAAGGTGAAGGAACTGCCGAGCGGCGCTGGAGGATTGGTTGCTCCGAGCCCGACCGCGTTGAGGTAGATCAAATCTCCTGGCGAAGCGGAGTTGACTTGGTCCGGATGGGTCAGGTTAACGAGCTGTGGCGGGAATGACGGCGCGTAGAGACCTGGGGAGAATGCATTGATGCTGAGGAAAAAGCCAGCCGAATTGCCGCCCTGATAGGACACAACAAGATTCGTGCTGCCGTTGGGAAGGTCGATGGGAAAACGTACGCGTATGAAAGTGTCGCTAGATCCCAGGATTTCCGCGGGCTCTTGGTTCATCGTGACGGTTAGGTCGGCTGGCGCACTGTTCGAAGAACTCCGCGGCGGTCCGAAATTCTTGCCGCTGATGATGGCGCGAACGCCCGGCGAGAAGTTTCGTATGCCGGAGGCATCGTTGAGCACCGAATCGACTTGGGGTACTTGGGCGCCGAGGAAACCCGTAACCGCGATCAATAGGAATACGATCCGGCCCATTGGACTATGACGTTATCCTTAGCGTGCCGAATCCGTCGATGGAGAATCGCCAGCCGGGCGGGATCAGCGTAGTCGAGCCGTAGTCGATCACCAGCGCCGGGCCGCGTTTGGCGATGCGCGATAGACTCGATCGGGCGAAGACCGGCGTTGTGCGCCACGCTCCCGCGGTGTGGATGCGGCGCGATTGCGGCGCGGCTTTGATGCGGTGCGCCCGGCGGCGCGCGGCCTTCGGCTTCGCCACTGCGATCCGGGCACGAACGCGAATGGTCACGATCTCGATGGCGCGATCGGGATTCGAGTAGCCGTACACGCGCTGGTGCTCGCGATGGAATGGCTCGGCGGGATCGGCGGCGCGCCACGGCACCGTCAGCTCGTAGCTTTGGCCGGCGTAGCGGATGTCGGCCGACCGCACCAGTTCCGCGCCGCGCAGTTCCTTGCGAGCCGTGCGCTCCAGCCGCTCGAACTCGCGCTCGATATTCGGTTTGTTGAGGACGCCCGCGGCGTAATCGCGCACGCGATCGGCGATCAGCATTCCCAGCGCCGAGAGCGCTCCGGCGTGTTCGGGAACCAGTACGGTTCGGATGCCCAGCTCCGCGGCGATCTCGCAGGCATGCAGTCCGCCGCAGCCGCCGAAGGCAACCAGCGCGAAATCGCGCGGATCGTGGCCGCGCTCCACGGACACCAAACGAATCGCCCGCTCCATGTTGGCGTTGGCGACGCGCAGAATGCCCTCGGCCGCAGCCACGCGCGTGATCTTGAGCCGGCGCGCGATGGAATCCACCGCCGCCGCGGCGCGCTCGACATCCAGATGCATCTCGCCGCCGATGAGCTGGTCGGCCGCGATGCGTCCCAGCACGACGTGCGCGTCGGTGACGGTGGGCCGATCGCCCGAGCCATAGCAGGCCGGGCCGGGATCGGCGCCCGCGCTCTCGGGTCCCACGCGCAGCAGACCGCCCTCGTCGACGCGCGCGATCGATCCGCCGCCCGCGCCCACGGTGTGGATGTCGAGCATCGGGACGCGCACCGGAAAGCCGTCGATCGACGCCTCCATCGTTTCTCGCGGGACGCCGTCGCACAGGCTCACGTCGGTGGACGTGCCGCCCATGTCGAAGCCGAGGATGCGCGGAAATCCGGACCGCCGGCCGGCCTCGAACGCTCCGATCACGCCGCCGGCCGGACCCGAAAGCACGGTGCGAATCGCGTGGCGGCGAGCCTCGCGCGTCGACATGAACCCGCCGTTCGACTGCATGATCGAGATCGAGTGGCGGCTGCCGCGCTCGAGCTCGCCCAGGTAGCGATCCATCAGCGGCCCGACGTAGGCGTTGATCAACGTCGTCGACGATCGCTCGTACTCGCGAAACTCGGGGCACACGTCGTGCGAGCAGCACAGGTAGCCGAGGCCCGCGAGCGCCTGCGCGACCAGCTTTTCGTTCGACGCCGTGCGATATGCGTGCAGGAAGCAGATCGCGATGGACTCGACGCGCGCGCGCTTCAGCCGGGCCTTGCAGCCGCGCCAGCTCGGCCCGACTGCGGCTTCTCGGCGACGGTTCCGTCGAACCAGGCGCGCTCGCGCACGCCGAAGCACATCGCGCGCGGAATGATCGGCGACGCGCAGCCGCGGCGTCAGGTTGTACAGCTCCGGCCGATTCTGCCGGCCGATATGAATCACGTCTTCAAAGCCCGCGGTGGTGACCAGCGCCGTCCGCACGCCCTTGCGCTCCAGCAGCGCGTTGGTGGCGACCGTCGAGCCGTGGATCACATCAGCGCGGCGCGATCCGGCGGCCTGCTCGAGGCCCGCGAGAATCACCGACGCAGGAGACCGCGGATTCGAGCGCAGCTTGAACGTTTCGAGCGCGCCGTCGTCGTGATAGACGATGAAGTCGGTGAACGTGCCGCCGGCGTCGATTCCTATGCGCATAGGCGGCGATCCATCGTGCAGCGGGGCCATCGCGATAAGACATGATAGCTAATAGGTGATTCGACTCGCCAAGGTCAGCAAAGTCTTCCAGGGGAAACGCCAGGTCACGGCATTGGACGGCATCGATCTCGAGATCGGCCGCGGCGAAATGGTCTCGATCATCGGGCCGTCGGGATCGGGCAAGTCGACGCATGCTGAACCTGATCGGCGGCCTGGACACCGCGACGTCGGGCGACATCGAAATCGACGGCAGCCGGCTGAGCGGCCTTTCCGATGACGAGCTCACGCGCCTGCGCCGCGACAAGATCGGATTCATTTTTCAGTTCTTCAATCTGCTGCCGACGCTGAGCGCGATCGAAAACGTGTCGATTCCCGCTGCACCTGCGCGGCTGGCCGAAGAAGAAGATCGACGAGCGCGCGCGGGAATTGCTGGACCTGGTCGGGCTGGCGCATCGCGTTGAGCATCTGCCGGACGAGCTTTCGGGCGGCGAGCGGCAGCGCTGCGCCATCGCGCGTGCGCTCTCGGTGTATCCGCCGATCCTGTTGGCCGACGAGCCGACCGGCAATCTCGACACGCACACCGGCGCGGACATTCTGAAGCTGATTCGCGACCTGCACCAGCGCCTGGGCGCCACCGTGCTGATCGTGACGCACGACATCCACGTGGCTGAAAATTGCGCGCGGCTCGTCGCGCTGTGCGACGGCCGCATCGAAGAAGACCGCGCCGGGAAACTGGGGATTCCGCTCCGTGATCCTGCTGAAGCTCATTAGCTGGCCCTACGTCCGCAAGCACCTGCTGCGCTGGCTGCTCACGCTGGCCGGCATCGTGCTGGGCGTCGCCGTCTTCGTCGGAATGCACACCGCCAATCAATCGGTGCTGTACGCGTTCCGCCAGACGGTGGACCGCATCGCGGGCGCGACGCAGCTCCAGATCTCGGCGGGCGAAACCGGGTTCGACGAAAACGTGCTCGAGCGCGTGCAGTCGCTGCCGGCAGGTGCGCGTCGCGGTGCCGGTGATCGAGGCCGTGGTCAGCACCGCGCTTCCGGGTCAAGGCAACGTTCTGATCCTGGGCGTCGACATGACCGGCGATCGCGGCCTGCGCGACTACGATCTCGAAAGCGGCGACGCAGCCGTCGACGATCCACTCGTGTTTCTCGCGCAGCCCGACTCGCTGATCGTCACCGAATCGTTCGCGCGCGAAAACCGGCTCGGCATCGGCAGCAAGATTCCGATGAGCACCATGCAGGGCGCAGAAGCAGTTCACCGTGCGCGGCATCATGAAGTCCGGCGGGCTGACCAGCGCGTTCGGCGGCAACCTCGCCGTGATGGACGTGTACGCGGCGCAGAAAGTGTTCGGCCGCGGGCGCAAGTTCGACCGCATCGATCTGGCGGTCGTCAACGGCGCGAGCGTCGATGAAGTCGCGCGGCGGATCCGCGAACTGCTCGGGCCGGGCTTTCAAGTGGCAGAGCCTTCCGCGCGCGCCAGTCAATTCGAATCCATCTCGCGCATTTACTCATTGACCGCCGACATCACCAGCGCCTTCGCGCTCTTCATCGGAATGTTCATCATCTACAACACATTCCAGATCGCGGTAACGCAGCGGCGCACGGAGATCGGGATTTTGCGGGCGCTTGGCGCGACGCGGCGTCAGATCCAGACGTTGTTTCTGGGCGAGAGCGCGGTGGCGGGCCTGGTCGGATCGCTGGTGGGTCTCGCGCTCGGCATCGCGATCGCGCGCGTCATGACCGGCTATATCGGCGGCCTGCTCGGCGAAGTGTATGGCATTGCGCAGCGCGCCGAAGAGATCTCCACCAACCCGAAGCTGATGCTGTTCGCGGTTGTGCTGGGCGTGATCACGAGCCTGGTGGCGGCGTTCATTCCGGCCCGCGCTGCCGCGCGCGTCGATCCCGTGCAGGCTTTGCAGAAAGGCAAGTATCAGCAATTGAGCGCGGGCGAGAATCGAGCGCGCCGCGCCCTCGCGTTCATCGTGGCCCTGGCGGCCATCGGATGCCTGCTGCTGACCCGCTATCATTTTCTGGTCTACGCCGCCGACGCTCTGGCGGTGATCGCTGCGCTGCTGCTCACGCCGACGCTCGCGCTGCTGGTCGCCCGAATGCTCCGGCCGCTGTTGAAACGCATCCGCCCGGTGGAGGGTACGCTCGCCGCCGACAGCCTGCTGCAAGCTCCGCGCAGAACCTCGGGCGCCGTGGCGGCGTTGATGCTCTCGCTCTCGCTTGTCGTCGCGCTCGGCGGACTCACCCGCGCCAGCTACGACTCGATTCTCACGTGGCTCAACGTCGCGCTCAACCCCGACCTGTTCGTCACGCCGTCCGAGAGCCTCACGGCGCGCGATTTCCGGTTCCCGGAATCGATGGGCGATCAGCTCCGCGCCATTCCCGGCATCGCCGAAGTGCAAGGCGTGCGCGACGCGCGCATCGAGATTCGAGGCTCGCCGATCATGTTCGTCGCCGCCGATGTCGAATCGCTGGTGCGCCGCGCCACGGTCCCGCCGGTTGCGGGAGACGCGCGCACGATGTATCGCGAGGCCGCCGAGGGCAAGGCGGCGCTGGCGTCTGAAAACTTCGCGCTGCTGCGCGGCTACAAGGTCGGTGACGTGATCGACATCCCGACTCCGCGCGGCTTGCTGCATCTGCCGATCGCGGGCGTCGTCACCGATTACTCCGACCAGGAAGGCAGCCTGCTGATCGACCGCAGTCTCTTCAAGCGCTACTGGAACGACGACACGGTCAACATTTTTCGCGTGTATCTCGGCGCCTGGCGCGGCCGAGGCCGATGTCAAACGCCGCATTCTGGAGACATTCAGTTCGCAGCGGCGCCTGTTCGTGCTCACCAACCGCGACGTGCGCGGCTACATCCTGCGGCTCACGGACCAGTGGTTCGGCATTACGTACGTGCAGATCGCCGTCGCGGTGCTGGTGGCCGTGCTCGGGATCGTCAACACCCTGACGGTCTCGATCACCGATCGCCGCCGCGAGCTGGGCGTGCTGCAAGCGGTCGGCGGGCTGCGCAATCAGATTCGCCGGACCATTTGGCTGGAAGCGCTGACCATCGGCGCCGTCGGGTTGATTCTCGGCATGGCGTTCGGCGCATTGCAGCTTTACTTCAGCCTGCGCGATCATGGCCGAAGATATCGCCGGCCTGAGGCTCGCGTACGAATATCCGTATCAGATTTCGCTCGGTGCTGCTGCCGGTGATTCTTGGCGGTCGCGTTCATCTCGGCCATCGGACCGGCGGAGTCGGTGGTGCGCGGATCGCTGGTGGAAGCGCTCGAATATGAGTAACACGTTGCTTGTATCTGGATTCTTGATCGTCGCCTGCAGTGTCGGCGCTCGCCCAGGACGCGCGCCAGATCGTTGCCGAAGCGCAGAACCGGTCGCGCTCGAAATCGCAGCAGTACGAAGGCACGCTCGAAGTGGTCGGGTCGTCCAAGAAGGTCAGTCTCAAGCGCTGGATCTACCAGCGCATCGGATCGTACGGCGCAAGCAGGACGATTCTGCGATTCACCGCGCCGCCCGAAGTGAAAGGCGTCGCGCTGCTGATTGTCAATCATCCCGACCGCGCTTCCGACCAGTGGATGTGGACGCCCGCCATCGAGCGCGACCGCCGCATCGCGCTGCAGGATCGCTCCACGCGCTTCTTCGGCACCGACTTCAGCTTCGAGGATCTGGAAGAGCGCGACGTCGACCAGTTCGACTACAAGCTGGCGGGCGAGGACACCGTGGACGGCGCGGCGTGCTGGAAGATCGAGTCGAAGCCCAAGGAATCGAAATCGTCGCAGTACACTTCGTCGATCGTCTCCGTCCGCAAGGACAACTACGTCATCGTGCGCATCGAGAATTTCGCCAAGGACAAGCTGGTGCGCCGCGTGCGCTACACCGATCTCGAAAAAGTAGACGGCATCTGGACGCCGCGCACCACCGAAGTGTACGACCCCAGCCGCGACAGCCGCACCGTGCTGAAACTCGAAAAGCTGCAATACAACGTTCCGCTCAACGAGAACGATTTCACGCTCGAGGCGCTCCGGCGTGGGTAGACTGGCGCGGGCGATAGTGCCCGTGCTGATAGCCGGATCTTTCAGCGGTCGCACAAAACTTCACCCAGCGTGGCTTCATCGAAACTTCGCTGACGGCGTATCCGGAAACCGCGCCGAACGACAGCGGACACGCCATCGGCGCGAGCCTGTTCCGCTACGATGCGTCGTACAAGGTGCGGCCGTGGCTGCGGGTCTCGGGATCGATCGACACGCGCTTCGATACGCACCAGCAGGTGGAGCGCGCGCTGCATCTCGACTGGCAGGATCGCTCGCTGCGCCGCCCCGCGCTTTCGTTGCGCGACTTCGCTGTTACGCTGTCGCGCGGCAGGTTCACCGCCGAGTTCGGCAAGCAGTTTATCCGCTGGGGCAAGGCCGACATCTTGAATCCCACCGACCGTTTTGCCCCCAAGGATTACCTGAGCGTCACCGATCCCGGGTTTCTCGCGGTGACGGCGGCGCGCGTCGTCTACGATACCGGCGTCGATTCGATCGACCTGGTTTGGCAGCCGCGCTTCACGCCCAGCCGCACGCCGCTGCTCAATCAGCGCTGGACCGTGCTGCCCGATGCGCTCCAGCGTGTCCCGCTGCACGATCTCGGCGCGCAGTTTCCCGGCCGCTCGTCGTTTGGCGCGCGCTGGGATCATCTCGGTTCGGGCTACGAAATTTCCGCCAGCTTTTTCGACGGCTTCAACTACCTGCCGCTGTTCGATGGCGCGCCGTCGCCGGATGGAATCGATTTCCTGAGACGCTATCCCGCGCTGCGGCTCTACGGCGCCGCTGCCGCGCTTCCGCTGCGCTGGGTCACGGCGAAAACCGAAGCCGCTTATTACACCTCGCCCGACGGCCGGCAGGACGAATACTTAATCTACGTGATCCAGTTCGAGCGCCAGATCCGGGAGCTCGCGCTGGTCGCCGGATATGCGGGTGACGCCGTGACGTCGCACTCGCCGTCGCTGCAGTTCTCGCCCGAGCGCGGCTTCGCACGAGCGGTACTCGCGCATGCGCAATATATGATCGATGTCAGCCGGTCGCTCGCGGTGGACGCAGCGATTCGCCAGAACGGGCAGGGAAGCTGGCTGCGCTCGGAATATTCGCAAGCGTTCGGGCAGCACTGGCGCGCCACCGCCGGCTTCACCTGGATCCGTGGAGCCGCCGGCGATTTCCTGGGTCAATACCACCGCAATTCCTTCGCGTCGCTGGCGCTGCGCTACAGCTTCTGATGGTCGCGGAAAGCTAAGCTACGCAGTCCATGGCGAGCGCCACCTTGGCTGCCAGTTCGCATACTCGGGCATTGCTCACTCGCCGCAGTCGGGCGCGAGGCGCGATCAGGCTCGACTTGTGTACCGTCGTGATGTTCTCCGCTTGTGCCACTGAGTCCGCCTGCAAGCCCGTCTCGCCGGCCGGGAGAAATACGTGAGTAGACGCTTTGCGGTGTACGCTCGTGCTCAACGGCACTACCAGCACCGTGTCAGCCCGTTCGTGACGATTCCGGGCATCGAGCGAAACGACGATAACGGGGCGTCTTCCTTTTTCTGGCGGATCAACAGGAAGCTGAGCGAACCAGATCTCGCCTCGCATCGAGGATGATTTCATAAGACCGAGTTAGTTCTTGCTTTTCGCAAGCTCTCGCAGTCCAAATTCGCCCCAGGCGGCCTCTTCTTCCGCCTCGACGGGCGTGAGCGAGGAATAATATTCGGAAACCTCTCGAGCCAGAGCCTTCTTGCGTTGACTGCGGCGAAAGGCCTGGACGATCTCATCCAGGATCGAAGAAGTGGAGCGAGCGCGCTGCTTCTTTCGCAAGCTCTCGAGAAAAGTGACGGACTCAACCGACAGAGTGTAGCTTCTCTTCGCTTTGCGGCCCGGCTTGATGGTACGAGAAGTCATCCTACCTTTCATCCTACCATCTGGCCGGCCAGGTCGACTACACCGCCTGCAGCGCCTCGTACACCTGCTCGGCATGCCCGTCCGGCTTCACCTTGCGGAAAATCTTGCGGATCTTTCCGTCCTTGCCGATCAGAAACGTGCTGCGCTCGATCCCCATGTACTTGAGCCCGTACATGCTCTTCTCCACCCACGCGCCGTACACCTCCGCCACCTTGTGATCGGTGTCGGCCAGCAGCGTGAACGGCAGGTCGAACTTGTCCTTGAACTTCGACTGAGCGGCCGACTTGTCCGGCGACACCCCCACGATCACGGTGTCGGCTTTGGTGAACTTCTTCGAGTAGTCGCGAAACTCGCACGACTCGCGCGTGCAGCCGGGCGTGTCCGCCTTGGGGTAAAAGTACAGCACCACATTCTTCCCCTTCAGACTCGCCAGATCGAACGGCTTCCCCTGATCATCGTCGACATGAATCGCGGGCGCGGCATCGCCTTCCTTGAGCGCTTTGGGCATGACATAATTCTACCGGCTCGCACGGGCGCGCCGGCGGCGCTCGATCGCAACAAGACCGGCCGAGATCATCAGAACCAGCAAGCATTGCGAAGGTTCGGGAGTTGGCGTGGGTGGATCGGTCATCGATGTGATCGTGCCATCCAACTCGACCAGTCCATCGCTGGACTGATCGACGAATTGAAACTCCCTCAGGTCGAAGGCGTCCAGCAGCGGCACGGTGGACGGCAGATGATCGTCGCTGAGCGCCGTGCCCGAACTGTCCTGAAGAAAGATCTCGACGTCCAGGTTGCCAGACTCGTTTCCTGCCAATACCGCATACTGATCCGCGGAGCCATTGAATATCGCGATATTCAGAAGCGCGGATGCGGTGAAAGCATGCGATCCGATGGTCACGTCCAAACCGAACGGCGCGGCGAATCGGTAGCTGGCGGCCGCGGGGTCGTTGGGAATGAGGTCAGGCGCTGACGTGTCGAACCGGAAACTGCCGAGAATCTGATCGCCTGGCGCGATGTCGCCGAAAGCATCGTCTTCGAAAACGTTGTCGACATTTCCAGTGAATTGAACGGTGACGGTGCCGGCCCTCGCCGCGCCCATCAACAGAAACAAAGAAGCCACGCAATGCAATACGGTTTTCATCGATTGTCGATTCTCCTGTCGCCTAAAGCGAGCGTAAGAAGTTGAGCAGGTCCTGCTGGTCGGCGGCGCTCAAGAAATTGAACTGCCCCACCACGCCGTCGGCTTCCGAGCCGCACGACAAGGTGCTCGATTGCGGGCCAAAGGTCGCCGTGCCGTTCTTGTTGAGCGGAAACGAAACCGTGAAGCTCTGGTTTGCTGACACGCTATAGCAGACGCTCGACGAGCCGGCGTGATCCAGAATTGTCTCTCTCAGATCCGAGGTCCGGCCGTCATGCAGGAAGAACAGGCGTTGCCCGAGTCCCCACAGAGGCGCGCTGCGAAATTGGTCGGGACCGGCCAGCCCTTGTGTAATGCCATCGGCCAAAGTCGGTCCCATATGATGCAACGCGAAATCCGAGAATGGCTGAAAGGTCCGATTGCTCAAGCCCGCGACGTTCGATGGCTGCGTGGTGAAGCTCTCGGTGTGGCAAACGTTGCAGCCGATCTGATTGAACAACGTATGCCCGTGCTGTGCCGACGCACCCAGGGGGTTGCACAGTGCCTTACCGGTGGCATCCACGCCGCTCGCGAAATCGCATTGCGAGGGCGCTCCGTTGAAGCGCATGAACGCCGTGAAGTTCTCCACCGCCGAGGAAACAAACGTATCCACGTCGCCGGGCGCTTGGCCAGTCTGAAACGTCAGGTTGGTCTGATCTTCCGCTTGCGGGTTAGTTGTGCAGTTGACTCCGGGCGCTCTGTCATTGGGGAAGACTTCATTGGTGACGCCCATTTCCACGACAGCCGCTTCCGCCGAGAAAAGGTAGAGCGACTTGTTCTGCGCTTTCCATCCGAAGCGAGCCACCGTGCCGTCGTTCGCGGCGCGATTGACGATCCCGTTCTGAATGGTCGCGTTGAGGCCGTGCTCGCGCTGTGCGTTGCGGACCAGATCGGCGTCCGATACGTTTTCGATCAGCCCCAGGCCAAACGTCGGCGTAGGAATGCGAAAGCTGACGTTGTTGTTGGCAAGCTGGACCGCTACGTCCGCTTGGGGCGCGAAGCAGCCCACCGGCGCATCGAAACGCCCCTGAATCGTGTACAGCCCGTGCACGCCGCCGTCCAGCGTCTGCCTGGATCGATCTGACTCATTCAGGATGAAGCGCGCCTCGCGCACGGGGCCATCCGGAGTGATGAACGCTGACAAGTCCTGAAGGTTGGTGGCGCCCATGGCCTTCGCGAGCGCGATTTGCGGATTTCCGGTGAACCCCGGCGTCCCCGCTCCCGGGCTGCTGCCGCCGATGGCAGGCTGCGAGTGGCACATAAAGCAGCTATTGCCGTTGAACGACGGCCCCAAGCCGCGAATCGTAGGATTGCCCGTGGCGGGATCGGTGGCCCCGTTGACGCTGGCGAGCTGGCCGAACGGCGCGATGGTCTTGAACCAAAAAGGACCAGCCGCGCCACCCTGTCGGATCACTTGGCCCGCGCCTTCATTGCCGTTTGCGTCGGGAGGTTGCCGTGTATTGGGCACCGGCGTTGTCAGAAGCGGCACTCCGGACGTGTTGACCGGGCCTGCAAACAATGCCACCTGATTTCCCACCGGACGAGGGCCCGGATCGCAGGCCGTGTTCGGCGGACAGGCCGCGAAGACGGCTGGGCTGCAAATGAAAATGAGCTTGGCGAGCGCCCCAGCGGAGCGTCGCGCGAACATAGATTGGCTGCTGTGTTTATTCACGATTCCTCTTCTTCAATTTATTGGCCGGAGTCTGGCCCGAAATACGTCTCGTTCAACTCCGCACGGATGCTGGACGTGATGGACTTGAGCGCTCGCTCCAGCTTCTGTCTGGCAATTTCGCGCGTAATCTCGTCACTGGCTTCAGCAGGTACGCTGGCGCGCCGGCGATTTCCCGCATCCGTTGCCGGCGGCAAGCCGCTGAGGCCCAGCTTTTTGTAGCACTCCTTTTGCAATTGGCCTGGACCTTCGCCGCGCGCCGCCCGCTCTCGAAGCTCGGGCGCGACTCGCTTGGCGAGCTGTTCGAATTCCTGTCTTTCCGCAGCGGCGAAATTGTTCCTCGGCACAACCACTCGGCGCAGCCGCGCTTCTTCGAAGCCAGCCCTGCCGGAAGAAGAACGCTGGTCAAGCGACCAACACCGGATCGCTGGGTGCGACAGGCTTGGAGGCGTCCGAAGGGCGCTGGGCGAAGGCTCCCGCAACCAGCGCGAGCGCGCAAAGCAGAACCCGGCGCTGTCTCCCGGCTGCATCGCAGGGAAAGTTGCGATTGGTCACATTATCTATCTGCGAAAAAACCAGGCAAGTTTCGCAGCCGGACAATGAGGATCTTTTAACGGTCCTTCCGCCGCGGCGCGCGTCCAAGAAATTGGTAGACTGAAAACTTACATCATCTCGGGAGGCGTTTTCGCATGGGCAAGGGAATGGTAAGCATCGGGATCGCAGGACTGCTCGCGGCCGGACTCGCGGCGGCAGCCGACAAGCCGGATCCCGCCAAGGGCAAGGAAGTCTTCGAGCAGTGCGCGGTGTGCCACAACACCGACACGGACGAAACGAAAATCGGCCCGTCGTTAAAAGGTCTCTTCAAGCACGCCGCGCTCAAGAACGGCAAGAAGGTCACCCAGGAGAACGTCAAGGCCTTCATCAACTCCGGCGGCAACGGCATGCCTTCTTACGCCGACCTGCTGTCGGAAGCCGAAAAAACCAACGTCATCGCCTATCTGAAGACTCTCTAAGGTCGCCCGACGGCGATCGGCAATTCCGCGCACCCGGCATGCTAGAGTAGCAGTGTAGGCGCCTTCCGAAAGGTCCCCATCGTCTAGCCCGGCCTAGGACACCGCCCTTTCACGGCGATAACAGGGGTTCGAATCCCCTTGGGGACGCCACACACGCTTGCTCGGCTACTTCCACTCCCAAAACTTCGACGTGACGTTGTCGTTTGCGTCGGTGCTGTGCTCGAACACCGCTACTGTGCCGGCCAGCTTCGCCAGTTTTCCGGTGGCGCTCAGGAAATGAATTGCGCCGCGATAGCTTGCGCCTCCGCCCGGATTGAGCCTGCCGGTTCCCTGGCCGATCCAGGCCGCCATGGAGCCATCCGCCGTCATGTACATGCCCTGGCCCTCTCCGTAGAGAAACCCGCCGGCCTGCATTTTGGACCAGTAGGTCGTACGGCCTTGGTAGTCGTTCCCCAAAGCCTTGCCTTGCGTCCGAATCGCAATTTCCACTTTCGGTCCCGCTGCATCCAACACCCGGAAACCGGTTACTTTGCCGGTCTCTTCCCCAATTTGATCACCCAACATGGTGTGAAGGGCCTCCTTTGGCCCCGCTGAGTATATCGCTTCGGGAGACTGTTGAGCAAGCAAATTCAACGCGTCGGCAGCGAGCCGCAGCTAGCATCGGCGCGATCGCAATCCGAAACCGGTGCGAAATATCCCGTCTTCGATCGCACCACCAGCCCCGGCCGTTTCACCCGAATCGAAATCTTGTGAAACGTGCCGTCCGACACCGGATTAGTGGTGTGATAGCCGATCTCGTACGCCGCGCGCAACTGATCGCCGATGTCGCGAAAATGCTCGGCTAGGCTCTTCTCGCGCGCGTCGAAATCGGCGCCGCCGGTCTCGCGCGCCACGCGCTCCATCACGCTGATGCCGTATTTGTTCCGTGCGTTCAGCCAGCCGTCGGCCGACCCCAGCCCCAGGCGTCTGAGTACTTTGTCGCGCGGCTGTTTGGTGTCGGTGTAGCGCACCGCAAACACCATCACGTCGTTCGACTGCGCAGCCTCGATCGAATCCAGCAAATTATGCGCGCTCGAATTGTCCTCTCCGTCGCTGAACAGGATCAGCGCGCGACGGCCGGTCTCGGTCTGCGCCAGCTTCTCGCGAATCGAATAGTAGATGGCATCGTAGAACGCCGTGCCCTGAATGCGATTTTCGCGCGGCCCCAACTCCACACGGTCGTGCTTGTCCCAATCCTTGAGCGCTCCCGCGAGATCTTTCGCCGACGTCGAAAAGTCCTCCACCAGGCGCAGCCGGTTGCCGAAGCACACCAGGAACGCGCGGTCTTTCGGCCCCAGTACATATTTCAGGAACGTCTCCAGGTCCTTGTGCTGCTGCTTGACGAACGACTCCTGGCTGCCGCTGACGTCCACCACCAGGCCCAGGTCCAGCGGCACGTCCGCGCTCTTGCCGAAGAACGCGATCTTCTGCTGCGCGCCGTCCTCGAAGACTTCGAAGTCGTCTTTTTCGAGATCGGTCACCAGGCGCCCGGCCGTGTCGCGCACCACGAATCCGGCGTTGACCAGGCGCACGTTGACGCGGAACGGCTCTTGCGCGGAGCCGGACGCCGCGAAAAGGCACACCAGTAAAACAGTCCGCAGGCCCATGCTTGTAGTACGCACCAACACCGCGCTGGTATGCAAGAAACCGCCCCCGGCCTGCTTTTGGAAACGCCGCCAAAGCCACGCCCGTCAGTGACTTCAGAACTGTGACGTGTGTGCTACTCTTACATGACTGTTAATTCCTGAATATGCCTGATTTTCTTGCCAAGAAGCCCCTGGACATGATTCTCAAGGAGGCCGACTCTTCCGACGAGCACTCCCTCAAGCGCGTGCTCGGAGCCACCAACCTGGTGGCGCTAGGAATCGGCGCAATCATCGGGACCGGCATCTTCGTGCTCACCGGATCTGTGGCGGCGCAGAACTCCGGACCAGCCATCGTTCTTTCGTTCATTCTGGCGGGCGTCGGCTGCGCGTTCGCCGGCCTCTGTTATGCCGAGTTCGCGTCGCTGATTCCGATCGCCGGCTCGGCTTACACCTACGGCTATGCGACGCTCGGCGAGATCTTCGCCTGGATCATCGGCTGGGACTTGATTCTCGAATATGCGTTCGGCGCCGCAACGGTGGCGTCCGGCTGGAGTGCCAACGTCGTCCAACTGCTGGCGCGCATCGGCGTTACGCTTCCACCGCAAGTAATCGCCACGCCGGGAGCGCGGCTGGGCCTCTATAACGGGCTGTGGCAGCCCCTCACCTCCATACCTCCCAATGTCGACGTCTCCACGCTGCCCCAGGCTACTGCGGTCTTCAATCTGGTCGCCTTTGTTGCCATTGCGCTGGTCACTACGATTCTTGTCATCGGCATTCAGGAATCCGCCAACCTCAACACGGTCATTGTGTTCGTCAAGGTCGCCACGGTGCTGATCTTCATCGCATTCGCGGCCGGCTACGTGATGCAGCATTTCTCGCGGGCCACGGCCAACTGGACGCCGTTCGTTCCGCCCAACAAAGGGACGTTCGGCGAATACGGATGGTCGGGCGTGCTGCGCGGCGCCGGTAAAATATTTTTCGCCTACATAGGATTCGACGCCGTCTCCACCGCCGCCCAGGAAGCCAAGAACCCGCAGAAGGACATGCCCGTCGGCATCCTGGGATCGCTCACCATTTGCACGATTCTTTACATCGTTACCGCGGGACTGCTCACCGGCGTGGTCAGCTACACGCGTCTCAACGTCGGCGCGCCCATCGCCATGGGGATGGCCGAAACCGGCGTGCGTTGGGGTGAAATGCTGGTGCTGATCGGGACCATCATGGGCTTGAGCACCGTGATGCTGGTGATGCTGCTGGGCCAATCGCGCGTGTTCTTTTCGATGTCGCGCGACGGCCTGCTATGGAAGTGGGCGGGGGCCATCCATCCGCGCTTTCGGACGCCGTGGATTTCTTCGATCATCGTCGGCGCTTTCGTCGCGATCCTGCCGGCGATTTTTCCGATCAACGTGCTGAACGATCTCACCAGCATCGGGACTCTGCTCGCTTTCGTGATCGTGTGCGCGGGCGTGTGGGTGCTGCGGCTGCGGCGGCCCGACCTTCACCGCCCCTTTAAGACGCCGATGGTGCCGCTGGTTCCGATCCTGGGCATCGTAGTCTCGCTGGGTCTGATGGCCGGATTGCCGGGCGAGGCCTGGATTCGCCTGGCGGTCTGGCTGGTCATCGGCATGGTGGTCTACATGACCTACGGGCGCAAGAACAGCCGCGTCCAGCAGTATCTGGCGTCGCACCGCAAAGCGGCCGACTGAGCGTAGCGTTACTCGAGCGCCACCGGCCGATCGAAAACCACATCGAGCGTCGCGCCCTGCCGCAATTCCACCTCTTTGCCACGGCTCAGCAACACGGTCGCGAGTCCCACGGCAGCCCCGGCCCCCGCTCCGATGCCCGCGCCTCGCCAGCTTCGATCGGCGATGCCACCGATGGACGCTCCGCTTCCGGCCAGGATGGCGATGCGTTCGGCGTCCTTGCCGACATCGGGAGCCTGCTCCACCGCGTTCTCATTGCCCGTGACCTTCTGGCCGCTGTCTCCGGCATCCACCGAACTCAGGTGCGGTGAAAACTTGAGCACCTTGCCGCTCGCCAGCGTCAACGTCTCCAGCCGAATCGCCAACTGCGCGCGACCCTTCACGTGGCCGCTCCGTTTCGCCATCGTCACCACGCCCTGAACATACGTGCCGGCCGGCACCGCGATGCGCCCGTCCACGCTGATCGGACTCGCGGTCCGCAGGTAGACATAGTCGCCTTCCTGCGCCGTACGCGTGTTGACGGAATTTTCCATGCGCAGCAGCACGTGCGCGCCGCGCGGGATCTCCGTGGCGAACGCGGAGGACGATAGCAATGCCAATACAGGAACGACGCGAGACATAACGGCTCCTAGCTTGATGGTATCCCGCTGGCCCGCGCCTCGGCTTCGTCGAGCCAGCCGCGTCGCAATTTTTCCGGCGGTACGTTCGACAGATACGGTTTGATATCGAGAATCGGCGTCGCGTCCAGCATGTCGACGCCGCGCACTCGCAGCACTCCGCCCTCGCGCTTCACGAGCTCGACCACCGTCAGCCCGATCGGATTCGGACGCACCGGCGCGCGCGTCGCAAACACACCGTGCGGGCGTCCATCGCTCGGCGGTGTCACTTCGAGCAGGAACCCTTCGGACCGATCGAACTGCCAGATCACGAACAGGTGCGAAAAGCCCTCGATGTCCTTCAGGCCGGCTTCGAACTCCGCCAGGATCTCGAGCGACCCCTCGGTGTCGTGCTTCGCCCCTAGTCCCTTCGGAATCTCCTTGGTTTGCTGGTAAGGAGTCCTTATATATCCAATCGGCCGCATGGAAACCATAGCGTTGCCATTGTAGTCCAATGGGGCACAGTCCCATAGGGCCTTCACCCGATCCGTCCCACCGTAATACCTTAGGGACTATAAGGTTTTAGTACCCTGCTGCCGATACATAGTTTTAGAGCAGGCATCGGCGTGTCCCCGGTTATTCACAAGTCGATCGAACGCACGGCCAAGCGAATCGAAGATCCGATCGCACGCCTCCAATATTTGAAGCACCGCATGGCCAGCACAGACGACCCGGCCCCGCGCTGGCGCCCCCGAAAATTTCCAGTCATCGCCCTGGTCCTGCTCGCTGCGCTGCTGCTGAGTCCCGGCTTTCAAGCTTTGAACGCGGACCGGAAACCGCAGCTCGCATACGCACCCCCGGTTCCGGCGGCGCCCGCCGGTAAGCCCGCCTCGGCCGACACCGTCCCCAAGGTCTGGCTGGTCGACAAATCGAAGGGCTTCGAAACCTACAGCAACGGCCTGCGCATCGACGACAGCAACGCAGTTCGCAACGACAGCCGGCTGTTCTATCCCGTCTACCAGCGCGCCGCGATCGACCCCGCCCAGCCCGAGTGGCGCTCGGAACCCGCCGGCATCGTCTACCACACCACCGAAAGCGACCAGGTGCCGTTCGACGAAAACCAGAACGGGGCGCTCAAGCGGATCGGCCGCCAGGTCCTGACCTACGTGCGCGACAAGCGCTGCTATCACTTCTTCATCGACCGCTTCGGCCAGGTGTTCCGCGTGGTCGAAGAATCCGACGTCGCCTATCATGCCGGCAGCTCTATCTGGGCCGACGACCGCGACATCTACGTCAATCTGAACGCCAGCTTTCTCGGGATCGCATTCGAGACCCAGACGCAGCGCGGCGAGGACATGCCGTCGGCGAACGCGGCTCAGATCCACGCCGCCCGTGTGCTGACAGAAATGCTTCGCAGCAAGTACAACATTCCCGCGGCCAACTGCGTTACGCACGCGCAGGTTTCGGTGAATCCGGACAACATGCTGGTCGGCTACCACACCGACTGGGCCGGCAATTTTCCGTTCGTCGAGATGGGCCTGAGCGACAACTACGTCACGCCCCCGGCCAGCATCTACGCTTTCGGTTTCGAATATGACCCATCCTTTGTGCACGCCACCGGCGCGCGCGTGTGGGAAGGCCTGACGCGGGCCGAGGATCAGCTTCGCCTTCAGGCGGCGGCTCAGGGCCTGACAACTCCCCAATACCGGGCCAGGCTGCGGAAGAAATACAAGGAGGTTCTGGCGATCGTCAAGGCCGCGAACGAAGCCAGAGAAAGCACACATGCAAGCTAACGCGAGCAATTCCGCGATCGGCGTGGACGTGGGCACCAGCCGCGTCTCGCTGGCGCAAAGGCAGGGCGACGCGTTTCACTACGATACGCAGCTCAACGCCTTCGTCACCATTCCGTTCTCGCCTATCACCGAAGGCGTTCTCAAGAAAGAAAACGTGCCGTACAGCGTCACCGGGTCCGATCTCATCGTGCACGGCAACGAGTCCGGCCGCTTCGCCGACCTGCTGAATATCGAGACGCGGCGCACCATGGACAAGGGTCTGCTCAATCCCGCCGAGCCGGCCAGTCTCGACATGCTGGGCAAGATTATCGAATCGCTCGTGGATCCCACCGAAGAGCGCAAAAAGCTGTACTTCACCGTTCCGGCCGCTCCGCTCGGCGCCGAGGATAACCTCACCTATCACGAAGCCACGCTGCGCCAGATCTTCACCGACCTCGGCTACCAGGTGAAAAGCATCAACGAAGGTCTGGCGGTGATCTACTCCGAACTGGAAAGCTCCAACTACACCGGCATCGGCATCAGTTGCGGCGGTGGACTGTGCAACGTATGCGTCGCGTACCTGTCCGTCCCGGTGCTGAGCTTCTCCATTCCCAAGGCCGGCGATTACATCGACACGAGCGCCGCCACCATCACCGGCGAGCGCGCCAATCGCGTGCGCATCGCGAAAGAGGACTCGTTCCACTTTAACGGCTTTTTCGCTAACCAGCTCGAGCAAGTGCTCACGGTCTACTACGACGAGATGATCCAGTCGCTGGTGCACGGCATCAAGCAAGCCTTCGCGAGTTCGCGCAATCTGCCCAAGTCCGGCCGGCCGCTGCCCATCGTGCTGAGCGGGGGGACCGCGCTGCCGGAGGGCTTTCGCGAGCGCTTCGAAAAAATTCTGCGCGAAGCCGAAGTCCCGATCTCGACTACGGAGATTCGCCTAGCCGCCGACCCCGTGCATGCATCGGCCAAAGGCGCACTGATCGCCGCGCTCGCCGAAGGCTAGAATCCGCACCAGAACCGCAGCCAAACCCTTCGCGGACGGCTCCTTTTGCGTGCTACCATAAAGATTCATCGAACGAAATATTCGATTTCCACGTCTTGTCTGGATGGGGAGAACTATCTTCAGTGAAGCCTAAGTGGAAGATTCTGCTTGGAATCAGCCTGATTGCGCTGGCCGCCGCCGGTGTCTTTGCCAGCATCAAGCTCAATCAGCGCGGTATCGTGACCGTCCAGACGGGAAGCGCTGTCCGTCAGGACCTGACCTCAACCGTCACCGCCTCGGGCGAAGTCAAGCCTAAGAACTACATCAATCTCGGCGCTAACACGCTCGGCCCCGCGCCCATCACCGAAGTTCTGGTCAAGGAAGGCGACCACGTGAGAAAAGGCCAAGTGGTTGCGAAGCTGCAATCGGTCCAGGCCGGCGCCGACGTGTCCGCGCAGAAGGCCGCCATCGCCACCGCCATGGCCGACTCGGGCGCCCAGGAAGCCGCCATCCGATCCATGGAAGAGGGTGTTCGCACCGCGCAGGCGACCTTGGAGCGCAGCAAATCCGAACTTGACCGCGCCAAGTCCAACCTCGATCGCGCCACCGAGCTATACAACGCCAAGCTGACGGCCAAACAGGATTACGATCAAAAGAAAGCCGATTACGACAGCGCCCAGGCGTCCGTCGCGGAGGCGCAGGCGCGCGTCGAGCAGGCCAAAGCGCAGCAGGCTCAGTCTCGCGAGCAGCTCGCGTCGTCGCAAAAACGGGTCGCGCAGGTGCAGGCCGGTCTCGATCGCTACAACGACGTGCTGGAACGCTACTTCGTCACGGCGCCCATCGACGGCATCGTCACCAATCTTCCGGTACGAACCGGCGAGACCGTGGTCCCGGGCGTCCAGAACTCGGCCGCCAGCACCATCATGACCATCGCCGACATGTCGCTCATCACCGCCGAAGTTCGCGTCGACGAAACCGACATCATCAACGTGAAGCTGGATCAGCCGGCCGAGATCACCATCGACGCCATGCCCAACCAGACCTTCAAAGGGCACGTGATCGAGATCGGCAACACCGCCATCGTGCGCTCCACCGGCCTGGCAGCATCATCGAGCAGCACCGCCAGCCAGGAAGCCAAGGACTTCAAGGTGGTGGTGGCTTTTGAAAATCCGCCCGACGCGATCCGTCCCGGCTTGTCGTGCACCACCAAGATCGTCACCGCCACGCGGCAGCACGCGTTGACCATTCCGATTCAGGCGCTCACGGTGCGCCAGCGCGGGGATCTGGAGCCGCGCAATCCCAATCAAGGCGTGCAAGCCGCAGCCAAGCTCGATCCCGCCGCCGAAAAAGCCCGCAAGGAAGAACTGCAGGGCGTGTTCGTCGTGCACAATGGAAAAGCGGAGTTTCGCAAAGTCGAGACCGGGATCACCGGCGCCACCGACATCGAAGTGCTCAGCGGACTCCAGGACGGCGACCAGATCGTGACCGGCACCTACAAAGTGATTCGCACGCTGCGGAACGAAGCCAAGGTGAAGATCGACAACCGGGCGCCTATGTTCCGCACGGAGAGCTAGCGGCAAACCATGGCGACAGCGACGCAGGACCTGGTCGATCGCGGCGAAAATTTACGACGCGAAGGCATCGTCATCCGCACCTACGATCTGTGGAAGACCTACGTCATGGGCGACCAGGAGATCCATGCCGTTTCCGGCGTGGACATCGAGATTCAACGCGGCGAGTACGTCGCCATCATGGGGCCGTCCGGCTCCGGCAAGTCGACCCTCATGAATCTGATCGGATGCCTCGACACGCCCACCAAGGGCCTGTACTATCTCAACGGCAATCTCGCCAGCGAGATGGAGGACGACGAGTTGGCGCGCATCCGCAATAAGGAAATTGGCTTCGTTTTTCAAACTTTCAATCTTCTGGCGCGCGCCACCGCGCTGCACAACGTCGAGCTGCCTTTGGTGTATGCCGGAATACCATCCGCAGCCCGGACCGAAAAAGCCAAAGCCGCGTTGCGAGCGGTCGATCTCGAAGCGCGTATGCTGCACAAGCCCAGCGAGTTATCGGGCGGCCAACGGCAGCGCGTCGCCGTAGCGCGGGCACTGGTGAACAATCCGTCGATTCTGCTGGCCGACGAACCGACCGGAGCGCTCGACACCGCTACCGGCAATGAGATCATGGGCCTGTTTGAACGGTTGTGGGAGCAGGGCAACACCATCGTGCTGGTCACCCACGAACTCGACATCGCCATGCGCGCCCGCCGCATCATTCATATCCGCGACGGCAAAGTCGAAAAAGACGAACAGATCAAGCACTAGTCGACCACAGTGCTCCAGCCGCGCCGCGACAGATCCCAGTAGATGACCGCGCCGGCCGCAAGCCCGATCGCGACGAGCAACGATCCGGAAGCGAACTCCTTCAGCAGTAGCTTTCCGGTTCCGAACAGAATCCCGTAGATCAGTGCGCAGCCCGCAATCCAGTCGACCAGGTTCGCGAGTCCGCCGGTGGACGGTTTGACGTCGGGCGCCAGTTTCGCGATGGGCCGCCAGCCCGCCGCCGATGGATGTGTGCGCCGATAGAAAGCGACCAGCGTGTCCTTCGATTCCGGCTGCGTCGCGAACGTCACGATGAGCCAGACCGCGGTGGTGATGGCGACTGTGATGATCATGATCCAGGCGAAGTCGCGCGGCTGGTCGCTGATCGAGTCCCCAGCCCATCTGCAGCGCGAGCGAGACCGCGAAGCCCGAGATCATGGCCGATACTTCGCTCCACGCATTGATGCGCCACCAGTACCAGCGCAGCAGCAGCACGCCGCCGGTGCCGGCGCCGGTAACCAGCAGCAGCTTCCACGCGCCCGCGATCGAGTCCAGCTTGAACGTGATCACCGCCGACACGATGGTCAGAAACACTGTCGCCCACTTCGACGCGCTGACGTAGTGCCGCTCGGTTTCGTTCTTCTTCCAGAAGCGCCGGTAGAAATCGTTGACCAGGTAGCTTGCGCCCCAGTTCAATTGCGTCGCGATGGTCGACATGTACGCGGCCGCGAACGCCGCCACCATCAGGCCGCGCAGCGACGGCGGCAGGTACGCGATCATCACGCGGATGTAGCCGGTCTCGGGATCGGCGAGGCCCGGGAATACGATCAGCGATACGAGCGCAACCAGGATCCATGGCCACGGGCGCACCGCGTAGTTCGCGATGTTGAACCACAGCGTCGCGAGCAGGGAATTCTTTTCGTCTTTCGCCGAGAACATGCGCTGCGCGACGTAGCCGCCGCCGCCCGGTTCGGCGCCCGGATACCATGTGGACCACCAGTTCATCGAGATGTACACCAGGAACGTGATCAGCGGCATCCACGCCGAGTTGAGGTCCGGCGCGAAGTCGAGCACCGAACCGTGTCCGCCCTGCGCAAGCCGGGCCTGGTCAACCGCCACCAGCTTCGCTTTCATGCCGTCGATGCCGCCCACGGCCTGCACGGCGAACACTGCCAGTACTGTGACCATGCCCATCTTCACGACGAATTGAAACAGGTCGGTCACCAGCACGCCCCACAATCCGGAGAGCGTTGAGATCGATGACGTCAGCGCGATGAGTCCCATCACGATGAGCAGCGCCTCTATTTTGCTGACGTCCGAGAATCAGGCCGAGGATCTTCACCATCGCGAGATTCACCCAGCCGAGAATGATGCAGTTGATCGGAATGCCCAAGTAGATTGCGCGAAAGCCGCGCAGGAACGCCGCCGGTTTGCCCGAGTAGCGGATCTCGGAAAATTCGATGTCGGTCATGACGCCGGAGCGCCGCCACAGCCGCGCGTAGAAGAACACCGTGAGCATGCCGCTCGCGACGAAGTTCCACCACAGCCAGTTGCCCGCGATCCCGCCCACCGCGACCATGCCGGTGACGGCCAGCGGCGTGTCGGCCGCGAACGTGGTCGCCACCATCGACGTGCCCGCCAGCCACCACGGCACGTTGCGGCCCGACAGGAAAAACTCGTTGACGTTCTTGCCCGCGCGAGCCTTGTAGTAAAGCCCGATGGCGATGTTGAAGAGGAAATACAGCGCGACGACGACCCAATCGGCGAGGGTGAGCTGCACAGTTGAATTGTACAGGACGGATCGTGTACGCTAGGCAAAGAAAAGGCGAATAACATGAATCTGACTCTCGGGCTTTCCGGATCGACGGATTCGGCGTGGCGCGGCGCAGCGATGTCGAGTCGTCCGTCGCGCGATTCGAGCAGTGGATGGCGGATCCGGATTCGCCGGTTCGAGCGATCCGCCATCAGCCGGCCCGCGAAGGCGAGTATGTAGCCAATTCCCGAGACTGTCGCGCCGGCGTTCGCGCGATGCTCGAGACGCGCGGCATCCCACGGCTCTACACGCACCAGGCCGACGCGTTCGCAGCTGGCAGCCGCAAGGCAAGAACGTGGTGGTCGTCACGCCGACCGCGAGCGGCAAGACGCTGTGCTACAACCTGCCGGTACTTGCAGCGGCTCGACTGAAGACCCGGGCGCCCGCGCGATGTACCTGTTTCCCACCAAGGCGCTGGCCGAGGACCAGTTGCACGAATTCCAAGCTGCCGTCGACGCCATGGGATCCGAAATCCGCGCGTTCACCTACGACGGCGACACTCCGCAGGACGCCCGCCGCGCCATCCGCGAGCGCGCCAACGTGGTGCTCACCAATCCCGACATGCTGCACAGCGGCATCCTGCCGCACCACACCAAGTGGGCCAAGTGTTCGAGAACCTGCGCTACATCGTGATCGACGAACTGCATTATTATCGCGGCGTGTACGGCAGCCATCTCGCGAACGTGCTGCGCCGGCTGCGGCGGATCGCGAGTTTTATGGCTCGAAGCCGCAATTCATCTGCTGCTCGGCCACCATCGCGAATCCCAAGGAGCTGGCCGAGGCGCTGGCCGAATCGCCGTTCGAACTGGTGGACCGCAACGGCGCGCCCAGCGGCGAAAAGTATTTCGTCTTCTACAATCCGCCGGTGGTGAATCGCCAACTCGGAATCCGGCGCAGCTATCTGCACGAGACGCGGCGCATCGCCACCGAATTCATCGAGCGCCACCAGCAGACGCTGGTTTTCGCGAACAGCCGGCTGGCCACCGAGATTCTGCTGAAGTATCTGCGCGACGCCTGCGAGCGCGGCCCGCTGCCCGGCGAGCATGGTGCGCGGATATCGCGGCGGCTATCTGCCGCGCGAACGCCGGGAGATCGAGCGCAAACTGCGCGATGGCGAGATCCGCGCCGTGGTCGCCACCAACGCTCTCGAGCTGGGCGTCGACATCGGATCGCTCGACGCCGTGGTGATGGCCGGCTATCCCGGATCCATCGCGTCCGTCGTGGCAGCGCGCCGGCCGCGCCGGGCGACGGCAACCGCGTCGCTGGCGGTGCTGGTGGCCTCCAGCGCGCCGCTCGATCAATACATCATCGAGCATCCCGAGTACTTCTTCGACCGTTCGCCCGAGCACGCGCACATCAACGCCGACAACCTGGAAATTCTGGTGAGCCATCTGAAGTGCGCCGCCTTCGAGCTGCCCATTCGCGACGCCGAGAAAATTCGGCCCGCACGATACCACCGAACTCTGCCGCTTTCTGGGCGAAGAGGCCGGGCCTGCTGCACCATTCCGCCGGCTGCTGGCACTGGACATCGGACACCTATCCGGCCGACGCGGTCAGCCTGCGCGCGGTCTCGAGCGATAACTTCGTGGTGGTGGACATCTACGGGCGAGCACCAAGTGATCGCGGAGGTATCCTTCCCCATGGCGCTCACCACGCTGCACGAAAAAGCCATCTACCTGCACGAGGCGCGCCAGTACCAGGTGGAGAAGTTCGACTACGACGGGCCGGAAGGCCTACGTCCGCCAGGTGGATTCCGACTACTTCACCGACGCCATCGACTACACGCAGGTCAAGGAGCTCGAGCAGTTCGAATCGCGCGAGGTGAACGGCGCACGAGCGGCCCACGGCGACGTGCGCGTGAACACGCAAGTAGTCGGGATTCAAGAAGATCCGGTTCTACACTCTCGAAAACATCGGCGCCGGCAACCTCTCGATGCCGGAGCGCGAGATGCACACCACCGCGTTCTGGCTGCACTTCCCGGCAGCCTTTCTGGCCCGCTTTCCGGATCTGACGCCGACCGAAAAGCAGAACGGGCTGGTCGGGCTGGCCAATGTTCTTAGGACAGTAGCGGCTCTACTACTCATGTGCGATCCGCGCGACTTGGGATCGCGATTTCTGAAAATATCTTACGAAACGGTCAGACCTTCGAACCCAATCTGTTTCTGTTCGACAATTATCCGGGCGGCATCGGACAGAGCCAGCCGCTTTTTGCCCTGTCAGCAAAGTTTCTGGCGGGCGCCATGGACGTGCTGAGGACATGCGCTTGCGAAGCCGGGTGCCCTGCCTGCGTGGGACCGATTGGAGAAGTGGGGGAGCGAGGAAAGCAAGCCGCCCTGCGGATCTTGACCGAGTTGCTGGCGGCTTAGCGCTGGAACTCGTAGCGTTCGAGAGTGGCTGCCACCTCGGTTTTTCGGGCAAATCGAACGATCTTGCCGCGGCAGCGAATCTGAACAGCTTCGGCCGGGCTCGAGGCGGCGGGAAGAGTAATCAGATACTCCACTGGCTCGCCGATCTTGAAAGTCGCGCCGGAGCGAAAGAGCACGCCGACCGAGCTTAAGTTCCGGGTCTCGCCATGTTCGGATAGCGCTCGAGTGCCGCTGCGGACCAACTCGAACGGCAACCGCAGGTCGAACCTCTGAGCTTTGCGTTGTTCCATTGGGAGATGCCTCTAAGACTCTAATCCGAGAAGGGCTTAAAGGTCAATAGTGAATGGCACTTTCCGTGCCTTCTGGACTGCAGATAGTCCCAGTACCTGGACGTGATGATCGCTGGTCCGGACGGCCAAAGCTATGGGAAAATGGAAAATCGAGCGAAGGGATATGGACGAGATTAGTACTAGCGAGCAGCTTCAGAAGATGCGCGAGGACTGGGACCGGCGCGCCCGGGAGAACGCCCGGCATTATGTGAATACGGCCAACACGGCCTGGACCGACCAGGAGTTTTTCGAATCCGGACAGAAGACCGTGGCCGAGGAAATCCTGACCGACATGACCAACATCTGCCAGGGCAAGGCGCCGGCCGACATGCGCGTGCTCGAAATCGGGTGCGGCGCCGGGCGGGTGACGCGGGCGCTGGCCCAGCTTTTCGGCGAAGTGCACGCGGTGGACGTGAGCGGCGAAATGGTCCGGCTGGCGACCGACGCGCTGCGCGACCAACCCAATGCCGACGTCTATCAAAACAACGGCCAGGATCTGGCAGTGGTGCCGGAGCTGCCGTTCGACTTTGCGTTTTCGTCCATCGTGTTCCAGCACATTCCGAGCCGCGCCATCATCGAAAACTACGTTCGCGAAGTACAACGCCTGCTGCGGCCGGGGGCGCTCTTCAAGTTCCAGGTTCAAGGCAATGTCACCGCCACCGAGGCGGAGCCGTGACGATACCTGGCTGGGCGCGGCGTTTTCGGACCGGCAAGCGGTGGAGATGGCCTTTCGCTGCGGATTCGAGCCGCGCTATCGGCACGGCGCCGGCGGACAGTACTTCTGGCTGTGGTTCTTTAAGCGCTGACTTCGCCGGAATTAGATCCGGAGGATGCTTGAAGAGTCTGCTGCTGGGCGCGCCGGGCTTCCCAGTACCGCGACATTCTTTCAGAAACCTTGCGCCGTTCCGCGGCGCTCATGCTCTTGCGCCCGCGCCGTTTTCCCGACGCTCGGCCGAGAGGAGCCTTGAGCTGCCGCTCCAGCGCGCTGATGGTGGCGTCCAGGCGCTTCTTTTCAGCGTGCAACTCTCGCAAAGTCTTGTGCACGTCCATCGGCAAATCCCCGAGTGTTATTTATGGTAGACGACTCCGCTCGGAAACGCCAGCTATTTTTCTTCTACGAAGTTAAGAATGGCCAATGGCGCGTGAAGTGGAGGTGGAAATACAAGATCGCCGCGTAAGACAGAGCTAACACTATTACAACGATCAAGATAATCCAGAACAAGCGTTTCCATGGGAATTGTTTTCCTTCGCGGCGCAGTACCAGCAAATAGCTGACGAAGATGCCCACGAAATACAGCGCGGTCATGGGAATCGCGAACAGCATCAGGTTGAATACGTCAGGCGTCGGAGTGAGGACGGCCGCGATGATAACGATCACCAGGATGGCGTAGCGCGAGTGCCGGATCAGGAAGCGCGGCGAGAGAACGCGCAGCAGCGTGAGCAGGAAAATGAGGACCGGCATTTCGAAGACGATGCCCACGCCCAGGGTCACGTTCATGAACAAGTCGAAGTATTCGGTGATGGAGACCACTGGCCGGACGTTGTTGCTCATGCCAATTCCGAGCAGGAACTCCAGGCCGAATCGAAACGCCACGAAGTAAGCAAATAGCCCGCCGGTGATAAACAGTCCTGCCGTGATGAGCACGAAGGGCAGCGCCCAGCGGCGTTCTTTCTTGTACAAGCCGGGTGAGATAAACGCCCAAATCTGGTAGACGATCCAGGGCGATGCCAGGAACACCGAGCACAACAGCGGCAGCTTCACCCAGATGATGGAAAAGCTTTCCATGGGGCTGAGCTGAGCGAGCTGGGGCGGATCGACCTTGAGATGCTTCAGGGCCTCGATCGCCGGTTCGCTGATGATGGTCCAAAGGGTGTTGGCGTAAACCAGGCTGACGACGAAGGCCACTACCAGGCCGTACAGCGCCCGGATGATGCGGGTGCGCAACTCCTCCAGGTGCTCCATGAAAGACATGCGGAGCATGCCGCTTTCTTCCTCGTCCTCGGGTTCGGAGTCGCTGGATGGAGGAGGGGGAGGCGGAATTGCCGGAGGCGCGGCCGACGCGGGAATGACTTCGACGGGCGTAGAACTACTGCCGTCGTCTGCCGGATGCGCCCCCTGGACCTCGGACGGTCCTTCCGCCGAGGGAGGCTGAACTCCCTGGTTCTCGTCGTCCATGTCTGACTAGGTCGTTGTCCTGCTAGCTGTTCACCGAATGGGATTGCTCAGTTCCCGGCGGCGTCGGATCGGCCTGGTGGGCCTTTTCCGAAATGCTGTTCCGGGGCACGGTTCCATTCGCGGGTGCCTCATGAGACACGATCGGTTCGGCGCCCGGTAGTGCTGGTGCGCTTACGGTGGATGGATTTGCAGCAGTGGATTGGCTCGATGCGGTGTGATCAACGCCCGCATCGGAATAGGAGGAGTCGTACTCGCTGAACTGGTTGTAGATGTCGTTAGTGTAGCTGCGAGTGACTTCCTTGATCGACTCGTTTTCCCGCTCCAATTCTCGCATGTGGCCTTCGAACGTGGACTTCAGTTCGCTTTGAGCGCGGCGGAACTCGGTGATCGCCTTCCCAATCGTCTTGCCGAGCTCCGGCAGTTTCTTCGGGCCGAAGAGCACTAGCGCGAGCAGGAAGATGACGACTATCTCCTGCATCCCGATGGGACCCATGGGAAACCTCCGCTCCTATGATAGCAAGCGTTCCTTGGCGTCGCCATGAATAGCAGCGCAACCTGCGGAACTGGGTGCCCTACGCTTGGATCTCACCTCGGTCTATTACCGAAACCAGTTGAAGATGTTGAAATAGAAGAAATTGTTAATGTTGGTGGTTTCCAGCAAACGCGGAATATGGGCGCTACTCGGCTCTCGCGTTCCAGTGCAAAGTGACGCACAAGCTCGACTAGCCGCGACCCTGCGGAGTCAGTCCAAAGCTGGGCCGCGCGGCAATCAGCGGCGACGCGGCAGGCAGGACTGGGGGCGCTACCCTTCTACTGAACGATTCTCATGTTTTTCGCCACGCGCGTAAGGATCTCGACTGCCCGGTCAAGCATCTCGCGCGTGTGAGTGGCGGTAACGATGGTGCGGACGCGCGCCTTGCTTTCGGGCACGGTCGGAAAGCCGATGCCGGTGGCGAGCAGGCCGTTCTCGAAAAGTGCGGCCGAAAAGGCGTGAGCGGTTTTGGCTTCACCGACCATGATCGGCGTGATGGGGGTCTCGCTCTCGCCGGTGTTGAAGCCGGCGTTCTTAAGCGCGGCCTTGAAATAGCGGGTGTTGTCCCACAGCTTCTCGATGCGCTCGGGTTCCTGCTCGAGAATGTCGAAGGCGGCAAGACAGGAGGCCGCGACGGCGGGCGGATGCGATGTCGAGAACAGAAACGGCCGCGCGCGGTGATACAGAAACTCGATCATGTCGCGGCTCCCGCAGACGTAGCCGCCCAGCACGCCGACGGCTTTCGACAGCGTGCCCACCTGAACGTCGACGCGGCCATGCAGGCCGAAGTGATCCACGGTGCCTCGCCCGTTGCGGCCCAGCACGCCGGATGAATGCGCGTCGTCGATCATCATGATGGCGCCGTGGCGCTCGGCGATCTCCACCAGCGCGGGCAGCGGTCCGATATCGCCGTCCATCGAAAAGACGCCGTCGGTGATCAGCAGGTTGTGGCCTTGAGCGCCGTCGAGATCGGCCATGATTTTCGCGGCCGCGGCCGTGTCCTTGTGCGGGAAGACGTGGATCTTGGCTTTGGAGAGCCGCGCGCCGTCGATGATGCTGGCGTGGTTCAAAGCGTCGGAGATGATGTGGTCGTCCGCGCCGAGGATCGCCGAGACCGTGCCGGCATTGGCGGCGAACCCGGACTGGAAGACGACGCAGGCCTCGGTGTGCTTGAAGGCGGCGATGCGGCGCTCGAGTTCCATGTGGAGCGACATGGTGCCGGAGATGGTACGCACCGCGCCCGACCCCGCGCCGTATTTCTTCGTGGCGGCGACGGCGGCTTCGATGAGCTTGGGATGGTCGGCCAGTCCGAGATAGTTATTGCTCGCGAGGTTGATCACTTCGCGGCCGTCGAAGCGGGACATCGGCTCGCATGCCGATTCGAGCACGCGCAGGCGCTGGTAGGTGCCCTCGCGACGCCAGTTCTCGAGTTGTTCGCTGAGGTAGGCGAGCGGTTTCGTTGCGGTCATAGCACTTTCATCGTAGCGCGCGTCAGCCGAACGAACCGTGCGACAGCTTGTCGGGATTCATGACGTAGAACACGGTTCGGATGAGATCGTCTTCGACTTCGATGGCATGAATCAAGTACGGCCGGCCGTCGAGCGTGACGGCGGCTCCGGGCGCGCCGTTCACGTCCACAGGGAATCCTTGCAGCGCGCCGAGCTGTTTCTTGTGGAGACCCAAGATGAACCGGATGATGCGATCGGCGCCGTAGATAGGGTTGATGGCGGCGCGGACCTTTCCACCTCCGTCCGAGTACAGCACCGCGTCCTGCTTGAGCAGGCCCACCAGCGCGGAAGCGTCGCCCGCCTCGCAGGCCTGCAGAAAAGCCCACAGCAACTGCTGGTGTTTCTCTCGTTCGACGTGAGCTTTGGGACGGCGTTGGCGCAGATGTTCGCGCGCGCGGCTGGCCAGTTGACGGGCATTCGCGTCGGAGGTTTCGAGCGCGTCGGCAACTTCGCGATAGCTGGCATCGAACACATCGTGCATCAGGAAGGCGACACGCTCGGATGGCGTCAACGATTCGAGCAAGTGCAGGAACGCGAACGACAGCGACTCCGCGAGTTCCACCGGCTCCGTGTTCGGCCCGACGATCGGCTCCGGCAGCCACGAGCCGACGTAGACTTCGCGCTTGCGCTGCGCGGATTTCAGGACGTCGACACAGATGCGCGAGATCGCGGTCATGAGAAAAGCCTTGGGAGACTGGATGGAATCGCGATCGGAGGCCTGCCAGCGCAGAAATGTTTCCTGCACTGCGTCTTCGGCATCGGCGCGCGTCCCGGTCATTCGATATGCGATCGAGAAAAGCAGCGGCCGCAGCTCGGCGAACGGATCCGGCACGCGCTCTCAGGCCGCCTTTCCGGCCGCGCGTTCGGCGAGAGTCCGGGAGGCGCGGAGGCCACTCGCTACCGCCGCGTCGGCCAGCATAGCTTCGGGACCCACCCAGTCTCCGGCGATCGTCACACGGAGCATCTTGAGCGCGTCCACATCGGGGCGGGCGCGGTCGAATTGCGGGATCGCGTGGACGACGGTCATTTCCGGAAGGAATCGAGAGGCGACCAGCTCGCTGCGCCAGCCAGGCATCGCGAGGTCGGCGAGCTGCTCGAGTTCCGCGCGCGTCGCGGATGCACCCCGGTCCAGGTACTTGGCAATCTGCACCAGAGCGCCGCCTTCCGGAGCGAGCCCGAGAGCGTACAACGAGTGCACGGAGAAATACGTCGGCGCGTCGAGACCCAAGGCGAAGGCCGCAGACTCGGGAGGCACGCGCCTGAGTCCGAGATCAAGGCAGGCCGCGCGCACCGGAGTGCAGTCCGGAAGTTGCTGGCCGGTCACCTGCTCCACTTCTCGCGGCGGAATCGCGAGGACAATGCCGTCGGCTGGAAGGCGTTCGCCGTTGTTCAATTCCACTGCGCCTGGTTCGGCTCGCCTGACCACGGAGTCCGTTCGCAGTTCGACGCCGAGCGACTGAGCTTTGCGGGCGAGCGACGCGATCAGGGTTTCCCATCCGCCGTCGAGATACAGCACGGATTTTGCGAACGCCAACTGGAGTTGGGCGATGGCCGCGCCGGCGTCCAGCAGCGCGAGATCCGCCGAATAACGTCGAAAGGCGAGTCAACGCGGAAAACATTTGCACGACATGCTGCGAACCCGCGTGCGACTCAATCCACGACTGCATCGATTGGCCGCGCGCGTTGGCCGGGTCCATCTTCTGGATGTTCTGCAGCACTTGTCCAATTCTGATCTTGTCACGCAGCGAGAAGAAGAGGCTGCCCAGCAGATTCAGAGTGCTGGTGGGAAACGAGTGCCGCGCGCCGTTCGATATCAGGTACGCGGCGCCCTTGGTCAGCGGAGGTTGGCCGGAGTAGGCGATGCCCCAGGCGTCGAACTGCCGCTTCATGATTCCGCCGTGATAGAAGCCATGCGGGCCGATGTTCATCGCGAAGCCCTGCTGGTGGTGCGTCGCGGCGCGGCCTCCGAAATGACTGCTCTGCTCGAGCAGCGTGACCCGATGGCCGGCCGAGGCCAGCTCGATTGTGGCCGTGAATCCCGAGAGGCCGCCTCCCACGACGATGAACGATTGGCTTGACAAGTGAACCTCCGCACCGAAGACGAGGTGCCCGGTCAGGTTGTGACAACGAATTTCGGCTCAAGCTTTGTTCTTGGCCGCTCGGGCTTCCTTCGGCTCCGGCCGCGAAGCCTCGGCGAATCGGATGAAGTCGCGCGCGCTGACGCGCTTGACTGCCTTGCCGATCAAATCGAGCGGCAGATCGTCGAGCTTGCGGAACCTGATGCAGGACTTGCCCATGTCGAGCTTCTTGCCGGTTTTCATCCACTCGTCGCGAAACCATTTGGCGTGGGGATTGGTTGGATTCTTGTCCTCGCAGCCGCAGTAGACGGACATCAGATAGAACGACATGTAGTTCTTCTGCGACGCGAGCGCCGCGAAGGGCAGCGGCTGCTTGGGATCGGCGCGGTATCCGGCCGGGTAGACACTGTGCGGCACATAGTAGCCGATCATGCCGTACTGAATGCCTTCTTCGATTTCGCTGTCGAGGTTTTTGAGGATGACGTCGCGCACTGCGCTGATGGCGGCGCGGCGGTCGGCCGGCAGCGCGGCGAGGTATTGTTTGACAGTGGCGGCTTTGCTCTGCATAAGGGAACGCTAGCGTTGGTTCCGGTTGACCTGAAGCCGGAGCTGCGCCACAGTGGATAGCATGGAAGTACATCTTAGCACCGATAAACAAGCCCAGCTCCGGGAGATCGCGACGCGTGTCGGCAAGAGCGCGGAGCAAATTGTGGAGGAGGCGGTGGATCGAATGCTGGAGTACGACGAGCGCTTTGTCGCTGCGGTAGAAGAAGGACGCGAATACGGTGAACGACCGACGGCTGCCGAACTGGCCTTGACCGTCTTGAATCCTACAGCTTCAACAGCGCCCGCAACCGCTTGGTCTGCACCCGGCTCACCGGAATCTCGGTCTGCTTCTTGTCGTCCATCCGAAGCTGGAAGCTGGACTTAAACCACGGAATTACTTCCTTAATCCGGTTAATATTCACCAGAAACGACCGGTGCACGCGCCAGAACGTCTCGGGATCGAGATTGGACTGCAGCTCTTCGATGGTCCGGTAGTTCGATTCGCCTTCGACGCCCGAGGCCACCACCGTGATCAGGCCGTCGTCGATGGTCGCGTAGATCACGTCCTGCGCATCCACCATGAAATGGCGATTGTTGCTGCGCACCAGCAGCTTGGTGCGTTGTGAACCGAGCTTGATCGGAGCCACATCCGGCTGCGGCGCCTTGGCTTTCTCGGCCACCGCCTTGCACGCGCGCTCCACCGCCAGCGCCAGCCGGTCCTTCTCGATCGGCTTCAGCAGATAGTCCAGCGCCTCCCAGCGAAACGCCTCCAGCGCGTACTGATCGTAGGCCGTCGCCAGGATGAAATGCGGCAGCGGGATGTTTTTGTCCTTGCAGCTTTTGGATGACGCCGAAGCCGTCCAGTCCGGGCATCTGGACGTCCAGGAACACGACGTCCGGCTCCAGGGTCTCGATCAGTTTGATGGCTTCCAGGCCGTTGCGCCCGGTGGCCAGGATCTCGACTTCGGGAAATTCCTTGAGCAGAAACGACAGCTCTTCGCTCGCCAGGCGCTCATCGTCAACCAGGACCGCCGAGATTGTGCCGGTCGCGCGGGTTGTCATAAAATGTTAGTATAACGTAGGATAGGCGTCTGCAGGTGCCCTTCCAGGGTACAGTCAAGCATCCCGCGCCTCCCAAGGAGATCGCAGTTGTCCACCAAAGGAAACGCCAAAATTGCGCCCGCCGATGGCAAGTTGGGAGTCCTGATTCCTGGCATCGGGGCGGTAAGCACCACCTTCATGGCGGGGGTGGAGGCGGTGAAGCGCGGACTCGGGGCGCCCATCGGGTCGCTCACGCAGCTTGGCACCGTGCGTCTGGGAAAACGAACCGAAGGCCGGACGCCGAGGATTAAGGATTTTGTGCCGCTGGCCGAGTCTCGAGGATCTGGTTTTCGGCGGATGGGACATTTTCGACGACAACGCCTACCAAGCGGCTGCGCATGCGAGTGTGCTGGAGGCGGCGCTGCTCGAAAAAGTTCGCGAGCCGCTGGAGGCGATCAAGCCGATGAAGGCGGTGTTCGATCAGGAATACGTGCGGCGCATTAACGGCCCCAACATCAAGACCGAGCGGCTCGAAGATGGACAAGGCCGAGATGCTGATGGAAGACATCCGGCAGTTTCAAGCAATCCACCGGCGCTCGAGCGCCTGGTCATGATCTGGTGCGGATCGACGGAAGTTTTCCACAAGCCGGCGGCCGTGCATCAGACGCTGAAAGATTTCGAGTGCGGCTTGCAGAAGAACGATCCGGACATCGCGCCCAGCCAGATTTACGCCTACGCGGCGCTGAAGAGCGGAGTGCCGTATGCGAACGGCGCGCCGAACCTGACCACCGATACTCCGGCGCTGCTGGAACTCGCCCGCGAGCGGCAGGTCCCGATCTGCGGCAAGGATTTCAAGACCGGCCAGACCTTCATGAAGACGCTGATCGCGCCCGGCCTGAAGGCGCGCATGCTGGGGATGTCGGGCTGGTTCTCGACCAACATTTTGGGCAATCGCGACGGCGAGGTGCTGGAGGATCCGGGTTCGTTCAAATCGAAGGAAGAGACCAAGCTGTCGGTGCTGGAGCAGATTCTGCAGCCGGATCTTTATCCGCAGCTTTACAAGAATCTTTATCACGCGGTGCGCATCAATTACTATCCGCCGCGCGGCGACGCCAAAGAAGGCTGGGACAACATCGATATCTTCGGATGGCTCGGCTATCCGATGCAGATCAAGATCAACTTCCTGTGCCGGGATTCGATTCTGGCCGCGCCGCTGGTGCTCGACCTGGTGCTGTTTATGGATCTGGCGCAGCGTGCGGGCATGAAGGGCATTCAGGAATGGCTGTCATTTTATTTTAAAGCGCCCATGACGGCGCCGGGCCTGTATCCGGAGCATGACATTTTCATCCAATTGATGAAGTTGAAGAACACGCTGCGGTGGATGCGCGGAGAGGATCTGATTACACACCTTGGCCTCGAGTATTACGACTAACGGAGCGAAGCGGCAGGAGCCGGCCAAGCGCAAAGTTCTGGTTATCGGCGGGACGCTGTTTATCGGGCGGCTGCTGGTGAAGGAACTGGCGCAGGCCGGGCACGAAGTCACCATTCTGCACCGCAAGTCGCGGCACAGCCTGGGCAAGAAGATCGCGAACATCATGGCCGACCGGAACGATCCGGAGTCCATGAAGCGGGCGCTCACGGGCAAGAGCTTCGATGTCGTCTACGACAACGTTTACAACTTCGAGAAGGGCACCACTGCGGCGCACGTGGAAGCGACTGCGCGGGCCTGCGGCAACAACCTGCAGCGCTACATCTTCATGTCGAGCATTGCGGCTTATGGCGATGGCCTGAATCACCACGAAGGCGACGCGCTCGCGCCGGACGATCATCCCGACGCCTACGTTCGCAACAAGGCCATGAGCGAGCGGACGCTGTTCCGCATGCACCAGCGCAATGGATTCCCCGTGGTGACGCTGCGGCCGCCGTTCATTTACGGGCCGGGCAATCCGTTTTATCGCGAGGCGTTTTTCTGGGATCGTCTGCGCGAGGGGCGGCCGATCATTCTGCCGGGCGACGGGCGCCGGCTGATGCAGTTCGTCAACATCAAGGACCTGGTATCGGCGTGCCTCAAGGTGATGGAAGCGCCGGACGTCGAAGGGCACGCGTTCAACATCGCGAATCCGCGGCCGCTGACGCAGGTGGAAGCGGTGGAAGCTTTCGCGCGCGCCGCCGGCAAGGAGCCGACCTTCGTGCGCTGGCCGCGTGAGCGGATCTTGCGCGCCGGCGGGCATCCCATGGGACCGAAACTGTACTTCGGCATGTACTTCGATCTGCCGGCCATTACGGTGGTGGTGAACAAAGCCCAGCGCGTGCTGAAGTTCAAGCCAGTGGATTTCGCCGCTGGCCTGAAAGAAACCTACCGCTGGTTCGTGCGCAACAGCCCGTTCTCCAAGCAGGATTATACGTTCGAGGACGCGCTGATTGAGGCGGCTCCTGCGTCGGCTTATTCCGCGCCGGTGGATTGACGTTCTTCTTTTCGGGGGAGAAGCAATGTCAAGATCAATTCTCGTCCGGATTTCTCTGGTATTTGCAGGCGCGTTAGCTCTCCAGGCTCAGACTTCGCCTCAAACCACCTTTGAAGTGGCCTCTATCAGGACGATGTCCCGTGATGAGCGCCCGACGCGACTCGGAGTTTCGATACTTCCAGGCGGGCGTGTAGTGGCCAACTGGGTTACCCTGCGAGGCTTGATTTCCTACGCATACGATGTCAAGGACTATCAGGTCGCGGAAGGACCGGCATGGGCGGGTTCAGAGCGATATGCGATCGTCGCAAAGTTTGAAAGCGAGTCGACTCGCACTGTAAAAGAAATTCGGCAGATGTTCCAGAGTCTGTTAGCTAGCCGTTTTAGCTTGAAGCTTGATAGAGCGACCAAAGATGGGGTTCGGATGTACTCGCTTGTGCTCGCGAAAGGCGGGCCAAAGCTAAAGGAGAGCCCGGTTGGTGCAAACTCGTCAATGCGGGCGTCGAACGGATTTCTGATCGCGTCAAAGATTTCGATGGCAAGACTAGCTTCCGTTCTCACAGCTCGACTCGAACGGCCGGTAGTTGATAAGACCGGACTCACGAAAGAATATGATATCCGGCTCGAGGCTCAAGAGATGGGCTTCCTTCCGATCGGGAGCCCAGACGCTCCGGTGGATCCCAACGAAGTGTCGATCTTCGTTGCGATTCAAGAGCAACTTGGCTTGAAGCTTGAGTCGAAGAGGGGGCCGATCGAAATCCTGAACATTGTTCATGCTGAGCAGCCTTCGGAGAACTAGCTTCCCGGTTCTTCCGCCCGGAGCTCGTGCAAGCGCTCGCGTAGCGCGTCTGGGAGGCCGGCTTCGATTTTCGGCGTGATGAGGCCCACCGAATCCATGTCCTGGAGATGAACCTTGTCCTTGAGGCGGAAACTCGTCAGCTTCATGCGGACCAGGTCGGCTACCGGCGCGAGCAGAATTCCTTCTTCGGTTAACTTTGGCTTTGAAAAGTCGGGAACCGGCTCCACGTAATCAGGTCGAACTTTCTCGCGGACAAATACGAAGTGAACAGCGCTGCGAGCCTTCGGCTTCGTCGCGTCAACCAGCAGGTCCACGCCGGCCGCGTGCCGGTAGCGAAACCCGAAATCCTTGACCGCCGCTGCGATTCGCTGCAGGTCTTTGCGGTCGATGGCGACATCGACATCCTGGGTGAGCCGGGCAGCGAGAGGATTGCGAGCGCTCACTTGGAAGAAAACGCCCATTCCTCCTACAACACGATACGGAATTCCGGCCTTCGTTAGCGCGGCGTGAAGGCGGCGCAAAACCTCGAACAGTTGTTCCACGTGCTGATCTACGGCCTTTGCGGTGATCACGTCTGCTGCCTTGATTCTGCCATAAGCGCAGCCGCGGCTTCCTTAACCGTGTTGCAGTGGATGGTCACCGTGTCGGCAGTGTTGCGGGCGTAGCCGCCGGCAAGGGTCACTGCAACCGGGACATTTTGCAGGAGTGCTGTTTCAAACACCATGCGGTCGCGGCGCTTCAGGCCGTCCATCGTAAGCGAGAGGCCGCCGAGCTGGTCCTCGCGATATGGGTCCGCGCCTGCCACGTAGAAGATCAGGTGAGGCGAGAAGCCCATCGCCATCTCGATTGCGCCCCGCAAGCGCTCCAGATATTCTTCGTCGCCGATACCGTCGCGCAAGTGGACATCTATGGTCGACGCCGGCTTCTCGTTCGGATAGTTGTTGAACTGGTGCAGGGACAGCGTCAGCACCGTGCGGTCCCCCGCGAAGATGGCGGCAGTTCCGTTGCCGTGATGGACGTCGCAATCCACAATCATGGCGCGCTCGATCACGCGCTCGTGCTGCAGCGCGCGAACCGCGATCGCGAGGTCGTGGATCGCGCAAAAACCTTCGCCGTGCCCCGGGTAGGCGTGATGGAATCCGCCGCCGAGGTTGATGCCGATCCGGTCGCGCATTGCGTTCCGCGCGGCCAGAATCGTGCCGCCAGTGGCTTGCCAGAAGCCATCCACCATGGCCTTCGAATACGGAATCTCCAGCCGCACGATATCCTCGTAGGTCAACTTGTCATTTTTCAAACGGTCGATCCAGCCCGCGTCGTGCACGCGCAGCACGTCCTCATCTGACACCATCTGGGGCTCGACGAAGTCCCACGGTGCGGCGAAGCCTTCGTCCAGCAACTGGTCATGAATGAGCCGATATTTGCGCGACGGGAAAACGTGAGCGCCAAGTTGCAGGTCGTAGCCGGAATGATAGATGAGCTTAAACGGAAGCATGAGCCGATTGCAGCGCGGTCACGATGGCCGAGCCGTAGATGTCGTCGGCCGAGCAGCCGCGCGACAGATCGTTGGCGGGCTTCGCGAGGCCCTGCAGGAACGGCCCCCAGGTTACCGCGCCGGCCAGCCGCTCCACTAGCTTGACGGCGATGTTTCCGCTAGCGACGTCGGGAAAGATGAGTGTGTTGGCGCGTCCGGCCACGGTGGAGCCGGGCGCCTTTGATCGCGCGACAGTTTCGACCAGCGCCGCATCGGCCTGCAGCTCGCCGTCGACATCGAGATCGGGAGCGCGCTCGCGCACGATGCGGAGCGCCTCCACCACCTTGTCGACCCATGGGTGCTTCGCGCTGCCCTTAGTGGAATACGACAGCAGCGCCACACGCGGTTCGGCGCCGATCACGTCGCGTGTCGTGGCAGCGGTTGCGATCGCGATTTCGGCCAGCTCCACCGGCGAAGGATCGACGACGATGGCGCAATCGGCGAACGCGAGCATTCCGTTGTGCCCGAACGCACGATTTGGAACCGCCACCAGGAACGTGCTCGAAACAATGTGAACCCCGGGCGCGGTGCCCACCGAAGTCAGCGCCGCACGAACCGTCTCCGCGGTCGTGTTGCAAGCTCCGCCGACGAAGCCGTCTGCGTCGCCGGCCGCCACCATCAGAGCGGCGGTGTAGAGCGGTTTCGCGGCGATCTCGGCCGCCTCCATCTCGGTGGTGCCTTTGGCGCGGCGGCGTTCAAAGTACAGCCGGGCGTATTTTCGCGCGTCCTGCTCGGACACAGTGCTGCCGGACTTCAGGAGGATCGGCGTGACCAGACCTTCGCGCTCCAGGCGCTCTGCGGCGGCCGCGACGCGCGGATCGTCGCCTTCCGGAAACACGATCCGGCGCTTGGGCTTTAACTTGCGGAGGCGATTGACCTGTGTCGCGAGAAACTCAGCGGCGGACTCCGGGAGCGGCATCAAGGACTCATCATACCGGACGGCGCAACTTGGCTTTGCCTCGCGACGCGGGAGGCGCGGGATTCGTCTTCTGCCTGCGCCTGTAGCTTTCCACCGCGCGGCTGTGCTCCGCCATCGTTTTTGAGAAATGATGCGCGCCGCCATCGGTCGTGGCCACGAAGAACAAGTAGTCCGTCGTAGCCGGCGCCAGCGCGGCTTTGAGCGACTCCACGCCTGGGTTCGCGATGGGACCGGGCGGCAGTCCAGTGTGTTGGTAGGTGTTATATTGGTTCGCGCTCTTTAGGTCGGAACGGTAGATGCTGCCGTGGTAGCGCCGCTCCAGAAGCGCCGCGTAGATAGTGGTTGGATCGCAATCCAGGGCCATGACCAGGCGCAGGCGATTCGCGAAAACGGACGCAACCAAGGGTCGCTCTTCAGCAACGGCGGTCTCTTTCTCCACCAGCGATGCCAGCGTCACGGTTTCATTCACGGATACCGTGCGCCCCGGCGTCTGCAGTTGCTTCCAGTGCCGGCGGAATAGATCGGTCATCATCTGGCAGAGTTGTTGAACGGTGGTGCTGCGCGTGAGCCTGTACGTCGACGGAAACAAGTAGCCTTCGAGCGTCGGAGCCTGTGGCGCCAGGTCGTGGATCAGCGCCGGATCGCGTGCGGCCTTCAAGAAATCCGCCGACTTGAGAAAATCGAACTGATCGAGACTGGCGGCGATATCGAAAAGGTTGCTGCCTTCCGGAACCGTGAGCTCGTAGAAGAACACGTCGCCGTGCACGATGCGATTGAAGATCGCCCAGGTGGTATCGGAGTGTTCGAACTGGTATTCGCCGGCCTGCAGGCGGGCCGAAGGCTGCAGCATTCGCGCCACCAGGAATTGCCAGCGGTAGCGGATCACGCCGGACTGCGCGAGCTGGGTGGCCATGGCCGACGTGCTGGTGCCTTTCGGGAATTCCAGAACTACCGGGGTCGCGAAACCCTGGTAGGCCACCATCAGGGAGAAAGCTGCGATGCCAGCGCACGCCACGGTGATGAAGGCGAACAGCACGAACAGGCGGAGAAACATCCCTCCGGATCGGGAATGGCGGGCGCTCATGACCGGTGGGAATCCAAGTAACTCTCCAGGAGAATGACTGCGGCCAAACGGTCCACCGCGCGGGCGCGCTTTTCGATTCCGATGCCGCTCTGACGCAGCACGCGCTGCGCTTCCACGGTAGTGAGCCGTTCGTCCCAAAACTCGACCGGGAGGTTGGTGGCCGCCTGCAGCCGGGCGCCGAAATCATGAGCGTGCCCGGTCTGGCGCCCTTCCCGGCCATCCATCAGCAAAGGGTTGCCGATGACGATTCGCGTCACGTTCCGTTCGACCGCCAGCTCGGCCAGCCGCGCCAGATCCTGGCGGATGTTGACACGTTCCAGCGTTTCCAGGCCTTGCGCCGTGAGGCCCAGCTCGTCGCTGAGCGCCAGGCCGATCCGCCGCTTGCCCAGATCGAGAGCCAGTATTCTGCCGTGACTGTCAGCCATTCTTAGAAAAAACTTGCCAAAACGTTGCTGTTCGTCCAATTTCATTTCATCATAGAAGCAGTAGCTCAAGGTCTGGATGTCCACACTAACACCGATGTTGCCCGCCAGCAAGATCGGGCAGATGAGCGTCAACATACTCGCGGGCGGAGCGACCGTGGCGTTGCTGTACTACGGCCGCGTGTTTCTCATCACCGTGGTCATCGCGGTGACCATCGCCTTCCTGCTGGACCCCATCGTGACCGTCTTCGAACGGATGCGCATGCCGCGCGCGCTGGCCAGCTTTATCGTCTGCAGCATCGCGCTTCTGGTTTTGTACCTGGTCGGGGCTCGGCGGTGTACACCCAAGTCGTACGGCTTCGTGGACGAGCTGCCGAACTACAGCCAGCGCATGAACCAGATCGTGGACAGTTTTGCGACCCGCGTGGATCAGGTGGAAAAGCGAACCTACCAGGTCATCGTGCCCAAGCGCTTCCAACAGATTGAGCAGCCGCCGCCCCCGGTGATCGCGCCACCGGTGGAGAACTCGCGGCGCCGAAGAAACTCCAAGACTCCGCCACCGCCGGAGCCCGTGGTAACGCCGCCCGCAATTCAGGAAGTGCATATCCATCAGGATCCGACTCCGCTGCTGACGTATGTTTACGGCTACGTGCGATCGTTCTACAGCGTTTTGCTCATGGCCAGCTTCGTGCCGTTCCTGGTGTACTTCATGCTGAGCTGGCGCGATCACATGCGGCGCAGTTTCCTGTACCTGTTCAGCGGCAAAGAGCGCCAGGTGGTGGGGAAAACCTGGGAGGGTGTGGCCAACATGGTGCGCGCGTACATGATCGGCAATTTCATCCTCGGGCTGATGTTGTCAACGCTGAGCTCGCTGTTCTTCCTCAGCATTCGCATGCCGTACTGGGCGGTGATCGGCCCGCTGAGCGGTTTTCTCAGCCTGGTGCCCTACGTCGGCTTGCCGCTGGCCGCGATCCCGCCGCTGCTGGCGGGCTTGATCGTCTACAACCAGCCGGCCATCTACGTGATGATCGTGGTGGTGGTGGCCATGCTCCACTTGATCGCCTTGAACCTGCTTTATCCCAAGGTGGTCGGTTCGCGCGTGCATTTGAATCCGCTGGTGGTCACGGTCGCGCTGATGTTTTGGGGCACGCTGTGGGGCGGCATCGGGTTGCTGCTGGCCATCCCGATCACGGCCGGCATCAAAGCCGTCTGCGATAATGTATCCGGACTGCATGGCTACGGCAAGCTCCTGGGCGATTGAGGCGCCGCTTCTCGCATGAGCAAGCAGTTCCTCATCTTTTTTGGCGGCCGGCATCCTGGCCGTCGCGCTGGCGGTTGTCGGCATTCTTTCCTACACCAAGGGATCGCACCTGGTGCTGCAGGGGCAGATCTTGAAGATCCGCACCGGGGCCTTGAGCGACGCCGACAGCATCGCGGTTCTGGATTTCCGCGTCGAGAATCCGTCCGATGTTCCGTTCGTGGTGCGGCAGGTTCAGGTGACGCTGGAGCGGCCCGACGGCACGATACTCGAAGGCGTCAACGTGCCGAAGGACGATCTGAAGCGAGTGTTCCAGTTCAATCGATTTCTCGGCGACCAATACAACGAGGCATTGACGATTCGCGACACCGTGCCGGCGCACGGCATGGTGGATCGCATGGTGGCTGTGCGATTCGATCTCAAAAATCGCGACGTGGAAGCGGCCAAGGCCATTCATCTGAGCATTCAGGACGTGGACGGGCCGCTGTTTGAAACCAGTAGTCCGGTGAAGTAGCACGCCGTTGCGCCGCCTGTTGATTCGACCGGGCGGAATCGGCGATTGCATTCTCTCGTTTCCGGCGCTTGAGCATCTGCGGGCGGATTACACGGAGGTCTGGGTTCCCGCCGACGTCGCGCCGCTGGTTCGGTTTGCCGATCGCGTGTGCTCGATCAGCTTCTACTGGTCTCGATCTGATGGGATTGCCTGGGATCGATCCGCCGGGCAGTTTGGTCGAGCGACTGCGCCCCTTCGATTCGATCGTCTCCTGGTACGGCGCGAATCGCGAGGAATTCCGGGCGATGGTGCGAGAGCTGGGACTGCCAATCCGGTTCTTCGACGCTCTGCCGCCGGCGGGTGAGCGGGTTCATGCGGCCGATTTCTTCCTGCGGCAGGCGGGCGGCGAAGGGCGCGCGGCACCGAGGATCAATTGCGCGCAGGTGAAGCGCCCTGAGTTCGCCGTGATCCATCCGTTCTCGGGGGGCGGGCGCAAGAACTGGCCCATCGAGCGGTTTCGCGAATTAGCGCAGCGGCTGCCGTTTCCTGTGCAATGGTGCGCCGGGCCCGAAGAAGTCTTGGACGGCGCAGTACGCATCGAAAGCCTCTGGGACTTAGCTTGCTGGCTTGCCACCGCGCGCGTCTATGTTGGGAACGATTCCGGCATCACGCATCTGGCGGCGGCCGTGGGCACGCCGGTGGTCGCGATCTTCGGGCCGAGCGATCCGGCCATCTGGGGTCCGCGCGGCGAGCGAGTGGAGATCGTGCGCGGCGCGCTGGAGGAAATCAACGTGAATGCAGTGCTGCGCGCGGTCGATAGCGGTCTCCGGCAGTTGCTCTGATTTACGATCCATAGCCCGAGCCTGGGTAGAGTGCGTTCAATGCCAGCGTGAAAATCGGATCGAAAATTGGGTCGAAAATCCGCCACGCGATCAACAACCCGAGCATGCTGAACGCGCCCATTCGAAGGCCCATTGCCTGGAATTTCTGAGCGCTGCTCTCCGGAAGCAGCAGCCCAACGGCGCCAAAGCCGTCCAGCGGCGGAACCGGCAGCAGATTGAAAACGCCCAGCAGCAGATTCAGGGAAAACATAACGCTCAGCAGCTTGGCAGCGCCTTCTGCAATGCCCGGCTGAACAGCCGCGGCGATATGGGCAAAGTTAGCCGTCTCCGGGCTGGTGAACGCGCCAATCCAGATGCCCACGTGGATCAGCAAGGCCGCCAAAAGCATGAGGGTGAGGTTGGCGCCTGGTCCCGCCAGAGACATCCATGCGGCACGCCGGGGATGCCGCTGCGCCCAGAATGGATCGTACGGTGCGCTGGCCCATCCCATCATCCAGCCGCTAACGATGAAAGTGAGAATCGGGAATATCAGCATGCCGAACGGCTCGCGCCGCACGTGAGGAATCGGATCGAGCGACACCTGCCCGCCGTGAAAAGCGGTGAGGTCGCCGCCCAGTTTGGCAGCCAGCGCGTGAGCCGCCTCGTGGCAGGTCGTCGAAAACAGAAAGACAACGTACCAGGTGGCGCCGAGCAACAATTGGTCAGGATTCACTCAGAACATCTCAAACAGAACATCTCAAGACGCATGGCTAGCTTTCCGGATGTTTCGATTTCAGCCAATTATACAACTGCGCAGTCCGCTAGACATTTGCGTGGCGCTCGCGGAAACGGCGGACTTTGGCGAGGTTTCCGCAGTCCTGCATGTCGCACCAGTGCCGGCTGTGATTGCGCATGGTGTCGAGAAATAGCCAGCCGCAGTTCTCGCCGGCGCACTTGCGAACGAGATCGAGGCCGGGTGACGTCAGCAGATCCGCGGCCGATTGGGACACGCGCCACAGGATCGAGTCCAGGGTGCTTTCGGGATGCTCCCAGGTCCAGGCGAAGCCGCGGCGAGCGGGCGCGAGCGCCTGATGCCGGCGGGCGATTTCCAGCTCGCGGCGCAAGACATCGACCGGTTACCGGACGCGTTGCTACTGTAACCAGTGAGCGATCAATAGACAGTTACGGAGGAAGTATGAACGATGTTGAATTCCTGGCCGATCAACTCCAGCGCGCCTATCGAGGCGACGCCTGGCACGGTCCGTCACTGCGGGAGGCACTCGCGGGAGTCACCGCTGAGCAGGCCTTGGCCAAACCCGCCCCGACGGTCCACAGCATCTGGGAACTCGTGATGCACGTAGGCGCGTGGATCAACGCGGTCCGGCGGAGGCTCGCTGGCGAGCTCATGGATCTCTCGCCCGCCGAGGATTGGCCGGCCATCGACGGCGGCAGCGACGCAGCCTGGCAGGAAACGCTGTCCGCTCTCGATTGCGAACAGAGCCGGTTGCGCGAAGCAATCAGCGCGCTTCCCGAGGCCGCACTGAAGTCGGGTGTCCCGGGCGCCAAGTATTCGGTTCGGTTCATGCTGCAGGGAGTGATCCAGCACAACCTGTATCATGCCGGCCAGATTGCGCTGTTGAAGAAAATGGTGTGAGGCGGGCGGGTGGGAGCGAGCTGGTGTGAGCCGGGCGCCCTTGCGAGCGCCCGACCATAGATGAACTAAACGAGCTTGGCTTTCTTCAACGGTAGTTCACGAACCCGCTTGCCAGTGGCCGCGAACACCGCATTGCAGATGGCCGGAGCGATGGGCGGAACGCCCGGTTCGCCCACGCCGCCCGGCGCCGCATCGCTCTGGACGAGCGTCACGTGCGTCTGGAAAGGCGCCTCGTTGATGCGCGCCACCGGGTAATTGTGGAAGTTGGACTGCTGGATGCGGCCGTCGCCGCTGGTGATCTCGCCCATCAGCGCGAGGCTGGCGCCGAACACGGCGGCGCCTTCAAACTGCGCCTTCACGCGTTCGGGGTTGACGACGGTGCCGGCGTCGACAACTGTATCGACGCGCGGAATCCGGATGCCGCCCTTGCTGTCCACCTCGACTTCGACCACCGAGGCGACATAGCTCAAGAAGCTGCGATGCACCGCGATGCCCCAGCCGTGGCCGTTGCCGGACTTCTTCTTGCCCCAGCCGGACTGCTCGGCCACCATTTGCACGATGCGCTTGAAGCGAGCCGTGTCGATCGGGTACGGATTCGCTCCGCCGCCTCGACCCCCCCGGCCTCCACGACCACCGCGTCCACCGCCCAGCTCGATAATGCGATCCGAGCCGAGCGCAGCGAGTAAGTACTCCACCCGATCGCCGCCCGCCGCCGCACCGAGTTCGTCGATGAACGAATGCACCCCGAATGCGTGCGGGATGTTGGCCACAGAGCGCAGCCATCCGACGCGAACGTGTCCCTGCGCCATACCGTTTTCAGCGCGGAAATCCGCCATTTCGAACGGCACATCCACCCAGCCCATGGTGCCCAATCCGCCGTAGCTCGGTTTGTCCGAGCCCGACAGCATGGGCGGATAAACGCTGCGGCCCAGCCAAGCCGTAGGCAGACCTTTTTCGTTCACCGCAGCCTTCAGGTACATGGCCGCCACGAAATGGAAGTAGTCGAAGTGCAGATCGTCCTCGCGGCTCCAGACCACTTTGACTGGCTTGCCGACTTCCTTCGACAGGAGCGCCGCTTCGGCGCAGTAATCAGGCTTGGACTTGCGCCCGAAGCCGCCGCCGAGCAGCGTCACATAGCAGGTGACGTCCTGCGGTTTGACTCCCACGGCGCTGGCCACGGTGGTCTGCACCGCCTGCGGATTCTGAGTCGGCGCCCACACGGTGACCTTGCCGTCCTTGAAATCCGCCACCGCAACCGGCGGCTCCATGGGAGCGTGCGCGAGATGCGGCACATAGTATTCGGCCTCGATGACCTTGGTGGCTTTAGCGAATGCGGCGTCCACGTCACCCACATTCCGCTCCGCGCGGCCGGGTTTGCGCGCGGTCTCCTGCAGTTCCTTCTTGTAGGTCACTGAATCGTACGTCGCGTGCGGACCCAGGTCCCAGTCGACCTTGAGTTTCTTGCGGCCCTGAAACGCCGCCCAGGTGTTGTCGGCGATGACGGCGACGCCACCGAGCGGGTTGAACATGTAGTTCGATCCCTTGAAGGTCTCGATCTGAATCGTCTTGGAGACGCCCTTCACCTTGAGGGCTTCCGAGTCGTCCACCGTGGTCACCTTGCCGCCCAGCACGGGAGGATGCTCGATGGAGGCGAACACCATGCCGGGAACTTTGGCGTCCATACCGAATGCGCGCTGGCCTGAGACGAGCGCGTCCAGGTCGGTGATGGGCACGACGTCCTTGCCGATGAATTTGAAATCGGCCGGAGATTTGAGATGCACGTCCTCGGGCTTCGGGACCGGCAGCTTCGCGGCGTCGGCTGCCAGTTCGCCGAAGCCGAGTTTCTTTCCGGAGCTGTGAAGCACTTCGTGATTCTTGGCGTGGCATTCGGTTGCCGGAACGCCCCACTTGGCGGCTGCCGCGCTTTCGAGCATGGTGCGCGCGGTGGCGCCGGCCATGCGGAAGGGCTGGTAGAACTGGACGATGGAGACCGATCCATCGGTGTCCTGCGAACCGTACTTGCGATCGCCAATGGCTTGTTCGATCCGAACGCGCTTCCAGTCGGCTTCCAACTCGTCGGCCAGAACCATGGGGAGCGACGTGCGGATGCCGGTGCCCATCTCGGAGCGGTGCACGACGATGATCGCCTTGCCGTCCGGCTCGATCCCAAGGTACACGCTGGGATGGAAGGCAGCGTTGTCGGCGTCCGCGCCCTGGAGCAGCTTGTCAGTAAGCGGCACGGCAAGTATCAGCGCGCCGGCCGAAAACAAACCTTCGAGAAAACCTCGGCGGCTGACAACGTATACGTTGCTCATGCTTTCACCCCCGCGGCCTGCTTGATGGCCGCCCGGATGTGCTGATACGTGCCGCAGCGGCAGATGTTGCCCTGCATGGCTTCGTCGATATCGTGATCCGTCGGCTTCGGTTTTTGTTTGAGCAACGCGGCGGCCTGCATGATTTGTCCGCTCTGGCAGTAGCCGCACTGCGGAACGTTGTTGGCCCGCCAGGCGCGCTGGACCGGATGATCGGCGTGCGCGGCCAGGCCTTCGATCGTGATAATGTTCTTGCCCGCCGCCTGCTTCATCGTCATGGAGCAACTGCGAGTGGCGGCGCCGTTGACGTGCACCGTGCAGGCTCCGCACAGGCCCACGCCGCAACCGTATTTAGTGCCGGTCATGTCGAGTATGTCGCGCAAGTACCACAACAGCGGCATGTCGGGATCGCCGTCGAACTTCTGGCTGGTCCCATTCACCTTGAGTTGGATCATTGTAAAGATCTCCCGAAGTCTGGATGCATAGCCGCTCGAGCGGCCATCTATATAAGAGTACAAGAAACGGGTGCCCAATGCCTGCGCGGAACAGGTTTTAGCGGTCGGACAGCGTATAGTTCACGTCGATCCGCGTGACGACTTCGACCGGGTTACCGTTGAGCTTGGTGGGCCGGTATTGCCACTGCGAAACCGCTTCGCGTGCGGCTTTGTACAGGGCGAGCGGCGCGCTAACCAGTTCGAGGTTACGGATATTACCATCCTTGCCGATGATCGTGGTGAAGCGCACGACACCCTGGATTCGTCTGGACTTGGCTTCATCCGGATATCGGGGCGTCACTTTCCTGATGAGCTGCGCTGCCTGCACATTGCCGCCGACCCGAATCCGCTGGATCGCCGGCCGGTCGTCGGCTACGACCGCTGAAGGATCGCAGGTAGCTGAAGTGTTTGGATAAAGTTCGCGGGCGTGCGCCAGCAGTTGGTCGCAGAGCGAGGCGTAGCCGTCGGGCAAACGCTTCAATTGCGCCAGCGCTCGACCACCTGCAGTGAAGCTCGACAATGCCGACAGGATAATCCGAGCATCTGTAGTAGACAGCAGTGTCGACGTGGCCGCTTTGGTGAAAGGAGTCTCCGGGAGACGATCTCCCGCGGCGGCAGGCAGGCCTTTCGTTAGATCGAGTCCTGTAACGCCGAGCAGGGCCAGCCCGTACAAATCGCCGAGCCAAACGGCCGCGCCATCAACGGTACGCACCGCGGGCAAGAGTGCTTGCTCGGAATTCTCGGGATCTGAAATCCTCAAGAAATGTGTTGCGTGCCTGAGAATTGCCGGATCTTGCGGAGCGCCGGCCAGCCGCTTCATCCACAATTCTCGAATGTGCTGATACCCGGCTGCGTCCTGCAACGGACCTGCAGTGGTGTTGATCGAGACGAGCGGGCTGTCGAAGATGCCGGCATCTGGAACGCTTTCCACTAACGTGGCGATGAGACGCTCGCGCAATGCAATTCGATCCTGCGGTTCCCGTGCACCGGCCTCGATCGCATAGACCAGCAGACTCGCGCGCGTCTCGACGTCCGCGAGGTCGGATCTGAGATTCTCTTCGAGCCGCAGGACATCGGCGGGGCTGAACCCGGTGCCGTCCTTGAGGGCGTTCGCCAACCCCCGAGTGTCCGGCGTCCAGCGGCGCCGCAGTCCACGCTCGCTGTTCGCATCGAGAGGCCTCCTGACCTGAACCACGAGAGAGATGGTGAACGGCACCGCCACTCCGTCTTTTTTCCCGGGCTTGTATTGGCATTGCGAAAGTGCCTGCACGACGTTGTCGGGAATGCTCGCTGGAGTGCTCAACGCTACGGGATCGCCGCGGTTGTCGATCACAATGTCGACTCTTACCGGTTCGATGATGAAAGACTTGCTGAGTTCCGGTCCGTATTCGGGATCGATTTGGCGAACCGCGACAGGCGGGATTTCACCATTCTGCGCGACAGCCTGCGGAATGCAGACTACAGCAAGAAATAAAGACAGTAATGTCTGAGATTTCATGTCGGTCAGAAAGTATCATACCAGCAGCGTGGCAATTGCTAAGGCTGTGTGGATTAATCCAGCCGTTTTCGGAACCGCATCGAGCTGAGCGTCAGGATCGTAACGCCAAATACCGCCAGCGCGGCCATCTGCGGCCACAAAACCGAGAAGCCGCTCCCTTTCAGAAACAGCCCGCGCACGATGTCGATAAAATACCGAACCGGATTGAGTAGCGACAGATACTGAATCGAAATCGGCATATTTCGAAGCGGAAACGTAAACCCGCTCAGCAAAAAGAACGGCTGAAAAATCAAGAACGTGGTCATCATGGCTTGCTGCTGCGACCGCGAAATGGTGGAGACGAACAGGCCCGCGCCCAGCGACGTCATCAAGAACAGCAGCGAGCAGGCCAACAAGAGCAGGACGCTGCCGCGAAACGGAATGCGAAAGAACAGGATCGCGGCTCCGGCCGCCGTCACCATGTTCACTAGGCCCACCATCGCGAACGGAAGCGTCTTGCCAAGCATCAACTCACTCGGCCGGATGGGCGTCACCATCAACTGCTCCATGGTTCCGATCTCTTTCTCGCGCACGATGGCCATGGCGGTGAGCATGAGAGTCACCTGCATCAGAATGTTCACCACGATGCCGGGCACGAAGTAGTTGCGGCTTTTGAGTTCCGGGTTGAACCAGACACGGCTCTCAAGGTTGATCCGCGGAGCTGCGAAGTGAACCGCGGCCGGCGCCATGCCGGCGGCCAGTCGGCGCCGGGCCTGCTCCTGCATCACCTGGCCTGCGAATCGCCCCACGATCGACGACGCGTAGCCCGACCCGATGCTGGCGATGTTGGAATTGGAGCCATTCACCAGGATCTGCACCGGCGCCGCCCGGCCGCGCAGGATGTCGCGCTCGAATCCAGGCAGGACATGAATGACCAGATCCACTTTGCTTTTATCGAGCAGGGCCTGCGCTTCACGATCGCTCTGGGGCAGCGCGACCACTTCGAATCGCCCCGAGGCCTGGTAGGCGGCCAGCAGTTCGCGGCTCTCGGAACTGTGGTCGCCGTCCATCCACGCGATCGAGCTGTGGTTCACATCCAGGTTCACCGCGAATCCGAAGATCAGCAATTGAATGATGGGCGGAAGAAACAGCATGAACCGCATGCGCGGCTCGCGAAACGCCTGCCGGTATTCTTTTCGGATGATCTCGAGCAATCTTTCGCGACTCATCTATGCCACCTTCAGCCGCATCCGGCGCGTGGCGAGCACGAAAACGATCGCAGCATAGCCGGCCAGCATGCTGACCTCGAGCCACAACACCCGCAGCCCGACTCCTTTGAGGAACACGCCGGTCAGGATGGTCACGAAATAGCGCGCCGGCACAACGTAGCTGATCACTTGGATCACCTTCGGCATCTCGCTAATCGCATAAACAAATCCGGACAGAATGTAGCCTGGCAGGAACGAGCTGAGCATGCCCATTTGATACGCCTGCAACTGCGTTCGCGCGCCCGCCGAGATGAAGATCCCCCACGAGAGTGCACCGAACAGGAACAGGCAGCAGCTCAGGAACAGGAACAGCACGTTGCCGCGGAACGGCACCTGAAAGATGAACACGCCCACGATGACGCAGATCAAGATATCGGTGAGACCCAGCAGGAAGTATGCCAGCAGTTTGCCCAGCACCAGCTCGCGCGGGCGCACAGGCGTCGAGAGCAATTGTTCCATGGTGCCGTTCTCCCACTCGCGCGCGATGGTGAGCGAACTCAGCATGGACGCGATGATCATCATGGTGACAGCGATGAGTCCCGGCACGATAAAGTTCCTGGACTTGAGATCGCTGTTGTACCAGACGCGGATGCGCGGTTCCACTGGAAGGGCCGCGGCATGTCCGCCCCTGGCGCCGCCTTGCAAGCGCGCGGCATAGTTCTGGACGATGGCGTTCGCGTACCCCAGTGCGATGCCCGCCGTATTGGAATCGGTTCCGTCGATCAGCAACTGGACGGAGGCTTCCTGGCCGGACAGCAGGCGCTTGGCATAGTCCTTGGGAACGACGATGCTGAGCAGGATGGCGTTGCTGTCGATGCCGCGCTCGATGGTGTGGTAGTCGTTGACGTCGCGCTCGATCTGAAAATAGCGCGAGGAGCGGAATTGGTCCAGCAGCGCGCGGCTCTGCGGCGTGTGGTCCTGATCGTATACGTAGCTGAGAATCCGATCTACGTCCAGGGTCAGCGCGAAGCCGAACAGCAGCAGCATCACGAGAGGCAATGCGAGCGCCAGGTACAAACTGCGAATATCGCGCACGATGTGCAACAGTTCTTTCTTGGCGACGGCTTTCAGCCTGCGATAATTCATGCCGCCTTCCTTTCTTCACGCTCGATCATGGCAACGAAAACGTCTTCGAGCGACGGCTGGATGGCCTCCAGCTTGCTCACCTGAATTCCAGCCTGTTCGAGCGCCGGCCGGATTTGCGGCAGCGCGCGCGCGGCATCCTCCACGGTGACGTGCAGGCCTCCACCAAAGACCGCCACGTCCGACACGCCCGGCAACCGCTTCAGCAGATTCATGCTGCCCAGCAGATCGGAAGACTCGATACCCAGCAAATGGTCCTTTCCCAGCGACTGCCTCAGCTCTTCGGGAGTTCCCAGCGCGATCACCTTGCCCCGATACATGAGCGCCAGCCGGTGGCAATACTCAGCCTCGTCCATGTAGTGCGTGCTGACAAAGACCGTGTGGCCGGCGGCGGAGAGCTGATAGATCAAGTCCCAGAAGGTGCGGCGTGCGATCGGGTCGACGCCCGAGGTCGGCTCATCCAGAAACAGAATGGGCGGCTCATGCAAAATCGCGCAGCCCAGCGCCAGCCGCTGTTTCCAACCGCCGGAGAGCAGGCGAGTCAGGCTGCTGCGGCGTTCCTCGATGCCTGCCATCTTGAGGACGTACTCCTTGCGCTCGGCTCGCTTGGCGCGCGGCACACTGTAGATGCCGCTGAAGAAATCGATGTTCTCTTCCACGGTTAGGTCGTCGTACAGCGAAAATTTCTGCGACATGTACCCGATACGTTCTTTTATGGTCTCGGATTGCGTGGCGACGTCGAGGCCGCCCACCGTCGCGCTCCCCGATGTCGGCGCCAGCAGGCCGCACAGCATGCGGATGGTCGTGGATTTGCCCGCGCCGTTCGGACCCAGGAAGCCGAAGATCTCGCCGCGCTTGACGTTCATGGTCACGTGGTCAACCGCCACGAAATCGCCGAAGCGCTTCACCAGCTCGTGCATCTCGACCGCGTTCTCAGGCATGCACCCCGGCTCCTTCCTTGCGCACCAGGCCGATGAACACATCTTCGAGCGACGGAACGATCTCGCGAAAGTCGACTGCAGTTACACCGCGCGTCGTCAGAGCGTTTTTCAAAGCCTCCGGCGAGGTTGTCTGGGGCGACAGAAACAAGTGCAGCTTGGCGCCCGCAGGCTCGACGCTCAGCACGCCGGGCTCGGAGTGCAGCAGCTCGCGCGCCGCGTGAGTGTCGGAAGCCTCCACTTCGTAACATGTCTCCCGAAGCGCGTGCTTGAGCGCGCGCGGCGTGTCGCAGCGAATCATCCGTCCCTGGTTCATCAGACCGACGCGATTGCAGCGCTCAGCTTCGTCCAGATACGCGGTGGTCACCAGGACCGTCAGCCCGTCATGCACGAGCTGATACAAAATCGCCCAGAAGTCGCGCCGCGAAACGGGGTCGACGCCGTTGGTCGGCTCATCCAAGAACAAAACCTGGGGATGATGCAGCAGCGTGCACATGAGCGCGAGCTTCTGTTTCATGCCGCCCGACAGATTGGTCGCCAGCCGCTTGCGGAACGGCTCCATGCGCGTCATGCGCAGCAACTGCGGCATCAGCGTGGCGCGGTCGGTTTTGGAAATCCCGAACAGGTCGGCATAGAACGCCATGTTCTCGTCCACGGTCAGGTCGCCGTACAAGCCGAAGCGCTGCGCCATGTAGCCGATCTGGTCCTTCACGGCTTCCGAATCGGTCGCGACATTGTGGCCAACCACCCAGGCCTCGCCGCTGGTTGGATCCATCAGCCCGGTCAGCAGCCGCATGGTGGTGGTTTTTCCGGCGCCGTCCGGTCCGACGATCCCGAAGATCTCGCCGCGCGACACTTCGAGGCTTAGATTGTCGACGGCCGTGAGCTCGTCGAACTTGCGCGTCAGGTTGACTGCGCGGATGATGGCGGCGTTGTCGGATTGCGGCGTCAATTGAGTTGAATCTCCGCGTCTACCGGCATGTTCGATTTCAGCTCATGCCGCTGGTTGTCTACGTCGATCTTGATGCGATACACCAGCTTCACGCGCTCTTCTTTGGTCTGGATCTGCTTGGGCGTGAATTCGGCCTCGGACGAAATGAACGACACTCGCCCCGGGTAGGTCTTCCCCGGAAAAGAATCGGTACTGAGTTGCACCGGCTGGCCCAGCTTGACGCGGCCCAGGTCGGTTTCGCTGATGTAGGCGCGCAGCCAGGGATGATCGATATCGCCGATCGCGACCACCGTTGTTCCGGCCGCCAGCACTTCGCCCAGCTCGGCCGATTTCACCAGCACCACGCCGTCGATCGGCGAGGTGACCACCGTGTCCTCGATCTGCGTATCGGTGAGGGCCACCTGCGCACGGGCGCGATCGATGTCGGCGCGATGTGCGATCACGTCCTGCTCGCGGCGCTTCACCTCCAGGCGGTTGGCCTGGCTCGCTTCCAGAGCCGCTTCCGCGCGTTGCAGGTCCGCGCGCGCGGCCTCGATGTCTTCTTTGCGGGGACCTTCCTCCACTAGCGCCAAGCGGCTTTGAGCCTGCCGCAGCACCGCGGCCGTGCTGTCCAGACGAGACCGGTATTGATCGTACTGCGCCCGCGAGATGTCGTCGTTCTTGAAAAGCTCCTGTGCGCGATCCCAATCTGCTTTGGCCTGATCGTGCTGCGCCGTCAGATCGGCTACCGCCGCACGCGACTGCTGAATCTCCTGCGGACGCGAGCCGGCCAATAGTTGATCCAGGTGCGCCTGCGAGGCTCGCACCTCGGCCCTGCGCAAGGCAATCTCGCTTTCCAGAGTCGCCTGCTGCCAGCGCACACCGGTCTCGATCTGATCGTATTGCGCCTGCGTGACGGCCAGGCTGGCTTCGTCCTTGCTGCGCTGCTGCTCCACCGCCTGCCGGTCGATGCGCGCGATGATCATGCCCTTTTTCACGAACGTGCCCTCGTCCACGTTGCAGCTCCACCAGCTTGCCCGGAACCTTGAAGGAGATGTCGATCTCGGTCAGCTCGATGTTGCCCGAGATCTGGAGCTGGTTGGCGTGATTGCGGCGGTACTGTGTGGACCACCAATACCAGGCGCCGCCGCCCACGATCGCAAGAAGAATAATAATTCGAATGACCTTTTTCATTTTCGGCCTCACTGGATCAAGCTGTAGATCGTCCCCATCGCGGTGCCGAGGTCGATACGAGCAAGGTTGTAGTTATAAAGTGCATTGACGCGGTTGTCGCGCGCCCGCGCCAGGCGGGTTTGCGCGTCGGTTACTTCGATGCTGTTGGTGACGCCGGCGCGATAGCGGCGCTCGGCCTGCGCCACTTCGTTTTCCGCCAGCTTCAGGCCCTCTTCGGCGGTCTTCACCTGCGCGTCGGCCGAATGCAGTTCGTCCAACGCCAGCCGGACATCCAGTTCCACCTGATCGCGCAAGTCCACCATGCGGATTTTTTCCTGCCGCCATTGCGAGGCGCTCTCCACGCGGCGCGCGTCGCGCCGTCCGCCGTCGAAGATCGGGAAGCTTCACCGAGAACCCATATGTCCGGGTAGGCACCGCATTGGTGATGGCGCTTCCCAGGTCGCCGTAGTTCGCAAATGTCGAGAGCGCCGGCAGCCGTTCGAACTTCGTCGCGCTGTAGCTGAGCCGCGCATTTTCTTCGCGGCGCTCCTGCGCCTTCAACTCGGAGCGGTGCTCGAGTGCCGTTGCCAGCGCCTCCGCCGGCTCCATTGCGTCCATCGGCACGTATTGCATCTTGTCCGTCAATTCCACGGGATTGTCCAGGCGCAGACCGATCACTCTCAACAATTGCAGCCGCGTCCGATCCACCTGGTTCTCCGCCACCAGGCAGCTGTTGCCGGTCGTTGGCGAGCTGCACCTGGGCGCGCGTGATCTCGATGCCCGTACCTGTGCCGGCGGCCTTCTGCGAATTCGCCAGCTTCAGCAGCGCCTCGGAAAGCTCGACGTTGGCGTTCGCGGTTTCCAACGACGCGTCGGCCCGCTTTGCTGCGAGATAAGCGCGCGCCACTTGATCGGTCACCTGGTCGCGCGTCCCTTCGTTGTCGGCTTTCACTGCCTCGATCGTAATTTTCGAAGCGCGATAGCGCTGCCATGCGCTGAAATCGAAAACGCTCTGGTTCACGCTGCCCCGGGTGTCGAACACATTGAACGGGCCGATGAAACTCGGAACTTGAAAACTGAAACCCGGAATGTCCACTGCGGGAAAATTGAATCCGAACGCCTTCAGCGTGTTGGTCTGGTTCTGATACTGCAGGTAACTTGTGGCGTCCGGCAGCAGCGCGGCTCGCGACTGATTGGCGCGAGATTCAGCCTGCTTCAACGCCTCCTGCGCCAGCCGCACTCGCGTGTTGCCTTCCGGCGCCACGGCGATGTCGACCGCCTGCTTCAAGCTGAGCTGCAGCACCGCCGGCCGGTTCTGCAACTGCTGGCCGAAGAGCGGCAGCGCAACCGCGGCCAGTGCTATCAAGCTAGTGCATCGCATGATGTTCCACCTCCGCCAGAGGCGCCGTGAGTCCTGCGATCATGAACGCCTCCAGACGCTTCAGTGTTCCCTCCACATCCGATGGATCGCACCGGCCCTTGGAAAGTAACCGCAGCACATGGCTCGCGGCCAGCGTATGGCCGATCGCGCCCATCGAAAAATGCAACCGCCACACCAGTTCTTCGCGGGGCAGGCCGGGCAGCGCCCGTTCGTAGGCCTGCAGGAATCGCTCGGCCACCGGCTCGATCTCGCTTTTGTAGAGTTTTTCCAAAAGCTCGGAGGGCTCCGTGTAGAGGCGTCCCATCATGGGCGCGAACTCGCGCGCGCGTGTTGAAAAGATCTCGACCACCGGTCTGACGAAGGCATCCAGAACGCCTTCCAGCGGTAGCGGTCCATCGCCGGCTTCTCGCTCGCAGGCTTCCAGCAGTGCCAGCCGCTGCTCGTTCACCGGCCCGATCCGGCGCGAGATCACCGCAATCACCAGCGCGTCTTTGGATTGGAAATGGTAGTTCACTGCCGCCAGGTTCACGCCGGCTTCGGCGGTGATGGTGCGCAGTGAGGTGGCCTCGATCCCGTCGCGCGCGAATAGGCGCTCGGCGGCATCCAGGATTCGGTCCTTCGTAGTCATACGTATGTTTTAATTATACGTATGAATCAAACGAGGTCAAGGATTACCGAATCCGACCCCTGTCAAAATCAAACCCAACTTCCGCTTATCTGATTGTGTGGAAAAGGTTTTATCTACCTTGATCGTGATCTGGGCGCTGTCGCCGACGGGACTCCACGGTCGACTCGTAAGCGTGTAGGAGCCGGGCGCGGGGTAGGTTTCCGATGCCACCACCTCTCCGTTGATCTCGACCGTAACTCGCCGGGCCGGGGCCGGATCGGGGATGAAGAACCGAACGCTCAGGGGCATCGGTTCCGTCGGCGGCTTCAGCAGAATCACCGCCGAGTCGGCCATCCAGCGCCACTGCCCGTTCTCGAGATCGTAGACGCCGCTGACGATCTGCTGCTCGGCCTCGGGCGCGTTCATCGGAAGATCCGTCAGCACGGGCTTGCGCTCGATCATCACCTCGGCGCGCACTTGATCGATCACGCCGCGCGATATGTCGAACGGCCGAAGTCCGGTGGTGGTCGAGTAGGCCGAATGGCCGTGTAGGGCGATCAATCGAAGCGGAATCTCCGATGTGATGGTGCGGTCGGCGACGGGCGCGAACAATCCGCGGCCTTGCGCTAGCGGGACTGGATACGCGAGATCGCTCGTGACCACCATCTCGCCGGAATGCACGGATTGCCCGAGCATCAGCGGCAGCCCGCCTTCGGCTTCGAGATAGTATCGAAGTCCCCATTCGCCGCGGATCCAGAGGCGCGTCGTGGCGGCGTCTTTGGCGAGCGAGCGCGCGAACTCGCGATATGCGTTCCAGTGTTGATAGTTGACGATCGCCAGTGCGACGCTCAACGCGAGCCCGCACGCCAGGGCGATGGACAACAATCGGGGCCCTGCCTGCCGCGTCGCCAGGATCGCAACGGGCAGTGCAAGCGGCAGCAGGTAGCGCGCCGATCCGGCGAAGAAGATCGCGACGGCGCCGGCGAAGAAGATGAGTACCCACTGCGCCAGAAAATCGCGCCAGTTTCGCGCGCACCAGATCAGGATTCCGAGGCCGACTGCGATGGAGGCGCAGAAGAGCGGATTGAGATCGTAGAACGCCGCGCCGATCGCAGCCGGGATCGCAAGCAGCGGCGGCAGCCAGAGGATCGGAAACACTTCCCACGCCAGATGTCCGGTCAACGCCACCGCGCTTTTCACCTTTTGCGCGACTGCTTCCAGGTTGTATGACTGGACGTAACCAGCGAACACACTGGCAGGCAGCGCTCCGGTGGAAGCGCGCTCGAAAATCTGCCAGGCCAGAAGCACGGTGGGGGCCGTGAGTGTCGCGAGCGCCGCGGGCCGCCATCGGTAGCCGTAGAGAAGCAGGATCGGAACGAGGAACACGGACTGATACGCCGCCATCGCCGCCAGCGCCATCGCCGCGCACGCCGCTGAGAGAAGCACGAGCGACCGCCGATCCACTGCGGCGACGTACAGCGCGCCCGAGGCGAGCCACAGTGACACGAACGGTACATCGGCCTCGAACGAGTTGCCGTTCACGACGAACGCGGGGGTCGCGAGGAACAGCAGCGTCGCCAGGAGCGGATGCGGGCTGAAGCGGCGCGCCAGCGACAACGCGCTGAACGCGGCGATCAGCGAAAACAGGATGAACGCGGCGTGAAACGGAATTTCGTAGACGTCCCGGAAGATCGCCAGCAGCAGCGCGAGATACCAGGCATCCAGCGGCGGATGCGGTTGGCCGCGCATGTCCACCATGCGTCCGAGAAACGCGTACTCGGTGTGCTTGGGATGCAGCGGCTCGATCTGCGCGTGCTCGGCTTCGGCCAGATAGTAGACGTCGTCGCCCTGCACCGCCTGGTTGAGAAACGGCAGCCGCAGCGCCAGCACAAACAGGGTGACGGCGATGAGTTGACGGCGCAAAAGATCAAGATAGCAGCCACGGCTGCAGTCAGGCTTAGCTGGCCCGGGCTGCTGCAAACATCCGCCGCTCGAATTGCGGCTACACTGAGTACAGATGTGCGGGGTGGCGGGGTTCGTCACCGTTGCGCCAGCTTCCGGCAGCGTAGTGATCCTCGGCCGCATGACCGAGGCCCTTCGGCATCGAGGTCCTGACGATTTCGGCTTCTATCACGACGAGTGGGCTCACTTGGGCCATCGCAGGCTCAGCATCGTCGATGTAGCCGGCGGACACCAGCCGATTGCCAACGAAGTCGCGCTCGCTGTGGATCACCTACAACGGCGAGATCTACAATCACGCCGATCTGCGGCCCGCGCTCGAGCAAGCCGGCCATCGATACCAGACGCGCTCGGACACCGAGACCATCGTCCACGCCTACGAGCAGCACGGCGCGGATTGCCTGGGGCTTTTTCGGGGCATGTTCGCTTTCGCCATCTGGGACGCACGCGAGCGACGCCTGTTCTGCGCGCGAGACCGGCTCGGCATCAAGCCTTTCTACTACTATTGGGACGGCCGGCTGTTCGCGTTCGCCTCCGAGATCAAGGCGCTGTTCGAACATCCCGCGATTTCGCCGGGCCTCGACGACGAAGTTCTCCCCGAGGTTCTCTCGTTCGGCTACGCGAGCGGCGAGCGCGCGCTGTTTCGAAACATTCGCAAGCTGATGCCCGGCCACCACCTGACGCTGGACTTGAATGAGCCGGCGCCGCAGCCTGAGATCCGGCGCTATTGGGATGTCCCCGCGCAACCGGTTTCAGAAGCGATGGAACGGCGCGAATGGATCCGGAAACGCGGCGGCGTCTCGAAGAGACCGTGCGCATGCGCCTGATGAGCGACGTTCCGCTGGGCATGTTCCTGAGCGGCGGCGTCGACTCGAGCGCCATCGCCGCGCTGCTCAAGCAGTCGACCGGCGGCCCGGTGAAGACGTTCGCAGTGGGATACCGCGAATCGCAATTCAGCGAGCTGAGCTACGCCGCACGAGTCGCGCGCGCGATCGGAACCGAACATTACGAGACCACCATCGGCATCGACGATTTCTTCGGAGCGCTGCCCCGGCTCATCTGGCATGAAGACGAACCCATCGCGTGGCCGTCGAGCGTCGCGCTGTACTTCGTGTCGAAGCTGGCCGCCGAGCAGGTGAAGGTTGTGCTGACCGGCGAAGGCAGCGACGAACTGTTCGCCGGCTATGAGCGCTATCGCTGGCATCGGTTGAACCAGCGGGCCGCATCGGCGTACCGCATCGTACCCTCGAGCATGCGCCGCTGGATCCGAGCGCGAGTCTCCACGTCGCGGCTGCTCAGCGCCTCGCTGCGCCGCAAGCTCGGCCACACGTGGCTCGCGCGCGACAGCACATTTGAATCGCTGTTCCTCGACAATTTCTACTGTGCCTTTTCCGGCTCCGAAGCAGGCGCGGCTGCTCGGCTCGACTCCCGATGCTGCATACGAGAGCTACCTGGGCGACTGGAACGCCCGCCCCGACGACTCGCCGCTTGCCCGCATGCTGTACGCCGATCAGAAAACCTATCTGGTCGAGCTGCTCATGAAGCAGGACCAGATGAGCATGGCCGCTTCGATCGAAAGCCGCGTGCCGTTTCTCGATCACACGTTGGTGGAGTTCGCCGCGCGCATGCCGGACCGGCTCAAGCTGCGCGGGCGGCATCCAGAAATACGTCCTCAAGAAGGCCGTCGCCGGTCTGTTGCCGCGCGGCATCGTGCATCGCAAAAAGATGGGATTCCCGACGCCGCTGCGCGAGTGGTTGCTCGATCCGCGAGCTGATCCGCTCTACGCCGCGCTACGCTCGCCAGACGGCTTGCTGTCGGTCTGTCTCGACATGGGCGAAGTGGAGAGGTTGATCGAGCGTCATCGCTCCGGCGCCGAAGATGCCACCGATCGCATCTGGCGGCTCATCAACCTGCAACTGTGGGGCGACCTGTTCCTGACCGGGCGCCGCGAGCAATGCTGGGGCGGACTGGGCGCCCGCGAAGCCGTGTCGTCGGCGCCATGAAAATCCTGTGGGTGAAGTCGGACTTTCTGCATCCGACCACCAAGGGCGGCCATATCCGTACGCTCGAAACACTGAAGCGCCTTCACGCGCGGCACGAGATTCACTACGTCGCGCTCGATCTCGCCGAGCAAGCCGGCGGCGTTGAGCGAAGTTCGGAATATTGCACGCGCGCCTATGCGGTTCCTCATCGTGTGCCACGCCGGTCCACTCCCGCCTTTTGGCTTCAGGCTGCCGCCGCGGCGTTCTCGTCGCTGCCGCTCGCCGTCAGCCGCTATCAGTCCGATGCCATGAAGCAGCAGGTGGCGGCGCTCCTGCGCGCCGAACAATTCGATTGCGTGGTTTGCGATTTTCTTTTCGCCGCGCCGAACATTCCCGACCTCGGCTCCGCGATTCTTTTCCAGCACAACGTGGAGGCGCAGATCTGGAAGCGGCACTGGAAGCACGCGGCGAGCCCGCTGACGCGGCTCTACCTTCGCGCACAATACCAGAAGATGCAGCGCTATGAGGGCCAAGTCTGCCGCGCCGCAAAGCGAATCATCGCGGTCTCGGAAGACGACGCTCGCAGCATGCGCTTCGACTACGGAGTCGCGCGAGTCAATGCGGTACCGACCGGCGTCGATATCGAGTACTTCACGCCGCCGTCGTCGCCCGAGCTTACGACCGACCTGCTGTTCGTCGGTTCGATGGATTGGATGCCCAACATCGACGCGATGCGCTGGTTCGCCGCCGAAGTGCTCCCGCTCATCCGCCGCCGCCGTCCGGACTGCTTTCTCACCATCGCCGGCCGCAGCCCAACAGCAGAGATTCGCGGGCTGGCCACCAAGGACGCGCGCATTCAGGTGACCGGGACGGTGCCAGACGTGCGCCCGTTTCTCTGGGGAGCGGCGGTCGCGATCGTACCACTGCGCATCGGCGGCGGCACGCGTCTGAAGATCTACGAAGCGATGGCCGCCAAGGTCCCGGTGGTCTCCACCACCATCGGGGCCGAAGGCCTGGACGTGCGCGACGGCGAGAACATTCTGATCGCCGATTCCCCGCGCGAATTCGCCGACGCATGTCTCGAACTGCTCGAAGACAAGACCCTCCGCCGCAGCCTCGCCCGCACGGCGTGGGAAATGGTCTCGGCCTGCTATTCTTGGGAAGTAGTTGCCCGCAAGTTCGAACAACTCCTGATGTAATCTCCAACCTGATCGCGCGTATGTAATACTGAGATCGATTTCTCGCTGTGCTGAACGTTAAACGTGGAAAACGGCGGATAAGTGGGCCGCCGCGCATCAAGCCTACCGTCCCGTCATCACCTTCGCCCGCGCCCCTCTTATCGGCCCACGGGCCAGTCTACTCTCTCGAACAGATTGCAGTCCTCGGCATGGCCCTGGTGGTTTCGATCCTTTTTATCCTGGCAGCGTATTCGACGGACCGCCAGGGCGGCATCGACGAAATCGCGATGTTTAATCCGTCCTACATGTACGCGCATTACGGGAAATTGACGCACCCGGTGCACGGCTACCCGGACAGCCTGATCGTGCACCCGCCGACGCATTACCTGATAATCGGTGCGCTCATGCGCGCCGGAATGAGTCTCTACTACGCCCAAGCGACGCCCACGCTGGCAATGGTGTTGCTGTGCATTTGGCTCATCATCCGAAGCCCCTTTCCGGCCCCGGTAAAGATCGGATTTCTCTATGGCCTGTGGGTGTCCATGGCGGTTTTGTCGAAATTCGGTGTGGAGTTGTTCGGCATGCGTCCGGAAGGCCACTTGGGAGCGGCATGGCTCGCGAGCCTGGTTCTTCTAGAGTCGGGCCGCTTGAGAAATTGGAACCTCATCGAGCTGTTTGCAGGCGCGTTTCTCATGGCCTACGCCTGCAGCCTGCACTATTACGCGGGACCGGGCGCTCTCGGCGCGGTTGTGTACCTGGTCTGGTCGGCCTGGAAACTTCGCAAACGCGCTTGGAAGGCGTGGTTAGCCATCGCGGCGGGAGCGCTGCTGTACGCTGTGCCGTTCGCGGTTTTCTATTTTATTCCACACCAGCACGCCATTTTCAAACTGATCGACACGCTCCAGAACCAGGGGGACGGGGGCCGGAGCGCGATCGGAGAACACCTGGACCAATACCGGTATTGGTCTCAATACAAGGCGGGCAGCTTCTGGCTGCAGATTCCGGACTCGATCGGGATTCCGCTGGTGCTTTTGTCGACTCCGATTCTGTTCGCCCTTCGGAGCACGCGCGGAATCGCTCTGGCCGCATTGCCTCTCGAGTTGTTTCTGCTGTTCTGGGCCCGGCACAAGCACGGTTATTACTACATCCACGAGGTCGCGCTCTATGCCGCCGCCGTGGTGGCCGGATCTCTGACGCTGCTCGACAAGCTGGCGACCAGAGTGCCTTCTCGTTTTGTGCAGCCACGACTGGTGCGTCCGCTCGGCTGGGCCGCCATGGGGATCGCAATCGCGATCAGCTTTTGGAACCTGGACAAATGGCGGGGTAAGCTCACGATTTCAGTTCGGCCTCGCGTTCACGAATTGGATATCGCCCGGGCCGTGGGCCGCGAAATCGTCGGAGCGGACGCGACCGTCGCGACCCGGGTGGGTGCGTGGTATTCGAGCGGAGGAAGATACTGGTACAATCCCGCGCCGGACATCCTCTGGGGCAGCGACTCGGTTGCCAAGCTTGACTTGCAGCAATTTTTCTCGCTCTTCGACGCGGTTGTTGAAAGTCCGCACATGAGCGATGAGGCTCACAACCCCGAACACCATGCGCTGTTGTCCTGGTATTTGGATGGCATCCTGCACTTGCGGGCGTTCTTTTTTCCCGAGGCGAATTCGGAGATATCCAACCTTTTCTTTCAAGCCAAGCCTCCTGCCTCCGTCCACGGGTACGGGCTGCGCGATGGCCGCCTGTTTCGGTTCAGCGAGGCCGCCGATGGAGATTCGGAGCTGATCGTGTTTACGGGCCCGCGTGAGCCGCTGATGTCGAAGTTCTACAACGTGCCCATGAGTATGACGATGGACCTGCCGAGCGCCTCCCCGTCAGGATCACGAATGGTACTGGCCGCCGCTCTGGCGCCGAGGACGGAAAGCGATTCCTATGTTTCGATACCAGGCACGCGGATTGTGCAGCGCGTCCGGGGCAAACTGACGCCGGTGGACTGGCGGGAAATGGTGAAAGAACTGAGAGAGAGCGACCAGCCGATGCAGTTCTACACCGACTACCGCACCATCCCCGGCATCCAACTGCCCGATTTCTCGCCGCCGCGGTGACGTCCGGGCCTTCGCGTCCATTGCTATCCTTGGAAGGCATGATTCGGCTCTTGGATCTGGCCGCGCAGTATCGCGAGCTCAAATCGGAAATCGACGCCGCTGTCGCGCGCGTCCTCGAGAGCGGGCAGTACACGCTCGGGGCCGAGACCTCCGCGTTCGAAGAAGAGTTCGCCGGCTTTTGCGATGCCGACTACGCGGTTGCGGTGAGCTCCGGAACCAGCGCGCTGCACCTCGCATTGCTCGCGGCGGGGATCGGGCCGGGTGACGAAGTGATCACCGTTCCATTCACCTTCTTCGCCACGGTTGCGGCCATCGGCTATGTGGGCGCCACGCCGGTCTATGTGGACATCGGTCCCGAAACATTCAACATGGATGTTCGCAGGATCGAAGCCGCGATCACCGAGCGCACGCGTGCAATCCTGGTGGTCCACCTGTACGGCCAGCCCGCCGGCATGGACCCGATTCTCGACATCGCGCGCCGCCACAACCTCGTCGTGATCGAGGACGCCGCACAGGCGCACGGCGCCGAGTACAGAGGACGGCGCATCGGGAGCATCGGCGATCTGGGCTGCTTCAGTTTCTATCCGACCAAGAACCTGGGCGCTGCCGGCGAGGGCGGCCTCGTCACCACCAACAATCCCGAATACGCCCGCCAGCTTTCGATGCTGCGCAACTGGGGCGAGGATCGCCGCTACCATCCCGTGCTCAAGGGCTACAACTACCGCATGCAGGCGCTGCAGGCGGCGATTCTTCGCGCCAAGCTTCCTCATCTGGACCGCTGGACGGAAGCTCGCCGCGCGCTGGCTGCTGAATACGACCGGTTGCTCGAACACGCCGCCGTGGTGCGGCCGGCCGTGCTGGCCGATGTCCGTCACGTGTATTGCCTGTACACGATTCGCACGAAGGGCCGTGACGGGCTGCAGCGAGGCTTGGAGTCGGCGGGAATCCAGACGGCGGTGCACTATCCCCTGGCGATTCACCTTATGCCTGCTTATTCGGACGCGCGGTATAAGGCCGGCGATTTTCCGGCCGCGGAGGCTTGCGCGCGCTCGGTTTTGAGTCTTCCGCTGCATCCTTACTTATCAGCGGAGCAGGTGAAGCAGGTGGCTGCGGAAATTTTCAAATTAGTCGACAAGAAGGATCAAGCCGCCGTGCCATCCGTCCGATAAGCAAATCAGTATGGGTAGTTTAGGATCCCTCGTCTTCACCGGAATCAGCTCGTATTCGAGCGATTTTCAGACTATCATCGATCGCGCCAATTCAATCGCGCAGTTGCCCATCAAGAAATTGCAAAACACGCAGACCGACAACCTGAGCAAGAAACAGGCGTTGATCGGCATGAACCCGGCGGTCGACAGCCTGGCTTCGGCGATCGCGGCCTTGGGAACCGTGGCGTCCACCAAGGGTCTGGCCGCGACGAGCTCGGACTATTCGCTCGTCTCCGTCACCAACACCGGCGCCACCAATCCCGGAATTCACACGGTTTCCGATATTCAATCACTGGCCGCGTCGGCCTGGGGCACCTCCACCGGTTACGCCGATACGGATACCACTCCGGTTTCCGTCGCCGGGCAGAACCTGGTGGACCTGGTCGTCGGCTCGAACACTTTCCACCTGGATCTAACCGACAACAACACGCTCGCGGGATTGCGCGACGCAATCAACAACGCCACTGACCCAGAGACCGGCGCGTCCGCCGGTGTGACCGCCAGCATCCTGACGTCCAACGGCAACAACTATCTGTCGCTCTCGGTCAATAACGCCGGCCAGACGACGCTCGAACTCAACGACGTTCCGGCAGTCGGTTCGCCAGTGAGCCTGCTCGATGTCACCGATCCTGGCAGTAACGCCGACTTCATGCTGGACGGCAACATCCACGTGGTGCGGTCGAGCAACACCGTGAACGACATCATTCCCGGGTTGAGCTTCACGCTCCGGGGAACCACCACCGGCACGGTCACGCTCTCGATGGCATCGAATTCCTCGCAGCTTTCGAGCGCGCTGCAGTCACTGGTGAACAGCTACAATTCGCTGTTCGATCAAGTCGCCTCGCAATCGACGTCGTCCGGCGGAATCCTCGGCGGCGATCTTTTGTTACGCACCATTAGCGACGACATGCATCAGTTGGCCAGTTATTGGAATAGCGACACCAGCGTCCGCAGCCTGGCCGACCTCGGTGTGTCGTTCGAAGACAACGGCGGGCACATGACCTTCAACACGAATGTCTTCAACAGCCTGTCCGACAGCCAGATTTCCGACGCGTACAAGTTCATCGGTTCATCGCAATCCGGACTGGCCCAACTCGCCAGTAACTTCACCCAGGTCAGCGATCCGGTGGACGGCATGATTCGCGTCCAGGAAGACGGCTACGATCGAGCCAACAATCAGCTCCAAGACCAGATCGACAACCTGCAGGATCGCGCCACTTTGGCCCAGAACGCGCTCGCTTCAAAAATACAGATGGCCGACGCCCTGGTGGCCCAACTGCAGTCCGACCAAAACAGCGTCACTGCTTCGCTCACCAGTCTGGACTACGTGCTCTACGGCAGAAAGACCAACGCGAACGGGCTGTAGCCGCTGGCGCCGCGAACTATTCTAACCGGTAGTTCGGCGCTTCCTTGGTGATGATGACATCGTGCACGTGGCTCTCGCGCAAGCCCGCCGACGTCACGCGCAGGAAACTCGCCTGCTCCTGTAACTCGCGAATGTTCTTGGTGCCGCAATAGCCCATGCCGGCGCGCAACCCGCCCACGAGTTGATACACCAGTTCTGAAAGCGGTCCCTTGTAAGGCACGCGGCCTTCGATTCCCTCCGGCACCAGCTTGCCGCTCAAGTCCTGCGAGTAGCGGTCCGACGAGCCTTGCGACATCGCGCCCATGGATCCCATGCCGCGATAACTCTTGAAGGTGCGGCCTTGATAGAGGATCGTCTCGCCAGGGCTCTCTTCGGTTCCAGCGAGCAGGCTCCCGATCATGACTGAATCGGCGCCGGCCGCGATGGCCTTTGTCACGTCGCCTGAAAACTTGATGCCGCCGTCCGAAATCAGCGGGACTCCCGAGCCGCGCGTGGCTCGCGAGCATTCTGCGATCGCCGTGATTTGCGGAACGCCGGCGCCGCTGACGACGCGGGTGGTGCAAATGGAACCCGGCCCGATTCCGACCTTGATGCCGTCCGCGCCGAGATCGATGAGATCGCGCGCGCCTTCGAACGTCGCGACGTTACCGGCGATCAGATCCACGTCCGGCAGCTTTTCCCGCAGCGTCTTCAGGGCATTCATGACGCCCTCCTGATGGCCATGCGCCGAATCGACAACGATTACGTCCGCTTTCTTGGCCAGCAGTTCCTGCGCGCGCTCCAGGAAATCGCCGGTGGACCCCACCGCGGCGCCCACGCGCAACCGGCCCTGCGGATCTTTCGCCGCGTTCGGATACTTCAGCTTTTTCTGGATGTCCTTGACCGTGATGAGGCCCTTGAGCACATACTGATCGTCCACTACCAGCAGCTTCTCGACGCGATGCCGGTGCAGGATCTTCTCGGCTTCTTCGAGCGTAGTGCCCACCGGCACCGTGATCAGGTTCTCTTTGGTCATGACTTGAGAGATCGGCAGGTCGAAGCGCGTCTCGAACCGCAGATCGCGATTGGTCAGAATGCCGACCAGCTTGCCGCCTGCGGTAACCGGTACGCCCGAGATGCGATAGCGTTTCATCAGCTCGAGCGCATCGGAAATTTTCTTGTCTGGACCGATGGTGATTGGATCGACGATCATGCCGCTTTCACTGCGTTTCACGCGGTCCACTTCTTCGGCTTGGCGGTCGATGGTCATGTTGCGATGGATGAACCCGATGCCGCCCTGCTGCGCGAGCGCGATGGCCAGGTGCGATTCCGTCACCGTGTCCATGGCCGAGCTGACGATGGGGATGTTCAACGCGATGTGCCGCGTCAGGCAGGTGCGCGTATCGGTTTGCGCCGGGATCACGCTGCTGCGCGCCGGCTGCAGCAGCACGTCATCGAAAGTGAGGCCTTCTGAAATGGTTTCTGGAATCATGCAGGGTTACATACTATTATGCCTTGAACCGTTACGATGTTTCGAGGACAGTGCTCATCGAGGAGAACGAAATGGCAACTTTGGGATTCATCGAATATCGGGACGCAGGCCCGGAAGTGCGTGCGGTCTACGACGACATCATGGCGACGCGCAAGACCGACTGGATTAACAATTTCTGGAAGGCGCTGGCGCACGACCCGGCAACATTGCGGCGCACCTGGCAGAGCATCAAGGAAATCATGGCGCCCGGCGCGCTGGACGCGCTGACCAAGGAGATGCTGTATCTGGCGGTCAGCGTGACCAACCAATGCGGCTACTGCATTGCGTCGCACACGGCCGCGGCGCGCAAAGCGGGCATGACCGATCAGATGTTCGCCGAACTGATGGCGGTCACCGGAATGGCGAACGAAACCAACCGGCTGGTCAGCGGCTATCAGGTCGAAATCGACGAACGTTTTCTCGCGCCGCCCGGCAAGAAGTAGCGAAAGCCGCGGTTCAACCGCGAGCCGCCGGCATAGATTTGCCAGCGTCGGCTTCGGCGATCACCGGATTCTTCAGCTCGCCGATACCGGCCACGCTGACCACGACTTCGTCATGCGGCCGCAGAAAACGCGGCGGTTTGCGCGCGAACCCCACGCCCGCGGGCGTACCGGTGGACACGACGTCGCCCGGCTCGAGGGTGAAGACACTCGAAAGAAACGCCACCAGTTCCGGGATCTTGAAAATCAGCTCGCGCGTGTTGGAGCACTGCAGTTCTTCGCCGTTGATCCGCAAGCTGATGTCGAGAGCGTGCGGATCGGCGATCTCGTCGCGCGTCGCGATGTGCGGACCCATGGGCGCGAACGTGTCGAAGGTCTTGCCCATCAGCCATTGCGTGGTGGCCATCTGAAAATCGCGCGCGCTGACGTCGTTGAGGATGGTGTAGCCGAACACGTGCTGCTCCCAATCCTCGGCTCGAATGTGCCGGCCGCCCGTGCCGATGACGAACGCGAATTCGGCTTCGTAGTCGGGCTTTGAAGAGTTCTGAGGGAGCACGATCGGGTCGCCCGGTCCGATGACGGTGTTCGAAAATTTCGAAAAGATTGTGGGGACCTTGGGAACTTCCGCGCCGGCCTCGCGCGCGTGATCGAGATAGTTGAGGCCCACGCAGATCAGCTTGGGCGGACGCGGAACGGGCGCCAGCAACCGGACCGAATCGAGCGGAAAGCTGGAGCCTTCGGCCGGATGGTAGATCGCGTTCTCGATTTTGGCCCGGGCCTGGTCGCCGCCCGCCAGCACGGACAAGCATATCGGGGAATCCGACGCCGGAGAGCGAGACGACTTGATCGCGGACCATGACGCCGGCCTCGGCTTGGCCGCCCGAGCGTTGAAAGGTGACGAGTCTCATCAGAGAGATTATCCCTGATTCGGGGAGACGCGAACCGGAGGTGTTGGGAGGTGGGCTAGGCGGCCTTCTGGACTTTACCGCTGCGGATGCAGGACGTGCACACGCGCATGCGCTTGGACGCGCCGTTCACCATGGCGCGCACGGTTTGCAGATTGATATTCCAGCGGCGCTTGGTCACGTTGTGGGCATGGCTGATCTTGTTTCCGAAGACCGGGCCGCGCCCGCAGACTTCACATACTTTCGCCATAACGTTGTCACTCCTCGGGAAACTCCAGTCTAGCAGGTCGATTCAGGCCGCCGCAACCGATCTGATATTCTGTAGATCATCCACCCGAGGACTTCCGCCTTGACCGATTTCAACCACATTCATTCTCGCGACGGTGAGGACTGGATTTGCGGCCGGAGCATGGCCGTTCGCGACGAGCAGTTGCTGCACTGCGAGGGGCGCGATCCGGACGAGGACGAAGCCTGCCGCCAGTGCGCCGAACGAATCATCGACCACTTCGGCGATCCCATGCACGTGCATTAGCCGTGCTGCGGTGGGGAAGCCTCAGACGCGAAGTTCGTATCCGGCCGCGCGCAGTGCTTCGATGACGCGATTTCGGATGGCGGCCACTTCATCGCTCGATAGCGTGCGGTCGCTCGCTCCGACGGTCAACCGGTAGGATACGCTCTTGCGATCCTCGGGCAGCGGCGCGCCCGTGTACTGGCGCACGAACTCGATCTCCACCAGGTCACTTCCAGCCGCGGCGGCCAGGCGTTCTTCGATCTCGCCGGCCGGCTGGCGCAGGTCCGCGACCACCGAAAGGTCGAATGCGCTGGTCGGGAATCGGCGCAAGGGCTGGTAGCGGCGTTCGTCGGAATCGAGGCGCTGCGTTTCCGCAAGATTGAGATCCAGCACCGCCGCGCGCCCTTCCACGCCAAGCGCCGGATGCAGCTCGAACAGCCGGCCGACGTTCGCACCGCGCCAGGCGACGATGGCCGCACGCTCGGGATGTTCGAATGAGCGCGCCGCAGCGGGCCGGACGGTGCAACCGGGCATCAGGCATTCGGCCAGGCGCTTCAGTTCGAACAGCGACGCGGCGCCGTCGCCTTCGCGCTCGTACATCGCGGCGGCCAGATGCGGGATCTCTTCGGGAAGACCCTCGGGCCGCGGATGGATCTCTCGCCCAATTTCGAACAAGCGGAATGAGTTCAGACGCCGGCTGTTGTCGAGAATGTTCTTGCGGATTCCGGGCAGCAGACTGGTGCGCAGCAGTGTTTGATCGGACGCGATCGGGTTCGTCACGCGGATGTGCGTGCTCGGGTCGAACCCGAACGCCGCAGCCATCTCTTCGGTCACGAACGAGTAGTTGTAGACCTCGGTGAATCCCTGGGCCGCAGCCATTCGGCGAATGCGCCGGTGATAGAGCCGCGCGGGATTCTCGGGCGGGACAACCGCGGCGATCAGCGGCGCCTGCGGGGTGATGGCCTGATAGCCGATCATGCGCCCGACTTCTTCGAGTACATCGTCCTTGATCGAGATGTCCTTGGTGGCGCGCCAGCTCGGCACCGTCACTGAAAAGCGGCCAGGCGCGGTCTCGCTCACTCCGAATTCGAGCGACTCGAGGATAGAGCGAACTTCAGCGGCAGTCACGGCGCGCCCGAGCTTGCGGCTCAGCCAGTCCACCGAGACTTCGATCTGCGGAGGCGATTTCAAGTCGGCTTTTCGATCCGCCGGCCCGCCGGACACGCGGATCCCAGGCGAGACCTGTTCGAGCAACTCCACCGCGCGAGCCAGTCCACGCACTGTGTTCAGCGGGTCCTGCGACTTTTCGAATCGCATAGACGCGTCGGTGCGTAGCTTCAGCGCGACGGAAGTTTTGCGAACGCTCGAAGCCTGGAAGTTGGCACTTTCGAGCACGATGCGTTTGGTCTCGGATCCGATGGCGCTGTCGAGGCCGCCGATCACGCCCGCGATCGCGACCGGCCCGTCGCTGTCCGCGATCACCAGGTTTGACGGAGCAAGATCATAGCTCTCCTCGTTCAATGCCTTTACCCGTTCGCCGGCGCGCGCGCTTCGCACGAAGATAGTATTGCCGCGCAGCTTGTCGGCGTCGAATGCATGCATGGGCTGCGCGAGCTCGGCCATCACGTAGTTGGTCACGTCGACGATGTTGTTGATGGCGTTCAAGCCGATCGCTTCGAGGCGGTACTGCAGCCACAAGGGCGACGGCCGTACAGTGACGTTGTCGAAGACCAGCGCGCTATAGCGCGGGCACAGCGTCAGGTCCTCGATCTCCACTTTGATCGGCGAGGGACCATCCGGAATCCGGTCAAGCTGCACCGGATCGCGCAGCGGCTCATGCGTGATCGCCGCCACCTCGCGCGCCAATCCGTGATGCCCCCACAGGTCCGGCCGATGCGTGAGCGACTTGTTGTCGACTTCGATCACGGTATCGGGAGCGGGCAAAACTTCGCTTTCGAGTTCCACGATGCCCGAGTGATCGCGCGTCGCGCCCAGTTCCAGGCCGCTCGCGAGCATGCCCTCGCTCGCCACGCCCTCGATCACCGCAGTCTCCATCGGAAGATAGATGGTCAACATCCCCGGCCGGCAATTGGGCGCGCCGCAAACGACAGTCTTGCGCCCGTAGCGCGCGGTTTCCACGATGACGATCTGGTTGTGGCTGCCCTCGATCCACTCCACTTCTGAAACACGCGCCAGCGACGCCGACGCGAGCGGCGTGCCAACATGCTCGAGGCCTTCGCACTCGGCCGTTTTCATGGTGATCAGGCGTAGCAAATCCTCGGGCTTCACATCCAGCGCCGGAACCAGCTCGCGAATCCAGTTGTATGAAAATTTCATCGAATCTCAGGTCGCCCGCGTCAGAATTGGCTCAGGAAGCGCAGGTCGCCGCTCTGCAGCAAGCGGATGTCGTCGATGCCGTAGCGCATCATCGCCAGTCGCGTCAGCCCCAGGCCGAACGCGAAACCGCCCCACTCGTCCGGATCGATGCCGCTCATCCGCAGCACGTTCGGATGCACCAGGCCGCACGGCAGCAGCTCCACCCAGCCGCTCTGTTTGCACACCGGGCACCCGGGACCGCCACAGATCAGGCATTGAATGTCCAGCTCGAAGCCCGGCTCGACGAATGGAAAATATCCGGGACGCAGCCGCACCGTGACCTGCCGGCGGAAAACCGCGCTCAGCAGCGTCGTCATGAAATAGATCAGGTGCGCCACCGACACGTCACGATCCACCATCATGCCTTCCACCTGGTAGAACGTATGCTCGTGCGATGCGTCCACTTCTTCGTTGCGGAACGTGCGCCCGGGCGCGATCATGCGCAGCGGGGGACCTAGTTTTTCCATTCCTCGCACCTGCACGGGCGACGTGTGCGTCCGCAGCAGGTTGCCGCCTTCCAACCAGAATGTGTCCTGCATGTCGCGCGCCGGATGCTCGGCCGGAATGTTCAGCGCATCGAAGTTGTGATACTCGGTCTCGACTTCGGGGCCATCCAGCACGGCGAAACCCAGCGATGTAAAAAGGTCCTCGATTTCGTTCTGGACTAGTGTCACCGGATGCAAGCTGCCCGGTCTCGGCCCCGGCGCGGGCAGCGTGAGATCCAGCCATTCAGTGCGGAGCCGCTGGTTGAGCGCGTCGGAAGCGAAGCCCTGGTTCTTTGTTTCAAACGCGCTCTCCAGAGTGTGTTTCGCGGCGTTGAGAGCCTTGCCGGCGCTGGCCCGCTCTTCGGGGGTCAGCTTGCCGAACTCTTTGCTGAATTGCGTCAGCGATCCTTTGCGGCCGAGCACTTCGATGCGCACTGCTTCGAGCGCCTCGGAGTTCGCCGCTTCGCGGATTCGCGCCAGAGCCGCCGCTTCGAGCGTCTGGATTTGATCGTCGAGCTTCATGCCGCTGGTTGGAACAGTTGTTCGGCCTTCACCAGTTCCCAATCCAGATGATTGATGTAGAACACCAGCACGGGCGCCGGGTAAGCAGTCTTGAATTTGTCGTAGACCTTTTGCTGCCAGCCTTCGGTGAAGTACTTCGACGCCTCCAGATCCTTGGCGAAGAAGCCGTCCTCGTTGGGAATGCCCAACTCGTCAAGTACCGCCTTGATCATGTCGAGGTGGGAAACCAGGATGGCCTGCGAGAGATCGGTAGCGAAATCCTCGTCCTTCTCGGCCAGGCGCGACCACAGGCGCGGCTCCGCCTTGCGGATGCTCTCCGAGTTGAGCTTGGCCACGTGCAGCCGGGTCTTCATGCGATCGAACAGTTGATACGTCCTCAGTTTGCCGATCGAGATCGCGCGCAGGAGCTGAGCGAACGACGGCTGGCCCAGGCCGAGGAAGATCTCAGACAGTTGCATAAAAGGCCAGCGTAGCATGCGGCTTCGCTCTACCGCCGCGCCCGCCGCCGCGATTTGCGGGCTGATTCGCGGTTCTGTCACACTCAAGGGCATGTTCGCTGGCTTCACCAGCCGCTTGTCCCGCGCGTGTTTGGCATTGTTGATTGTCAGCGCTTCTCATCCTCAAACCAGCCCCACTGCGGCAGCGTCGATCTCCAAGGAGACGCTGTACTACAGCGTCGAGTGGCGGCTCATCACCGCCGGAAGCGCCCGGCTATCGTGGGATCACGTGGGCGCGCCGGAGCAGGGCCAATGGAAAGCGCGCTTGCACCTGGAATCCAGCGGGCTCGATCTCGAAGCTGTACCGTGTCGACGACAACTACGAGGCCGACATGGATGAGCACTTCTGCGCGGACCGGACCCTGTTGGATGCCAGCGAGAGGAACCGCCACCGCGTGACCAAGGTTGACTATGATCGCGCCCACGGGAAAGCCAGTTACCTCGAGCGCGACTTGGTGAACAACACGGTTGTGAAAGCATCGGAAATCGAAATTCCGGCCTGCGTCAGCGACATCATCGGCGGACTCCACAAGCTGAGAACCGTGAAGCTGGAGCCGGGCCAGTCCGATCAACTGATGCTGAGCGACGGCAAGAAGGTCGCGTCGGCGCGCGTCGAGGCGCAGGCTCGCGAAACCATCAAGACCAATGCGGGAAATTTCAGCGCCATTCGCTTTGAAGCGCACATCTTCAACGGCGTACTGTATTCGCGCAAGGCGCGATTCCAGGTATGGATGACCGACGACGCGCGGCGGCTGCCCGTGCAGTTTCGCGCGCGCATGAGCTTCCCTATCGGTTCCATCACCTTGAAGCTGGATAAGGTGGAGCGCGAATAACGCGGGCGCGGGTTAGTGCCGCTGCGCGACCTGGAAGTGGCTCAGCGTATTGGCGTAGCTCGAAACGCCTTTGTACAGGGCTTCCGCAACGCGGTCGCGGTACTCCTGCCGCCTCATGACGCTCTCATCGTGCATGTTGCTGATGAATCCGATCTCAGCCAGCACGGACGGCATGGACGCGCCGATCAGGACCACGAACGGCGCCTTTTTGATGCCGCGATCCCGGGCGCGCGAGTCGGTCTTGCTAGACATAGCGAACAGCGCGTTTTGGACGCGCGTGGCGAACTCGCGCGATTCTTCCACCTTGTCCTTGAGCGCGATCTTTTCCAGCAGGTCCTGCAGTTCGTAGACCGTCTTCTGCGACCCGGCATTCTCTCGCGCCGCCACTTCGAGCGCGGTCCGCGAGGTGGTGAAATTCAGATAGTAAGTCTCGACGCCCGCAATGGAGCGTATGGGCGAAGAGTTGGCATGGATCGACAGGAAAAGATCCGCCTTAGCTTCATTCGCGATTTCAGTGCGGCGTTCCAACGGGATAAAAGTGTCGTCCGAGCGTGTGTAGATCACTTCGGCGCCAAGCCGGTCCTGGAGCAAAGCGCCCAACCGCTGCGCGATGTCGAGCACCAGATCCTTTTCGCGCAAGCCCTTCGGGCCGATTGTGCCGGTGTCGTGACCGCCATGTCCAGGATCCAGAACAATCCGTCCGATCTTCAATCCAAGCACGCGGATCATCGATTGCGCGCCGGTCGAGTTGCGCTTTGCCGGCAGAGCGAGCTCGGCTGGACTCGCAGACGCGGAGGTGACTGCCGGAGGAGGCGTGGCCGGAATCCGAACGGGGGCCGGCGCCTCAGCCGGTGGCAATGCCTGGGGCGGGGGCGGAGGCGGCGGGACATTCACCTTGGTGAGTAGCGGAGTTGTGTTGGCCCGAAACATCACCGGTGTGAGCTTGGAATTGGCCGTCGAAGCATCCGGCGAAGGAAACGACATCCGGGGAGGCTGCACCAGCAGTGCGTCGATTGGATTCGGGAGCCGTCTCACCGCGGCGCGGGCAGTTGGAGGCATCTTGAACGGGCGGAGATCGACGGGCTTTCCACGCGCGACTTCCGGCTCACGGACCGGCGCCTCTCCCTCGTTGACTTCACGCGCCGAAGTCTCGAGCGTGTTGGCCGGCGATTCGATGCTTCCGCTTCAGCCTGGCCCTGCGGCCGAAGTTCGATAATCAGGCGCTCCGGATTGCTCAGCCGCGAGGTTGACACCTCCACATCGGCCGCCAGATCCAAGACTACGCGTGTGACATTGTCCTTGTGCTCGCCGACGCGAATCTGCTGGACGAATTTATCGTCCACCGGAATCACGGTCACGGTTTTCCGGCTCGAGCTCCGGCTTGGTTCCTGCCAAGTCGAAGAATATGCGCTCGGGATTGCCGAGACGATCGGAGCGAACCTGGAAGTCGCCGTCCGTTTCGACCACGATACGCGTGACGTCGCCGAGCGACCAGAATCGCACCGCCGTCACGTGGTATGGCTCGCCCGATTCGGCGGCCAGCAGACCGCCGGCCAGCAGGAGCGCCAGCCAGATCTTTCGACGGGGATTTGCGGAAACGAACCGGCGCGCCGCGCGCTGCGGAATTCCACCGCGATGCGACGGCCCAGGATGTGAATGCCCTCGGGGGAGGTGAAGCATGTCGTTATCCTATCGGGTTGCGATGTGCAGCCGGCCCTCCGCGTCCAGGTATGCGGCGACGTGCCGGGTCTCCTCTGCGGCTTCTTTCGGCGCCTGTTTCGGCAGGGTCACGGACTGCGCCTCGGGCTTCGCTTCTGTTGCGCTCTTTTCCGCAGCCCGCTTAGCCTGGCTGTATTTTTTGCTCACCTTGGACACGTAATTCACCGTCTCGGGATACGGAGGAACGTCGCCATATTTGGCCACCGCGCCCTGGCCGGCGTTGTAAGCCGCGATGGCCAGCCGGTCGTTCTTGAAGGTGTTCTGCAGAAACTTGAGATAGCGAACCCCGCCTTCGATATTCTGGCGGGCGTCGAAAGAATTCGTCACGCCGTACTGGCGGGCCGTGGCCGGCATCAACTGCATCAGCCCCTGCGCGCCTTTGGGCGAAACGGCGAACTCGTTGTAGTTGCTCTCCACTTGGATCACCGAGTGGACCAGCTCCGGACTGACGTCCAAACCTTTGGCGGTCTCGTCGATGATGGCGGCCACTGCGGCGTCGGGTTTCGCGGCTGCACGCTGGCCGGATTTTGACGGCACGATGATTCGCCGCACCAGACGGCCCGTGCGCGCGTCCGTCCGCACCACCGAAATGGCGCGCGGAGCCGGAGCTGTTGCCGATGCGCTCAACGTGTCAGCCACCGTGTTGTCCGCCTGCAGACCGGCCGTGATCAGGCTCGCCACAACCGCCGCCCGCAGAACAGTTTCCGAACAAAAGTGCATCCTATTGTTTTATCCGATTATACCCGGAATTCTCCGTTCTGCAAATCTTTGTTCCCGGCGATGGCGCAGCGGGTCCGGCATACGGAACTCCCTGGCAGGCTTCTTGGATCCCAAAACGTCAATGCTACCATTCTCTCATGTGGGCTTCCGGGTTTGTGCTGGCGGGGGGAAGGAGCACCCGGATGGGACGCGACAAAGCATCGCTGCCTTTCCAGGGTGTTACGCTCCTCGATCACGTTGCGCAAATCGTCAATGAGGCTCTCGCGGGCGAGGGCGCGGTCGCGATCATCGGCCTTCCGGACGGGCGCGGTGGGATCGCCTATCCCGTTTATCGCGATCGGGTTGCGGGCTGCGGCCCGATGGGCGGAATCGCGACGGCTCTCAGCATCAGCGCGACCGATTGGAATCTGGTTGCGGCCTGCGACATGCCAAATCTCGACGCGGCTACGCTGCGTTTGCTGCTCAATCGCGCCAAAACATCCAAGGCCAACTGTGTTCTGGCTTCCAGAGAGGGCAGCGACGAGCCGGAGCCGCTTTGCGGAGTCTACCATCGGCGCGTGCCTGCCGCTCCTGGAGCGCCGCGCTTCGTGATAAACGCCTTAAAATGAAGAGCTTGATCGCCGAACTCGGGGCCGAGACGTTGGCCGTCCCCGCCGGTATGCTCGCCAACGTCAACACGCCCGCCGAATGGAGAGCGTTCCAAGGACAGCCGGGATGAGCGACAAACTCCACTACATCGAGTTCCGCCATGTATATAAGACGTTCGATCGGCCGATTTTAGTCGACGTGAACTTCCACGTGGACGCGGGAGAAACGCTCGCCGTCATCGGGCGCAGCGGCGTCGGCAAGTCGGTGAGCCTGAGCCACATCATGGGTTTCCTCAAGCCCGACCAGGGACGCGTGTTCGTTTCCTACCAGGACATCACCGACTTTCTGGAGCCGGAGCTGCGCGAGATTCGCAAGAAAGTGACCATGGTGTTTCAGTCGGGCGCGCTGTTCGACTCGCTGACTGTGGCCGAGAACATTCTGTTCTCGCTCGAGCTGCGCGACGACTACGACGAGAAGAACAAAGAAGACGTGGTCGACGGGCTGCTATCGATGGTGGACATGTTGCAGTTCCGCGACGCCTATCCGGCCGACCTGTCGACCGGATACCGGCGTGCCGTGGCTATCGCGCGGGCCATCGCGTCCCAGCCCGAGTGCATTCTCTACGATGAGCCCACCACCATGGTGGACCCGATCATGTCCGGCATTCTTACGGACCTGATGCTGAAGCTGAAACACCAGTTGCGGCTGACGGCGGTAGTGGTGACGCACGATCTGGAACTGATGCGAAACGTCGCCGATCGCGTGGTGTTCCTGTACGAGGGGAAGGCGATCTACTTCGGCACGGTAGCGGATTTAGATAAGGCCGAGCACCCGCACATCAAGGAATTTCTGGCGATGGATCGCGTCGAGTTGGTGTAACGCCGCCGGCCGTTACTTGTCTTTCTTCTCAAAATCCAGCGACGCCGAATTCATGCAGTAGCGCATGCCCTGGGGGCGCGGGCCGTCCTCGAAGAGGTGTCCCAGGTGCGCGTCGCACTGGCTGCACAGCACTTCGACGCGGTGCATGCCGAAGCTGTTGTCGTCCTCGGTCTTGACGTTTTCGGGCGCGACGGGAGCAGTGAAGCTCGGCCAGCCGGTGCCGGATTCGAACTTGGTAGCCGAGTCGAACAGCGGGTTGCCGCAGCACACGCAGCAATACAGCCCGTTTTCGTGATGGTTCCAATACTTGCCACTGAAGGCCGGCTCGGTTCCTTTCTTGCGCGCGACCAAGTACTGCTCCCGCGTCAGATCGCGCTTATACTCTTCGTCAGTTTTTGTGCCGGGTTTCATGATTGTTGGATGGTGACGATGGCCTCGGAGTTGCGGAGGACCGCTTCGGCGTCGGCGGCGGTGAACTCCTCGGTCTTGGCCGAGTGATTCATGGAGCAGAACTTCGGCCCGCACATCGAGCAAAACGCCGCATCCTTGAAGCCTTCTTCGGGCAGCGTTTCGTCGTGCATGGCTTCGGCCGTTTCCGGATCGAGCGAGAGCGCGAACTGCTGGCGCCAGTCGAAACGGTAGCGGGCGTGCGAGAGCTGATCGTCGCGGTCGCGTGCGCCCGGACGGTGCCGTGCGATGTCGGCCGCGTGAGCCGCGATCTTGTAGGCGATGATGCCCTGCTTGACGTCCTCGCGATTTGGCAGCCCCAGGTGCTCCTTGGGAGTGACGTAGCACAGCATCGACGCGCCGTACCAGCCGATCATGGCGGCGCCGATGGCGGACGTGATGTGGTCGTAGCCGGGTGCGATGTCGGTGACCAGCGGGCCGAGCGTATAGAACGGCGCTTCGTCGCACATCTCCAATTCCTTCTCCACCTGGAGCTGGATCTGGTCCATCGGGATGTGGCCCGGGCCTTCGATCATCACCTGCACGTCGTAGCCCCAGGCTTTGCGGGTCAGCTCGCCGAGAGTCTTCAGTTCCGCGAATTGCGCGGCGTCGCTTGCGTCCGCGACGCAGCCGGGCCTCAAGCCGTCGCCGAGGGAAAAGCTGACGTCGTGTTTCTGAAAAATCTTGCAGATTTCGTCGAAGTGTTCGTACAGGAAATTCTGTTTGTGATTCTTTACCATCCACTCGGCCAGGATGGCGCCGCCGCGGCTGACGATGCCGGTGATGCGTTTGGTGGTGAGCGGAACATACTGCACCAGGACGCCGGCGTGGATAGTCATGTAGTCGACGCCCTGCTCGGCCTGCTCTTCGATGACCTCGAGCATGACGTTGATGTTCAGATCTTCGACGCGGCGCACGCGCCCGAGCGCTTCGTAGATGGGTACGGTGCCGATCGGGATGGGCGATTCGGCGATGATGGCCTGGCGGATGCGCGGGATGTCGCCGCCGGTGGAGAGATCCATCAGCGTGTCGGCGCCGTACTTCACCGCGTAGTGGAGCTTGGCGACTTCCTCGTCGATGTTCGAGGTCGTCGACGAATTGCCGATGTTCGCGTTGATCTTGCAGGTGGACGCGACACCGATGCACATCGGCTCGAGCTTGGTGTGATGGATGTTGGCGGGAATGATCATGCGCCCGCGCGCGACCTCTGACCGGATCAGCTCCGGCTCCAGACGCTCGCGGCGAGCAACGTATTCCATTTCGCCGGTCACCACGCCCTGGCGCGCGTAGTGTATCTGGGTCCGGATCGGATCGTTCAGGCGGGAGGCAATCCATTCGTTGCGCATACCGGCCATTTTAGCGCGGTGGTGTCGGGCCGGTTGTGCGGCGGCGCGGCTTCAGCTCACCGGTTGCTGGCGGCGCGCGCCGGATTGCGGTTTCAGGCGACTTTTTCCCAGTAGTTCGTGCGCCCGAACGGAGTGATCGTGATGTGCTTGACGAATGTGCCGCGCGAGTCGGTGAACTTCGCTCCGTCCTGATAAGTCTCGCCGGGCACCGCGAGGTACAGAGCGGCGACCGATTGCAGTCCGACTGGATCCTCGGGCGGAGTGGCCTGCGCCGCAGGCGGCGGAGGCGGATCGAAGGGCGGATAGTCGGCGACATTCAACGACACGCGAATCGATCCGGCCGGCGGGTGCAGAGGATCGTAGGCCGGCAGGTTTCCGAATCCCGGCAGGCCTGGCGGAACGGCGACCTGCGGCTGCAGCGCGGAAGGTACCCAGGTGTAGCCAAACTGAACGCGAAGCTGCATCACCAGGTAGGGGTCCCAACCCCAGACCATGATCGGCACGTCGATGGTGAAGCCCTTTTGCGCGAGGTCGGCGGCGCGGTTGGCCTTGGCGTCGCGATCCGGCAGCAGCTCATAGGACATGTCCATCAGCTCGCGGGCTTCCGGCGGCAAATAAGCGCGATAGGCATCGTTGAATTGCTGTTGCGTATTGTCCATGTTTCGATTCGAGTGTACGGTGAGCGCATGGACGACCGACCGCAGCGTCTCTCGTAACTTACGAGCGCGGAAGGCGCATAAAAATTAGCGAGCGCGGTGATTTGCGGACTCGCACCCCTAAGCGGTCTGGCCCAACCTGCTGATCTGGGAGGCTTGTTTCTTGGCCGCGGACGGGCCTTCCTCTGCCGAGTGATCCGGCAGAGCCGCTTTCGGGAACGTCAGCGAGAACACCGCACCGGGGCCCGGCTCGCGCTGCACGGCCCCATCCAACTGCCGGCCGAGGATGTTCATGATCTTCAGGCCGAGCGATGGCGACTCCGTCCAGTCGAGATCGGCAGGAAGGCCCACGCCATTGTCAGCGACAGTTAGCTTGACCAGTTGGCCGTCTCCGCAAGTCAGCGCGACCACAATTTCGCCCGTCCGGCCGTTGGGGAAGGCGTATTTCAGAGCGTTGGTCAGCAGCTCGTTGAGGATGAGGCCACAGGGGATGGCCTGGTTCAGGCCAAGCGCGACGGGTTCGAGCTCGAAGCGCAGTTGGATGCGGTCCGAATCGACTCCGTAGGAATAGAACAAGTCGCGGGCCAGCGATTGCACGTACTCGCGAAAATCCAGACGGTCGGGTTCGTCGTCGCGATTCAGGCGCTCGTGGATGAGCGCCATGCATTGCACGCGCTCCTGGCTGTCCTGGAGGGCCCGAGCGGCGGCAGGATCCTCGAGCGAATCGGCCTGCATCGTGAGCAGGCTGGAGATGACCTGGAGATTGTTCTTGACTCGATGATGCACTTCCTTCAACAGCAGTTCCTTGGCCACTACCGCCGACGACAGGGCCTTCTGAGTGCGCACCTGTTCGCTGATGTCGATCGACACGGTGCCCAGCAATTTCCGGCCGTCCTGATCGGCGAACGGAAAACGAAACGTGAGCATTTGGATCGTGCGGCCGCTGCCTAGCGGAACTTCCTCGATGGATTGCGACGCCCCGTCGCCGTCCAGCACCGCCGCGTCACTGGCGCGAAGACGCGCGGCTACGTCGGCCGGCCAAAGTTGGTAATTCGTTTTTCCGAAGCACTCCGCCAGCGTCATGCCCCAGATCTGTTCGCAGGTGTTGTTGATGTACAGGACCCGGCCTTCCTGGTCCTTGATGAACGCTAGCGCGGGGCTGTGATTCATGAACGAATAGAAACGGACCTCGCTCGCTCGCAGCGCCTGCTCGGCCTTGTGAGTCTCGTCGCGGGAATTTTTTTCCTGGAGCACGCGCCGGACCGCCGGGCCGAGCCGCGCCAGCCGATCCTTCAGCAGATAATCGGCTGCGCCCCGCCGCATCATCGCCACCGCCGCGTCTTCGCCGATGGCGCCCGACACGACGATGAACGGGATGTCCAAGTCGAGCTCGCGCAGCAGGTCAAGGGCGAGGCCCGCGTCGAGCAACGGGATGTTGTAGTCCGACAGAATGACATCGGGCCGCCACCCCAGGTGTGCGTTGTATTCCGATTCGGTGTCGACGCGCCGCCAGTCCGGCTCGAAATGGCTGCGGCGCAGCTCGTGGACCATCAATTCGGCGTCTTCGGCTCGATCCTCGAGAATCAATACTCGGATGCTGGTGTCCACTACATGGCTCCTTTCAAGCGCTCTCGCCTTGAGCCGCGGCGGGTTCTGGCGTGGTGTCGCCGGACGCAGGCAGACAACCGGCGCTCGGCAATGTGAAATAGAATGTCGCTCCCTGGCCGACCGCTGCTTCGGCCCAGACTCGTCCCCCGTGGCGTGTCACGATGCGCTGTACGATGGCCAAGCCCACTCCGGTGCCCTCGTACTCTTCGGCCGCGTGCAGGCGCTGGAAAACGCCGAACAGTTTGTCGGCGTAGCGCATGTCGAAGCCCGCTCCGTTGTCACGGACGAAGTAGCACGCGCCTTCGCGCGGCAAGACGGCGGCGCCGACCTCGATCTTGGCCCGATCGCGGCCCCGCGTATATTTCACGGCATTGGACAGCAAGTTACTGATCACTTGCCGCAGCAAATTGGGATCCGCCTCGCAACAAGGCAGGTCTCCCACCTCGACGTCGATCTGACGGCCCTGCCATTCCGGGTAGAGTTCCTCGATCACCTGCCAGGAAAGCTCAGCCAGATCCACCGGCTTTTTGTTCAACGGTTGGCGCGTCAATCGCGAGAAAGTCAGCAGGTCATCGATGAGCTGGCCCATCTGGACAGCGTTCTTGCGCACGATCTCTAGATAACGTTGGGCTTCGGACTCAAGTTGCGGCGCGTATTCATCCAGGAGAATACGGGAAAATCCGCCGATGGCTCGCAAAGGCGCTCGCAGATCGTGGGAGACCGAGTAGGCGAAAGCCTCCAGCTCGCGGTTGGCGACCTCCAATTCGGCGGTGCGCTCGACCACGCGCTTTTCGAGACCCTGGTTGAGCTCGCGGATCTCTTCTTCGGCCTGAACGCGGTCCGTGATATCGGCGCACGCGCCCACCCACTCCCGAATGGCTCCATTTTCTTCCAGGACCGGCACGCCTCGCACGGCCATCCACCGAAATTCACCGTCGTTGCGGCGCATGCGGTAGTCGGTGTTGTATACGCTACGGTTCTTGACGGCGGTCGACCACAGGTGAGCGGTCTGCTCGCGATCGTCGGGGTGAACAGCGATGATCCAACCCCAGCCTTGGATCTCCTCCACGGTCTGGCCGGTGAAGGCGCGCCAAGTGGGCAAGTCTTCCACCACCTCGCCCTGCGCGTTCGTGGTCCACACGACTTGCGTAGTATCCGCGGCCAGAGAACGGTAGCGTTCTTCGCTCTTGCCCAGGGCGATTTCGGCGCCCTTGCGCTCGGTGATGTCGCGCGCGATCACGGATGCCGCCGTCACGTTGCCGGCCGCGTCCCGGAGCGGCGAAATGGTCAGCGAAACAAAAATCCGCCGGTTGTCCTTTCTCACGCGTTCCGTTTCCAAGTGCTCGATGCTGCGGCCCAGCTCGAGGTATTGAACGATCTCGGGAAACTCGTCGCCGCGATCCGGCGGGATGAGCAAGGTCATCGAGCGTCCCAACATTTCATCGGCGGAATACCCGTAAATGCGTTCGGCCCCCTGGTTCCAGCTCAAGATCTTGCCGTCCAGGTCCTTGCTGATGATGGCGTCATCGGAGTACTGGACGATGGAGCTGAGGAATCGCGCCGATTCCAGCGCCAGACGCCGCTCGGTGATGTCGCGGCAGGTCCAGACACAGTGCGTATAATCGCCCTTCGCATTGGCCATCGGACGGAAATCGAATTCCGCCCAAAACTCGGATCCATCTTTCCGTCTTACCGGCAGTTCCAGATGCTCCGGACACGGGACCGGGCAACCGGGGCGCGGAGGTTCGATGAGGTGCGGGGCCGCGTAAGAACCATGCAGAATGGAGAGCGCTCCATTGCGGAGATCGTCCAGGCTGTATCCAGTCATGCGTTCAAAGGCGGGATTTACAAACACCGGCTCCGGGCGGCACAATTCATTGCCTGTGATCTTCTGGATCAATACTGCGTCGTTGGCCTGCAAAATCGCAGATTGTGCGAGGCGAAGCCGCTCCTCGACGTCCCTGCGCTGGGTGGTGTCCGTGAAGAAGAGGGCCACTCCGTCGGGCGAAGGGTAGCAACGTACTTCGAACCACGCATTGAGAGGTTCCGGGTAGAACGCCTCCACCTGAACCGGAACATTTTCAGCCACGGCCCGCCGGTATGCGGCGCCGAAGGGCGAGTCCCCCGCGTGCGGCCACAGTTCCCAAAGGCTTTTGCCCAGCAGCTCGCGGGGTGTTTTGCCGACCATTCTGGCCGCCGCCGCGTTGACGTAGGTGTAGCGCCATTCTCGGTCGAACGTGTTGAAGCCGTCCGAGATACTCTCCAGGATCGCGGAAGTCCTGCGGACGTTCCTTTTCAGCCGCTCCGCCAAAAAGCTGGCCACCGCTCCTGTCAGCATGAAGGCGCCAATCCCGTGCCAATGCGTGGGATCGTTCATGCTCAGGGAACCGCGCGGTTCGATGGTGAAGTACATCGTTTCGAGCGTGCATAGAACGGTCGTTACCAGACCGGGGCCGAAGCCCCCCACCATCGCACCGATCACTACGAAGGGCGCGTAGGTAATGAACGGCACGAGTGTGGGCGGATGAATCACGAAACGCGCAAGCTGTGCCAGTACCGCCAACAGCACAGCCGTGACATAGCGAGCTAAAGCTGATTGCAGCCCTAGCGTTCCATTTTCCGCTCCTGGCAGCTTGAATGAGATTGACATAGGTTTACGATGCCGCCTGGTTGGTTGCCGGGACCGGCCTCTGGTTGACCAGGAGCCAGTACATTCCGAGCTGGCGTACCACCTCGCTGAATTGCTCGAAGTCGACCGGCTTGACAATATAGCTATTGACCCCCAGTTCGTAACAGGCCAACAGATCGCGCTCTTCGCGCGAGGACGTCATCACCACCACCGGGATCAGTTTCGTGCGCGGATCTGACTTAACCCTGTGGAGCACTTCCAGACCGTCCACCTTGGGAAGTTTCAAATCCAGCAAAATGACTTTGGGCACGATTCCGCACGCGGGGACCTCAGCACTGTCGCCAAAGAGGAACTCCAGCGCTTCGGCCCCGTCGCGAACCACTTTGATGCGATTGGCGAGTTTGTGCTTTTTGAATACGTGCAGCGTCAACTCCAAGTCATTGGGGTTGTCCTCGATCAACAGCAGCTCAACAGCGTCGGTCATTGCGCTCTCCATTTTTCGCCGCCCGCGACTGCATCCTTGGCCCACTCGAGCAGGTCCCACTTGGTCAGGTGGCGCTCGGCTGCAGGTTCGAGTGCTCGACCGGCCGCGGCGCTGTACGGTTGGGAATAACCGTTCAGCAGCCGGATGCCGATTCCCGGCCGCATCGCGTTCAGCCTCTCTTCCAGCCAGTCGCGACCATCGTCGGCGCCAGTCAGATTCGCAATCACCAGCGGGATGGTGCCGGAGTACAGTTCAGCGACCAGCGCCGCCTCTTCCGCGCTCGCGGTGGTCAGCATTTTGAAGCCGTGCTGCGCGAAATGCGTGTGGATCACGCGCCGGACTTCCGCGTTCGCGTCCACGAGCAAGATAGCCGGTGTGGGCGATTTCGGGAGCGGGGCTCCGGCGGCCACGGCTTGTACCTGAGGAAGGTAGATATCGAAGACAGCCTGTTCGCCGCGTTCCAGATGGGCTGCCACCATGCCGCCCATTCTCTTGACGACGCGATAAGTCCAGTGCAGGTCCGGCGCCGGGCTCGACCAGGATGGCTCGAAGACCCGCGCCATCGAGGCCGCGTCTTCATCCGCGGTTGCGTACTTGATGCGGACGCGAACGGATTGAGCAGCTCGATCCTGGCGGGCGGTGGTCAGCTCAATCGCGATCGGGCTGCCGGCCCGCACCCGGCTCCGCGCGTGCAGCAGGATGTCGACCAGCGCCCGGCTGAGCTGCCAGGGATCGGCTTCAACCAGCAGGAGTTCGGATTCGAGCGCCAGAGTGAGCCGCGCGTCGATCATCTGCCAGGCCGATTCGACCTGGCGCAGCACTTCGTCGATGGCGATTCGTTCCAGTTGGACTTCCGGCGGCTCCAGGAAGGCGCGCAGCTTGCTGGTCGTGCGAAACGCATCGATGGCGGCGCGCTCGATGTTCTCCACTTCCTGGCGCATCGGGCTGTCGGCGGGCAAGGCTTCCAGCAGCCGCGGATTCTCATCCACCGCGTTACTTAGGTCCGGAAGCCGCTCGAAAATTCCTTCCGCGAAGCGCAGCAGAGCTTCCTGCTTTTCATCCTGGCCGGCATGCTGCTGCTCGAATCGGGATCTGGTCACGTCGGTGAGCGCGATCACGGCTCCTTCGACGCGTCCGTCGCGCCAGCGCGGAGCGACGCTACCTTCGATGGCGCAGCTTTGATCGTCGCCGCACATCAGAGCGATCCCGTCAGGCAGAGCAACGGTCTCGCCTTGCAGCATGGCGACCGGCACGAAATCCTGCATGGGTGCGCCGCTGGCGCGATCGCACAGCCGCATCACTTCGGTGCATGGACGCCCGAGCGCCCGGTCGACGCTCCAGCCGGTCAACTGTTCGGCCTCGGCGTTCAGATAGCTGACGCGGCCCTGTCCGTCGGTGACCACTACCGCGTAGGGGACGGCGCGAAAACTAGCCGCCGCCCAGTCGCGCTGCGCGCGCAGATTACGCTCATGACGATGCTTGGACAGCGCCATCTCGATGGACCCGCGCAGGCTGGCCGACGCGATGGGTTTCTTGATGTAGCCGAAGGCCTGGGTGCGGCCGGCGCGCTCCAGCGTTTCCCGGTCCTCGTATGCGGTGAGAAAAACAACCGGAATGTCGAGCTGCTCGCGTACCTGGCTGGCGGTGTCGATGCCGTCGACGTTGCCTTTGAGCCGCACGTCCATGAGGACCAAGTCGGGTGAAGTCTTGCGGATGACCTCGAGGGCGCGCTCGGCGGTGTCCGCCGTCCCCGGCACCGAATACCCCGCGGTCTTCAGGCGTTTCTCGAGATCGGCCGCGATGAGACCTTCGTCCTCAACGATGACGATCTTGTGTTTAGCACCCTCTGCCACTTTGCCTCCTCGGTTGAGAGGTCGGCAACGCGCCCCGTTTTGAAATCCGTCACGCCTGGCAGGTTATTCGGATTGATCCAAGTTTAGCAATTCATGTGCCCAGCGAGTGTTTCGCGCACTGCTCGCTGACGTGGCTTGGCCCAAGCGGCGACCTCGGACAAAACGCTAAGCCCCGGAGATCGCAGCCTTTTTTTGTCCCAGCGCCTGCCGGCCCCAGGCCAGCAGATCCCACTTGGTCAGATGCCGCACGGCTGGTGATTCGCCAACACCGCGCGCGCGTTCCGACGATTCGACATACCCGTCCATCAGCCGCACTCGGATCTCCGGATCGATGGCGGCAAACTTGTCGACGATCCCCGAGGATGCGTGGTCGTCGCGCGCGGGATTCGCGATCACCAGCGGAATCGGTCCGTCGTACAGTTCGGCCAGGACCAGCCCTTCCTCGCATCCGGCGGCCTCCAGGAGATTGTAGCCGTGCGCCTCATAGTGGACATGCAGCACGCGCCGGATCTCGGCATTCGGCTCGATTAGCATCACGGCGGGTTCATCGATCCTGGCCGGAGACGCGCCCGCGGAAACCGACTCGATGCGCGGAAAGAGGACTTCGAACTGCACGGTGTTTCCGTACTCCAGCCGGGCGCTTGCGAGCCCGCCCATTCTCTTGATCAGTGCGTGTGTGATGTGCAGATCCTCGGAAGGTCCGGACCAGGAAGGTTCGAAAGCGCGCTCCAGCATCGCGGCGTCCTCGTCAGCAGTCGCATAGGTAACGCGAATGCGGACCCCAATGGCCCATCTGTTCCGTCTCGGCGCTGGAGACGTCCATCACCAGTCCGGTCCCCGGCTGCATATGGGTGCGGGCGTGGAACATGATATTCAGCAGAGCGCGCAACACTTGCCACGAATCGGCTTGAATGGGCAGCTGCTCCGGTTCCACCAGCAGAGCAAAGCCTGGCTCGATGATCTGGAAGGCTTCTTCAAATCGCACCATCAATTCGTTCAACATCACCGGTTCGACGTCCAGATCGGGCGCCTCCAGGAAAGTCCGCAAGTGACACGTGGTGGCGAAGGCGTCCTGGGCGGCCTTCTCGATGCGTTCCGCGCTCTGACGCAGCGGACTGCTCGGCGGCAGGCCTTCCAACAAGCGGGCGCTCTCCTCCGCCACTTCTTCCAAATCAGGCAAGTGACGTACGACGCCATCGGCCATGCGCGCCAGTGCATCCTGTTTGCTCTCCTGGCGGAGCTGTTCCTCTTCGAACCGGTCGAGCGTGACATCGGTCAACGCAATGACGACGCCTTCCAAACGGCCATTGCGCCAGCGCGGCGCGATGCTGCCGTCGATGGTGTAACTCCGCTCCTGGCTGCCCAGCAAGTAGATATTCTTCGGCAGCGGGACGGTCTGGCCGTGCAGCATCGCCAGCGGTACCAGATCATCCACCGGCGTTCCGGTTTCACGCGAACAGAGCCGCAACACTTCCGTAACAGGACGGCCCAGCGCTTTGTTCACGCTCCAGCCGGCCAGTTCCTCGGCATGCGAGTTGATGTAAGTAATGCGGCCGAATCCATCCGCCACCAGAACCGCGTACGGAACCGCCGCGAAACTGGCGATGGCCCAGTCGCGCTCCTCGCGCAGGTCCCGCTCGTAGCGATGCTTCGACAGCGCGATCTCGATGGCGCCCTTCAGGCTCGCGGTTGCGATCGGTTTCTTGATGTAGCCGAACGCTTGCGTGCGACCGGCTCGGTCCAACGTCCCCTGGTCCTCGTAAGCAGTCAGATAAACGACCGGGATGTCGAGTCTCTCGCGCACCAGGTCGGCCACCTGGATCCCGTCTTCGTTGCCCTTGAGCCGGATATCCATCAGCACCAGGTCGGGCGTGGTTTTCTCGATCATTTCGAGCGCCGTCTGCGCTGAATCGGCGGTACCGGGAACCGAGTAACCTGCCTTCCTCAACCTGGATTGCAAGTCGGCGGCAATCAGGCCTTCGTCTTCGACCACAACAATCTTGCGTTTTGTCGCTGGGGGCATCCTGCTGTGCTCCTTGTGTTACTCGCTTGAACTTGTGTTACTCGCTTGAATTGGAGTGGAACGGAAGTGGGACGGAGGGCGGTTTTCTCTCCAAGAAAAACTGGCAACCGGGTTGCTTTAGTCACGGCGGAATGATCGCGAAATCGAAATTGTCGATTAGTTTTGATGGCCTGCCGATAGGAGTGAGTGATATGACGCTGAGTGATACAGCGAAACAGCATAGTTTCTTGGCCGGGATGACCGACCTGCAGGTTGCCAAATTGATGGCGCTCGCCCACGAAGTGAGTTTTGAGGAAAACGAAGCCATTCTCTCGGAAGGGGAGCAGTCCAGGTTTTTCTATTTGCTGCTCGATGGCAGCGTGTGCGTGGAGGTCCGGGCGCCGAACTATATGGTTTGTATTCAAGCACTTGGACCAGGAGACGCCTTTGGCTGGTCGGCGCTTCTGGATCGTCACGACACGCTGTTTCGCGTTCGCGCACGCGAAGACACCCGCGCTTTGCGGATCGATGGCGCCGATCTGGCGTTAGCTTTCAAGAACGACCGCGATCTCGCCCTGGAGGTTTTCCGCCGTGCCCTGGCTCTGTCCGCCGGCCGCGTGCAGGCCACCGAAGCAAGATTGGGCGAGCTGTGCGGCGTGCGCCTGCCGAAGGACGTTTGCTCTTAGCGGCCTGGTCCTCGGCGTGGGTTAGTGGCGATGCTGACAGAGGCACTCGCCGACTTTGACGGGTCCGCGGCGCTCTGGGCGCTCACAGTAACGTTGGAGGGTGATGGCCTGGAGCTGGGCGCTGTGTAGAGACCAGTCAGGCTGATCGTTCCCACCGTGCTGTTCCCTCCCTGAATCCCGTTCACCTTCCAAACGACCGATGTCACCGCCGCGTTCTGGACGTTGGCGGTGAATTGGTGCGTGCCGCCCACTCGCACGCTCGCGTTCGCCGGTGAGATTGAGACGCTGACCGACGCCGGGGCCGTCGTGATGGTGACCGAAGCACTGGCCGATCGCGGATGCCATCGCAGTGCTTGCAGCCTGCACGGTAACAGTCGGAGTGGAAGGCGCAACCAGCGGCGCGGTATAGAGACCGTTCGACGTGATGGTACCCACGACCGTGTTGCCTCCTAAGAATCCGTTGACCGACCAGACTACAGTGGGTACGCTGGCGTTCTGGACAGTGGCCGCGAATTGCTTGCTCTGGCCGGTTTGAACACTCGCGTTGGCTGGAGAAACAGTGACGGTGACTGGAAGAGGCGCCGGCGAGGGCGTCGTAATGTTGATCGACGCGCTGCCAATAGCCGAGGGCTCGCACGGTGCTGGCGGCCTGCACCGTGACGATGGCGGGCGACGGCGCAACCGACGGCGCGACGTAGAGTCCGTTGGAGGTGATCGATCCGATGGCCGCGTTGCCGCCCACGATGCCGTTGACCATCCAGATCACGGTGTTGACGTTGCTGTTCTGAACGGTGGCTGTGAACTGCCGGCTCTGGCCGGTTTGAACACTTGCGCTCGCGGGAGAAACCGTGACGGTGACGGGAAGCGGCGCCGGTGAGGGCGTCGTGATGCTGACTGAAGCGCTGCCCACCGCCGACGGCATCGCCTGGCTGGTTGCATGCACGGCAACCGTTGCGGGCGACGGCGCAATCGACGGCGCAGTGTACAGGCCGCTGATCGAGTCGATGAATCCAACTGCGCTGTTGCCGCCGACGCTTCCGTTGACATCCCACGTCACCGCCTGGTTGCTCGCTGCCGGTCACCGTTGCCGAGAACTGCCGCGTCGCGTTGACTGCGACCGAGGCCGAGGACGGCGACACCGTCACCGATACCGATGTCTGACCGGCTTGATCTGAATTCGGATCCACCATCAGGGGCGAAACGTCCACTGCCTCGAAGGCGGATCCGGTGATGCCGGTCAGCGCGTGCAGGTCGTCGTTGTTCCAGCGCGCGTCCGGCGCACCCGAGAGATACCAGGACGAGCCGTTGTCGGCCAGGATCATGCCGTAGCGCTTGAGCGCCGTCAGAATGATCTGGTTCGCCGCCGAGAAATGCGAAATGTCGAAGCTCGCCTTCAGGCGGAAGCGCGCGCCCATGGGCGGATACTGCGCGCCGGTCAGCGAAGAGGCGTAGTGCCGCGCGGGCCACACGTAAGCTTTCTGCGTTTGCGGAACCGTGAAGCGAATGGCGTGGCGAATCTCGCCGGCGGCGACTTCGTCATAGCGCACCAGGCCGGGAAAAATCGGGAGGCCCGCGGCGTCGGCCGAAGTCCAGGTGGCCGGGCGCAGCGCGTGCGATTGCAGATGGAAGATCGCGCCGGAGCCGCCCTGCCAGCTCGCACTCTGCGGGTGTGCGTCGTAGATCTCGTAAAGGATGCAGTTGTCGGTGTCGAGCGCGATCGCGTGGCGGTCGCCTGTGCTCGAGCTGCCGCCTTCGATAGGCGCATTGAGTGGAACCGCGTACGGGCCCGTGTCGCTCTCGTCCTGATACTGGAACGTCGCGGGATACTTGGTCTGCGAGCCGGGAACGAAAATGAACGGGATGCCGATCGGGCCGCCGCCATAGGTGCCCGAGCCGAAGTCAGGATGCACGGGTTTGGACGAACCGATGGTGTTCACCCAGGTGGACGAACTCGGGTGCACCGGCAACTGGTCGACGCGCGTGTTCCAGATGCTGTCGGCCGGGAAGACCGGGCAGTTGCCCGCGGTGGGTTGAGCGTTCGAGATTGACGCGAGGGCGAAAAGGCCGGCGAGTGCGACCTGGATTCTCACGATGCGCATTCTCGGATTCCAGAATAGGTCGAGATAGAACTACAAGCAATCGGGTAACAGCCTGAGAGGGTCTTATGTACTACCGCATAGGGTCTTTTCTGACGCGGCCGCCGCCGGCCTGCTACGTTGAACTTGGCGTGTCGAGCGCAGCGGGCAATCACGTGAGCAGGAGGCAGATCCACGTGCGCGGCATCGTGCAGGGCGTGGGTTTCCGGCCGTTCGTCTACAATCTCGCGCAAAGGTTGCAGCTCGCGGGCTACGTCCTGAATTCGTCGGCTGGCGTGGTGATCGAAGTGGAAGGGCGGCGAGGCGGAACTGGAGAATTTCGTGCGTTCGCTCAGAGATGACGCGCCGCCGTTGGCGAACATCGAGGATCTGGACGTTGCGACCCTCGATCCGGCGGGCTACGCGAGCTTCGTCATTCGCGAAAGCGTCGACGAACCCGGAAGGCTGGTGCCGGTTTCGCCGGATGTGGGCACCTGCGACGACTGCATGCGCGATTTCCGGACCGCAGGCAATCGGCGGCACGGTTACCCGTTCACGAATTGCACCAACTGCGGGCCGCGTTACACGATCACGCGGCGAGTCCCGTACGATCGGCCGCTGACTACCATGGCGTGCTTCGTAATGTGCCCGGCGTGTCTGCGCGAATACGAAGACCCGGCCGATCGGCGTTTTCACGCGCAGCCTAACGCGTGCCCGGAGTGCGGGCCGTCGCTGGCGTTGGATGCTTGCGATTTCGAGCGCGGCGGCGCCAGCCTGCCGCTGATAGCAGACGTTCGGCGGCTGCTGCGCGAAGGCCGTATCGTGGCGATCAAAGGACTGGGCGGGTTTCATTTGGCGTGCGATCCCGCGAACGACGCGGCGGTGCGATTGCTGCGCGAGCGCAAGAAGCGCAGCGACAAGCCGTTCGCGCTGATGGTCCCAGATCTCGCCGAGCGCCGAACGGTTCTGCGTGGTCGACCAAGCTGCGCGCCGCTCGCTCGAGAGCCCGCGCCGGCCGATCGTGATTCTGCCGCGCCGTCCGGATTCCGGCCTGACGCCCGCGCTGGCGCCCGGCAACAACACTTTGGGCGTCATGCTGCCCTACACGCCGCTGCACTATCTGCTGTTCGGCGATTCGCTGGATGCGCCGCCGGAATTTTCCGCGCTGGTGATGACCAGCGGCAACCTGAGCGAAGAACCGATCGTCACTGGCAATCGCGAGGCCGCGATGCGCTTGGACGGCATCGCCGACGCGTTCCTGTTCCACAATCGCGACATCCATACGCGCGTGGACGACTCGGTGGTGCGGATCTTCGAAGGCCGAGAGCGCGTGCTGCGCCGCTCGCGAGGTTACGCGCCGTACCCGGTCGAGTCTTAGCTTTCCGGTAGCCGAGATTCTGGCGTGCGGCGCCGAGCTGAAAAATACTTTCTGCCTGACCAAGGAGCACCACGCTTTTCTTGAGCCAGCACATCGGCGACCTGGAGAACTACGAGACGCTGGTATTTTTCCAGGAAACGCTGGAACGGATGAAGGAGCTGTTCCGCATCGCGCCCGCAGCCGTCGGCCTACGATCTGCATCCCATGTACCTCAGCACCAAGCTGGCGCTCGAAATGACGGGCGTAGAAAAGATCGGCGTGCAGCATCATCACGCGCACATCGCAAGCTGCATGGCGGAGAACGGAGTCACCAGCAAAGTGATCGGCGTGGCGTTCGACGGAACCGGGTTCGGCACCGACGGCAAGATCTGGGGCGGGGAATTTCTGGTGGCGGATTTCGCGGGCTTCGAGCGGCGCGCACATTTTCGATACATTCCGCTGGCAGGCGGCGACACCGCGGTGCGCGAACCGTGGCGGCTTGGCTTTGAGCTACCTGCTCGACACGTTTGGCGCGCGAGTGGACTCGCTCGGACTGCCACTATTCGAGCGCGTGTCCGCGAAGAAGCTGGCCGCGGTGCGCGCGATGATCGAGCGGCGCATCAATACCGTAGAAACGTCCGCATGCGGGCGGCTGTTCGATGCGGTGTCTGCCATCGCGGGGCTGCGCGACGAGGTGAATTTCGAGGCGCAGGCCGCCATCGAACTGGAGATGTCCGCGGTCGCTGGCGTGGACTCGAGCTACCCGTTCGAGATCGCGGCCGGTGAGCCGTGGCAGATCGACATGCGGCCCGCGATTGAAGCGATCGTACGTGACGTTGAGGCGCGCCGCCCAATCGGTTGGATCGCTGCGGCGTTCCACAACACCGTCGCGGCCATCGTGGTCGAAGTCTGCCGCCGGCTGCGCACGGCCGAAGGACTCGATCGTGTCTGCCTGAGCGGCGGAACTTTCCAGAACATGTATCTTCTGGAGCGCGCCGTGTCGAGCCTGCGCGCGATGGGCTTCGAAGTTCTCCTGCACGCCAAGGTTCCACCCAACGACGGGGGAATTTCGCTTGGCCAAGCCGTCATCGCGAATCATGCGCTAACATCACGAGCATGCCAACCGCAGTAGTAACTGGAGCCAGCCGCGGAGTTGGACGCGGCGTCGCCATCGCGCTGGCCGAAGCCGGATACAAAGTGTTCGCCACCGGCCGCACGATTCATCAAGCGGACCTGCCCGAAGCGGTCGTCCGCATTCGCTGCGATCATCTGCGCGACGAAGAAACCGCGGCGGCTTTCGAGCGTGTCGCTTCCGAAGCCGGCGGTCTGGACATTCTGGTCAACTCGGCGTGGGGCGGCTACGAACGCATGGTCGACGGCGGCCAGTTCACCTGGATGGTTCCGTTCTGGCAGCAGCCGATGCATCGCTGGACCAGCATGCTGGACGCGGGAGTTCGCACGGCGTTTGTCGCGTCGTCGCATGCCGCGCGCAGGATGCTTCCCGCCCGGCGCGGCCTGATCGTCAACATCAGCTTTTGGGCCGCTCAGAAGCATGTCGGCAACGTACTGTACGGAATTTCGAAGGCCGCCGTCGACAAGATGACGGCCGACATGGCGCATGAGCTCAAGCCGCACGGCGTCGCCGTAGTGTCGCTCTATCCGGGCCTGGTTCGGACAGAGCTGGTGATGCAGGCCGCGGCCGCGGGGGCACAGTTTGATTTGTCGAACAGCGAGAGCCCGGAGTTCACAGGACGCGTCATCGCGGCGCTGGCTAGCGATCCGGGGTTACTCGACCGTTCGGGAAAAGTCATGGTAGTGGCGGCCGTGGCAGCGGAATTCGATATCGCCGACGTGGACGGAAAACATCCCCAGCCCGTGACGGTCGAATCGGCTTGACAAACTGGGTACCCTGGAATCAGGGCCGCCATGTTCCCGATCATCCAGAAGCCGGCCGCGCTCGACCCGGTCTGCGGCATGACTGTCGATCCGCAGCGCGCGGCGGGATCGTCGGTCTACCAGGGCAAGACTTACTACTTTTGCTCGAAGGGCTGCGTCGCGAAGTTCGAAGCGAATCCTGAAAAATATCTGCACCCTGAGGCCAAGCCGGAACCGATGACGCACGCCGATGGGGCAACGGCCGCGCCCAGCACCGCCGAGTATACCTGTCCGATGCATCCCGAAGTCCGGCAGATCGGTCCTGGCTCGTGTCCGAAGTGCGGCATGGCGCTCGAACCGGTGGCGTTCAGCCTCGATACGGAAGAAGAGAGTCCCGAGTACGCCTACATGCGGCGGAGGTTCTGGCTCAGCCTGCCGCCGACCGCCGCTTTGCTCGCTCTGATGCTTTTCGGCGCACATTGGCCGTGGATCGAGTTCGCACTCGCGACTCCGGTGGTGCTGTGGGCCGGCTGGCCGTTGTTCGAGCGTGGCTGGGCATCGTTCGTCAACCGCAGCTTGAACATGTTTACGCTGATCGCGATCGGCGCCGGGACGGCGTATGTGTACAGCGCGGTCGCCACCATCGCGCCGGGGATTTTTCCTGAGTCGATGCGCGAGCACGGCACTGTTCCGGTGTACTTCGAAGCTTCCGCTGTGATCGTGGCGCTGGTGCTGTTGGGACAGGTGCTCGAACTGCGCGCCCGCAGCCAAACCAGCAGCGCGATCACGATCCTTGCTGCGTCTTGCGCCGAAGACCGCACGCCGCATGGGGCAAAACGGGGTCGAAGAAGACGTGCCCATCGAACATGTACAGATTGGCGACAGGCTGCGCGTCCGGCCCGGCGAACGTGTCCCGGTGGATGGCGTCGTGCTGGAAGGCGCCAGCTCGGTGGATGAATCGATGATCACTGGCGAGCCGATCCCGGTTGAGAAAGACTGCCGGCAGCCGCGTTACGGGCGGCACGGTCAACGGAACCGGCGCCCTGGTGATGCGGGCCGAGCGCGTCGGTGCGGACACTATGCTGGCGCGCATCGTCAAGATGGTGAACGATGCGCAGCGGTCGCGCGCGCCCATTCAGCGCGTGGCCGATGTAGTCGCGTCCTGGTTTGTGCCGGCAGTGATCGCTGCCGCGGTGATCACGTTCATCGTGTGGAGCATGGTCGGCCCGGAGCCGCGGCTGGCGTACGCGCTGGTCAACGCCATCGCGGTGCTGATCATCGCGTGTCCGTGCGCATTAGGTCTCGCGACGCCGATGTCCGTCATGGTCGGTACCGGGCGCGGAGCTTCGGCCGGCGTACTGATCCGCAACGCCGAAGCGCTCGAAAAATTCGCGGAGGTGGACACGCTGGTGGTCGACAAGACCGGCACGCTGACCGAGGGCAAGCCGAAACTGGTCACGGTGGACGATCCGGAGGTCTTGCGGTTGGCCGCGAGTGTCGAAAAGCTCAGCGAGCATCCGCTGGCGGCCGCTATCGTCTCGGGCGCCGTCGAGCGAAAACTCACGCTCTCGGACGCGCGCGATTTTCAATCCACAACCGGGCGCGGCGTGAGCGCGATTGTTGATGGACATCGCGTCACAGTGAGCAATGAGAGCGCACCCGAATTGCGGGAACGCGCCAAGCCGCTGCTCGAAGACGGCCAAACGGTGGTCTACGTGAGCATCGATGATCGACCCGCCGGGCTGCTCGGCATCACCGATCCAATCAAGGCTTCAGCCCGAGACGCGATCGAGCGCCTGCATCGCGAGGGCGTCCGCGTGGTGATGCTCACCGGCGACAATCGCATTACCGCCGCCACGGTTGCGCGGAAACTAGGCATCGATGACGTCCGCGCGGAAGTGCTGCCGGACGCCAAGGCCAACATCGTCGCCGAGCTTCAAGCTCAAGGCCGCGTCGTCGCGATGGCAGGCGACGGCATCAACGACGCTCCGGCGCTGGCGCGTGCGCACGTCGGCATCGCCATGGGCACCGGCACCGACGTGGCCATCGAGAGCGCCGCGATCACGCTGGTGAAGGGCGACCTCGGCGCCATCGTGCGCGCCCGCGAGCTGAGCCGCGCGACCATGCGCAATATCCGCCAGAACCTGTTCTTCGCATTCGTCTACAACACCATCGGGGTGCCGATCGCGGCCGGCGTGCTGTACCCGTTCTTCGGGATTTTGCTGAGCCCGATGATCGCGAGCGCCGCAATGACGTTCAGTTCGGTGTCGGTGATCACGAACGCGCTGCGGCTGCGGAAGCTCCCGCTGTAAGCACAACATGCGGTCGGCACGGCGGCGCCAGAGCCTACTTTTTTTGTTGCGGCCTCCCGTGGCTTTGCGGCATAGTAGAAGTGCAATAGAGCGATCATGTAGGGCGCACTCGATACCTCTCCGCTTCACGCGCGAATCGTTCGAACGCTCTACCCTAAATCAATGAGCTCGGGCGATTCACGATGGCGGACGACATCCTCTTCCTTACCGAACTGCTCGGCCTCAAGGTCTATGACCTGAAGGGCCGCCGTCTCGGCCTGGTCAAAGACGCCGCGATCGTTCCTCTCATTCACCCTTCCCGTGTGGACCGCTTCCTAGTGGGCGGCGGCTGGGCCTGGCTCACGGTGCGTCACGACCAGGTGCGCAGCGTCTCGCTCGCTGGCATCTATCTCAAAGACGAGCTCCTCACGCCGTACCATTCCGACGAGTACATGCTGCGCCTGGTGCGCGATTTGCTCGATCAGCAGATCATCGACGGCCAGGGCCGCAAAGTCGTCCGCGTCACCGACGTCACCTTCCGGCTGCAGCACGAAAGCGACGGTGACGTTCTGACCATCAGCGACATCGACATTGGTGTGCGCAGCATTTTCCGGCGGCTGGCGCAAGGTGTGTTGCCGCCTCGGCTGGTGCGCAGGCTTCAAGGAGCGATTCCGCCGCACTCCATACGCTGGGAACATTGCAGCATTCTCGAAGCCGATCCACAACGCCGGCTCAGGCTCAACGTCAGCAATCGAATTCTCGAACGTATGCACCCGGCCGACTTGGCGGACATCGTCGAAGAACTGAGCCCCGAGGATCGCGAAGTCATCTTCGAAACCATCGACAGCGAGTTGGCGGCCGAGGCTTTGTCGGAAGTGGATCCGGAAATTCAGGCCAGCATTCTGGAATCGCTCGAGACCGAGAAGGCCGCCGACATCGTCGAAGAGATGGCGCCGCATGAGGCCGCCGACTTGCTCGCCGAACTCGAAGAGCAAACGTCCGAAGAAATCCTCGAAGAAATGGAACCGGAACCCAAGACCGAGGTGCAGGAACTGCTCGAGTATCGCGAGAATTCGGCCGGCGGATTAATGAACACCGAGTTCGTCTCGCTGCCGGAAGACGCCACGGTGGGGCAGGCTATCGATGCGCTCAGGGAACACGAAGAGATGCTCGAGACGTTGAACACGCTTTTTCTTGTCGACGAAGAAGAACACCTCAAGGCGTCGGTGCCGCTGGCCCGGCTGTTCACCGCCTCCGGCGCCACTCCTCTCAAGGATCTCGCGTCCGAGCCGTTGCTTCAGGTGGACGTCGAGGAAAAGCGCGACCGCATCACGGAACTCTTCGACAAGTACAATCTGCTTGCGCTGCCGGTAGTGGACGAGACCGGCAAGCTCGCCGGCGCCATTACCGCTGACGAAGTGATTTCGTTGTTGAGGCATAGATGACCAGCACGGACGGGGAACATGTTCAAACGATTCCGCTACCAGATCGCGATCTTCCTGTCGGTCCTGGGTCCGGGCCTCATCACCGCGAACGTCGATAACGACTCCGGCGGCATCCTCACCTATTCGCAGGCGGGCGCGAAGTACGGCTACCTGCCGCTGTGGACGCTGATCCCCATCACGCTGCTGCTCATCGTCACGCAGGAGATGTGTTCGCGCATGGGCGCGGTCACCGGCAAGGGCCTGTCGGATCTGATCCGCGAAGAGTTCGGGCTGCGCACCACGTTCTTCATGATGATCGCGCTGGTGGTGACGAATTTCACAAACGTGGTCGCGGAATTCGCCGGGATCGCCAGCTCGCTCGAGTTGTTCCACATCAGCCGTTACATTTCCGTCCCGATCTGCGCAGTCGCGGTTTGGCTTCTGGTGGTCCGCGGAAGTTACCGAACCGTCGAAAAAGTGTTTCTCGCGGCCTGCACACTCTATGTCACGTACATCATTTCGGCGGTGCTGGTGAAGCCTGACTGGAACGAAGCGGCCATTTACACCGTCAAGCCGATCCTGATGTTCGATACCGGCTACATCACCATGCTGATCGCGATGGTGGGGACTTCGATCGCGCCCTGGATGCAGTTTTACCTGCAGTCGGCGATCGTCGAAAAGGGTGTCACGGCGAAAGAGTACGCGCAATCGCGCGTCGAAGTGATCGTCGGCTGCGTGATGGCGATCGTGGTGGCGTTCTTCATCATCGTGGCGTGCGCCGGAGCAATCTGGGCGAACGGACCGCAGGACATCAACGATGCTACCGACGCAGCCAAGGCGTTGAAGCCTTTCGGCAACTATGCGTCGCTGCTGTTCAGCGCGGGCCTCTTCAATGCTTCGTTCTTCGCTGCCTGCATTCTGCCGCTCTCCACTGTCTTCACCGTCTGCGAAGGCTTGGGCTTCGAGTCCGGTGTCGACAAGCGATTCAGCGAGGCTCCGGTGTTCTACTGGCTCTTCACGCTGCTGATCGTGGTGGGCGGCGGCGTAATCCTGTGGCCGAATTTTCCGCTGGTGAAGATGATCCTGTTCTCGCAGGTGGTCAACGGTGTGGTGCTGCCGGTGGTGCTCATCTACATGGTGATGCTCATCAACAAGAAGAGCCTCATGAAGGAGTGGACCAATTCGCCGCTCTACAATGCCGTGGCGTGGGTCGCGGTCGTGGTCATGATCGGCTTGACGCTGGCGTTGGCGTCGATCACGGTGCAACAGATGGTGGGGGCGGCCAGCGCAAAGGTTCCCACGTCATCAACTCCGCTCGCCCAAGTGCAGCGCGACGACGCCCGCGGTCATGCGTTGAAAGCGGACGTTGGAAAATCCGGCGGCACGCATCTGGTCCGCTAGCTCGCCGGCGTCCGGAAACTTGCGCACCGACTCAGGCAGATACGAATAAGCTTCCTTCGATCCCGAGATCCATCCGCCGATGGTGGGGAGGATCGCGCGCGAATAATAGCTGTACAGGCGGGCAAGCGCTGCGTTGGGGGGCGTGGAGAATTCGAGGATCGCCGCGGTTGCGCCGGGTTTGAGAACCCGTCGCAGTTCGTCGAGGCCGTGCCGGTAATTGGCAAGATTGCGGAAGCCGAATGCGATGGTCACCAGGTGGAGCGACGCATCGGCGAGAGGGAGCTTGAGCGCGTCCGACTCGAACAGCGTTGCACGCGATTGGCGGTCACACGCCTTGCGATGCGCTGCCACTAGCATCGGATGACAGAAGTCGCTGCCATAGACGGTGGCGCCGCCGCGCGATGCGAGCGCGAGCATCAGGTCACCGGTGCCGCAGGCGACATCCAGAACACGGGCGTCGGGGTTGGCGAGGATATGCGCGACCTGCTTTACGGTGCGCCCGCGCCAGTATTTGTCGATGTTGAGCGACAGCAGGTGGTTCAGCAGATCGTAGCGCGGCGCGATCTGGCCGAACATCCCGCGAATCCAGGATGCAGCCTGCTGCTCGTCTTCGATTCCGGCGGGCGTGGTTCCCTGGCCGGCCGTGGTGCGCGTCAACAAGCCAGCGCTTCCTCGATCGCCGCCAGCACCGCGCGTTCGTCGACGTCGGCCGTGATCTTCACTGCGCCGATGCGTTCCGGCAGCACGAAGTGGATCTGGCCCTTTACGGTTTTCTTGTCGCTCTTGAGGCGCGCCGCGAGCCGCCGCGGATCGATTCCCGTGACGACAGGAAAGGGCCCGTAGGAATTGACGCACTCGACGATCTCGGCGCGATCATCGGGCGCAAGTATCCGTTCCATCTCGCCGAGCAACGCGGCCGCTTTCATTCCCCAGGCCACCGCTTCGCCGTGCAAAAAGCGCGTATAACCGGTTTCCGCCTCCAGTGCGTGGCCGAAGGTGTGGCCGAAATTCAGGATGCGCCGGCGGTCTTCCTCTTTCTCGTCGCCGGAAACAACGTCGGCCTTCAGCCTCACCGAATCGCAGATCATGCGGTCGACGACATCCGCTGCATGCGACATCACACGCTGCGGCTCGCGGCGCATCATCCAGAACAGATCCGGATCGCCGATCACGCCGTGCTTGATGATCTCGAACAGCCCCGCGCGGTATTCGCGCTCGGGCAGCGAATCGAGCACCGCGGGTTCGATCAGCACCGCCAGCGGCTGGTGAAAACTGCCGACCAGGTTTTTCCCCGCCACCAGGTTGACTCCGGTTTTTCCGCCGATGGCCGCGTCCACCTGAGCGAGCAGCGTGGTTGGAATCTGGATCACCGGAATGCCACGCATGAAGATCGCGGCGAGGAATCCGGCTACGTCGGTCAGAATGCCGCCTCCGAACGCGACTACAATGCTCGATCGGTCGCCGCCGCGCTCCACCATCTGCTCGGCCAGAGCTTCGACTTCAACCATCCGCTTGCGCGACTCGCCACCGGGAAAAAACAAGACCTCATGCGGAAGATTCCCGAGCGCAGACTTCAGGATGTCTCCGTACCAGCGCCACACGTCTTCGGTGGTGACCACAAAAACTTTTCCGGCGCGAGCCGGGATGTAGTCGCGCAGCCTCTTGAGACACCCGCGCTCGACGATGATCGAATAGCAGCGCGCCGGGGTTTCCACCGCGAAGGACGGCATACAATCGTTGTACCATGTGGTTATTCCAGCCCTCCCCCAGCAAAGCACTCCCGATTTTCTGGTGATCGGCGCCGGTGTCGCGGGTCTGCGCGCCGCCATCGAGCTGGCCGACGCCGGACATGTTCTCGTTGTCACCAAGAACAGCTTGCAAGAATCGTCGTCGGAATACGCGCAAGGCGGAATCGCGGCGGCTCTCGCCGACGATGACGAAGTTTCTCTGCACGAGCAGGACACGCTACTCGCCGGCGACGGAATCTGCGACCCCGGCGCGGTCCGCACGCTGGTGGAAGAAGGACCGGCGCGCGTCGAGGAGCTGATCGCCTGGGGCGCCGAGTTCGATCGCGAAGGTTCCAAGCTACTCTTCGCTCGCGAAGGCGCGCACAGCCGCAGCCGCGTGTTACATGCGCACGGCGATTCCACCGGCCATGAGATCGCGCGAACCCTGGCGCGCAAGGCGGCGTCGCTTCCCAACGTCGAGTTTCGCAGCTTCGGCGCGATGACCGACCTCTTGCCGGGCTCCCGGGGCGGCATTGCGGGCGCCCAGGTGTTCGACGCAGCTTCGGGAGAGTTACTTGGCGTTTGCGCCCGAGCCGTGTTGCTGGCCACCGGCGGACTGGGCCGCGTCTTTCGCGATACCACCAATCCCGACGTCGCCACCGGTGACGGTGTTGCGGCGGCCTATCGCGCCGGCGCCGAAATCAGCGACATCGAGTTCGTTCAGTTCCATCCCACTGCCCTGTACATCCCAGGTGCGCCGCGCTTCCTGCTCTCCGAAGCTCTGCGCGGCGAAGGCGCCATCTTGAGAAACGCGACGGGAGAGCGCTTCATGGAACGCTATCATCCCATGCGTGAGCTGGCGGCGCGGGATATCGTGGCTCGCGCGATCGTCAGTGAAATCGAACGCACCGGCCAGCAGGTGTTTCTGGACCTGACGCATTTCGGCCGCGAGCAGCTTCACGCGCGTTTCCCGCGCATCTACGAAACCTGTTTGCGATACGGCGTCGATCTGGCCACCGATCCCGCTCCCGTGCATCCGGCCGCGCACTACGCCATGGGCGGGGTCCGCACGGATCTCGACGGGCGAACCAGCATCGCAGGACTATTCGCAGCCGGCGAAGCGGCTTGCACCGGCGTTCACGGCGCGAACCGGCTGGCCAGCAATTCGCTGCTCGAAGGACTGGTGTATGGAGCTAGAGCCGGGCGCGCGATGCGCGAATCCGCGCACGACGGCACGCCTGCCCGCATTGATCCGGCTAGGCGCCCGCACATCTCCGAGCCCGAGCTGCGCGCGCTCGCCTGGCAGCACTGCGGTATCGCCCGAACCGGCGCCGGCCTCGCCGCCACGATCGAAAAACTCGATCAGGACATCGCCGCGCAGCCCTGTTCGTCCGTAGCCGACTACGAACTCCGCAACATGCACGCGGTCGCTCGTCTCATCGCGACGTGTGCGTTGGCCCGCCGCGAAAGCCGGGGCGCGCACTACCGGATCGACTTCGCTAACAAAGACGACGCATTCGCGAAGCACTCCGTGATTTCGCGCGATTGCGAGGTGAGGTTCCAATAGCGCATGTCGAGAGCAATTCGGTTTGCGCCGCTTCTGCTTCTGGCGGCAGAGCCTTCCATCCGCGAACGCAGCCCAGTGACAATTTTGTGGGCCGCGCCCGCAATCCTGCTGGCCGCGATGGTGATCGCGTGGGCGGCCGAGTCCGCGCAGTTTTTCGTCGCGCAAGGCGTCGCGCTCGCGATCCTGGCGTGGATGCAGACGCTGCCCGAGTTTGCGGTCGAAGCCGTGCTCGCATGGCGCCAGCAACTCCCCTATCTGTTCGCCAATCTCACCGGCGCGCTGCGCCTGCTCACCGGACTCGGCTGGCCGATGATCTACTTCGCCGCGGCCGTGGTCCATCGCAAACGCGAAGGCAAGCCATTGCGCCGCATTTCGCTGCACGGCGAGCAGAGCGTTCAAGTGGTGGGCCTGATCCCCGCGTTGATCTACGCCGGCGTCGTCTACTTGAAGAGATCGCTGAATGTTTTCGATGCTCTGATCCTGATCGCGATCTACGCCGCCTATCTCGCACTGCTCGGCCGCATGCCGCCGCAGGAAGAAGAAGGTATCGACGAACTGGAGCGCATCCCTCGCGCCATCGTGCTGTCGCCGCGCCGCCGCCGCATCGCCCTGATCGGCGGTCTGTTCCTGCTAGGCGGCCTTCTGATCTACCTTGCGACCGACCCGTTCGTCGGCAGCCTGTTTGCGATTTCCATGAGCATCGGACTGCCAAGCTTCGTCTTCATCCAGTGGGTGGCGCCGTTCGTCTCGGAATTTCCTGAGTTTCTCTCCACGTTCTATTGGGCGCGGACGGTCTATCGCGCACCCATGGCGCTGATGAACATGGTGTCGAGTAATATCAACCAGTGGACGCTGCTGATGGCCATGCTGCCCGTAGTCCTGTCGCTCGGCGCCGGGCACATCACTGCGCTACCGATGGACGATCAACAGGAGCTCGAGGTGCTCATGACCATGGGCCAGCAGTTGGTGGGCCTGCTGTTCCTCATGAACATGGAGCTGGCGTGGTGGGAAGCCGGATCGCTCTTCGCGCTTTGGTTCGTGCAGTTCGTTTTCTCCGCGATTTCACCGGACACCGCGTTCTGGGGATCGATCGCCGGTCACGTGCACGTTTGGATCACGGCAGCGTACTTCGTCTGGGCCGCCGTGGAGCTGGTGCGGATGTTGATGGGAAAGCGAAAGCCAGCGGCGTTCACGGAGTTCGGCAAGATGTGGCGCACGTACGTGACGGCGCCGAAATAGCGGATAATTTCGATAGATGGCGGAACCAAACGGCAGCGGCAGAATCGACCGGCTGGAAGGCGCTGTGATAACCTTGACGGCGAGCGTTGCCTCGCTCACGGAAGTCACCCGCCTGATTGCGGGCCAGGTCAACCGATTGGCGGAAGCGCAGATCGAAACGCAAGATCGCGTTAGCGAGCTGGCCGACCAACTCGCGGACCTCGCGGAGCACCAGAAAGCCTCCCAAGACCGCACCGACGAAGCGCTCCGGCAGTTGGCCGAATCGCAGCAGCACACCGACGAACGCCTGAACGCTCTGATCGCTACCGTTGACGACACCATCCGGCGACCATCGCCTCCGCCGCAACAGTAACCGGCGCAGTTCCCCACTGCGCTAGAATGAAATTTCCACCGCTATCGCAGCGCTGTCCGCGCTGAACTGAAAGCCGAGAGATCTTCGATGAAAGCAAAGGTACGTTCCACCACCATCCTGTGCGTTCGCCGCAACGGCAAGGTTATCCTGGCGGGCGACGGGCAGGTCACGCTCGGCCAGGAAGTCCTGAAATCGTCCGCACGCAAGCTGCGGCGGCTCTACAACGACCGGATCCTCGCGGGCTTCGCCGGCTCCACCGCCGATGCCTTCGCGCTGTTCTCCCGATTCGAAGCCAAGCTCGAGCAGCACAACGGCAACTTGCCGCGCGCCGTTGTCGAGCTCGCCAAAGAGTGGCGCACCGATCGCGTGCTGCGCCATCTCGAAGCGTTGCTGCTGGTGGCCGACCTTCAAAATACCTACATCGTCAGCGGCAACGGCGACGTCATCGAGCCCGACAACGACGTCGCATCCATCGGCTCCGGCGGACCCTTCGCCAAGGCCGCGGCGACGGCGCTGCTCGAAAATACTAAACTGGGAGCGAAAGAAATCGCCGAGAAGGCCATGAAGATCGCCGGAGAGATCTGCATCTACACCAACCAGACGTTTAGTTTCGAGGAGCTGGGCTGATGGTGATCTTCCTGCCTGGCCAGGCGCTCGACGAATCGCCGCTGCTCGATGAGCTGACGCCGCGCGAAATCGTCACGGAGCTCGACAAGTACGTCATCGGCCAGGCTGACGCCAAGCGCGCCGTCGCCATCGCGCTGCGCAATCGCATCCGCCGCCAGAAACTCGATCCCGACATGGCCGACGAGGTGATGCCCAAGAACATCCTCATGATCGGCCCCACCGGCGTCGGCAAAACCGAGATCGCGCGCCGCCTCGCCAAGCTCGCCAATTCGCCGTTCCTCAAAGTGGAAGCCAGCAAGTTCACCGAAGTGGGCTACGTGGGCCGCGACGTCGAAGCCATGATTCGCGACCTGGTGGATATCTCCATCGACATGGTGCGCGAAGAGCGCCTGGAAGAAGTGGCCGACCGCGCCGAGCGCAACGCCGAGGAGCGACTGCTCGATCTGCTCATGCCCCCGCAGCCCGAAGCATCGGAAAGCGCCGAGCGCACGCGCGAAAAACTGCGCGAGAAGCTGCGCGCCGGCAAAGCTCGACGAGCGCCTCGTCGAAATCGATGTCCGCGAGCGCGGCCCGACGTTCGAAATCTCCATCGAACACCGGCCTCGAAGAGATGGACGTCAATCTGAAGGACGTCCTGCCCGGATTGTTCGGCCAGCGCACACGCAAGCGCAAGATGCGCGTCGCCGAAGCCGCCGAATACCTGGTTCAGGAAGAGGAACAGAAGCTCATCGACATGGATCAGGTGACCCGCGTGGCGCTGGAACGCGTCGAGCGCAGCGGCATCATCTTCCTCGACGAGATCGACAAGATCGCCGGCCGCGAATCGGGGCACGGTCCGGACGTCAGCCGCGAAGGCGTCCAGCGCGACATCCTCCCCATCGTCGAAGGAACCACCGTGAACACGCGCCACGGCTTCGTGCGCACCGATCACATTCTGTTCGTCGCAGCGGGCGCGTTCCACGTCTCCAAGCCCAGCGACCTGATCCCCGAACTGCAAGGCCGCTTCCCGATCCGCGTCGAGCTCAAATCGCTCACCGAAGCCGACTTCATCCGCATCCTGCGCGAACCCAAGAACGCGCTGGTGAAGCAGTACATGGCTTTGATGGATACCGAGGGCATCAAGCTCACCTTCACCGACGACGCCGTCGAGGAGATCTCGCGCTACGCCGCACGCGTAAACGAAGGCTCGGAAAACATCGGCGCGCGCCGGCTGCACACCATCATGGAAAAGCTGCTGGAGGAGATCTCCTTCGCCGGCCCGGATCTCAAGAAGAAGAACATGCGGATCGACGCCGCCTACGTGCGCAAGCAACTCGCCGACATCGTCAAAGATCAGGACCTGAGCCGGTACATTCTCTAGATGCGCGCGTTGGCTCTGTTGCTCTTGGTGATCGCGTGCGCGTTCACCATTGGGTGCGGCTCCATCGGCGAGCCGCTGTACCCGGCGATCAATATTCCGACGCCTGTCGCCGACTTGACGGCCGTCGAACGCGGCAACCGCATCGACATCAACTTCACGATTCCTGCGTTGACCACCGAAGGTCTGGTGGTGAAGACCATCGGCGCCGTCGAACTGCGAATCGGCCCGAATCAAGGGCCGGGCTTTGAAGCCGACCGCTGGGCTTCCACCGCGACGCGCATCGATGTTCCGCCGCCCTCAGGTCCGGGGCCGTTTCGCGTTCCGCCCGTGCCCGTGCCGCAGTTCATCGGACAGGACGTCATCGTCGGCGTCCGTCTCGCGAATACCAAGGGCCGCTATTCGGGCTGGTCGAACCTGATCACTCTGAAAGTCGAGCAGCCGCTCGCAGTGCCGGCGAATGTGAGGGCCGAGGCCGTGCCGCGCGGCGTCTCGATCAGTTGGAAAGCCGCGGGCGCGAACCAGTTTCGCGTTTATCGCAAGACCGGCGATGACAAGATGCCGTCCGAGTTGCCACCGTCGATCAGCCGGGCTACGTCGACGCCACCACCGAATATGGCAAGACCTACGAGTACTCCGTGGAAGCGTTTCACGACAAAACCGTGAGCGAGATCGCCGGGCCAGTCTCCGTCACGCCGAAGGACATTTTTCCGCCCGCTGTTCCAACAGGACTCACTGCGTCGATCGGCATCGGCTCCATCGAGATGGCCTGGGAACGCAACACCGAACCGGATTTCAAGGAGTATCGCATCTCGCGCGCCGAAGGCTCCGGCGCGTTCGTTCAAATCGCCGCGGGCCTCGAAGCGCCCACTTACTCGGACCGCAACGTCGAGTCCGGCAAGCACTACCGCTATCGCATCACCGCCGTCGATCAGTCCGGCAACGCCAGCGAGCCATCCAATCCAGTCGAGGCCACCGCGCCATGAAAATCATCCGCTACAGTTTGAATCCGAACACGCGGCCCACCGCGACCGATTCCGATCCTGACGTGCGCCACGGAACCCTGGACGCCCTGCCCGCGGGCGCCCGGCTGCTGCCGCCCTGCGTGCCTACCAAGATCGTCTGCGTCGGCCGCAACTACGCCGAGCACGCCAAGGAGCTCGGCAACGAGGTTCCGTCCGAGCCGTTGATTTTCTTGAAACCTCCGTCTTCACTGATCGCTTCCGGCGATGCTATCGTCTACCCGAAGCTTTCGCAGCGCGTCGATTTCGAGGGCGAGCTCGGCATCGTGATCGGAAAGCGCGCGCGCAAAATCCAGCGCGCCGACGCAGCCGCGTGCATTCTCGGCTACACGTGCGTCAACGACGTCACCGCGCGCGACCTGCAGAAGAAGGACGGCCAATGGACGCGCGGCAAGGGCTTCGACACGTTCTGCGCCGTTGGACCGTGCCTGATTCCGCGCGACCAAGCCGACTTCGCCGCTTTTCGCCTCCGCACGTTGGTGGACGGCGAGGTGAAGCAGGACTGCGCGGCCAGCGGGATGCTGTTTCCGATCGATGAGATAATTGCATACATCACTTCCTTCATGACGCTGGAGCCTGGTGACTTGATCGCCACCGGTACTCCGCCCGGCGTTGGTCCGCTTCAGCCGGGTTGCACGGTTCAAGTCGATATCGCGGGCATCGGTGTCCTCGAAAATGCCGTCGTTGCCGAAGCCTGAGCTGATCGCGATTGCCGCCGCCGCGCTGGCGATTCTAGCGATCGGCGTCTACATCGTGATTCGCATCCGCCGTCAGCCCAAGGACAGGGAGCAGCGCCGGCGCCTAACCGTGAACCAGCATGGCCGCATCGGAGACGCGACTATCACCGACCTGCACGAAGACACGGTGTTCTACTCGTATTCCGTGCGCGGCGTCAGCTACACCGCGTCGCAAGACGTTTCGAAGCTGCGCGAGTACATGCCCGCCAATCCGGAGCACCTGATCGGCCGCGCCGCGTCGCTCAAGTATGCGCCGCAGAATCCCGCCAATTCGATTCTGGTGTGCGAGGAATGGTCGGGGCTGCGAGTCAGTCCGCATGCCGGACACTAGCCAGGAACTCTTGTCGCTCCGCGGTGTCTAAACTTGCGTGACCAGCCCATCGGGTGCAAATAAGACCGTGGCGATCATCAACGTGACGCCCATGATCGACATCCTCCTGGTTCTTCTGATCGTGTTCATGCTGCTGCCCAGCCATACGCATGGACTCAAGTCGGAGCTACCACAGCCTGCGCCCGAAAACGCGACCGCTCCTCCGGACCCGCAGCAGGTGGTCGTTCGCATCCAGGACGACGGCTCCATCCAAGTCAACTCGCAACCGGTCGCGCGGGAACAACTCGAAGCTCGCTTGCAATCGCTGTTCGCGGTGCGGCCAGAGGGCGTCCTATTCGTCGATGGGGGCCGGGAACTCGAATTCGCCGATGTCGCCAGCGTCATCGACATGGCACGGGGCGTCGGCGTGAACCGCATCGGACTCCTAACTGCAAGTCAGCATTGACTTCTTCGTGCCCGACCGGGGATGATGAATCCCCCTGCAGCTTGACGATCAGTTTGCCGATAACTCATAATGTGGGAAAAGGTTGCAATTTCATTTTCAAGTGATGCATAGGATCGGCATGTATCTGCGAAAAACCAATCATCTAATCTTTTGTTTCATTGTTGTTCTTGCCCTCATCTCCAATTCAGTCTTCGCTGCGGCCAGCAGCAAGAAGAAAACCACCGCGCGCAAACGAACGGCTGCGTCGTCAGCCAAGCGCGCCTCGAAGCCTGTCGCGACGAAATCGACCGCCAAGGCGCGGCGCCCCCCCAGCCATCTTTCCAGGCTCCCCAAGAAGCGTGCGGCTTCCAGTCCGTGGAATGTCCCGACCTACGCCGATTCGACCGAAGGCGATTCGGTGGACGGCGAGGACCTGGTGGTGCGCCGAGCCGCCGTGGAGGCACTCGGCCCTTACAACGGTTCGGTCGTGGTGGCGGATGCGACCACCGGTCGCCTGTTGACAATCGTGAACCAGAAGCTTGCGTACCAGAGCGGCTACCAACCGTGCTCTACCATCAAGATCGTTGCATCGCTGGCCGGTCTGAGCGAAGGTCTCATCGATCAGCGTACGCGACTCCGCATCACGCGCCGTCAGTCGATCGACCTCACGGAGGCCCTGGCGCACTCCAACAACGCATTCTTTTCCTCGGTCGGATACAAGCTCGGATATGACCGCATCATCCAATACGCGCGGCTGTTCGGCCTGGGCGAGAAGGCCGGACTGGATCTGGACGGCGAGCAGCCCGGCGAGTTGGCCGGCCAGGCGCCCAGCGACGGCGTGGGCATGATGACCAGTTTCGGCGAAGGGATCTACATGACGCCGCTCGAGCTCGCGGCGATCGTGGGCGCTGTCGCCAATGGCGGCACGCTGTACTATCTGCAACACCCTCGCTCGCTCGAAGAAATCGACCAGTTTGTGCCGCGCGTGAAACGCCGGCTCGAAATCGGCCAATGGCTTCCGGACATCAAACCCGGCATGATGGGAGCGGTCGAGTATGGAACTGCGCGCCGCGCCGGCTACAATCCCGACGAGCCGATCTTCGGTAAGACCGGGACCTGCACCGACAGCCGCTCGCCCACGCACCTGGGATGGTTCGGCTCCTACAACGAGCTTCGCGACAACAAGCTGGTGGTCGTTGTTCTGCTCACTGGTGGAAGGCCGGTTAGCGGACCGGTCGCTTCTGGCGTCGCCGGCGCGGTGTACAAGAATCTCTCGGAAACGAACTATTTCGCGAGCGCGAAGGCGACCTCGCCGGTGGCTCTCATTTCCACCGGTGCTGAGGCGGCGCTTCCTTAGGCTACTGCCACCCCAGTTCCCGGATCACGCTTTGGGACGCGGGGTCCACAAGCAACCGGACCGATTGGCCTGCGCGGGGTGCGCGCTGCGCTCGTCTTCCAGATAAATCACATCGATCATGTCGGCGCTTCCGTCGGCGTTGGGAACGCGCGCTTTAATCCGATAGTGGTCCGGCTTCCAGCTTTCGCGCCCGATGCCTTGCGCCACGCGCGAGGCGATAGTACACATGCGCCCATCCCTGGCGATGCGCCTCAGTAAGATTCACTGGCACGAGATGGCTACTGAGAAACAGAAATCGTGACTTGATCCGAAGTGGTAATCCCACCCGCTTTGATCTGTAGCGTGACAACTCCAGCGGGGATGTCAGGCACGATGACGTTGATCTGGTTGACGCCCACAAATTGTGGCGATAACCCGGAGAACGAAACTGTCGCGGGCATACCGCCAATGAGCACGACCGGTGTCGCGGCGGTGGAACGCAACGCATCCAAACTATCAGCGCCGTCGGCGACCGTGGGCGAAACCGCGCCAAGACCGGTTGCCAGGATCACGAGCGGATCGCCGACCTTCGCAGGACGCACTGCCAAGCCCGGGAACGAGTCCTGCGGTCCAGCCAGCGAGCCGTCCGGGTTGATCGCGATAGCTTGGCCGAGGCCCGATTGCAGCGTAAAAATTCCTGGCGCGACGGGCGCAATGTTGGCGCGGAAGACGGGCAGCAGATTTCCGTTGGCGGTGACGACAATATCGGCTGAGTTGGAGGTGATCTCCCAGGGCACTTGCAGATTGATCTGTTGGGAATTGACGAATTGGAGCGCAGCGGGGATGCCCCCGACCGTAACCGAGACGCCTCCCAGAGTGAATGGCAGTGGAATGGTTGAAGCGAGGGTGTCGGAGGAAGCGAATCCGTTGCCGAACAGCGAAACGAGCGATCCGGGCGATAGCGGCTGGCCCTTAGCGAAAGCAGCGCCATTCACCGCGCCCGTCACCAACGATGCGGTATTGATGAGAACCTCCATGTCGGTGGTTCCAGTCAAAAAACCGGCTAGATCAGGCCGGCCATCCCCATTGAAGTCTGCTACGACAGCAGGCGAGAATCCCGCGAATGCAGTCAGCACCGGCAGTTGCTTAAATGTGCCATCCCCGTTAGAAAGGTAGAATATGAGTCCGTTCTGGTTAGCTGATTGGACCATGTCGGCTTTGCCATCGCCATTCAGATCCAGGCCGAGCATGAGACTCTGGAATAGCGGCACGGTAGCGATGGGCGGCCCGAAGGTCCCATTCGCTGTTCCCAAGACAACTGCGTTAACTCGACTTGTCGGATCGGACCCTACTCTCTGTAACAGCAAATCGAGAAGTCCGTCCCCATCAACGTCGGCAACAAGGACGATGTCGCGGACACTTGCGTCGAAAATGGACTTGGGAGCGAAGACTCCATCGCCTTGATTTACCAAGAGAGCTGTGGAAATGGGGGCCGTAAAACTACGAAGCGCCAGAATATCGGATTTACGATCGTTGGTGAAGTCAGCAATTGCCCGAATCGCCGTAAAGCAAGAGGCTGTTTCTGTGATTGGGGTCAGCGTTGAGAATGTTCCGTCCTTGTGGCCCAACATGAAGGCGATGCCAATGCTTAAATCGGCGAGGCCCAGATCCGGAATACCGTCGCCGTTCAGATCAGCTGCTGCCGTCACGCCGTAAAATGCCAGAGTGTCAGTCAGGATCGGCGCGCTGAAGGTCCCATCGCCTTTGGATAAGAGCGTCGCCACCGTAACGCTAGGACCGGATACGAAGCCGCCGCCTGCGAAACCACAAAGCGGAGCGCCTGCCATCGGTCCCTGCTGCCCAAAAATCAGGTCGGTCTTTCCGTCGCCATTGACGTCCGTCGCGAGAAGATTCCCGAAGATGCGACTCGGGGCGGTTATAGCGGTGGACGGTTTGAAACCTCCCTTGCCGTCGCCGAGCAGAACGGGGACCTGCGTGCTGCCCTGTCCGCAAAGGATGGCAAGATCGGGCTTATGATCCCCATTGAAATCGCCCGTCACCATCTGAACATTGTTCCCAGCGGAACAGCCTGTGGGAAACTTCGTAGCCTGAAACGACGGCTGAAATGGGGGGGCTTGCGCCTTGACAGAAGCGCCAAGTAAAGTCAAACAGACGAGGACAACAGGAAGTCGCATTGGTGGAGTACTAATCTTACGGTGTTCAGCCCAGCTTGGCAATGCGTGAGTTTGCGATCCCGCACCTTCGGCTCAGTTCGCGCCGGTGCTATGCTAAACGATTTCCAACTAGTTCAACAGACGATCGTGCGTCGCCTTGTTCGGTACCGGCGTAGCGGCCGCGTCGATCACCCAGTCGCCTTACGCCTCCATCGAGCGGCCGGTTTTCACGGCAGTTCCGCCGGAGTTGGTCACGGTGGGATCTGGCAGCGTGAACTCGTACTCGGGCGACAGGCATGCAATCGTGAGCACGCCCGCCGCAGCCGACGCCCACAAACGTCTCATTGATGAACCAGGCGAAGTGCGCCGCGATCGTGTCCACGGTGTTGGCCGGGAATACGCTCTTGCCGATCGCAGTCCCGCCGATGGTGATGAACACCGTGTCGCCGTCCGCCCAGGTTTCGCCGAATGTGATTGTCGCGGAAGGAAACGTGCCCTCGACGCGTACGCGCTGGGCCCACCAGAACACCCCCACGTAGTGATCGATGTCGCCGATAATGCCGCTGCGCTGGATCTGCCACGCCAGCCGCTCGGGCGACAGCTTGAAGGTGTGATCGGTGTCGAGGTCCGTGGCCTCCGAGCGATCGCTGTACGTTGTCTCAGGGTCCGGCACGTCCGCCGCCACAGAGTCTCGCACAAGGCCTCCTATGAACCTAGGTATTACTACGCTCGGTTTCATGCCACTAAAAAGGAAACTCTCAAATCGTCATATCCAAGTCGCACACCCCGCCTGCGTGCCATCTTGCGTTAAAGATAGTACTCTACTAAGAGGGGGGTTTGTGCGGCATCGTAGCCGCCAAACCGGCGAAAAATCCGCCGATTCACGCCTTGAACTAACCTGACAACTCTGCTACGCTAACGTCTTTGGGAGACCGGTTTTCAGGCGTACAGCGCTTGGGGCGTGCGTCTTCTCGTAGTCTAAACCTTCCCTTCTAGCTAAATTCATGGAAGCAACCTTACGCGATCTCGGTGCACTCCTGGTAAAGGCCATTCCAACCGTATTTTTGCTGTTGGTTGTGTATGTGTACCTGAGGTGGATGTTCTTCAAGCCGCTTGAAAAAGTACTGGCCGAACGCCAGGCGGCCACGCAGGGAACACGACAGAAAGCGGAGGCGCTGCTCGCCAAAGCAAGCCAGACTGCGGCGAACGTGGAAGCGCAGCTCCGCAAAGCGCGCGACGAGATCTACCAGCAGCAGGAAGAGGAACGGCGTCGCTGGATCGCCGAGCAGACCGCGCAACTCGATCAGGCTCGGCAGAGTGCGCGCGAACAGATCCAGCAGGCGCGCCATGCAACTGGAAAACGACGCCGCGATCGCCAAGCGCAACCTCGCGGCAACAGCAGAGTCTCTGGCCGATCAGATCGCCTCGCGATTGCTCGAAAGGAAGACCGCCTGATGCGGCGCGCGACGCTGGCATTGGTTCTGGGATTGTCGCTGGCGCCGTGCGCGCTTCCGCTGGAGACCGGCGCCGGCTCGGAGTCGAGCGCTGAAGCTGGCGATCCCTGGATCGTCTGGAAGTGGATCAACTTCGCGATCCTGGCCGCAGGCCTCGGCTACCTGATTAGCCAAGAACGCTCCGGCTTACTTTCGAGGCCGCACGGACGAGATTCGCAAGTCGCTTGACGAGGCGGCGCGCGAAGCCAAAGACGCCGCGGCAAAGGCCGCGGGCATCGAGCTGCGCCTGAGCGGCATCGAGGGCGAGATGGAGGATCTGCGCAAGTCGGCTCGCGCCGAGATGGCCAACGAAGCCGAACGCATCCGCGGCGAGACTGAGCGGCATCTCAAGAGAATCCAGGAGCAGTCGGCGCAGGAAATCGCGCTGTTGGCGCGCGCGTCACGCGACGAGTTGCGCCGCTACGCGGCTGTGTTGGCGCTCGATCTGGCGGAACAGCGTATCCGTTCCCGCATCACGCCCGACGTGCAGGATGGCCTGGTGGACGGGTTCATCCACGATCTGCGCCGCGGCGTGGGACTGGGCAAGATCGCGCGATGAAAGAGAGCAACTGAAGCATGCCATCGGCTGTAGCAAACCGGTACGCGCGCGCGCTGGCGGACATCGTTCTCGCTTCCGGCTCGGCATTGAAGCCGGAGGATGCGGTCGCTCAGTTGCGCAGCGTGGACCAGATGATCTCCGGCTCCTGGGAACTGCGCAACGCCCTGCTGACACCTGCGATTCAAGCTTCACGCAAGCGCGCGGTCATGGAAAAGCTGCTGGCGTCGAATCACGTGTCGGATCTAATCCGAAACTTCGTGTTTGTGCGTGATCGACCACCGCCGCGTCGGCATGCTGAGTGAATTCCGCGAAGCCTTCGAGCTGATCGTTGACGAACGCCTGGGTTTCGTTCGCGCGGAGGTCACATCCGCGGCGCCGCTGGACGACCGCCGGCGGGGCGAACTCGATACGGAACTTTCGCGGCTGACCGGCAAGCGCATGCGCCTGCGCTTTGCCGAAGATCCAAGGATTGCTGGGGGGCGTGCTGGCGCGCATCGGATCCACCATCTACGACGGCTCCCTGCGCGGCCAGCTCCAAGTGCTGCGCCGCAAGCTGACGGAGCAGTCCGCTGAATAAGGGGATGGGAATTGATGGCTCAAGTCCAAGCTGATGAAATCGCGCGCCTGTTGCGCGGCGAGATTGAGCATTACGAAAAAGCGGTCAACGTCGCCGAAACCGGATCGGTGATCTCGGTGGGCGACGGCATCGCGCGCATTTACGGCCTGGAGCGCGTGATGGCCGGCGAAATGGTCGAGTTTCCGCACGGCGTCACCGGCATCGCGCTCAACCTGGAAGAAGATCAGGTGGGCACCGTGCTGCTCGGCGAATACCAGGAGATCAAGGAAGGCGACGAAGTGCGCCGCACCAGCAAGATCATGTCGGTGCCGGTGGGCGAGGCGATGGTGGGCCGCGTGGTGAACGCGCTCGGCCAGCCGATCGACGGCAAAGGGCCCGATCGCCACCAATCGAATCGCGTCGCCATCGAAAGCATCGCTCCCGGCGTCGTGGACCGGCGCTCGGTGAAAGAGCCGCTGCAGACCGGCATCAAGGCCATCGATTCGATGATTCCCATCGGCCGCGGCCAGCGCGAGCTGATCATCGGCGATCGCCAGACCGGAAAGACCGCCGTCGCGCTCGACACCATCATCAATCAAAAGGGCGGCGACATGATTTGCATCTATGTCGCCATCGGGCAGAAGCGCTCCACCGTCGCGCAGGTAGTCAAGACGCTGGAAGACTTCGGCGCCATGGACTACACCATCGTGGTTGCCGCCACCGCCTCCGATCCCGCGCCCATGCAGTACATCGCGCCCTACTCCGGCTGCGCGATGGGCGAATATTTCCGCGACTCCAAGCGCCACGCGCTTTTGATCTACGACGATCTTTCCAAGCACGCCGCGGCGTATCGCGAAATTTCGCTGCTGCTGCGCCGTCCGCCTGGACGCGAGGCGTATCCCGGCGACGTGTTCTACCTGCACAGCCGCCTGCTGGAGCGCGCGGCCAAGTTGAATGACGCGAAGGGCGGCGGCTCGCTTACCGCCTTGCCGATCATCGAAACCCAGGCCGGCGACATTTCGGCCTACATCCCGACCAACGTCATTTCGATCACCGACGGCCAGATCTTCCTGCTGGCCGATCTGTTCAACTCCAACGTGCGGCCGGCCATCGACGTCGGCCTTTCGGTGAGCCGCGTCGGCGGCAGCGCGCAGATCAAGGCCATGCGCCAGGTGGCCGGTTCGCTGCGGCTGGATCTGGCGCAGTACCGCGAACTGGCGGCGTTCGCGCTGTTCGGTTCGGAGCTGGACAAAACCTCGCAAGCGCAGTTGAATCGCGGCAGCCGCCTCACCGAAGTGCTCAAGCAGCCGCAGTATCAGCCGCTTGCCGGTGGAAAAGCAGGTCCTGATCATCTATGCCGGCACCAACGGCATGCTGGATGATCTGGCGGTGGAGCAGTGCCGTCCGTTTGAGGCGGAGCTCTACAAGTTCATGGACAATTCGCATCCCGGCATCCTTCAGGAGATTCGCGAAAAGAAGGCTCTGGACGATCAGTTGAAAGCCAAGCTCGACGCGGCGATCAAAGGAATTCAAGCAGCGCTTCGTCGCGCAGCGCAAGGACGCGCTCGTCACGGCTTAACCGATGCCCAGCCTGATCGATTTACGCCGGCGCATCCGCTCGGTCAAGAACACGCAGCAGATCACCAAGGCCATGAAAGTGGTCTCGGCGGCGAAGCTGCGCCGCGCGCAGGAGCGTGTGCTGGCGGCGCGGCCCTACGCGCAGATCATCCGGCGCATGCTGGCGAACGTAGCGCAAGCCGCGGCGGAGCACCAGGACGGCGAAGCTGTGCCTTTGCTCGCCCGGCGGCCCGAGAAGCGAATTCAGTTTCTGGTGATCACGGCCGACCGCGGTCTGGCCGGCGCGTTCAACTCCAACGTGATTCGAACCGCGCAGCGATTCATTCAGGAGCATCGCGATGCCGTAGTCGAGCTCGAGCTGGTGGGCCGCAAGGGTCGCGATTTTTTCCGCAAGCGGCACGCCCAGATCACGCGGCGAATACACCACTCTGTTTCAGAAGGCCCCGCGCTACGAGGACGCGCTCGAAATCGCGAGCAAGGTGATCGAGCGCTTCGAAAAGAGCGAAATCGACGCCGTCTATCTGGTGGTCAACAACTTCAAGACGCATGATGGCGTCGCGGCTGGTGGTCACGCGGGTGCTTCCGCTGGAGCTTCCTGACAACGTAGGAGCCGATCGACTACATCTACGAGCAGCCGCCCGAGGAGCTGCTGCAGCAGCCTGCTGCCGCGCTACATCGAAGCGCAGATCTATCGTGCCATGCTGGAATCGGCCGCGGCCGAGCACGCCGCCCGCATGACCGCCATGGAAGCGGCCAGCTCCAACGCCGCCGACGTGATCGAAGCGCTGACGCTCAAGATGAACCGCGTCCGGCAGGCCAGCATTACCCGGGAAATTATCGAAATCGTGAGCGGCGCCGCCGCTTTGGAGTAACTACACATGGCAAGCAACACAGCAATCGTAGAAGGAAAAGTCATTCAGATCTCCGGCCCGGCCGTCGACATCCAGTTCCCCGAGGCGCAGATCCCGGTGATCAATACGGCCATTCACATCACCAGCGAAGGTTTTGATACGCCCACGCCGATCGACGTGATGACCGAGGTGGCGCAGCACATCGGCGAAGGCCGCGTCCGCACCATCGCGCTGCAGCCCACCGACGGCATGGTGCGCGGCATGAAAGCCGTGAGCCTGGGGCATCCCATCGAGGTGCCGGTCGGCAACCAGACGCTCGGCCGCGTGATGAACGTCATCGGCGAGCCGGTGGACAACATGGGCCCGATCAACACGGCTCAGAAATGGTCCATTCATCGTGCCGCGCCCAGCCTTCGAGGAGCAGGCCACCGAACTGCAGATGTTCGAGACCGGCATCAAGGTGATCGATCTGCTGGAACCGTATCTGCGCGGCGGCAAGATCGGCTTGTTCGGCGGCGCGGGCGTCGGCAAGACCGTCATCATCATGGAGCTGATCAACAACATCGCCCTCAAGCACGGCGGCGTTTCCGTGTTTTCGCGGCGTGGGCGAGCGAACGCGCGAAGGCAACGACCTGTGGATCGAAATGCAGGAATCGGGCGTGCTGGATCCGCACGACTACAAGAAATCCAAAGTCGCGCTGATCTACGGGCAGATGACCGAGCCGCCCGGCGCGCGTCTGCGCGTGGGCCTCACCGGCTTGACGGTGGCCGAATATTTCCGCGATGAAGAAGGCCAGGACGTGCTGCTGTTCATCGACAACATTTTCCGCTTCACGCAGGCCGGTTCGGAAGTATCGGCGCTGCTGGGCCGCATGCCTTCGGCCGTCGGATACCAGCCGAACCTCGCCACCGAAATGGGCGAGTTGCAGGAGCGCATCACGTCCACCAAGAAAGGCTCCATCACGTCCGTGCAGGCGATTTACGTGCCCGCCGACGACTACACCGATCCCGCGCCGGCCACCACCTTCGCGCACCTGGACGCCACCACCAACCTGACGCGCAGCCTGGTGGAGCAGGGCATCTATCCGGCCGTCGATCCGCTGGCCTCCACTTCGCGCATTCTCGATCCGCGCATCGTCGGCGAGGATCACTACAACGTGGCGCAGCAGGTGAAGCAGATTCTGCAGCGCTACAAGGATCTGCAGGACATCATCGCGATTCTCGGCATCGACGAGCTGTCGGACGACGACAAGCAGATCGTGGCGCGCGCCCGCAAGATCCAGAAGTTCCTCTCGCAGCCCTTCCACGTCGCCGAGCAGTTCACCGGCTTCAAGGGCAAGTACGTGCCGCTGGCCGACACCGTGCGCAGCTTCAAGGAAGTTGTGGAAGGCAAGCACGACGAGCTGCCCGAGCAGGCGTTCTACATGCAGGGCGACATCGAAGACGTCAAGAAGAAAGCCGAAGAGTTCGAAAGCAAGGCGAGGCTTAGCCAGTGGCGGACACGTTCGAAATCGAGATCGCGACGCCGGAGCGCTTGCTGGCGCGCGAGAAGGCAATCCGCGCGCAGATCCCGGCCAAAGACGGCTACATCGGCGTGCTGCCGGATCACGCTTCGCTGCTGTCGGAACTCGGCATCGGCGCCATGACCTACACGACGCCGGACGATCACCGCTTCAGCCTCGCGATTCGCGGCGGGTTTCTGGAGATTCACAACAACGTGGTGCGCGTGCTGAGCGACATCGCCGAGAACGCGGCCACGAGATCGACGTCTCGCAGGCCGAGAAGGATCTCAAGGCTGCGCAGAACGAAATGGTCAATCCGGCCCTGGGTGTCGACATCGCCGCGGCGTTGATCGCCGTTCGCCACGCCCAGGCCCGCATCGACGCCGAAGCGTCGCAAAGAGGATAGCCGCCAAGGCAGCAGTCAGCCGGTCGGCCATCGCGACGCTCAAACTTCAACCGACCGTGAACGCAACTCCGTTCGTTAGAATCGGAGTAGGCGATGTTCCGCGTCATCTTCTATCTGCTGCTCACGTTGTCCTGATCTCGGTGCTGCGCGCGATCGTGGGAACCATCGCCAAGGTTCTTCACGCAACTGGCGAATCCCGCTGCGAACCGGCAGGACCGCCCGTCGCATGCCAATCAGGTTCCCCTGACCGGCGAACTGAAGAAAGATCCGGTGTGCGGCACCTACATCGCCACTGCCACTTCCATCAAAGAAATCGTCGGAGGCGAGACTCTCCATTTCTGCTCCAAAGAATGTCGCGACAAGTACGTGGCGTCGCTGGCTCGCTAGTTTTCTGGCTGGCTTGATCGCGAGCCTTCCGCGCTGCTGCGCCCTCGCCAGTTTTCTACAAGGACGTGCTGCCCATCCTCGCAGAAGCGCTGCCAGGAATGCCATCGACCCGGCGAGATCGGGCCGATGCCGTTCCGCACTTATGCGGAAACGCGGCCGTGGGCCAAGGCCATCCGGCAGGCTGTGGTCACGCGCAAGATGCCGCCGTGGTTCGCCGATCCGGCGTACGGGCATTTCGCCAACGATCCGCTCGCTTTCGAAAAGCGAAATCCAAACGCTGGCCGATTGGGTGGACGCGGGCGCTCCGGCAGGCGATCCGAAAGATGCCCCGCCGCCTCGCGCTTGGCCGGACGGCTGGAACATCGGAACTCCCGACGTGGTCTTCGAAATGCCCGAAGCCGTTCCCGATTCCCGCCACCGGCGCCGATCGAATACCAGTACGTGATTCTGCCCACGCGCTTCGCCGCAGACAAGTGGATCGAACGCGTGGAAGTGCGGCCAAGCAATCGCGCCACCGTGCATCACGCCGTGGTGTACATCCGCGAGCCGGGATCGAAATGGCTGGCAGGCGAACCCACGGGCGCGACGTTCTCGCTGCCGTCAACCGCCGGTCATCGTGCCAACCCGCAGAGCCTCACCACCAGCGACATCCTGATGGTCTACACGCCCGGCAATTCGTACGAGGACTGGACGGCCGGGCATCGCAAAGAAAATCGAAGCCGGCTCCGACCTCGTGCTGCAGATGCACTACACCGCAACCGGCAAGGCCGACCACCGATCGCACCAGCATCGGAATCGTGTTCGCGAAAACGCCGCCCAAGCAAGCGGTGCTGACGCTGCAGATGGGCAACGACCGCTTTGTGATTCCGCCCGGCGATCCCGAATTACCGCGTCTCGGTGGCCGGCACGTTGCCGAACGACGCGCTGCTGATCGGCATGCTGCCGCACATGCACCTGCGCGGCAAGGCGTTCGAGTATCTGATCGACCAGGGCGACGGCGCGCATCGAGACGTTACTCAAGGTGAGCCACTACGACTTCCACTGGCAGATCGACTACCGGCTGGCCACGCCGCGCCTGCTTCGCGCGGGCACGCGCCTGGAATGGGTCGCCTACTTCGACAATTCGCCGAACAACCCGCTCAATCCCGACCCGACCGCCGAGGTTCGCTTCGGCGAGCAGAGCTGGGAAGAGATGATGATCGGGTTCTTCGATGTGCTGGTGGACGCCGACATGACGAAGACTGAAGTTCTTCGAACGCAAGCATTAGCTGGCATACCCGGAAATCGGTAGTAACCGTCCCGGCCGCCAGGAATCTAACTAAGTGAGGCCGCACCCTCGCTTGCGAGGAACTGTGGCCGTGGAGGAGAGCGCCCGCTTTCACGGCGGGCGTTCTCTCGTTAGCGCAGGGTTTCAGTTTTTTCTCGATTCGCTTGCGCGTCGACCGGTCCGGCTTCAAGTCGAGCGCGGATTGATAGGCGGCGTGGCCTCGGCGGCATGCTGGCGTCCGGCTTCGAGATCGCCGATCTGTTCGAAGATCTCAGGATTCCGCGATTCCTGCTGAGCCACGCGCCGCAATTCCGTCAGCGCGGCCTCGGCATCGCCGGTCTTGGCGAGCAGGTCCGCCAGCGCGCGCCGCGCTCCGACATAATCCGGTTTGGCCTGCGAGCACCTTGCGATATTCTTCGATCGCCGCCCGGATTGTCGCCGTGCTGCCGCCAGCGTCTCGGCCAGGCTCAACTGCGACGGCAGATAGTCGGGCGACTGGCGCAGATTCTCGCGCAACAGATCGATGGCTTCCTGCTCGCGATCCTTCTCGCCCGCCAGCAGCAGCGCCAGATTGTGCCGCGCCGGAAGCAGGTCGGATTTTTCGCCAGCGCCTGCCGATAAAGCTGTTCGGCTTCGCTGCGCTTGCCCTCCGAAGCCTTCAGCGTTCCCAGCGCGTTGTACGGCTCGGCCGACATCCGGCGCCAGTTCGCTGGCCTTCCGATACGACGCCTCGGCGTCTTTGCGCCGGTTCAGCCGCTGGTAAACCAGGCCGAGGTTGTACGGCAAATAGCTGTACTGCGGTGTCAGCCGCATGGCTTCCTGATAGGCGCGGATCGCCGACCTGTAGTCGCCCGTCTCGACGTAAGCCAGCGCTTCGTTGTGCAGCGGATAGGACCAGTGCTGCGCGCGTTGCACGGCGTCGCGAAACGCCGGGATCGCTTTGTCGTACTGCGCCTGCTCCAGGTACGCGATGCCCAGCGCGTTGAATCCGTAGGCCGCGCCAGGATCGATGCGCACGGACTGTTCGAGCAACTGCGCCGCCTCGGGAAATTTCTTGTCGAACAGCAGCGCGCGGCCCTGGAAGAAATCCTCGCGCCCTTCCAGGAACAGCGATTCCTGCGGTCAGCGTTCGCGCCGCTTCCATGTAGCGCGCGCCTTGCTCGAACGCCGCTTGCGCTTGCGGCCGCTCATCGCCGGCCAGATATCGCAGCAGCACTTCCTGCGCCTTGTTTTCGAGCGCGACCTGGAGCTGGTTCTTGCGCTCCTGATATTGCTCGGGCGTCAGTTGCGCCTGCAGACTCCGCAGCGCGGCGAAAGCATTGTTGGGATCCGTCGGCAGGATGCGCCCGGCAGTGATCGCCGACGTGAACCGATCGACGTCGTCCGAGGCCTGATCGTCGAAGCAGCGCCGCCGGCGAACGCGGTCGACGCCAGATAGCGAGGCTCGCCCGCTGCGCGAATCGAAGATCATCTGCCAGTGCGCGATGTTGATGCCCGGCTTCCGGACATCGGACAGCCGCATCGTGTTGTCGTAAGTGCCGAACTCGCGCGGATGCTGCTTGTCGTTGGTCGCCGTCTGCACCTGATCGGTCACGTACTTGATCAACTCGTTGGCGTCCACCGTGCCGTCCTTGTTTTCGTCCGCGGCGCCTTCCAGTCCCTTGATCACGTAATAGCTGAACACGCCGTGCCCGCCGCCGAACTGCGGCCCTTCGAGCGAGACTTCCTTCGGGCGGCTGGCCAGCAGGCCGAACAGGTCGCCATTCGCATCGCCGAGCTGCTGGACGTTCGAACTGACCGTGGTGTTGTGAATGGTCCCGATGGTTCCGGCTTTGCAGACGTCGACGAACAGCAGCACGCGGCCCACCTTGGCGAGCTGCTCCTCGAACAGCGACTGCAGTTCGGCCATCGGCAGCGCGGTGCTCTTCAAGTCCTGCGGATCGGAATCGTAGGTGAGGATGAACGCGTCCCTGCTGCCGGGCACCTCCACCGTTCCGTGGCCGGCGATCAGAATCACCACCGTATCGTTCTTGCCGGCGCGGCGCTTCAAGAAATCCTGAAAGCCGTTGCGCACCGCCGCCGTGGTGGCCTTTTCGTCGGTGAGCAGCAGAACGTTGTCGGGAGGCAGGCCGCCGCCGCGCGGGCTTTCCAGCAACTGGCCGAACACGCTGGCATCGGCATCGGCGAACTGCAGCGCCAACTCCGGCTTGGCGTATTTCGAAATGCCGACCAGCAGCGCGTACGTTTTGCCTCCCGCTGCTGCGGCCGCGGTGGCAGCCGCGGCCTGATGCGGCGAGCGCTTCCTGCCAGATCGAAAATTTTGGCCTTGATCCAAACCGCGTCCGGCCACTGCTCGCGCAGCTTGTAGTACATCTCCAGCGCGTTGGCGGTGAGTTTGTGGTTTTCGAACATGGTGGCTTCGCTCGACCAGCGCCGCCTGATCCTTGGGATCCGCCGCCAGCGCCGCGTCGAAGGGGGCGATTTCGGCCAGCACATCGGCCGGCAGCTTGTCGTGCGGCGTCGGCGGAATTTCGGGCTTGTTGAGGCCGCGCGTCATGCTGACGCCGTAGTGCTGCTGGCTGGCCACGGCGACGCGCAGCGTCTGCGGCAAGGTGCAGGCGCGCGCCGGCTGCTCGGAAATTTTGCCCGGTCTTCACCTTGGGCTGCTTGGCTTCCAGACGCACTTCGCCGGACGGGCTCAAGCGTATCGATGGCTTTGCGCGGGGCAGAACAGAAACGACGCCGGACCGCTCTCGGTCTTCAGCCCGTCGCCGGCGAACAGCAGGTCGCCCGCGCGCGCCGCCAGCTGCGTTTCCGTGCCCTCGCGCAGCAGATTGCGTCGCCGGACGCCGAGAGAATCAGCCCGACCGGCTCCTCCTTGGTGTCGGCAGCCGCCGAACCGGCAGCCAGGACCAGCACCAGCGCGATCGCGGAAAATGTAACGAACCGGCTAAGCATTCACCGCAGCCTTGGCCACCAGCGAAGCGACCGTGTACAGATCGATCGGCTGCGATTTCCCGCGCACCGGCACTTCGCCCAGATGCACCGTTTCCACCTGATTGCCCAGCCTGCTTTGCGTCGCGCCGGTCATCAACAGCTTCGTATGGTGCTCCTTGTTCAGGCTCTCGAGCCTGGAGGCAAGGTTCACTGTGTCTCCCAGAACCGTATATTCCATTTTATCGGCTGATCCGACGTTTCCCACCACCGCCGGTCCGGTGTGGATCCCCGCGCCGGTCTGAAACCGGCTCGGCAGCCGTGACCATGCGCGGTGGCGCATTGAACCGCGCGCAAGGCGTGATCGCCCGGCACCGCGCCCTGATCGTCGTCGCAGAAAATCGCCAGAATGCCGTCGCCGATGAATTTATTCACGTGCCCGTGGTACATCACGATGATGCCGACCATCATGCTCATGTATTCGTTCAGCAAGCTGCACCACCTCCTCGGGTCCCTGCTTCTCGCAGACTTCTTCGCTGAACGCCGTGAATCCGCGGATATCGGTGAACAGGATGGTCACGTCCAGGCGCTTGCCGGATAAGCCCGATGGCCTCCGTTTCTTCGAGCGAGCTGGCCAGCTGCTTGCCGACGAACAGCGAGACGGCGCGGTGGAACAGATTGCGGCCCTTCTCTTCGGTGCTGAAGCGGTAGATCACCGAGCCGATCAGGCAGATGGATGTCGCCAGCAGAATCTCCGAAGTCGACAGGATGAGCCCGCCTTCGAACAGCAGATGCGTACGCGACGAATCACCGCCAGCACTTCGAGCACCATGAACAGCGCCGCGCGCGATGCCGGCCAGACCGCGTGATCGATCCAGACCGTCAGCGTCGTCGCAAGCAGCAGCGCGAGCACACGCACCCACGTCGGCGACCGGCACCAGATACTTCCGGTCGAGGATCGTGCGGATGGTGTTGGCATGGATCTCGACTCCGGCCGTGGTCCACTTCGGCCCGCTGAACGGCGTGAAGAACGGCGTGGCACAGCGATCTTCGTCGGCGAAATCGATGCCGAGCAGCACGACTTTTCCGTTCACCCAGTTGCCGCAGCTTGGCCTTGTCGCCCGCCTTGTAGGCCGCTTCAAAATCCGCCAGCGAGTAGCGCGTGAAACGTTCCGGGCGGGCCGGCGTAGTTGATCGCGATGGCTGCGGTCGGACGCGATCGGGATCGTGTTGCCTGCAAGCACCAGCTTGCCGTTCTTGAATTCCGCGTCCGCGCCGAGGTATTTCTCCACCACGCGCATAGCCAGCGACCGCGCTGGCGGCGGATCGTCCGGCTTCGTGGACGGCGCTTCCATCAGCTCCTGGCGGCGCACGAAATCGTCCGGATCGGAAGTCAGATTGGCGTAACGCACCCAGCCCGAGCGCCGCGGCCAGCATATTGATCGGGATCAATTGCGAGCTTTTGATTGGTGTTCAGCTCGGACACATAGCCGCACACCACCGGCACCGGCGACGTGCTGACCGCCTCGCCCAGCAGTCGGTCATAGTCCGGCTCCCACTTGTCCACCGGAACGCCGAACGCCAAATCTAGACCAATCACCTTAGCTCCCGCTTCGCCCGGCCGCGCGAATCGCATTCGCGTAATGCTTGGTGCCAGAACACCTGCAGCTCGGGAAACGTGTCTAAGGTCTTCTGGTCGGCCACCAAAAGGACGATGTTAGAAATCGTGGGTTGGGCCGCCCAATAACGAACGCACCACGAAGTGGGCGTCGTACGCCTTGAGATTGAGGATCTGGAAGAAGCGGACATTTCGCCCAGCGACCAGGCGGCCAGCGCGCTGCCGGCCACCAGCACGGCGCACAGAGCCCAGTGCCTCCATTTCCGCTTCATGTTAACCTGCATCTTACTACGGCAGTGCCGCCAGGGCGCTTTAGAGCTTTGACGATGAATTTCCGATTCCGGGCGCTCGTGTTATTTCTCCTCGGCGGCGCGGCGTGCCTCTCCCAGACCACGCAAGGCCTGATTTCCGGCAAGCTGGTGGATTCGGTCACCGGCCGCCCGATCGCCGGACGCGACCGTCGCGTACACGAGCTCTACGCAGCAACCTGGCCGGCGCGGCCACGAGCGACTCCGCCGGCTACTACTACCTGCCGTTGCTTTCGCCCGGCTTCTACCAGATTCGCGTGACCGCGCCGGCCTACCAGTCGCAGGAAGTGCAGGAGATCGAGCTGACCGTCGCGGCGCGCGTCGAACTGGATTTCCGGATGCGGCCGCTCAGCGACGTCTGGGAATCGGGCGAATACCGCAGCGTCTTCCTGCCCGGCTCGAAGACCATCGTGACATTCTTCGGCCCCGACGTCGACCCCAGCAAGACCGGCTCGTTCGAAGCGCAGAAGGGCCGGCGCGGCGCGCTGGAGTCCACTGTGTCGGAGGTGATCGATTCGGGCGAGATCAACAATCTCCCGCTCGCCGGCCGCGACGTTTACACCATGCTGGTCACCGCAGCCGGGCGTCACTTCCGACGCCGCAACCGGCCGCGGCCTGGGCCTGGCGATCAACGGCCAGCGGCCGTCGGCTTCGAACTATCTTGCTGGACGGCGTCGAGAACAACAACTATCTGGTCACCGGACCGCTGAACGTCGTCGCCGCCGGAGGCGATCCAGGAGTACCGCATCTCGACCAACAACTTCTCGGCCGAGTATGGCCGCACCTCGGGCTTTCTGGCGAACGCGATCACGCGCTCCGGCAGCAACGCGTTTCATGGCGCCGCGTACTTCTATCTAAAGAACGATGTGCTGAACGCGAACGGATTTCAGGAAAATCTGCAGGGCGCGCCGCGCACGCCGGACAAAGAGACCGAGCCGGGTTACGTCGTGGGCGGCCCGATCCTGCGCGACCGGCTGTTCTTCTCGAGCACGTTCGATTACTTCCACAGCGGCAGCCAGCAGGCGCCGTTCACCTTCATCGTTCCGTCGACGAGTTTCGTGCCGCAGTACACGGCGCCCGGCTCGCTGGCGCGCCAGCTGCTGACGCAATTTCCCGCGCCCGCCGCCACCAGCGGCAATCTGCCCGTCGCTCCCATCACGCTCTCGCCGCCCGGTGACGCTGAATCGCAAAATCGCGATCGAGCGGCTGGACTACAACACGCCCAGCCAGCGCGATCGCCTCATGGGCCGCGTGTTGATCAATCGTGTGGCGCGGCCCGACTTCATCTGGTCGCCCTACAAGGATTTCGTTTCCGGCGCTCAACGAATACACGGTTGCGGCCGGCGTCAGCCACGTGCATCTGTTCCGCCCGAATCTGACCAACGAAGCGCGGCTGAGTTTCAGCGACGACAATCTGCATTGGGATCGCGCGCATCCGGAGATCCCGACGCTATCGGCCAGCGCGACGTTTTTCCCGGGCGCGGTCACGCTGCCGGGCAGCCTCGGCGGCCTACGCATATCAAGAACGTCAACAAGAGCTGGGAACTGCTGGACAACGTGATCTGGTCGCGCGGCCGGCATCTGGTCACCGCGGGCGCCGGTCTGCTGCTGCGATCCTCCGACGGCTATCTGACCATCGGCGCGCGACGGCCAGTATCTTTTCAGCAGCATCGTCTCTTTCGCGCTGGGCCAAGGGATTGGTCCGCAGCAGCCGGTGTTTCTCTACGCGCCGATCAACCGGCCCGACGCTGCCGCATCTCCAGTTGCCGGACTTCAATCGCAGCTACGGCTACACGCAATATTTTCTGTTCGCCCAGGACACTTACAAGGTCACGTCGCGGCTCACCGCGAACTACGGCGTGCGCTACGAATTTTATGGCGGCCCGAAGAATACCGGCTCTGTGAAGGACTCGCTGGTTCAACTCGGCTCCGGATCGAACCTGGCGCAGCAGCTCGCCGGCGCGACGCTGGCCGCGCCCTCCGGATCGGCGATCAGCAGCTCTTCGGCTCCGACAAAACCGACTTCGCCGTCCGCGCGGGCGCTTCCTACGATCTCTTCGGCTCCGGCCGCACGCTGCTGCGCGGCGCTTACGGCATTTTCTACGACCGGCCCTTCGACAACCTGTGGGAGAATCTCCGAACCAACAACGTCGCTGCTCCCGCTACTGCAGCTTCCCGCCGGACCCGTGAATTACCTGGCGCCGCATATCCAGCCAACTGCGAAATTCGCAAGGCCGGCCCGTGCGCAGCGATTTTCCGGATCTGACGCTGGTGGATCCGAATCTCAAGCAACGGCTACGCGCATAGCTACTTCGCCGGCGTCCAGCACCGCATCACCGACAACTTGACCGTGGACATCAACGGCCTCGGCACTTACGGGCGGCGCCTGATCACCACCGACATCGTCAACCGCGATTTTTCGACGGCCACTGGCCGCTACAATCCGAACCTCGCCGACATCGCCTATCGCGCCGCTCAAGGATCGTCGAACTACAACGCGCTGACCGCGGTGGTGCGCTATCGCATGGAGCGCGGCATGGTCCAGGGATCGTACACCTGGAGCCACACCATCGACAACCAGAGCGACGCGCTGGTGGGCGATTTCTTCAATCTGAACTTCACCACCATCCAGGCTGGCTCGGCGTACCGACGGATCCGCGCGGCGTTTTCCCGGCAGTTCGATCCGGCGGCCGATCGCGGCAATTCCGATTTCGACCAGCGGCACAATTTCGTGATCTTCTCTTATTGGGATCTGCCCGGCGCCCTTCGCGGATTCGCGATGGAACACGCTGTTCGGCGGCTGGACCGTCGCGGAGCTGGCGGCCTTCCGCGGCGGATTCCCTTACACGGTGCTGGGAACCTCGAGCGCGATTCCGGGGGCAGGGCCAGATCGTCAACAATCGCCCCAACATCCTCGATCCCAACCAGACGCTGCTGCCGAATCCCGTGCCGGTGGCGGGCGGCGAGCAGCTGCTCAATCCCGCCGGGTTTCGCCGAAGCCGCGCCCAGCACGCTCGGCAACGAAGGCCGCAATGCGTTTCGCGGACCGGGCTTCTACAGCATCGATCTTTCGCTCGCGAAATCGTTCGCCCTGCCGTGGCTCGGCGAAGGCGGGCGCATCAAGATTCGCGCCGACGCCTACAACGTGCTGAATCACGCCAATCTCGGCAATCCGAATGCGCGCTTCACATCGCCGCTCTCCGCCGACTTCGGCGTCGCGACTTTCGGCCGCCAGGGCACGCAATCGGGATTCCCCGCCGTCAGCCCGCTGAACGAAACCCCGCGCCAGATCCAGCTCAGCGTCAAAGTCGAATTCTGACGGGACTGACGAACCCGCCCCACACGACCGCGCCCGCGATATCATTGTAGAAACCCGTTCAGGAGATCCCATGTATCCAAGCCGTACTCGCCGAGTGTGCCAAGCCCTGCTCATTGTCATCGCGGTCGCGTCCTTTACGTCCGCCGCCTTCGGCCAGTGGAAACCCAAAGACACCGAATGGCCCAGCTACAACGCCGACCTCTCGGGCACGCGCTACCGCCCGCTCGATCAGATCAACGCATCCAACTTCAGCAAGCTCGAAGTCGCCTGGCGCTTCAAGACCGACAGCATCGGCAATCGCCCCGAGTTCAAGCTGGAAGGCAACGCCGCTGATGGTGAACGGCGTCGTCTATGCCACCGCCGGATCGCGGCGCGCGGCCATCGCGCTCGACGCCGCCACCGGCGAACTGCTCTGGGTCCACGGCGAGCATGAAGGCGAACGCGGCGCCGCCTCGCCTCGCCAGCTCTCGGGCCGCGGCTTGGCCTACTGGTCCGACGGCAAGGACGAGCGCATCTTCTACGTCACGCCCGGCTATCGCCTCATCGCGCTCGACGCCAAAACCGGCGCGCTGATCCAGTCCTTCGGCAAAGGCGGCGCAGTCGACCTGAAGCTCGACTTCGACCAGAACATCTCGGCCTGGAACGACAAAGGCGAATGGGTGCCTGACCTGGTGCACGGCGAGGTCGGCCTGCAGTCGGCGCCCGTCGTCGCGAAAGACACCATCCTCATCGGCGCGGCCTTCCGCGAAGGCATGACGCCCAAGAGCATGCGCAACAACAAAGGCTACGTGCGCGGCTTCGACGTCCGCACCGGCAAGCGCCTCTGGACCTTCCACACCATCCCGAAGAAAGGCGAGCCGGGCTACGACACCTGGGAGAACGGATCGGCCGAATACACCGGCAACACCGGCGTCTGGACGCCAGATCACCGTCGATGAGGAACTCGGTCTGGTCTACCTGCCCGTCGAATCGCCCACCGGCGACTACTACGGCGGCCATCGGCCCGGCAACAATCTCTACGGCGAGAGCCTGGTCTGCGTCGATCTGAAAACCGGCAAGCGCAAGTGGCATTTCCAACTGGTCCACCATCCGCTCTGGGACATGGACATTTCCGGCGCGCCGATCCTGGCCGACATCAACGTCAACGGCAAAGCCATCAAAGCCGTCGCGCTGCCCACCAAGCAGGGATTCCTGTACGTATTCGATCGCGTGACCGGCGAACCCGTGTGGCCGATCGAAGAGCGGCCCGTCGAGAAGGGCAACGTGCCCGGCGAATGGTACGCGCCGACGCAGCCGTTTCCCACCAAGCCGCCGGCTTACTCGCGCAACGGCGTCACGCCCGACGTCCTGATCGACTTCACGCCCGAGCTGCACGACCAGGCTCTGACCAACGTCGCGAAATTCAAGACTCGGCCCCGTCTTCACGCCGCCCGCCGCGAGCAACACCAACGGACCCTACGCGACACTCACGCTCGGCACCGCGGCCGGCGGAACCAATTGGCCCGGCGGCTCCTACGATCCCGAGACCCACACGGTCTACGTCTATGCCTGCAACGCGTGCCTGGTTCCCATCGGCGTGGTCGAATCGCCGAAAGAAGTTTCGGACATGCGATACGTCCTCGGCGTGGCCGGCCAGCGCGTCACCATCGCGCGCGGTCCTGGTGAAAACGCCGGCGCCGACTCCCCGCGCGCGCCAGCGGCTGCTGCACCACCCCCGCCGCCGGCTGCAAGCGGGCCGAACATCTACAGCCTCCTGAGCGTCAAAGGACTGCCGCTCATCAAGCCGCCTTACGGAACCATCTCGGCCATCAATCTCGATAAGGGCGAAATCGCCTGGCAGACTCCGCACGGCGAAACGCCCGACGCCGTCCGCAACAATCCCGCGCTCAAGGGCCTGAACATCCCGCGAACCGGCCAGTCCGACTACAACGTCGGAACGCTGGTGACCAAGACTCTGGTGATCGCCGGCGACGGCCAGGTCACTCACCACCCGGACCGTCCGCGCGGCGCCATGCTGCGCGCCTACGACAAGTCGACCGGCAAAGAAGTCGGCGCGGTCTTCATGCCCGCGCAGCAAACCGGCTCGCCCATGACCTACATGGTGAACGGCAAGCAGTACATCATCGTGTCGATCAGCGGCGGCGCATATTCGGGCGAGTTCCTCGCTTTCACGTTACCGTCGGCCGAGTGATAGCGCCCTCCCGCACACCGCGCCGCGATTCGCGATATCATCGCTCCCAGGCCAAAAAGCCCGGGAGCGACTTATGTATGTAAAAAAGATTCGCGGCCTCGCCCGCTGGACCCTGCCCGTCCTGACGTTCGTCACTCTAGCCCCAGCGCAATGGCGCGCCAAAGACACCGAGTGGCCTAGCTACAACGCCGACCTCGCCGGCAGCCGCTACCGCCCGCTCGATCAGATCAACGCCTCCAACTTCAATAAGCTCGAAGTCGCCTGGCGCTTCAAGACCGACAGCCTCGGCAACCGCCCCGAATTCAAACTGGAAGCCACGCCCCTGATGGTCAACGGCGTCGTCTACGCCACCGCCGGATCCCGCCGCGCCGCCATCGCGCTCGATGCCGTCACCGGCGAGCTGCTCTGGGTCCACGGCGAACACGAAGGCGAACGCGGCTCATCGTCGCCTCGCGCGCTCTCCGGCCGCGGCCTGGCCTATTGGTCCGACGGCAAGGACGAGCGCATCTTCTACGTCACCGGCGGCTACCGGCTCATCGCGCTCGACGCCAAAACCGGCCAACTCATCCGGTCCTTCGGCAAAGACGGCGCAGTCGATCTCAAGCTCGACGCCGACCAGACCATCTCGGCCTTCAACGACAAAGGCGAATGGGTGCCCGACCTTGTCCACGGCGAGATCGGCCTCCAATCCGCACCCGTTGTCGCCAAGGACACCATCCTCATCGGCGCGGCCTTCCGCGAAGGCATGACGCCCAAGAGCATGCGCAACAACAAAGGCTACGTGCGCGGCTTCGACGTCCGCACCGGCAAACGGCTCTGGACCTTCCACACCATCCCGATGAAGGGCGAAACCGGCTACGACACCTGGCTCAACGGATCGGCCGAGTACACCGGCAACACCGGCGTCTGGAACCAGATCACCGTCGACGAAGAGCTCGGCCTGGTCTACCTGCCCGTCGAATCGCCCACCGGCGATCTCTACGGCGGCCACCGTCCCGGCAACAATCTGTTCGGCGAAAGCCTGGTCTGCGTCGACCTGAAAACCGGCAAGCTCAAATGGTATTTCCAGATGGTCCACCATCCGCTTTGGGACATGGACGCCTCCGCCGCGCCGCTGCTGATGGACATCAACGTCGATGGCCGCGCCATCAAAGCCGTCGCGCTGCCTTCCAAGCAAGCCTTCCTCTACGTTTTCGATCGCGTCACCGGCAAACCGGTCTGGCCCATCGAAGAACGCCCGGTTGAAAAAGGCAACGTGCCCGGCGAATGGTACGCGCCCACGCAGCCGTTCCCCACCAAGCCGCCCAACTACGCTCGCAACGGCTTCACGCCCGACATCCTGATCGACTTCACGCCTGAGCTGCGCGACAAGGCTCTCACGCTGGTCTCGAAATACAAGATGGGCCCCGCGTTCACTCCTCCGGTCGTCAGCAAAGCCAATGGCCCCATCAGCACTCTCAACCTCGGCGGTCCGCTCGGCGGCACCAACTGGCCCGGCGGATCCTTCGATCCTGAAACGCACACCGTCTACGTCTACGCGTGCAATTCCTGCATCTACCCGGTCGGACTGGTTCCGTCGCCGAAAGAAGTTTCCGACATGCGATACGTCTCCGGCGTCGACGGCCGCGACGTCCAGATCGCGCGAGGACCCGGCGAAGCTGGCGGCGCCGATCAACCCGTCGCAACGGCGGCCTGCCGCTCCACCTCCTCCGCCCGCGGGAGGGCGCGGCGCCACTGCTGGCCGCGGCGGTGGTGGTGGCCTGACCGTGCTCGGCGGCCTCACCGTCGAAGGCCTGCCGCTCGTCAAGCCTCCTTATGGCGCCATCTCGGCCATCAATCTCGACCGCGGCGACATCGTCTGGCAAACCCCGCACGGCGACACGCCCGACGTCGTTCGCAACTACGCCGCCGCACACGGCCTCGACATCCCCAAGACCGGCCAGTCCACTTACAACGTCGGCACGCTCGTCACCAAGAGCCTGGTCATCGCCGGCGACGCCACCATCACCACTCTGCCGAACCGACCCCCGCGGCGCCATGCTGCGCGCCTACGACAAGCAATCCGGCCGCGAAGTCGGCGCCGTCTACATGCCCGCCGCTCAAAGCGGTTCGCCCATGACCTACATGATCAACGGCAAACAGTACATCGTCGTCGCCATCAGCGGCGGCAACTACTCGGGCGAATTTGTCGCCTACAGTCTGCCGGCCGCGGAATGACGCCGCCGCCAACCGCCGGATGACCGCGTTGTAACGTAACCGTGACCGGCCGCGGTACGCCAGTCTCTTTGTTGCGCCCAGTAAGACAACTACGCCGGATCTTTGATATATTCATTAGTCCGGTTCTACAATGAGGTGACATGAAGTTAAAGACTACATCCATCGCAATTATCGTTTTGGCGGCGCTAGCCGCGCTCTGTTCCAACCTGGTCGCGCAATCCAAGCAAACCGTATGGGACGGCGTGTACACGCAGGATCAAGCCAAGCAAGGCCAGGCGGCCTACAACGAACATTGCTCGTCGTGCCACGGCGACACGCTCATGGGCGGCGAATCGGCGCCCGCTCTGGCAGGCGGCGAGTTCCTCTCGAATTGGGGCGGCCTGTCGCTGGGCGACCTGTTCGAACGCATCCGCACCACCATGCCGCAGAGCCGGCCAGGTAGCTTGAGCCGCGCCACCAACACTCTGATCCTGGCCTACATGCTCAGCGCCAATCAGTTTCCGGCAGGTAAGACCGACCTTCCGCAACAAACCGAAGTCTTGAACGAGATTCAGATCAAAGCGCAAAAACCGGATAAGAAATGACGGCCGATTAGCCCGGCAAGCAAGCGGCGCGCTTGGTCGGCCCGCCGCCATTGAAGCAGCCGAGGCCGGTCGTCGTGAGGAGGGAAGCCATGCAAGCAAACCCGAAACGCGGCAGCGTTCTGCCGTGGACAGCTCTCGTTATCGTCGCCGCCCTGGCCTGGATCGCCGTCACCGCATCCGGCCAAGGTCCCGGAATGCCTTCCACCCAAAAAGGCGATTGGCCTTACTACACCGCGGATCTGAAGGGCACCAAGTACGCGCCGCTCGATCAGATCAACGCCTCCAACTTCAACAAGCTCGAAGTGGCCTGGCGTTTTAAGACCGACAACCTCGGTCCCCGGCCCGAGTACAAGCTCGAAGGCACTCCGGTCGCGATCAACGGCGTGCTGTACACCACCGGCGGCACGCGCCGCTCCGTTCTCGCCCTGGACGGAAAGACCGGCGAGATCATGTGGTCGCATAGCTTGCGCGAAGGGAATCGCGCCGCCATCGCTCCTCGCCAGCTGTCAGGCCGCGGCGTCTCCTTCTGGACCGACGGCAAGGGCGACGACCGCGTCGTGTACGTCACCACTGGCTATCGTCTGGTCGAACTGAACGCCCACAACGGCGGCATCATCCACCTCGTTCGGCAAGGAAGGAATGGTCGACCTTAAGGTCGGCATGGTCAAAGGCACCGGCCAGCAGATCGATCTGGAAACCGGCGAAGCAGGCCTCCACTCGACTCCCTTGGTCGTCAAGGACGTGATCATCGTCGGCTCTTCGTTCAAAGAAGGCATGACGCCCGTCACGCACAACAACACCAAGGGCCTGGTGCGCGCCTATCGACGTGCACACCGGAAAGCAGCTCTGGACCTTCAACACTATTCCGCGCCCCGGCGAGTTCGGCAACGACACCTGGGAGAACGGCTCCTGGGCCGCCAACGGCAACACCGGCGTCTGGACGCAGATGACCGTCGACGAAGATCTCGGCCTGGTCTACCTGCCGGTGGAAGATCCCACTTCCGATTACTACGGCGGCCACCGCCCCGGCAACAACCTGTTCGGCGACAGCCTGGTCTGCGTCGATCTGAAAACCGGCCAGCGCAAGTGGTATTTCCAGGTGGTGCATCATCCTATCTGGGATTTCGATCTTTCGTCCGCGCCCATCCTGGCCGACATCAACGTCAACGGCAAAGCCATCAAGGCGGTCGCGCTGCCGATCTAAGCAGGCCTTCCTCTATGTGTTCGATCGCGTCACTGGCCAGCCCGTGTGGCCCATCGAAGAGAAGCCCGGTGCAGCAGTCCGACGTGCCCGGCGAGAAGGCCTCGCCCACTCAGCCGTTCCCCACCAAGCCGCCGGCCTACGCGCGCAATCTCCTCAAGGTGCCGGACGACCTGATCGACTTCACGCCCGAGATGCGCGCGCAGGCCAAAGACGTGCTGTCGCGATACCGCGTGGCTGGTCTTGTTCAATCCGCCGCTGGTCGGCGACGGCAAGGGACTGCTGGGCGCCATCAACGTCGGCAACGCGGGCGGCGGCACCAATTGGCCCGGCGCCGGCTACGATCCGGAAACCCACATCGTCTACGCGCAGGCGGCCAATTCATCGGCCGCCGGACTTTCGGTCCGCAAACCTCCGGCCGGGATTCTCCGATCTCGAGCTACTTCTCCGGCCGGAACGATCAGCCTTTCCGCGAAGCGCTCGGTCCCGGATTCGGTCAGGGCGCCGATTCTCCGCTGGCCACCACGCGTCCTCCCACTCCTCCGCCTGCGCCCGCGGCGCTGCAGGTCGCGGTGGACGTGGCGCCGCGCCGGCGTTCGGTCTCAACGTCGATGGCCTGCCCATCATGAAGCCGCCCTATGGCGTGATCTCCGCCATCAATCTCGACCGCGGCGACATCCAGTGGCAGGTGCCCTTCGGCCAAACTCCCGACAACGTCCAGGACAAGCTGGATAGCATGGGCATCAAAGTAGGCAACCTCGGTATGGGCGGCAGCGTCGGCCTGCTGGTAACCAAAACGCTGGTCATGCTCGGCGACAGCCAGGTCACTCGCCAAGGGCCATCCGCGCGGCGCGATGCTGCGCGCCTACGACAAGGCCACCGGCAAGGAAGTCGGCGCGGTCTTTATGCCGGCTCCACAGAGCGGATCGCCCATGACCTACATGGCCAACGGCAAACAATACATCGTCGTCGCCGTCAGCGGCGGCGCTTACTCGGGCGAATACATCGCGTTCAGTTTGCCCGAATCGGCATGAACGTGAGCACGCACTGTGCGCGCGTCCCCACTCATAGGGACGCACCAAAACAGAATTTCAGGAGAGAAAACAGGACATGCACTAAGAAAGACAACGGGAAGAAAAGCTCTGTTGCTGGACGGCCCTGCCGGCCGCCGCCGCGCTGCTCTGGATCACCGTCGGCGCGCTCGGTCAAGGCGGCGGCTACGTGCCTTCCACCAAGAAAGGCGACTGGCCCTATTACACCGCCGACGAGAAAGGCACCAAGTACTCGCCGCTCGATCAGATCAACGCATCCAACTTCAACAAGCTGGAAGTCGCCTGGCGCTTCAAAACCGACAACCTCGGCACGCGTCCGGAATACAAATTGGAAGGAACGCCGCTCGCGATTAACGGCGTACTCTACGCCACCGCCGGCACGCGCCGCTCCGTGGTCGCCCTCGACGGCAAGACCGGCGAGCTGATGTGGTCGCACAGCATGCGCGAAGGCAAGCGCGCCGCCATCGCGCCTCGCCAATTGTCGGGCCGCGGCGTGTCCTTCTGGACCGACGGCAAGGGCGACGACCGCGTCATCTACGTCACCACCGGTTACCGCCTGGTGGAACTCAACGCCAAGAACGGCCAGGTCATCTCCACCTTCGGCAAGGACGGCATCGTCGACCTCAAGGTCGGCATGGTCACCGGCACCGGCCAGCAGATCGATCTGGAAACCGGCGAGGCAGGCCTGCATGCCACGCCGCTGATCGCCAAGGACGTGATCATCGTCGGCTCATCCTTCAAGGAAGGCATGACCGTCGTCACGCACAACAACACCAAGGGCGTCGTCCGCGCCTACGACATGCACTCCGGCAAGCTTCTGTGGACGTTCAACTACCATCCCGCGCCCCGGCGAGTTCGGCAACGACACTTGGGAGAACGGTTCCTGGGCGACCAACGGTAATACCGGCGTCTGGACCCAGATGACCGTCGACGAAGATGCCGGCCTGGTCTACCTGCCCGTGGAATCGCCCACCTCCGACTACTACGGCGGCGAGCGCCCCGGCGACAACCTATACGGCGAAAGCCTGGTCTGCGTCGACCTGAAGACCGGCAAGCGCAAATGGCATTTCCAAGTGGTGCATCATCCCGTCTGGGACTACGATCTTTCTTCCGCGCCGATTCTGGGCGACATCGTCGTCAATGGCCGAGCGATCAAAGCAGTCGCGTCTGCCCAGCAAGCAGGCCTTCCTCTACGTCTTCGATCGCATTACCGGCAAGCCGGTGTGGCCCATCGAAGAGCGCCCCGTTGCCCAGTCCGATGTGCCGGGTGAAAAGACCGCCAAGACCCAACCGTTCCCCACCAAGCCGCCGGCTTATGCCCGCAACTTTGTCAAAATCCCGGACGACCTGATCGACTTTACGCCCGAGATGCGCGCTCAAGCCAAGGACGTTCTCTCGCGCTACCGGGCGGAGGGTTTGTTCACTCCGCCGGTGGAAGGCGACATCAATGGGAAATGGCTCGGCCGGACTGAATCTCGGCAACGCCACCGGCGGCACGAATTGGCCGGGCGCCGGCTATGATCCGGAAACCCACATCGTTTACGCGCAGGCGAACCAGTCCGCCGTAACCCCGATTTCGTCTGCGCAATCCGCCTCCCGGCTTCACCGACATCCGCTACGTGTCGGGACGCAACGATCAAACCGTTCCGCGAGATGGAAGGTCCGGGGTTCGGTAGCGCCGCGGATGCTCCGCAGCGTCGCGCCGGCCGTGGTGGCCGTGGTGCTGCTCCGCCCACTCCTGCCTCCGGCTGCGGCAGCAGCAGGCCGCGGTGGCCGTGGTGGTGCTGCGGCAGGGCGTGGTGCGTGCTGCGGCAGGACGTGGCGGCGGTGGCTTCGGCCTCAGCGTCGATGGCCTGTCGCTCGTCAAGCCTCCCTACGGTGTCATCTCGGCCATCAATCTCGACCGCGGCGACATCCAGTGGCAGGTTCCCTACGGCCAGACGGCTGACAATGTCCAGGACAAAGCTGGATAGCATGGGCATCAAAGTACGGCAATCTCGGTCATGGGCGGCAGCGTCGGCCTGCTGGTGACCAAGACGCTGGTCGTGCTCGGCGATAGCCAGCTCACTGCCAACGGTCATCCGCGCGGCGCCATGCTGCGCGCCTACGACAAGGCCACCGGCAAGGAAGTCGGTGCGGTCTGGATGCCTGCTGCTCAGAGCGGATCGCCCATGACCTATCAGGCCAACGGCAAGCAGTACATCGTCGTCGCCATCAGCGGCGGCGCTTACTCGGGCGAGTACCTCGCGTTCGCGCTCCCCGACGCCGAGTAGCACTTCAGTCGCAAATCGCTTCGGTTGTTCCAAGGGCCCGGCAGCGGGCCCTTGTTTTTTGCCCCGCGCCGCATGCCTCACCAGAAACCTACCATTCGCCTGAACCACGACGCGCTGGAATACTGCAGCCCGCAAGGCGAGATCATCTGGACTATCGCGGTCAAAGACGTGGTTCTCTTCGCCGAGTACACCAACGACGAAGGGCCTTTACTCGACGATTACTTCCTGGTATTCGTCACCATCGAGCAGCGCGCGCCGCACTTCGTCACTGCGAGTTTCTATTCGAACGGATGCAACGAGATTATCCAGCAACTAGCCAAGTACTGGAACGTCGACTTGGATCTCCAGCTTTACGGCTCGACTGATTGGAGATCCCGAATCGTCTGGCCGCCCTCGCTCGCCGGCCAGGAATGCTTCGACTTGACCGAAGTCCCACCCGCTTCGCTCCTGGCAAGACTGCGCAAATTCGTCCTCGGTCCGGCGTACGAATTCTCTCCCAGCAAGAATGTGCTGGATTTCTTGCAGCGCGCCGCGGAAGACTGATTTTGCAAAACGAACCCAAATCCGTTCGCTGGTCTCACGCAGGCACCACGCGCCGGTGTACACTACCATATGCCCACCAGCGAAAAAACGAAGCCAGCCTCTGAGCGAACGGATGCCCCCTCCCGTCGCGAGTGGATGCTCGCGTCCTCGCTTGGCCTGCTCGCTGTCTGGCCTCAAGTGCTGGCGGCTCAAGAGCATGCCCACCGCGCCGCGGCATCGGGCAAAGCCGAACTGGCCTACCTCGATCGCGCCGCAGCCGACGAAATCGAAGCCATTGCCGCCCAAATCATCCCCACCGATGACACCCCCGGCGCCCGCGAAGCCGGCGTCATCTACTTCATCGATCACGCGCTGAACACCTTCGATCGTGATCAGCAGGACGACTACCGCACCGGCCTCGCCGACCTCCAAACAAAACGCCTGGCAATGTTTCCCGGCTCACAAAGCATCGCCGCGCTCACCTCCGGCCAGCAACTCGCCTTGGTCCGCGCGATCGAAAACACGCCGTTCTTCGAAACGATCCGCACCCATACCATCCTCGGATTTCTCGCCACTCCGGACGAAGGCGGCAATCGTAACATGGTCGGCTGGAAACTGCTCGGCATGGAAGGCCGCATGGTCTATGAGCCTCCCTTCGGCTACTACGATGCGCATCCGGAGGAAACCCGATGAGCCGCGCGCCCTACCAGCCCCGCCACGAGGTGGATTTCATCGTGGTCGGCTCGGGCGCGGCCGGTGGCGCCGTCGCCAAGGAACTCGCCGTTGCGGGCTTCGAAGTCGTCGTGCTCGAGCAGGGACCCTACCTGCGTGCCAAAGATTTCAAGCACGACGAGATCGCCACGCGCACTCTGCACCAGTTGACCAACGATGAAAAGCGCCAGCCGCAGACTTACCGCAAAAGCGAATCCGAAGAAGCCGTCGTCCGGCGCTCGGTTGGCTACGGCCGCGAAGTCGGCGGCGGCACCGTTCACTTCACCGCCAACTGGTGGCGCTTCCACGAAATCGATTTCAACGAGCGCACCCGGTGGGGCGCGGTCCCCGGCGCGACGCTTGAGGACTGGCCCATCACGTATCAGGATCTCGAACCGTACTACACCAAGTCCGAACAGGACATCGGCGTTTCCGGTCTCGGCGGCTCGAATCCATTCGATGCTCCCCGTTCGAAGCCTTATCCGCTTCCGCCGCTGCCGGTGAAATCGTCCGGCGTCTTGTTCGATCGCGGCGCGAAAAAGCTGGGCTGGCATTCATTTCCTGCGCCGATGGCGATTCTGTCGCAGCAGTATAAGGGGCGATCCGGCTGCGTACACTGCGGTTTCTGCATGGGCTTCGGGTGCGAGGTCGGCGCGAAGTCGTCCACGCTCGCGGCCTTGATCCCGGTCGCAGAGCGAACCGGCCAGTGCGAAGTGCGCGCCAATTCATACGTCCGCAAGATCGAGGTCGACTCGCGCGGCCGCGTCACCGGCGCGATCTACTTCGATGCGCAAAAACGCGAAGTCTTCCAGCGCGCTAAGGCCGTGGTGGTGTGCGCGAACGGCGTCGAGTCGCCACGCCTGCTGCTGATGTCCAAATCGAATCGCTTCCCCGACGGGATCGCCAACTCGAGCGGCCTGGTCGGCAAAAACCTGATGTTCGACAACGGCACCACCGTCAGCGCGCTCTTCGAACATCCGCTCAACGAGTACAAGAGCGTCGAGGTCACCCGCGTGGTGCACGATTTCTACGACTCCGATCCCAAGCGCGGATTCTACGGCGGCGCCGGCTTCGACGCTCGATTCTCTCAGACTCCTGTAGGCTTCGGACTCCGCGGCTTGCCCGGAACTCCACGCTGGGGTTCGGAATGGAAAAAGGCCATGGCGCACGACTTCCCGCGCATCATGAGCAGTCTCAGCCACGTCACCTGCTTGCCGATGGAGCAGAACAACGTCACGCTCGATCCGGAACTCAAGGACGAGTGGGGTTTGCCCGCGCTCCGCATCACTTTCAAGAATCATCCGGACGACCTCAAGATCATGGAGTTCATCCAGGAACGCCAGAAAGAAATCATGGAAGCCGCCGGAGCGGTGCAGAGTGTTCGCGCGTCCGGTGCGCGAAGTCACCAGCTCCGTGCATCTGATGGGTACGTGCCGGATGGGCAACGATCCAAAACGTTCGGTGGTCGATCGCTGGAACCGCGCGCACGATGTACCCAACCTCTTCGTCGTCGACGGCAGCAGTCTGGTTACCTCGGGCCGCCAGCAGCCCACCTGCACCATTCAGGCGCTAGGCTATCGCGCCGCCGATCACATGGCGCAAATGGCCAAGCGCGGCGAACTCAAATCGTGAAGATGTCGCGTTCGCGCGCGCCCAGGCTATTGGGAAACCGAGCGCGAGCGCTCTCAACCATCGCCGAGACCGTCGCGTCGTCGTGATTCGGATCGTGATGAAACAGGATCAACTGCTTCACGTTGCATTCGCGCGCTACCGCAACCGCTTCTTCCCACGTGCTGTGCCCGTAACCCTTGTAGCGCGGGAATTCCTCGGGCGTGTATTGCGCATCGTGAATCAGGATGTCGGCGTCCTGCGCATGCTCTCTTATCTCGGCATCCAACTCCGCGTGCCCATGCTCGCGATCGGTCGCGTACACGATGCTCGCTCCGCCTGACTCGATCCGATAACCTGCCGCCCCCTGCGGATGGTGCAACCGGAACGGCCGCACCGTCAGATCGCCGATCGTAACCGGCAGCCCGCCCTTGTTCACGAACGTCTTGTTTGCCGACACTGCTCCGAAATCCACTGGAAAATAAGGCTCCACCATCTGCCCGGCCAGCGACTCTCGTAGCGCGCACGCGTAACACGTGGAGTAGAATGTCATCGCGATCTTCGGATTGTAGAGCGGCCCGAAGAACGGCAGACCTTGCAGGTGATCCCAGTGATAGTGCGTAAAGAACAGATGGATGTCGCGGACGGCGTCCGCCGGGTTGTCCTTGAGCGCGAGACCCAGTTCGCGAATTCCGGTGCCGGCATCAAAGATGAACAGCTCATCGTTCGGCAAGCGAACTTCAAGACACGACGTGTTGCCGCCGTACGCAAGGTTCTGCGCGACCGGCGTCGGGATCGACCCGCGCACGCCCCACAGTTTCAGCTTGAGGCGCCAGCTCACCGCACTTGCTTGGCGGTCCAAGCCATCGCGGCCACGCGGCCCGCGCCCAGCAACGCCGTCTTGTCGTTGGTGATTACGCGCACGGGAACATCCTTGAGCAGCGCACCGGCGCGGCCCTTGTCGTGAAACGCCTTCATGAAGGTATCGCCCTTCAATTTCGCAATGATCTTCGGCGCGATGCCGCCGCCGACGAACGTTCCGCCGGTGGCCACCACTTTGAGCGCCAAGTTGCCGGCTTCGGCGCCATAAATGGAAACGAACAGATCCAGCGCCGCGACGCAAATCGCGTGTGTGCCCGCGAGCGCAGCCTTCGCAATCGCAGCCGATGGATCACCGTGTGCAATCTCATCGGCGAGCGACGCCGGTTCTTCGCCGCGGCCCGTGTCTCGCAGGAATTGATAAATGTTGTGCAGGCCCGGACCCGACAGCACGCGTTCGTAGCTGACGTGTTCCCAGCGGCCCATCAGGTAGCGCAGCAGCTCGATCTCCAGCTCATTGCGCGGCGCAAAATCAACGTGGCCGCCTTCGGACGGAAAAGGCCGGTAGCCGCCGGCGTCCGCCAGCAGCCCAGCTTCGCCGAGCCCCGTACCCGCCGAGATCAGCGCGCGATTGCCGTCCTTCGCCGGTTTGCCCACGCTCAACGTCACGAAATCGGACTCTGTCAGCAGCGCGATGCCGTGAGCGTTCGCCTCCAGATCGTTGATCAGCCGCACATCCTCAATGCCGAGATCGGCCGCGACCTTCTTGGCGCTCACGGTCCACGGCAGATTCGTGGTCTCGACATAACCGTCGCGGACCGCTCCCGCGATTCCGAAGCACGCGCCTTTAGGCTGGAGGCTGTGCTTGGCGAGAAATCCGGCCACGATCTCTTCAAGGCCGCTGCGCCCGCGATTTGGAAAGACTTCGAGCGCGACTGCAGTCAGATGATCCGGAGTGCCTTCGAAGAAAGCCAGCCGCGTGTTGGTTCCGCCGATGTCACCGGCCAGAATCATTCGGCGTTGCTCCAGTGGCGCCGGTCCTTGGCCAGCAGCTCGTCGGCTTCCGGCGGCCCCCACGTGCCGGCCGCGTAGTTGGGGAAGCGGCGAGGCGGCAGCGCTTCCCAGACATCCAGAATCGGCGCGACCACGTGCCACGCGCTCTCCACCATGTCGGATCGCTGGAACAGCGTCGCATCGCCGAGCATGCAGTCGTACAGCAGGCGCTCGTATCCGGTCTGCGGCGTGGCGTTGAAATAGTCGGTGTAGTTGAAGTTCATGTTGACGCCGCCGATCTGCACCACCGGCCCGGGAATCTTGGCGCCGAAGCTGAGCGAGATGCCTTCGTCCGGCTGCAGGTGCAGCACCAGGCGATTGGGTTCCAGCACGGTCGACCGCGGTCTTGCGGAACAGCACGAACGGCGCGCGCTTGAACTGGATCGCGATTTCGGTGACGCGCTTCGGCAGCGCCTTGCCGGTGCGCAGATAGAACGGCACATCGGCCCAGCGCCAGTTGTCGATGATCAGCTTCATGGCGACGAACGTCTCGGTGCGCGAATCGGGCGCCACCATGCGGCTCGGAGCGATAGGCGGGCACCTTGACTCCGTGCACCAGGCCTTCGCCGTACTGGCCGCGCACGGTGCGCGTCAGCACTTCTTCGTCGCTCATGGGCTGACAGCGCGCGCAGAATCTTGGCCTGCTCGTCGCGAACCACGTCGGCGTCGAAGGAAACCGGCGGCTCCATGGCGGTCAGCGAGATCAACTGGAAGATGTGGTTCGGCACCATGTCGCGCAGCGCGCCGGCTTTGTCGTAATACATGCCGCGCTGCTCGACGCCCACCGTCTCGGCCACCGTGATCTGGACGTGATCGATGTAGCGGCGATTCCAGATCGGCTCGAAGATTCCGTTGGCGAAGCGGAACACCAAGATGTTCTGGACGGTCTCTTTGCCGAGATAGTGATCGATGCGGTAGATCTGCTTTTCGTCGAGAACCTGGCGGATCTCTTTGTTGAGGTTCTGCGCCGATTCGTAATCGCGGCCGAACGGCTTCTCGATGATCACCCGCCGCCAGCCGTGGTCTTCCTTCACCAGGCCGGCCGCGCCCAATTGCTTGACCACGACGGAGAAGAAGCTGGGCGAGGTCGCCAGGTAGTAGAAGTAGTTGCCGCGCGTGCCGTGCTCCTTGTCGACTTCGCCAGAGAACCCGGCCCAGTTCCTCGTAAACCTTCGGATCGTCGAAATCGCCCGAGACATAGTAGATGCGGCGCGCGAACCAATGCCACAGATCGGGATCGACCTTGGTGGTGGCGAAGTCGCCGAACTCCTTGCTGATCATGTCCCGGAACTGTTCGCTGTTCATCTCGTTGCGGGCCACGCCCACAATGGCGAACTCCTTGGACAGCAGATTGTCCTTGGCGAGGTTGTACAGCGCCGGGAGCAGCTTGCGCTTGGTCAAGTCGCCGGACGCTCCGAATATCACCATCACGCACGGGTCGGCGGCACGTCCGGCGCCCGCGCCGTTTCCGGTTGCAGCAATTTCTTCCGCGATCTGCATTGTTTTCCCCTCGAATGTCGTAGCCTAGCCGCCCGCCGCGCGTTCCACGTGTCCGCCGAACTTGTAGCGCATGCCCGAGAGCATCTTTTCGGCGAAGGTGTGATCCTGCCGCGAGCGGAAGCGCGTGTAGAGCGAAGCCGAGAGCACGTCGCAGGGCACGGCTTCTTCGATGGCGGCCATGATGGTCCAGCGGCCTTCGCCCGAATCCTGAACCGTTCCGGTGAAGCGCGTGAGATTCGGATCTTCGGTGAGCGCCATGGCCGTCAAGTCGAGCAGCCACGATCCCACCACGCTGCCGCGCCGCCACACCTCGGCGATGTCCGGCAGATCGAGACTGTAGCGTTGGTCTTCGGGCAGCTCCTTCGACGTTGCGTTGCGCATGATGTCGAAGCCCTCGGCGTAGGCCTGCATCAAGCCGTACTCGATGCCGTTGTGCACCATCTTGACGAAGTGGCCGGCGCCCGAGGGGCCGCAGTACAGATAACCATCCTCGGCCGTGCTCTTCTTGCCTTCGCGTCCCGTGGTCGGCTCGATGTCGCCGACGCCCGGCGCGAGCGTCTTGAAGATCGGATCGAGGCGGTCGACCGATTCCTTCGATCCGCCGATCATCATGCAGTAGCCGCGGTCGATGCCCCACACTCCGCCGCTGGTGCCGACGTCGACGTAGTGCAGGCCCTTGTCCTTCAGAATTTTCGCCCGGCGCACGTCGTCCTTGAAGTAGGAGTTGCCGCCGTCGATGATGGTGTCGCCCGATTCCATCAGGCCGGCCAGCTTCAGCACGGTGCTCTCCGTCGCCGCGCCGGAGGGAACCATCACCCACGCGGCTCGCGGCTTGTTGAGCTTCTTCACGAAGTCTTCCATCGATGTTGCGCCGGTGGCGCCTTCGCCGGCCAGCGCTTTGACGTTGTCCTGGCTGAGATCGAACACGACGCATTGGTGCCCGTTTCGCATCAGGCGGCGCACCATGTTCGCGCCCATTCTTCCCAGCCCGATCATTCCGAGTTGCATGATTCCTCTCCTTAGAAAACCGAAGCGTTCACACGAGTGTGAACGCGGCACGCACGAGCGCCTTCGCCACGATCGGCTACGATACCTGCAGGCGTTCGAGGCCAAACCTTTTTCCACGTCGTGCAGATGCACGCGCAGCGCGCGCCGGTTGCGCTCGGCCAGCACCTGGAAATCGCCGCGCGCCTGCGCCGCCTTGACGACGCCGAACGTGTACTTCTGGCCGGGCACCGCGAGATCGCTCGCGTCGTCGCAGGTGACCTGCAGGAACACGCCCGAGTTGGGGCCGCCCTTGTAGGCTTGCCCGGTGGAGTGCAGGAAGCGCGGGCCGAAGCCGAGACAAGTCGCGACGCGCTTGTTGTCGCGCACCGCGGTCCGCATCTTCTGCAGCGCCTGCTCGTGCGGCTCGTTCATCTGGATGTAGCCCAGCAGCGCGAAGTAATCGCCGGCCTTCATGCGGCTCAGGTGCGCGCGCAGGTATCCAGCCAGCGATCTTGTCGCTGCCCGCCGCCGACGCCAGCGCCGCGGCGTTCTTTTCGTCGGTGAACAGGTCGATGCCGCCTTCGGAAAGAATCGGCGATTCCGCCGGCAGCGATCCGGTCTTCTCGTATTCGGACGTCAGCTTCTTGGTCGCGATCTTGCTCGCCTCGACGTCCGGCTGATTGAACGCGTTGATGCCGATCACCGAGCCGGCCACCGCCGTCGCGATCTCCCAGCGGAACAACTCCTGGCCGAGATTGTAGATGTCGGCCAGCGCGATGCGCACCACCGGATGCCCGGCCTTGGCGAGCGCCTCCACCGCTTGCGTCCTGCGCCGGATCGGCGCCGTTCTCGAGGCGAATATAGGCGAACACGCGATCGTTGCCGTAAACCTCCGGCGCGCCCGAGCGGCTCGCGATCCACCGGGATCAGATCCCTTGCCGTCTTTGCCGGTCGATTCCGCCAGCAACTGCTCGAGCCACGCGCCGAAATCCCAGATGCCGGGCGAGGTGATGAGCGTCACCTTGTCGCGGCCGTTGCGCGCGGCCACGCCCAGGATCAAGCCCAGCAGCGCGCCGGGATTCTTGTCCACCGGCAGGCACGACGAGCACGCGATGGCCATCACGTCGGCGCGATCCAGGAAGCGCGGCGCGTCGATGCCCATCACCGCTGCCGGCACCATGCCGAAATCCGACAGCGCCGAATAGCGCCCGCCGATGCTCGGCACGCCGTGGAAGATGTGGCGGAAGCCGTCGGCCTGCGCGACTTTCTCGAACTTCGATCCCGGATCGGTGACGGCGATGAAGCGGCTGCCGGCCTTGTCCGCGCCCACCACGCTTCTTGACGCGCTCGAAGAAATACTGCTTGAAGATATTCGGCTCGAGCGTCGATCCGGACTTGCTGGACACGATGAAGATGGTGTTGCCGAGGTCGACCTTGCTTTCGAACGCCTTCACCTGCGCCGGATCGGTGGAATCCAGCACGAACAGTTCGGGGAAGCCGTCGATCTTGCCGAAGGTCATCCGCAGAACTTCCGGACACAGGCTGGAGCCGCCCATGCCGAGCAGCAGCGCGTGCTTGAAGCCCGCGGCCTTGATGTCCGCCGCGACAGCTTCGAAGTGCTGCTTGGATGCGAGCTGGTCTTCGGTGATGCCGAGCCATCCGAGCCAATTGCCTTCGTCCGAGCCGGTCCACAGCGTGGCGTCGCGCGCCCACAAGCGGCGCACCTTGCCGGCCATCTTCCAGTCTTCGATGGCTTCCTGAAGCTGCGTCTCGATCGGCGGCGGGCAGGCTGTAGGTCTGCGGATCCACTTCGGCCTGCGAAACGAACTTGCACTTCGCGTCGACGGTGTTGAGCAGCTTGTCGAACGGCTCGGCGAACAGCTTCACGGCCTGCGTCACCAGGTCGTCGGTGACCTTCTTCATCGAGATGCCGACCTTTTCGAGCGTGTCCATGGTGTCCTGCGCCGCGTCGATGTCGGCTTCCAGGCTCGCCTTGGGACGGCCGTGATCGCGGAACGCGTCGAAGGTCGCGGGCGGAATCGTGTTCACCGTGTCGGGGCCGATCAGCTCGTCGATGTACAGCACGTCCGGAGTAGCTGGGATCCTTGGTGCTGGTGCTGGCCCACAGCACGCGCTGCGTCTGCGCGCCTTTCTTCGCGAGAGCGTCCCATCGGCGCCCGAGAAAATCTCCTTGTAGCGCTGGTAGGTGAGCTTGCCGTTGGCGATGGCGACCTTGCCGAGCAGGCTGCTCAGCAGCGCCTGTTCCTTCGGATCGGAAGTGGCTTTCAGGCGCGCCTTGACGATGGCGTCCACCATGCTGTCGATGCGGCTGATGAAGAAGCTGGCGACGCTGGCGACGTGGCTCGGATCGCCTCCGCCGGCGGCGTACGTTTTCAAGCCGGCGATATAGGCGTGCGCCACCTTCTCGTACATTTCCTGCGCGAACAGCAGCGTGACGTTGATGTTGATGCCTTCGCTGATGAGCTGCTGGATGGCGGGAATGCCTTCGGCGGTGGCCGGCACCTTGACCATGAGGTTCGGCCGGTTCACGGCCTTCCACAGACGCCGCGCGTCCTTGATGGTGCCGTCGGTGTCCTTGCGCCAGGAACGGCGACACTTCCAGGCTGACGTAGCCGTCGCGCTTCTTGGTGCGATCGTAGACCGGCTTCAGCGTGTCGGCGGCATCCTGGATATCTTTGATCGCGAGGATCTCGTAGACGCCCATGGCGTCCAGGTCCTTGCGCTTCTGCAGTTCGAGCAGCGCGTCGGAGTAGTCGGTGCTGCCGGTGATGGCTTTTTCGAAAATCGCGGGGTTGGAAGTCACGCCGCCGAGTCCGTCCTGCTCGATCAGGCGTTTCAGCTCGCCGCTGGTGATGCAGGTTGCGGCGGATGTAGTCCAGCCAGGCGGACTGGCCGTACTTGCCCAGTTCCAACAGGGGATTGGTGGTTTTCGCTGCGGTCGGTTGTCACGTGTGCTCATGGTGTTTCCTTCCGTGTCCTTCAGCTTCCGAATCTCGCTTCCAGCGCCTTCACTTTGTTCGAGCCGGCGCACGTGGCGCTCTTCTTTGGTGAACCTGCGCCTTGAGATAGGCGTCGACGAGTTCCTGCGGCCATGGCAGGACCAATCACGCGCGCGCCCAGCACCAGGACGTTCATGTCGTCGTGCTCGACGCCCTGGTGCGCCGAATAGGTATCGTGGCACAAGTCCGGCGCGGATGCCGCGAATCTTGTTGGCGGCCACGGATGCGCCGACGCCGCTGCCGCAGATCAGAACGCCGCGGTCGGCGCGGCCCTCGATGATCGCTTTGCCGACAGCTTCGGCGAAGTCCGGATAGTCCACTGGGTCGGCGCTGTTGGTTCCGACGTCCACCACTTCTTCGCCCAGATCCCGCAGGTGCTTGGCCAGCATCATTTTCATTTCGAAGCCGGCATGGTCGGACCCGATCACAGTTCGCATAGGGCTATCGGTGTCTTGGCAATCTCCTCTTTCGCCGCCGCGATCACCGCGTCCGGCGTAAACCCGAACTTCTTCTGCAATTCCTTCAACGGCGCCGACGCTCCGAACGTGTGCATGCCGACGCGCCGCTCGGCGTAGCGATCCCAGCCGAACGTGGAGGCCTGCTCCACCGACACGCGCGCCTTCACGCTCGGCGGCAGCACGCTCTCGCGATACTCGTGCGATTGATGTTCGAACAGCTCCCAGGATGGCATGCTGACGACGCGCGCTTTTATTCCCTCGGCGGTCAGCTTTTCGTAGGCGTCGACGCACAGCGAGACTTCGCTGCCGGTTCCGATCAGGATCACGTCGCGGAGCGCCGCCCTTGGCGTCCGCCAGCACGTAGGCGCCCTTGGCGACGCCGGACGCCGGCGGCGTACTTGGTGCGGTCGAGCGTCGGCATGTTCTGGCGCGAAAGAATCAGGCACACCGGCTCGTGGCGGAATTGCATGATCACGCGCCACGCTTCGGCGACTTCGTTGGCGTCGCCCGGCCGCAGCGTGATCAGGCCGGGAATCGCGCGCAGCGAAATCAGTTGCTCCACCGGCTGGTGCGTGGGGCCGTCCTCGCCGACGCCGATGGAATCGTGCGTGAAGATGTAGATCACCGGAATTTCCATGATCGCGCTGAGCCGGATGGGCGCGCGCATGTAGTCGCTGAAAATCAGGAAGCCCGAGCCGAAGGCGCGGATCTTCGAAAGCGACATGCCGTTCAGGATGGACCCCATGGCGTGCTCGCGGATGCCGAAGTGGAAATTGCGGCCGCGCGTAGCTGCCCGGCTTCGAAATCGCCGGCGCCCTCGAACGTGAGCCGCGTCTTGGTGGAAGGCGCCAGATCGGCCGAGCCGCCGATCAGCCACGGCACGCGCTTGGCGATAGCGTTCTCCACTTTGCCCGATGCGTCGCGGCCCGCCAAGCCTTTCGCGTCGGTGGGAAACGTCGGAATCTCCGCGTCCCAGCCTTCCGGAAGCTCGCGCTTCTGCATCTTGATACAGATGGTCGGCCAGTTCGGGATGCTGCTTCTTGTATTCGGCGAACTTCGCCATCCACGCTTCGCGCGCGTCGTGCCCGCGCTTTCCGAGCAGCTCCTGGAAGCGTTCGTAGACGCCCGTCGGGCACCAGGAATTTCGCGTCTTCCGGCCAGCCGTAGTTGCGCTTGGTCAGCTTGATCTCCGGCTTCGCCCAGCGGCTCGCCGTGCGCCGCGCTGGTGTCCTGCTTGTTGGGCGCGCCGTAGGCGATGTGGCTGTCGACGATGATCAGCGTGGGCCGGTCGGTGGTGTGCCTGGAAAACGCTTGAACGCGCGCGCCAGCATTTCCTGATCGTTGGCGTCGCCCACGCGCGTGACATTCCAGCCGTAGCCGATGAACCGCGTCGCGACGTCGTCGCTGAAGGACAGCGCGGTGTTGCCTTCAATGGTGATGTGGTTGTTGTCGTAGATCCAGCAGAGGTTGGAGAGCTTCAGGTGACCCGGCGAGCGAGGCCGCCTCGCCGCTCACGCCTTCCATCATGCAGCCGTCGCCGGCCAGCGCGTAGACGTCGTAATCGATCATGTCGAAGCCCGGGCCGGTTGAAATACTGCGCCATCCAGCGCGCCGCGATCGCCATGCCGACGCTGGTGGCCACGCCCTGGCCGAGCGGCCCGGTGGTGGTCTCGATGCCGGACGTCCAGCGATACTCGGGATGCCCGGGGCACTTGCTGTCGAGCTGGCGGAAGTTCTTGATGTCGTCGAGCGTGACGCTCAGCTTGCCCAGCGTCTCGTATTCCGGATTGACCGCTTTGACCTGGCTCAGGTGCAGCATCGCATAGAGCAGCATCGACGCGTGGCCCGATCGAGAGCACGAAGCGGTCGCGATTGGGCCAGATGGGATCGTCGGGATCGAATCGCAGGAACTGCTGCCACAGGCAGTAGGTCACCGGCGCCATCGCCATGGGCGTGCCGGGGTGTCCGGAATTGGCCTGCTGCACGGCGTCCATCGCAAGCGTGCGAATGGTGTTGATGGAAAGTTGATCGATCCCGCCCGGGATTTGGCTTGCTTCCGGCTGCGCTGACGTGGACATAGATGATCCTCTCAGGGACACTGCCGGGGGTCAGTGCTGTTCGCACGCGGTGGTGCTTGAGGTTCGTGCGCTCCCTTTGGAGATTGTATCGAATCCGGCTGGAGCGCGCTGATAGTTTGCGTGTCAATTGGGTTGCTTCGACTTCCGCGCGACGAACATAGCGAGGACGTAGAGAGCGAAGGCTGCGAGCGCGAGTGCCGCGGCGCACCAGAACGCGCCGGTGACGTTTCCAGGATTGACGAAGAAGGAGCAGATCAGCGGGCCGACGCCGAAGCCCATGAGTTGCAGCGACGCGAGCACCAGCGCGACTTGCCGCGTTTTGTCGAGATCGACAAGCAGGCTCACTTGATACGGGTTCATGCCGAGCCACATCATTCCGAAGACGGCGCAGATTGCGATGTAGGCGAACGGCGCATGAATCGATCCCATGGCGATGAGGATGGCGGCCTGGATGAGCGTGCTTGCGAGCAGCATCAGGCGAAACGGAAGACGCCACGCGATGGCCGCGACAGTGAAGGTTCCGATGATCTGGAAAATCAGATCGGCCGCGATTGCGGATCCCACGGTCTCGCCGGAAAAGTGAAGATTCTGGCCGATGCGCGCCTGATATTCCCAGCCCGCGCCGTTGGCGGCGTTTTGCAGGACCACGCCGCACAAGCCGGTGAGCACCGCGGGTGTCCAGATCTGCGTGGCGGGTTTGCGCGGAGGCGCGTCCTGGATCTCCTGGCCGAGCAGAAACGCTACGAAGATCCCGATGACCGCAAGGACGCCGAGGAGAACGAAGCCGGAGTCGGCGCCGAAGCGAGGGAACACCGACACTGGCAGAGCGTAGGACGCGATCACTTGCGGGATCGCCGAGACCATCAGGAAGGTCGCATTGAGGCGTTCGGGATGGCGCGCGCGTGCGATGGCGATGTTGGTGGTGGCGAGCAAGAGTCCTTCCATCAGGCCAGCGACGAGGCGCGATGCGATGAGGGCATTGGCGTCGTGCGTGAGGAACACGACGGCGTTGCACAAGGCCAGTGACAGGCACGCGGCCGCGATGCTGCGGCGCGCGGATCCGAATCGTAAGAGCCGGGGTCCGACAGCGGCGGCGAGGGCGAGCGCCATCACTTCCGCCCAGGCCACGCGGCCCAGCATCGCTTCGGTCAGGCGCTTTTCTTCAACCAACGCGCCGAGCAGCGCGGGCTGAATGCCGGTGATCATGAACGAGACGGTACCGAGGAACAGACCGGCGATCACGGTGGCGGTAGTGGTCGGCTGCGGCGCCGGATGCTCGGTTGTCGACATTTCGATCACGCCTGCGGCCTCTGGGACCGCGGCGGGTTTAGGATAAAGTTAAACCTACAACGGCCATCCTAGGCTTGACAAGGCGAATATGTGGACGAACCAGCGAAACAAGCAACTCCGCGAACGCGCCGCGAAGGTGATTCCCGGCGGAATGTATGGGCACCAGTCGACCGCGATCCTGCCGGATGTTTATCCGCAGTTTTTCAGTCGAGCGGAAGGCGTGCGGCTTTGGGATGCCGATGGGAACGAGTACATCGACTACATGTGCGCGTTCGGTCCGAACCTGTTAGGCTACCGGCATCCGGCGGTTGAGGCCGCCGCGGCGGCGCAGCAGCGTCTCGGCGACACGATGACCGGGCCATCGGAAATCATGGTGGAACTGGCCGAAAAATTTGTCTCCATGGTCACGCACGCCAGTTGGGCGATGTTCTGCAAGAACGGCACTGACGCGACCACCATGGCGCTCATGTGCGCCCGAGCGCACACCAAGAAGCGAAAGATCCTGGCGGCGAAGAAGGCGTATCATGGCGCCGCGCCGTGGTGCAATCCGTATCCGGCCGGCAGCGTTCCGGAAGAGCGCGTGCACATCCTGTATTACGAATACAACGACCCTCAGAGCCTGGAAGACGCGTTCCGCGCCGCGGGCGACGATGTCGCGGGAGTGTTCGTGTCCGCGTTCCGGCACGACGTGTTCGCGGATCAGGAGCTCGCAACACCGGAGTTTGCTCGGACGGCTCGCAGGCTGTGCGATCAGACCGGAGCGCTGCTGATTGTGGATGACGTTCGCGCGGGGTTTCGTTTGGCGCGCGACTGCACCTGGTCGACGCTCGGAATCCAGCCGGACCTGAGCGCGTGGGGCAAGTGCATCGCGAACGGGTATGCGCTGTCGGCGCTGCTGGGTTCTGAAAAAACGCGAGGCGGCGCGCAGAAGATCTTCGTCACCGGGTCCTATTGGTTTCAGGGGATCCCGATGGCCGCGGCGATCGCGACGCTTGGGGAAATCCAGAAGTCTGATTATCTGGAGCGGACCGAGAAGACCGGCGCGATGCTGCGCGACGGCTTAGCGAAGCAGGCCGTGAGCCACGGATTTAGCCTGCGGCAGACCGGCCCCGTGCAGATGCCGATGATCCTGTTCGACAACGATCCCGACATGCGCCTCGGCTACTGCTGGGCGTCCGAGGCGCTGACGCGCGGCGTCTACATTCATCCGTGGCACAACAATTTCATCTGCGCGGCGCTAGCGGAGAGCGACGTCGCGCTCACGCTCGAGAAGACGGACGAAGCTTTCTCGGTACTCAAGAAGAAACGCGCGACGCTCGGGCCGATCCCGCAACTCGCGGCGCGGTTCGCGCATCTGAGCGAAGAATCGCTAACGGTGGCGCGGTAGCAGCGAGAATTGCGGGTATCTACTATCGTTTGGGGCTTGCCGAATCGAGCAATTCGTAACGTGCCCGGTGTTGTTCGGGAGCGGCGTGCGTGTTGGCGCTGAGGTGCATCACCGGATAACCCGCAGCGGCACTGTATGCCGGCCATTTCGGCAAGCCAGTGCCATTCGGATCGCCTGTCTTGGCGAAATTGGTCCAATAGGAAGACATCAGATCGGAAAGCTTTGTGTCTTCCGGACGCCAAGGGAGTTTTTTCGACGGCAAAGCTTCAAAGACGAATTCGATCTCGGCTGAGTGATAGGCGCCGTTCGGAATCGGAGACGCGCCACTGGGGGGAGCCGGAGGGACCTGATCGAATTCGTACCGATACACGGGCAGGTTCGCAGTAGTCGACTGGAGTTCGATCCATTTCCAAGTGGAGTAGGCAATGAACAGGTCTCCCGCAAGGTCCTGGGCGGAGCGCTTGGCTTGCTCATCGTCGGTGCCGGGGTAAAGTTTCAGCACCGCACTGGACTTGTCCGGGAAACGCGCTCGCACCAATTTCGCGAAGTTGTCAGCGTTCGGTTCCTGGTTGACAAAGAGCATTCGCAGGTTGCCTTCATCAGCGTTCCAGCCTGCCAGTAGCGGGACATGACTTTGTTTCCCAGCGGCGTAAGTGGAAGCGACGTTGGTGGTCAACAGGTAACCGTCGATATTCGGTGTAAACCGCACGGCGGTTTGCTTGGTGGCGGCTTCCAGGAGTTGATCGGCGGGCTTGGCGCGCATATCTTCGAGTGACGGAGACCCAAGCGATTCAGCAAATTTCATCCCGGCTTGTTCGTTGTCGGTGTGTGGCTTCAAGGCGAGCGTCTCTCCGAAGAATGCGCCGCTCTCGCCGATGGCACTCTGGAACAGGTCTCGCGTCAAAGAGGATGCCATGAGCGCGCTAATTGAAAAGGATCCCGCCGATTCGCCAAAGATGGTCACTCGGTTCGGATTGCCGCCGAAGGAGGAAATGTTCTTATGGACCCATCGGAGCGCCGCTACTTGATCGAGCAAACCGTAGTTACCTGACGAATGGTGGGGAGATTCTTTGGTCAACTCCGGGTGCGAGAAGAAGCCGAACACGCCCAGACGATAATTGAGGCTGACTACGACGACGCCCTTCCTGGCCAGTTGCTCGCCATCCTGGCGCGGCTCGGAAGCGGCTCCAGCGACAAAGCCTCCGCCGTAGATCCACACCATGACGGGGAGCCGTGCGGAAGCGGACGACGCCGGCGTCCAGACGTTGAGATACAGGCAGTCTTCGCTGGGGCCTTCATCTCGAAAGACCATGTCGCTATAGATGCGAGCCTGCATGCAGCGCGGTCCGAACTCGAGCGCTTTTCGAACGCCTGTCCAACTGGGCGCTGGCTGCGGCGCCTTCCACCGCATCGCTCCAACGGGCGGCGCGGCGAACGGAATGCCTTTGAAGATGCGGATCTTGGAATCGGCGCTGATCGATCCTTCAACGGTGCCCTTATCTGTCTTGACGCGGACCTCCGCCGACAACGACAGCGCGAGCGACAGTGAAATTGCTACGAGCGGTGCACGTTTCACCACTCTTTTATAACCCATGCGCGCCGTATGCGGCGGGCCATCGAGATCGGCGCAGCCTACTTCTTCAGGCTGTGAACGTAGGCCACCACGTTGTCCAGGTCGGCGCCCGTAACGCTGGCGATCGGCTTCATCTTGCCCTGGCCTTCGGCGATCACCTTTTTGACATCGGCAGTCGAGGCGCCGAGATGCTTCATCTCAACCTTGAACGCTTTGGCAATTGCGGGATTTCCCGAGCCATCGGCGGCATGGCAACTCTTGCACTTCGCATCGTAGACAGCCTTGCCGGCCGCCGCATCCGCTGCCCACGCGGCGGTGGGGCACAGCGCTGCCATCCAGCAGGCCGCCGTTAGTCCAACTACTCGAGTCATGAGTTTCAAGTGCATCTTCCTTTCACTTCCATTTTAACGAGAAAAAATCCCGTGGCTATTGCCGGCTCACCGCCGTCTCGATGGCCGGACTCTGCCGCAGGCTCTGATACACCACGCAATAACGCTCCGTGAGCCGCAGCAGCGTCGCGAGCTGTTCGTCCGAGGCGTCCGTTTCCAGATCGAACTCCAGCCGGATGCGCTGGAAACCCACGGGTGCATCTTTGGCCACTGCCAGCGTGCCGCGAAAATCCAGATCGCCTTCCGCCCGCACCGTGCCGCCGCGCAGCTTGACGCCGATCGAGGTGGCGACCGCCGACATCGTCACGCCGGCGCACGCCGCCAGCGCTTCCAGCAGCATGTCGCCCGAGCATGCGAACGCGCCGCTGCCGCCCGTCGCCGGATGCAGACCAGCTTCCACCAGCGCCTTCCCGGTCTGAATGCTGCACGTCACTCCTTCGCCGATTCGACCTTCGGCCTTCAGCGTGATGAGCGCCGCCTGCGGCTCCGAGCGATATCGTTCTTTGAGCGGCGCTTGCGCGGCCCGCAATTCGTCGATGTCCATAGGAACCTCCGTTATACCGCAGGCCAGATCTTCGCCAGCACGCGCTGCGCGTTTCCGCCGAGGATCAACTTGATATCGTCGTCGCTGTAGCCTCGGGCAATCAAGCCTTCGGTCAGATCGAACATTCGTTTGGGATGGTCCAGGCCGGTGGTCGCGACGTGCTCGGCCTTGTCCACGTGGTAGCGATAGCGGTCGAAATTCGGCTGGCTCTGAGGCCGAAAGCCGCCGCCGTTGATCGGATTGCCCAGGCCGATTACGTCCAGATCGCTGCCCACCGCCAGGTACTCAACGCCGACCAGCTTGCGCACGTGGTCGAAGTGATCCAGAACGTTTTCGATGCCCACCGGCTCGCGGTCGCGCACCATGAATCGGATGAAAGCGATTCCCATCACGCCGCCGGTCTTCGCCAGCTTGCCGATGGCTTCGTCGGTTTTGGAGCGCATGTGACCCGGGATCAGCGCGCGGCAGGTGGCGTGGGTGAACAGCACCGGTCTGGTGGCGGCATCCAGCGCGTCCAGCGTTGTCTGGTCCGCGCAGTGCGACGCATCCACGCCCATGCCCACTTGCTCCATCCGCTGCATGATGGAGAGACCGAACACCGAAAGCCCGCCGTCCCGCTGCTCCAGAAAGCCGCTGCCGATCCGGTTGTTGAAGTTGTAGGTGAGTTGCGAAACGCGCTGTCCCAGATTGAAAAATTCGTCGACGTCGGCAGGCGTGCGGAAGTGCGTGGAATTCTGCATAGTCAGCAGGACGCCGATCTTCTTCTCGTCGTGCACGCGCGCGAAGTCTCGCACGTCGGCGATGCGCAACAGCACATCCGGGTGCGCGGCCAGGAACCCGTTCCATCTGGCGAAGAATCGCAGCCCCGCCACGTAGTCCGAGGCCGAATCGCCGAGCGCGAAAACGTTGATGCCGGAGCCCTTATATGTGGCGGCGTCGGCGGCCGTAAAGGTCTCCGGCTTGTCCAGCCACAGCTCGCTCTTGGGAGGCTTCTCCGCGTAGTCGGCGAAGCGGAACTGGTTGAGGAGGTCCACCACCGTGGTCTCCGTCACCAGCCGGATCGCGCGTGACGAGTACTCGCGGGGAGATTGCGCGAACAGCGGGAAGCGGCCTCGCAGCACGGCTGGCGCGACCAACATTGCGACGCGATGCAGCGCGTTTCTGCGGCTAATACCATTCATGAGCGACAGTTTATCCTATTGCCTTCAAATCACTCTTGTAGCGCGGTTCGCCCGCTTCTTGGCGCTGGCGGCTCATGAGCCGTATACTTCACAAGTAGACCGGCGAATTCATGAGCGCAACGAAAAAACAGATCGTGATTCTGGGCGGCGGCTTCGCGGGCGTTTACACCGCGCGCTGTCTCGAAAGGATGCTGCGGCCCGAGGAAGCCGACATCTGCCTGGTGAATCGCGAGAATTATTGGGTCTATCAGCCGATGCTGCCGGAAGTTATTTCGGGGTCGATCGGCCTCACCGACGTCGTGTCGCCGATCCGCCGGCTGTGCCCGCGGACCAACCTGGTGATGCGCGATGTCGAAGATATCGATCTGAAGGCGCGCGTGGTAACCGTCAGTCCCGGATTCCGGCCGCGCCAATTGAAAATTTCGTACGACTACCTGGTCATCGCGCTGGGCGAAGTGACGAACTTCTACGGCATGCCGGGAATGCTTGAAAACGCGATGCCGTTTCGCACGCTGGCCGACGCGATCGCGCTGCGCAATCATCTGATCCACGTGCTGGAGGAGGCGGACGTCGAAGAAGACACCGAGCTGCGCCGCAAGCTGCTGACGTTCGTGGTGGGCGGCGGCGGATTCTCGGGCGTCGAAGTGCTGGCCGAGATGAACAACTTCGTGCGCGAGGTAAAGGGAAGCTATCTCCGCCTGCGCGATGAGCCGGTGCGCTGCGTGCTGGTGCATTCGCGCGATCGCATCCTGCAGGAGATGGCCGAGCCGCTCGCGCTTTTCGCGCAGAAGATTCTCAAGAAGCGCGGCGTCGAAATGATTCTCAAGGATCGGCTGGTGGCGGCGACGTCGGAAAAAGCGATTCTGAAATCCGGCCTCGAGATCCCTTGCAAGACGATTATTTCAACGGTGCCGTCGGGGCCGATCCCGGTGATCGCGAAACTGGATTGCGAAAAAGAGAAAGGGAGCCTGGTGGTGAATGCCAGTCTAGAACTCGCCGGGCACGCAGGCCAGGTGTGGGGGTTGGGCGACTGCGCCACCATCAAGACCGCGTCGGGCAAGCCGGTTCCGCCCACCGCGCAGCACGCCACGCGCGAAGCCACCACTTGCGCCATGAATATCGCGGCGGCGATTCGCGGCGGCCAGCCGTCGCTGTTCACGTTCGAAGGCTTGGGAACGCTCGGATCGTTGGGCCACGGCTCGGCGGTCGCGCAGATCTTCGGGATGAAGATCTCGGGCCTGGCGGCGTGGGTGCTGTGGCGCGCGATTTACTTGATGAAGATCCCCGGCATCAAATCGAAATTCAGAATTTCGATGGACTGGTTCATCCACCTGCTGTTCCCGCCGGACCTGGCGCAGACGCGCATGCTGCAAGAGTCGGGCATCAAGAATCAACATTTCGAGCCGGGCGACGTGATTTTTCATCAGGGCGATCTGGGCGACAACGTGTACGTGATCGAAAAAGGCGAGTGCGACGTGGTCAAGGAAGACGGCGGCGCCCGGCGGGTACTGGCGACACTGCGCGCCGGCGACTACTTCGGCGAGATGGCGCTACTATCGGACAAGACGCGCAACGCGACCATCCAGGCCAAGACCGCGATGGAGGTGCTGCTCATCCCCAAAGGCGACTTCGACACGCTGCGCAAGAGCGTCCCGGCGTTCGGCGAGGTGTTTCACGAGCTGGCGCGGAAGCGCGCGCCCGCGCATTCCTCCGATACCGGTTCCACGGACCGCGACAACTGAGCCAGCTCAGCCACTCTGGTAACATGATGTTCGACGAGCATGGGAACGCACGGAGTCAAGATTATCGTCATCTATCCACGGCCCCACGACGAGGCCGCATTTGAGCAGGCTTACCTGGACGAACACGTTCCAATGGCGGAAAGCAAGCTCAAGGGCATGACACGCCTGGTTCTCACGAAAGTCACGGGATCGCCGCTGGGCAAAGTGTCGGCATATCGCATCGCCGAAGTGTATTTCTCAAACATGGACGATCTCAACAAGTGCCTGGAGTCGGACGGCGGCAAGGAAGTGGTGGCTCACGCCGCCCAGATTTCCTCGGGCGGTCCGCCGCTGTTGTTGGTTTGTGAGGAAGAATCGTTTGTTTACTGGTAATCTTCGTTCTGTCGCTGCTCGCGCTTCGTGCGTGAGCCTCATCGCGACGCTGGCGTGGTGCCAGCCTGCCGGACCGCTGGTGGATCGCGTCGGCGCCACCGGGTTTCTGCAACTCGAAGCGGACAGCTTCCGCGCTCTTGCGCCGCGCGAGCAGGCGGTCGGCTATTGGCTGACGCAAGCCGCCATCGCGATCAATCCGATCATTTACGATCAACTGTCACGCTTCGGCCTGCGCGAAAAGCGCGTGCTCGAGATGATCGTATCGCATCCGGAGCTGGTGAATCGCGCGGCGTATCCGAAGATCCTGGCGTACACGAAACTTTTCTGGGCCAACCGCGGGAATCACAACGAGACAACGGCGCAGAAATTTTCGCCGGATTTCTCGTTCGACGAGCTGCGTGACGCGGGTGTGGCGGTCGTCAAGCATGGGGCGTCCGATCTTACCGAAGATGCGTTTCTCAAGGAGCTTGCCGAGCTGAAACAGGCGCTGTTCGATCCCAACTTCGAGCCGATGATCACCGCCAAGACTCCGCGCGGCGGCCTCGATATCCTGCAAGCCAGCTCCAATAACTACTACTTTGGAGTCACGCTCGCCGACGTCGGCAAATTCGCCGAGCATTACCCGCTGAATTCGCGGCTCGAAAAAGTGAACGGCAAGCTGGAAGAACAGGTCTATCGCGCTGGGACGCCCGACCATCGCGTTCCGCCGGGTTTGTACGCCGAGTATTTGGCCAAGGCCAATTCCTATCTCGAAAAGGCGGCCGCGCTGGCCGATCCAGCGCAGGCGAAGGCCATCCGCGCGCTGATCCGGTTTTATCAGACCGGCGATCCGAAGGACTGGCTGGCGTTCGGCGCCGCCTGGGTCGAGAATAACGCAACGGTGGATTTCGACAACGGCTTCATCGAAGTGTATCGCGATGCGCGCGGCGCCAAAGGCAGCTCGCAGAGCTTCGTCACGGTCACCGACAATCGCGTGAACGCGCTGATGCTGAAGATCGCCGCGAACGCGCAGTATTTCGAAGATCGCGCGCCCTGGGCGCCCGAGTACAAGAAGCAGGGCGTGAAGCCGCCGCTCGCCAAGGCGGTGGAGGCGGTGGTCGAGACCGGGGATTTTCACGTCACCACCATCGGCGACAATCTTCCGAACGAAGACGAGATCCACCAGAAGTACGGGACCAAGAGTTTCATGTTCACCGGCACGACGCGCGCGTTTGCGCACGCCACCGGGAACAGCGCGCTCGAGGAATTCGCTGCGTCCAAGGAAGAGACCGAGATCGGCAAGAAATACGGCGACGAGGCTGAGGACCTCATGACGGCGCTGCACGAGATCATCGGTCACGGCTCCGGCAAACTGGATCCCAAGTTGACGCACGACCCGGCTTACTATCTGAAGCAATATTTTTCGACGCTTGAAGAAGCGCGGGCCGATCTGATGGCGCTGTGGAACGTGTGGGATCCGAAGCTCCAGCAGCTCGGGCTGATTTCAAGTCCTGACGTCGCGAAAGCCATGTACTATTCGGCGGTGCGCGTGGCGCTGACGCAGCTCCGCCGCAATCCCAAGGGCGACACCATCGAAGAAGATCACCAGCGTAACCGCCAGCTCATCGTGAATTACATTCGCGACAAGACCGATGCCATTAAAGAGGAAACGCGCAACGGAAAGACGTATCTCGTGCTGCGCGACTTCAAGAAGATGCGCGAGGGCGTGGGGCAGTTGCTCGCGGAGTTGATGCGCGTCAAAGCCGAGGGCGACTACGACGCCGCCAAGGCGCTGATCGAAAAGTACGGCGTGCACTTCGATCCGGCGCTGCGCGATCAAGTGGTGGCTCGATACCAGAAGCTCGACCTGCCCGCTTACTATGCCGGCGTCAATCCCGAGCTCAAGGCGACCTTCGATGCCAAGGGGAACGTCGCGAAGGTCGAGATTACCTATCCGCGCGATTTCGTCAAGCAGCAGCTTGGCTACAGCGCCATGTACGCGGCGGCGCCCGGAACGCACTAGCGCGGAGTCAACACCGCGCGTACTTTGTCCAGCAGCGAGCTCAACGTGAACGGCTTTTGCAGGAACGCGCTGCCCGGCGGAAGCTCGGCCGCGTACACGCTGGGGTCGTCGGTGTATCCGGATATGTAGAGCACTTTCATGTCGCGCCAATTGCTGGTGCAGGCGATCCACCAACTCGCGCCCGCCCATCTGCGGCATCATCATGTCGGTGATCAGCAGGTCGATGCGGCGCGGAAATTTCCGGACCAGCGCGAGCGCCTGTTCGCCGTCGGCGGCTTCCAGCACTTCGAAGCCATGCTTGGTGAGGAATTTTCGAACCAGCGATCGGATGCCGCTTTCGTCTTCGACCACGAGCACGGTTTCGCGCTCGGGCGCTTCCGGCGAGGGAACCGGCTCCATCGGCGGCGCCGCAACTTCCGCTGGGCCCGGAACGCGTTCGAGATAGATGCGATACAGCCATGCGTCGGCGGCGCCATTCGGCAACGCGATATCGCCGCCCCAGTGCCGGACCATTCCGTAGGCTTGCGCGAGGCGAGCCGCGGTATCATCGGCCGGATCTTTCTCTGGCAGGAAGCGCTCGAATCCGGCGTTCGGATCGCGGTCGCGCGGGCCGTTCGGACCAACGATGGTGATTGCGGCATATTCGCCTCGCCGCAAAGGAACCTGCGCGCGCTGCAGGTCTTCGTGGATTTCGAGACTCGAAATTTCGACCCTGATGCTGCCTTGCGGCGTTGCCTTTCGCGACGCATCGAGCACTGCGATCAGGACCTGTTCGAGTTGCGCCACGCGCGCCCGCACGCGACTGCCACGCAGCGAGCCTGTCCATTCGATGCTCAGCCGCTCGCTCACCGCGCCCACCACCGGATCGAGTTCGATAACTTCAGCCGCGGCGGCCTGCTTGCGCGTGAACGCCAGCAAATTCGCCGTCAAGCCGCTGATGCGCTCGGCGGCGCTGAGGATCTCCTGCACTTCGGCGCGCAACGGACTCGCGGCGGGCAGACCGTTCAACAGCTCTTCGCTGTAGCCGGTCAGGATCATGAGCATGTTGTTCAGGTCATGCGCCATGCGGGCGGCCAGCCGGCTCACCGCTTCCACGCGCTCGGCTTGCACCATCTGCTGTTCCAGGAGCCGCCGCTCGGTCACATCCACTGAGACGCCGGCCAGCAGGATGGCACGGCCCTCGGAATCCGAGGAGGGACGCACGGTCTCGCGCAGCCACACCACGCGGCCGTCGGCGGTGAGCGCGCGGAACTCGCACGCGGCCGGCTGCCGTTGCTCGATAGCGCTCCGATAGAATCGCGTCACTCGGTCGCGGTCGGCCGGATGAACGCGGTCCGCCCAGAACGACGGGTTGTTCCTCCAGAAGTCGGCGGGGAATCCCAGCAGCTCTTCGGCGTGTTGGCTCACGAACACGAAGCGCATGCTCGTCAAGTCGACCGCCCAGACCACCGCTTCGAGATTGTCCACCAGCTCAGACGCCGCGACTCCCAGCAACGGCGTGTTGGGTACCGGTACTGTTCCGCCGCGCCGCGCGGAAAACTCCGCAGCCGGGCCGGCGGCAAACCCAAGGTCTTCGATGGCCAGCACTGCCTCGGGCGCTGCTTCGTCATCCCAGCCTTGAACCGCCGAGATTCCGATCCGCAGGCGCTGCGAGACGCCGTTGCCTTCCACGAAAATGTTGGACTGCGGCGCGCCAGTCTTGAGAACGTGCTCGACCCGATCCAGTACCGATCGCGGCAGGATGGTATCGATCCGCACCCGCAGCGCCCCACTGGCCGGCAGGCTGAGTATCCCGCGGGCCGCTGCGTTCGCCAGAATGATGTCCGAATCGGCCGACAGCACCAGCACGCCAACCGGCATGGCGGCCACGATTTCCTGGAAATAGCGCCGCTGCGTCTCCATCAGCGCAAGAAGACGCGCGACGTCCTTGGGCCTCCATTGCTCGAGGTCGGCTCTTTCCATAGTGCTGCTAGTAACCAGTCTTCACTCTTGCCAACGGCTCGAACAAGGTACTTTGAGATTGAACGGTACTGTGCGGTACTGCACGAACATCCTCGCCGGCCTAACGAATCGGCGGGAGGATCGGAAGTTCATGGTGGGGTCGATCTAGGGCTTCTTCGCCTCCGGTATGCTGGCCACCTTCTCGACTTCGGCCAGTTGCTTTCTGACGTCTTCGAGATCGCTGGCGTTGGGAGCGAATTTCAGGTAGTCGCGCAAATTTTGAGCCGAGGCCGAGTAATCCTGCCTCATCGCCAGCAGCACTCCCAGCAGGTGACTCATCTTGGGGTAGCGATGGTTGGGATCGCGCGAGATGCCTTCGCGCGCGCTCTTCTCGGCGGCGTCCATATTGTGCAAGCTGTAATTGGCAACCGCAGTTGAAGAGCCAGGCTTGCGGGAAATCCACCGGGTCGAGCTGCAGCAGGCGGTCGGTATCGTCGATCACGTCTTTCCACTTCTGCTCGTTGGCTGCAATCGCGGCAAGCTGCACGTAGGGCTGCACGAACTTGGGATCGGCGGCGAGGGCCTGCTGATAGGAGTTACGCGCGCCTTCGATATTCTTCTGCTGAAGCTGGATGTTGCCTAGCTCGAGCCACGCCGATGCGTACTTGGGATAGATTGTGACGGCCTTGTTGAGTTCCTTCTCGGCGTCGGACCATTTCTTCTTCTTGGCGTGATCGCGCGCTTTTTCGAGCGCCTTCTTGGCGTCCTTCGGCGCCATCGCGGTGGTGGCGCTGATGGTGAGGCCTTCCACGTTGGCCAGCCGATGCAGGACTATGGTGCCCACGTCGGGGTTGTCGAGCGAGCGCCGCATGCCCAGATAAATGGTGTCGGAGCGATAGCCTGGCAGCGAGGCCTGCAGCTCGGCGCCCATGGTGTTGCTCTCGCCGGCACAAACGCCGCGTCGTTGACCCATGGGAGCGCTGGTGTTGGTTGGGTTAAAGGCGCTGTCGTTGGTGGGTTCGGAAGCGTCGGCGAATACGGCGCTGTTGCGATTGGTCAGATCGATGCTGAAATTGCCCTTGCCGTCGGTGTAGGCGGCGGCGCGAGGAACTCCGCGGCAGACAATCTGGATGGTCACCGGGTCCGGGGGCGGCGTGCCGTCGTCCATGACAACCTTGCCCGTCAAAAACACCGGTCCCGTGATGCTGTCCAAAGTCGGGTTATTGTTGTCGCCCGGAAACGGGTTGGGTGAGCGGCTGTTGGTCGGGTTGGTCGTATTGGTAGGCGACGGAGTAGTGGGCGAGGGGGTGGAACCGCCCCTGCCTTGCGCGAACGCACCGACACAAAAAGCCAGCGGCAATAAGCAGCCAAGAACTGAACGAACGGTCATAGCAACCCTCCCGTCGAACGTCACCCATTATAGACCCAATCTGAAATTTCGTTTTGTGCGCGTTTAACCTCGCTGCAACACAGCGCGGCGGCGAATTTCGCGAAAATAGTACGCATGTTTCGATTCAGCCGTTTGTTTCCCGTCGTGTTCCTGTCGATGCTGCTGGGAGCCTGCTCCGATTCCTCTAATGTAGAAAAGGCCAAAGAGCCGGAGAAACCGCCGCAGGCGCTGACCGGCCGCCAGGCATTTCAGCGAGTCTACCCTCAAGCGCGCGGATGGGCTCCGGATGCGCAACCGCTGCTGGTGCGAAGCATTCATCTGAACGGGGTGAAGACCGGGAAGGGCACGGAGGGGGCGTGGGAAGTTACTTTCGTCTCGCCCTCGAAAGCGAAGTCGAGAATCTACACTTACTCGGCGGTGGAAGCGGAAGGCAACCTGCACGAAGGAGTGTTCGCGGGACTCGAGGAATCGTATTCGGGGCCGAGAGGAGCGGGCTTTCCGTTTTCGATCGCGGCCATCAAGATCGATTCAGACCAGGCCTACGATGCCGCCGCCGAGAAGAGCCAGGACTACATCAAGAAGCATCCGGACATGCGGATTTCCTACATTCTGGAGCAGACCAGCCGGTTTCCGGATCTAGCGTGGCGCGTGATCTGGGGCGACTCGGTGTCGTCCAGCGATTATTCCGTTTTCGTGGATGCGTACGACGGGGAAGTATCTGGAGCGGGCGCACTAGCCTTTTTTGGACCGCTCGCTCTTGGGCGATTTGGCGGGCGCAGTCATCTGGATCACCGGCATGAGCGAGCGCTTCGATTCGGCCGGCGAGGTGCGCGCGCGGCTGGCGAGTTCGTGATTGAGCGTGGCGACGAACTCCTCGATCTGCTCCTGCATGGCGGCCATCTTCTCGCGCATGTTGAGAATGATCTCGACGCCCGCCAGGTTGACGCCCAGATCTCGCGTCAGCTTGAGAATCACTTCCAGCCGTTCCAGGTCGTCGTCGGTGTAGAGGCGCGTATTCCCTTCGCTGCGCGACGGCGCGAGCAAACCTTCGCGCTCGTACAGGCGCAGCGTTTGAGGATGGATCGGAGTACTGTTCGGCGACGGCGGAAATCATGTACGCGGCTTTGGATCTTACTTTCGCCATACGCTAGCCTCGTCATCAACCTTGGTCCACATTTCTTTGCGCGGATCCTCGGCGCTCACCTGCGCCAGTTCGCGCAGCAGTTCCTTGGTGCGCTCGTCGTGTACCTTGGGCGCCTGGATCACGACTTCGACGATCTCGTCGCCGCGCTTGTTCAGGCGCGCGTTGTGCACGCCTTTTTCGCGCAAGCGGAACTTCTGCATGTTCTGCGTGCCTTGCGGGACTTTGAGCAAGCGCGCGGCCATCGATGGTGGGGACTTCGATCTTGGCGCCGAGTCCGGCTTCGGAAACGGTGACCGGAACCTGGATGTGGACGTCGTCGCCTTCGCGGTGGAAAAACGGATGCGGCTCGACGCGAACGGTGATGTACAAATCGCCCGACGGCGCGCCGTTTCTTCCGGCGTTGCCCTTTCCGGCCACGCGCAGCCGGGAGCCGGCCTGCACGCCGGCGGGAATGCGCACTTCCACCGCTTCGCGCGACGACAGGCGTCCGTCGCCGTGGCAGGTGGGGCAGACGTTCTTCAGCCGGCCTTTGCCGTCGCAGCGCGGGCAGGTGAGGCTGAACTTCATCGCGCCGGCCATTTGCGTGACGTTGCCGGTGCCGTCGCACTCCGGGCACACCGTGGATGCGCCGCCCGACGAGCCGCTGCCGCCGCAGGTGCCGCAGATCTCCTGCCGCACGATGTTGAGCTTGACCTGCGTGCCGCGAATCGCTTCCCAAAAATCGACGTTCAGCCCGTATTCGAGGTCCGAGCCTTTTTCGGGAACGGATGTGGCGTGGTCGGCTCCGCGGCCGCCGAAGAACTGGCTGAAGATGTCGCGGAACGCGCCGGTACCGGCAGACCCGTTCGGCGTGCGCCGGCGCCGGAGTCGATTCACGAATTCAGAAAAGTCGAATCCGCCGAAGCCCGGACCTGGCTGCGGCGCCGGCGCCCGCCCCGGGTCCGCCCGGAGGAATGTTGTCGGAATAGAATCCGTACTGATCGTAAACCTGGCGCTTCTTCGAGTCGCTCAGAACGTCGTAAGCTTCCTGGACCTTCTTGAAGCGCTCCTCGGCGGCTTTGTCGCCGGGATTCAGATCGGGATGATACTTGCGCGCCAGCTTGCGATACGACTTCCGGATATCGTCGGCCTTCGCATCGCGCGCGACGCCCAGCGTGCCGTAATAATCCTCTTTGTTTGCGGCTGGCATGAATCTAATCTCTCCGCATCGCCTGGTTCGCGGCGTCCCTTGGGATCAACGCGAACCAGAACGAAGCAATCGCAGGCTCGACGTTTACTTCTTGTCTTCGACGTCGACAAACTCGGCATCGACGACGTTGTCTTTGGGCTTCGCCTCGCCGCTGCCCGGCGCCTGGCCGTCGCCCGAGGGTCCGCCGCCTTGCGTTCCGGACGGCTGGCTGGACGCTTTGTACATGGCCTCGGCCAGCTTGTGGCTGGCGGTTTCCAGCTTCGACGTGGCCTGGTTGATGCGGTCGATACCGCCTTCCTGCATGGCCTTCTTGGTCTCTTCGAGCGCCTCTTCCACCGCTTTGGCGTCGTCGGCGCTGACTTTGTCGCGATGCTCCTTCAGCATCTTTTCGATGTTGTAGACCATCGCGTCGGCCCGGTTGCGCGACTCGATCTCTTCCTTCTTCTTGCGGTCGTCGGAAGAGTGCGACTCGGCGTCCCTGGCCATCTTCTCCACTTCTTCCTTGCTCAAGCCGGAGGAGGACGTGATGGTGATCTTCTGTTCGTTGTTGGTGGCCTTGTCCTTGGCGGTGACGTTCAGGATTCCGTTGGCGTCGATATCGAACGTCACTTCCACTTGCGGAATCCCGCGCGGCGCCGGAGGAATGCCCACCAGTTGGAACACGCCCAGCAGCTTGTTGTCGACCGCCATGGAGCGCTCGCCCTGATAGACCTTGATCTCGACCGACGTCTGGTTGTCGGACGCCGTCGAGAAGATCTCGCTCTTGCGTGTCGGAATGGTGGTGTTGCGCTCGATCAGGCGCGTGAACACGCCGCCCAGCGTTTCGATGCCGAGCGAGAGCGGGGTGACGTCGAGCAGCAGCACGTCCTTCACTTCGCCGCCCAGCACGCCTCCCTGGACCGCGGCGCCCACCGCCACCACTTCATCCGGGTTGACGCTCTTGTTGGGCTCTTTGCCGAACAGGTCGCGCACCTGCTGCTGCACCTTGGGCATGCGCGTCGAGCCGCCCACCAGCACCACTTCGTCGATCTGCGCCGGCGTCACGTCCGGCGTCGGCCAGGGCCTGCTTGCAAGGACCGATGGCGCGATCGAGAATGTCGGCCACCATCTGCTCCAGGCGCGCCCGCGTCAGCTTCACGTTCATGTGCTTGGGGCCGCTGGCGTCGGCGGTGAGGAACGGCAGGTTGATCTCGGTTTCGAGAACAGTGGAAAGCTCGATCTTGGCCTTCTCGGCGGCTTCCTTCAGCCGCTGCAGCGCCATCTGATCCTTGGAAACGTCGACGCCGGTTTCTTTCTTGAACTCCTGCACCAGCCAGTCGATGATCCGCTGGTCGATGTTGTCGCCGCCCAGGTGCGTGTCGCCGTTGGTCGACTTCACTTCCACCACGCCGTCGCCGACTTCCAGAATCGAAATGTCGAACGTGCCGCCGCCGAAATCGTACACCGCGATGGTTTCGTTCTTCTTCTTGTCCAGGCCGTAGGCCAGCGCGGCCGCAGTCGGCTCGTTGATGATGCGCATCACTTCGAGACCGGCGATCTGGCCGGCGTCCTTGGTGGCCTGGCGCTGCGTGTCATTGAAGTAGGCCGGCACGGTGATCACGGCCTTGGTCACTTTCTCGCCCAGGTAGGCTTCGGCGGCTTCCTTCAGCTTGCCGAGAATCATCGCCGAAATCTCGGGCGGCGAATAGCGCTTCCCGTTGATCTCGACGCGCGCGTCGCCGTTCTCGCCGGCCACCACTTTGTAGGGGACCAGCTTCATTTCTTCCGATACTTCGTTGAAGCGGCGGCCCATGAAGCGCTTGATCGAATAGACCGTGTTCTCCGGGTTGGTCACCGACTGCCGCTTGGCGACTTGGCCCACCAGCCGTTCGCCCGTCTTGGTGAATCCGACCACCGACGGCGTCGTTCGACCGCCTTCCTGGTTGGGGATGACAACGGCCTGTCCGCCCTCCATCACCGATACGACCGAGTTGGTCGTTCCCAGGTCTATTCCAATGATTTTGCTCATCTTACCTCAATCCTCCGGGCTACACTATCCGGTACATTTAGCCTAAGTACCATTATTAAACTTTAGTGTCTTATTGTCAAGTATGATGCGGCCTTAGGACAGACAGGCGGTATAAAAGCCTAGCTTGACTTAGGTTTAGCCCTTAGGAAGGGAGAGCGGCGTCCATGCTTCCGGACGAGCGCAACTGCTGGAGCACACGCTCGATCAGGCGTTCCATCACTTCGTCACGCAGTCCGGTGACGGCGGGCGCATCCGGCTTGCTGCCGGCCCACTCATTGAGGATGCGCTCCACGACACCATCGATGACGCGGCTGCGCAACTCATCCCGAGATCTGATTGCTCCGCGGCAGGGTCGCCTCCACAATCGCCGACATGCCGGGCGAAGTAGGCCTCGAGTTGCCGCTCCAATTCTTCCTCGCTCTCCAGAACTGCTCGATGGAGCTCGCTATTGCCGAAGCCGTGAAGCGGGACTTGGCGGGCTGATGCGAGGCTTCGGCCAGGCTGGTCTGCAGGTCGTGGATCGCGGAGCGCGTTTTGGCGGTGGCCGTCGAGATATTCGGCGACGGTCTCGCCGACGGGTTCCTGGTGGAAGCCATGGCAACCTCCTAGGGGGACGCTTCTAGAGCAGGTAGCAGCCCACGAAGCATTATAGTTCGAACTCCCTGTGAAGCTCAAGATATAGCGTGAGTATTGACAAGACCCCATGATATTGGGTATAAGTTGTCAAGCTCGTGGTAGCTCCCCCAGTCGTGTCCCCGGGGTCGGCTTTGGGGCGCGAAAACCATGAAAAAAGGTCTAGTTAGTCATGGTGGCAATGAGCGGAATCGCTGATCAGGGGAACTCGGCGGCGGGCGCCGGCGAGGGTGCGAGTGAGTTTGACGCCGTTAGCTTCCGTTTTCCGGTTACCTGGTCATTGTTGTCGCCGCGGATCGAGACGCCCCGGGTTGCGAACTTCCCGGTCGCCGATCGCCCTCGTCCCGCAACGCCGTCATCATCGCCCAGCGCATCGCATGTCGCCCCGCCAGCTCCGGTGGCGAAGGTTCAAACAGCTTCGCTGGTGGAGAGCGACCGGAAGGCTCACCAGCCGGGAGGCAACTTTCAGTGGGAGATGGTGGTGCCGAAGATGGTGCGGCCGAATAAGAAGGGGAGTCTGGCCGGCACGAAAGCTGCCGCCGCTTCGACCGTGCAACTCCCGCCGCCACCTCCTCAGCCAATAGACTCTGCGGGTGCTGACCCGCCGATTTCGGAGAGGGAGGCAGGCAGGTCGCGCGCGCGATCCTTTCCGACGCTGTATACGACCGAGGCGCCGCGCCCGAAATCTTTCGCTCTAAAGATCGGGCTGGCTTTCGCCGGTCTGATCGCGGTGACGGTTCCGGTGTGGAGACATGCGTCGCAAGACAGCCAGCAGCAGGTTGACACCACCGTGAACGGCGGCGATTGGATGCGCGAAGCGGCAGTCGAGGGAGATCCGGGAGTCAGGCAGGCGCGCCAACTGGTTTTGTATCGTCCCTCGCTCAAGGCCACCGACGGCCGGCTGGAATTCGATTGGACCATCGATGAGAAAGGCGTCGGTTGGGTGTTTCGCGCGAAAGATCTGGGCAACTACTACGCCATGCGGCTGAAGCTGTTGAAGCCGGGGGCGTCGCCGGCGATCGGCGTGGAGTACTTCGCCGTGCACAACTATACGGAGGGCGCGCACAGCGAGAAGGTGCTCATCCTCTCCAGCAATCCTGCGGTGCTGCGAGTCCGCATGGACGTCTTCGGCCCGACCTTCACGCTGTACATGCAGGGGGCCGCGACAGTGTACTGGACGGACGCGCGGTTGACGTCGGGGGCGACGGGATTCTTCGAGGAGTCGCACGAGACCGCCAGCGTCGGCTCGGTGCGCATGTCGTTTCCTGAACGAAGTTCCGTGGAGCGGCGCAGGATGAATGTTCCGCGATTGGGCGAACTCGTGGCGCTGAACGGGTTCCCCGCGGGAGGCGCTTGAGATGTCGGCGGCGGCCACGGCCAGGATCCGCAGCCAGGTGGAGTCGGCGCTGGCCTTGCGCGAAGCCGGGCAGCTCGATGAAGCGCTGGAAGCGCTGGCGACTCCGGGCGAATATTCGCCGGATTTCTACACGGTTCGCGGAGAGATCCAACTCGCGCTCGGGCGATGCCAGGAAGCGGCGGGAAGTTATTACACCGTGTTGGTCGGCCGGATCCCGGAAATACGCATGCGAGATTCAGTCTGGCTGCGTGCCTCCAGCATTTGGGCCGATGGAGCGAGGCTGTCGAGGGGTTCGAAACCGTGCTGGACGTGGAGCCGCATTTGGATGACGCCCGCCTGGCGCTGGGAGCGTGTCTGTTGCATTTGAATCGGCCGGAAGAGGCGTTGAAAAATTTCGAGCGCTGCTGGTCGAGCGCGGCACGGACGCGCGCGGTGTTCGGCAAGGCAGTGGCGCTGCAGTTGCTCGACCGGCCGTACGAAGCCTTGACGGAATATCGACGGTTGTTGGATATCGAGCCGGAATCCGCAGGAAGCGTTGGCGAATTTGATTGCTTTGAGCATTGCAGAAAAGGAATGGGAGGGAGCGCGGCGATACGCTTTGCGGCTGATCGAAATCGCGCCGCACTCGCTCACTGCCCTGCAAGGCCTCGCGACGGTCGCGCTGGAGCGCGGCGAATACGAGGCCGCCGTGCAATATTGCGGCCGGATCGTGGAACAGGCGCCCGATTGTATCGAGGCCTGGCACAATCTCCGGTTCGCCACCGGGCGCGTGATGTCGGCGCTGCATTCGCCCTTGTCTCTGCGCCGCGAGTTATGGGGAGGTAAGTATGTCACGCCTGCGCGTACGCGTTGAATTGAATCGCGGCGGGGTTGGGGTCCCGCTGCACAAGCTGGCCAGCGTGGTTCAGGAATCCCAGCGCTTCTTCGAGATGCTGGCGCAGGATGTCCACATCGACAAGGATCGGGGCGAGTGGCTGGGCTTCGATTTCGACAACGAATCGCTGAACTTCACGGCCGAGTATGTGGGGCCGGTGAGCGCCGAGCAAGTCGACAACTTCATCGCCGCGTTCGACGGCGTCACCTCGCTGCGGCGCGCCACCATCGCGCAGTTCACGCGCATTGCCGACGCCATCGGCGAAGACGAGTTGATTGGTTTTGGCCTGTATCCGCCCGAGCACGAGGGTGAGCCGGAGGAATGGCGCTGTTTGTCGCGGCGCGACGCGTTGCGGATCGCCGACGAAATCCAGCTCCTGCTGGGAGTGTCCGGACAGCAGGACGAAGAGACGCGCCTGCCGTCGGTGGTGGACACTACCTCCAACGCGCGCCAGTTTAAGGAACGCCGGGCGCTGAGCAGCCCCGGACAAAAGTTGCCGGAGCTGGTGCGCGAGGTGGAGACTACGCTGAGCCGGCGGATCACGAGGCTGGAAGTGGAAGTCGACAGCCATTCGCATTCGATCAAGGATCTGCGCGAGACCACGGCGGCGACCGAAGAAAGTTTCCGCGGACTGTTGTCGGCGGTGGAGAATTTCTGCGGGCAAGCGACGCGGCAGTTGGAAAAGCTGACGCCCGGTCCGGCGGAATTGACACCGCCATTATCGGTGGAACAACTGGCCGCGCCCGCCGCAGCATCGGAGCCAGCCGCGAAGGCGCCCGCGCCGGCGGATCAGGCGACCGTGCCGGTGGAAGAGGCCAAGCCCGCGCCGACGCTCGTGACTGCGCCTGTCGAGGCGCCCAAGCCGGTGTCGACGCCCGTGCCCAAGCCAATACCAGTTTCCGAAAAGCCGGTGGAGCGGCCAACTCCGGCACCCGCACGGTTCCCGACGTCTGCACCGGCATCCACATCATCCGCGCCAATCAGGATGGCAACGCCGGCCGCGCCGAAGATCGAGCAGCGGTCGCTGCAGTCCGCCGGAGTTCCGTGGCGCGCGCTGGGCGTAGCGGCCAGCGTCATTCTTGGCCTGGCAGCCGCCGGATTTTTTTGGCTCACGCGGACGCCCGAGCCGCGTAGCGCACAAGCCGCCAGCGGACCCGCGATTCCCGCCATCGAATCCGCCAAGCAGCCCGAGTCCAGCCAACCGGAACGAACGCCGCCGATGCCGCTCCCGAGGGAACCATCCCGAGATCCGACAGCGGGGCCGCTGCCGTCGAACACGCTGCCCCGCCCGCTTCCGCCGCCGCAACCTCCCGGCCCGCCGCGCCGTCCGAACCCAACTCGGATGTGATGCGCGTGGATCTGGAAGCGCGCGACCTGGTGTGGGTGACCGTGACCGACGTCGACGGCAACACGCTGATCGCGCGAACGCTGCAGCCCAACGAAACCCGCACGCTCGAACTGACCAAGGGCGCCACTCTGCGCACCGGCAACGCCGGCGGCCTGGCGGTGCGGTTCAACGGACAGGACGTCGGCCCGCTCGGCCCCAGTCGGCAAAGTTCGCGACGTGCATTTCAAAGCCGGCGCATTCAAGATCGTCGGAGTGCGCGACGAGGGCTGAAGTCCTCGCGCCAGCGTTTGAATCGCGGAGGCCCAGTATTACAATGAAGCCATCTTATGGCTACCGTCCAACGTATTTCGCTTGGCGATCTCGCCGCGCGGCTGGGCTGCGAACTGAAGGGCGATCCGGACATCGAAATCACGGGCGTCGCGGGGATGGAGCGGGCCGGGCCGTCGGAGCTGACCTTTCTTGCGAACCCGAAGTACGCGCCGAAAGTGAAGCACACGCGCGCCGCCGCCGTGCTGGTGTCCGAGGCGCTGCCGACGCCGAAGCCCGCCAGCCTGGTTTCGGCGAATCCGTATCACGATTTCGCGCGCGCGCTGGCTTTGTTTTACCAGCCGCCGCGGCCGGCGCCCGGCATTCATCCGCAGGCCGCCATCGCGCCGACCGCCCGGATCGGCGAGGGCGCGTCGATCGGCGCGTTCGCCGTGGTGGGCGAGCACGTGAGCATCGGCAGGAATGCCGTGCTGCATCCGCACGTGGTGATCTACGAAGGCGCCCAGATCGGCGACGATTTTTACGCGCACTCGCACGCGGTGGTGCGCGAGTTCTGCCGCATCGGCCATCGCGTGATCCTGCAGAACGGCGTGGTGATCGGCGGCGACGGCTACGGCTTCGCCAAGACGCGCGAAGGGCACGCACTTCAAGATCGTGCAATCGGGCATCACGGTGATCGAGGACGACGTCGAGATCCAGTCGCTGTCGTCGATCGACCGCGCCTCGATGGGCGAGACGCGCGTCAGGCGCGGCGCGAAGATCGACAGCCTGGTGCAGGTGGGCCATGCTTGCGTGGTCGGCGAGGACAACATCATCTGCGCGCAAACGGGACTGGCGGGCAGCTCGATCCTGGGCAAGAACGTGCTGCTGGCCGGGCAAGTGGGCGTCTCCGGCCATCTGACGATTCACGACAACGCGGTGGTCTACGCGCAGAGCGGCATCGGCGGCGACGTGGAAGCGGGCGCGGTGGTCTCCGGTTCGCCGGCCTTCGCGGCGCGCGAGTGGCTGCGCGCCATCACCGCGTTTCCAAAGTTGCCGGATTTGCTGAAGACAGTGAGACAATTGGAGAAGCGTCTCGAGCGGCTCGAAGCCGCTCCCCGAACATCGTAATGATCGATGAACGCAACAACGGCGGCCGCCGGCCGGTGGCCTATCTCAACGAAACGTTTCTGGAGAGCCCGGACGCGCGCGCGCTTGCGCATTTTGTCGGAGTACCTGGAGCCGCTTTCGCATTTTCGCGACGAGAAGATCCAGGACACCATCGTGTTCTTCGGCTCGGCGCGCATCGCCGAAGACGGCCCGCTGGGCCACTACTATCGCGACTGCCGCACGCTGGCGCGCTTGATCACCGAGTGGTCCAACAAGATCGAAGCGCCATTTCCGCCGCTTCGTGATCTGTTCCGGCGGCGGGCCGGGCATCATGGAGGCCGCCAACCGCGGCGCCGCCGATGCCGGCGGCAAAACCATCGGACTGAACATCGGGCTGCCGTTCGAGCAGCAGCCCAATCCGTTCATCACGCCGGAGCTGTCGTTCGAGTTCCACTACTTCTTCATGCGCAAGTTCTGGTTCGCCTATCTCGCCAAGGCGCTGGTGATTTTTCCGGGCGGGTTCGGCACCATGGACGAGCTGTTTCGAAATCCTGACGCTGGCGCAGACCCACAAGCTCGAAAGCAAGATCGTGATCGTGCTGTACGGATCCGAGATATTGGAAAGAGGTACTGAATTTCGAGGCGCTGGTGCGGCACGGCACCATCGACGAAGAGGATCTGAACCTGTTTCAATACGCCGACGATCCGGAAACCGCCCTGGCGATCCTGCAGGAACAATTGACCAGATATTTCCTGACGCCTGAGAAGCCGCTGCCCGAACCCGTGCCGGAAACGCCGCAGATCGCAAAATCGCGAGTGTGAAGCTCAATCTCAAATCCCGCTGGCAGCAGCTCGGCAGGCTGGGGCGGATCTTCATTCTGTTGCTGGTGCGTGTACTTCACGTTTCTGTGGGTGGCGCCGGCCAGCGGATTCACGACCTTTCTGCAATTCGTCACCATCGTGCTGGCGCTCTGGATTCTGCTGCGGCTGGTGCGCGTGGGACTGCGAAAAGCCATCTGGCGGCTGCGCAACCGGCTGATCGTCACCTACGTGCTGATCGCGGTGGTGCCCATCCTGCTGATTTTCACGCTGGCTGGATTGGGTAGCTACATGCTGGCGTCGCAGGTGGCGGTGTATCTGGCGCGGTCGTCGCTGGATCACATCGCGGATCGATGCGCGCCGCCACCGACGCTCTGATGGGCGCCGACCCGAGGGTGCGCGCCCAAGCCTTGCGCAGCACCGGCGAGATTTATCAGGAACGATACCCGAACGTCGTTTTGCTGATCGCCGATCGTGGCGCGGTGTCGCGCTGGCCGGAGAATGCCGCGATCGATCCGCCCGCCGCAAAGGCCGACAACGCGAACGGAGTGGTGTGGCGCGACGGACGATATTATGCCTGGTCGCTGGCGGTGCGAAGCGGCGCCCAATTCGTCGCCATGACGCCGCTCACGCGGCGGTCGCTGAGCGAAATGGTGCCGGGATTGGGCGACGTGTATTTCCTGCAGTTGGCGGACGCGCCGAACCTGGCCCAGACGGATGCCAACAAGAGCGGATTCCGGGTCAGCACGAAGGCGCCGAAGGACTCCGCAGTGGCGATCGGCCGCGAACGCTTCGATCTGGAGCCGGCCGGGCGCGAGGCCGCAGTTACGGTTTTGCCGCCGCCGGTGAATCGGTTCGACCTGGGCGTGCGCTGGTATTCGCTGGTCGGCGCGGCTGACTGGAGCGATCCCGGACGCGAACGGAACGCCGTGCTCCAGGTGCATACGCGATTTTCCTCGTTATTCCAGGTGATTTTGAGCCAGAGATCGGACGATTTCCAAGGCCTGCTGCCCATCATCTTCTACGCCGTCACCATTGCGTTCCTGATTGTCGAAATCGTTTCGCTGATTATCGGCGTCTCGCTGACGCGCACCATCACCGGCGCGGTCCATTCGCTGTATGAAGGAACGCAGCGCGTGATGCAGAGCGACTTCTCGCATCGCATCAAGGTGTCGGGCGGCGATCAGATCGCCGAACTGAGCCGGTCGTTCAACACCATGACGGAAAATCTGGAGCGCCTGCTGGCCGTCGCCAAGGAGAAGGAGCGCATGCAGGCCGAACTCGAGATCGCGCGCGAAGTGCAGAACCAGCTCTATCCGAAAGTCGTGCCGTCGCTCAAGAACCTGCGCGTGACCGGCATGTGCCAGCCGGCGCGCATGGTTTCGGGCGACTACTACGACTATCTGACGCTGCAGAACAACCGGCTGGCTCTCGCGATCGGCGACGTCGCGGGCAAAGGAATCTCCGCCGCCCTGCTGATGGCCACCATCCAGTCGGCCATGCGCATGGAACTGCGGACATCGCTCGAGCTGGCCGCTCCGTCCCACACTTCGGTGAACGGCTTTCTGCTCTCGACCGCCCACCTGGTTTCGGATCTGAACCAGCAACTGTACGCCACCAGCGCTCCGGAGAAATTCGCCACTTTCTGCATGGCTCTGTACGACGACGACACGGGACTGGTGACCTACACGAATGCCGGCCACCTGCCGCCGCTGCTGATTCGCGAAGGCAACGCCACGCGGTTGGACGTCAACGGCACCGTGGTGGGCGCGTTTCCGTTCTCGAAGTACGACGAGAGCAAGATCGAGATGCGCAGCGGCGACCTGCTGGTCTACTACACCGACGGCATCACCGAACCCGAAAACGAGTACGGCGAAATGTACGGTGAAGAACGCCTCATCGAGTTCGTCACCAAGAACGCCGACCGCGATGACCACAAGATCATCGAAGCCTTGATGGACTCGGTCTGCCAGTGGACCAACGCGCCGGAGCTGTCCGACGACATGACGGTGGTGCTGGCGCGGCGCAAATAATCCGCAATAGAACCTATCATCCCGGCCGATAAGCTCCCTGAAAGTCATTCAGTCCAAGAATTCCTCCCGCGTCATAGGCACTACAGGTCGGGAGACTTCCTGCAAGGCGTTGGTGCGGGGCACCCGGCAAACGGCGGCGCTAGCTGGCACCACGTCCTGGCTGAGTCTGGAGATGAGTCTGACGTTAGAACAAGTCGAGGACCGCTCAGTATTGCATCTGACTGAATCGGTCGGAATTGGTTGCGCGGCCGAGCTGCACCGGCTTCTGTTGGAGGCGATTGGGACAGGTCGGCCGACTCAATCGACTTCGAGGCTTCGGCCGAGCTGGACATCTCCGCGATCCAGCTACTGTACGCGGCCTGCCTGGCCGCCGAGCGCCAGGGGATCGAGATCGCCGTGTCAGGCAAATTACCCGAGGCCGTCGCCGGCGCCTTCCGCGACGCGGGCTTGGATCCGTTTTCGCCCCTTGCGGAGCAAGTCTGATCCATGGCCAAGGTGATTCTCACGGTGGATGATTCGGCCAGCATTCGGCAACTGGTTCGGTTCACGCTCGCCGACGCCGGATACCAGGTGATTGAGGCCTGCCGACGGAGCGGACGCGCTCGCCAAAATGACTTCGCCGCTGCACCTGATCGTCACCGATTTGAACATGCCAAAGCTGGACGGCATCGGCTTGATTCGCAAAGTGCGCGCCAACGCGGCGTACACGGGCTTGCCGATCCTGATGCTGACCACCGAATCGCAGGACGCCAAGAAGCAGGAAGCCAAGGCCGCCGGCGCCACCGGCTGGATCGTGAAGCCATTCACGCCGCAGCAACTGCTGGCGGTGATCAAGAAGGTGATGGGATGAGCGACGTTCACCGCGAGGCATTTCTATCCGAGGCGCAGGAGCTGCTGGCGGATCTGGAATCGGCTCTGTTGGAGCTTGAGCAGCAGCCCAGGGACGCCGAGCTGATCCAGCGGACGTTTCGAGCGCTGCACACCATCAAGGGGTCGGGCGCCATGTTCGGCTTCGACGAGGTGGCGCAAGTTTACGCACCATGTGGAAACGGCGTTCGATCAGGTGCGGCTTGGGCGGCTCGAGGTTACGCCTGACGTTGGTGAATGTCACGCTGGCGGCCGGCGACCTGATCCGCGCGCTGCTGAATCTGCCGGAAGGCGAAGCGGATGAGGACCAGGAGCGGCGTGCCGAAGTTCTAGCGACGCTGCAGAGTTTGACGCTGCCGTTGGCGAAGGCGGAAGAACCGCCGCTTCCGCGCCGCCGCGGCAAGTTGGCCGCCGGCCGCATCCGCACGCCGCCGCTGGAGCATTCTGTTCAAGCCGGATGCCGGCCTTTTCCGCAAGGGCAACAATCCGCTGCTGCTGTTTCGGGAGCTCCGCGAGATGGGAGATCTCGAGGTGCGGGCAGATGCGGCATCGCTGCCGGAGCTGGGCGAAGTGCAGCCGCAAGACTGTTACCTGAGCTGGGATCTCACGCTCACCACCGATCAGGGCCGGGACGCGATTCAAGGCGTGTTCATTTTCGTCGAAGACGATTGCGAGCTGCGGATCGAGCCGGCTGGACGCTCTATGTGAACCGGGTGTCGAGCCGGAAACTGCGCACGTCATTCCGGTGGTCCCGCGGGACCTTCTCAAGGAGCCCTGGACGCAAGGCTCCGTCGACAAGCGGCGCGATCCCTGGTCGGTCGGCGGCGACAAGGTCAGCCTGCGCGTAGGGATCGAGCGGGTGGACCGGCTGATCAATTTCGTCGGCGAGCTGGTGGTGGTGCAGGCGCGGCTCAGCGAACTGGCGGCCGGCTCGGAAGCCGGCGAACTGCGCGTCGTGGCCGAAGAAGTGGAACGGCTGACCGCGGGCCTGCGCGACAACGCCATGAGCATGCGCATGTTCCCGCTCAAGGGCACCTTCGACCGCTTCCGCCGGCTGGTGCACGATCTGGCGCGCGAGCTGGCGAAGCCGGTGGAATTCGAGACCGAGGGCGCCGACACCGAGCTCGACAAAACAGTCATCGACCAGTTGAACGATCCACTGCTGCATCTGATTCGCAACAGCATGGACCATGGGATCGAACCAGCCCGAGGAGCGCGCGGCGGCCGGCAAGTCCGTCTCGGGGCACATCCGGCTGCGGGCGGCTTACTCGGGCGCCAACGTGCTCATCAGCATCAGCGACGACGGCCGGGGTTTGGATGCCGAAGCGATTCGGGCGCGCGCTGTCGAAAAAGGTCTGGTCGCTCCCGACGCCCGGCTCACCGAATCGGAAATTCATTCGCTCATCCTGGCGCCCGGCTTTTCCACCGCCAAGCAGGTGACCGGCCTATCGGGTCGCGGCGTCGGTATGGACGTGGTGCGGCGAAACGTCGAGACGCTGCGCGGCACGCTCGATATTTCGAGCCGGCCTGGCGCGGGGACAACTGTCACTTTGCGGCTGCCGCTCACGTTGGCCATCATCGACGGCCTGCTGGTTCGCATTGCGGGCGCGCATTTCGTGGCGCCGCTCTCGAACGTGCTGGAATGCATCGAACTCACCGCCGCCCAGGTGCGCGAGGCCAATGGAAAACACCTGGTCAATGTGCGCGGCGAGCTGATTCCCTACATCCGGCTGCGCGAGTATTTCGGCGTTCCGGGCGCATGGCCCGGAGATCGAGCAGATCCTCATCGTCGAATCCGGGGAGGGACGCTTCGGCTTCGCCGTGGACGAAGTATTGGGCGATCACCAGACGGTGATCAAGAATCTCGGGCGCGTGTATCGCAACGTGCAAGTTGTCTCCGGCGCCACCATTCTGGGCGACGGTACGGTGGCTTTGATCCTGGACGCCCAGCGGCTGGTGGAAAAAGCCATCCAGATTACGAGTGCCGCTGGGCCAAGAGTCGCGCTCAACGGCAGTTTCGAGAAAGCAATCAATTCAGACCAACATGTTCAGTCGAAAGGAAAACAGGATTCATGTTACGTAAGGCAAACGGAAAGAGCCGGCCTGACTTCCTCGAACGGCGGTACCGCCGTTCTGGAATACGACGCGCGTACTGAGCGCGGCGGCGCAGGCGGCAGACAACGCCGCGGATCTGGAGATGCAGCGTGTGTCTCAAGAGATCCTGCGTCTGGTGGAGGCTTCCCGGCAGGGCCGGCTCGACGAGCGCGGCAAGGCCGATCAGTTTCAAGGCGCGCATCGGGAGATCGTGCAGGGCATCAACGAAATGCTGGATGCCATTCTGCTGCCGATCGGCGAAGGCAATCGCATCCTGGCCCAGATTTCCAGCGGCAAGATCGACGAGCTGATCGCGCAAACTTACAAGGGCGATCACGAAAAGATGAAGCAGGCCGTCAACAACGTGGCGCGTGGTGCTGCAGGGCCTGCAAAAAGAGCTGGCGCGGCTTGAACGAAGCGTCCAAGGAAGGGCAGCTTTCCGAGCGCGGCAAGCCGGATCAGTTCCGCGGCGCGTACGCCGACATCGTGCGCGGCGTGAACGCCATGCTGGATGCGATTCTGCTGCCGATCGGCGAAGGCAATCGCATTCTGGCGCAGATTTCCAACGGCAAGATCGACGAGCTGATCGCGCAAACTTACAAGGGCGATCACGAGAAGATGAAGCAGGCCGTCAACAACGTGGGCGTCGTGCTGCAGGGCCTGCAGAAAGAGCTGGGGCGGCTTGAACGAAGCGTCCAAGGAAGGGCAGCTTTCCGAGCGCGGCAAGCCCGATCAGTTCCAGGGCGCCTACGCCGAGATCGTGCGCGGCGTCAACGCCATGCTGGACGCGATTCTGCTGCCCATCGGCGAAGGCAATCGCATTCTGGCGCAGATCTCCAACGGCAAGATCGACGAGCTGATCGCGCAGACCTACAAAGGCGATCACGAAAAAATGAAGCAGGCCGTCAATAACGTCGGCTCCGTGGTCCAGACGCTGCAGAAAGGAACTGGCGCGGCTGATCGATGCCTCCAAGGAAGGACAACTCTCCGAGCGCGGCAAGCCGGAGCATTTCCAGGGCGCCTACGCCGAGATCGTGCGCGGCGTCAATGCCATGCTGGACGCGATCCTGCTGCCCATCGGCGAAGGCAACCGCATTCTGGCGCAGATCTCCGACGGCAAGATCGACGAGCTGATCGCGCAGACCTACAAGGGCGATCACGAGAAGATGAAGCAGGCCGTCAACAACGTGGCCGTCGTTCTGCAGGGTCTGCAGAAGGAGCTGGCTCGCTTGACCGATGCGTCCAAGGAAGGAAAGCTCACCGAGCGCGGCAATCAGGATGAGTTCCGCGGCGCCTATTCCAACATCGTGCGCGGCGTAAACGCCATTCTGGACGCCGTGATCACTCCGCTCAACGTGGCCGCCAATTATGTCGAGCGCATCAGCAAGGGCGACCTTCCGCCGCAGATCACCGACACCTACCAGGGCGAATTCAACGTCATCAAGAACAACCTGAACACGCTGATCGCGGCCATGCACGAAGTGACGCACGCCGCCGAGTGCATCGCCGACGGCGATCTCTCGGTCAGCGTTCGCGAGCGCTCCGCCGAGGACAAGCTGATGCAGGCCCTGGCCAACATGGTGGGCGGGCTGGCTCGCATCGTCACCGACATCCGCACCATCGCCGAAGAAGTGGGATCGGCCAGCGGTTCCATCAGCACGGCCGCCACGCAGGTATCCGGCGGCGCCACCGCGCAAGCTTCGGCGGCGGAAGAAGCCTCGTCCTCGATGGAGGAAATGGTTTCCAACATCAAGCAGAACGCCGACAACGCGCAGCAGACCGAAAAGATCGCCACCAAATCGGCCAAGGACGCCAGCGACAGCGGCAAGTCGGTGCGCGAAGCCGTCAACGCGATGAAGGAAATCGCCAGCAAGATCTCGATCATCGAAGAGATCGCGCGGCAGACCAACCTGCTGGCGCTCAACGCCGCCATCGAAGCGGCGCGCGCCGGCGAGCACGGCAAGGGGTTCGCGGTGGTGGCCGCCGAAGTCCGCAAGCTGGCCGAGCGCAGCCAGAAAGCGGCCGGCGAGATCAACCAGCTTTCTTCCGACACCGTCAAGGTGGCCGAGAAGGCCGGCGAGATGCTCGACAAACTGGTTCCCGATATCCAGCGGACCGCTGAACTGGTGCAGGAGATCACCGCCGCCAGCCGCGAGCAGGACACCGGCGCCGAGCAGATCAACAAGGCGCTGCAGCAACTCGAGAAGGTGATCCAGCAGAACGCCTCGGCGGCCGAGGAGATGGCTTCCACCACCGAGGAACTGACCGCGCAATCCGATCAGCTCACCACCGCGATCGGCTTCTTCCAACTAGCCGAGGGACCCGGCGCCGGCCGCGCGTGCTCGCACGGCCGCGCCCAGAACGCTCCCAAGACCGCGCCCAAAGCTCGCGCGTCATCGCCTGCGCCGCGCCGCCGAATCCGAAGAGCGTCCAAGCCCAACGGAGTCCACATCAAGATGAAGGACTCCGGCGATTCGCTCGACAAGGACTTCGAGCGCTTCTGACTTCCAGGAGAAATGTCATGAGCGTTCAAGACATCATCGAGACCCGCCAGTATCTCACCTTCAAGCTGGATGAGGAGGTGTTCGCCATCGACGTCGCGAAAGTTCGCGAAGTGCTCGACCTGACCACAATTACCAAGGTGCCCCGCACGCCCGATTTCATGAGCGGGGTGATCAACCTCCGCGGCAGCGTCGTGCCGGTGGTGGACTTCAGGCTGTGCTTTGAAATGTCCAAGACCGACACCACCGTCAACACCTGCATCGTCGTGGTGGAGGTGCTGCTGGACGGAGAAGCCACCATCATCGGCGCGCTGGCGGATTCGGTGGAGGAAGTGATCGACCTGGAGCCGGACCAGATCCAGCCGGCGCCGCGCATCGGCACCCACGTCCGTACCGACTTTATTCGCGGCATGGGCAAGCGCGATGCGCAGTTCGTCATGATCCTCGACATCGACAAGGTGTTCTCGGCCGACGAGCTGGGAGCGCTGCAGCCGGAAGCCGGCTCGAGGCGCCTGTCGAGGAGTCGGTCGTTTGACCTAGGCCTTCCGGCCACCGGGAGGGCGGAGCCGTCTCCGCCCTTCCTCACTACGCATGGAAACGTCGAGCCACATACTGCGGATGCAATTTCGACCCGCGACTTCGCGCGCCTGCAGGAGCTGATTTATTCCGAGTGCGGCATCCGACTGAGCAATGAAAAGCGGACCATGCTGGAGGGGCGCTTGCGGAAGCGCTGGCGGACCCTCAACCTGGAATCCTGCGCCGACTATTGCAAGTATCTGTTCAACAATCCGGAAGCTGCCGGCGAACTGCCTTCGCTGATCGACGTCGTCACCACCAACAAGACCGACTTCTTCCGCGAGAGCCGCCACTTCGAATTTCTGACGCAAGACCGCGCATCGCCTTCGCTCGACCCGCAATACCGCGAACTGGTGTTCTGGAGCGCCGGATGCTCTAGCGGCGAGGAGCCGTACACGCTGGCCATGGTTCTGGCCGAATACGCGCGAAAAACATCCCGCGTTTCGCTTCCAGCTCCTGGCCACCGACATCTCGACCGCCATGCTGGATCACGCGCGCCGCGCGATCTTCTCCGCCGCCTCGGTGGAGCCGGTGCCCGCCGAGCTGCGCCGCAAGTATCTGCTGCGCAGCAAACAGCGGGAGGCCGGGCTGGTGCGAATCGTGCCCGAGCTGCGCCAGCGCGTGGAATTCCGCCGATTGAATCTCATGCAGCGCGACTTTGGCATCGCCGGTCCGCTGGATGTCATCTTTTGCCGCAATGTGCTGATCTACTTCGATCACGCCTCACGCAGCGCCGTGCTGAACCGCTTTTACCGTCTGTTGCGGCCGGGCGGCTATCTGTTCCTGGGACACTCGGAATCGCTCAACGGCTTCGACTTCCCGTTCCACTTGGCTGGCCCCACAGTTTATAGGAGACCCGATGTCGCTTCCGGACGATGATCTGCCCAGAGTCCACCTGGGCGTCGGCGAAGGCTGTATCGCGCGGTCGCCCATGTGGGTGGAAACGGTGTTGGGATCCTGCGTGGCGGCGGTCTTCTGGAATCCGCGGCTGCGCATTGGCGCGATGTGCCATGCGGCGCTCCCATGCTGCCCGCCGCAAGTTCGCAAGACGGCCGATCCGGCGCCGTTGCTGCGCTATGTCGACTATGCGATTCGACACTTGCTTGACCGGCTCGGCGGCTCTGGGAAGCCGACGCGAGGAATTGAACGTCAAACTGTTCGGAGGCGCCGACGTGCTGCCCATGTCGGGCCGCGTCGAATCGGTCGGAAGCAAGAACTGCGCTGTCGCGCTGCGCATTCTCGAAGAGGAAAGGCTGGTGCTGTCACGCGCGGACCTGGGCGGCACGCGGGGCCGCGTGATCTACTTCAGTTCGCAAACCGGCGAAGTGCTGCTGCGGCGCCTGGCGCCCACCGAACTGCATGCGCAAGCCTCTGGCCGATGCGCGTTGGAGACCGCTGAAGAGTAGGATCGCCGATGCCGCGCGCGAAAACCAAAGTTCTGATCGTGGACGACTCGGCGGTGGTGCGCAACACGCTGCGCGACATTCTATCTTCAGATCCCGAGATCGAAGTCATCGCCACCGCGAGCGACCCGTTCGTCGCCGCCGAGCGCATGCGGCACGAGACGCCCGACGTCATCACGCTGGACATCGAGATGCCGCGCATGGACGGCCTGACGTTTCTGCGCCGCATCATGACGCAGCATCCCATCCCGGTAGTGATCTGCTCCAGCCTGGCCGACGACGGCACCGAGACCAGCCTGCGGGCGCTCGAGTTCGGCGCGGTGGAGATCATCACCAAGCCGCGCGTGGGCTGCAAGCAATTCCTCGAGGAGTCGCGCGACCATGCTGTGCGACGCCGTCAAGGCCGCGGCACTGGCGCGCTTAGCGCCGCCCGGCGCCATTCGAGCCAACCCAAGCTCACCGCCGACGCCGTACTCGCCAAGCCCGGCGCACGTGCTGACCGAAACCACGGACCAGGTCGTGGTGGTCGGCGCCTCCACCGGCGGAACCGAAGCGCTGCGCGTGCTGCTCGAAGCGCTGCCGCCAGACAGCCCGGGCATGGTCATCGTGCAGCACATGCCGGAAAATTTCACCCGCGCATTTGCGGCCCGCCTGGACAAGCTTTGCCGGATTACGGTCAAGGAAGCCGAAGACAACGACACGGTATTCTCCGGACGCGCCCTGATCGCTCCGGGAAACCGGCACACGCTGCTGAAGCGCAGCGGCGCGCGCTACTACGTCGAAGTGAAGGACGGCCCGCTGGTCTGCCGGCACCGGCCCTCGGTGGACGTGCTGTTTCGCTCGGCGGCGCACTACGCCGGCAAGAACGCGCTGGCCATTATCATGACCGGCATGGGCGACGACGGCGCTCGCGGCCTGCTCGAGATGCGCGAAGCCGGCGCCCGCACCATCGCGCAGGACGAGCGCACCTGCGTTGTGTTCGGAATGCCGCAGGTCGCCATCAAGCTGGGCGCTGCCGCGCGCGTCCTGCCGCTTCAGAACCTGGCCGACGCCGTCGTCAATTTCTCGGACCAATAAACCGCCGCCGGCGCGGGGAGCTGCCTGCGATTGCGGTTAAAATAACCACAGCATGGAGCGTTTCCGCAAGCGGATCCTCCTGATCGTCGCCGCCATGGTGGTGACCGTCGATTGGCGGACACGGTTGGGTTCATCGTGATCGAAAATTACCCGCTCGTTCGACGCGTTCTACATGACCCTCATCACCATCAGCACGGTGGGCTACAGCGAGATCCACCCGCTCACTTTCGCGGGCCGGATCTTCAATTCGTTTCTGATATTCTTTGGCGTCACCATCATGCTGCTGGCCATCGGCGGCATGACGCAGGCCATCATCGAGCTGGAGCTCAATCAATACTTTGGAAAACGGCGGATTCGAAAAATGATCGACGCGTTGCACGACCACTACATCGTATGCGGCTACGGCCGTGTCGGACGAGGCTCGGCCGGCGAGTTGCAGCGCGCCGGCGTTCCCTTCCTCGATCGTCGACAACAGCGAGGAGCGCGTGGAGTGGGCCATCAAGAGCGGCATGCTGGCGGTCATGGCGGACGCCACCGACGATGAAACTCTGAAAGACGCCGGCGTGCTGCGCGCCAAGGGACTCATCGCAACGCTTGCAGAGCGACGCCGACAACCTGTTCGTAATCCTCTCGGCCAAGGCCTTGAAGCCTTCCCTGCTGGTTTCGGCGCGTGTCAATTCCGAACAGAGCGAAAGGAAAATGCGCCTGGCCGGCGCCGACTATGTCTTCGCTCCCTACGACATGACCGGCAATCGCATGGCGCAGGTGATGCTCAAGCCGCACGTTTTTCAGTTCATCGATTTCACCACCAAGGGCATGGGCCTGGACGTGGGCATCGAGCAGGTCCGCGTTCCCAGCATCGAGCGACCTGGTCTCCAAGAGCCTGTCGCGACAGCCCGCTGCGCAAGGAGCTGGGCATCATCGTGCTGGCGATTCGCAAGTCCGACGGCCACATGATCTTCAATCCGCCGGCGGAAGCCACCATCGAAAGCGGCGACCACCTGATCGTCATGGGCGAGTCGCGGCAGCCTGCGCCGTCTCGAAAAAATGTTCGCCGAGGTGGGTGCGTGAAGATTCTGACCGCCGCGCAGATGCGCGAGGTCGACCGCCGCACCATCCGAACTCGGCATCCCCGGCATCGACCTGATGGAGAACGCCGGCCAGCGCGTGGTCGAGTTTCTGGAGCGCGAGTACGCGCCGCTCGCCGATCAGCGCATCGTGGTCTTCTGCGGCAAGGGCAACAATGGCGGCGACGGCATGGTGGTGGCGCGCCAGCTTCACACGCGCATCCGCCCGCGATCGCTGGATGTCGTGCTGGCGGCCGATCCGGCAGAAATGCGCGGCGACGCAGCCGAAAATTTCCGCATGCTCCAGGCTTCGGGATGCCCGGTGACTCGTCGAAATCACGCCCGCGATGCAAAGCGCCACTCTGATTGTCGACGCGCTGCTCGGCACCGGCATCCATGGCGCCGCTACGGGCCGCGCCGCGGAGCTGATCCGCGCGATCAACGACGGTTTCCCGGCTTGCCGCGGTAGTGGCGGTCGACATTCCCTCGGGTCTGGACAGCGACAGCGGGTCGATCGCCGGGCCCGCCGTTCACGCCGATCACACCGTGACGTTCACCGCGCCCAAGCTGTGCCAGGTGATCGGACCCGCCTGCGAATTGGTGGGCAAGCTGCACGTCGCGCCCATCGGCAGCCCGCCCGAGCTGTTTGAGAACGACGCATGCGCTGTGGCTGTGCGCTCTCCGAGCCGTCAATATTCGCGAACTGTTCCGGCCGCGCGCGCGCCGAATCGAACAAAGGCACCTACGGCCACGTGCTGGTGATCGCCGGTGGGCGCGGAAAGAGCGGAGCCGCGGCGCTGGCGGGCATCGCGGCGCTGCGTGCGGGCGCGGGACTCTCCACCGTCGCTTCTGCCGAATCGGCGATTAGCGCGATCGCGTCGCACGCGCCGGAAATCATGACCGAGCCGCTGCCGGAAACCGCTTCCGGCTCCATCTCATCCCGCGCGCTCGAGCACGATTGGCTTCCGCGCATCCTCGAGAACAAGGACGTCATCGCGCTCGGCCCCGGCCTCGGCCATGATCCCGAAACCGTCCAATTCATCCGCCGCGTGGTTGCCGAGCAGCGCGTTCCCATGGTGGTGGACGCCGACGGGCTGAACGCACTGGGCCGCGAAAACGTGCGCTGTCACGGACCGCGCATCTTCACGCCGCATCCGGGCGAAATGTCGCGCTTGACCGGCAGCGCCATTCGCCGAGATTCAAGCCGATCGCATCGCGGCCGCGCGCGCGTTCGCCACCGAGCGCGGCGTTTATCTGGTGCTCAAAGGCAACCGCACCGTCGATCGCCGCGCCCGACGGCCGGGTCTGGATCAATCCCACCGGCTCGCCCGCCATGGCGACCGGCGGAACCGGCGACGTGCTCACCGGCTTGATCGCCGGCCTCGCCGCGCAGTTCCCCGACAAGTTGGAACCCGCGCTGCTGGCCGCGGTGTACCTGCACGGACGCGCCGGAGAACTCGGCGCGGCCAAGCTCGGCGAAAAATCGCTCATCGCGAGCGACCTGTTTCAGTTCCTGCCCGAGGCCATGCGTGAAGTCGCGGATCTATCACACCCAGTCTGAAGACGAGACCATCGCGTTGGGCGAAAAAATCGGCGGCCGAGCTGCCCGCCAAAGCCGTCGTGCTGCTGATCGGCAACCTCGGCGCCGGCAAAACCACGCTGGCCAAGGGCATCGTCAAAGGACTCGGCGCGGCGCAGCCCGACGAGGTCGTCGAGCCCCACCTTCACTCTGATTCACGAGTACAGCCCCGCGTGTATCACATCGATCTGTATCGGCTCGACACGCCGGCGCAGCTTGCGACACTCGGCCTCGAAGAAATCTTCGACCGCGACGCCGTAGTGCTCATCGAGTGGGGCGAAAAGTTCACGGCGCTCATGCCCGCCGACCGCATCGAGATCCGCCTCCGCGCGACGGGCGAAAACTCCCGCGAGATCGAAGTAAAATAGAAATTGATTCCCCCGCCGAGTTTGAGTCACAGCATGAGTTCCGCGCCGCCCTTCGTCCATCTTCATTGCCACACCGATTACTCGCTGCTCGACGGCGCCTGCGAGATCGCGCAGTTGATGGACCTGGTGGTCGAGCAGAAAATGCCCGCCGTCGCCATGACCGACCACGGCAATCTGTTCGGCGCGGTCGAGTTCTACAACAGCGCCAAGCAGAAGGGCGTGCATCCGGTGATCGGCTGCGAGGTCTACGTCTCCGAGCAGGGCCACCAGAGCCGCAGCGACACGGACCGCTACAACCACCTGGTGCTGCTGTGCGAAAACCAGCAGGGCTACCGCAACCTGCTCAAGCTGGTCTCCACCGCGTTTCTCGAAGGCTTCTACTACAAGCCGCGCATCGATAAAGATCTGCTGGCGCAGCACTCCGAAGGCCTGATCGCGATGTCGGCCTGCCTGCGCGGCGACATCAACGAAACGCTGCTCGCCAATCGCTACGAAGAAGCCAAGCGCCTGGCCTACGGCTACGCCGACATGTTCGGCAAGGACAATTTCTTCCTCGAGATTCAGGACCACGGCCTGGACCAGGACAAGATCGTCACGCCGCAGCTGCACCGTCTTTCGCAAGGAAACGCGCATCCCGCTGGTCGCCACCAACGACTCGCACTACATGCGCAAGGACGACGCGCGCGCGCACGAAATCCTGCTGTGCATCCAGACCGGCAAGACCATGAGCGATCCGCAGCGCATGCGTTTCACGCAGCCGGAGTTTTATCTCAAGACGCGCGACGAGATGCTGCGCATGTTCGGCGAGCTCGAAGACGCGCTCGACCGCACCTGGGAAATCGCCCAGCGCTGCCAGGTGAAACTCGAAAAGGTCAAGGAGCCGTTCCCCAAGTTCGACGTTCCCGCCGAGCACACCACCGACAGCTATTTCGAGTACGTCGCGCGCCAGGGATTCGAGAAACGCCGCGCGCGCCTGGAAGCGCTAGCGCAACGCCGGCGCGCTGAAACACGACCTCGCGGAATACGTCGAGCGCCTGGAACGCGAGATCCGGATGATCCAGCAGATGAAGTTCTCCGGCTACTTCCTGATCGTCTGGGACTTCATCCGCTTCGCCAAATCGCGCGGCATTCCCGTCGGGCCCGGGCCGCGGCTCGGCCGCCGGCAGCCTGGTCAGCTACGCGATGGAGATCACCGACATCGATCCGCTCGAATACGGCCTGCTGTTCGAGCGCTTCCTCAATCCCGAGCGCATCAGCATGCCGGATATCGACATCGACTTCCACACCCGGCGCCGCGGCGAAGTGATCCAGTACGTCACCGAAAAATACGGCCGCGAGCAGGTGGCGCAGATCATCACCTTCGGCACGCTTGGCGCGCGCACCGCCATCAAGGACGTCGGCCGCGTGCTCGACATCAGCTTCGCCGACGTCGACCGCATCACCAAGCTGATCCCCACCACGCTCAACATCAAGCTGAAGGACGCGCTCGAGCAGGAGCCGGCCATCGAAGACGCCGCGCGCAAGGATCCGCGTCTGCAAGGAAGTGCTGGAAGTCGCGCTGAAGCTCGAAGGCATGGCGCGCAACGCCGTCCATGCACGCCGCCGGCGTGGTGATCTCCCCGGTCCCGCTCAAGGAACTGGTCCCGCTCTACAAGACCAGCAAAGACGAAATTGTCACCCAGTACGACATGGTGGGCCTGGAGAAGCTGGCGCTTCTCAAGATGGATTTTCTCGGCCTCACCACGCTCGACATCATCCAGGACGCGCTGGCGCTGATCGAACGCCATCGCGGCGTCAAGCTTGTCGGTCGAAGATCTGCCGCTCGACGACGAGGCCACCTACCAGATCTTCTCCAAAGGCTTCACCAGCGGCGTGTTCCAGTTTGAATCGCGCGGCATGCGCGACATTCTGCGCAAATACCAGCCCACGCGCATCGAAGACCTGTGCGCGCTGAACGCGCTGTATCGCCCCGGCCCGATGCAGGGCGGCATGATCGACGACTTCATCGATCGCAAGCACGGCCGCAAGCAGGTGGCTTACGATCTTCCCGAGCTGAAGGAGATTCTGGAAGAAACCTACGGCGTCATCGTCTATCAGGAACAGGTGATGCAGATCTCCAACCGCCTGGCCGGCTACTCGCTCGGCGAAGCCGACATTCTGCGCCGCGCCATGGGCAAGAAGAAAGCCGAGGAGATGGCCGCGCAGCGCGCGCGCTTCCTCCAGGGCGCCAAAGCGAAAGGCTATCCGCAGAAGAAGGTCGAAAAGATCTTCGACCTGATGGAGCAGTTCGCCGGCTACGGCTTCAACAAGTCGCACTCGGCCGCCTACGCGCTATCTCGCCTACGTCACCGCGTATCTGAAGGCGCACTATCCGCTGGAATTCATGTCGGCGCATGCTGACGTTCGGAAATCGGCAACACCGACAAGGTGGTGAAGTACATCAACGAGTGCCGCGAGATGGGAATTCCGGTGCTCCCGCCCGACGTCAATTCCAGCAACCAGGATTTCACGCCCGACGGCCAGGGCATCCGCATGGGCCTGGGCGCGGTCCGCAGCCTGGGCGCCAGCGCCGCCGATTCCATCATCGAAGCGCGCAAGACCGGCGGGCCGTTCCAGTCGATGTACGATTTCTGCGAGCGCGTCGACCTGACCAGCGTCAACCGCCGCATCATCGAAAACCTGATCAAGGGCGGCGCGATGTCCAGCCTGGCGGGCAATCGCGCGCAGCTCACCGCGCTCATCGAGAACGCCATGGAATCCGGCCAGCGCGTCTGGCGCGACCGGCAGAGCGGCCAGACCGGACTGTTCGGCGATGGCTCGGGCGAAGCCGCGCCCATCGAGCATCCGCTGCCGCCGCTGCCCGACTGGACCCCGCAGCAGAAGCTCGCCAGCGAAAAAGAAGTGCTCGGCATCTACGTCACCGGCCATCCGCTCGACGAGTACGCCGACAAGATCTCCGAGCTCGCCACGCACTACACCGAAACGCTGGAAGGCCTGGAGAAGGGCGTCGAAGTCGCCATCTGCGGCATCCTCACCGGCATCACGCGCAAGCGCAACCGCGAAGGAAAGCTGTGGGCGGCGATGCGCCTCGAAGATCGCACCGGCAGCGTCGAGGCCATGGTCTTCACCACGCAGTACGAGCGCCTGCTGACCGCGCTGGTCGAAGATCAGGCCGTGCTGGTCCGCGGCCTGGTGCTGCCCGAGGACAACGCGCCGCCCAAGATTTCCGTGCAGGACATCGTGCCGCTCGCACGTCGCCCGCGTCGACCTTCCCACGCTCATCTCCATCCGCGTCGGCGTCGGCGTCAACGGCGCCGTCGACAAGGCCGAAGCCCTCAACCAGCTCTTCGCCCGCAAGAGCGGCCCCACCGAGGTCCGGCTGCGTCTTGAGAAACCTCGCGACTTTTCCGTTATTCTGGATGTGACCCCCAAGGTCCGCCCGGACAAGGAGTTCTGGGCGGAAGTGGAACGGATCTGCGGGCCGGAATCGGTCGAGATCCTGGCAAAGTAGCCTGCGCCGCGCGAGCTGTTCGCGGCCGGGTCGCAATCTTGAATGGCCGATAACCGCAACCCGCCCCCTTTCGACGCCCGAAGCAAGCCCGGCGAAACGCCGCCCAACCCCACTTGGGACCGCGTCCAGCTTGCGCGCCATCCCAAGCGCCCGCACACGCTCGACTACATCACGCGCATCTTCACCGATTTTTCGGAGCTGCACGGCGACCGCGCTTTCGCCGACGACCCCGCCATCGTCGGCGGCATGGCGTTCTTCGATGAGCGGCCCGTCATGGTCATCGGCCAGCAGAAGGGCCGCGACACCAAGCAGAAGCTGCTGCGCAATTTCGGCATGCCCAAACCCGAGGGCTACCGCAAGGCCATGCGGCTGATGCGGCTTGGCGGACAAATTCCGCCGGCCCATCGTGACGTTCCTCGATACGCCGGGCGCCTATCCGGGCATCGACGCCGAAGAGCGCGGCCAGGCCGAAGCCATCGCGGTGAACCTGCGCGAGATGTCGCGGCTTGGGCGTGCCGGTGGTCGCGATCGTGATCGGCGAAGGCGGCAGCGGCGGCGCGCTGGCGCTCGGCATCGCCAACCGCGTCTACATGCTCGAGAACGCCTACTACAGCGTGATCTCGCCGGAAAGCTGCGCGGCCATCATCTATCGCGATTCCGGAAAAGCCGCCGACGCCGCGCGTGCTCTGAGGCTCAGCGCCGCGGATCTGCTGTCGCTCGGGCTCGATCGACGGCATCATCCACGAACCGGCCGAGGGCGCGCACACTGACGCCGACGCAGCCGCCGAATTTGTCCGGCGCACGTTGAGCGAAGCGCTGTCGGAACTTTGCGCCCGCTCAACCCAGGAGTTGATCGACGGCCGCTATGATAAATTCCGCCACATGGGCAGCTTCTTCGCCGAAGGCCAGGGCGCATGAACAAGACCGTGATTATCGGTGTCGTTTTCGTGCTGGGGATCGTCGCGTTCCTGGTCTATTCGAGCATGCACATCGCCAAGTACCGCGTGGAGGTGTGCGTGGCGTATCACGGCCAGACCGAGTGCCGCACGGCCTCGGCCGACACCCGCGAGCATGCCCTGCGCAGCGCTCAGAACAACGCGTGCGGCTTGATCGTGTCCGGCGTGACCGAGACGATGCAATGCGAACACGTCGAGCCGACCAGCGTGAAGTGGCTGGACACCAGGTAGAGGACACACGTCTCCGCGATCGTCGCCCTCTTTTCGGAGTGAGGATGCTATCCGTAAAGAGCACCGGCCAAATTATCGGCGCCCTGTTGCTGGTACAGTTGGCGGGACTCATCGTGCCCTTCGTGTTGCTGCGCGCAGTACCAACTGACGCTCCGGACTGGCTCGCAAATGCGGCCGGGGCTTCGCCCCAGATCAAAGCGGGCGTGTTCCTCTTGTTCACGAATTGCGCGCTCACGGTCGGCATCTCCGTCGCGGCGTTTCGGGTCTTCCGCCGGTACGGCGAGGCCATGGCGCTCTCGCTCATGGCAGCGAGCGTGGCCATGTTTTCGCTGCAGGCCGTCGACAACGCGCATATTTTGTCCATGCTCTCTTTGAGCCAGCAGTACACCCAGGTGGGCAGCCCCATAGAGCTTTTCCAGACGCTGGCCGCGGTAGTTGGCTCGACGAGGATGTGGGCGCACTACACGGAACTGCTTATTACGATTCTTGGATCTTCCTGCTCTACGCCGTGCTGTACCGCTCCGGCGTGGTGCCGCGCGCACTGGCCGCCTTTGGAATGATCACGGTCATGCTGCACCTCACAGGGATCCCGTTACGCGGGTTCCTCGGTTATGGCCCCGTGACGCTGATGGGCGTCCCGATGGGCCTGAGCCACCTGGCTGTGGCGCTATGGCTGCTCGTCCAGGGGTTCAACGAACGGCATCGCCCGCTTCTACCGTAGAGCATGACGGTTCGCCTCGGCCCGCAAGTGAACGCCCGACAGTTTAGAAGTACTTCTCCGCCAGCTCGGGCTTGGCCTCCAGCGCCTTCTGCCAGCAGGTGCGCGCCTCGTCTTCTTGTCCCAATGCATTGAGAGCGTGCCCCAGATTGAGCAGCGCTTCGCCGAAATCCGGCTTCTTCTCGGTGGCGTGACGATAGCAGCGCGCCGCGTCCTCAAACAGGTTCGCCCGCTCCAGCACGATCCCGATGTTGTAGGCCAGCTCCGGCGCCGATTCGCCCGCCTTCTCCAGCTTCGACTCGATGTCCAGCGCCAGGCTGTGGTCGTTCATCTCCACCGCCAGCGCCGCCAGCGCGCGTAGCGCGTCGTTCGACTCCGGATGCCGCGCGATGGCCTGCACGTACGACGCCTTGGCCGCCTCCAGGTCTCCGCTGCGCCACTGCGCCAGGCCCAGGTTCACCAGCGCTTCCAGCCAGTCCGGCTTCTTCGCGACGCAGTTGCGGAACGGCTCGATGCTCTCGGCGTAGTCGCCTCGCACCAGCCGGAAATAACCCAGCCGGAACCAGGCGTCTTCTCTTTCCGGCTCCACTTCGAGCACTTTTTCGACGCACTTTTCGGCCTCGGCCACCGATCCCAGACGCTCCAGAACGATGCTCAGGTTCCAGCGTGCCGTGGCTTGCTCGGGTGCGATCTCGAGCGCCCGCTGGTAGGCCTTGCGCGCTTCGGGAAAGTCCCCGCGCTCCTGCAGCGCCGTTCCCAGATTGACGTAGGCGGCTTCGTGATCGGCGCGAATCTTGATGGCTTCGGCGTACGCCTGGCCGGCCTGCTCGCGCCGGTTGGTCTTTTGATAGGCCAGGCCCAGGTTGAACCATGCCTCGTAGGATCTCGGCGCCGCCTTCACCAGTTGCCCGCCGTGCTGCGCCGCGGCTTTGAAGTCCCCGCGCTCCATCGCAGCCGCCATCAAACCCTGCAGGGCCGCCGGAGAGTTCGGACGCAGCCGCAGCAGCTTCTCGCAGTGCTCTTTCGCGCGCGCCTGGTCTCCGCGCGACAGTTCCGCGCTGATCAGGTTGCTGAGCAGTTCCGGATTCGGACCCGTGATGGGCAGCAGCTTCAGGTACAACTGCTTGGCTTCTTCGGTGCGATTCATCAACTGCAGCGCCACCGCCTTGCCGTACAGTGCCTTCTCGTGCCCGGGCTTGACGTGCAGGCATTGTTCGAACGCCTCCAGCGCTTCCGCCGGTAAATTCAGATGCAGCAGGCACACGCCCGCCCCCAGCGTCGCCTCGGCCAGTTTCGGATCGATGCCCGCCGCTTTGCGGAATACCTCGAGCGCGTCCTGAAACCGGCCCATCTTCTCCAGACACAGCGCTGAATTGTAGACCGCGGCCCTGTGATTGGGGAGCTGCGACAGCACCTTGGCATAGTCGCGCAGCGCTTCTTCGTACCGGCCTAGCTGAAACTCCAGATGCGCCTTGGTCCAGTCCAGTTCCGGTAGCGTCTCGCCGTTCTCCAGCGCCTCGGTGATTTCGCGCAACGCCTCTTCGGTTTTGCCTTCCGTGTTCAACGACAGCGCTTTCACCAGCGCGGCCGACTGCACCGAACGCCGCGCGCTCTTCGGATCCAGAGTGTCCTGCCGCGCCAGCGACTCCACCAGCTCGTCGTCGATGACCCACAACCATTGATCGTTCGTCTGTTCCATGGAATCTTTCCCGCCTGCCATTGTGCCGCTCATTGCTTTCCGCCGTTCAAAAGGAAGATCTGCGCCGATTTCACCTTGCCGCGCTCCTCGCGTTCATTCAGGAAGCCCACGCCCCCGGTCTTCAGTTGATCGTCATTCCAGGTGTCCACCAGCTGGCCTTGCACGTAGGTGGTGAACATGGATCCCCGCACATCCACGCGGATCTTGTACATGGTGTCCAGCCGAGCCGCGATGTCGATCGGAACGCGCCCCGCCTGGGTCTGATGCCCGTCGGCGATGATGTACTTGAACAGCGCGATCTTCGGCGATAGCCCGGGCGTCACCGTCTCCAGTTTCATCGCATAGTAGTTCCCTGGATCGGCCGCGCGAAAGACCCAGCCCAGGCTCTTGGTCTCGATCTCGCCCTGAAACTCGATGCGGTAGTCGGACAGCTTGAGCGACGGCCGGTACATGGTGATCTGCCGGCCAAAATGGTCGCCCGGCAAATCCGACGCCCAGCCTTCCACCCAGCCTCCCGCTCCCACCATGATGCTGGGACCGGGACTGTCGGCGGCCGGCGCGTTCCTGGCGGGCGTGCCCGATTTTCCGCCCAAGACCAGGTAGGCCACCAGCGCGATCACCAGCACGGCCGCTGCGATGATGATTTTGACTTTGTGCGCCGCCCAGAGCGAATTGTCCGGCGCGGCCATTCCGAAACTCGGGGCTTCCGTTTCCTCGCTGGACAGCTTCGATACATCCGCGGCCGGAGCTTTCGAAGCAGACGGCGGCGTCGGCAGCGTGACCGGTTCGTTCTCGGCCGATTTCGTTTTGCCGGACGCCTCGGTCTTCTTTGCGCCGTTCGATCCCTTGGCCGGCGCTACCGTTCCCGCTTGCTCCGCGGTCTTTGCAACCGGTGCGGGCTGGGGCTTTTGCCAGGCGGCCGATGTCACTGGCTTGGCTGGCTGCGAAGGCCTCGGCGGCGTCGCTTGCACAGGAGCCGGCGTGATCTTCGCCGCAGGTTTGGCTTGCGTCGTGACGGCAGCCGGCGGCGACGCCTCCTTCTTCTCCGGTTTCGTCGCTTCCTCCGGCGCGCTCTTACTTTGCGCCGCTTTCAACGACTGCGCCGTTTGCGGAGAAACCTGGGCCATCTTCGGACGCAGCGGCAATCCCGTCAGCTGCGGCATCAAGACCCGCGCCTCCAGCAACACTCCCACGCCTTCCATCGGCGTCGGCTTCAGCGGCGCGAACATCTTGACGGCGAAATCGACCGACTGGCCGGCCTTCGGCTGGCGGGCTTTTTCTTCTTCGGTCTGCGCGCCGGCGGGCTCTGTCTGAACCTCCGCCTGCTGCTCCGGCTGCGACTGCGCCTCGACCTGCGCCACAGGAGTCTCGGCGACCTCCGGGGCAGCCGCGTCCGCCGTCACCGGCTCGACTGCGGCCGGCTCAGCCTTCTCGCTGGCTTGCTGATTCTCAACCAGCTCATGATGCAGCCGGGTCAAAGCCTCAATGGCAGCGCTCGGACTCGACGCGCCATCGTCGATTTCGACCTCCTCGACACCCACGGTCCCCTCGGCCGCACTGATCACCCGGACCTCGGAATCCTCCGCCGGAAAAGCGATTTCCGAAGGGAACAGATCCAGCAACTCCGAATCCCAGGTCACTGCTTCCACGGCAAAATCGCACATCTCATCCAGAACCGCCACCGCGCTCGCTTCCGGACTCCGCGGCACGACCTCCAGAATGATCGGCCCTGCAGCTTGCAGTTTGTTCGAAACCCGCATGCCCGGCAATTCCGGCGGATTCGCGTTGGATGGGACGAATTCGTTCGGTGTCACATGCGCCTCCGCGGCAGAATATTCATTTCGTGCAAGGTTGGGCCGGATCTCCAGCCGTAGCACCTCACCGCCCGGCAGAACCGGTTCCGCCCGTCCCTCGAAATACCAGCGAGGCACTACCGGCCCTGGCTCTCCCGCCTGCCAGTCCTCTAAGTAAGGTGTGGTCTCCTCCGGCATTACCGCGATTACAGGCGAGTTGGGGACGAAACTGGCAGTCTCGGTGGCTTCAAACCCAAGCTCCTCTTCCGCCTCCGCTTCAGGTTCCGCCGGCGCCTCTTCCACCGTTATTTCCGAAGAGGCATCCATCACCACTTCCGTCGCCACTTCTTCGACCGTCTGCTGAACCTCTTCGATCAGCTCCGACTCTTCCATCGCTACGGGCGTGTGGGGCGGCTGCGGGACCGGTGGTTGGTCTTGTGCCCCGTTCGCCTTGGCCGATGCCGGTTTGACCTGCGCCTGCAGCAAACGACTGAGCGCTATACGGTTATACTCCTCCTGATAACTCTGCTTGTGAGCTTCGGAGCAGAACTGCCCCCCTCCACGCATTCTTTTGAGCAGTGCCAGCTCTTTGCCGCAATGCAGGCATCGCATATGCGTGTAATCGGCGTTCGAAGCCGATTCGTGAATACCCCCACAGGGTGTTTCTCTACGGTAAAGCGCTTATTGATCCTTTCTCGGGCGAGTACCTTACGACCTCCTGGTAGATCAGCATCTTGAAAACAAGCAGCTTCCGCTACCATCCCTTGGTCCCACGATTCCTGGGCTGGTTGATTCGAGGCCATTTACTCGCGCGGCAATCCAAGCCGCCCGTACCGCCAAGACGTTAGCCGGCGGTGGCACGTTCGTACCGTACTGAACTCAGGAACTTGGGCATAAGGAGGATCGCCCCAAACACTCCTGCCCGCCCGGAAAAAGTAATGTGTTTGTCGCAACCAGAGCCTAAAGTCGCCGCCCTAACCGACGATCTAACTAGCAGCGTTGACCTGGCGGAACCAAGCGCGCGCGATTGTCAGGAGTCACTAAATGGTGAAACAAGAAGTTCTCAAGAATCATCTGGACGCACTTCGCAACTCGATCCCCGAGCTCAAAGGTGTGCTGCTGGCATCCAATGAAGGACTGCCGGTAGCCCATTCGCTGTCCAACGGTACGGATCCGAACCGTGTGGCCGCGATGGCCGCCGCTTGCACCAATCTCGGCCGGCGCATCAGCGAGAGCATCTCCACCGGAGCGCTATCCGAAGTCAGCGTCCGTGGCGACGATGGTTGCCTGTTCGTTTACTCCGCCGGTTCGAAGGCCGTGCTAGCTGTCATGGGTCCCTTGGGATCCAATGCAGGTTTGATCCACCTGGAAGCTCGCGGCGTCGCGAAAGAAATCGGCGACCTGTTCTAGTCACTCGGGACGAACTGTCCCGAATGCGGTAAGTCTTCGCTCCCGCTCCGGCTAGCTGCCCGGCGTCATGATGTGGGCCGTCGTCGTGCCCGCGTTCATGATCCAAACCCCGCCCTGCTTCGGATTGTCCGGCAAGCCCATCGACTGCGTCGTCGCCCCCGGCACCGCGATTGTAATATGCATCCTGGCATGTTCCTGATCGGGCCCGTTCATCGAATACCACACCGATCCGAACTCCGGCTTCACCCGCGTGCCATTCGCCTCGGCCGCATCCAGCGCCGCTTGCCGGGCCGCCTTGTCCGTCATCGCTTCAAACTTCCGGTTCTGCGCCACCCGCCCCAGGTTGCCGATGCTGGTGCACTGCACTGCAAACGGCTGGCGGCCCGGCTCGTCCGCGCGGTTGTAGCAAACCAGGCGATTGGTCCCCTTCCGCAGCGTATCGTAGGTAAAATCGGCCTTCCACTTGATGACCGTAGCTCCGTCTTTCATCTGGCGCGGCGCCGCCGCCAGCGCGCTCTCAATGGCTTCCTCCGCCGATTGCGCGAAAGCTCCTGCCGAAATCGCCAGTACGCCGAGAATCAGAACCACACGTCTCATCCGGTCACCTCCAGTTGATCTGCCCGCGATTAGTATAGCGAAGCGCGCCGGCCCGCTGCGATAGACTGATTTGGACACATATGCTGCTTTGCGTCGGCGACAAGCTCGGCCCCTACGAGATCCTTGCCCCCATCGGCCAAGGCGGCATGGGCGAGGTCTACCGCGCGCGAGACACGCGACTCGGCCGCAACGTCGCCACCAAATTTTCCAAGGAACAATTCTCCGAACTCTTCGAGCGCGAAGCCCGCGCGGTCGCCGCGCTGAATCATCCCAACATCTGCCAGCTCTACGATGTCGGCCCCAACTACCTCGTGATGGAACTGGGCGAAGGCGAAACGCTCCAAGGCCCGCTCCCGCTCGACGCCGCCGAGTCTTCGCCCATTCGTCCGGCGTACCCGACCTTGGCTCTCACAAAAAACGCGCGATCTGGGCCCTAGATCCAGCGGCTTTTCGCCTGTTGACGTGCTTGGCGTGATCACCGATCTCGCGCAACAGCTTTTGTCGAGCGCGCAATAACTTGCGCCGTTCGGTCATGTCGAATTCGAACAGTTCTACCTGCACTCGCCATGCACCGCGCGAATCGCACGCTCCAGCCCGTCCCGGCCCACCACCACGCTGATGGTCAGCTCGCTCGACCCCTGCGCGATCGCGATGATGTTCACATCTTCCTTCGAGATCGCGCTGAAGATTCTGCCCGCCAAGCCCGGCGTTCCGCGCATCCCTTCGCCCACCACCGCCAGCAGCCCCACGTTCTCGTCCACTTCGATCGGTTTCAGATATCCGTGCGTCAGCTCCAGCGCCAGGTCCGCTTCGAGCGTCTTCATCACCTCGGCCAGCTCCTCCTTGCGCACCAGGAAGCAGAAGGTCTGGCGATAGCTCGAACTGGTCAGCGCCAGCACCTCCGCGTTCGACTCAGCCAAGGCTTCCAGCGCCCGTGCCATCAGACGTGTGCCGCTCACCGCCGCACTGGCCGGCTCGAGAGAAACCAGCGCGACGTTCGCCATCGATGTCACGGCTCTCGGGCCGAGCGGCGCCTCCACCTTCGACGTGATCCGCGTCCCCGGATGCTCGCGATGAAAACTGTTCTTGCTCCACACCGGAATCTGCCGGTCGATCAGCGGCGCCAGCGTCCTCGGATGCAAAACCTTCGCGCCGTTGTACGCCAGCTCCGCCGCCTCGCGGTACGTCACCACATCCAGCACGCGCGCGTCCTTGACCGACCGCGGATCCGCGCTCATGATCCCGTCCACATCGGTCCAGATCCACAGCTCGGATGCGTCCAGCGCCGCCGCCAGAATCGAGGCTGAAAAATCCGACCCGCCGCGGCCCAGCGTCGTCGGCCGGCCATCCGCAGTCGCGCCGTTGAATCCCGTGACCACCGGTATCACTCCGCCATCCAGCAGCGGCTTCAGCAATTGCTGCGCCTTCTTGCGCGTCTGCTCCATGATCGGAGTCGCGTTGCCGAACACCGCATCCGTCACGATCACGTCCGACCCGTTGATCGCGCGCGCGGGCACGCCTTGCGATTCCAGAAACTCCGCCGTCATCAGCGCGCTCAGTCGTTCGCCGATCGCGATCGCTTCGTCCACCGAGCGCGGCGGACGCTCGCCCAGCATCAACATCCCGTGCGCCAGCCGTCGGAAGTCGGCTACCAGTTCGCGAACACCCGCGGCAGCACGTTCGCCCAACCCGAGTTCCGCGCAGGTTTCCAGATGCCGCTTCAGAAGCTGCTCGATGTTCGCTCCGATGCCCGCCTCATCGCCGCCTTCCGCGTGCCGCAGCGTATTGATCAGCAGATCCGTGACGCCCGACATCGCCGAAACCACCGGCAGCACCGGCCGCTCGCGCTTCTGTTCGGTGCAGATATCCGCCGCAACGCGAATCCGCTCCGCCGATCCCATCGACGTCCCGCCGAACTTCATCACCAACAAGCCGCCGCTCACTCGTCCGCTCCTTCCCGTTCGACGTCCGGTCCCGAATAATCTTCAGCAACGCTGCCTCCACTTGGTCAATCGTCAACCCGGTCGTGTCCACATACACTGCGTCCGGCGCCTGCACCAGCGGCGAATGCGGGCGCGTCTGGTCTCGCCGGTCGCGCTCGCGAATCTGCTCGGCCACCACGTCGCGCGGCAGCGCCGACTCCAGCGCGCGCCGCTCGGCCCGCTCCTCCGGCACCGCATCCAGAAAAATCTTCACAGTCGCTTCCGGAAACACGACCGACCCGATGTCGCGCCCTTCCATCACCACCGACGCGCGCTCGCCGATCTCCCGCTGCTTGGCCACCAGCGCGCGCCGCACCGCCGGAATGCGCGACACCTCCGACGCCGCCTGGCTCACCTCGGGCGCGCGAATCGCTTCGCTCACGTCTTCGCCGTTCAACAGCACCACGCTGCCGTCGCCCGGCGCGAACTCGATCTGTGCTTCATTGGCGAGTTGCTCCAGCCGATGCATGTCCGCCAGCGACACGCCCGTGCGCAGCGCCCACAACGCCACCGCGCGATACATGGCGCCGGTGTCGATGTACAGGTAGCCGAGCTTCGCCGCGATTCGTCGCGCTAGCGTGCTTTTTCCCGCGCCCGCCGGTCCGTCGATGGCAACAGTGATTCGTTTGGTCAAATTATCATGAAAGCACATGCGCGAGGAGACTTTCCGCTCGCTCGAAGCCGGCGCCACCCTCATCACCGAAAACGTCCGGCAGTCGCGCGCCTTCAACCGCGCCTATCACGCGTTCGAGCGAGATCAAGGCCGCGCGTTCTGGCGCCGGCCAAAAATTCTTCCGCTGGATGCCTTTCTCGATCGCGAGTGGCGCGACGCGCTCTGGCAGGACTCAGCCGATCGCGGCCGACGTTGTTGAGTGCATCGCAGGAGCAGTTGATCTGGGAGCAGGTAATCCGCGAGTCGCCCGAGGGCACAACACTGCTCCAGATTCCCGAGACCGCGCGCCGCGCCATGGACACCTGGAGTCTCATCCAGGCTTACCGTGTACCAGTGGACGGGCGCTTCGACGCCTCGGAGGATTGCGCCGCGTTCGCCGAGTGGTCGCGCGACTTCGAACAACGCTGCCGCGATCGGCAGTGGCTGGAGCGCGCCCGGCTCCCGCGATATCATCGCCCGCCGCGTCCGAAACTCGGAAACGTTCCGTCTGTCCCCGTTCGATGCGCTGACGCCCCAGCAGATCGATCTCTTCCGCGCGCTCGGCGATCCCGCGGTGATCGATACTCCGCGCTTCGAGCCGGCGATCACGCGTTTCCGATTCGACGATGCGGCCGAAGAGATCCGCGCCGCCGCAACCTGGTCGCGCCGGTTGCTCGAACAGGACTCGGCAACGCAAATCGGCATCGTCGTCCCCGGCCTAGATCGAGTGCGCGGCAAAGTCGAACGCATTTTCCGCGAAGTCCTGGACCCGGCCGCCACGCTCGACCACCACGAGCGCTCGTTCCACTTGTCCTTAGGCCCAACGCTCGACAGCTATCCGCTGGTCCACGCCGCGCTGCTCGCGCTCGAGTTCGCTCTCGACGGTCTCGCATTGCCGCAAGCCGGTGTTCTTCTGCGCTCGCCGTTCCTCGCCGGCGCCGAAGCGGAGTGGACCAGGCGCGCAGCGCTCGACGCGCGGTTGCGCCGTCACAGCGTGTGGGACGTCAGCGCATCTTCGCTTCGCGACGAAGCCGCGCAGTGCCCCATCTTGCAGCGCGCGCTCCAGCGCTTCGACAAAACACTCCGGACTTCGCCGCGCCAGCAAAGCGCGAGCGATTGGAGCGCGAGTTTTTCCGGCCTGCTCGAGACGCTCGGGCTGGCCGGGCGATCGAACGCTATCGAGCCGCGAGTATCAGGTGGTCGAAGCCTGGCGCGACGCGCTCTCCAACTTCGCCGCGCTCGATCTCGCCTCGCCGCCCATGGACTTCGACGAAGCGCTGTCGCGCCTGCGCGCCATCGCCGAAGGGACCCCGTTCCAGATCGAAAATGCCGGCGCGCCCATCCAGATCATGGGCCTGCTCGAAGCCTCCGGCCTCAGCTTCGATCATCTCTGGATCATGGGCCTCCACGACGAAGCGTTGCCGGCGCCCGCGAATCCGAATCCGTTCATTCCGCTTTCGCTGCAGCGCGAACATCAAGCTGCCGCATTCCTCCGCCGGACAGGAGTTGGAGTTCGCGCGCAACCTGCTCGAACGATTGCTCGCCACCGCTCCCGACGTCGTGCTCAGCTATCCGGCGTCGGAAGGCGATCGCGCGCTCTCGCCCACTCCGTTAGTGCGCGGCGACTGGCACGCGGGCAAACAGCATCCAGCGGACGGCTGGATCGCTCGCATGCGCGCCAGCGTGAGCTTCGAAGAACTGGTTGACGATGTCGCGCCCCCAGTCGTGCCCGAGTCGATGCAGTCCGGCGGAGCGTCGCTGTTCAAGGACATGGCGGCATGCCACTTTCGCGCGTTCGCCGCGCATCGGCTGCACGCCCGGCCGCTCGAAGAGTCCACGCTGGGCTTGAGTTACAAGGATCGAGGCGACGCGGTCCACAAGGCGCTCTACCGCATCTGGAGCGAGCTTGGCTCGCACGCGCGCCTGGTCGAACTCAGCCCTGGCGAATTGCAGCGAGTTGATTTCGCGCTGCGCCTCCGAGGTCGTCGATCGACTCCCCAGCGGCATCGGGCAAAAGCTCGAACAGCGGCGTCTCGAAAAACTGCTCGGCTCGTGGCTCGAGATCGAGAAGTCGCGCGCTCCCTTCACGGTGATCAAGTCCGAAGAGTCGCGCGTGGTGAATATCGCCGGCTTCGAGATTACGACGCGCGCCGACCGCATCGACGAACTGGCGCACGGGACGCGAGATGATTCTCGACTACAAGACCGGCCAGATCAAAACGGGCATGTGGGACGGCGATCGCCCCGACGAGCCGCAGCTCCCGCTGTATTGCGCCACCAGCGATCGCGCCGGTCGCCGGCGCCGCCTTCGCCATCATCCGCGCCGACGAGTTGGCCTTTCGCGGCCTTGCTGCAAGCGGCGATCTCGCTTCCAAGATGAAAAAGATGAACAACGACCTGCTGCCGTTCCCGGATCAGGTCGTCCGGTGGCGCGCCGTGCTGGAACATCTGGCGGAAAATTTCCGCGACGGCCACGCCGCAGTGAACCCGAAACACGAAGCGCGTGCGAGTACTGCGGTCGCTGGGCGCTGTGCCGCATCCGGGAGTTCGAAAATGCCGCGATAGCGCAGCGCGCGCCCGCGCGCTCGACACCTCGACGTCGTTCATCGTGCAGGCGCCGGCCGGCTCGGGCAAAACCGAACTGCTCATCCAGCGCTACATGAAGCTGCTCGAAACCGTCGACGAGCCGGACGCCGTCGTGGCCATCACGTTCACGCGCAAGGCCGCGGCCGAAATGCGCGCGCGCGTCGTCGAAGCTCTGCGCAATGCCGAGCGCGGCGTTCAACCCGAAGCCGAGCACCAGCGCGTCACTTTCGAAATCGCGCGCAGCGTCGTCGAGCACGAACGCCGCCTGGGCTGGAAACTCCTGGACAATCCCGCCCGGATGCGCATCGAGACCATCGACGCATTGTGCGCTTCTATCACGCGCCGCATGCCCTGGCTGTCGCGCTTCGGCGCGATGCCGGAGATCATCCGAGAAGGCCGACGACCTGTATCGCGAGGCCGCGCGCAACACTTTACGCCACGTCGAGCGAGGGCTTCGAACCGCTTTCGCAGATCCTGCTTCACCTGGACAACGATTTCTACGACGCCGAGCGCCTGATCGTCCGGAATGCTGGCGAGGCGCGATCAGTGGCTGCGGCACATCGGAGCTCCAGTCGGTGCGCGAGGACCTGGAAGACATCGCTTCGGGAACTCGATTGGCGGCGTCTTCGAGACCTGAAGGGCGCGATCGATCACCCTCTGGGCGACCGGCCCGAAGACTTGCCGCAGTGGAACGAGCTGGCCGAGCCGACTGCTGACACAGAAGGGTGACGTGGCGCAAGCGACGTCGACAACAGCCTTCGCTCTCTGCAGGACTCGCTGCGCTCCAAAACCGCTGCGTCAGGATGCTCTCCACAACGTTCGCAAGCTCCCGCCTCCGCAAATCACCGACGCGCAATGGCAGACCATGCAGGCCGCGATGTCAGTGATGAAGCTCGCGGTGGCCGAGCTGCAACTGGTTTTTCGCGAGCGCGGCCGCGTCGACTTCGCCGAACTCTCCATCCGCGCTTCCGACGCGCTCGGCCACCTGCAATCGCCCACGCGATCTCGCGCTCGCGCTCGGCTATCGCATCCGGCACATCCTGGTGGACGAGTTTCAGGACACGTCGTACTCGCAATTCGAGCTGCTCGAAAAGCTGACCGTGGGATGGGAACCGGGCGACGGGCGCACGCTATTCCTGGTCGGCGATCCGATGCAGTCCATCTATCGCTTCCGTGAAGCCGACGTCAGCCTGATGCTCCAGGCGCGCGAGCGCGGCATCGGAGCCATCCGGTTCGAACCGCTGTCGCTGACCGTCAACTTCCGCTCCGAGCCAGCGATCGTCGAGTGGGTGAACGATCATTTCGCGCAGATTCTGCCCGCACAGGACGACGTCGAGTCGGGCGCGGTAGCGTATTCGCCGAGCGTCGCCGGAACGAACGGCGGGGAGCGATGCGCACGTCGAAGTTCATGCCTGCTTCGACGCGCGCGAAGAAGCCGACGGTGTGCTGGAACTGCTCACGGTCCGCGCCGGCAGGCAAGACCGCGATTCTGGTTCGCGCGCGCTCGCACCTGGCCGCGATCGTGCCGCTTCTGAAGAAGAACCGCATTCCGTTCCAGGCGGTCGAGATCGATCAGCTCGGCGAGCGGCCTGTGGTGGAGGACCTGATGGCGTCTGACATTCGCGCTGCTGCATCCGGCCGACCGCGTATCCTGGCTCGCTGATCTTGCGCGCGCCGTGGTGCGGTCTGACGCTGGCGGAGTTGCTCGCGCTGGCGGGATCGGATCGCGATGCCGCCATCTGGGATCTGTTGCACAAGCCCGCCGTCGCGTTGAGCGAAGACGGCGCAGCGCGGGTTCGCCGGATTCTTCCGGTGCTCGAACACGCGCATCGCCGAGCGCGCCGCCGGCCGTTGCGCGATCAGGTGGAAGGCGTGTGGATGCGGCTCGGCGGCCCGGCTCTGGTCGATGAGACCGCGCTGCGAGGACGCAGCAGCGTACTTCGAATTGCTGGAAGGGACTGGAGCGCGGAGCGGACCTGGACGACTTCGGATGGTTCCGCGAGCAGCGTGAACGACTTGTTCGCCCAGCCGACGCGCAGGCCGGCGACAAGCTGCAACTGATGACCATCCACAAGGCCAAGGGCCTCGAATTCGACACCGTGATTCTGCCCGGCCTCGGCGAACGCGCCGCACGGCGACGAAGCAAGACTGTTGCTCTGGCTGAGCAGGGCGGCGAACTGCTGCTCGCGCCGATCAAGGAAGCCGGCCAGCGATGCGGATCCGCTCTATCAATACTGTCAAGTCATCTGGAGGATTCCAAGGAAGAGCACGAGACCGCGCGATTACTGTACGTCGCAGCGACGCGCGCGCGCCGGAATCTGCACTTGACCGGTGTCCGTGAATCTGAAAGCGCGACGGCTCGGTCGGCGAACCGCGCTTCCGGATCATTCTTGAAGCTGCTGTGGCCGATGGTGTCGAGGAACAGTTCCTGAGCGTCTCGCGTGCGCGCCGCGCCGAGCCGGTCGAGCAGCCGCGAGCCATCCGCCGCGTTCCCGCAGACTGGCAGGTTCCGGCGCCGCCTCCCACTGTCGACGCTGGCCGCGCCGCGATGTCGAAACGCTGGAGCCGGTGCGAGTGAAGTTCGAATGGGCCGGCCAAGGCGTACGCTTCGCCGGCACCGCGCTGCATGGGTTTCTGCAGAGGATCGCGCGCGAGGGCCTGGAAGCGTGGGATGAGAGCGCCGTGAAGTCGCGTCGAGATCTCTATCGCACCGCGCTGGCGAATCTCGGCGTACCGCCCGGCGAACTCGGCGCGTCCGCCGCCGAACGAGTGGAGGCCGGACTCCTCCAGACGCTGCGCGATCCGCGCGGCCGCTGGATTCTCGAAGCGCACCCGGACGCCGAGTGCGAATTTTCGATCGCCGGACTGATCGACGGCCAAGCTCGCCGAGGCCGTGATCGACCGCACGTTCGTCGACGAACAAGGCGTGCGCTGGATCATCGACTACAAAACCAGCGAGCACCAGGGCGGCGGACGTCGAAACGTTTCTCGACAACGAGCGCGCGCGCTACCAGGAACAACTGGAACGCTACGCGCGGTTGCTGTTCGCCGAGGACCAGCGGCCGATCCGCCTCGGCCTGTATTTTCCGATGCTGGGCGGATGGCGCGAGTGGGCCGCGCCGGTGGTCTTGCGAAGGCAGGCAACGCAGGCCACGCTGTTCGAGCTGTGAGGTCGCGCTATGTTAAGATGACATTACCGACGTATTTGCCCACCACGGGGACGTAGTTCAGCTGGTTAGAACGCCGGCCTGTCACGTCGGAGGTCGCGGGTTCGAGCCCCGTCGTCCCCGCCAATTCCCAAGTTTCCGCATGCAGCTACAGCAGGTGGTGCTGACAAAAGACTCCGTTAGCCTGGAGCCGCTTCAGGCGCAGCATTTCGACGGTATACTCGCGTCGGTTCGCGATCCCTCGGTTTGGAAATTGATGGGCTTCTCAGATCTCAGCGACGCGCGTGCCGTCAGAGCATGGTTCGATTCAGCGCTGAAAGAGCCAGCCAATGGAACCGGATTGCCGTTCGCAATCGTGGAGAGGAATTCCGGCGTCATCCTCGGAAGCACCAGCCTGTACGATATCCACTCGCGTCACAAGCGCTGCGAGCTGGGGCGATCCTGGCTGATCCCGGCTGCGCGGCGTACCGGAGTGAACACGCGCGCGAAGCTGCTGCTGCTCACGCATGCGTTCGAAAGCATGGAAATGCAGAGAGTGCAATTGAAAGCGAGCGCGGCCAACCAGACGTCTCGCAGCGCGATTGAATCGCTGGGCGCCCGGTTTGAAGGCATCCTGCGGAACTTCTCGGTGCTGCCCGGCAGCATCCGCACCGACACGGCGCTGTACAGCATCGTCCGGGAGGAATGGCCCGATGTGAAGCGCACTTTGGAATCACGCTTGGAGCGGCCGCCCCGGTAGGCACGCGTGATCGCTCAATCGTCCCGACAGCCGGGACCTTATGATGGAGAAGTGGCGGACATCACCGATCTGCTGAATCGCTGGAGTGCGGGGGACCGGCAGGCATTCGAAGAACTGGTGCCTTTGGTGTATGACGATCTCAAGCGGGTGGCCCAACGGAATCTCCAGAACGAACAGGATGTTTTCACGCTGGATTGCACGGCGCTGGTGCACGAGGCTTACCTTCGCCTGGTGGATCAGGATCGGATGCAGTGGAGCGGGCGAAGGCATTTCTTCGGTGCGGCGGCCCAGGTGATGCGCCGCATTCTGGTGGAACACGCGCGCCAGCGGCTCTCGCAAAAGCGCGGGTCAGGAGTTTTCCATGAACCGCTCGACAAGGCGATTGCCGTGGCGATGGAGCCGGATCTCCATGTCGTGGAGATGGACGAGGCCTTGAAAGAACTGGCGGCATCCGATCCGCAAAGCGCGCGTGTCGTCGAACTGCGCTACTTCGGCGGCTTGTCGATCAAAGAGACCGCCGAAGCCATGGAGCTATCGGCATCTACCGTGACGCGGCTGTGGAGCTTTGCGCGAGCGTGGCTCTATCGCCGGCTGAACCCAGGATCGGAGCACGTTGACGAAGGCCCAGCGGATAGGAAACCCGAGTGAGGTAGGCGCCCTCGGCGGCGAGATAAATATTGATGGCCAAGGACCAGTAGCCCCAAGCCCCCAAGAAGCAAGTTCATTGTCGACGGCTCCGGAACAGCGCCGGCTTCTGGCTCGGTGATTACCACGTCATCAAACCAGGCGCTAAACGTCCCGCTGTGGGCAAAGTCCGTGAACATGCCAAGTGTAAGAGTGTGGCTTCCGGGAGCCAAGCCGCTGAGGTTGAACATGAGAGACTGAAATGAGAGATCCTCGTCCTGAACCACGAGAGAACCGTCGACCAAGACCTGGTAAGAAATAGTGCAAATGTCGCATGACGCGCTCATCGCCGAGAGAGTCAGAGTGTGATCGGCCGCGACGGACGTAGTAAACGTATGCGAACCCCGAACGAAGATATCAAAGACCGTGCCTTCCGTGCCGGGGAGGAACAGGTAAGCCTGCAACGAGCCTACTGCAGCGAGGCCGGTTGACCCGTTCCCGGGACTGTAATTCGTGGTCTCAGTCCAGTCCGACACGTCTCCATCATTGAAGTTGTCAGAAAAGATGATGGCGGCCGAAGCGAATGTACAACTCGCAGTGATCAGTGCGGCGCATTTGAGAAGCTTCACCAGGGCTGGCAATACCGAATTGCGGTAATAGTTCACGATTCCTCCATGCGATTCTAATGCGAATTGTTTCGAAAGCGACAGGACGTTCATGTGTCAAGCCCTCCGCAGGATTTCAAGCCGGTAATTGCCGGCTGAAAAATTTCGCCTCATAAGCTGTGGCGCAAGACTTCGGCGAACTACGTCAAAAAAGGCATGGAAGTACGTCTAGTACTGTCTCAAAACGCCGGATTCGGGACTATAATTAACCCGGTACAAGCGTGGCTGCAACCAATTCGTTGGCTGAAATCCGGGAGGCATTCCTCAGGACGCTTGATCTGGCGGGCGCCGAGCGCGAGCTATACCTTTCACAACTGCCCGCCGCGGTACGAGCTGAGGTCCGATCGCTATTGACTGCGCATGCATCGTCCGGGCAATTCCTTGAGGAGGATGCAGAAGCAGGCGACCAGGCAGGCCAGCGAATCGGTCCTTACCTGTTGCGGGAAAGGATCGGGCAGGGCGGCATGGGGATCGTGTATCGCGCCCGGCGCGACGACGGCGAATTTCAGCGCGAAGTGGCGATCAAGCTGGTGGGGGGGCGGCTGTTTGGCCCTGAGGCCGAGCGGCGTTTTATCGCAGAACGGCGCATCATGGCGCTGCTCGATCACCCCAACATCGTGCACATGATCGATGGGGGCGTGTGGAACGGCCAGCGTTACCTGGTGATGGAATTGGTAGCCGGCAAACCGGTGACCGAGTTTTGCCTCGAGCATGCGCTGCCGGTCGCCGATCGACTCCGACTTTTCCAGAAGATATGCTCGGCCATCCAGTATGCGCACCAGCATCTTATCATTCATCGCGATCTCAAGCCGCGGAACATTCTGGTGACTTCCGAAGGCGAAGTGAAGGTCCTTGACTTCGGCATCGCGAGGTTGCTCGAAGATGGAGCACCTCAGGACGCGGCAACGACCGCCCTGCATCCGATGACGCTCTCCTGCGCCAGTCCGGAGCAGGTACGGGAGCGGCCGCTGACTCTGGCATCGGATATCTACGCGCTCGGGCTGCTGCTATACGAATTGCTGACGGGAACGAATCCGCAGTCTCAAGGCGCGCGGGCAGAAATCATCCAGCGAATCATTTCAGCCGATCCACCGGCGCCGAGTAAGTTGATGCCGGGGATCTCCGGCGACCTGGATGCGATCGTACTGAAAGCTCTGGCCAAAGAGCCAGCGCGCCGCTACGCATCGGCCGAGGAAATTGCGGCGGACATCGGGCGCTTTCTCGAGAGCCTGCCGGTGCTGGCGCGGGCGCCGTCCCGATGGTACGTGGCCTCGCGATTCATCCGGCGGAACCGGGCACTCACGGCGATCGCGGCGGCGTTGCTTTTGTCGGTGCTGGGCGGATTGGGCGCATTCTCTTGGAAAGCGAGACAAGCGGAACAACGCGGAGATGTTGCGCAACGCCGTTTCGACGAGGCGCGCCGGCTGATCTACACCGTGATTCACGACGTTCAGCCAAAGCTGGCCGATTTGCAGGGATCGGTGAGCCTTCGGAAGTCGATGATCGAAGCAACTCTGGTCTATCTGGAGAGGCTGGGGAAGGATGCATCGGACAATCCCGCGCTGACGCGGGAGCTGATCGATTCGTACGTGCAGCTCGCTGCCGTGACGGGCGAAGGCGGGGCATCCAACACGGGCGACCAGCAAAGCGCGGCGAAGATTCTTAGCCAAGCCGAAGTGCTGGCAGACAGGCTGTTTCGGGGCAGTGCGACGGACCCAGGGGCGATCCGAACTCTTTTGCCATTTTATCGGGCGGCGGCGCGTAACGCGATGTTCTTTGGGTCGCCGAAGACTGCGTTGAACTATGCCCAACGCGCCGTGACGTTGGCGGAGCGGCGTGCGGCTTTGGCGCCCGATGATAGCCAATCCACGGCGGAATTGGCCTCCACCCTGATGGCGCTCGCCAACGTGTACCCATACATCGGGAGAAATCTCGCGGAGGAGATTGCTCTTCTGCAGCGAAGCATCGCCATCTGGCTCGACCTTCTGAAAAAAGAGCCGTCTGATGCGGTCCGCGGAAATACCGCACTAGCCTACAAGGAACTCGCTGCTGCGTTGGCCGATGGAACCCAGGACTATCGGCGTGCCCTGGACGCCGCGATTAAGGCGCGGGATCTGGACTACGCTATTCTGGCCAGCCAGCCTTCGTCGCCTAAGGCAGAAATGGCCCTGGCCTTCGACCTCGGAACCATCGGCTGGGTCTGGTATCAACTCCATGACTATCCGAAGGCCGTTGAGAACATGCTTGAGAATGTCGCGCTCCGGGAAAGAGTCGCCGCCGCGAATCCTCAGGACCGGTGGTCCAAGGATCGTCTGGCGTATGCGCTCGGCGATCTGGCGGAAGTGGAGGCGCACATGGGCAAGGTCTCATCGGCGCGGCGGGACTACCTTCGCGCGGTCAATCTGTACGCCGAAATGTCGAAGCACGGGCCACTGGTTCGCCAGTCCACGTTCCGCTTCGCTTCCGACCAGCACGCGGTGGGCGAGATCGACGCTGACCTGGGCAGAAGGAACGAAGCTTGCCGGTGGTTCCGCAGCGCGGTGGAGCGGGTGGACCAATACGAGCGGGAAGGAAAGCTGCTGGCAGAGGATCGCGAGGGCGCGGACCTGATAAGGAAAGATGCAGCCGCATGTCCGGCGGGGCGGTGAGTGAAAGGCCCGTCTCATGATGGTGATGTGGCCGACATCACCGATCTGCTAAATCGCTGGAGCGCGGGCGACCAGCAGGCGTTCGATGCATTGATGCCCCTGGTCTACGCTGATCTGAAGCGTGTCGCGCAACGTAGTCTGCAGAGCGAACGAAACGCCTTCACGCTGGACTGCACCGCGCTGGTCCATGAGGCCTATCTTCGTTTGGTGGACCAGAATCGGATGACCTGGGAAAGCCGGGCACATTTTTTCGGGGCGGCGGCACGGGTGATGCGCCGCATCCTGGTGGAAACACGCGCTCCAGCGACTTTCGCAAAAGCGAGGTTCGGGAGCATTCCACGAATCCATCGATAACATCGTCAGCGTAGCGCTGGAGCCGGATCTTGATGTCGTCGCGCTGAACGACGCGCTGGAAGAACTGGCTCAGGCCGAACCGGAATTCGCCAGGGTGATCGAATTGCGGTGCTTCGCCGGGCTGTCACTGGAAGAGACAGCGGAGGTGTTGCAAGTTTCGCCGTCATCGGTCACGCGGACCTGGAGATTCGCGCGCGCCTGGCTCTATCGCAAATTGCGCAACGCTGCGCCGCCTCCACAGACCTAGCCCGCCGACCATCGCGAGGGCAATCGTGGAGAGAGCCGCGGTGCTCGGCTCCGGAACTGCCCCGGTCTCTTCGGTCACCTTGGTTCCATCGATCTCAAAGATCACATGCCCAGCACTGGGCGGGCCAAAGAACGTCATTACCTCAGTGTTGCTTGTCATGGATCCCTGCTCGGCTCCCAAATCGGTGGCCCCGCTCCCGGTTGCCGCATCCGCTGTAGTCCGCCAATTCAACAAGGCCGAGTTTTGGTCGTTGAATATCAGCCAGTATGTAGTCGAGGCCGCCAGTTGGAAGGCTGAAGTCGGATTCGCCGTTGTACTGTCCATCGCCCCCTGGGATGGATCCGGGGAGCGAAAGGACGACCAATGCCGAACCGGTTGGCTTGCCGCCGCTATCGGCATAGATCCCTATGCCGAGTTGAGACGCATCGTTGATCGCAGGTCCCGGACTGTTGACTCCGTTGAAGAGTGCAAACGATACCGAGGTCAGGTCGTAATCGGTTCCTGCATCGATGCCGTAAGCAGGAAGCCATGTACTTGGGTTGGCCCGATGTGAACCTGCGCTTGCGGATGATCCGCGTCACTGCCCAAGCCAAGCCTCGGCTTTTTCCCGAAGCGCTGGGAGGAGAGGGAGGTCCCCGCGCCGGTACGCTTGGCCGCTTTACTCGAACGGCACCCGCCGAACGACACAAAACAAGCGAGCGGGGAAAAGAATTTAGAAATAAATACTACTGTTTCTCATGCCTGCTGCGTCGTTTATGCAAGAATGCCACGAGCGCGGCGGTAGTGTCAAGAAAAAGTAAGATGACAACCTGAATATGTGCGCGATTCTGATCGAACGAGGGCAAAGCGAGCGTCGGTTACTTCCCGTTCGTAACCGGCTGCGGCCCCGCCGCATGCGACTGCGTGCGGAATTCGTATTGATGAATCTCGATTGCCGCCCGGCCTTCTTCGCAGCGCACCACGCGGCCGCGCGCCACCAGCTTCAAATTCACACGGCTGTTGAGCTGCGCCGGCCAACTGATCGAGACTTCCAGCCGTCTTCCCGGCAGCAGGTATTGATCCGTGGTGAATAACACACCGTTGCTGCTCATGTTGATGGTCTTGCCGATGCCCGCTTCGTCCGGATACTTGCGGTTGAGAATCTTGAACCGCACCTCGCGCTCGATCGGGAATCGGTCCGCTCCGCGGCGGTCGTCTTTGCCTCGTTCCATTTTCACGCCTGCCCCCTGCCTTTTGTGTCCATTTAATTCAACGAATTCAATCGCATACTCAGATTGCGGTAGGGGCTGGTGTGCAGCAATAGCAGGGACTTCCTAATTTGGATTGGTACCCGAGCCATATCCGGTAGTACTCTGGCAACCGGATCGATGGCTACTCTTGGGGTGGAAGTGGCTTCTGTTTCTTGCGTTTACGGATCTCCGCCAGGCGCTCGGAGATGCGCTGCTCGGCGCCCCGGCTGGTGGGTTCGTAGAAGATCGTGCCGGCCAGTGACTCGGGCAGGCACTCCATCTCAGGCAGTGCGTCCTCGAAATTGTGGGCGTGCTGGTAGCCCGAGCCGTAGCCCCAATGCTTCATCAGACCAGTGGGTGCGTTCCGCAAATGAAGCGGGACCGGCTCGGCCCGCCGGCTCTCGACGGCTTCCATGACGCGCCCGAGCGCCCGGTAGGAGGCGTCCGACTTCGGCGCCATCGACAGATAGATGGCCAGCTGGCCCAGCGCGAGGTCGCCTTCCGGGATTCCCAGAAAATGCACCGCCTGCATGGCCGCGATGGACTGCTCCAGCGCGCGCGGGTCGGCGAGGCCGATGTCTTCGATGGCCATGCGCACTAGGCGCCGCGCGATGTACATCCGGTCTTCGCCCGATTCAAGCATGCGGCCGAGCCAATACAGCGCCGCGTCGACGTCGGAGGATCGCACGGATTTGTGCAGCGCCGAAATCAGGTTGAAATGCTCTTCGCCCGATTTGTCGTAGAGCAGCATTTTCCGATCGAGCGAATCCTCGACGGCTTGCGCTGGTCAGTTGGCCGCCCGCGGACGCCGACGCGGCCAGTTCCAGAATGTTGTAAGCCGTGCGGGCGTCGCCGTTCGAGTAAACCGCGATTTGTTTCAGCAAGTCTTCGGGAGCCTCCACCTTCACCTGCGGAATCGCGCGCCGGAGTAGCACAAGAATTTCGTCTTCCGAGAGCGGCTTCAGCATGTAGACTTTGGTGCGCGACAGCAGCGCCGAGATCACTTCGAACGAAGGATTCTCGGTGGTGGCGCCGATCAGGATCACGTCGCCGCGCTCGACATACGGAAGAAACGCGTCCTGCTGCGCTTTGTTGAAGCGATGGATCTCGTCGATAAAGATCAGGGTCCTGCGCCCGGCCCGGCGGCTGCGTTCGGCGTCGGCCATTACGGCTTTGATTTCCTTGATGCCGCTCAGCACCGCGCTAAAGGGAATAAAGTCGCAGTGCGTCAGACGCGCGATAATTTTCGCGAGCGTGGTCTTGCCGACTCCCGGCGGTCCCCACAGAATGATGGAGCCGAGCTGATCCCGCTCGATCTGCGAGCGCAGCGGTTTGCCTTCACCGAGGATATGCTGTTGGCCGACGTAGTCGTCGAGCGTGGTGGGACGCATGCGTTCGGCCAGCGGCCGCGAGGCATCATCCTTCGCCGCAGCCAGCGCATCGGGTTCGAACAGGCTCATGGCATTGCCATCCGCTGTTTGCGCGCTACATACAGAGCGATGCCCGCCGCCAATGCTGCGTTGAGCGACTCGACGCCGGCCGTCGGAATCCGGACATCCAGCGCCTTCGAGCGCAACCGCTCGCTCACGCCGCGGCCCTCGCTGCCGACAATGATGGCGCACTTGCGCGCGAAATCGGCGTCGCCTAGTTCCAGGTCGCCTTTGGGCATCAGCGAGAACAAGTCAAGCTTGCGCTGCTCGGCGGCGGCGAGCAGCAGGAGCGGATCCATCGCGGCGACCAGCGGAACGCGAAACACCGAGCCGGCCGACGCGCGCAGGCACTTGGGATTGTACGGACTCACCGTGCCTTTCAAGAACGCAACACCGGTGGCGCCGAACGCCTCGGCCGCTCGAAGAATCGCGCCGGCGTTGCCTGGATCCTGCAGCCCATCGAGGATCACCGCGAGCGACTGGCCGCGAAACAACTGTTCGACGCTCCAGCGCGGCGGGCGCACCAGCGCCATGACGCCTTGGCTCGACTCGGTGGCCGAGATGCGAGCGGAACAAATCATCGGGCAGCACCGTGACCTTGAGGTTCTTCAAGCCGCGCACGTGACTCTCCACCGCCGTGCGTACCGATTCGGCCGCGAACACCGCCGCCAATCTCGCAATCGCTGCGCAGCGCTTCTTCCAGCAGATGGAAACTTTCCGCTACCGCGAGACCGTCTTCAGTAACGTTGCCGCGCAGGATGGCACGGCGCACTTCTTTGAGCAACGGATTTCGCGGACTCGTCAAGGTTGGCATAAAGTAGACTCAGAAGGCCGGTCGCAGCCTGCCAAATCTATCATGAAATGGATCGTTAGCGATAGCGCTAGTCCTGGTGGTGGCTGGCGCTGCCGTGGGTGTCGGATTGAAGGTGTCGCGAGTGGCGGCCGAGATCGAGCAGGAGTCGACGATCGATGAAGCGCAACCCGCCGATGCAATCATTGTGCTGGGCGCCGCTGAATATCGGGGCAAGCCCTCGCCCGTGCTGGAAGCGCGCTTGAATCACGCGCTGTTTCTGTATCTCAAGCACCTGGCGCCGCGGATCATCACGACCGGCGGCGCCGGCGGCGATCCAGTGTTCACCGAAGGATCCGTGGGCCGCGCGTACTTGGCCGAACGCGGTGTTCCGCCCGAGGCCATCGTGGTGGAGCGTGAGGGCGAGAGCACCGCGCAAAGCATGGCTGCGGTGAGTGAGATCATGCGGCGGATGAATCTCCAGTCCGCCATCGTGGTGAGCGACGGATACCACATCTTTCGCGCCAAGCGAATGCTGGAGTCCAGCGGCATGAAGGTCTACGGCTCGCCCCGTCCGTCGGCGCCGCCCGAGCGCTGGCTGTATTTTCGCCAGGCCGTGGGATACCTGCTGTGGCGCGCCGGCATCAGTATCTGAGCACATCCGTAACAAGCTCGTAACCGTATGCATTGCGCGGTTCCCGGCGTCTAATCTCCGGGACGGCAGGTCGCCTGGGATGGACAGCGATCAAACTTTTACGTTCTGTTTTCTTCGGCGCGACGGCAGGCGCGAGCCAGCCAAGTTGACGCACCACAGCCTGGCTCAGGCTCGCGAATTGGCTGGGCGCGTGTTTGAGCGCAGCGGCGATCTCTACTTGGAAGTCGAGATCCTGAGGGATGGCCGGCACATCGAAACCATCCCCAATCCGGAACACCACCATCTCCCCGCCATACGCTAAACGCATCATGAAAGTTGTTCCAAACTTACGCTCGAAAACTCCCACACCTGAGCTATAATCCAAGTTCCACTCGCCGAGCTTGGAGGAGGCTTACTAAAATGAAGCGTTTACTTTTCGCGGTAATTTTCTGTATGTGCGCGTTCGGCGCATCCAGCGTGTACGAATTCACACTGAACTCCATCGACGGCCACCCGGCGCCGCTGGCCAACTACAAAGGCAAGGTGCTGCTGCTGGTGAATGTCGCCAGCAAGTGCGGCTTCACGCCGCAATACACCGCGCTCGAGGCGCTGCACGAAAAGTTTAAGGATCAGGGCCTGGTGGTGATGGGATTCCCGGCCAACAATTTCATGGGCCAGGAACCCGGCACCAACGAAGAGATCAAGGACTTCTGTTCACGTACCTACAACGTGAAGTTTCCGATGTACTCCAAAATATCGGTCAAGGGCGACGACAAGGCGGCGCTCTATCAGTATTTGACCGATCGCGCGACTAACCCGTCGTTCGGCGGAGACATCAAATGGAACTTCACCAAGTTTCTGGTGTCGCGCGATGGCAAGATCCTGGCTCGCTTCGAGCCGGCCGTGAAGCCGGATTCTCCCGAAGTTATTAGCGCCATCGAAAAAGCGCTCAAGCAGTAACTTCGTGTAACCTGCCTTGAATGGCTGCGCTCAGGGGGCGCATCGCGCCGGTTCTCTTCGGAGCGACTATCCAAAAAGTTAGTTGAGTATCCAAACGGTTCCTATTTGAAATGATTTTGGGATCGAGCGCTGCAGTTGCGCAGTCTCGGCCAGCTCTCGTGCTTGTTGCAATGGAAGGAGAAAGCGGACATCCCCAGGGAACGCGCCATAGTGGCCTGCCAGTTGCTATCAACACTGGCCACCTCGTCGGATGGACGATTCGCCCGTGGAGGTTCAGAACTTAATATGACTACCGATCGGCGATTGAAAGTACGCTATCCTCTCGAACTTGCAGTTCGCTACCAGAGTCTCGACCCTCAGAGGCTGTCAGGCGCAGGACGCACAGTGAACGTCAGCAGCGGAGGACTATTGATGCTGGCGGAGAACGATCTCCAGGAAGGCGCCCGGATGAAAGTCACCATCGAGTGGCCATCTCTGTTGAACGGCACCACGCCGCTGCAGCTGGTCACCATCGGCAAAGTAGTTCGCCGCAAGGGATCTGTGGTGGCCGTCGCTTTGGAGCATTACCAGTTCAAGACCATGAGCCGGAAGAAATCCGGAGAGCTGTCGAGCGGCCTGGTCGGCGCGGAGACGGAGGTCCCGGAGCCGTCACTCGATTCGAGACTATATTCGCCGCCCCGGAGCCGCTTCCGCAAGTTGCCAGCAACCACCAAGACGGAGCAACATCGCGCCCCGGTAGTGGCTATTGGCTAACAGACGCGCGGATCGGCTGCAGCGCGCCGTCCCGCATCTCGAACTCGGTGCCCGAATCCATGTGGACTGCCTTGACGATATAGCCTTCTTGCTCTAGGCCTGCGTACACCGTGCGAGCGCTATCGATCGACCTGGCCAGGTAGAGGATGCCGGGCGACTCGAGCGAACGCCACAGGTACAGACAAAACTCGTCAGAACCGAATGAGTATGTCACAGCCTCGAAATCGGCGTGGCCGCCGGAAAACTTTAGCGGGATCTAAGGTCCAGGCCCTGTAACCGGCTGGCGCTCTGCTGTTCGCCCGTGAGTCAGCCGATATTTGGTGTGGCAGTTCATGATTACGATTGGATCCCCACACCGCCCCTCCGTTGAGCCTGGGCTTGCGCCGGCCGCGGGCGCCGAACAACAGACCGGTTCCGAGAACGAGCAGGCCGCTCCCCAGGGGGCCGCGCCAGCCAAGAGACACCTGCCACTCATGGTGATCCCCATTACGCTCTCGGTGGGGCTGTTGGTGGCGGCCGGTTACGTGGGTCACCGTATCGTGACGGCGAAGCCGCGGCCGGTGGCGCCATCATCGGCGTCGGTCATTCCACCCGCTCCTGCCGCGCCAACTCAGGCAGCGCCAGCACCCGTCGAGCCGCCCATGCTCACACCCTCGGCCGCGGCAACGGCGCCGCAACCCGAAAAGGTCCAAGCCAGCGCATCGATCCCGAAGGAAGCGCCTGGCCCGCCCGCGTTTGAACCAGTGGCCGGCACCGGCAATGACACGGACTTGATCGATCCCGAGCCGGGCCAAAGATATCTGCAGATCGCGGCCATCAGCAGCCGCGCGGTGGACTGGTTCACGGCCGACCTGCGGCGCAATAACATGCAGGTTCGCCTGGCGCCGGGTCCGCACGAGGGCTTGGTGCGCGTGCTCATCGGCCCGTTTCCCGATTGGGATTCGCTCTACGCGATGAAAGCGCAGATCCAGCGCATGTGGCCGGACACTTTCGTGCGCGCCTACTGATCCGCGCGCTCCGGCGCAGCATCTCTGCGGCTAAGCTTAGGGTGTGCGCACCATCATCGAGCCGTTCCGCATCAAAAGCGTCGAGCCGCTGCATTGGACCACGCCCTCGCAGCGTGAGCAGATTCTGAAACTCGCCGGCTACAACCTCTTTCAGATCCGCGCCGACGATATACTGATCGATCTGCTGACCGACTCCGGCACCAGCGCGATGTCCACCGGGCAGTGGGCCGCCATGATGCGCGGCGACGAATCCTACGCCGGCAGCGAGAGCTTCTACCGTTTCGAAGAGGCCGTGCGGTCGCTCACCGGATTCCGCCGGGTGATTCCCACGCACCAGGGCCGCGCCGCCGAGCGCATCCTGTTTTCGATTCTGTGCAAGCCCGGCCACGTCGTTCCCAACAACACGCACTTCGACACGACGCGGGCGAATATCGAGTTCAACGGCGCGCGCGCGGTGGACTTGCCGATCCCGGCTGCTCAAGACACGCAGGCGCGCGTTCCTTTCAAAGGCAACCTGGACGTGGACGCGCTCGAGAAGCTCATCGGCGCGGAAGGCGCATCGCACATCCCGCTCGTCATGATCACGGTGACCAACAATTCCGGCGGCGGCCAGCCGGTGTCGATGGCGAACATTCAGGCGGCGCGGGAAGTGACGTCGCGCCACGGCATCCCGCTGTATCTCGATGCGTGCCGCTTTGCGGAGAACGCCTGGTTCATCAAGCGCGACGAGCCCGGCTACGCCGATTGCACTCCGCGCGAGATCGCGCAGAAGATGTTCTCCCTCGCCGACGGTTGCACCTTCTCCGCGAAGAAGGACGCCTTCGCCAACATCGGCGGATTCCTGTGTACCAATAACGACCGGCTCGCGGAGCAGGAAACCAATCTCCTGATTCTGACCGAGGGGTTCCCGACGTATGGAGGGCTGGCCGGCCGCGATCTGGAGGCCGTCGCAGTGGGCCTGGAAGAGGTCCTGCAGCCGGAGTATCTGGAATACCGCATTGCATCCACTGCATATCTCGGCCGCCACATCGCCGATCACGGCGTCCCGATTGTGGAGCCTCCCGGCGGCCATGCCATCTACATCGATGCCGGCCGCATGCTGCCGCATATTCCGCGCGCGCAGTTTCCGGGGCAGGCCCTGGCGGTGGAGCTGTATCGCCATGCGGGCGTGCGATCGGTGGAGATCGGATCGGTGATGTTCGGCGCCGCCTCGCGTCACGAGTTGCTGCGCCTGGCGATCCCGCGACGGGTCTACACGCAGAGCCATGTCGACTACCTGGTGGAGGCCATCCTGGAAGTGAACGAACGAAAGGATTCGATCCGCGGATTCAGAATCGTGTCCGAGCCGCAGTTTCTGCGTCACTTCACGGCGCGGTTCGAACCCGCTGCGGCGTCCTAAGGTGGGCTAAGGCAATTAAGGCTGGAACCTTAGGGCAAGACTCGATCTTTCCGATGTCAATTCCCGCCGTTCAAGTGTTTGAGCCACAGGTGTCTGCCAGTGGCCCGGGACGGGAGAAACGATATCGCGATGAAGAGAAACATGGTGCCCTTGATGGGGATCGCGGTGGTGGTGGCCATCATCTCCACCGGCGTGTTTTACGGCCTGTTTGCCGGAAAGCTCCGCAGCACTCCGGCCGACTCTCCGGGCCGGCCGTTGGTGGTGGCAGCGCACGACCTGGGGCGGGGGGCGGTGCTGAAGGCTGACGATGTCCGGATCTCGCAAATCAAATCGGAACTGAGCGGCTCTTATTCGACCGCCGACCAGGTGGTGGGCGCAACGTTGCTGGCCTCGCTCAAGGTGAATGAGCCGGTACTGGCCGAACGCGTGGTCTCACGAGACCCGAGTGCATCCAGCGGCGGCGTGCCGGCCGGATCGCGCGCTCTGTCGGTTCGCGTCTCCGAGTCGGAAGGCGTGATCGCACTGCTGCGGCCGGGAACCAGGGTTGATCTGCAGGCCGTCCAAGAGCGCAACAACCTGGTGGAGCTGCGCACTATTCTCCAGAACGTGGAAGTGCTGTCCGTCAATCCGCAGCCGCAATTGGGCGGCGGGAATCGCGGCACGGTCTCGGTGGTCACGGTGCTGACGCGCGCCGAGGACGCCGATCCGGTGGCGCTGGCCGACTCGGGAGCACGCATCCGGGTGGCGCTTCGCAATCCGCTCGACGATGAAGTCGCCTCGCGGCGCGCACTTGATCTCAACTCCGTCTTTCAATCCAGAGGTCCAGTGGCGTCCCGCCCGTCAGTCGAAGTAAACAAGCCTGCGCCAGCAGCCGCCGAACGCACCGCATCCATCCAGCTTCAGGTTCAAGTGCTACGCGCCACAGCGCCGGCCGCGAACGAGCTAGAATCCAAGCTGTCGGGAAGCGCCTCAGAGGAAGCTTTGAAGGTGGCTCGGTTTAACTCGGACGTCGATGCGGGCGCGTTGCTCCGCGGTCTCGAACAAAAACAGGAAGTGGAAATCATCGCCACGCAAAACCTGACGGCATCCGGCAACCGCTCGGCCAGGTTCCGCGCTGGGAACGCGGCCTGCAGGTTGGGCGTGCAGTTCTCCTCCGACGCCGGTTCGGGGCAACTGGACGTAAGGCCGGAGATCAATCTACGCGTTGGTGACGGCGTCGAAACGCGCCAGTACGAGAACCGAGTTCCGGCCGGATCGAGCTTCCTGGTCACCGGGATCCTCAGCTCGACACGCGATCGGCAGTCCCTGGAGCACTTGTTCCCGCAACATTCCTGGGCGGGCCGGCGCCTGCTGATTCTGGTAACGTCACGGACGGTCGAAGGCCAGATGTCCGCGCAAGCCACTGACGGCCGGAGGCGCTAGGTGCTGGCGCTGTCTACGATCCTGGTATTCCTGACCACGTTTCTGGCCGTCGCGCTGGCGGTCTTGATCGGCCGGTTTGCGCTCGATCGCATGGGCGCCGAAGCGCAGGCCGAAGACCTGTCGGAGCACCTGCTGGACGATGGCCCGCGCGTCTTCAAGGACCAGAGCCTGAGCAGCATCTCGGTCTGGGCCAAGCTATTGCACCATTCCGATTTCATACGCATCATGCAGCGCCATCTGCAGCAGGCCGGACTGGCTTGGTCGGTGGGCCGCGTCACGCTCTTCATGCTGCTGGCCGCGAGTGTGGTGCTGGCCGTCGGGATGCGCCTGGCGTGGATGCCGGGCTGGGCGGCCATGCTGCTGGCGGCAGGGGTGGCATTGCTGCCGTATCTCTTCATCCTGAAGCGCCGCGCCAAACGCTTCCGGCAGTTCGAGGAAAATTTTCCGGATGCCCTGGATTCGCTGGCGCGCTCGCTCAGGGCCGGTCATCCGTTCGCGGCCGCAATGGAACTGATAGCGGAAGAATGCGAAGCGCCGGTGTCCAGCGAACTCCGGCAAACCGCGGTGGATGGCAACATCGGCACCTCCTGGCACGAGGCTTTGAACAATTTCGCCGACCGCATCCCGCTGCTCGAAGTCAACATGTTCGTGCAGGCGGTCGATCTCCAGAATCGCACCGGAGGGAAGCTGAACGAAGTGCTGGCGAAGATGGCGGAGAACATGCGCGAGTCCACTGCCTTGAAGGGCGAAGTGCGGGCCCTGGCCGCGCACGGCAAGCTCACGGGCCTGGTCCTGACCATTCTGCCCATAGCCATCTCCGGCGTGATGGCGCTGGTGAACCCGTCTTACCTGGCGGTCTTGATCTATCATCCTTACGGCAAGTTCCTGATCAGCGGCGCGGTACTTTGTTTGCTGCTCGCGCATGTCGTCATCCGCCGAATCGTGGATATCAAGATATGAGCGACGTCTGGATGGGAGCCGGTTTTTTCGCGTTCATCCTGACCGCGGTTCTGTTGGCCGGGTATTTTTTCGAAAAGGCCGCAGCGCGGAGGCGCGGCGCCGAGGCTGCCCTGCGCCTGTCGGCCGAATCATCCCTGCCGGGTTCGCGCGCTGCATTTCTGGACATGTTCCGGCTGATCGGCGAGAATGTCCCCGGCGCGCAGAAACAGAACAATGCAGACCGCCAGCGGCTGGCAGCCGCCGGATACGGGTGGCCTTCGGCGCCGGCGGTGTTTTATGGAATCAAGTGCGTGAGTGCTCTGTTCTTCGCCGGTCTGTTGGCCAGCGTGACGCTGATCTACCGGGGTGACGCGTCCCTAACGCTGCTCCCGATGGTTTGCGGGCTCGGCCTGGGATTCATGCTGCCGGACCGCGTTCTGACGTCCCGGGTAGGGGCGCGCGCGCAACGCCTGCGCAGTGGGCTGCCTCCGGCCTTGGACCTGATGGTGCTGGGAATGGAAGCCGGACAGTCGCTCGATCAATCCATCGCAGACTCCAGCCGCAGCCTGCAGCGCACGCATCCGGACCTGAGCACCGAGCTCGCCCAGCTCTACCTGGAGCTGAAAACCGCAGCCAGCCGGGCCGATTCGTTCCGCGCTTTCGGCAAGCGCAACAAAGAACCGGAACTGCGCAAGCTGGCGAATCTGCTGGCCGACAGCGATCGCTTTGGCACCAGCATCGGACCGGCGCTGCGGTCGCACTCCAAGTATCTGCGCACCCGTTTCCGCCAGCAGGCCCAGGAACGGGCACGCAAAGTGGGCGTCAAGCTGATCTTCCCGGTCTTCTTCCTCATCTTTCCGTCCGTGCTGCTGGTGACGCTGGGTCCGGCGTGCATGATGATGGCCCAGCAATTGAAGAATCTGCTCAACTAGGCAAGCGCCTGAATCGGCGCTCCGGGTAGCATGAAAACATGGCCCGCTGTCTCATTGCGCTGCTGATCGCTCCAGCGGCGCTGTGGGGCCAGTATCAAGCTGGGCCGGCCGGACCGCCGCCCGAGTCGTTGCCGGCCGGCATGGCGAAACTGTTCGATCGGAGCGGATTCAAAGTTACCAATGGCAGCGTGGCATATTGCGAAATCTGGTTCCGCAGGGATCGGCCTCTGGGCTCGAGGTCGCCCGCGCAGAACTTGACATTGCCTTCCATCCCGTTCGGCGCGCTGCTGGGGGTGATTCGATTCGACGGCCCGGGCACGGACCGGCGCGGCCAGGTCATTCAGCCTGGGCTATACACGCTGCGCTACGGAATCATGCCGGCGAACGACGACCATCAGGGCGCGGCGCCGCAGCGCGATTTTTTGCTGCTGTCTCCGGCCGGCGAGGATAACGACCCCGACTCTACGCCCAACTTCGACACCCTGGTCATGATGAGCAGGAAGGCGTCCGGCTCACGGCACCCCGCGGTGTTGAGCATCTGGAAGACGGATACGGATGCGCCCGGATTCAGCCGGCAGGGCGAGGACTGGGTACTCCAGACCAAGCTGGCCGATACTCCCATCGCGATTATTCTCATTGGCACAGCGGGCGCCTGACGCATTCATCGGATTGCGTACTCGGCCGCCGCTGTTTGTCGCATGTCCGCCTAAAGAACGAGCGTCCCAACCGATAAGAAAAGCAAGGGAGGCAGTACCAACCGTGCTGGATGTTCTCATTGTGGATGATTCTGCTGCGATCCGAAAGATTTTGCAGCGAGTTTTGCGACAGGCGGAAGTTCCGCTGGCGAACGTCTACGAGGCCGGCGACGGCGCGGAGGCCCTGGAGATCCTGAAGAACCAGAAAGTCAGCCTGGTGCTTTCCGACATCAACATGCCGAAGATGGATGGGCTGGAGTTCCTGACCCGCCTGAGAGCCGAGCCAGCCTGGCAGAAACTGCCGGTTCTGATGGTAAGCACCGAAGGAAGCCAGGGCAAGGTTCTGGAAGCTGTCGAGCGAGGAGCATCCGGGTACGTGCGCAAGCCGTTCACCGCTGAACAGATCAAAGAGAAGCTGGCTGGGTTGTACTAGTCAAGTTCGAGGAAAGAGACGCGAGAATGATGATGACCACTCAAGTACACGGGACGGACGCGCTGCCGCCAGGCGATCTGGCCGAGGCGATCAAAGCCGCCACCAGGGAAGTATTCTCCACGATGCTGAATCTGGAGATTGCTCCGGGCGACGTGTTCGTCGAGAAGGGCGAAGCGGCTCCGGCGTCGGGCGTGGTATCCATCATCGGTCTGGCGGGCGTCTGGGTGGGATCGGGCAGTCTGTCGTGTTCGGCGAAGTTTGCCTGCCAGATGGCAGCGCACCTGCTCCTCACCGAATATGAGGCCGTCGACGAAGACGTGCTGGATGCGGTGGCGGAAATCACCAACATGATCATCGGAAACGTCAAGACCGGGATCGAAGATCGTCTGGGTCCCATGGGGCTGAGCACTCCCACGGTGATCTACGGAAGGAATTTTCAAACGCGCGGCGCCCGCCACCAGGAATGGACCGTGGTGCCTTTTGTTCTGGGGAACGAGCGGATGTGCGTTCAGATGTGTATCGCACCCAACCCGGACGCGGGTCAGCGCAGCATGCGGGCCGGATTTCCGATTCCGCACGTGCTCAACGTGTAGCCGGTATCGAATTGAGTCAAGCAACGGAGACAACAGACCATGGAAACGATTTTAGCGACAACGCCCGGTAATGCAGCTTCGCCCAAGGCGTATCAGCCCGGCCCCGATCCAAGGGGAACGGACTCTCGCGCCGTCGATCAGCGCGCCGGCAAGTATCTCACCTTCCAGCTCGGTAACGAGGAATTTGCCATTCAGGTTTTGCGTGTGCGGGAGATCATGGGAGTGCAGGAGATCACCGCTGTTCCGCAGACCCCCGGCTATGTCAAGGGAGTGATCAACCTGCGCGGCAAGGTAATCCCGGTTGTGGATCTGCGCCTGAAATTCGGCTTGCCGGAAATGGAATACACACAGCGCACCTGCATCATCGTGGTCGAGATCCACAGCGAGGCGGGCAAGCACCTGATTGGCGTCATTGTGGATGCGGTGTCGGAGGTGATCAACCTGCAAGCCAGCGAGATTGAAAACACACCCGACTTCGGCAACGGCGTTGCGACACCGTACCTGCTGGGTATGGCCAAGATCAAGGGCAAGGTGAAAATCCTGCTGGACATTGACATTGTGCTGTCGGCCCAGGATTTCCAGGGGATGGGGGCGTTTTGAAGCCAGCCACTCTAGTGCGAGGAGCGGTGAAATGCCTCCGGATTCCGCGCTGAAACCGTCCGGCGCAGTGGAAACGCCCGCTGCTCCCGGCAACCCGTTGGCGAGCGACCCGGAGTTGCTGAACGATTTCATCCTGGAATCGCGTGAGCACCTCACCACCATCGAGCTGCAGTTGTTGACGCTCGATCAGGATCCGGGCAATGCCGAAGCGATTCATGCCGTTTTCCGGGGATTCCACACCATCAAAGGCATGGCTGGATTTCTGGATCTGGACGCGGTGCGCGATGTGTCGCACGAGGTCGAGACCATTCTGGATCTGGCGCGGAACTCGCAACTGGCCATCACGCCCGCGGTGATCGACGGCATCTTGGAAAGCAAGGATTATCTCAGCCGCTGGATGGGCTCTCTGGAATCGATGTTGGCGAACGGCCAAGCGCCGGAGGCGCTGGACAACCTGGATCTCATCGCGAGAATCCGGGGTCTGGCGAAACCGGGCGGCGCGGCTCCGGCCAGCGCTCCGCCGCTTCAATCCGGGGCTCCCGTCCCGGCGCCGCCGCCTGAAGAGGCTGTCGCAAGGCCTGCCGAACCAGATCGAGAGAGCGATCGCTCCCAGGACGCCACTGACGGTTTGCTGGAGTTGTCGCGGCAGGTTTCGGCGCCGCCGCCCGAGGTTCCGGCTGAGATTGTTACTCCGCCCACGACGGAGATCGCGGAAGCTCCCAAGACGACGGAGTCGTTGTCGTCCACAACAGCGCGCTCCATCAAAGTGGATACGGCCAAGCTGGACTACATGGTGGATATGGTCGGCGAGATGGTGATCGCCCAGTCGCTGGTGCGGCACGACCCGGATCTGGCCAACAGCATGAAGCCGCGGCTGACGCGCAATCTGTCGCAATTGGCGCGCATCACTTCGGAAGTGCAGCGCACCGCCATGTCGATGCGCATGATCCCGATCGGCCAACTGTTCCAGAAAACCGCGCGGCTGGTCCGCGATCTGTCGCGCAAAGCCTCCAAGCAAGTGGATCTGGAGCTGGTGGGTGAAGATACGGAGCTGGACCGCAACATCGTCGAGGAGCTGGCGGACCCGCTCATGCACATGGTGCGCAACGCCGTGGATCATGGCATTGAGACGCCCGCCGAACGCGCGAAGGCCGGCAAGCCGCCGGCGGCGCGCGTGCAGCTCAAGGCCGGACATCAGGCCGGCCACATCCTCATCCAGATCTCGGACGACGGGCGCGGGCTGGACCGGGAGAAGATCGTCCGCAAGGCGCGCGAAAAAGGCCTGATCGAGGGGGACGCACAGCTCTCCGAGAGCGAGATTTTCAACCTGATCTTCCATCCCGGCTTCTCGACCGCCGACAAAATCACGGACGTCTCCGGGCGCGGCGTAGGTATGGACGTGGTGCGCAAGCACGTGCAAAAACTGCGCGGCCGCATCGATGTCCAGTCCACCGCAGGTCAGGGAACCACGTTCCTGATGAAGCTGCCGCTCACGCTGGCCATCATCGACGGGCTGGTGGTGGCGGTGGGAACCCAGCGCTACATCGTGCCAATTTTCGCCGTGCGCGAGATGCTCAAGCCGGACCAAAGCGCCATCTCGACCATTCACGGCCGCGAGGAAATGGCCATGGTGCGTGGTTCGCTGCTGCCCTTGATCCGCCTGCACCGCCGGTTCGGGATCCAGCCGCGCTTTGACAAGCCCTGGGAGAGCCTGCTGATCGTTTCCGAAAGCTGCGGCAAGCAATTCTGTCTCATGGTGGACGAACTGATCGGCAAGCAGGAGGTCGTCATCAAGAGTCTGGGCGAGAGCATGCAAAACATTCCCGGAGTGGCTGGCGGAGCGATCCTGGGCGACGGGCTGGTGGGATTGATCCTGGATCTGGAAGGCCTGTTCGGAGCAGGCCCGGCGGGCGGACTATGATCGACGAAGCTCTGTACGCCAATGCCTCCGGCGTGGCGCTCAGCGAGCGCGAGTTTCGCCAAATCAGTCAGCTCGCCCACGAGCGCTTCGGCTTGGAACTCAAACCCGGCAAGGAGGCGCTGGTCGCGGCGCGGCTCGGGAAAAGGCTGCGCCAGCTCGGGTTCCAATCCTTCGCCGACTATTACAAGCATGTCTTGTCCGACTCCACCGGCGACGCGTTGATCGAGTTGATCGACTCCCTTACCACCAACCACACCAGCTTTCTGCGCGAGCGCTCGCACTTCGAGTTTCTCTCGAAGGCATTGCACGAGGAATTCGCCAGCGTGCGGCGCATGGAGATCTGGAGCGCCGCCTGTTCGAGCGGCGAAGAGCCCTACTCGATCGCCATGTCGCTCGCGGACGCGTTCTCGAAAGCCGGCTCACAAGGCCGCGACTTCAGGATTCTGGCCACCGACATCTCGACCCGCGTCCTGGCGACGGCCAAGCGCGGCGTCTATTCCGCCGAGCGGTTTCGCGATCTCCCGGAGGCCTGGCGGGGCGCTTATCTGCTCAAGGGCGATGGCGATTGCCGCGGACTCTTCAAAATGCGGCCCGAGTTGGCTCGACGGATAGAGTTCACGCGGCTCAATCTGATCGAACCCTTCCGGCACGGCAGGCTGTTTCACGTCATCTTCTGCCGCAACGTCATGATGTACTTCGATAAAACAACCCAGCAAGACATCGTGCAGCGCTTGAGCGCGTGCCTGGAACCTGGTGGATATCTGTTCGTCGGCCATTCCGAGTCGTTGACCGGCGTTGAGCACGACTTACAGTACGTGCGCCCGGCCACGCACCGCAAAGAAAAGCGGGGCGCGAGATCGAGAGTGTGGTCGTGAGAGCACTGGTAGTGGGAATATCGGACTGCAAGATCAGTTGGGACCCGGAAGACCTGCTGGTCACCTACGCGCTCGGCTCCTGCATCGCCGTTGCGCTGTATGATCCGGTCTCCAAGATCGGGGGGCTGCTGCACTACATGTTGCCGGACTCGGCGCTCGACGCGGCCAAGGCGCAGCAAAATCCTTTCATGTTCGCCGATACCGGAATTGCGCGTTTAGTGGAGACCGTAAAGGCCCGAGGCGCGCAGCCGCGGCGCATGCGGGTGCGGTTGGCCGGGGGCGCGCAGGTGCTCGACAGCCAGGGCACCTTTCAGATCGGCAAGCGCAACTATCTGGCGGCGCGCCGGATTCTGTGGAAGGCCGGGCTGCTGATCGGAGCCGAAGCAGTGGGCGGCGAGGTTTCGCGCACCACGCGGCTGGAGGTCGCAAGCGGCCGGATGTGGATCCGTGAGGGCGCCGGAATTGAACGCGAACTAATCGAGCGGCAAGCCGCTGCGCCCCGCAATGCGATGGGAGGGAATTAATTGCATGCCTTACTCTGTGCTGATCGTGGATGACTCGCCGGTCATGCGCACCTTTATCCGGCGCGTGATGAAGCTGTCGGGCTTCGCGGTTGGCGAATGTTTTGAGGCCTCCAACGGCGAAGAGGCGCTGTCGCAGCTCAGCCAACATCGCGTGGATGTGATTCTCACCGATATCAACATGCCGAAGATGAACGGCGAAGAATTGTTGCGGAGGCTGGAAGAGGAAGGCACGCTACGCTCCGTACCGGCGCTGGTGATCTCCACCGATGCCACCAAGAACCGCATTCTGAGGATGCTGGCGTTGGGCGCCGAAGGTTACATGACCAAGCCATTCTCGCCGGAAAGCCTGCGGGAGGAGTTGGAGAGAATTTTGGGAGACCGCAATGCCGCATGAATTGGATGGATTGGATCAAAGCGCCCAGCCCGAGAATCTGACGGCCCAGGCCGAGCTGGCTGCGCCGGGCGCCGAACTGGTGGAGATTCTCCGCGGCGTCTCATCCGAGGTGCTGGAGACAATGTTCTTCAGCGAGGCGCTTCCGGCCGATTGCGAGCATGACCGGCTTGGGACGGCCTGCACGGCGCGCGTCGCTTTTTCGGGATCGCACAGCGGCCAGATGCTGGTGGCGGTTTCCGGAGAAGCCGCTGATTCGATCGCTTCCGGCTTCATGGGACTGGATCCCGGCGAGACGGGCGAGACCGAGCGCGGCCAGGTGATTCTCGAACTGGGCAACATTTTCTGCGGAGCGATTCTGAGCCGCGTGTGGCCGGAATCGAGGCTGCAACTCGAGGCTCCCGAATTGACGGCTTGGGAGGACGGGCCCGAGTACGCGCTGCACTGTTGCCTGGCGATGCCCGAAGGAATGTTGGCGATTTCGATCCGGATGTGCGAGACACCCGGCTCAGTGGAACCCGCGTAGGAGACGGACTTGACTCCAGAACGAAAAACCCGAGTGCTGATTGTGGACGATTCGGCCATTGTTCGCAAGCTTCTGGCCGACACGCTCAAAGGCGAGCCCGATCTGGAGGTAGTAGGAACGGCGCCTGATCCGTTCGTGGCGCGAGACAAGATCCTCAGCTTGCATCCGGACGTCCTCACGCTGGACATCGAGATGCCGCGCATGGACGGCCTCACGTTTCTCAAGAAGCTGATGCGTTTCCATCCCATGCCGGTGGTGGTGATCAGCTCGCTTGCGCAAGCCTCCAGCCAGGCCGCCATTGAGGCGCTGCAGTCCGGCGCCGTGGAAGTGCTCGCCAAGCCAGGCGGCCCGTACTCGGTGGGCGAGCTGAAGCACGACCTGCCGCACAAGATCCGGGCTGCCGCGCAGGCTCGCTTGGCGGTGGCGAAATCCCAGCAGGTTGACGCATCGGCCCCGGCGCCCGCGCCGCCGATGCTCGCGTCCGTCGGCCGATCCACCATTATCGCCATCGGCGCGTCCACCGGCGGAACCGAAGCGCTTCGCGAAGTACTCATGGCGATGCCGGCCAACAGCCCCGGCATCGTGATAGTGCAGCACATCCCGGCCGTGTTTTCGGCGGCCTTCGCCAACCGTCTGAACGACCTGTGCCGGATTCAGGTGCGGGAGGCCACTCACGGAGACCGCCTTCTGGCCGGTCACGCTCTGGTTGCACCGGGCAATTTTCACATGACGGTCCAAAAGCGCGGCGGCGAGTACCGCGTCACGGTCCAGGACGGCGAGCGAGTCTGCTACCAGCGCCCGTCGGTGGATGTTCTGTTCAATTCCGTGGCCGAAGCGGCCGGCTCGGATGCGATCGGCGCCATTCTCACGGGCATGGGTTCCGATGGCGCCCAAGGGATGCTCAAGATGAAGCGCGCCGGCGCGCGCACCGTGGCCCAGGACGAAGCCAGTTGCGTGGTGTTCGGCATGCCTCGGGAGGCCATCCGGCTGGGCGCGGTCGATCACGTGGTTCAACTGCGCCGCATCGCCGGCGAACTATGCTCGCTCGCAGGAGCGCAAGCCGTTCGCGCCTGAATCGCACCAGGCAATCCGTCTACACTTGAGAAGAGGTTCCGTGTTGCTGACACGGCGCCCCTTGGAATGCCGGATCATCCAGAGCGAATCGGCTCGTACCGAATCACCGGAAAGCTGGGCGAAGGTGGCATGGGCGTGGTGTACAGCGCGCACGACACGCGCCTGAACCGCTCCGTCGCACTCAAGGTCATCCGCACATCGTCCGACGAGAAGGAACTCCGCAAGCGGTTTCTGCGTGAAGGCCAGTCGGCGGCGCGCGTCAATCATCCCAACATCTGCCTGGTTTATGACATCGGCGATGCTGACGGCCTGCCCTATCTGGTGATGGAGCTGCTGGAGGGCGAATCGCTGTCGGCTCGGCTCGACCGCGGAGCGCTTGCGCTGGCCGAAGCGGTTGAGGTGAGCCTGGGTATTCTGGCGGCGCTTTCCGCGCTGCATCGCTCACAGGTGCTGCATCGCGATCTCAAACCATCGAACGTGTTCCTGTCCACGCACGGAGTCAAGCTGCTGGACTTCGGACTAGCCAAGACTTTTTCGCCGTCCAGCGATGGCAGCGGGCAGACGCAGACGGAGATCACGCAGCGCGGCATGATCGTCGGTACGCCGCGATACGCATCGCCGGAGCAGGTGACCGGCCAGCCCGTGGACGCCCGCAGCGATCTGTTTGCCTGCGCAGCGGTGCTGTTTGAAATGCTCACCGGCAAGTATGCCTTCCCCGGCGACTCTCCGGTCCAGATCTACCATGCCATCCTCTATGACGCTCCGCCTGCATTGGGCGGATCGCCCGCGATCTCGGCGATTGACCGCATACTGCACCGGGCGCTCGACAAGAACCCGGAGAGCCGCTACCAGTCCGCCGACGAGATGGCGGTCGAGCTGCGGGCGGTGCTGCGCCTGGATGACACCAGCAGCGTCCGCGTTGAGACCCGTAAGGTCAGGCGCCTGATCGTGCTTCCGTTCCGCGCGCTGCGGGCGGATCCGGAGACCGACTTTCTGGTGTTCAGTCTTCCGGACGCGATCGCCGCCTCGCTGGCCGGGTTGAGTTCTCTAGTGGTGCGCTCGAGCCTCGCGGCGGCGCGCTTCGCGAGCGCTGCGCCCGATTTGAAGGAGATCGCCAAAGAGGCCGACGTGGACGTGGTGCTCACTGGCACGTTGCTGCGGGCTGGAACGCAGTTGCGTCTGAGCACTCAACTGGTGGAGGCGCCGGCGGGAACGCTGATTTGGTCGAAGACCTCGCAGGTGGAGCTGCGCGACGTGTTTCAACTCCAGGACAGCCTGGTCAACGGCGTCGTGGAATCGCTGGCATTGCCGTTGACGGCGGGCGAGATGCGGCGCCTGTCGCACGACGCGCCTGCGGACGCATCGGCGTACGATCTCTATCTGCGAGCCAACGAGCTGAGCCGCGATTGGCAGAACGTCGCCGCCGCCGTCGAGCTGTATGAGAAGGCTGTCGAGAAAGACCCCGGATATGCGCCGGCCTGGGCACGGCTGGGAAGGTCGCGATGGATGGCCGACAAGTATTCGGAGGCCTCAGCGGCCAAACTGGCGGAAGCGGAGGCGGCGATCCGGCGGGCTTTGGAGCTCAGTCCGGATCTGCCGTTGGCTCACAATGTGTACACGCACATCCAGGTGGAGGAAGGCCGCGCGCTCGAAGCGATGCAGCGGCTGGTGGAGCGGGCGCGCATTTCCGGCAACGATCCGGAGTTGTTTGCGGGTTTGACGCATGCCTGCCGCTATTGCGGGCTGCTGGAAGCTTCCGTCGCCGCTCACGAACAGGCGCGCCGGCTGGATCCCAAGATCCCGACTTCGGTGGTGCACTCCTATCTCCTGCTGGGCGACTATGAGAAAGCGCTCGAAGCCAGCCAGGAAGACTTCGGATTCACCAGGGCGATGACGCTGGCGATGCTGGGGCGCACCGGCGAAGCCATCGACTTGCTGAAAGAGCGATCCCAACCCATTACGCGCCGCCTTGCGAGGCTCTTCATGGATTCTCTTCGATTGATGCTGGAAGGAGACCGCGCGGGGTTCTTGGAAGCCGCGGATGAACTTTTGAGCGGCACCTTCCGCGATCCGGAAGGCTGGTATCACGGGGCCCGGCAACTCTCGTACATGGGCGAAACCGAACGCGCGCTCCTGGCACTTTCCCGCGCCGTTGAGTGGGGCCTTTCCTGCTTCTCCTCGATGACCGCCGACCCGTGGCTCGATTCGGTGCGCGGCCACGCCCGGTTCAAGGAACTGCTTCAACTGGCCAAGACGCGACAGGATGCGGCCCGCAGCGCGTTCATCGCGGCGGGAGGCCCCGCGCTGCTCGGCTGCACAGTCTAGCGCCGGATTCCGAGCGGGACGATGAATCAGCCCGTTGGCATCGACTTCGGAACAACCAATAGCTCGATTGCACGCGTTGATTCGAAGGGATCAGTGGAGCTTGCCAGGTTCGCGCACACCGGCGGAATCACCAACGCCTATCGATCTCTTTTGTATCTCGAGCTGCTCAAGGAACGGAGTTCCGCGCAAGTCAAGTCCTGGAGCGGGCCGGAAGGAATCGAACGCTATCTGGCCGCGGATCAAAAGGGGCGGCTCATCCAATCGCTGAAGTCTTTCCTGAGCAGCCGGAGCCTCCAGAGCACCGAGGTTTTTGGCCGGCGCCGGACGCTGGAGGAATTGATCGCCCGCATCCTTCGCGATCTCCGGGAGCGGGCCGAAAAGCAATTTGGCGTCGAGATTCGCGAAGCCGTGGTCGGACGTCCCGTGCGATTCGTGGGAGCCGACCAAGAGGAGCAGAACAACTACGCTCAGGCTCGTCTCACTGAGGCGTTTCGCGCCGCCGGGTATGCGTCGATTCAATTCGAATTGGAACCGGTCGCGGCCGCCCACCACTACGAATCAACCTTGGATCATGACGAACTAATCCTGATCGGAGACTTCGGAGGAGGCACCAGCGACTTCTCGCTCGTGCGAGTCGGCCCGGCCGTTCGCCGCCGCAGGTCGCCGGATGATCTACTGGGGAACTCGGGCGTTGGGCTGGCGGGCGATGCGTTCGACGCGAAAATCATTCGAAATCTCGTGTCGCCCGCGCTGGGAGCCGGCACGCACATGCGCTCGATGCACAAGATCTTGCCGGTCCCCACATGGGTCTACGCTAAGTTGGAGCGATGGCATCACCTGTCCTTTCTTAAATCCAGAGATGTCATGAACATGCTCGCCAGTGTGCGGGCCCAAGCCGAGCACCCGGATCGAATCGCGGCGCTCCTACACTTGATCCAGGAGGAGCTGGGTTATCCGTTGCATCAAGCCGTGCAAAAGGTAAAGTGCGATCTATCCGTTCGCGAAGCGGCCCGGTTTCAATTTAGCGATGGCTCTGTAGACTTGGACTTCATCGTTCAGAGGAAAGACTTCGAATCGTGGATTTCAGAAGAACTCGGCCAAATCGAGAATTCCGTGGATTCTCTTTTGGACTCGGCCGGCGCGGCTCCCGGCGACGTGGATATGGTTTTCCTGACTGGCGGCTCCTCTTTCGTGCCAGCCGTTCGAAGGATTTTCGAATCGCGCTTCGGCTCTTCGCGAATCCGGACCGGCGACGAGTTTACATCCGTCGCCAGCGGCCTCGCGCTGCGCGGTCAGGAAGCCGGCGTGTCAGGAAGGCGCGGCGGGCGCCCTTCTTAGTCGCGGATCGCAAACGTGAACAGCGCGTGACCCGCGGCAACCGAAATGTATTGCTTGTTGCCCACGCGGTACGTCATCGGACCTGCTTCCACCGAACCGCCCAAGCTCTCTCGCCACAGCTCGGCGCCCGTACGCGCGTCCAGCGCATAGAAGTAACCTTCACGCCCGCCCGCGAACAACAAATCTGACGCCGTCGTGAGCACTCCGCTGGCGGTCAAATCGGTCATCTTGTACTGCCACTTGATTTGCCCGCTGTTCGGGTCGATGGCTACCACCGCGCCGTAGTTGGTGTCCTCGGCTGGAGTGTTCTCGGCGCCTCGGCGCGTAGGCGGACCGGCGCCGCGTAGCGTGCCGCCCATGTAGCGCTGGCCGGGCGCGAATTGCGATCCCACCTTGCCGACGTTCATGCTGCTGTCCTGCCACGTCGGCACGTAGAACAGATTCGTGCGCGGGCTGTAGGAAGGCGAATACCAGTTGGTGGCGCCGAACAGGTGCGGATAAACCAGGACACCCTGTGCGGTCGGCTTGGCGTTGGCAGCGCGCATCGGACGTCCGCTCTCGTCCAGACCGGTGGACCAGGTTAGCTTCGCGTAAGGCGAACCCGCCAGGAATTTTCCCGTGGCGCGATCCAGCACATAGAAATATCCGTTGCGATTGGCCCACAACAGAAGCTTGCGGGGGCTGCCTTTCCAGTTGCCGTCCACCAGCACCGGAATCTGAACTGAATCGTAGTCGTATTCATCGTGCGGCGTGAATTGAAAATGCCATTTCAGTTTGCCGGTGTCGGCGTCGAGCGCGACGGCCGAATCGCTGTACAGATTGTCGCCTTCGCGCAAGTCGCCGTTGAAATCCGGCCCGGGATTGCCGGTGCCCCAATAGACCAGGTTCAACGTTGGATCGTATGAGCCTGTCAGCCACGCTGGCACGCCTCCGTGGCTCCACGAATCGCCCGCCCAGGTCTGATTGCCAGGCTCGCCAGGCCCGGGAATGGTGTAGAATTTCCAGGCTTCCTGTCCGGTCTTCGCGTCGTAAGCGGCGATGAATCCGCGAATCCCGTATTCGCCGCCCGCCACGCCGACGATCACTTTGTCTTTGACCACCAGCGGCGCGTGCGTGAGCGCGTAACCGAGCTTGGGATCGCCGACCACGGTGTTCCACAGCGGGCGCCCGGTCTTCGCGTCGACCGCCACCAGATGCGCGTCGAGCGTGGCCATGAACAACGAGTCGCCCAGGATCGCGACGCCGCGGTTCACCGAGCCGCAGCATGGCCGCGCGTCGCGCGACGGCCGGTAATCGTAATCCCAAAAAGGCCGGCCCGATTTGGCGTCCAGGGCGAACAAATGATTCGGCGCCTCGACGATGTACATGACTCCGTCGACCACCAGCGGCGTGACTTCGAATTTTTCAAGGGAGCGCGCCTGGAACACCCACTTTAACTCCAGATTCTTGACGTTCTGCGGCGTGACCTGATTGAGCAGGCTGTAGCGCTGGCCCGAGTTGCTCCCCGAATACGTGAGCCAATTCTGCGGCTCGCGGTCGGTGTGCAGCAGGCGATCGTTGGTGACTTGCGCCGCGGCTGTGCCGGCCATCGCAGCTACGAGGCCGAAAATACGTAAGTTCATGGCATGCCTTTCAAAGTGAGCAAATAGGAGACGAGATCGGCGACTTCCTGGATGCCGAGTTTTCCCTGGTAGGACGGCATCGGCGATGTCTTCAGCAGCGTATATTCGCGCAGGTCGGATTTCGCGAGCGCCACCAGGTGTTCGTTGTCGTCGATCAACATGACGTTGTGCGTATCTTCATTGAGGCGCATTCCCGTGATCGTCTTGCCGTCCTTGGTGACGGCGCGAACGTAGCGTTCCTGAGGCAGCAGCGTTTCATTAGGTTCGAGGATGGAGTGTTCCAACGCGTCCGCGTTGCGCATGCGGCCGATGTCGCTCAAGTCCGGACCCTTGCGCGAGCCGTTACCGGCGACACGATGGCAGCCCACACATCCGCCCTTGCCCTCGAACACTTCACGGCCGCGTGAGGCATTGCCTGGTCCGGCGCCGCGCGACGAGTTGCCGAGCGAGCGGATGAACGCCACCACCGCCATGCGCGACGGCTCCGGCAGATTCGTGGGCGGCATTCCCGTGCCTGGCACGCCGTTCAGAATGAGCTGCGCAATCTCGCTGTCCGTCGAGACTCGTTTGAACTGGCCCCGGCGCATGTCGACGCCTTGCACCTGATCGCCGTCCGGTCCGTGGCAAGGCTGGCAATGAATGCTGAAAAGCTGTTTCCCATTCGCGACGTCCGCCGCGCTATAGCTGCGCTGCTGGCCGGGCAGCAAGAGGCCGAACGCGAGCAAACACACTGCTGCCCGCACGGTTGAAGCACAACTGAGCATACGGACAAGATTATACACTGGCTTCGTGACCTCAGAAGAATTTCGCAAGTTCGGGCATCAGCTTGTCGACTGGATCGCCGACTATCGGACGCGAGTCGCCGAACTGCCGGTGATGGCGCAGACTGCACCCGGCGAGATCAAGGCGAAAATTGCGCCGCGCGCGCCGGAGCGCCCGGAGCCGTTCGAGAACGTTCTGGCGGACCTGGAGAGCATCATCATGCCGGGGCTCTCGCACTGGCAGCATCCCAGTTTCTTCGCCTACTTTCCTTCGAACGGGCTACTCGCTAGCGTTCTTGGCGACTATGTCAGCACCGGCCTCGGCGTGCTCGGAATTTCCTGGCAGTCGTGTCCCGCCCTGACCGAGTTGGAAGAAGTCATGACCGACTGGATGCGCCAGATGACCGGGCTGTCGGATGCCTGGAGCGGCGTCATCCAAGACACAGCGTCCACGTCCACCCTGGTAGCTCTGATCTGCGCGCGCGAACGATCCACCAACTATGCGCTCAGCCGCGGCGGACTGCAGGCGGAGGCGCAACCGCTGGTGGTGTACACATCGGCAAACAGCAATAGCTCGGTAGACAAAGACGCGCTGCTGGCCGGATTCGGTCGCGATAACGTTCACCTGGTGGATCTCGACGAACGGTTCGCCATGCGTCCGGAAGCGCTGGAGGAAATTATCCTTCGCGATCGCGCCGCCGGGATGAAGCCTTGCGCAGTGGTAGCGACCACGGGCAGCACAGGCACAACAGCGCTCGATCCGCTGGAACCGATCGCTCGCATCGCGCGGCAATACGGAATCTGGCTGCACGTCGACGCGGCCATGGCAGGCTCGGCCATGATCCTTCCGGAATGCCGCTGGATGTGGCAGGGTGTCGAGGGCGCGGATTCGCTGGTCATCAACGTCCACAAATGGCTGGGCGCGGCGTTTGACTGCTCGCTTTACTACGTGCGCGATCCAGAGCACCTGGTGCGCGTCATGTCCACCAATCCCAGCTACCTGCAGTCGGCCGCCGACGAGCAGGTGAAGAATCTGCGCGACTGGGGACTTCCGCTCGGCCGTCGATTCCGCGCTCTGAAGCTGTGGTTTCTGATTCGCGAGCAGGGCGTCGAAGGACTGCAGGCGCGGTTGCGGCGCGACCTCGAAAATGCGCGGTGGCTGGCTGAACAAGTGCGCGCATGCGAGGGCTGGCGGATTCTCGCTCCGATTCCGCTGCAGACCTTGTGCCTGCGTCACGAGCCGCCGGGGGTCGAAGGCGAATCGCTGGATCGCCACACGCTGGATTGGGTGGAACGCGTGAACCGGTCGGGCGGCGCCTATCTCACGCCAGCGCTGTTAGACGGGCGCTGGATGGTGCGCGTTTCGATCGGAGCAGCGCCCACCGAACGCAAGCACATCGAAGGGTTATGGAACCTCATGCGGCGGCAGGCCGAGCGACGGTCCGCGGATTAGTGCTGCGAGAACCCGGATCCAAGCGAACAAGAGAGTCCCGAGCACGGTGAAGAACAGAACAGACAGCAACATCAGCGGAGCAGGGCAGAGGTTGGCGAGGATCGAGTTCCGTTGAGCCGAGTCGGACAAGTACCACGCCAGCAGTTGGCGAGGGCGCGCGTGAGCTTCTTGAAATCCACCGTACAGCGGGACTAGCTTTGCCACCCAGGAGACCAGCGCCACGTAGCCCCATAAAGCCACTGTGGCGACAGCCATCCAGCGCCCCCAGCGGCGCCATCGCGCCAGACCCAGGAAGCAGAGCGCCATCACCGGAGCAAGCAGGATCGGCATGTACCACGGCATGGCTGTTGTTATGCTTCCATGGCTGGAATGGAAGAATGACAGCGTGATGAACAGGAGGCCGGCAGAATACATTGCGATCGCCGAGACTGTGATGACTTCCGGCACCGAGCGCCGGAACCGCAAGACGTACATCAGCGCTGCCAGAGCCAGCAGGGTTAGAACAATATCGAGCGTCGCCGCCGAAAAGGTGGTGAACGAGTTGTTTCCGGTCCAAAGCGCCGAGTGCGCCATGCTGGCGATACTCTCCCGCCACGGAAGGCGCATGGCTGCCGAGAGCAGTTCTTTCGGCCCCACTCCGGATGTGGTGTCGAGCGTGGCGGTGAGATTCCGGTAAAGCACCAGGTTCCGGACGTACCACGGTCCCGCCAAGGTGAAAACGATTCCCACAGAGACCGCAGCACGAGTGGTGACTTGCCTAAGGCTGAGCCGCCGGCGAACGAGCAACGACAGCGGTCCGGCAAACAGGAATGGCAAGAAGATCAGCAGCGAAGCCTTGGTCAGAATCCCCAGCGCCATGAGGAGAGCGGTCCGCGCCGTTCGAGAGAGGGCGGACGACTCGCAGGAGTCGATCACAGCATTGAGAAACAACACCAGCCAGGGCAGCATGAGCGCGTCGTTGGCCACATGGCACGCGGTCCCGTACAACATCTGGCAGGAGAGGATCGCGAAAAGGCTGGCGGTCTCCGCTGGGCCTTCCAGACCGAGGCGGCGGCTGAGGCCACGCGTGCCGATCCACAACAGAACGACAGCAGTGATCGCTAGCAGCTCGCGGAGCACGAGGACGCGCGACGGCAGCGGCACCCCGGCCAGCAACCGGTCGACCGGGGCCAGAATCAGGTACGTAAGCGGGGCCTGCTTCACTTCGTAGTTGTCGCGCGGCGAGGTTTCGTGCTGAAAGGCGGCCGGAATCATGTCCAAGGCGCGGCGTCGAGACTCGCGCTCCGCGCCAGACAAATTGAAGTATTCCAGAAAGCTCGTGCTGGTCCGGTAGACGTAGGGCTGGATGTAATGGCTAATGGCTACGTAGTCGAGGGAAGTCCGAAGCTCGCGCGAGAGCGAGGACTTACCAATCACCGGGAGTGTCGCAGTGGCTGAGACATATTGAACGAAGCCGTAGTGATACAGCTCGTCGAAGCCTTCCCAGAGAGGCAGCAGCGCGCTATACAGAGCCGCACTCGCGAGACCATAGATCAAGACCAGGCTCCGGGTGCGGGCGGCGGCGGATCTCATGGCGGCTGATTCCAAGCTAGCTGGAGAGACGGCCTGCGGTGGGCATCACCTGTCGTATTTCCCACGCTTGTAGTCGAGTATCACGGAAAGAACGTCGAAGCCATACTTGATGGGCCGTACGTGTGATTTCTCTCCTGCGTAGATAGTTGGAATAGCGATCTCGGCGATGCGCAGGCCTTTGACGCGCGCCAGGACGATCATTTCGAGATCGAAGTCAAATGAGTTTGAGAGCTGGTCCCACGGAATCGTCTGCATCGCTCGTCGCGAGTACAGCATGTAGCCGCTGTGGTACTCTGCCAGCCGCATACCGAACGCCAGGTTCTCAAGCGCGGTGAGCGCCTTGTTGGCGACGAACTTGTAAAGCGGCATGCCTCCCTGGAGGGCTCCGCCACCCAGCATTCGCGAACCCTGAACGATGTCAGCCGTATCGCTGTCGAAAGGCTGCAGCAGTTCGATTATCTTTTCCGGCGAGTATTGCCCATCGGAATGCAGCACGATGCCGACGTCGGCGTCCTCTTTGACCGCGTAGCGGAGCAAAGTCTTTTCGGCCTCGCCGTAGCCGCGGTTTTTTTCGTGCGTCAGTGCAACCAGGTTCGGAAACTGCCGCTCCAGCCGCGCCACGGCCTCGGCGGTGTTGTCTTTGCTGCCGTCATTGACCACTACGTAGCGCCGGATGCGTCGCCTGGCTTCGGGCGGAATCCGCTCAAAAACACGCTCGATGGTGGCGCCCGCGTTGTAGGCAGGCATGAGCACGAAAACGTTCTCAACCATTACAGGAGACAGCGTTCCGAGCCGAGCCCTTCTTGCTCTCGTCAACGTAATAGCGCATGGTGGTTTCGAGGATGTCGCGGATCGTCCACTTAGGCTCCCATCCGAGCAAGGTCCGGACCTTGGTGATGTCCGGAATGCGGCGGTCGGAGTCGTCGTAGCCGGCCCCATAGAACTCTTCCCCGCTCACGCTGACGATCTCCGGCAGCGGCACGGCCGGGTTGCGAAACTCAGCGGCGTAGATTTCGAGCATCAGCTCCGCCAATTGGCGGATGGATACTTCATTGCCTGGAGAACCGATGTTTAAGATCTGCCGATCGCACGCTCCACCGGGATTCTCAACAATGCGGTAAGTGCAGTCTATTGCGTCGTCGATATAGGTGTAGCAGCGCCGCTGCGATCCGCCGTTCACCAGCTTCATTTGCGTTCCGTTCAGCAATGCATCCATGAAGAACGAAAACACTCGAGGCATGCCCTCTTTCTCGTGCAGTAGAAAATCGATCTTGGGGCCAATGAAGTTGAACGGGCGGATGATGCTGTAGTTGAAGCCACGCTCGATCCCATAGGCGTGCAGCACGCGCTCCAGAAGTTGTTTGGCGCAGGAATAGATCCAGCGATGCTTGGACACCGGACCGAGGATGCACTCGCTCTCATCCTCCGAAAATGTCGCGTGGATGGGATCTTCGGGATCCGCCAAACGCGCGTTTTTCAAACTCGCTGCGCTTCGGCCGTAAACTTCGCAAGTGGAAAATTGGATCAGCCGTTTTTCGTGCCGCACGCAGGCCTCGGCGATCTTCAGATTCTCAGTAAAATTCAACTGGAACACTTCCAGCGGAATCTGGATATACAGCCCTGGATTGGCATAGGCGATCAGATCGATCACCAGGTCCGACTCTCTGACCAAAGCATCGAGATTCCAATCAGGCTTCCGGATGTCTTGTTTCAAAAACGTCAGGTTGGGATGCTCTAAGCAATCGGTGACCTTCTCACTGTCAACATCCACGGCTATGACGGCGTGTCCCTCTTTCAGAAGGCGATGAGTAAGGTGTGAGCCGATGAAGCCGCCTGCTCCGAGGCTAAGGATTCTCATTGAATAGACCGTATCTGCTCAGCTATTAGAACATACCCGAGCGGGCGCGAGCGGCGCGCGCTATCAAGCGCTTACAGGGTACCGCCACCGTAGGCTTCTATAATTCCAGGAACCGCCGCACCGGGTTCATGCATCTCAATGATTAGGAGAAGAAGATTATGAGGAAAAGAATGCAGAGTGTTTCATTGGCTGTAGCTCTCGCTGTTTTAGCGGTTCCGATGTTCGGCCGCAGCGATCAGCCGCGGCCGCTGCCCGATGCGGTTCGGCATGAGCTCGTGATGCTGCCCTACTACAGCATCTTCGATGATCTGGCATACAACATCGACAATGGTGTCGTGACGCTGTCCGGCGCCGTCACCCGCCCGATTTTGAAGTCTGACGCGGAGAACGCCGTGAAGAGGATTCCGGGCGTCGTCCAGGTAGCAAACAACATCAAAGTTTTGCCGCTTTCGGATTTCGATAATCGGATTCGAGTAGCCGAGTACCGGGCGATCTTCCGCACCGGCTCGATGTATCGATACGCGGTGGGCGCCAACCCTTCGATTCACATCATCGTGGAGAATGGCCACGTAACGCTGAAGGGCGTCGTCGACAATCAAGCCGACAAGAACCAGGCCTACATTGCCGCCAATGGCGTTGCCGGCGTCTTTTCGGTGACTAACGATCTGCGGGTCACCGAGAGATAACCAGTCAACCAGCTACGACGAATTGGCTGCCGACGGTTTTCCGGCGAGCGGCCATTTTCGTCAGTGGCGGTAGCTCGCTGTGGCCGCGTATGTCAAACTGAAATGGTGCCTGACTTCTGCACTTGCGGCGCGCAGTTACCGGAGGATGCCCGGTTCTGTCACAAGTGCGGAAAGCCGCAGTATGACTATCCGGGGATTCAGGAGGAAGAGACTGCTCCGGTCGAACTGGCGCCTCCTCCTCCGGTCGCTGCGCCACCAGCAGTTCTCGAAATCAGTTTCCACAACCGCCTCGCGGTGCGTACTGGCTTTCTGGCTGCGGTAACTGGAGTCCTGTTGTCCTTGTTTCCGCTGCCTTTTCCGTTTGCGCGCCTGATGATCGGACTCTTGGCCGCCGGTTTCCTGGCCGTGTTCCTCTATACCCGCCGGACTGGGCAAATGCTGAGCATTCGCAGCGGAGTGCGCATGGGTTGGATCACGGGCATTTTCTGTTTCGTGCTGATCAGTATGCTCATGAGCGCCGTCTTGGTAGCGATTTCCAAACAAGGCGGGCTGGCGAACTACGTTAAGAGCCAAATGCCCCCCAACGATGCGCGCGCCGATACGGTGGCGCAGGCGCTGAGCGATCCGGCCACGCTGGTCGGCGGCATGCTCTTCGCGCTGATACTTTTCTTCATCATCCTTACCGCGTTACCCATGATCGGTGGTGCGCTGGGCGCCAAGGTTCTCGCGAAGGAATGACGCGGCGCGCGCTGGCTCTTTTGTTCGCCTCGGCGGCTTTTGCGTTTTCTCTCACGCCGCTCGAACGCCAGCGCAACATCGAGTCGTTCGAATACGTCTGGAAGACCGTCCGCGATAAGCACTGGCAGGCCAAGCCCGGCGGCCTCGACTGGCAGGCCGTGCACGATGAGCTTCGTCCCGCGATTGAGAAAGCCGACAGCATGGAAGCCGCCCGCGCCGTGATGAACGGCATGCTGGACCGGCTGCATCAGACGCACTTTGGGATTGTCCCGGCCGAACTATATTCCGACGTTGACAGTGATCAGGGAAAGCGCGACTACACGGCCGGGCTGGACGTGCGCATGGTTGGAACAGAGGCGCTCGTGACCGCAGTGGAAGCAGGCTCATCCGCGGCAGCGGAGGGCGTGCAGCTTGGATGGCAGATCCTGAAAATCGACGGCGACGACATAGCGCCGGTCATCGCAAAACTGGACGCGCGCTACAGCAAATCCACGCTGCGCGAACTGATGATGCAGCGAGCGGTGCTGTCCCGGCTGGATGCAGGCAGTGAGCCCGCCTCGATTGAGTTTTTGGACGGCTCCGGCCGGCACGTGACCAAGAAACTCGCAAAGGGCAAGCCCAGGGGCACGCTCACGCAGTTCGGTTATCTGTACCCGATGCACGTCTGGTTCGATTCGTCGCGCATCGGAGGAGGCAACATCGGCTACGTGCACTTCAACATTTTTCTCGATCCGCCGCGGCTGATGAATCTTTTCGCCGAGGCCGTGCAGTCCTGCATGAAGTGCGACGGGTTCATAATCGACCTGCGGGGCAATCCCGGCGGACTCGGCGCCATGGCGATGGGAATGGCGGGCTGGTTCATCGACAAACCGAACCAGCGGCTCGGCACCATGTTCATGCGCGACACGACGCTCAAGTTTGTGGTGTATCCGCGAGCCACGACGTTTTCGGGGCCCGTGGCGATGCTGGTGGACGGCGCATCGGCCTCGACGTCCGAGATCTTCGCGGGCGGCATGAAGGATCTGGGACGCGCCCGCATCTTCGGAACGCGCACGGCCGGCGCCGCGCTGCCGTCGCAATTCGAAAAGCTGCCGAACGGCGACGGCTTTCAGTACGCCATCGCAAACTACATTTCCGAAGGCGGAAAGCCGCTGGAGGGCCTGGGCGTGACACCGGATGTCGAGACGCCGCTCACACGCGAGGCGCTGCTGGCGGGAAAAGATCCGGCACTGGATGCCGCGATCGTCTGGATCAAGAAGTAGACTCGCCCGGCTTCTCAACTTTCGGCCGGATCATGTCGAAGCGGTCGCGAGTGCGCGTGTACGAATTGCCGCCCATGCGTCCGACCGCGCGGAGCTTGTCGGGATCAATCTTGAAATTGTCGACGATTTGATCATCGACATGCATGCGAACCACCTCGCCGATCACCAGGTTCCCGCCGCCCGGCAGCTCGCTGAATTCGATCGTCAAGTACAGCTTGCACTCGAAGTTGACGTGGGATTCGGCGACGCGCGGCGGCTTCACCAGATCGCTCGGGATGGCGGTGAATCCGGCGAGTTGAAACTCGTCCACCTGAGGCGCGTACTCGCCCGACGTCAGGTTCATCTTCTCGGCGATCTCTTCCGAGACGATGTTGACCACGAATTCCTTAGTCGCGCAAACGTTGCTCAACGTGTCTTTGCGTGACGGACCAATGCCGCGCGGCCCCGGGCAGAAGCAAACCAGCGCAGGCCGTGAACCGATGCCGGTGAAGAAACTGAAGGGCGCGAGATTGTGGACGCCGTCGCGGCTGATGGTCGAGACGAGTGCGATGGGCCGCGGAACAATCGAGCCGATCAAAAGCCTGTAAACGTCCTGGTAGCGTTCGACCTGCGGATCGACGATCAATCAGCGCGTCTCCACTGGCTTCGGCTCCATCCAACTCATCCAGTATTCTTTCCACTCGACGTCCTCGCCCGCCGGCAGCACGTGGATCGGATTTAGGCCGTCCAGCATGACGGCGTATTCGTCGGTATGCGTCTTCTTTTTCTGGTTGGCGAGCGCCTTGGGATGCGGACCATGATGGATGCCGCGCGGGTGCAGCGTGGCCATTCCCGCCTTGATGTTGTCCTTACTGAAGAAATCGCCGTCGTGATAGAAGATGAACTCGTCATAGTCGGTGTTCCGATGGAAGAAGGGAACGCGGAGCGCGTCCTCGTCCTGCTCGAGCGGACGCGGAAGAAAACTGCAGACCACGGCGCCTTCGGTCACGAACGTTGTATGGGCGCTCGGAGGAAGATGCGCCCGATGGCTCATCACCGGCCGAATGTCGCGCATGTTGATCTTCCATACCGTAAGGTCGCCCTTCCAGCCGACCACGTCCATCGGGTTGAACGGATACACGACCTTCGAAATCTCGTCGTCCACTTTGATCCGTACTTCCCATTCGTTGCGATCGTCGAGCTGCGGCTCGGGTTCGGGAGTCACCACCGCGGCGGGATCGTACAGCGCGTGTTGACCAAGCAGGCCTTTCTCTGGCTGCTCGAACTCGCTCTGCGATTGAATGATCAGGAAAAAATTGTCGCGCGTTTCCGGCACGATCCGATACGTCACCGCGCGCGGAATGTTGATGTAATCGCCTGCTTCGAAATCCAGCGGACCGAAGTCGGTCTCGATCTTCCCTCGGCCGCGATGGACGAAGTGGAGTTCGTCACCATCGGCGTTCCGGAAATAGAACGGCATCGGCTCCGAACGCCGCGAAACGTAAAGCCGCACATCTTGATTGCCGAGAAATGCGATGGGGCTGCCCTCGGCGTCCGAAAGATCGCTGGGCTTGAGCTCGTTCAAGTCGAAGCAGTGCGGCCGGAGTTTGCCTTCGAAACGAATCCAGCCGGTGGGCGGATGCGCGTGGTAGAGGTGCGCGGATTTTCCATAAAAACCCTTGCGCCCATGCTCTTCTTCGAAAGTTCCTTCCGGCAGGCCGACGTGCGCCTGGTTGGTGGTCTTGCCTTTCTTGAGCGGATACATGGTGATGTCTCCTGATTTCAGTTTAGAGCACGCGAACCTTGCCCCATTTGCGGATACGGTCGTCAGCGGTAATGAGCGTGAGATCGTGGCAGCGCGCGGTGGCCACGATGATCTGGTCCGCGGGATCGCGATGGAAGTCGTCGCCGAGCCGGACGCTCTCGGCCGCGATCTTCGAAGTAATCGGAAAGACTTCTATCAACGGATGCGCTTCGAGATCCGCCAGCCACCCGTCGAGCGGCATGTCAACCTCCATCCGGCGCCGCTGAATCATTTTCGCGAGTTCGCGTAGTGAGACAGCACTCACTCCGGCTGCGTGTCCCTCTTTCTCCAGGCTTTGGAGAACCCTCGCCTGTGCCTGGCGCAACCGCTCAAAGTCCTGGCGCCACCAGACCAGAATGTGCGTATCGAGCAAGTACGAAATCACTCTCGCTCAGCCTCCCATTCGTCATCTGAGAAGTAAACGATATCGCCAAGAATCTTGACGGAGTCCTTCCACGTGCCGCGCAACGGACGGATCGACTTCTTCGATGGCACAACCTCAGCCACCGGCCGACCTCGTTTGGTGATAACGATGCGGTCGCCTTTGGTCTCCACGTCCTTCAGCAACTGGAGGCACTTGGCTTTGAACTCGCTCACCGGCAGCGTGATTTCCTTCATTTCCCCATTATAGTCGAGATGACCATCTCAAATGGTCATTAATAAACACCACTTGAATGTGGTGCTTTCTTGAGCTATGATGTTAGACGGGAAGCGGAATGAATCGCACCTCGCTTGAAGCGGGTTTGACCACCAACGCTGCTGCGTTCATCGAAGACGCCCGTCGCGGCGGACAACTCTACATCAAGCAGCCTTATGAGCTGTACTCGGAAGAAAACCACGCCGCTTGGCGCAAACTTTACGCGCGGATGCTGCCGCGTTGGGAACGCTACGCCAACGCGCATTTTCTCGAGGGCATCGGAGCGCTATGCCTCAATCCTGACCGGGTCCCGCGGCTTGAGGACGTCAACCGGTTCCTGGCCCGCTGACCGGATTTCAGGCCAAAGCAGTAAGCGGTTACGTCCCCGCGTTTCTGTTTTTTGACTGCCTGCGCAATCGCGAATTTCCCACCACCATTACGATTCGCCGTTCCGACCAGCTTGATTACCTGCCTGAGCCCGACATCTTCCACGACATCGCCGGCCACGTCCCCATGCACACCGACAAGCATTTCGCCGAAACGTTGGTGCGCTTTGGGGAATGCGCGCACACGGCGGCCGATCTGGTGTCGGGAATTCGCGATCGAGAAACCCGCGTGCATTGCCTGACCAGCATCATCCGGGCCATGGCGCGATTCTTCTGGTTCACCGTGGAGTTCGGCTTGATGCGGTCTTCGGGCGGCGGGCTGAAAGTTTACGGCAGCGGGCTGCTGAGTTCTTATGGCGAGATCGCGCACTCGATCGAGTCGCCGGAAGTTCAGCGCTTCCCAATCCAACTGGAATGGGCCGATCAACCAGGCGTTCGAAATCAACCACTATCAGCCGCTGCTGTTCATCGTGGATTCATTCGACCATCTGTTCGGTCTGGTGGATCAGCTGGAAGCCTGGATGAAGGCAGGCAAGCTGAACAACGTTGCGCCCGGCGAGCCTGCGGTGAATGAAGCCGACCTGAACAGCTTTCTGACGGCTCAGCGCCGCTGATCCCGTGCGAGGCATAATAAAAGGGTGCGCACCTGGGCCCTCACTCTCTGTCTTTCCCTGACTGCCGTGGCGGTCTGGGCGCAGAAGCCTCCCGCCGAAGATGCCTGGAAGACTTCCCAAACGCTTGGCGACGTCGACCTGTCCGGTCTGACGGCGGTCCAGAAGAGAGCCGTGCTCAAACTAACGCGGGAGCAGGACTGCTCGTGCCAGTGCGGCATGAAGACGGCCGAGTGCATCATGAAGGACCCGAACTGCTCTTACAGCCGGGCAGCTTGCGAAAATCGCGATCAACGGCGTGAAGGAAGGCAAGACCCTGCTTGAGATCAGCAAGCTGATGGACGCGTCGCCCAAGGCGCACCGTCCCAAGTTGCTGGAAGATCCGGTGGTGATTCCTGTGGCCGGAGCGCCCGAGCGCGGACCGTCAGACGCCCGCATCACGCTGGTCGAATTTTCCGATTTCGAGTGCCCGTATTGCTCGGTGGCCGTCAAGAAAGTGAACGCGCTGATGGCGGCGTATCCGAAGGACATCAAGCTCATTTACAAACAGTTTCCGCTGCCCATGCATCCGCACGCCCCGATGGCCGCCGAAGCGTCGCTCGCCGCGTATGAGCAGGGAAAATTCTGGGAAATGCACGATCTGATGTTTGCGAACTTCCGCAATCTGTCGCGCGACAACATTGCTCGCGTGGGCCAAGCAGATCGGCCTGGACGTCGAGAAATTCAAGAAAGATCTCGACTCGGGCAAGTTTCGCAACACCGTAAAGAAGGACGAATCCGACGGCGAGACTGCGGGAGTCTATGGCACGCCGGCGTTTTTCATCAACGGCAAGCTGTACAACGGGCCGATGGATCTCGATGCGGTGAAGCCGATCTTAGAAGCTGAATTAAAGGGCGGCGCCAAGACTGTTGCAACCAAGGCGCGCTGATCCCTGCTGCTGTCGCCGGTCTAGAGATTTCCGCGCAGCGCTTGCTCTCGCTCGATGGCTTCAAACAGCGCTTTGAAATTTCCCTTGCCGAAGCTGCGGCTGCCTTTGCGCTGGATTACTTCATAGAACAGCGTCGGCCGGTCTTCGACTGGCTTGGTGAAAATCTGCAGCATGTAGCCTTCGTCGTCGCGATCCACCAGGATGCCGAGTTCGGCTAGCTGGTCCACCGGCTCGTCGATTTTTCCGCAGCGCTTTTCCAGATCGTCGTAGTAAGTGGTCGGCACGCGCAGAAACTCGATACCCTGGTCGCGCAGCTTTGAAACCGTAATCGACGATATCGTCGGTGGCCATGGCGATGTGCTGGACGCCGGGGCCGTGGTAATACTCGAGATACTCTTCGATCTGCGATTTCTTCTTGCCGACGGCCGGCTCATTGATCGGAAACTTCACCCGGCCGTTGCCGTCCGACATCACCTTCGACATCAGCGCGGAGTATTCGGTGCTGATGTCCTTGTCGTCGAAGTGCTGGTAGAGCTGGAAGCCCATGATGTCGCGATAGAAGCCGACCCAGGCGTTCATCTGTCCCCAACCGACGTTGCCGACCATATGGTCGATGTACTTGAGTCCGACAGGACGCGCGATCGTGTCCGCTTCCTCGACGGCGCGAAATCCCGGCAGAAACGCGCCGCGGTAGTTCTTGCGCTCGATGAACCCGTGGATGGTGTCGCCATAGGCGGCGATCGCTGAAACCCGCACCTGGCCGTGCGAATCTTCGTAGACGGCCGGCTCCAGCACACCGCGTGCGCCGCGCCGGGTGGTCTCCCGGTAAGCCGCTTCGGCGTCGTCCACCCGAGCGCGATCTCGCGAACGCCGTCGCCGTGCAGCTTGATGTGTTCCGCGATCGCGCTGTCGGGATAGAGCGGCGTCGTGAGCACGAATCGGATCTTGCCCTGCTGAACGACGTAAGAAGCAGCGATCGCGCGTGCCGGTTTCCGGTCCGCGATAAGCGATCCAGCTGCATTCCGAAAGCCGCGCGATAGTAATATGCGGCCTGCTTGGCGTTGCCGACATAGAATTCGACATAGTCGGTGCCGTTGAGAGGAAGAAAGTCGGCCTGCTGATCCGAAGCAGGCTTATCTGCTACCTGTTGCATGATTCTCTCCAGTTACTAGACCGGCGCCGTCAACTTACTCAGTGCGTCAACCAGGCGCTGGTTGTCTTCGTCAGTGCCGGTCGAAATCCGGACGCAGTTCGGCAGCCCGAAGCTACCGAGCGGGCGAACGATGACGCCCTGCAGCAGCAGCTCGCGGGTCAATTGAGCTGCCTGCTCCGCGCGTGGCAAGCGTAACCATCACGAAATTGGCTTCTGAGGGGACCACCTCGAGTCCCGAGTCGCGGAGCGCCCTGGTCAAGAAACTGCAGCCCGCGCGCATTCAATTCGAGCGAGCGATGCAGAAACTCCTTGTCGCGCAGCGCCGCGATGCCGGCAGCCTGCGCCAGCGTGCTCGGCTCGAACGGCAGTTTTACCTTGAGCAGGTTCGTGATCAGGTCTTCGTGCGCGAAACCGTATCCGATGCGGACCCCGGCGAGTCCATACACTTTCGAAAACGTCCGCAGCGTGATCACGTTGTCGTAGCGATAGTGCATCGAGTCCGGATAGCGCGGATTATCCTTGGCGTATTCGAAATACGCTTCGTCGAGAATAATCAGGACGCGCTCGGGAACGTGCTTGTAGAACTCGTCAAATTCGCTGCTTCGAAAAAATCGTGCCCGGTCGGATTGTTAGGATTCGCAAGATAGATAATCTTGGTGCGATCGTTGATCGCACCGGCCAGCGCGGCCAGGTCGTAGTGCCAGTCGCGATAAGGAACCGTGCGGTACTTCACGCCGCGCGATTTCGCCAGCACCTGAAAGCCGATAAACGCCGCGTCGGTGGTGAGCACCTCGTCGTCATCGCACAAAAACGTGCGAATGATATTCGACATGATGCCTTCCGAGCCGCTGCCGGCGATGACATTGCTCGATCTTTAGATCGAACTTCTCGGCCAGAACGCGGCGCAGGTCGAGGCCGCCGTTCGGATACAGATGCAGCCGAGTCGAGCGACTTGGCGATGGCCTCGAGCGCCAGCGGCGAAGGCCCCAGCGGATTCTCGTTGGACGCAAGTTTGCTGACTCGCGAAATGCCGAGTTCGCGCTGGACTTCTTCAATCGCCGCGCCCGGCCTCGTAAGGCCGTAACGACTCGATGTACGGCGGAACCAGCGGCATCCACTACCAGTTTGGCACAGCCTAGCGGAATCGATGCCCACTGGCCGAAGGCGGCTACAATGGCTCTTTGTCCTTCGAGAAATGAACCTAAGCCACCTATTCGATCTCTCCTTGATTGGCCGCCGCGACGCAGTAGCGCTGGAGTTTCAGGGCGCCACCTATACGTTCGGTGACATCGATGTGCGCAGCAATCGGTTGGCGCAGTTGCTCGAGCGGCGCGGTCTCGAGCGCGGCGACCGTCTGTGCGTCTACCTGGCCAACTGCGTCGAGATGATCGACCTGTTCATTGCCTGCGCGAAGCTCGGTGTCATCTTCGTACCGATCAACATTCTGTATCGCGACCGCGAGATCACGCACATCCTGAGCGATGCCGAGCCGGTGGCGGTAGTGGCCGCGGCCGAGATCGCGAGCAGTGTACCGGTGTGGAACCCCGCCGAGCTTACGCGCGAGGCCTCGGCGCTTGCCGACGAACGGCCGCAAGCCAACATCGATGGCGACGATCCTGCCGGCATCATCTACACGTCGGGCACAACCGGCACGTCCAAGGGCGCGGTCCTCACGCACAACAATTTCGCAGCGAACGCCATCAATCTTCTGACGGCTTGGCAGATTACGTCCGCCGATCGATTCCTGCTCGCGCTTCCGCTGTTTCACGTGCACGGGCTCGGCAACGGAGTGCACTGCTGGCTCGCCAGCGGATGCCGGATGCGGTTGCTCGAGCGCTTCGAGCAGCAGAAAGCCGCGGCCGAGTTCCTGGACTTCCGCCCGACGCTGTTCTTCGGCGTGCCCACCGTGTATGTCCGATTGCTCGACATCCCCGCGGAGCAGGCGCGCCAGATCGGCGCCAACATGCGGCTGTTCGTATCGGGATCAGCGCCGCTCTCGGCTCAAACCTTCGAAGAATTTCGTGCGCTCTTCGGACACGTGATCCTGGAGCGTTACGGCATGAGCGAGACGTTCATGAACATGAGCAACCCGTACATCGGCGAGCGTCGTCCCGGAAGCGTAGGGCTGCCGCTCGCGGGCGTCTCGGTGCGGCTGCTCGATCCGGAAGGCGCGCCCGTGGCCGAAGGCGAAACCGGCGAGATCTATCTGAAAGGCTCGAACATTTTCGCCGGCTATTGGCGGCGCGAAGATGCAACACGCGCCGCGTTCGTCGACGGCTACTTCCGCACCGGCGACCTGGCGGTGCGATCGCCGGACGGCTACTACACGCTGTCGGGACGCAAGAGCGACTTGATCATTTCCGGCGGCTTCAACATCTATCCGCGCGAGATCGAGGAATTTCTCGAGGAGCAGGACGGCATCCTGGAAGCGGCGGTGGCGTCGGCGCCCGATCGCGCCCGCGGCGAAGTTCCGGTGGCTTACATCGTCGCGAACGGCAACGTCGATGCAGCCATGCTCGAAGCGCGCTGCCGCGAGAAACTAGCTTCCTTCAAAGTTCCACGTTCGTTCGTCATAGTCGAAAAATTGCCGCGCAATGCGCTGGGGAAAATTCAGAAACACCTGCTGCCGAAGAACACGCCGTGAACGGGATCAAGATCCAGACCTACGAAAAGCAGCCGGCCATCTTTCATGACTACGATTCGCGGTTCGACGCCGTGGCGGCGCTTCTCATTCAGGCCGATCGAAACGCAGAACCCGCGCCTGCGCGTCGACCACATCGGAAGCACCGCGATCCCGGGCTGCCGCGGCAAGGGCGTCATCGACCTCGCGGTTACCTATACCGAAGGCGGATTGGAAGACGCCAAGGCGACGCTCGACGGTCTCGGCTTTCAGCGGCAAACGGGGTCGGATCCGTGGCCCGAGACCCGGCCGATGCGCATCGCAAGCGTGGACGCACTCGGGGCGATATTCCAAGTCCACGCGCACGTGATTGCACGCCAAGGCGATGAACACGTCGGGCTGATTGGCTTCCGCGACCTGCTGAGCCGTGACCCGGACCTGCTTCGCGCCTACGAGGCCCACAAGCAGCGTATCCTGGCCGGCGGCGTCACCGACGCAGTCGAATACTCCTACGCGAAGAATTCTTTTATCCAAGCGACGCTTTCCCGGATCGCCAAACCGTAAAATAAGGAATTGGCTCAGGCGGCATCAGAGATCTCGCAACCCGCTTACTCGGCGCACAGCCCGTGGAGTCCTCTTGCGTTCACGTGGTTCCGCTGGTTATGGATCGCCTCGGTGGTTTCGAACATCGGAACCTGGATGCAAAACGTCGGCGCTGCCTGGCACATGGCGACACTCGCGTCCTCCTCGGCGTTGCTGGTGGCGCTGGTGCAAACGGCGACGAACCTCCCGGTCTTCTTGCTGGGCCTTCCCGCCGGCGCCATCGGCGACATCGTGGATCGGCGAAAGCTTCTGTTGGTAACGCAAGCCTTGATGCTGGCGGCAGCGGCGGCTCTCGGCATCCTGACGCTTACCGGCAAGAGCGGGCCGTGGACGCTGTTGTGGCTCACGTTCGCGCTCGGTCTCGGCGCGGCGATGAACGGTCCCGCGTGGCAGGCCATCATGCCGGAGCTGGTTCCGAGATCGGAGCTGCCGGCTGCGATCTCGCTCAACTCGATGGGTTTCAACCTGGCGCGAGCGGTCGGCCCGGCGCTCGGCGGACTGGTGGTCGCAGGCATCGGTGCAGGTGGTGCATTCCTGCTGAACGCAGTTTCGTTCGTCGGCGTGCTGATCGTCTTGTATCAATGGAAGCGCGCGCCGGAGCACGCCGGCAAATCCACTGAGCGCGTGATGGAGGCGATCTGGGCGGGCATGCGGTACATCCGCTTCGCGCCCACCATGCACGCGGTGTTGTGGCGATCCGGCAGTTTCGTGATCGCGGCCAGCGCGCTGTGGGCGATCCTCCCGCTGGTGGCCAAGGATGAATTGCACCGCGAAAGCAGTGGGTTCGGATTGCTGCTCGCTTGTCTCGGTGTTGGCTCAGTTGTCGGCGCGCTCAGCATGGCACGAATGCGCCAGTTGTTTTCGCCCGAGGCCATCGTCACAGCGTGCACGACGGTGTTCGGTGTAGTCAACATCGCGCTGGCGTACCTGGAAAGTTTCAGCGCCGTCGCGCTCGTTCTCCTGGCCGGCGGCGTGGCCTGGATGGCGGTGAACGCGAATCTGAACACGGCGGCGCAGACATCGCTGCCGGCCTGGGTACGGGCGCGTGCGCTGGCGCTGTACCTGCTGGTGTTCCAGGGCGCCATGGCGATCGGCAGCGTGATCTGGGGCGAAGTCGCCAACCGCTTCGGACTCCGCATCACACTGCTCAGCGCGGGCATCACGTTGTGCGTGGCGGCGGCGGCAACGGCTCGGCTCCGGCTGACCGGTCCGATCGAACTCGACACCACGCCGTCCATGCACCTGCCCGAGCCCGCGCTACTCGTAGAGCGGAACCCCGATCACGGACCGGTGCTCGTGACCGTGGAGTATTTAGTCGATCCAAAACTCGGCGTGGAGTTCGCCGATTCGATGGAGGCGGTACGACGAATTCGCCGGCGCGACGGCGCAATCCGCTGGGGACTTTTCGAAGACGCCGCGGTTCCCGGCCGATACATCGAGACTTTCGTCGTCGAGAGCTGGGCCGAGCATCTGCGCCAGCACGAGCGCATGACGGTCTCCGACCGCGAGACCGAGACCAAGGCGTGGGTGTTTCATGTCGCGCCGGAGCCACCCAAGGTGACGCACTGGATCGCGGCGCGGGAGTAGCCGCGGCTCGAAGCCGCCCCTTTAAGAGAGACGGCCCCGGATGAAGTTGGACACCACCGCCGGCACACTCGCGTCGAACCCGGCAACGTCCATCTGGAACGCGTCGTCGGGATTCGCGATGCTGCACCGCTCGGCCGCCATCGCGATCACCACCAGCTTCGCGGCGATCCCGGTGGTGCGGCGATAGCGGTCGAGTGCCTGCGCCGGATGCTGTTGGCCGGCCCAATTCTCGTCGTCGGTCACGATGACGAACGCGTCCACCGCCAGACCGCGCTTCAGAGCGTCCACCATCGGCAGCGAGGCATCTGTATCGCGGGGCTCGTGCCCGATGGCCTCCCAGACACGCTCCAGTTGATCCTGCCGCCGGATGTCCACCTGCCGGATCTGATCATCAAACGCCGCGATGGCCGACTTCGGCTCGCTCCTGGCGAACATCATCGCCAGCGCGGCCGCGGCTGTGGCAGCCGGGACACGCGACATGCCGACGCACATCGACTGTCGCATCGAGGCACTGGCATCGATCGCCAGGTAGGTACGCCTGCCGGTTGGCTCAACATTGTCGAGTGCCAGGCGGAACGCCCGATCGAGCGCATCCGCCACGCTCGGTACCGGCTCCCATTTGAGCGATCCCTCGCTGCCGCACTGCAGATAGTCCAGCAAGGCCGCCAGCAGCGCGATCGGATGCACGCGCGAATTCGCGACACGTTTGCGGTCGATCAGACGCGCCACGGCTAGCGCGGTCGCCGGACTCTCGGGCGCGAGCAGTCCGACGGCAGTCAGCTTGCCCAGATAGCGGACCAGCGCGCCGTATGGTAGCGAATCGAGCAGAGCCTCCCAGACGCGTGGCGATTTCTTCCACTCGGACGGAATCATCTCGTAAGTCAAACGATAGTCTTCGATCAGGTGGACGACTTCGCTTGCGCTCGCGGCCGTCTTAGCCCACTCGAACGCCCTGAGTTGAGGCAGTTCGTCGGTCAGAATCTCGTGAGTAGCCCAATGGCCGAGCCGGCCCTCGATGGCCCACTGAAACACTGCATTGTAGGCCGGCGTGTTCGCCTTGGGATGCGAGAGACGCAGCAAGTCGCGATGCGAAAATTCTCCGCACTGCCGATGCTTCAAGAGCTGGTCGGCCAGTTCCCCCGCGGGCTTCTCGAGATACCACTGGGCGACGGCCGAGCGCAGACCTCGGCCCCAGCCGCGCAGAGATCCGACGAATCGCCCGAACGTGCACAAGTCTGCCGCAGTCTGGGCGACGGCGGGCAGGGCCTGTAACGCCGCCGCATTAGTCTGAGCGTCCGCGAATTCGGGACTGGCAGCCAGAGCGAGAGCGAACAGCGCCGGTGCAGTCCTCGGGGCACAGCCACTACCGGCGATCCCCGTAACCGTTTTCACAACGCGTAGTCCGTCTTCGCGCAAGCAGTCGCGAACCGCCGAGGCGTTCGCGATACCCAACTCACGCTCACGGACACAATACGTACCGTCCTCACTCCCGAGAGTCACAAATCGCTCGAGGCGAGTCCAATTGTCCACCGCGAATTGACGGCGCAGGGCTGTCTCCAGCGTCACGCCGGCGAAGTGTTGTTCCAAGCAAAGCATTGGCTCCCCCTCTCTAAACATGCGCAAAAAAACGAATCCGTCACGTAAAAGTTTGGTGCGGATAATGTAAATGTCACCGGACAATGGGATGAACCGGCGGCTGCCGACCCGCACCTTCGGTTTCTGGAAAATTCCGGTTTACTCGACGTGTCCCGGAATCAACTCTTCGTCGTCATGAAGGCGCCGCCAATCCTTGACGCTCAGGAAGCCGATCTTCTTGCGCTTGGAGTCAGCGTGCAAGACCCAAGCCAGTTCCTTGAGCGCCCAGAGCGGCGGATGAGTGCGGTCGACGTACCGGCTGCACTCGGTCACGCGCGCGGTGACGCGCCGTTCCATGAGCAGGCAGAAGACGTTCTCTTCACTTTCCGCCGCGCCCCGCGAAATCAATCCGCTCTCGCAGGAATCGCACAGACGAGGCGCGTCGATGGAACGGGTACCGTGAAATACCTTGATCTTCGTCATAAGATTCCTTTCTGAGCTTCGATTGCTTCGAATGAACGGCAATGCGAGGCGAGACACGAGTCCGCACCGCAAAAGACCAGGGACGCAGGGAAAGAAACTAGCGGAGGGCGACCAGAAGGAAGCCGCCACGCTTGGTTACTTGCGACGGAGTCGCGTAATCGTCACTGAGTGAATGCAAAGCAATGCCTCCTTCTTGAGAATTGGGACTTCATGAAGATAACATGCTCGCCGCAATCAGGCAAGCACTTTTTTGTTTCAGCAATGTGACCACCCGCGACGGGTGGCTAGTATTTTCGAGACGGCGCTGAGTGATGAACTACGCCATCACTTTGAGAAATGCGGCTTTGAACTTCTCCATCTCCTCGCGCGTTCCCACCGTGACACGCACGTGAGTGGGCAGCGCCGGGAACAAGCGGCCGACATAAATGTTCTCTTTTTTCAACCCGTCGATCACTTCCTGGCCGGGCCGCCCGGTGTCGACCATGAACTTGTTGCTGACCGACGGGATCACCCGATACTTGTGCTTCTCGAGGAACGCGATAGTGTCCTCCCGGATCTCGCCAATGATCTTGCGCCGCTCGGGCACCAGGGTCTTTACTTTGAGGCTGGCCATCGCGCCGGCGACCGCGGTAGTTGGCACCGCGAACGCGCCAAAGTCGGTGATCTTCTTCAGCAGATCAGGACGGGCGAACGCCGCGCCCAGCCGCAGTCCCGCCATGCCGTAGATCTTCGAGAAGGTACGAAGCACGATGATTTCTTTGCCTTGTGCCACCAGGTCCGTGCAGGGCGTCGCGGTTGAAGCGATGTGCAGATACGCTTCGTCGATCATCAGGACGCTGCCCGAGGGCTTGTTGGCGAGCAGCCACTCGATGTCCTGGCGCGACGTCAAGGTTCCGGTCGGGTTGTTGGGATTGCATACGTAGAAGAGTCCCGCGTGCGGATCGGCCTGAGCCATGGCCTTAACGTCGTGCGCCCAGTCTTTGCGCAGCGGCACTCCGGCCACTTTGGCGCCAATGAACTTTGCGGCCTCGCCCCCGGCTTCGTACGTCGGCTGGCAGACCACATAGCCTCTCTGCGGCGAACAGAACGCCAACACCGCCTGGTGCAGCGGCGCGCTGGAACCAGGAAACGCGCGCACGTGGTCGGCCGGCACTCCTTCGGACGCCGCCAGCAACTCGACGAACTCGGCGGTCTGCTCGTACATGTAGCGGCCGCCGCGCGCCACGATATTGTGGATGGCGTCGCACGCTTCCGAGCACGGCCCCATCGGATTCTCGTTGTTGTTGAGCCGGATGGCGCCGGGCGGGATCGGTCCCGCCTTCTGCGACATCTGCGCGAGAGCCGGCTCGTTGTAGAACGGCAAGGTGGCTCCGGCGGTGAGCATGGTGGCGACACGGCCGAAATGACGCCGTGAGAATCCACGCTTCAGCAAATCCTGTCGCTGCTCGGTGGTCAACATAGGTGCACCTATCCTCCTTCGGTGCTCCTAAAAGGATACCGCGCGCGCGGGTTCGGCAGAACTTCGAACGCGGCCACTAAGCCTGGCGGCGGGTTATTGGTGGATCGCGAGCGTAATATTTGCCTGCGTGGTGTTTCCGCCGATCGTGACAACGACGGGAACGGCCGAACCTGTGGTGCTACCGGCCGGTACCACAACGTTCATTTGCAGCAGACCGAGCATGGATCCGACGATCGGTCCGGCATAGTCGACCTGCGCGACCGCGCCGCCGATGGTCACGGTGGGCAGCGGATTCACTTCCGGAAGCGGTGTCAGGGTGTCCGGAATGATGTAGCCGGTGTTGGTGGTTCCACCCGACTCCAAAGGCGTTGCGTTGAAATCGCCTTCACCAGTGAGATACAGCAAGACCGTGTCGCCGATCTTGGCGGGATTCGCCGTAGTGTTGAGAGTGTAGACGTGCGTGCTGGCGTTGTAGTTCAGCGCAGCAGCCGCACCGGACCCGGATCCGTCGGCAGTGAAGATGCCGGGCGCCGTGGCAGCAATGGTGACGGTCGTGTTAGCGCTGGCGCCTGCATTGGTGACCACTACAGCTTTGCCGGCGCCGATTCCAACTTCGTAAGGAACCTGGATGGTCACCTGGTTCAAGCTGACATAGATGAGCGGAGCGTCCTTGCCGTCCACGGTGACGGAAACGCCGCTCAGAGTGGTGTCCACGTAGCCGCTCGTCACCGTCATCGAAGCCGGCGTCGCTGGACCGACATTGCTTCCGAAGATGGTAGCCAGTTCACCCAGACTGACGGCCGTACTATCGTAGCTGGCTGCGCTGACCACACCGAAGATCGTGGGAGTATTGGCGACCGCGACGGCCGTAGCGGCCGAATCGCCGCCGGGCGGCGGATTCGACGCGATCACGTTCAGCGTTCCGGGCGCGGTGAGCAGTGTAGCAGGCACAACCGCCAGCAGTGCGGTCGGACTCAACACCGTAGTGCTCAGCGGTGCAGTGACGCCCTGGACTTTCGCCACTGTCGAGCCGTAGAAATTGGTCCCGCGGACCGTGATGGTCTGCGCGCCGCCGTTCACCGGGAGCGTCGCCGGCCACACGCTGGTAATTGTGGGCGGCGTGCTGCTCAGGGTCAGGTTCACCGTGACCGTCTGCGATTTGATGGTCACCGCCGCGCCGGACGCCACCACGGTGATTTTTCCGACGTACGGTGTAGTCTGCGGCGCCAGGTTCGACGGGTCTACCGAGACCGCCAACGCCACCGGAAAACCGGGCAGCACGACACCCACTGAAGGCGTCACCGTCATCCACGCGGCGCCGGACGTGGCCGTGAACGAAATAGGCGATCCGTTGGTCGACATTGTCACCGTCTGGTCGGCCAGGGTCGGGGGCGCTGCGAAACTCAGAGCCGCCGGACTCAGTGTGAGCGTCGAAGGCGGGGCAGTAACATTCAGCGTCACCGGTACGCTGAGCGGAGAGCCGATGCCAGCGATGGTCACCACCACGGACGCGCTATAGGTTCCCACCGCAAGGCTGGTCGGATTCACCCGCACGCTCAGAGAGGCGGGGAGCTTTCCACTGTCTGGGCTCACGGTCAGCCACAAGGCCGTGCCTGGCTGAATCGCGGTGGTGTACGCCTCGGTAGCGGACTTCACCGAGATCTTTTGGGCCGCCGGCAGCGCTGTCGCTCCGGACTGGTATGTAAACGTCAGGCTGGTCGGTGTCGCCGTTGGCGTAGCGGCTTGCGCCTGGAATGCCATTGCCAGGACGCCGAGTGCGAAATAGAGCTTGCCCACGCATTGCTTATCGGACCGGTGCGCTACGGCTTTAACAAATCTTTTGCGTACCCGGCGCGTCGAGAACATGACACCCCGGCGATTCCGATGCTACAGTAGCGTGGTGCCGCGACTACCGCTCCACATCGGCTGGCCGATCGCGGTAGTCCTCGCCGCCGGCGCCCTCTACTATCTCGCCAACCGCGCCATCTACTACCCGATGAAGTTCCCACACGGCCAATGGGAGCAGCAGTCGCAATTGGGCGCCACCGACGTGTGGCTTGAAACGTCCGATCACGTCCGTCTGCATGCCTGGTGGGTTCCCGCCGAAGGATCTCGCTACGTCACCCTATTTCTGCACGGCAACGCCGGCAATGTCACGCACCGATCGGCACAAATCCGCGAAATTGTCGCAGCTGGATCGTCGGTTTTGATCCCGAACTATCGAGGCTACGGCAAGAGCGCCGGCCGCCCGACCGAAAAGGGCCTGTACGCCGACAGCGAAGCGGCCTATGTCTCTCTTCTGGGTCGCGGCTATCGGTGGCGGCAGATCATCGTGCAGGGCGAGTCGTTGGGAACCGCCGTGGCGGTGGATCTCGCGTATCGACGCCCCTGCGCCGGATTGATTCTGGAGGCGCCATTCAGTTCCGCGCGCGACGTTGCCGCTACCATCCTGCCGGTGCTTGGGCCTGCGCTGGTGCACGGATACAACTCCATACCCAAGATCCGCTGGCTGCTCGCGCCGAAGCTGTTCATGCAAGGCGATCGCGACGAGGTGATCCCGCTGCGGCTCGGCCAGAAACTATATGCCGCGGCCCAGGAGCCGAAAAGCTTTTGGATCGTCGAAGGGGCGGGGCACAACAATATTCTCGAAAAGGCCGGCTCGGCGTACCGCGAACGGTTGGAGTCCTTCTACGCTCGCCTTGCTAAGACAACACCGACCAGAAATAGAATGCGCTTCAGGTAGTTGCAAAGGCCGAGCCGCTACCACCTAGAACGACGCTGGTGGACTCTTCAACGTCTCAAGAGTTTTGCGGCCCGGCCCCTGTCCAGCCAGGCTGGGCAGCTTGTATCAACCCGCCACCGCTCAGTCGGCCACGGCGACTTCGCGTAGCGCGCTGGTGTGCTCGCAAATGGACCGGTATGTCTCGATCACATCCACGTAGCTGAGCTCGCCTTTTTCTTCGGCGAGCAGCACGATATCGTCCAGACACAGGATTCCTTGGAGCGCTCCCTTGTTATCGACCACCGGCAGGCGGCGCACCTTCTGCGCGCCCATGGTCTGCAGCGCGATGTGGATGTCATCTTCGGCCGCGCAATGGAACAGCTTCGGCAGGCTGACGTCCCTCACCACGGCTTCAGACGCTTTCAAGTTCCGAGTGCCCAGGGCGATCGCGACATCACGGTCCGTAATCATGCCCAGCACCCGGCCGTTCTCCACCACGGGCAGCGTCCCGCAGCCGGCCTTCCAGAGGATTTCCGCGGCCGCCGCAAGGTTCAACCCGGGGCTGCAAAACTTCACGTTCGCAATCATTACGTCTCGAACTTTCATAGGCCCTCCACGACCATGCACCAGGGCTAGGATTTCCGACCTAGTACTGTGCACGAGAGCGGCCCAAGAGTTCGGCTGTTGATTCGGGAGAGGATAGGCTGTGGCGGATCCGCTGCGTGACTGCTTTGGCTCACCCTCTGGGTGCGGGTTGCGACGCTGCCTTCAGGACTGCCGTAGGCTCGGATCGGTTTGCTTGAGGCGATCCCGACAGGCTTCGCAATGCTCGAGATGCTCCCTTAACCTGACTAGCTCAAGCACCGTCAACCTGTTGCCCGCCGCGCAGAATCGCAGCTCATCGTCGCTGATGTGCCCGTCCGCCGACCCGGGATGGAACACATCCTCAATCAGGACTCCGGCATGGAAGGACGCACCCGCGCGCCGGCAGTAACGTACTTCCCCGAAAATGATCAACTGACTGGGGAACGTGAGTTTGATGTGCAGACCGCGGCAGATCGCGCTATTGAGACTTAGCTTCAGGCCGGAGCGCGAGACATCCAGAATTTCGGCTTCCGCCCGGCCCGTTCCGCCTTCTTCAGCGCTTGCTCGGACCGTCCGGACTTTACCTGATTCCACCACCGCCGGACGCTTTCGCGGCTCACCTTGAGCCGCCGCGCCACCTCAGCCTGACTCACCCCCTGGCCCATGAGCTTGGCAGCTCGCATCCTGCGCTTTTCCAATTGGCCAAGGTCGCGTTTCTTAGACTGTCTTTTCATCGCAGCTTTCTCTGGTGCGGACACACCTCTCGGTGCGGACGCACCCTGGCGCATGCGCAGCTACTAGGTAAACGGAAATTGCGAGGAGTTTGACGCAGCGGCCGAAGCCCGCCGCGAGCGTGTCAGCCGGTTTGATCACCGGCGGCGCGCTAACAGATCTCGATCGAAGGGGTTCTGCTTATTCGTTCAGCCGCCATTTTCTGAGGAAGCAGGAGGATGCCCAAACGAGTGGGATATTGACGCGATGGAAGATATTCGCGCGCGAGTGGCTAGCGGTGTTGACCTTTACTCACCCGTTGAGCGTTTTGCCTCTATCGAGGCTTCTTGTCAACCGAACTAGACCACGTTCATGAGCCGACCGCGTCGAACCACCCATTCTTCGCTGGTGAAGACACGTGGCCCAACCTCGATGAGGCGCGGCAGCATGTCGAACACAGTGCCGGGAGTCCAGCGGGTGTTGTGCCGCGTTCGGAACCCGCGCTGGTTGAGCGATTCGGCGATCTCCGACAGCGGCTTGTCCTGGATGATCATCTCCATCATCACCAGCAGCGCTTCTTTTTCTTGGATGTCCTGCTCGAGCTCGATGCAGTTCTCCGAAATCTTGAGGCCGTAGGGCACGTCTTCGGCGAGCTGCGCGGTTTCGGTTTGCCCGTCCTCCACCTGGCGCTCCCACACCACCGCCACCGGTTTCCAGCCCTCGGCGGATTTTTGATCCAGGTAAGCCGCCGTCAGCGGCCCCCGCAAAACTTCGCGCATGCGCTCCATTCGTGCCATAGGTCCTCCTGGTCACACCACCCTGGTCACACCACGGCTGCAACCGTCGTGCAAACCGGCTGCCACCAGGATATGCCATGCTTTTGTTCGACTTTCCGGCTTGCCGCCGTGGCCGGCCTGTCCGCTGATGGGAATGGGCGAACGGTCTTGAACGGTCGGCGAGTTCGGCCAGGCCGTCCCCGCTATAGAATGAAGACAAATGCCAGTCCAGATCGGCCGCATCGAGTCCGACTTTTCGAATCCACTGGGATTGCTCAGCGACTGCCATCGCCGCATCGAGCATTTTTTGGATGTTCTGATCCGGGTTTGCAACCAGGCGAGCGGCGCTCCGCTGACGCCGCCCGAACGGAGCGCGCTTGAAAAAGCGCTGACGTACTTCCGTAACTCCGCGCCGAAGCATACCGCCGACGAGGAGGATTCACTCTTTCCGCGCATGCGGGAATCAGGCGACACGGCTCGGGCATCGCTTGAATGCCTCGCCGAACTGGAGAAAGATCATCAGACCGCCGCGCGCGATCACGAGCTAGTCGACTCGCTCGGCCAACGCTGGCTGGCTTCAGGCAGGCTTCTTGACGAGGAACTCGATCAGATCCGCCGGGCGCTCCAGCGCTTGTCGGAGACCTACACGCGCCACATCGCTATCGAAGACCAGCAATTGTTCCCATTAGCAGGTCGCCTCTTGAAACCTGACCAACTGGCGCAAGTTGGACGCGAGATGGCCGAACGGCGCGGCGTGTCCGTGGGCGCATGAAGCCCGTCCCCCAAGGCGAGCAGCGAGCCTTAGTCGATCGTCTGATGGCGGCGTGCGGCGGCGGCTATCCGCCTGAGACGCGGCGCAAGTATTACATCTCCGGTCCGCAGTGGGCTGCCGCGTATCAGGGCCAGGCATTGTTCCACGCGCCGACGCGCGCGCCAATCGGTTTCGAAGACGTCATCCGCGAGTACGCGAAGATCGGCATCGGCTACTGGTCGACGCACGACACCGACGTGATCGCGACCGAAGCGCTCGGCAAGGACGAGCAGGCGCAGACCGTCGAGCGCATTCGAGCGACGCTCCGGGAGAACGGACTCGAATGTTCGATGGTCACGACCGAGACGTTCTATCACGCGGTCTGGGCGGCGGGCCCGGCGGCCGAGGCGCCCGAGGTGCGGCAATACGCGGCCTGGCGACTCGCGAACACTGTTCGGATGGGCCACCAGCTCGGCGCGAAATTCGCTGTCTATTGGCCGGGGTCGCTCGGCTACTACACGCAGGGTGCCATCGACGAAACGCAATCGCTCCGCTGGTACGCCGACGGAATCAACGCGGCGTGCGACGCCGACATCGAGCTCGCTAAGCAAAACAGCCGGCCGACGCTCAAACACTGCCTGGAAGCCAAACCGTTCGAGCCGCAGGCCGAGATCCTGCTTCCCACCAGCGACGCCATGCTGGCGTTCATCGGATCCGGTCTGCTGAAGCATCCTGAGATGGTTGGTCTCAACCCCGAGTACCTGCACGAGCTGATGTGGGGCGGTGCGCCGCGTGCCGCGCTGGCTCGCGCGCTTCTGGCCGGAAAGCTTTTTCACTTCGACATCAACGACGGCTATCGGCTGAAGCACGACGTCGACATCGGCATCGGGCTGGTGAATCCGCTGGACTGGCTCAACGTGCTGGTGCTGCTGCGCAGCCACAACTACAACGGCCCTTTCAATCTGGACTTCAAGCCGCCGCGCACCACCAGCAATTACGGCGTGTTCGCCGTGAGCTTCCCGTCCGCGGTCGACCGCTTCATCACGCTGTGGGAGATGGCCGGCGACGTTGCGACCGATCCGGTGATCCGGGAAGCGACCGAGGCGTTGAAGGCCGGCGGCGCGCCAACGGATCCGCTGGATGCCGATGCTGTGGCCGCGGCCAACCGCGAGCTGCTCACGCTGCACGAGCTGATCGCGCATCGCATGGTTCAGATCCTGCTCGGCCAGCATCGCGGCCGCTCCTACTCGATGGGAAAATGAGGGCATGAGCCTGGGCCGGATGTTGATCGTGCTCGGCGTGATCGTGCTGGCGCTGGGCGTGATCATCTCGATCGGCGAAAAGCTTCCGATCCGTTTCGGCCGGCTGCCCGGCGACATCGTGATCCGCGGCAAGCACTCGGTGTTCTACTTTCCGATCGTTACGTCGCTGGTGGTGAGCGCCATCCTGTCGTTCGTATGGTGGCTGTTCAATCGCCGCTAAAGCCCCGTCAGCACGCCCAGGAATCGGACCGCTAACGACACGCCGGTTCGCAATGGCATCAGACGAGGCCCGGGCGGCTCGCAGAACATTCTTCCTTCGCCGTGGGGCGCCACAACCGTCACCGGCAGCTCCGGAACGAGCCCACGATCGCCAGCCAGCAGCGGCAACAGGCGCTGCTGAAGCTGAGTGGTCGCATAGATCAATCCCAGCCCGCGCAATCCGAGCTGCGGCGCGATGTAGAATCCCGACCGCCAGCCTTCGCCGGGCAAGAACGGCCGCTGCAGCGCGAGCACCGGAAAGTAGGCGTGCTTGGGCAGCACCGACAAGGCCGGCACGAGTGGCGGCGCGAACGCATAAAGACTGATCGTCGCCGTGTATGTGGACAGCTCGAGCAATCCTGCGCCCCAGGATGGCAGCCTAGATCGCAGCGACGCTTCGAGCGGACCCGCAAAGCTGGCCGGACCAACCGGGCCCGACAGGTTCCACGCGCCACCCTTGCGCTCGCGCAGTTGGATCGTCACGTCGGCGAGGCCGGCTGCTTCATCGGTGCGAACGTGGACGCTACGCTCGTCGATAGGCTCGAACAATGTGGTCTGATTCAACCGGGCGACGCTTTTGCGCAGCAGCCGCTCATCCAGCAACCTGCCTTCCTCGAGCAAGAGCGTGCTGCGCAGCATGGCGTCACGGTACCGATGATTGCCGATGAAGTCGATCCGGCGGACGCGATAAGGCCGGCCCCGGTCGACCATGGTCTCGAGGTCCACAGCGGAATCCGCGGTCTGACGAGCGTCCAGGGTCACAGAAAAATCCAGGATGCCCTGCTGTTCGGCCTCACGCTGTGCGGCCAGCAGGCTGGGGCAGAGATCGCCCGGCGAAGTCGCGTCCACAGGATCGTCCCCGATGGCCGCGCTGCGAACGCGATAGCGCGATCCGGCTTCAACACGAATCGAAATGCTGGCTTCGTTTTTCCGAATCGCGACGTCGTCCACCCGGACGCTTGCATCCAGATACCCGCGGGCAAGATACAGCGACTGCAATCTCGCCAGGTCCGACTGCAGCGCCTCGGAACTGTAAGCCGGGAACATCCTCCAGCCACCCCACAGCCCGGGAATTGGCGGCGTCACTCGCTTAACGCGCAGCGCATGAAGAGCGCCGCGAAGCTCCTGGGGATCGAGCCCGGGATCGCCGACGAACTCGATCGCGCGCGCCCTCACACGCCCTCCCGCGTCGACCATGAGCCGCAAATCCACTTGCTTGCCAACAAACGGCACGAGTTTCGACTCGACAACCGGATCCCGAAAGCCGCGGGCTTGCAGTTCGTCGCGCGCCTGCCCTGCGATGGCGTGCGCCCGAGCTTCGTCGATCGGCGTACCCTCGGGAAGCGACAACTGCAGCCCAAACGTCGAGGGATCAATTTGAATCTTGTGTAGCGGCCTGGTTTGCGCCTCGGTGACGCGGAAAATCACGCCGGCGCCGTCGGGCTTCTCGGTTCGCTCCACGCGAATGTCCGAAAAACGTCCCGTGCTCCAGAGATGTCGCACGTCCTTCTCGATGACCGCGGTGTCGTAAGGCCGGCCCACCTGTGTCGCGAGATCCACGTGCAGCGTGGTCCCGAGGATGTTGACGGCGGCGATCAGCGGCGCGGCGGAATCCGCTCGTAGTAAAGACGTAACGAGAAGGCAGGCGGCGTATGTGTTGCGCATTTCTGCCCAAGCGATGCATGCCGCGTGCCGTGCGCTGTCCGAGCCCATTCAGCGACGCCTCGGGTGCGCCAGGGTACGCAGCTCGCCTAGAACGCCAAATGCAAGTCCAATAAGCGGTTACGCCCGCCAAGTGGCACGCGCCGTGCACTCGCTTCTGAGTAGAGAGGTGTCCTATGACGACTCTGGAACGTTGTCTGGAATTTCTCGATCGCTCTCGCGTCTGGTACGCGCATACCAGGCATTCTCTAGCCTTCACCGCCTTCGACGTTGCCGTGGCCGAGCATCTTTCGCCGCACAAGCTCGCGAAGACGGTGGTTTACGCCGGCACCCAGGGCTACGGCCTCGCGGTGCTTCCTGCCGACTGCCTGATCGACATGGAAACGCTGGGCGCTTTCTTGAACGATCCGGCCATCCGGCTGGCTAGCGAGCAGGAGCTCGGCCAGCTTTTCCCGGAATGCGAACTGGGCGCGATGCCTCCGCTCGGCAACCTGTTCCACATCCCGGTGATCGTCGACACGACGGTCTGCGAGCAGGAGTTCATCGCCTTCAATGCCGGAACGCACCTGGATGTGATCCACATGAGCTACGGCGATTTCGCCCGGATCGTGGACCCGGCGGTGGGCAAGTTCGCGTTCGCCGCGGCGGAACAACCGACGCCGGTGATCCCGCCCGTTCGTGGACACTAGCTCCTGGCGCCTGACACCGGTATCCTGGTGTTGAATGGCTGGCATCCGGGTACTTGGCGGCGGCTTGGCGGGCTGCGAGGCGGCGTGGCAGATTGCGCGCGCGGGGTTCGACTGTACGCTGGTCGAGATGCGGCCCGTGCAATCGACTGCCGCGCACAAGACCGATCGGCTGGCCGAACTGGTGTGCAGCAATTCGCTCAAAAGCGAATCCGAAAACACGGCGCCCTGGCTGCTGAAGGAAGAACTGCGCCGGCTCGATTCGCTGCTGCTCGCGGCGGCACAGAAAGCCCGAGTGCCCGGCGGGCATGCACTCACGGTGGACCGCGACGTCTTCGCGCAGGAAATCACAGCCGCGATCGAACAGAATCCCCGCATCGAGCTGCGGCGCGAAGAAGCCGCGTCGATCGGCGATGACGGCATTACGATCATCGCCACCGGACCGCTGACCAGCGGCGCCCTCGCTGAAGAGATCGGACGGATCACGGGCGTCGACCGTCTGTATTTCTACGATTCGATCAGCCCGATCGTCGACGCCGAGTCCATCGACCTGGGCATCGCGTTCCGCGCGTCGCGCTATGGCAAATCGCTCGATGGCAGTGACGACTACTTGAATTGCCCCTTCGACCGCGAGCAGTACGAGCGCTTCGTCGATGCGGTACTTGCCGCCGAAGCAGTTCCCGCGCACATTGCAGAAGACCAGACCCCGTTCTTTGAAGCCTGCCTCCCGATCGAAGAGATTGCCCGCCGCGGCCGCGACACGCTGCGCTTCGGCCCGATGAAGCCGGTCGGCCTGACGGATCCGCGCACCGGCCGGCGGCCCTACGCGGTGGTCCAGCTTCGCCAGGAAAACGTGCGCGCGTCGAGCTACAACCTGGTCGGCTTTCAAAACCACATGCGGTTCGGCGAGCAGGCGCGCGTTCTCCGCCTGATCCCAGGTCTCGAAACCGCCGAGTTTCTGCGCTACGGCCAGATCCATCGCAACACGTACATCAACGCGCCGTCGCTGCTCGCGCCGACGCTGCAGCTTCGCGCCCGGCCTTCGATTTTCTTCGCCGGCCAGATTTCGGGCGTCGAAGGCTACGTCGAGTCTATCGCCACGGGTCTGGTGGCCGGTCGGCACGCCGCCGAGTTGGCTTCAGGCGAACCGATTCGCCCGTTCCCGCGCGAGACCGCGATCGGGTCGCTGTGCGCTTACGTCTCCGGCGCCGATCCGCGCGATTACCAACCGGCCAACATCACCTTCGATTTGCTGCCCGCGCTCGACGACGCAACCCGCGAGCGCTTCCGCCACGACAAGCGCGCCCGGCACGCCGAGGTCTGCCGCCGGGCCCTGGAGAAGCTGGACGAATACCGGGCCGTCTATGCCTGACCTTGCCAGCCACATCCAGCGATTCCTCGACGAGCTGCGCCGCCAGAACGCTTCACCGCACACGTTGCGCAACTACGCCTCGGATCTCGATCAGTTCAGTTCGTACTTCACGCTCGCCGACCGGCCCGCGCCGTCGGTCGAGGAAATCGATGTACTTGATTTTCGCCACTGGCTCGCGCATCTCTACGAACAGCGCCTCACCGCCGTCAGCATGCGCCGCAAGCTGGCCGCCGTACGGTCCTTCTTCAAATTCCTGCTGCGCGACGGCGTGATCTCGAAGAACGTCGCGAGCCTGGTCCGCACCCCGAAGGCGCCCAAGTCACTCCCGGTCGTCATGACCGCCGAGCAGACCAACGCGCTGGTGGACGGCGTCACGGGCACTGCGGACAAACTCGAGCGCCCGTTTCCCGCGCGCGACCTTGCTATTTTCGAACTGCTCTATGGTTGCGGCCTGCGCATCAGCGAACTGGTCGGCTTGAACTTGGACGATTTCGATTTCGGCGATCGCTGGGTGCGAGTGCGAGGCAAAGGGCGCAAGGAACGCCAGGTTCCGTTCACCGTCGAAGGCTGCTTCAGCGCTGGAGCGCTATCTATCCGGACGCACTCCCGCCGCACTCTGGCGAACGAGCGCTCCTGCTGAATCATCGCGGGCAGCGAATGACCGACCGCGGCGCTCGCGGCATCGTGAAATTCTACGCGCGCATGATCACCGGCGATTCGTCCATCCATCCGCACAGCCTGCGACACGCCTACGCCACGCACCTGCTGAGCGACGGCGCCGACCTGCGCGCCATTCAGGAATTGCTCGGACACGCGCAACTTTCCACGACGCAGAAGTACACTCAGGTGTCGTTGACCGACTTGATGGCTGTCTACGATAAGGCGCATCCTAAGGCATGAGGCCGATTCTCGTTCTCTACGCCACGCGCGAAGGCCAGACCCGCCGCATTGCGGAGCATCTGGCTGCAACCGCGCGCTGGCGAGGGGTTGGCGCGGAGGTAATCGACGCCCGCCAGCTTCCGTTGGACTTCTCTCCTGACGCGTACAGTGCTGCAGTTCTGGCTGCGTCGGTGCACATGCATAAGCACGAACCCGAGATGACGAAGTTCGTGAAGGATCATCGCGCTGCCCTGGAAGGCATGCCTGCGGTATTCCTCTCCGTGAGCCTGTCCGAGGTTGGCGCGGAGGACAAGGCTGCGACGCAGGAGCACCGCGCCCAGGCCGCTGCCGACGCCGAGAAGATGATTCAGGAGTTTCTCGCGGAAACCGGCTGGCACCCGGGGCACATCCGCGCCGTCGCCGGTGCGCTGATGTATTCGAAATACAATTTCCTGATCCGATTCGTGATGAAGCGAATCGCGCGAAAGGAGGGTGCCTCCACCGATGCCTCGCGCGATCACGAATACACCGACTGGGAGGCTCTCGACCGCGTCATCGACGAACTGCTGCCGGAGCTGCCTCCCTCTTAGCAGCGGCACTATATAATGAACCGAGTGAGCGTCAAGAGTTCCCGGAGCCGCGCCTTGGCGCTTTTCATCGGCTTGCTCGCCTCCGCGGCTTTGCTCAGTTCCCAGCGCTTGACCTGGTACGAGCGCATGATCCTGCTCCCGGAACCGCACAAGGTCTCCGGTTGGGTGCTGGATCCGGCAGGCGCGCCGATCGCCGGCGCCCACATCGATCATTCCGACGTTCACGAACAGGAGCAGCTATTCACCGACGAGCAGGGACGGTTCTACGTCGAAACGCGCGCTCCTGCGCTGGTGGTGCGCAAGCAGGGTTTCGACGGCAGGCGCATCACCACCGATCGGCCCGGACCGCTCCGCATCACACTCCAGCGCGCCACTCAGTTGCAGGCCTGCAAGACCGCGTGCGTCGGACTCAGAGGTCCGCACAGCGTTTTTTGTCTGCCCACGGTGCCGGGCATTCACATCAGCGAGCAGGGCCATATCGGCGACAGTGTCATGCGCGAGATCATGATTCCCACCGGCGACGGTCTACGAGAACTGCTGTTCGGAGCCGGTTCCAACTGGAGCCTCGGCATTCCTTATACCGGTGATGTGTGGGAATCGACCGAGTACTCCGAAAAATCCTACTCCGACGGCGACATCGACGTGATCGACGCGCGCGGCGCCGCGAGCAACGGCAAGTTGTGGCGCTACGTGGGCACGTTCGGAGAATCCGCGTCGTACTACGAGGTCGATCCGAAGGATGCGGGTTTGCCCGATAAACTCCTGGACGGCGTTTGTCAGGCTGGCGGCAGTCGATAGCTCCCTACAGCTTCAGCTCCATCACGACGGTGGAATCCGGAGGCTCTGTGTAGTAGTGGCGAGTAATCCGCACCACGCGGAAGCCCAGTTTCTTGTTAAGACGAATCATGGCCGCGTTGTTCTTGCGCGTGTTGGTGACGATGCGCGTGAACCCGTGAAATCGCGCATACGCGATCTCCCAACATTTCAGCATCTGTCCGAAGCCCAGGCCTTGAAAGCGCGGCAGGATGCCGGTGGTAGTGATATACAACGTTCCGCCTGGCTTCGCGTGACGCTCGAACGCGCAGCAACCAACTTTCACGCCGTCGACGATCAGCCAATACGAGTCATACGATAGCCATTGCTCTTTGGGAAAGCGGTCGGCCTTCGGAAACACTTTTGCGTCGAAGGCCAGCAGACTCCGCATCTCGCGCGGCACCACTGCCTTTCGAAATTCTGTTTTCATCGCTCGCGGGCACTCACGCGGAAACCGGCCGATCAGGTAGGGCACACCCGCGGGCATCCGCGGAATCTCAATCTGCCCGATCTCCCATTTGTAGTCCGGCGACTGGAGATCGCTCGTCAACTTCTTGCAGCTCTTCGACCGAGTACGTTCTCAGTTGCGATACCAGGCCGTCCCAGAACATGAGCAGCGGCAGAATCGGAATCGGGTACGTGAAGATGATCTGTATCCACGACAGCGGCCGGACTCGCGGCGTCATGATCAGAACCAGCAGTGGGATCAGCAGCGCCGACGCGATGGCGCCGGGCGTCCGCGAGGTCGCTTCGAAAACGCAGATCGCGCGGCGGTGCTCGAAGGCGTCGCCGCAGGATTTGACGCGCCGCGTCCGGACGGAAGTGATGGAACGCGGCGAACATCGTGCGCGTGCCCGTCAGCTCGGCAGGAACGCGCGTCGCATCCACCGGTTTCGGCCAGTAGCGCATGGATGCTCCGTTAGAAGCGGCGCTCGTGTTCGGAAACAGGTCCGTCAATGTCGACGCGGGCGCGGAACCCCTGGCCTTCGAGTTCCTTCACGACGCGACCGACCGGTCCGCCCGAGCCTGACCCAAGGTCCACAATTTCCGATGGACCGTCCTTGCTCAAAACCGGCGCGATCCGCTCGGCCCAAAGTTTCGGAAACGGCGTGATTCCGTAGGTGGTGGCGAGGTATCCGGTCATGGCTCGACGCAGCGCGGCTGGGAACCACGCTTGATCTTCAAACTCGAAAAGGTGGATTCGCGCCATAGCTAACTGAACACTATGATGCGAGCCGCCTTGCACGGAGAGCAGCGCGCACCTCCTCGCCGACCGGCCACCAGTGTCCGTATTTTGGAGCCGCATCGTCATCCAACCGCGCTTCCAGGGCGCGAACTACCGCGAGCGGGACTCTATTCCAACGCGACAGGTAATGTCCTAACGCAAAGACGCACCAGAATCGGACATCCACCGATTCATCCGCGCTGCACTGGATCAGCGGCTTGATCGCCTTGCGCTTTGCGAGGTAGCCGAGGCATTCGGCAGCCTGCGACCGTACACGCGGCGTCTCCTCGCCGTCAAGCAAAACCCGGATCAGCGGACGAACGATGCGACCATCGCGCCGATTGAAGCCCAGAGCGTAGACGGCCCCCCATCTTCTTGCCTCCAACGGATCATGAAGCGCTGTAAGTAGACGCGGCACATCAGCGGGGTCGTTCGCAACACTGATCTCCCGCGCGGGGTCGACGACCTCCTGCCAATCCGCTGCATCAAAGAGTTTGTCGAGCCAATCGCTCATGCTGACTCCGGCCCAACCCGCGACTACCAGTTCGCCAGCCGATCCAGACTCCCACCATCGATCAAGTCCCCGGCCGCCACCTGAAAATAGTTCCGGATCTGCGCGCTGCTCGGGTCCGCCGTCTTGTCCCACTCGCAGTCGACGCAATGCGGATCCTTCTGAAGCGTTCCCGCCTCGCGCTCGGCACGATAACGGGCGGAATCCGCGAAGAACATTCTCGACATCCGGTGTTTCTCCGAATTGAACGCCCGCTCGGGATCGTTCTCGTCAAACTGCGCGAAGTGCAAATCCCTCGACGGCGTCGGCGAACAGCAACACGGCAAAATGCGCCCGCCTGAGTCCATCGTGATGCTTTTGTAGAGCCACTCGCAGCTTCCGCCCGCCGCCGCGGCCCCGCGCCCGTTCCGTTCGCGAACACGTGCAGCCCAGCTCTGTGCGAAGTCGCGCTCGATCGCGTCCGCATCCAGGCTCTCCGGATAAGGATTCCAGTTTTCGACCAGCGCGTCGTAGGTGTCCTCCCGGAAATCCACTCTGACCGGCTCGATGTTCGCCGTCCGGATCGCCGGGTCGTCCCAACTGATGTCCCAGGCCGGGTCCGCGCTGAACTGATCGACGCCCAACTCGCGCGCCCGCTCGATCGCCGCCGGTATCTCGTGCACGTTGTGCTCGAACGCTAGAAACCGCCACGCGATGGTCGGCGTTCTCTTCCCGGCGCGCCGCCTCGCCGCCACCAGCTTCGCGACGTTGCGATACACCAAGTCGATCTCACCTTTCTGGCGGAACCGTTCGTACACCGGCTGGCTCACGCCGTCGATCGAGAGCAACATGTGATCGAGGCCCGACTCGACGTACGCCTCCGCATCGAACCGCGCGAGCGAAAGGTTGGTCGAAATCATCGTGTGAATCAGGTAGGCCTTAGCCATCCGGATGAACTTCGGCGTATCCGGATGCACCAGCGGCTCGCCGTAGTTGCACAGGATCACGTGAATCGCCGCGGGACCGTAGTGCCGGAAGAACGCCGCCATGCGCGACTCGGTCGCGATTCCCGGCTTCCAGTCGAAAAGTTTCAGCTCCTTGGCGTGCGTCGAATGAACGCAGCCCGGGCATGCCAGGTTGCAGGCGTTGGACGGATCCACCACCAGACCGGAAGGCTTCGACAGCACCTCCGCGCTCCGCGACAGGAAGTGATGCTTCGCAAGAAACAGGTTGAGCAGCTTCAGCGTGACGGCCTTGGCGGCCAGGGAGTGCTGCAGACGCTCCTGGAAGCTTTCGAACAGTTGCGGCTTGGCGGCGTCCAACGCCTCTGCGACTTGTCGGAGATCGCCGGATTGCGCCGTCGTCTCGATCCTGGACAAGACGTCGTGCACGCTACTCCGGCTGCACATCATTGCAAGGACTAGAACGGCACGTCGTCGTCCGTGATCCCCTGATCCATCCCATGATCCTCGGCCGCCGCGGCCGCCGGCTGAGCACCCCGCTGCGCGCTTCGCGGCATCGAAACCGGTTGCCCGCCGCCTTCCACTCCGCCTTCGCCTCCGCGACCGCCCAGCAGCAACACGTCCTCGGCCACCACTTCAGTCATGTACTGCTTCTTGCCGTCCTTGTCGTCGTAGCTGCGCGTTTGCAGCCGGCCCTCGACGTAAACCTGCTTGCCCTTGGTCAGATAATTGGCCAGGTTCTCCTGCCGCCAGAGCACCACGTTGGCCCAGTCGGTCTCTTCTTTCCACTCGCCGGTCTGCTGATCTTTCCAGCGGCGATTCGTCGCCACCGAAAACTTGGTCATGGCCACGCCCGACGGCGTGAACCGCGTCTCGGCGTCCCGTCCCAGGTGGCCGATCAGAATCACTTTGTTTATGCTGCGCGATGCCATTACTCAAGCAATGTATCACACCGTAACGTCTCAAGTTTTTTTGCGGCGCGTCTACGAAATGTTGCATCACAGCTCTACCGAACGCCGCCCCAGGCGACGATAGGACTGCTGGAACCAGATTGCTCCTAAGCTGTACCCGAGTTGGCGGTTGAGGCCAGATTTCTATTTGCGCCGGGTGCCGCTGGAGGTACAATAGGAACAATCTAGACGAGAAAGGGTATGCAGAGACCCTGCTGTTTTCGTTCCGCGATATCCGGCGGATGGGTGATTGTGGCCGGTCTCCTGTTTAGCTCGACACCCGCCCACAGCCAAATAATGCTCGCCGGGTCCGGCCCGAGCGGGCGTGTCAACATCTTCAACACCGACCTCGCTGTGCTGGAAGCCGGCGAAACGCGAAAAGACTTGGCTTGCAGCGTCGATCCCAGCAAACCGCTCCTCGGGTTCGACCTGCGCTTCCACGCCGGCTACGATGTTACGGTTCCGCTCCGTGATCTGGCCGGCAGCGACAACCTGCTCACTATTCTGTTCCGAATCTATCCGCAGGAACATCGCGACCAGCCGGTTTACTTCGCCCAGCACATTCGCGTCCCTCTGCTGGAGGAGGACGCCAAAGGCGACGCGTATCTGCAGGGCGCTTTCGACCTGGGCGAGGGTGACTATCACGTCGATTGGCTGATGCGCGACCGCAGCGAGCGAGTGTGCTCGTTCTCCTGGGATTCAAAAGCCGAGCTTACCGCCAAGGACCGCCCCATCGCTCTCGCCATCGCACCCGGCGCTATCCAGCGCGCCGACGGCGAACAGTTCAAGGATGAACCGCCGGTGCAACGCGCCGCCAGCGACCCGCTGCTCAACGTCAAAGTCCTGGTGAACTTCGCGCCGCAGGACTCGCTCTCCGCCGCGCTGCAGCCGCTCGACACCACAGCGCTGGTCTCCATCCTCCGCAGCATCGTGCGCGATCCACGCATCGGGAAATTCTCCATCGTCGCCTTTAACATGCAGGAGCAGCGCGTGGTCTATCGCCAGGAGGATGTCGCGCGCATCGATTTCCCGGCTCTCGGCGAAGCCCTGGAGTCCCTGAACCTTGGCACCGTGGACCTAAAACGCCTTAGCGAGAAACATGGTGACACGGAATTCCTGACCAACCTGGTCCGACACGAGGTGGTGCCCACGCCCGACGACCACCCCGACGCGGTGGTGTTTGCCGGCCCCAAGGTGCTGCTGGACAACAATGTCCCGCAAGAGGCCCTCCGCGAGGCGGGCGACCTCAATTTCCCCGTGTTTTACATGAATTACAACCTGCATCCGCAGGCGGTCCCCTGGAAAGACGCTATCAGCCGCACGGTCCACTTCTTCCGCGGCTACGAATACACCATTACCAAGCCTCGCGACCTCTGGATGGCCGTTTCGGAAATGGTTTCTCATATAATAAAATCACGGAACGGAAGAGACAGCGCATCCATCTCAAGTCAGTAGGGGTCATGCAGAAAACAAGCACGGCGGCCGCCCTGGGCCTCATGATGTTCACCGGGATACCGGCTTTTTCACAAGGTCTGTTGTACGGACAGCAGCACGCCAAGCATTACGCCAACAGTCTGGCGCCGTACGTCATGTCGCCGCAGTCGATCGTCGACCGCATGCTGGAAATGGCCGATCCCAAACCGAGCGAAACTGTTTACGACCTGGGTAGCGGCGATGGCCGTATCCTGATCACCGCTGTACAGCGATATCGTTCCAAGGCCGTGGGTATCGAAATTTCCGACGACCTGGTGCGGCGCACCAGCGAGCGCATTCACGATCTCGGCCTGCAGAATGAAGTGCGCGTGATCCACGGCGATTTGATGAAGGTCGACTTGAGCCCGGCCGACGTGGTCACCATGTACCTGGCCACGGACGTCAACGAAATGTTGCGGCCGAATCTTGAAAGGTCGCTGAAGCCCGGCGCGCGCGTCGTATCGCATCAGTTTCCGGTTCCCGGCTGGAAGCCCAAGCTGGTGGACAGAGACCTGCCGCAAGCGCACAACCACGTCATCTATCTTTACGAGATGCCGCCCCAGAAGAAATAGGCGCTCCTCTCCTCTTGCCTCCCGCTCCCCCATTCGACGTTGTCGGCGTCGGCCTGAATGCCACCGATACTCTGATCCTGCTGCCGCACTTTCCTTCGTATGCGGGCAAAGTCGCGTTCGAGCGCGAGATCCTGAGCCCGGGCGGCCAGGTGGCCAGCGCGCTGGTGGCGTGCGCGAAGCTGGGACTCCGCGTGAAGTACATCGGCACGCTCGGCGACGACGAGCGGGGCCGTATTCAACTCGCCAGCCTTCAAGAAAGCGGCATCAATCTGGACGATGTCGAGATCCGCGAGAATTGTCCCAACCAGACCGCGTATATCCTGGTCGATCAGAGCTACCGGCGAGCGCACCGTGCTGTGGCAGCGCGCGGAATGCCTGCGGTTGCATCCCGAGAACATCAACGACGAGCTGATCGCTTGCGCGCGACTGCTCCACATCGACGCCCACGACACGCCCGCCGTGGCTCGCGCGGCCGAGATCGCGCGCCGGCATCAGATCCCGGTGACTCTGGACGTCGACACCATCTATCCGGGCTGCGAACGCGTGCTGCCGAACGTCGACTACCTGATCTCCAGCTCCGAATTTCCCGAGCGCTGGACGTCGCGAGGCCGATCCGTTCCGCGCGCTGGAGCTGATCCAGAACGAATACCGAATTCCGGTGGTCGCGATGACGCTCGGCTCGCACGGCGCTCTGGCGCGAGCCGAACGGGCGCTTCCACTACTCGCCCGCATTCGTGGTGAATTGCGTCGACACCACCGGCGCAGGCGACGTCTTTCACGGTGCGTTTTGTTATTCTGTCATCCAGAACATGCCGCTCGACGAAGCACTCGAGTTTTCGAACGCCATGGCCGCTCTCAACTGCACCGCGCTGGGCGCGCGAGGCGGGATCGCCACCCTGCAGGCCGCGCGAGCGCTCATCGAACGCGCCGAGCGCCGCTCTCACCGTGAGTTCGAACAGCGCGTTGCGAGCGGGACCGGCTCATGATCCCGCTTCGCTCGTCGGAACCGCACTATACGGCGCCCACGGTCACGCTGATGCTGATCGCGCTCAACGTGCTGGTCTTCTTTTACGAATTGACCCTGCCGCAGCTACCAGTTGAACCAGTTCATGTACGTGTACGGAATCGTGCCGGACCACCTGCAACGTTGCTTCCATCGGCACTTCCATGTTCATCCACGGCGGCTTTTTGCACATCCTGGGAAACATGTGGTTCCTGTGGATCTTCGGGCGCGGCGATCGAGGACATTCTGGGACACGCGAAGTACCTGGTCTTCTACCTGGCATGCGGAGTGGCGGCGGCCATCGGGCACATTCTGACGAACGCCGGCTCTCCGGTTCCGACCATCGGCGCGAGCGGCGCCATCGCGGGCGTCATGGGAGCCTACCTGGTGAAGTTTCCGCGCGCCCGCATCGTCACGCTGGTTTTTATTCTTATTTTTCTCACCACCGTTGATCTCCCGGCGGCGTTCCTGCTGCTGTATTGGTTTGCCATTCAATTTTTCAACGGCGTCGGTTCGGTGGGATATTCGCAGGCCTCCAGCGGGAACGTGGCGTGGTTTGCCCACGTCGCCGGATTCGTGGCAGGCATCGGGCTGATTTTCCTGATGCGTCCCAAGCAGCGCGCGCGCTCCTGGTATTGACCATGTTTCAGGAACCCATCTCGCCTTCCGCCGGCATCGAGAAGCCGCTCGACATCCTGGCCATTGCGGCGCATCCCGATGACGTCGAGCAAACCTGCGGCGGCACGCTGATCCGCATGGCTGAAGCCGGCTATCGCGCCGGCGTGCTCGATCTCACGGCCGGCGACATGGGATCGCGCGGCACGCCCGAGATCCGGCTGAAGGAATCGGACGCGGCCGCCTGCCGCATGCAACTGGCCTGGCGCGGCAACCTGCGCTTTCCCGACGCGCGGCTCGAGAATACCGTCAGCGCGCGCATGACACTCGCGGCCGAGATCCGCAACCTGCGGCCTCGAGTCGTGATCCTGCCGTACTGGGAAGCGCGGCATCCGGATCACTACCGGGCTTCCGAGATCGGATTCGAGGCGTGCTTTCTCGCCGGCTTGCGGAAGCTCGATGAGCAGACCGAGCCGCATCGGCCGCACAAGATCATCTATTCGTCGCTGTACGCCAACGTCACGCCGTCGTTCGTGGTGGACATCTCCGCACAATTCGAGCGCCGCATGGCCGCGCTGTTCGCTTACGAATCGCAGTACGGCGCCGCGCCCGAGGCGGCCGACCTGTTCCCCCAGCAGCAGGAGATCCACGAACGCCTGGCCGCCATCGCGCGATTCTACGGCAACCTGATCGGCGTGAAGTACGGCGAACCGTTCGTGGTGAAAGAGACGATGCGGGTGGACGACATCACCGCGATGGGCGTCCGCAGCTTGTAGCGCACCACCTACAGCGGAATGTTCCCGTGCTTCTTCCGCGGCATCGTGTCCACCTTGTTTGCCAGCATCCGCAGCGCCCGAATCACCCTCGGCCGAGTCTCGTGCGGCTCGATCACGTCGTCGATGAAGCCGCGCTCGGCCGAGATGAACGGATTCGCGAATCGCTCGCGAAACTCCTCGGTCTTCTGCTTCCGCACGGCCTCCTTATCCGCCGCAGCCGCCAGCTCGCGCCGGTACACGATATTCACCGCGCCCTCCGCCCCCATCACCGCGATCTCAGCCGTCGGATACGCGAAGTTCACATCCGTCCGCAGATGCTTCGATCCCATGACGCAATACGCGCCGCCATAAGCTTTGCGCGTGATCACCGTGATCTTCGGCACCGTTGCCTCCGAGTACGCATACAGCAGCTTCGCTCCGTGCCGGATGATTCCGCCGAACTCCTGATCGGTGCCCGGAAGAAATCCCGGCACGTCTTCAAACGTCAGAATCGGAATATTGAACGCATCGCAGAAACGCACAAAGCGCGCGCCCTTGTCCGACGAATTGATGTCCAGGCACCCGGCCAAAAACGCCGGCTGATTCGCCACGATGCCGACGCTCTGGCCGCCCATGCGCGCGAGGCCAACCACGATGTTCTTGGCCCAGTGCTCGTGCACTTCGAAAAACTCGCCGTCATCCACCACGCGATGAATGATGTCCTTGATGTCGTAGGGCAGGTGCGAATCGGCCGGGACCGTCGAGTCGAGCTCCGCGTCCATCCGCTCGATCGGATCCGCCGACTGCTTTAGCGGAGCATCGTCGCGATTGTTCTGCGGGATGTACGAAACCAGCTCGCGAATCATGCGCAGGCACTCGGCGTCATCGTGCGCGATGAAATGCGCGACGCCGCTGATGGAGTTGTGCGTCTCGGCCCCGCCCAGCTTCTCTTTGGTCACGTCCTCGTGCGTGACGGTCTTGATCACGTCCGGCCCGGTGACGAACATGTGGCTGGTGTGCTCCACCATGAGCACGAAGTCGGTCAGGGCCGGCGAGTAAACGGCGCCGCCCGCGCACGGCCCCATGATGGCCGAAATCTGCGGGATCACGCCGCTCGCCAGCACGTTGCGCAGAAAAATGTCGGCGTAGCCCGCCAGCGACGCCACGCCTTCCTGGATGCGCGCTCCGCCCGAATCGTTCAGCCCGATCACGGGTGCGCCGGTCTTCAGCGCCAGGTCCATGATCTTGCAAATCTTCAGCGCGTTCGCTTCGGACAGCGACCCGCCGAACACCGTGAAGTCCTGCGCGAAGACGTAGACCAGCCGGCCATGGATGCGCCCGTAGCCGGTGACGAATCCGTCGCCATCGATCACCTGCTGGTCCATGCCGAAGTCGGTCGAGCGGTGCCGCACCAGCTTGTCCATCTCCTCGAACGTCGCCTCGTCCAGCAGCAGGTCGATGCGTTCGCGCGCCGAGAGCTTGCCTTCCTGATGCTGCCGCTGTTTGCGCTCTTCGCCACCGCCCGCTTCGGCAACGGCATGCCGGCGGCGTACTTCGGCCAGACGGTCCATGGACATGAAATCTTACAGTAGCAAGGTAAGGCAGACTCGCGGTACAGCACTTTGTGCCGAAATATTCTACTGCGCGTAGTACCCGCTGCGCGCCCGAAGCTCCGCCAGCCGGATAACGACGCCGCGCTTCCGGCGTCAGACTGACATTGATGTGCCGGAACATCCCCGGTGGCGACGCGGCTCGCGATACGCCAGCATGTAGCGCGCTGCGGATGCGCTCGATCATGGCGTTGAACGTCTCGTCCGCCTGCCCGGCCTTCACCCATTCGCCGCCGGTCTCCTCCGCCAGATGAAACACGTTGGCCGGCGTGAAATCGGGATTCGGGAACATGCTGGGCGTCGGTGGATTCGGCCGGATCGCTCGGCCCGTCACGATCGCGTTGAACACCGTGTCGGCCTTGTCCAGCTCGCGGATCACCTGGCCGTCGGTGAGCTGATAGCTGGTGCTCAGGTTGTCGGTGAGAATCAGAATCGCGCGCCGGCCCTCGGGTCCCGCGTGCTTGTCCATGTAGCGCGCCGCGTCCACAACCGCGGAATTGATCAGCGTCGTGGTGCCGACGTCCCAATTCTTCACCGCGCTGCCGATCTGCCGCGCCGTCTCCGCCAGGTTGTCGCTGAAGCCCTGATGCACGGCTGTCTTGCGCGCGAACACCATGATCGCCACACGGTCGCCCGGCCGCAGATGCGCCAGCGCCTGGCGAGCGTTCTGCGCGATCTGCTCGATGTACTTCTGCATGCTGCCGCTGATGTCCAGCAGCAGCACCAGATTCAGCCGCTCGTCGCCGTGCGAAAACGAGACGAATGTCTTGCGGCTGGTCTTCGTCGGTGACCACGAAATGTCCTTGGTCAGATCCTTGACCAGATCCTTACCTTGTGTCACCTGGACGTCCACGCGCACGTCGGCGACTCCGGTCTTGAAAACTCACCGGAGCCTCGATCCTGCGCGGCCAGAGGCGCTAGGATGAAGATCGTCGAAATGAAAAACATCATCATCGGCACGGCCGGCCACATCGACCACGGGAAGACCGCGCTGGTGCGCGCGCTGACCGGCATCGACACCGACCGGCTCAAGGAAGAAAAGCAGCGGGGCATTTCAATCGACCTGGGATTCGCGCACCTGGACTTGTCCGACAACATGCGCCTCGGTTTCATAGACGTACCCGGCCACGAAAGGTTCATCAAAAATATGCTGGCCGGCGTCGGCGGCATCGACCTCGTTCTTTTCGTCATAGCCGCGGACGAGTCCATAAAGCCACAAACCCGGGAACATTTTGATATCTGCATGTTGTTAGGCATCCGGAACGGCATTGTCGTACTCACCAAATCCGACCTGGTGGACTCGGACCTGCTCGAGCTGGCCCGCCTGGAAGCGGACGACTTCGTGCGCGGGTCGTTTCTGGAGGACGCGCCGGTCGGTGGCGGTCAGTTCCACCACCGGCGCCGGGATCTCAGCGAGCTGCGCGCGGAAATCGAGAAGATCGCCGCGAGCGATCCGCGGAAAAGGACGCCTCGCGATATTTCCGCCTGCCGATCGATCGCGCGTTCAGCATGCGCGGCTTCGGCGCCGTGGTTACCGGCACGCTGATTTCCGGATCTGTGCGCGTGGATCAGGAGGTGGAGCTGCAACCCGGCCGCAAGCCGCGTCCGTGTGCGCGGCATTCAAGTGCATGGCGCAAGCGTTCGACAAGCTACTGCCGGACAACGAACCGCGCTCAACATCGTGGGCGCCGAAGCATCCGAACTGAAGCGCGGCATGATGCTGGCCGAAGCGGGACGGTTTCGCCCGACCCGCCAGATCGATTGCGTTTTCGACCTTCTCAAATCGTCCAAGCCCCTGAAGCATCGCGCGCCCGTGCATTTTCACGCCGGCACAGCCGAAGTGGAAGCCGAATTCCGCCGCCTCAAGGGGACCGATCCGCTCCAGCCCGGCTCGCGCGAATACGTTCGATTCCTTCTGAGCGAACCGCTGCTCCTGCTTCCGGGCGACCGCTTCATCGTGCGGTGCTTTTCGCCTGTCGTGACCATCGGCGGCGGAACCGTTCTCGACATCGCCGCGCCCCGTCGCGGAGCACTCATCGACCGGTCGCGCATACTCGAAAGTTCGCCAGCGTCCGAGAAAATCTGCTTTGCTCGCGAGCGAATCGCGCTACGGAATGGGAATGCCGGATCTGGTGGCGCGCACCGGCCTGCTCGAAGCCGAGATCCGACAAGCCGCCCGCACGCCCAGCCTGCTGGTTCTCGACTCGCCGCAATTCTGGATCCTGGACTCGCAGTGGGTCGCCGCGCCAGCTCGAAACGATCCATGAAAACCTCAAGCAATTCCATCGGCGGAACCCGCTGCTGGCGGGAGTCTCTAAGGAAGAATTGCGCAGTAAGCAGTTCCCCGGCGCGCCGCCCTGGCTGCTGGACGCTCTGCTGGCCCACTCCAAAACGCTCGCGATGGACGGCGAGACGGTGCGGCTGGCTTCGCACAAGGTCTCGTTGAAGCAGGACGAAGCCGAAGCATCGCAGAAGATCGAAATCGCCTTCCGCTCGGCCGGCCTGGCGGTGCCGTCGCTCCAGGAAGTGCTCGGCAAGTCGGGCGTCGAAGCGGGCCGCGCGCGCACCATCCTTCAAATTCTGCTGCGCGACAAGAAGCTGGTGCGCGTCAGCGATGAGCTGGTGTTTCATTCCACGGCGCTCGAATCGCTGCGTCAGCTTCTGGCCCAAAAGAAAGGCGTGCGCTTCGCCGTCCCCGAGTTCAAGGACTGGACCGGCATCTCGCGCAAGTACGCCATTCCGCTTCTGGAGTTCCTGGATCGCGAGCACACTACACGCCGCGATGGCGATTCTCGCGTGGTGCTTTGAAATCCCGGCGGTGCGGAAAATACATCGCCAGGCTGGCTACCAGTCCGGCTAGAAAAATCCAGAAGAGTACTTTCGCCATCAGCGCCAGCGTCGTGGCGCCGCCCGCGAAACCTAGTATGGCAACTATGATTGCAGCAACGAGAAAAGCGACTGCCCAACCCAGCATGTACGACCCTTCACACTGGTTTGACGCAACAAACGGCGTCAACCTTTCATTTTGAAGCGAAGCTTTTTGATCCTAGGGCTTGACAGCAGGCGAACAAATGGCGAAAATCATTTGGGGCGTCTTATGCTGTTTGACTCTGACTCGAACCCTGCCCCCAAGCTCGTCGGCATCGCGCGCCTGGCCGCTTCCAGCGAGCTTCTCGAAGCCAAACGACAGGTACAGTATTTCGAACTCGAAACGCGCCGCTTCATCGGGCGAGGCACCGGCCGGATGCGGAACATCTGGACCGTCAATCCCTACCGCGGCTGCGAGTTCGGCTGCAAGTATTGTTACGCGCGCTACTCGCACGAGTTCATGGAGCTGCGCGACCCCGAACTGTTCGAGAGCAAAATCTACGCCAAACAATTCAATGCTCAGGCGTTTCGGACCGAAGTGCGCCGCCTGAAGCTGGGCGAGTCCATCTGGATCGGGACCGCCACCGATCCTTATCAACCGGCCGAGCGGCGTTTCCGCATCACGCGCGGCATGCTGGAAGTGCTGGCCAGCGAGCGCGGGCTCGATGTCGGGATCACGACCAAGTCCGATCTGGTCGGCAGCGATGCGGAGTTGCTGGCGCGGATCGCGCATCACAACACGGTCCGGGTTCACGTCACCATAACAACGCTCGACGATGCGCTGGCTCGGTTGATCGAGCCGCGCGCGCCTCGCCCGGCTCTTCGGCTCGACGCCGTGCGGAAGCTCAGCCAGGCAGGCATCCCGGTTTCCGTGCTGGCCCATCCCGTGATGCCGCTCATCAACGACAGCGAGAAGAGCCTCGACGCGGTGTGTGCCGCAGCCGCTCTCCACGGAGCCACCGCCTTCAGCGCCGCGCCCTTGTTCCTGAAGCCCTGCTCGTATCAGGTCTTCCTGCCGTTTCTCGAAGAACGCTTCCCGCACCTCGTCCGCCGCTACCGCGAGCGCTTCGAAAAGAGTGCATATCTCAAGGGCCAGTATCCGGAGATGATCCAGGAGCGGGTCCGGCGCATCCGGGCGCGCCACAACCTGAAGCCTTGGCAGCAGCAGCCCGAGTGGCCGATCGACGACCAGTTGGACCTCTTCGCCGAGCCGGGTACTCCCCGTACTTTACAACGCAAAGTCGATCGCGTATAATCGGCCCATGGCGACCGTTCAGACCATTCGCGGCGACAGGCCTCAGCTCGTCTCGCTGCACAGCCACGCGATCGACAATCTTCGATTCATTCGCGAGACCATGGAGCGCGCCGGATCGTTCACCGCCGTGCCCGGTTGGGGAGGCTGCGCGATGGGTGTGAGCGCGCTGATTGCTGCCTGGATCGCGTCGCGCGAGTCGTCGCTCGACGCCTGGCTCACCACCTGGCTGATCGAAGGCGTGCTTGCGATCGCGCTCGGCGCCTTGGCGATGAAGCGCAAAGCCGATTCGGTCGACGTCCCGATGCTGTCGGCGCCGGCTCGCCGCTTCGTCCTGAGCTTTTCTCCGCCGCTGCTGGTGGGCGCCCTGCTCACCGTCGTGCTCTTTCGCGCCGGAATTCCCGCCGCAATTCCGGGAACCTGGCTGCTGCTCTACGGTACCGGCGTGGTGACGGGCGGCGCATTCTCGGTGCGCGTGGTTCCGGTGATGGGACTCTGCTTCATGCTGCTGGGCGCGATCGCGTTGTTTTGTCCGCTCACTTGGGGCACCGCGCTGCTAGCCGCCGGATTCGGCGGATTGCACTTGATTTTTGGAACGATCATCGCCTGGAAGTACGGCGGTTAAGTGAAGTGTTAAGTGAAGTAGTGAGGTAAAGATGTCGAAACAAAACACAGCCCGGAAGGACGCGCCGATGGAGAAACAGGTCGGACGCCGGCGCCCTAGCCGGCAGTAAAGCCCTGGCAGGCGGCAAGTCGCTGCCCGAACTCGACCGGCTGATCCACGAGCGCATGCGGCTGGGAATCGTGAGCGCGCTGGCCGCGAACCAATCCCTGACGTTCAATGAACTGAAGAAGCTGCTCAAGACGACCGATGGCAACCTGAGCGTGCATGCGCGCAAGCTCGAAGAAGCGAATTACATCGGCTGCACCAAGTCGTTCGAAGGCCGCATGCCCAAGACTGAGTATCGGCTGACGGACACCGGCCGCCGCGCGCTCGAAAAATATCTGGATCACATGGAAGCGTTGATCCACGCAGTGCGCGAGCTGTAGGTCTCTATTTTTTTGGAGTCATGCTTTATGTGCCAAAGCACTTCTAATTTGCACGCCGCCATCATCATGGACGGCAACGGCCGCTGGGCCACTGCGCGCGGGCTTCCCCGCGTGGCCGGTCATCGAGCCGGCGCCGAAGCATTGCGTCGCACGGTCGAAGCCGCGCCGGATCAAGGGATCGGCACGCTGACGGTTTACGCGTTTTCGTCCGACAACTGGCGACGCCCGCCCACCGAAGTCACGGCGTTGATGAAACTCTTCCATGTCTACCTGCGCCACGAGCAAGCCCGCTGCATCGAGCAGGGCGTGCGAGTTTCGGTGATCGGGCGGCGCGACCGTCTGCCTCGCATGCTGCTCCCGGTCCTCGAAGACTGCGAAAAGGCCACGGCTCGCGGGCGCACGCTGCACTTGCGCCTGGCGGTGGACTACTCGTCGCGCGACGAGATCGTGCGTGCGGCAGGCAGGCTTGGCAAACACCCCACTCGCGAACAACTCGCGAAGGCGCTCGGCGGCCCTGACGTCGACCTGCTGATCCGAACCGGCGGCGAGCAGCGCCTCAGCGATTTCCTGCTATGGGAGTGCGCCTATGCCGAGCTGGTGTTCACGCCGGTGATGTGGCCGGACTTCGACGCGTCGCACCTGGCGGCGGCAGTGTCCGAGTTCCGGTCGCGCGATCGCCGCTTCGGCGCCACGCCCAAGGTCGCGCTGGGATAAAGAGAACGCCTGGGCCGCGCTAGGTGTTTCCCGCCGCCTGCCGCAGCAGCGGGCGCAAATTCAAATTGCGAATCAGCCGGTGCAGGTAGTTGGGATGCAATCCCAGGATGCGCGCGGCTTCCGTGTAGTTGCCGCTGGCCTGCTCGACGGCCGTGATGATCACGTGTTTCTTGGCGTCGCGCACGGCGTCGTGAAACGCATTCACGGTGGTGATTTCGGCCGACGGCTCGGTCTTCTCGAGAATCACTTCCGGCAAATCTTCCGGCAGGATCAGATCCGACGACCCCAGCACCACGGCGCGCTCGATGGCGTTCTCCAACTCGCGGACGTTGCCCGGCCAATCGTAGTTCACCAGGAAGGCGCGGGCCTGCGGCGAAATTCCCAGGATGTTCCGGTTGGCCCGCTTGGCGTACTTGGCGGCGAAATAACTGGCCAGCAGCGAAATGTCCTCGCGTCGCTCGCGTAATCCCGGCATGCGCAGGGAGACGACATTGAGCCGGTAGAACAGGTCTTCGCGGAAGCGGCCCTTCTTTACCTCTTCTTCCAGATCGCGATTCGTGGCGGCGATCAACCGGACGTCCAGCTTGATGGTGCGCGTGCCGCCGACACGCTCGAACTCGCGTTCCTGGAGCACGCGTAGCAGCTTGGCCTGCAGCATGGGCGCGAGCTCGCCGATTTCATCCAGAAACACGGTACCGCCCTCGGCCACTTCCAGCTTGCCTTTCTTCTGTGCGATGGCGCCGGTGAACGACCCTTTTTCGTGGCCGAACAATTCGCTCTCCAGTAGATTCTCGGCCAGCGCAGCGCAGTTGATGGCGACGCACGGCTTGTTGGCGCGGCCGCTGTTGCGATGGATGGCGCGCGCCACCAGTTCCTTGCCGGTGCCGCTCTCGCCGAAAATCAGCACGGTGGAGTCCTTCGAGGCAACTCGGTTGATGAACTGATAAACCTCGCGCATGCGAGGGCTCTCGCCCACCATGTTGTGCTCGACGTTCATTTCCGACTGCAGGCGCCGGTTCTCTTCCTCCAGCCATTCCATGCGCCGGGCGTTATCCAGCGCCGAAGCGGCGATGCTGCCCATGGCGGTGAGCAGTTGGAGATGGTCTTCATCGAAGCGCGCATCGGGTTCGCTGGCGTCCAGGTAGATTACACCCAGGATGCGATCAAACACTTCCAGGGGAACCGCCAGCACACTGCGGATGTTGCGGATCAAAACCGAGTCGGTTTGCGCGAAGCCTTCCGTCGCCGGCAGATCGTTGCACAACACCGCCACTCCTTCGGCGAGGACTTGAGATACGATGGTGCGGCTCACCTGGACGGTGTTGTTCGGACCCGTCCGGCGGTCCCACCCGAACACCGAAGTGTACTCGTCCACGCCCTGCTCGCACAGCAGAATGGCGGCGCGCTCGGCGGGCGAAACTTCAAAGACCAGCTCCAGTACTTCTTTTTCAAGCGCCGCCAGGCCGCGCACCGAGTTGACCGCTTTGCCGAGCCGCAGCAACGCGTCCAGATCCCGCACCATGCGGGCGGTGGGTTTGATTTTCTCCAAGTCGCGCAGATAGCGCGCGTCCTGTTTGCGCAGGATGATCGTAGATCCGGCCCCGGTATCCGTGCGGTCGAATTCCACCGACGAAACGTTCTGATCTTCATCGGCGCCCGGCAGCACGAAGACAAAAAGCGAATTGCCGATCTTGATCTCGTCGCCGGAGGTCAGTGCGCGCTCGGTGACTGGTACGCCGTTCACGAACGTACTATTGCGGCTGTTCAGATCCTGTATTTTGAATTGGCCTTCGTCGTGGCGGATCAGGCAATGGCGGCGCGAAACGGCAGCATCCAGCAGCGCTACCTGGTTGGTTGGCTCACGCCCAATAGAAACGGCGTCTTCTTCCAACGGGATCGTGCTGCCCTTAAGCGGGCCGGCGATTGCTTCAAGTTCGGCCATCTCGACCGTTATTTCGACCTTCGTACGAGTATACCGGATCAGTGTCTGCCTTCGCGTCCTCCCTAGGAAGTACGCCTCACCAGGAGGCTAGGCCGGCCGCCGGGACCGTTCTAAGTGGAACACCCTATCCACCAAGATAGGGTTTCTATCTGATTGGATAGAAGGATGGGGATCCGGGACCTGAGAAGCGACCTTAGACGCTATGCTGTCTATCGGGCTATCTGTTTCTGTTTCATATATTTAGACCACTTTAGTACGGCGCCGTTTAGAGATGTGGTACGGTTGGCAATAGCGTTGCATTCTATAAGGGCGTTCAGCAACACCGAACAAGCCAAAAAGGAGGGTAAAGCGATGAGGACCAAGACTAAGATCAAGGCTGGCGTGGTCATCTGGGAGCCCTAATCTAGCGCCCCTGCAGTCAAAACGAGCCTGGTCATAATCCGGCTCGAACGAAATTTGCGAAACCGCGGCTTCGCCAACCGAGTGAAGCTGCGGTTTCGTGTTTTTAGGCATCCTTGGGGGCAGTCTATAATGCTACTTACAAGCAATTGGAATGCAACACCTGGGGAAGGACATCCGGTATGGGCTGCGCACGTTGTCAAAGACCCCGGGTTTGACGGCGGCCGCGATCCTGACCCTGAGCCTGGGAGTCGGGGCCAACACTGCCATCTTCAGCGTCATTGACGCGATTCTGATCCGTCCGCTGGCTTACCGCGATGCCGGCAACTTGGTGCTGGTCTATGGCACCCGCCCCGACAAAGGCGTCCGGAAGCTGCCCATCGCGCCTCCCGACTACCGAGACTTCACCGAGCAGAGCCAGGCATTCGACCAGATCGGCGCGTTTCGTTCGCAGCCGACGGTACTGACGGGGCGCGATCTGCCGGAGCGCATCGAAGCAACAGCGGTCTCGCCCAGCCTGTTCGCGATGTTGGGTTTGAAGGCCAGGCTGGGCCGTTTGTTCGCGCGCGAGGAAGATCAGCCCGGACGAAATTCGGTTGTGATTTTAAGCGACGGTTTGTGGCGCCGCCGCTTTGCCTCGGATCCGGCCGTGCTGGGCTCGTCGCTGACATTGGCGGGCCGGAGCTACACCATCGTCGGCGTTGCGCCCGAAAAATTTCGCCTGCTCGACAACCCATCGGATCTCTGGATTCCGTACACGCCGGAGCCGGGCGAACTGGCTTCGATGAAGCGCGGCTATCGTTCGCTCACCGTGATCGCACACCTGAAGCCCGGAATCACCGAGCAGCAGGCCGGGATCGAGGTGGCAGCAGTGGCCCGACGGATCGCTGAAGCGAATCCGCAAACCAACACCGGCTACAGCGCAGAAGTTGTCCCGTTGAAAGAACAAATCGTCGGCAACATCCGTCCGACGCTCTGGACCTTGCTTGGAGCAGTGGGATTCGTGTTGCTGATCGGATGCGCGAACGTGGCGAACATTCTGCTGGCGCGCGCGGGTCCGCGGGAAAAAGAGCTGGCGGTGCGCACGTCGTTGGGGGCGAATCCGCGGCGCCTGGTCGGGCAGCTTTTGACCGAGAGCGTGGTGCTGGCGGTGATCGGCGGGCTGGCCGGACTGCTGCTGGCCTATTGGGTGACGCCGTTGCTGGTGAAGCTGGCGCCCGTGGACATACCGCGCATCGAAGAGATCGCCGTGAACTGGCGCGTGCTGGTTTTTGCGCTGGCGATTTCGGTGCTGACTGGAATCGTGTTCGGCCTGGCGCCTGCGCTGCTGACGGTTTCGAATGATCTGAACTCGATCCTGAAAGCCAGCGGACGCAGCACCACCGGACACCGGACGCGCAGCCACATGCGAGACGCGCTGGTGGTTACCGAGATCGCGGCTTGCGTGGCGCTGCTGATCGGCGCCGGCCTGCTGATTCGCAGCTTCGCGCGGCTCCAGGATGTGAACCCCGGCTTCCGGGTGGATCACCTCCTGACAATGCAGATTTCGCTGCCGGAGTCGCGCTACTCAGGCGCGCGCGTGGCGTCGTTTTACCGAGAGCTGCTCGATCGGGTCGATAAACTGCCGGGAGTTCAGGCCGCGGGCGTGTCGCGATTCTTGCCGTTGGGCGGCAGCGACGCCAGCGCGAATTTCCAGATCGAGGGCCAGCCGGCCGGCGCCATCGCGGATCAGCCGCGCGCCAAGTTCCGAGCTACTAGTGAGTCGTACTTCGCCGCGGTGGGTATCCCGCTGTTGAAGGGACGCTTGTTCGATCGCACCGATGGCGAGAACACACCCCGCGTGGTGATCATCAACGAGCAGGCGGCGCGGCGGTATTGGCCCAATACCGACCCGATCGGCAAGCGCATCCAAGCGGGCTTCGACGAGGAACATTGGGCAACGATCATCGGCGTGGTGGGCAACGTGCGGCACGCTGGCCTGGATGCGGAAGTGAATCCGGAGACGTATTATCACTACCTGCAGATCCCGCCGGAGGTGATGAACTTCGCCGAGGGGACGATGTCGCTGGTGCTTCGAACCAGCGGCGATCCCACGGAGCTGACGCCGTCGGTGCGCAACGAGCTGCGCGCCCTCGATCCTGGCCAGCCGGTCTTCAACGTTCGCACCATGCAGGACGTAGTCTCGGGATCAGTGGCGCAGCCGCGTTTTCGCACTCTGCTGGTGAGCATCTTCGCGACGCTGGCGCTGTTGCTAGCGGCCATCGGGCTGTACGGCGTGATGGCGTACTCGGTGACACAACGCGTGAACGAACTGGGAGTCCGGGCGGCGCTGGGGGCCAGCCCCGGTGACATTCTGAAGCTGGTGGTGGGACACGGCCTGCGGCTGGCTCTGATCGGCATCACGGCCGGAGCGGTGGCGGCGGCAGTGTTCAGCCGGGCGATCTCGCGACTGCTGTTCGGCGTTCGCGTGATGGATCCGCTCACCTTCGCGGTAACGTGTCTCGGGATGCTGGCGGTGGCTGCTGTCGCGAGCTTTGTTCCCGCCTGGAAGGCTGCCCGCGTGGACCCGGCCACGGCGTTGCGTACCGAATAACCCGCGTCCGCGCACGCGTAACTCGCTTCGTTCGAAGCAAATACCTGCATAAAGGTAATTCGGCTAACAGCCGATGAAACAGAAGTGGACAGGTTAGTCCGGCCGTAGCGCCGCCGCCGCGTCCATGAACGGCCGGTCTTAGACTCGAGGACGAAGCGGTGGAAAAAGCAAAGCAGCGCATGCCGGGTGTCGCGAAAGCGTTTATCGCGGCAGTTGGGGCTGCAGGCCTGGCCGGCATGATCGTCACCTTCGGCGGCTGGCATCCCGAGTTGCGCTCTCGTTTTATCTTTTATCTCCTGATTGCGCTGGCCAGCTCCGGGATGAAGGTCCGGTTTCCGGGCGCCAAGAGCAGCATCTCGGCGAACGATGTCTTCACCATGTTGGGGCTGCTGGAACTGCGGCTGCCTGAGACGCTGCTGCTCGTAATCTCAGGCGTGATCACGCAGTCATTCTGGCAAGCTAAGGGCCGGGTGAAGCTGATCGGCCTGTTCTTTAACACCACCAGCGTCGCACTGGCAGTCCTGGCTGCGTCGTCGATGTACCACGCTCCCTGGTTCGGCGGCATGCCGGAGGGAGAACTGCTCCGGCTGGTGCTGGCCGGCATTGTCTACTTTGTCGTCAACACGGTTCCCATTTCGGTGATCCTGGCGCTCAACGAGCGGCGGAATTTCTTGACAGTGTGGAAAGAGAACTACAACTGGGTGCTGTTCTACTACCTGGTGGCGGTTTCGCTGGCCGAGGTGGTACACACCGCGACGCAGCGTCTTGGTTTTGCGTTTACGCTGGCGCTGCTTCCGCTGGCTTACGCGATCTACCATTCGTACAAGCTTTACCTGGGGAAGCTGGAGCAGGAGAAAGTTCACGCCGAGAGCATGGCGTCGCTGCACTTGCGAACCATCGAGGCGCTGGCCATGGCCATCGAAGCAAAAGACGAGTGCACGCACGAGCATCTTCGGCGCGTTCAGGTGTACTCGCTTGAAATGGCGAAATATCTGGGCCTTCCACCGGACCAGGTGCACGCGCTGCAGGCGGCGTCCATTCTGCACGACATCGGCAAGCTGGCCGTGCCCGACTACATCATTTCGAAACCCGGCAAGCTGACTCCGGAAGAATTCGACAAGATGAAGATCCACACCGTGGTGGGCGCGGACATCCTGGAGCAGGTCGCGTTTCCATATCCGGTTTCGCCGATTGTCCGCTCGCATCACGAGAAGTGGGATGGCACAGGCTATCCGGACGGGCTCAAGGACGAAGAGATTCCGATCGGCGCGCGGATTCTGTCGGCGGTGGATTGCCTGGACGCTTTGGCGAGCGACCGCCAGTATCGCCGGGCCCTTCCGTTGGACGACGCGATGAACTACGTGGCATCGCTTTCGGGCCGCAGTTTCGATCCGAAAGTGGTGGAGGTCCTCAAGCATCATTACCGCGACTTCGAGCGCCTGGCCCAGAGCACGCCGCTGCAAACCACGCGCATCCGGAAAGACATTGTGGTCAGCCGCGGCGATGCGCCGGACGCGGGGTTCGAGAAGGCCCCGGGAAGCAATGTCGAGTCGACCGAGGAACTGGTGAAGGCGCATGCGGCGTCGGTGGCTTCGGCGCGGCGCGAGATGCAGACCGTGCTGGAGCTGGCGCAGGACGTCAGCGGTTCGCTGCGCCCGCAAGAGCTTTTGTCAGTGCTGGCCGAGCGGCTGCGGCAGATCGTTCCTTATGACTGCATCGCGGTCTATGTGCGCGACGGAGACAATCTCAAGCCAAAGTACGTCAACGGCGAAAACAGCAGAGCCTTCGCCGCACTCGAGATTCCGATGGGCCAAGGACTCTCGGGGTGGGTGGCGGAGAACGGCAAGCCGATCATCAATGGAAATCCGTCGGTGGAACCGGGGTACTTGAAAGATCCCAGCCGGTTCAGCGTTCTGAATTCGGCGCTATCGGTTCCGCTGCGCGATGAGGCCGGCCAGGTGACGGGCGCGCTCACGCTGTACGGCGCGGAGAAAGACGCCTACAGCCGCGATCAATTGCGCGTGCTGCTGGCGGTGGCCGACAAGGTGGCGCGAGCCATCGAAATCGCGATCAAGGCAGGTCCGCCGCAGCACGCCACGCGAGATGAGCTGACCGGACTTCCCAACGCCGACTCTCTGTACGCGCATCTTCAGAAGGAACTCGGCCGTTGCGAGCTGGAGGGCAAGACTCTGGCGATTCTGGCGTGCGACCTGGGCGGCATCAAGCAAGTGAACGATCGCTACGGTCATCTCAACGGAGACGCGCTGCTGCGGCGCGTGGCCGAAATCTTGCAGCACAAGTGCCGCAGTTCTGACTTCGTCGCCAGGATGGGCGGCGACGAGTTCGCGGTAGTGTTGAACGGAATGCGGCCCAGCGAGCTGGCCGGACGGATGGAATCGCTGGACGCTATGGTCCGCGCGGCGGGCCTGGAAATGTTCGGCGACGACAGCGTCGGCATCAGCATCGGCGCGGCCTGTTTTCCGGAGCACGGCTCAGACGTCGATTCGCTGCTCTCGCACGCCGACCAGGAGATGGAGCGCGCCAAGCGCGACAGCAAGCCCTCCGCCGGCAGCGGCGTACTAGAGCTGGCTCGCTCACTCAAGTAGCCTGTACGCGGCGGCTGCGCGCCGCTCAGTTCATCAGAGTCACGATGCGACCGATGGCCTCGCCCCCGCGCACCAGCGCGATGCCCGCGCTACCCGCCAACTGACGCCAGGACTCGGGAGGCGTGGACGACATTTTATCTCGAACTCTCGCGTGTTTGGACTTCTCCGCCGCGTTTCAAATGTGTAACAATAACGTAGTCGACACATGGCGGTGCCCATCGAAGCGCGAAAGTTTGCCGGCCGAGCAAACTGGTAAATTATTGCGACGGCTGGCGTTCCAGGTCAGCCGGGGGCTGAAGTCCCGCGACGCGGCAGCGATTCACGATCTGAGAGTTTCGATCCGCCGGTTCATTCAGGCGCTGGTGGTTTTCAAACCCTATTTCCGGGGCAAGGAGGCGCGCAAAATCCGGCGTCGCCTGAAGAGACTGATGATTCCGGCGGGCGAAGTTCGCAACCATGACATCGCGCTGAAGCTGATGGCCAAGTCGCCTCGGGCCTCGGCCTCGGATTTGCGAGCGAAGCTGCAGAGCCGCAGGAAAGAATCCGAGCTGATCCTGGTGAGCCAGCTCAAGAGGTGGACAGAGCGGAAATCGTCGCAGAAATGGCGCGCCGAGATGGAAGCCGCGCTGGCCCGGGCTGAGCAGGCGACCGTGCCGGTCAGCGAGCAACTCGCGCAGCAGACGCTATGCCGGATGGCGAAGGACTTCTTCGAAGGCGGGAACGCGGCCGCCAATCCCAAAGCCGCGCCGGCGGAGTTGCACCGGTTTCGCATCGCGGCCAAGAAATTCCGCTACTCGATGGAGCTGCTGGCGCCCATGTACGGCGCTACGTTGCTGCGGTGGTTAGAGAAGATCAAACACGCACAAGCTTTGCTCGGCGACATCAACGACTATGAGACCGTTCGCCAGATGGTCGCACCCTTCAAGGGCAGCGCGGAGATCACCGCCTGGCTCAAGAAGAAAGAACGCAAGAGCATGGCCGCGTTTCGAAAGTATTGGGCGGATGAATTCGGCGATCGCGAGCGGGCGCGAAGCTGCATCGAATACCTGCGCCACCCCGCTGCCAAGTCAAGAACGCTAAGGAAACCGATGACGCGTACGGCGGCGGTATCGGGAACTTCCCAGCACGAACCTCAGGCCGTAGCCTGAACTACGACGTGGCCGCCGGGTTCGCTTCCACCGGCTGCGGCCTCAAAATCTCATCGATCAGAAACAGGTCCGTGAGCAGTGCGCGAAGATGGATCGACGCGTTGAGGTTGTCGATCAACTGCGAGCTGATGGACGGCTGCGCCAGCACCAGTTGCATGGCGGCGGCGGCGTCTTGGGCGTCGCGCTCGAGTACCTTGAGAAACGCTTGGTAGGGCGCGGCCGGTTTCAGTCCAGCCTGTTTTACGGCATCCGCATAGCTAGAGGCGAGTGCCGCTGCCGCTTCCACCGCGCGGCCCAGAAAGTCGCGCACTTGCCCGCCGGACCCGCTTCCCTGATCGCTGCGCAGGCCCTGCGCGGCGTAACCGAGCATGAGTTCGTAACACTCTTCGATCGCGTTACAGTGATCGCGAACGCCGGCCATGCCTCAGGCCGACGCTCCCTTCGAGGACGAGCTGGCGGTTTCCACCACCCAGCGCTCCGGATCATGGTGCTCGAGATAATAATCCTTGGGAAGCGAGCCGAAGACCATGGACTTGGTGATGACGAACTTCTCGGGCCGGACCGCCATGTACACGTGAACCATGACGAGCGCGATCAAGCCGACGCCGGCGAGGCCGTGCAGCACGTACATCAATCCCCAGGTCATGTCGCCGAACAGATACGGGTTGCGCGGGAAGAACGCTGTGCGCACGCGGAACATCATGAACACACCAGTGGCGATCACGGCCAAGCCGGTGAGCACGATGACCAAGTGATACATTTTGTTTTCGAGCGGATACTTGGCGAAGCGGCGCGGAGGGGGAGCGTCTTGGCCCATGGCGCGCTTCATCCGGCGCGAGGCATCCTCCATATCTGTCTTGTTCGGCCAGATGGACCAGAAGTCCATAAAGAACGTCGCGTGAATGATGTGGTAGATGATCGAGACGGTGAGCACCGCGCCCGCGATCCAATGGTAGGTGACCCAGGGGAACTGGACTCCGACCTTCGGAAGAAACGCGGTGATGAGCAGCGCAAACATGGAGGCCGCCATGATCCAGTGGAACATGCGAGCGGCGAGCGAGTGACGTGCGACGCGATCCGGTACGCGCGCGGCCACCTCGGGCGTCGCTCCACCCGAATACGCTTCCGCTTTGGCGAAATACCGGACGTAGATCGCGTGCACGATCAGGAACGCCAGGCCCCCGACCGCTGCGACGTAGATCAACGCCCAGGCAATGTGAATCGGGACATCCTGTCCCCACGGGCTTCTGGCCCACTCTATGACGCCCAAGTTGCCACCTCCACGCCGCCGATGGCGCGCTTCACCAGGTTGCGCATCAGCGGAATCTTATAACCGTTGAACTGCAAGGGAACTGCTCCGGTCACCGCGAGTTTTCCGGCCATTTCGCCGGTTGCGGCGTTGCGAGGCTGGCCGCGAACGGCATCCTCGACGGCTTTCAAACGCAGCGGACGAGCGGCGGCGCCATTCACGGCGATGCGAGCCCGCTCGATGTTGCCGCCCGAAACCACCATGGCCGCGGCGACGTTGAGGAGCGCGAAATCCCAAACGTTGCGGTCGCGCACTTTCTCGAAATAGAATTGCGCGCCGGCAAACGTGTTGGGAATCCGGATGGCCGTGAGCAGATCGCCCGGCCGCAGGATGTTGAGCCGCGTGATGTCGATTTCGGGGCCGATGAAGTAATCCTCGGCATCCACGACGCGCTCACCCTTAGGACCCTGGATCACAAACTTGGCGTCCAGAGCAATCAAGGCCGGCGCCGAGTCCGACGGATTCACGGCCACGCAGCGGTCGGCGTTGAGAATGGCGTGCTCGCGGTTGCGGCCCTCAGGAGTGTCGGCATAGCAGATGTTGCCGCCGGCACGATAACAGGGCCAACCCGCGCGATAGTAGTGGCAGCGCGCATCCTGCGACACATTGCCCCCGATGGTGCCTTGGTTGCGAATCTGCGGAGAGGCGGCCAGTTCGGCGCCTTCCGACAGCAGGCGGAATTTCTGTTTGACGGTCGGGTTGTTGACCACCTCGGTCAACGTGGTCATCGCGCCGATCTCGATGCCGCCGTCGGAGGTATTGCGAACTCCGCGGAGCTCGTCGATGCCGCTGAGGTCGACGACCACCTTGGGTTTCTTGATGCGGTCCTTCAGCCAGTCGAAGCTGTCGAGTCCTCCAGCGAGCACCCAGGCATCGCGCCCGTGCTGCTGGAGAAGTTTCTGCGCGTCAGCAGCGGAAGTGGGCTGCAGCAGATCAAAAGCGGGCATCACGTCTCGGATTACGGCCATGGCTTTTTCTCCTTTCCCCTAGATATGAGCCATCAGCGGGTGTTGCATTGGTTTGCCCGCTTCGAGCGACGTCAGAATTGTGTCAGCGTTGACCGGTGCGCGGCGGAACACTTCGTCGCCGACCGCATCGGAAAGAGCGTTGAGAATGGCGGTGCATCCGCCACCGACCGGAGGCTCGCCGATACCGCGAGAACCAACCGGGGTCTCGGGATCGGGGATGTCGAGCGCGCCCCACTGCATGTCAACCGGGAGATCGAGGATGGTGGGTGGCTTGCTGTGATGGAATCGCTTGGAGAGCATCGCGCCGTATTGTGGATCCATGACCCACTTCTGGCCGATCGCGTGACCGATGCCGAGGGTGGAACGGCCGAGAATCTGGCCGCCTAGCGCCCGCGGGTGCAGGACGCTGCCGACGTCGGCCATCGCCAGAAAGTCGACGATGTGATACTTGCCGGTTTCGAGGTCCACTTCGACTTCAGCGAAGCTGGCGACGTAAGAGTGGGTTTGTCCATCGCGCGGATACTTGTCGCGCGCCGAAGCGATGAATCCCTGGCCGGCTAAAGCCGCAACCGACTCTTTGGTGAACTTGTTGACGTCGGGGTTGGCTTCGTGACCGTCGTAGATGCCGCCCATTGCGATGGCTTTCTGCGCAGCCTGCGCGAGTGTCATGCCGACGCCGCCGCCCTTGCGGAAGACGCGTTCGTTGGCGACGTCGTAGCTTTCCGGACTGCCGCCCAGGCTCTTGGCCGCGATTTCCTGCAGCCGCTTCTTGGCTTCAGTGGCCACGGCGTGCGCGGCGCGAGTCATGGCGTGCGTGGTCTGGCTGCCGCCGGATACGCAGGTCCACGGAAGGTTCTTGGCGTTGGTGCCCCAGCAGATGTCGCATTTGTCCCACGGCACGCCAAGCATTTCAGCGGCGACGCGATGAACGTCGATCACCGACTCGGTTCCGAGATTGCCGATACCCGACTGGAAACAGATCCTGCCGTCCGGTTTGATGAGGAGCAACCCGTCGTAACCGGTCGACCCGCCGACGTAGCAGCCTAACGCAACACCTACGCCGCGGACCTTGGTGCCGATGCGCTTGGGGTTGCGAGCGATTCTCTCCGTCCAGTTGAACTGTTCGGAGCCGCGATCAAGCGCTTCTTTGACGAACGCGCTGGTTGCATAGCCGCGTTTGCCGCGAATCGCGGGACCGAGCGGTGCCTTGCCCGCCGGAGCGTTGACCTTGCGGATGGCGACCTGGTCGACTCCGAGTTTGCGCGCGGCCTTGGAAATAACGGGTTCCATCACGGTGATGCCTTGCATCCCGCCCGGAGCGCTCTGAGCGCCGCGCGGCGGTGTGTTGGTCATGATGGTGAGTCCGCGGTATCGCATCGCTTCGGGCTGATAGATCAGCGAGACGATGCGCGCGGCCGATCCGGCATCGCCCACTGGATCGTACGGGCCGTTGTTGATGATGTTGAACATGTCGAGCGCGATGATCCGCCCCTCTTTCGAGAAGCCGACCTTCACGCGGCCGAGCATGCCGGGGCGCGCGCGTCCGATGAAATGCTCTTCTTCACGGCTGATGCGCATCATCACCGGGGCATTGCACTTCTTGGCGAGCAGCGCCGGAATGATGAGCGAGATTGCGCCGGTGATCTTGCTGCCGAATCCGCCGCCGGTGTATTCACTGATCAGAACAACTTGGTTGGGATCGGGTTGCCCTTGCGGGGTCAGAAGTCCCAGCCAGCGTGCAATCGCCGGAACTGTCTGCGCGGTGCTCTGCGTGCCGGTGTGAACGTAGACTTTGCCATTTTGCCAGTAGGCCATCGCGCTGCGCGTTTCCATGCACTGGTGGCTGGTGTCCGGCGTCATGAACGTCTCGTCCAGAACCAGCGCGGCGTTCTTGAACCCCGCCTCGATGTCGCCATAGGTCCATGTCGAACCGGGATCCTCCGGAATTTTGCCCATGGGCAGTTGGCCGTCTTTGGCGGCGGCGAAATCGGCGTCCGTCCACTTCCAATCCTGTACTTCGATGGGGGGCGGAGGACTGGGGCGCTCACCGGGTTTTGGCCGGGGCGGCGTTGGGCGATGCCAGATGTTGCCGCCGACCCTCGGATTCGGTCCGCCGGGACGCAGCGTATCGAGCGGATCGATCGCGAAGGGCAGATGCTCGAACTCGATCTTGATCTTTTCGATCGCTTCGGCCGCGGTGAGTTCGTCGACGGCCGCGACAGCGAGAATCGGCTCGCCTTGATAGAGCGGCTCGTTCGTCAGGCCACGCTCGCCGAGCTTGTTGGCCGGGATGCGTGTACCGTTGTCGGTTAGGCTGTCGGCGGGCGCCGGCAAGTCATCGGCGGTCAGGATGCCCTTGACGCCCGGCATCGCGAGCGCCGCGCTGGTGTCGAGGTGCTTCACACGACCGTGCGGCACAGGGCTCAGCAGCAGCTTGGCGAACAGCATGCCCTCGGCCCGGAAGTCTTCGGCGTACTTAGAGCGTCCCGTCACCTTGGCATACAGGTCGACGGTTTGATAGTTCTTGCCGATCAGCTTGTGGCTGCCGCCATACTGCGGCTCGTTCGATTTATTTTCGATTCGACTAGGCACGGTTGGTCTCCCTCGCAATCTCAGCGCCGCGCATCAACGCGTTGAGGATCTTGTTGTAGTCCTGGCACCGGCACAGGTTGCCTGAAACGCCGTGCGCCAATTCGGCTCGCGTGGGGTTCGGGTTGGTCTTGAGGTACCCCACCGTTGCCATGATGAATCCGGACATGCAGAACGCGCACTGGAAGCCTTGCTCATCAAGAATGCCCTGCTGCACGGCGTGCAGTTTTCCGTCGGCGGTTTCGAGTCCTTCAACGGTGAGGACCTTCTTGTTGCGCACGGTGTGGGTGAGCGTGGAGCACGAATAATGCGCCACGTCGTCGATCAGGACGGTGCAAGCGCCGCACTCGGCACGATCGCAGCCCAGCTTAGTGCCGGTCAGGCCCAGCTTGTAGCGCAAGGTCCAGGCCAGCGTCTCCTGCTTCATGACGTCGACGCGACGCATCTGGCCGTTGACATTCAGCGTGATGAGGCGCTCGCCGGCATCCGCGGCCGACGAGAACGTGGAACTGCGGAATAAGTAGGTCGCCGAGGAAACCGCCGCGCCACCGGCGATGACCCCTTTGATGAATCTCCGTCTCGACACCGCCTTGCGCGTGTCGTCCGTCAACGTTACGTCTGGCTTGTCTGCCATTTCAGGATTCCTCCTCTTCTAAGTCACACGCCGCAAAACCGAGCGCGCGGACTGCTTGCTTAGTTGTCATGAGGGCGACCGCACGCCCTTTGCGGCATAGCACGTCAGTGAGGCCTTTTCAGCAACCCGACCCATCCCAGTCCGGGCCGCAAAACTTTGGTCGAACACCGGCCTAGTATTATATACCCTTAATCAGGCGGCGGGAAGTGGCAACCGGGCTAGGACTTTTCCGGCTCTTTGGGGTCGACGACGTAAGGCTCTTCGACGGTGATCCACCAGTCCAGATTGGCGGATTCGATCAGCAGGTACGAGTAGTGCGGGTCGACGCCCACGTAGGCGGTGCCATGATCGGTTCCCTGGCGATTGATGGCGTCCGCCAGTTCGCGGCCGCTGACGGAACTGTGCACGGTGACGTGAAACTTGCCGGCGCCGGGCCGCGATTCGTTGCGAGTCACCCAGCGCAGACGGACTTCGGTGTAGCCGATTTCGAACGATTCGGTTTGGGTGTCGCCATGGCCGCTCCAGGATCCAAGCGGGCGCCATTTCTGGACGAGCTGCGTCGCTGCAGGTGGGTGGTCGGACCGGCAGCCGCAGGCGAGGAGCGCGGCCGCCAACAGGAAGATCTTGCGCATCGTTGCAGTGCAATTATGTCGCTCGGAGGTGTGCGGCAGCAAGTACGCGGTTCCCCCGGCTTGATGCGAAGATGAAGCAGCGTCATGAAGACAGCCGACGTCATCATTATTGGCAGCGGAATCGTGGGGTCGAGCATCGCCTGGCATCTGACAGAATCTGGATGCCGTAGCGTCATCGTGCTCGAGCGCGAGGCGCACCAGGGCAAGGGATCGACGGGCAAGAGCATGGGCGGAGTGCGGGCGCAGTTCGCGACGCCGGTAAATATTCAGATGTCGCTCTATTCGATTCCGTTTTTCGATCGCTTCGAGGAGGTGATGGGCCATCCGTCGGGCTACCGGCCCCAAGGATATTTGTTCGTCGCGACCGAAGAGGGGCACATGGAGTATCTGCGCGCGAATTTTCGGCTGCAAGTGGAGCAGGGTCTGAAGACGGTCGAGCTGTTGAAGACTGAGGACGTCGCGCGGCTGGCGCCCGAGATCCGGTCGGACGACATCATCGGCGGGAGTTTCTGTTCGACCGACGGGTTTGTGGATCCATATAGCGTTATGACCGGGTTCATGCAGCGCGCGGCGAATCGCGGCGTTGAGCTAATGCGCGAGACCGAGGCGACGGGAATCGCGCGCGATAGCCGAGGCGTTACGGGAGTCGAAACGACGCGCGGGTTCATCGCGGCGCGCGTGGTGGTGAATGCCGCGGGACCTTGGGCGGGTTTGCTGGCCAAGCAGGCCGGTGTCGACTTGCCGATCGAGCCGTTGCGCCGCATGCTGGTGCCGACGGAAGCGTTCGATAGGGTGTCGCGAAAATCGCCGATGGTGGTGGATCTCTCGACCGGGTTTCACTATCGGCCGGAGGGCGCGGGCATTTTGATGGCCTGGCAGGATCCGGATGAGACTCCCGGATTCAACTTCAACTTCGACCCGGCGTTCATCGAGAAGATTCTCTCGCGCGGTGTGAAGCGTCTGCCTGTTCTCGAGGAAGCCGAGGTGAATCCGCGGCGCGCCTGGGCGGGTTTGTACGCGATGACGCCGGACCATCACTCAGTGCTGGGCCGCGTGCCGGAGTTTCCGGGTTTCTACGTCGCCAATGGATTCAGCGGTCACGGTGTGATGCATTCGCCGGCAACGGGGCGCATTCTGGCCGACTTGATCCTCAAAGGATCCACCGACATCGTCGATGCGGAGTTGTTGAGCGTTGACCGTTTCGCCAAGGGACGGATGCTGGAAGAGACCGCAGTGCTCTAGCGCCGTCAGCGCTGCGCCCAGTAGCGGTCGCGCGCTTGCACGATCAGGTCTTTTTCCTTGGTCTTGAGTTGCAGCGTGCGGAACTCGGATACGCGGACAGGCTCATCGGAGACGAAGCCGAGGCTGTATTGACTGCGCAGCTCCTGCTCGATCAGATGGAAGACGGTTTCGATGCTCTGCTTCTTCGAAACCTCGAAGAAACTTCCGCCGGTTTCTCTCGCCAGGCGCTGGAGCGCGCGGCGGCCGTCGGGGCCAAAGCCAAAACCATATTCGCCGGTGAAGAAGATGGAATAAACCAGCGTGTCGGCGCGTTGCGCGGCTTCAATCGCTGACTCCAGCGTGGCGTCGCTGCCGGTGTCGACGCCGTCTGTCAGCACGATGATCGCTTTACGGTTGCGCTGGGCCTTCATGAAATCGCGCGAGGCCTGGACCACGGCGTCGTACAACAAAGTGCCGGCGCCGCCGCGCTGCAGGTCCAGCTCGTTGCGCGTGGGCGTGTCGACCAGCGCCAGCGCGTCTTCGATCTTCTGGTGCGAAGAAGTGAGCTGCTGCCGCACCATCACCGCCATGTCGAACTGCATCAGGAACAACTGATCCTCGGCTTCGCGGAGCACCTGGTCGAGAAAGTGGAAGCTGGCGGTCCGCTCGGCGGTGAGTACGCGCCGCTGGCTCATGCTGGTGTCCACCAGCAGCCCGATGGTGAGCGGAAGATCAGTCTCCTGAGAGAAATAGCTGATCGTTTGCGGACGGCCGTTCTCCAAGACGGTGAAGTCGTCCTTGCTCAGGTTGGATACAAAGGCGCCTTTCTTGGTTCGCACCACAGCGAGCAGGTTGACGACTTTGACTTCGGTAGAGAACGTCGGCTGATCCTGAGCGCGCAGGCGCGCGTGCAACAGTGCGGCGGAAGCGAGCAGGAATTGACGCCGGGACAAACGCGCTGGCATAGCTTCGACAGTTCCAACATACCGAATCCAGGCGGATGTAGAATGTGACGATGGTCGCCGGGAACTCCAGGAGGGAAGAAATGAATCGCTCATTGCTCGCAGCCTCAGTCCTGATGCTGTCGCTCATCTCGCTCGCTTCCGCGCAGTCCGATCTGCCGATGGCCAAGCCCGAGTCGGTCGGAATGTCGTCCGAACGGCTGCAGCGCATCCACGCGTTCATTCAGGACTACATCGACACCAACCAGATCGCCGGCGCCGTCACGCTGGTGGCGCGCAAGGGCAAGATCGTGCACTACGAGGCGCAGGGCTGGCGCTACAAGGAAGAGAACGCGCCCATGCAGAAAGACGCCATCTTTTCGCTGATGTCGATGACCAAACCGATCGTGTCCACGGCCCTGATGATGCTTTGGGAAGACGGCAAGTTCATGCTGGACGATCCCATCTCGAAGTGGCTGCCTTCGTACGCGAACAAACAGGTGCTGGAACCGCTGACTGGCCGGCGGGTTCCGGCCGTGCGCCCGGTCACGGTGCGCAACATCTTGTCGCACACTTCCGGGCTGTCGCTCGAGCCGGGGCCGCGCACCAAGACGCTGCTCGAACAAATCGAGAAATCCGCCGCGCCGCCGCTCGCGTTCCAGCCGGGCGAGCGATGGCAGTATGGCTCATCGACCGATTTCGTGGCGGCGCTGGTCGAAAAAATTTCCGGCCTGACGATCGACGAGTTCCTGCGCCAACGTGTCTTCGAGCCGCTCGGGATTCGCGACACCTACTACAACATTCCCAAAGAGAAAGTGGATCGCGTGGCTGCCGTCTACCGGCCCGACAAAGACGGCAAGATCACGCTGCTGCGCAAGCCGGTGTACCGCGAGCCGACTGCTTATTTTCCGGGCGTAGCCGGACTGAACGGAACCGCGGCCGACTACTTCCGCTTTTCGCAAATGGTGTTGAACGGCGGCGAGTACGCCGGGCACCGGCTGCTGGGGCGCATGACCGTCGACATGATGATCTCGAACCAGATCGGCAGCGGCAAGCCGGTGTACATCCGCGGCGACGGCTACGGTTTCGGGCTCGGCTTCGCGGTGCTCACGGACCCATCCAAATCGCCCGACGCGCTTTCGCCCGGCACGTTCACTTGGGGCGGCGCCGACGGAACGCTGTTCTGGATCGATCCGGTGGAGGAACTGATCGGCATCATGATGATCCAGATCAATCCGTACAGCCACTTCAACATCCGGCCGCTGTTTTCGGTGGTGGTGTCGCAGGCGGTGACCGACAGCCTGGCGTCTCAGAAACCCAAAGTGCTGGGCTACGACACCCCGCACTAGAAGGCGCTGAGTCTGCGATCTTAAGGCAGCACCCGCGCGATGGTGGCCAGCAGTTTCTCGGGATGGAACGGCTTGACGATCCACCCGGTGGCTCCAGCCGCCCGGCCCTCCTGCTTCTTGGAATCCTGCGACTCGGTGGTCAGCATCAGCACCGGAATGCCCTTCGTTCCGGCCCGGCTGCGGATCTGCCGGATAAATGCGATCCCATCCATCACCGGCATGTTCAGGTCCGTGATGATCATGTCCACGCGTTGTGCGTCGAGCCGCGACAGCCCCTCTTGCCCGTTGCCGCCTTCTAGTACCGCAAAGCCTGCCTGCTTGAGCGTGTATCCCACCATCTGCCGCATCGAGATCGAATCATCCACAACTAAGATCGTTTTGGCCATCGGCTTTTTCCTCTAGAACAGCTCCACATTACCGCTTTCCGCCTGGCGAGCCGGATTGCCTTCGGTAAGCACCGCGCGTTCCGATTGCATGGTGTAGCTTGCCGCCAGGCGCTCGCTAACTGCCTTGCTGCGTTCCGCTCCGAGCACCGGCGTTTCGTTTTTCAAATACTCCAAAGGCAGATGCACGGTTTTCCGCATAGCGGCCAGTTCGTCAGCGACGTGGCCCAACCGTTGCGCGACGCGATCCTGAAACTGCAGCGCCATGATGGAGCGCGCAATCTCTTCCGCCAGTTGCTCGGCTCCCTGGATAGCTGCCGCGAGTCCTGCTTCCATCTCCGTATGGGTTCGCGTAAGTTCACCGAGCGCCCCTTCCAATTCGCGACGCGTCGCTTCCAGCGTCTCGACACTCATGTGCGCCATCTCGTCCAGTTCTCCGGACGTGGCGGACACGGTGGCGCGCAACTGCGTCATCTCGCTGGCCACAGCCCCGGTGATCTCTTCGGAACGCCGCGCATGCGCTCCAATTTCGTCCGCCACCACTTCGAAAGCCGCGCCCTGATCGCCGAAATGCGCCGCCTCCACTTTGGCGTTGAGCGCTACCAGCTTGCTGCCGAGCGCGATCCGGTCGATCTCGCCCAGCGCCTTCACGATCACGCCGGCCGAACTCTCCAGCGTTTTCATACGCTCGATCAATCGCGAGGAGATCTGCTGGCTCCTGCCGATCTGCTCGCGCAGTTGGCCGAGCGAATGCCGCGAGGCTTCCAGCAGTGTCTCGATTCCCGATCCCTGGCCCGAACCCAGCAAATGGTTGGCGGCCGCAACGCTGTCACGCGAGCGCGTCGCCATGCTTTCGAATGCGCCGCACACCTGCACCACCGAGGATTCCACCTCCTGAATGGTCTCCCGGATCTGAGCTTCCAGCGCCGGAAGATGAGGCCAATGCCCGGCCACTTCCTCGGCCAGTTCCACCAGACGGCGCACCCGGTCTCTCGACAGGAAGGAAAACAGGAACTTCCAGATTTTCATGGTTCCCGCTTCCGCGCCGGCGAGCGGCGCTTGGCGCACGCGAATCGGCTCCTGTCGTTTCGAGCTTCACCGGAAAATGGCTTGTCACACCCGCCCAGGCCAGGTACTTACTTATCGGCTGGCTTACGCCCACCAGGCGAAACGGCCTCCCGGCGCGCTCGATGGCCGCCTTCACAGCCAGGAGAATCTGGAGCGTGCAGCCATCAACATGCTCGGCAGCCGCGCAATCCACCACGGCGGCCCTGCCACTGTCGGCTGCCTCCACTGCGGCCTGGTACAGCGGCTGCGCCAGTTCCAGGTGAAAACTCCCAGTGAGCGCGAGCACGCAGCCGGAACCTCCGACGGTTAACTTCACACCAGCATTGGACGATTCCACAAACAGGGCATTCCCTTCTTTGGGTGCGGCCATTGAGACGCATAACCGCACGCAAGAACCTTATCGGTGAATTGAGAAGCCCCTTGAATTGGCCGGGGGCCTTGGGCGTCCCTAAGTCTTTGTAATGCACACTACTTGCCAACACGCTCGCTCGGGCCCGCCCGCTGTGCTATGCTGGATCAGTACAAAAAGAGATTAAGGTTAGACGAGGAGTATCAATTCGAGCATGGCTCTGGCGACCGCATTCAAAACAAGGTGTAATTGCAAAGTATAAGCTTCACAAAACCGACACCGGTTCGCCAGAAGTACAGGTAGCGATCCTCAGCGAACGTATTAAGCAGCTCGGGGATCATTTCAAGGCGCACAGGAAAGACCATCATTCCGTCCGCGGATTGTTGTCGATGGTCGCACGTCGCCGTCGCCTCTTGAAATACCTGAAAAGCCGTAACCCGGAAAGGTACAAGAACCTGATTCAAAGTCTGGGCATTCGCCGTTGAAGCTCAGGCTCAGGTAAAACGCCCCGATGGGCGCTCCCTTCAGTTCACTCACTCCAAAGTCTCCTCTTAATCGCGAACGGGCGAGGCAGAGAGCCATGCCTGGATTAAAAGGACATTCAGATGTTACAGACAGTTGAAATCGACCTGGACGGTCAAATCATTACCCTCGAGACCGGAAGAGTAGCCAAGCAGGCCAATGGCGCCGTGCTGGTTCGTTCGGGGGACACCGTAGTGCTGGTCTCCGCCTGCTCCAACGAGCAGCCCAAACCCGGGGCGTCGTTTTTTCCGCTCACGGTGGACTACCGTGAATACACCTACGCTGCCGGAAAATTTCCCGGCGGCTTCATCAAACGCGAGGGACGACCCTCGGAAAAAGAAATTCTGACCAGCCGCCTCATCGATCGGCCCATCCGCCCGCTGTTTCCGGAAGGCTACATGAACGAGACGCAGGTCATCGCCATGGTGCTGTCGGCCGGGCCGCAGCACGATCCCAACACGCTGGCCATCGTCGGCGCCGGTGCGGCGCTGGCGATCTCCGACATCCCGTTCGCCCATGTGCTGGGCGGCGTCCGCGTCGGTTCCGTCAAAGGCAAGCTGGTCGCCAATCCCACTTACGATGAAACCCGCGAGGCAAACATCAGCATCGTGGTTGCCGGCACCGAACAAGGCATCGTCATGGTGGAGGCCGGTGCGCGGCACGCTTCAGAAGCCGAGGTGGTGGAAGCCATCGAGTACGGGCACGAATGTTGCAAGAAGATCGTGGCTGGCATCCGCGCGCTAGTCGCCAAGGCCGGCAAGCCCAAGCGGACGTTCACGCCTCCGGAAATCAACAAGGAACTGTACGCGCAGATCGAAAAGCAGATCCGTGAGGAATTGACCGACGCGCTCAACACCAAGAAGTACCAGAAGATCGAGAGCTACCAGCGCGTGGACAATGCCCGGTCGAAGGTGGTGACACCGCTGCCCGAGGATCAGAGCGAAGAAGGCGGCGATTTGTTCGATCGCCTCAAGGAGCGCATTTTCCGCGACGAGATGCTCAAGGCCCGGAGGCGCCCTGATGGACGCGCCTTCGATGAGGTCCGTCACATCGACGTCGAAGTCGGCGTCCTGCCCCGCACTCACGGCTCGGCGCTGTTCACCCGCGGCGAGACGCAGGCGCTGGTCACCGTCACGCTCGGAACCAAGGACGACGAGCAGCGCATCGAGATGTTCGATCTTACGCAGACATCCAAGCGCTTCATGTTGCACTACAATTTCCCACCCTTCAGCGTGGGCGAAGTCGGGTTCATGCGCGGCCCCGGACGCCGCGAGATCGGGCACGGCGCGCTAGCCGAGCGGTCGCTCGCGGCCGTCATCCCTGACGAAAAGGAGTTTCCCTACACGTTGCGCGTGGTCAGCGACATTCTGGAATCCAACGGTTCCAGTTCCATGGCCACGGTTTGCGGCGGAACGCTGGCTATCATGGACGCCGGCGTCAAGATCAGCGACCCGGTGGCCGGCATCGCGATGGGCCTGGTGATGGAAGGCAAGGATTACGCCATCCTCACCGACATCGCTGGCGCTGAAGATCACTACGGCGATATGGATTTCAAAGTAGCCGGATCTAGCAAAGGCATCACCGGCCTGCAGATGGACATCAAGGTTCCCAACGTCACCACCGGCATCATGAAGGAGGCGCTCGAGCAGGCTCGCCGCGCTCGGCTCTACATCCTCGACAAGATGACGGCCGTGATCTCCGAGCCTCGCAAGGAGATGTCGCAATACGCGCCGCGCATTTACACCTTGACCATCCCGACCGATAAGATTCGCGACCTGATCGGGCCGGGCGGCAAGATGATCCGCAGCATCGTCGACGAAACCGGCGTCAAGATCGACGTCGAGGACGACGGCACGGTGAAAATCTTCGCTTCCGACGGCGACTCCGCCAACAAGGCCATCCAACGGATCACCGATATCGCGGCCGTGGCCGAGCCCGGCAAAACGTACCTCGGCAAAGTGGTGCGGATCGTCGAGTTCGGGGCCTTCGTCGAAATATTCCCGGGCACCGACGGGTTGCTGCACATCAGCGAGATTTCGGAGAACCGTATCAAAGCCGTGCGCGACGAGCTCAAGGAAGGCGATCAGATCCTGGTCAAAGTTCTGGCGCTCGAAGGCAACAAGATCAAGCTCAGCCGCAAGGCCGTGCTGAAGGAACAGCGCGACAAGTTGAAGAAGTAAGCAGTCTACTCCGGCTAGTGTTCTGACAACGTTGCCGGCAGTGCGATACCATTGAGCCCTGTGCGGACAGCGATTCAAGGAACGATCTGGTGCATCACCTGCATCCTTTGCCTGTCGATCCTGACTGCGTCTGTCGACCGGGTGCCTGATCCGCCGGCGGTGAAGACCGAACGGGCAGACGCCAAAGCCGACTGTCCCGGCGAACCCCAAGCCGCGCTCGCCAGCCCCGCCGAGGAGATCGGCCGGACAAGCGATTGCGCCGTAGAGCAGTGGTTGGCTTGGCGCCAGATTCTCGATGTCGAACGTCCCGAACCGGCGGTGGCGCAGATTCGTCACGCCGCCGATCCGTCACCGCCGCACAACGTCTGACTGTCTGAGTCCCCGGTTGTCGTGGAGTTCCCGAGTGAGGGAACGCGCACCCCGTAGCGCCGTTCCTGGAGGTCGCGCCGGCATCATCTCCATCGCAGCCAGCTAGTATTCTGAGTGTCAGAGGAAAAGCCAACGTGCTAAAGTCCGAGATCATCCGCGCCTGGGGCAAGATCCTCAAAGGACAGCGGCCTTCACTGTCCATTGAGATCACGCGGGAGTGCCCGCTCCGCTGTCCGGGCTGCTACGCCTACGAGGACGCGCATCTGGGCGGCGAGGTCACGCTTCGCGAACTGTCCGACTACAAGGGGCAAGCGCTGATCGATGGCGTCCTGGCGGTAGTCGATCGCTTGAAGCCTTTGCATCTGTCCATCGTCGGCGGGGACCCGCTGGTGCGCTATCGGGAACTCGAGAAACTGGTTCCGCTATTGCTCGAGCGCGGCATTCACGTACAGATCGTGACCAGCGCCTTCCGGCCTCCGGCAATCGAATGGGCCAGCCTGCCGCATGTCAACGTGGTGGTGTCGATCGACGGTTTACAGCCCGAGCATGACGTGCGCCGCGCCCCGGCAACCTACGAACGAATCTTGAAGAAGCATCCGCGACCACAAGGTCACGGTCCACTGCACCATCACCGGCCAGATGATGAAGCGCCCCGGGTACCTGAACGAATTTCTGGAATTCTGGACGCCCCGGGACGAAGTGCACAAAGTGTGGTTCAGCATCTTTACTCCACAGGTCGGCGACCGTCTGCCGGAAATTTTGACACCGGCCGAGCGCTCGCAGGCCGTCGCGGAGATGCTCGAACTGCGCAAGAAATTTCCCAAGCTCGACATGCCCGACGGACTGGTCCGGCAATTCATCACGCCGCCGCATAGTCCGGCCGACTGCGTATTTCGCCTTGACCACACAGACAATATCCGCGGACCTGAAGACCAAGATCGTGCCCTGTCAGTTCGGAGGAACGCCGGACTGCGGCTCCTGCGGCTGCATCGCTTCCATGGGATTGGCCGCGGTGGCCGCGCACAAACTCGGTGGCTTCATTCCGGTGGGAGCGATCTTCCGGACCTCGGTGAAAATCGGCCAGGCGGTGGCCCGGCGCGCCGCGACGCCGGAGCCAAAACACGAGTTACTGCGAGTGTTGCCGTCGGCGCCAGGAGAAAGTATTCGAGGAGTAAGAATTTGTCCAACGTGATGAAGGATGAAATTACCTCATTGCTGGAACTTTCCGGCCGCATCGGCCAGAACGCGCTGCTGACGCAGGCCAGCACGGGAAACACCTCCGTCAAGCTCGGCGGAGTCTTGTGGGTGAAAGCCTCCGGCACTTGGCTCGCGCACGCCAAGCAGCGCAACATTCTGATGCCGATGGACCTCGAGAGCCGCGCGCGACTGCGTCCGCCGCAACGTTGATCCTTCAAAAGGATGTACCAGCGCTTCGGAAGACCAGCCCAGCCGTCCATTGAAACGGCGCTGCACGTCGTGCTGCCGCATCGGGTAGTGATCCATGTTCATTCCGTGAATACCATCGCCTGGGCGGTTCGCGAGGACGCCGAAGCCGCCTGGCCGAGCGCCTGGAGGGTTTGCGCTGGCAATGGATTCCGTACGTTCCTTCCGGTCTGCCGCTGGCAATGGAAATCCAACACGCGCTGTCGCACTCGCCCGATGCCGACGTGTTCGTGCTGGGCAATCACGGCCTGGTTGTCGGAGGTCCCGACTGCTCCTCCGCCGAAGCCCTGCTGTGGGAAGTGGAACGCCGCGTGGCCGTTACGGCGCGCCGCGCTCCCAAACCCGATTGCGCCGCACTGGAACGCATCGCGAACGGTTCCGGCTGGCGCCTCGCCGCTAACGTCACCGTGCATGCCCTGGGGGCCGACGCGGCCTCGGCTCGCATTCTTGCCGGCGGCTTGCTGTATCCTTGCCAGGCGATTTTTTCCAACTGCAATACGTCCGCCTTGTTCCGTGCGGTTCCGCGTCCGCGCGCGGATGAGTCCGGGCCAGAGCCGCTACGGCGAGCGGCCTTTTCTGATCGTGGGCGGGTGCGGCGTCGTGTTCAGCGAGTGCCTCAGCGTGGCCGAGGCTGCCATCCTCAACGGACTCGCGCAAGTGGTTCGAAGAATTCCCGCCGACGCACCGGTTCGCTACCTCACCGAGCAGGAGATCTCCGACGGCCTCAACCTGGAGGCTTACCGCTATCGCGAACGCGCCAACCGGCAGGCGCACAGTGTGGCCGCCGCCATCGGACGAGCCAGTTGATACGCTCCGATTGATACACTAGAGTTCCGTGCCGCCGGCGTCACCGTGGCGGCGCATCATTGGTAAGTTACTACGACTCCCGCCATGCAATACGTCAATCTCGGCTCGGCCGGCCTGAAAGTATCGCGAATCTGCCTGGGCGCCATGACCTACGGGTCCAAGCAATGGCGCGAGTGGGTGCTGGAGGAAGAGGAAAGCCGGCCGTTCATCCAACGCGCGATCGAACTGGGCATCAATTTCTTCGACACCGCGGACATGTATTCGCGCGGCGTGAGCGAGGAGATCCTCGGCCGCGCGCTCAAGGATTTCGGCCCGCCGCGCGACCGCCTGGTCATCGCCACCAAGGTCTTCAGCCCCATGGGCGACGATCCCAACCTGCGCGGCCTGTCCCGCAAGCACATTCTGCATTCCATCGACGACAGCTTGCGGCGGCTTGGCGTCGACTACGTCGATCTCTACCAGATTCACCGCTTCGATCACCACACGCCGATCGTCGAAACCCTGGAGGCGCTCGACCAGGTGGTGCGTTCCGGCAAGGCGCGCTACATCGGCGCGTCGTCGATGTTCGCCTTGCAGTTCGCGAAAATGCTCTACACCGCCGATCAGCGGGGCCTCGCGCGCTTCGTCGCCATGCAGAATCACTACAACCTGATCTATCGCGAAGAAGAACGCGAGATGATCCCGCTGTGCCGCGAAGAAGGCATCGGGCTGATCCCGTGGAGTCCGCTGGCGCGCGGCTTCCTGATGGGCAACCGCCGCAAGGAAGACTTCGGCGAAACCGTCCGGTCCCGCACCGACGAGTACGCGCAGCGCATGTACTATCAGGATTCCGACTTCGCGGTGGTGGATCGGCTGAGCGCAGATCGCGCGCCAACGCGGAGTTTCCAACGCGCAGATCGCTTTGGCGTGGATTCTGGCGCAGCCCGGGATCACGTCCCCGATTATCGGCGCCTCGCCGCATGCATCATCTGGACGACGCAGTGGCGGCCCTAGAGCTCAAACTGACTGAAGCGGAACTGAAGTCGCTGGCCGAGCCATACCAGCCGCATCACGTGCTGGGACACCATGATGCAGCTCGGAAGCTGATCTGAGGCGGCTTACTGAAGCCGATACCGGAACGGCTTTCTTGCGGGCGGCCCGGCGCTTTTCGACCGGCGGCTGGCGGTCGCTTTTCTTGAGCGCGCTGAGCGCGATGGCTAATACGAACTTCTTTTCGCCGTGATCGTCAAACTTGATGACGATGTGCTCCTCGGTACAGGAAACGACGGAACCCAGGCCATACTTGGAGTGCTCGATCTGTGCGCCGGATGCGAAAGCTGTTTTCGTTGCCATAGGAGGGAAAGTAATGCCTCTCTAAATCATCATAACATTTTCATAACCTTTTGTCCTGATGGCCGCTGCGCCATGATTCAATGGAACTTTTCGCCCCCTGAGGGGTGAAACAAAACAGGGACTCTGATGCGACGAGCAATACTTACTTTTCTGGCCGCGTGTGCCGCTGCCGGCGGCCGCGCAGGTCTTCGATAACTCCGGGAACGGGCAGTTAAACGGAAAATACTATTTCCGGCAGTTGATCTATAACTTCGATCAAGGAGTGGCTGCCGTGGTTTACGGCAACATCCAGTTCGACGGCGCCGGAAAGTATCAGATTGTTTCCGCGGTTGAAGGCGACACAAGCTCCAGGTTTGGAGACTACTCGGCGACGGGCACCTATTCGATTTCCGCCAGCGGTTTCGGATTCCTTTCGAACGATCTGCTACAAAGCCCCACGTTCGGATCCATCTCGAACGGCATCTTCATCGGCAGCAGCACCGAAAGCGGATACAACGATCTGTTCGTCGCGGCGCCGGTCAATGGGCAGAACACCGGAACGCTGCAAGGCTCCTATACGCTCGCCTATATCCACCCCGCGGTTCCGTTTGACGCCGTTCTTCAAATGAGTCCCCAATGGCGCAGGCACAATCGGGACCGTTGGACTGAATGCTTATCAGGCCAGTTCTACCCCAGTTACGCAATCCATCACCGGCGTCAAGTACAGCGTCAGCAACAACGCATTTGTCGCTTGCCTTTCCGACGACTCGTCGTCCCAGAACCTGATTCAAGGGCAGCAATACCTCTATTCGTCGCCGGACGGCAGCTTCGTCTTCGGCGGCTCGCCCGGCGGACTTCGACATGTTCGTCGGCGTGCGCAACGGATCCCAAGGGACGAACTTCGGCGGGCTTTACTACCACGCCGGCCTGGACGAAGATGTCTCGCAACTGGCCGCCGGTGCGGTCGGCTTCGATAGCTACTACGGATCGTTCAGCGCCAACGACGCCGTCACGGTTGCGCACCAGCGGCTTCTCGCGAATAGCGTGTCGTACGGCTACACGTTCCAGGATTCCTACCCACTGAACTCCAACGGCACATACGACGACACATTCCTTTCCGCGAAGTATTTCGGCGGCGGTGGCGGCGCGGTCCGCATCGGCGTCGGCGATCGGACCATTTCTTTCGATGTCAGTGGCCGTGCAAGCGCCCCAGTTCAGCGGATCGGGCGTGTATCTGAATCCCACCGGCGTGGTGAACTCGGCCAGCTCCGCGCCCTTCACCGCCGGAATAGCGCGAGGCGAGTTGATTACATTGGTCGGCACGAATATCGGGCCGGATACTCTGCAAGTCGCGCCTGCGATTCCGTTTCCCACGACGCTGGGCGGCGTCCAGGTGTTGGTGAACAATGTCCCGGCGCCGATTTACTACGTGAGTCCGAACCAGGTCGCCGCCATCGTGCCTTATCAAACTACGTCTTCCGTCGCGCAGATTCAGGTGGTCAACAATGGAGTGGCTTCCAATACCGTCACCGAGTTCGTGAACCTCACTACTCCCGGCATCTTCACACAACCGGCCGGTGGCGTGGGCTACGCCGCGGCGCTGCATCCGGATTTTTCGCTGGTGACGACAGACAGTCCGGCGCAGCCTGGCGAGACCATCGCCGTGTTCGTCACCGGACTTGGGGACGTCTTTCCCGGAATTCCGGACGGAGCAGCCGGCCCATCGCCCGACTTCAGCAAGGCCACGCAATCCAATTTCGGCCGACATCAACGGCGTGACCGCCAACGTAACTTATGCCGGCCTCGCGCCCGGCTTGGCCGGCTTGTATCAAGTCAATATCGAAATCCCCACCGGGTTAACGGCCGGTGACAACTTTCTGGATATTTCCGGCCCCGATTCGTACGCCTCTGAAGCTCTGATTTCGATCGGCGGGTCCGGAACCTCGGCGGCGGCCAAACCGACGCAAGCGGGCGTTTCACAGCGCCGCAATCCGCGCAAGGCCCCGTTCCAGCCGCGCCGCCTCATTCCCGCCGTTCGCTGAACCCGGCTGAGCCGTTCCAACTTGGTCCTATAATGGGATCAGCGTTCGATGGAAGACCTGAAGAAGAAGCTCGAACAGGAAATTGCGGCGCTCGACATCGAACTGAGGATTGAACTCCCGCGCGAAATTGCCAAGGCCCGCGCCCATGGCGATCTGAGCGAAAACGCCGAGTACCACGCCGCCAAAGAACGCCAGGGCATGGTCAACGCCCGGCTCGGCCAGCTTCGCAAACGCTTGCGTGAATTGTCGATGGTCGACATGGATCGCATCCCGCGCGACCGCGTGGGGCTGGGGTCCTCGGTTAAAGTTCTCGATCTCCAAAAAGAGGAAGAGATTACCTTCGAGCTGGTAACCAGCGAAGAGGCCAACGTCGCCGCCGGCCGCATCTCCACAACGTCCCCCATCGGAAAGGGCCTGCTGGGCAAACAGGTGGGCGATACGGTGAAGGTGCAAATTCCGGGAGGTGTGCGCGAGTTGGAGATCGTCCAGTTGACCACCATCCACGACAACCACGGATGACCTATAATCGTCTAGAACCGGAAAGGGCAGTACTGCAATGACCTATACCCGCGCGATCGGCATGGCGTGCAACAAAGTGATTCGCCTGATCGTGCGCGGCCTGGCTCTCTCCAAGATTCACCCCAACGTTCTCACGTTTCTCGGGCTGGTGATCAACATCGTCGCCGCCGTGCTTCTGGCCGCCGGACAGTTCCGCACCGCTGGCGTCGTGATCATCGGCGCGGGACTGTTCGACATGGTGGACGGCCGCGTGGCGCGCGAGACGAACCAGGTCACACGCTTCGGCGGTTTCTTCGATTCGGTTCTGGACCGCTATTCCGATCTTGCTCTGCTCATGGGCTTGCTGGTTTACTACGGAATTATCAACCGGCCGTTCTACGTCGTCTTGACCGCCATCGTCATGGCCGGCTCGGTGATGGTCAGCTACACGCGCGCCCGCGCCGAGAACACGATTCCAAGTTGCAAAGTCGGCTTCATGGAACGCCCGGAACGCGTCGTCCTGCTAATCATCGGGGCTTTGTTCGATCGCATGGCGCCGGTGCTATGGGTGATCGCCGTGCTGGCCAACATCACCGTGATTCACCGCATGGTGTTTACTTATCAGGAAGCCAAACGGTTGGAAGACGCGCAACTCAGGCCGCCTGCGGTGCGCGAGCGGTCTTCTTTCTAGGCTTCGATCAAACCATCGCCGAGCTTCGAGACGCCACGTCCATCGTGGTTTCGTTGAAGCTGTATCCGAATCCGCGAACGGCGCGAATGAAGGACGGATTGGCGGGATCGGGCTCGATCTTCTGGCGCAGCCGCAGAATGTAGACATCCACCGTGCGATCAGTAACCGCGCGATCGTGACCCCACACCGAGTCCAGAAGCTGCTCGCGGCTGTAGACCACGCCCGGCCGGCTCATGAGAAACTCGAGCAGCCGGAATTCGGTGGCCGTTAGCGCGATCTCGCTGCCTCTCAGCAGCACGCGGCAACTGGCGCGATCGAGTTCCAGCGCCCCGGCCCGAATGGTGCGCGCCGGCGCGGACTGGGTGCGGAATTGATTCTTGATGCGCGCGATCAATTCGCGGATGAAAAATGGTTTGACGATGTAGTCGTTGGCGCCTAATTCCAGTCCCAGAATGCGGTCTGTTTCCGAAACGCGCGCCGTCAAAAAGATGATCGGGCACGTGGCCCAGCTCGGAGTGATTGCGAAGACCTTTACAGATCTCCAGGCCGTCCGAATCCGGCAGCATGATGTCCAGAATGATGAGATCCGGCCGCTCGCGGCGGCACAGCTCGAGCGCGCCCTTGCCGGTTTGCGATCCGGCGACGGCGAATCCTTCCTTCTCCAGGTTGTACTTCACCAGGGCAAAAAGATCCGAGTCATCCTCGATCAGTACGATTTTCTTCATGGGTATCGCTGCGGGCTTCACTATGAAGGTACCTTGAACTAGGTTACAAAATCATGACAGCCCGGTGAAAGCTTGCTGAACGTCAGGCCAGATTCGCGATTACGGCATCCGTGAATTCGATGGTGGATGCGCGGCCGCCGATGTCGGGCGTAACGTGCTTTTGTTCCGCATAAACCCGTTCGATCGCGGTGCGGAGCCGTGTCGCGGCCTCATGCTCTCCCAGGTGGATCAGCATCAGAACAGACGACAGCATCAGCGCAGTCGGGTTCGCGACGCCCTGACCGGCGATGTCTGGCGCACTGCCATGCACGGCTTCGAAAACCGCATCGCGGTCGCCCATGTTCGCGCCCGGCACAACGCCCAAGGCCACCCACCAGACCGGCGGCGAGGTCCGACACGATGTCGCCGTACAGGTTGGGCAGCAGAAGAATGTCGAAGACTTCAGGGCTGCATGACGAGCTGCATGGACGCGTTGTCCACGATCAGCTCCTTGTACTGGATCTCCGGGTAGCGCTGCGCCACTTCGCGGCAGCATCGCAGGAACAGCCCGTCGGCCAGCTTCATGATGTTGGCCTTGTGGATCGCAGTCACCTTCTTGCGCCCGGACTTTTTCGCGAAGTCAAAAGCGTACTCCGCGATCCGGATAGAGGCGATGCGCGTGATCACTTTCAGGCTGGTGACGACGTCCTTCACCACCTCGTGCTCCAGGCCGGAGTACAGGTCTTCGGTGTTCTCGCGAAAGATCACCATGTCGATGGTCACGTCGTTGAAGCGCGACTTGACGCCCGGCAGCGAATGCACCGGCCGGACATTGGCGTAGAGATCGAAGTGCCTTCGCAGCGCCACGTTGACGCTCTGAAATCCGCCGCCGATGGGCGTGGTCACGGGACCTTTGATGCCGACGTGCGTTCGTTCGAGCGACTCGATCACGTGCGGCGGAAGCACTTGTCCGGATTTGGAAATGATGCTGGCGTTCAGGTCGGCGCGCTGCCAGTCAATGGAAACGCCCGTCGCGTTGACAGCGCGGACCGTGGCTTCGGCGACTTCCGGGCCGATGCCGTCTCCTGGGATTAGCGTAACGGGGTGAGACACGTTTACCATTGTAGAGAATGAGTGCAATTCAACGAGCGTTGATCAGCGTCACCGACAAGAGCGGCATCGTAGATTTCGCCCGGGGCCTTGAGCGACCTGGGCGTGGAAATTGTTTCGACTGGCGGGACCGCGCGCGCGATCCAGGAGGCGGGCGTCAAGGTGCGCGAGGTTTCCGAACTGACCGGTTTTCCCGAGATGCTGGATGGCCGGCTGAAGACGATCAATCCGCGGATCGCCGGCGGCATTCTCGCGATTCGAAGAAATGCCGAGCACATGAAGTCGCTCGCCGAGCACCAGATCGGGACCATCGACATGGTGGTGGTGAATCTGTACGCGTTCGAAAAGGTCGCGGCCAAGCCGGGCGTGCACATGGCGGAGCTGATCGAGAACATCGACATCGGCGGGCCGACTTTGATCCGCGCGGCGGCGAAGAATTATCAGGACGTCGCGGTGGTGACTTCGCCGGACGATTATCCGGCCATCCTGCAAGAGCTGCACGAGTGCAAGGGCCGGCTTTCGGAGGCGACGCTGTGGCGGCTGGCGCAGAAGGCGTTCACGCTGACGGCGGCGTATGATCGCGCGATCAGCACGCGGCTGGCTTCGATCGGCGTCGAAGCGGAATCGGGATTGCCGGCGTTCCTCGACATTCGCGCGCCGCGCGCGCTGGATCTGCGCTACGGCGAGAATCCGCATCAGAAGGCCGCGCTGTATTCGAACCGTCGCGGCGGAATCGCCGGCGCCGAGCAACTCCAAGGCAAGGAGCTTTCCTACAACAACCTGGTGGATCTGGACGCGGCCTGGCAGTTGATCCAGGAGTTCGATCAGCCCGCCTGCGGCCATCATCAAGCACACCAACCCATGCGGATGCGCCGAGGGCGCGACGCTGGTCGAAGCGTACAAGCGCGCGCTCGAAGCCGATCCGGTGTCGGCTTTCGGCAGCGTGCTGGCGTTCAATCGAGTTTTGGATGAAGAGACCGCGCGGGAGATCGCGCAGCTATTCGTGGAAGCGATCGCCGTTTCGGATTACGAACCTGGCGCGCTCGCCGTCTTGCAGGGCAGAAGAAATCTGCGGCTGCTCAAGATGGCGCCGGCGCCCGCGGACGAACCGGTGGTGAAATCGATCAGCGGCGGATACCTGGTGCAGACCGCCGACACGCATCGGCTCGACGCGAGCGGAGTGCAAAGTCGCCACGGAGCGCGCGCCGAGCGAGGAAGAATGGAAGGCGCTCGAGTTCGGCTGGAAAGTGTGCAAGCACGTGAAGTCCAACGCGATCGTCTACGCGCGCGCCGGCCAAAGCGTCAGCGTAGGCGCGGGGCAAATGAGCCGCGTCGATTCGGTGAAAGTCGGCGCGATGAAATCTGTGCTGCCGCTTGAAGGGCACGGTGCTGGCGTCGGACGCGTTCTTCCCATTCCCGGACGGCATCGAAGAAGCGGCCAAGCACGGCATCACGGCGGTGATTCAACCGGGCGGCTCAGTGCGCGACGAAGAAGTGATCGCGGCGGCGAACAAGCTGGGCCTGGCGATGGTGTTCACCGGCATCCGCCACTTCCGGCACTAGCCCGTGACGCATCAGCAAACCCAAAGCGTCCTGGCCTCGCTAAGCCACGTCCACGATGATCAGAGTGATGTCGTCCTGCTGGGTCAGGGAATCAGGCTGCCAGTGCGATATCTCGGAGAGCAGTTCATCCGACAACCGAGCGGGCGGGCGCTCCTGATTGTCGCGAACGACTTGTTCGAGCCGGGTGTCGCCGAAGGAATTGCCTCCGGCATTCTCGGGTTCCGTGACACCGTCGGTGTAAAGCAGGAAGCGGTCGCCTGAGTCGATTGGCATGGAACAAACGGGATATTCGCAATCCTGCCTCACGCCGAAAAGCAATCCGTTGCTCTCAATGCGCTCGAGCTGGCCTCGCCTCCAGAGTACAAGGGGCGGATGCCCGGCGGCTGAGTAAAGGGCTTGGTGGTCCTCTGTATTGAGCCACAAGTAAGCGGCGGTGACAAACTGGCCGCGCAGTTGCGCCGAAAGGATCCGGTTCAGCCCCAGCAGCACTGCCCGCGGGTCTTGTGCGCAGGAACAACCGACTGCACGGCCACCTTGATCATCGACGCGATCAGCGCGGCGGGCACGCCGTGTCCGGAAACGTCAGCGACAAGGATTCCAACTCGCTTCTGATCGACCGGAATGAACTCGTAGAAATCGCCGGCGACCTCGGTCATCGGGCGGTATGCGGCGACGATGCGAAGATCGTCGATATCAGGAACGCCACTGGGAAGGATTGAGGTCTGTATCTCGCGGGCGATCGCGAGTTCGCTTTCAACCGAGAGCAAGCGGCGTTCGTTGGCCAAGACAAGTTGCAGAGCGACGTATCCAAAGGAGAAGAGCAGAATTCCGAAGCCGAGGTGGTCCAGAAGGCGCGGCGTCTCGAAACCGAAGGGACGCGAAAGATTGACATACAGGGCTTCGAGCGCGAAAGCGAGCGTGCCGATTGCCAGAACGCCACGGTCGGGCAGAACGAGGTAATTGCGAGCCAATCTGGGCACTGCCAGAACGACCGCCAGAGCGAGGAGTGCGCAGGTCGCGAGCAGGTTGTTGTAAAGCATCAACCGCTCGTTGGAGCCGGTAACAACAAAGAAGGCCATGGCGGCGACAGCAAGCGCCAGTCCCAGCCAGGCAATCACCTGAATCAGGAACCGCAGTCCGCCGAGGCTCAATTCCGCAAAGCAAAGCGAACCAACTACCACGATCAGGAAGGTCATCGAGGTGTTTGCGAAAGGAGCGCCGCTCTGGAGCCAACGCGGCAATGCCGCTACGACGGCCGGCAATTGACTCAATTGCGCGGCGCCATACATCGCGCTCCAGATGCCTAGCCACATGAAGATCCGCACGCCGCTTCGACGGCGAAGCGCAGCTATGGAGCAGGCCGCCAATCCAACAAAAACGAATATCGATCCCGCGACGATCTCGGTGACTTGACCGCGAAGCAGCGCGACCATTTGGTCACTCAGACCGATACCTCCCGAAAGTCCACCATATCAGAGAGCGGTGTTAGAGACCGTTTGTGACTATCTCAACACCTTGCGTCCGACGCAGTCGCGGCGGCGAACAAGCTCGGCTTGGCGATGGTGCTCACCGGGATCCGCCACTTCCGGTACTGAGACTTAGCGTTGCTGTTCGAGAACCTTGACCACCATTCGCGATGTGGTCAAGTCGGCTCCGGTGGCGGCCTGATACTTTTTCATGGCGTCGATGATTCGCTGTTCCTTGACCAGGCTTTTCAGTTCGGCGAGCAGCGGATCCTTGAGCTCGGAGGCGAGCTGTGCGATCTTCTTTTGCTGCGCTTCGCGGACCCGCATCTGCTCGCGGATATAGGCCATGCCCTTGTCGGTCGGGCAGGGCAAGACTTCATACCACGAGCCGCGATCCTCGGCGAGAAACCGGACCAACAGGGTGTTCGCTTGGCTGAAGCGAACCTCGGTTTGGTCGTGGCTATCGTCGAACGGTATCGCGACCGAGGCGTGCACATGCTGGACTTGATTCAAAGAGGCAATGACGGCCTCCTTACCGCGGCCCAAACCTTCGCGACAAGTTCCGCCGAAAGCTTCAGAGATCACGCCGCAGCGTGCATTGAAAACGAGCTCGTGAAGGCGATAGCCAGTTCGAAGAGCCGACGCTTCGGACTAGTTCACGACTTTCAATTCTTGCGCGCCTTGCGCGTTGTAGAAATCGCGCAAGCGGCGCGCGGCGGCCGGGCCAACCACCTTGGCCAGTTCTTCCGACGATGCTTCTCGCACGCGCTCCAGGCTGCCGAACTCGCGCAGCAGGCGCGCGATCGTTTTTTCTCCGATGCCCTCCACCTGCTCCAGCTCCGACGTCAGGCGCGCGGCGTTGCGGCGCGTGCGGTGGAACGTCACCGCGAAACGGTGCGCTTCGTCGCGGATCAATTGGATCAGGTGCAGCACCGGCGAATAGTGATCGAGCTGGATCGGTTCGTTCTCCTGACCGAACACGTAGATGATCTCTTCGCGTTTCGCGATCGACGCCAGCGGCTGGTTGATCACTCCGATCGCCTCCAGCGCCTCGGCGGCGGCGTGCAATTGCCCCAGCCCTCCGTCTACCAGAATCAAGCTTGGAAAAGCCTTCTTCTCTTCCTGCAATCGCGAGTAGCGGCGCGTGATCACCTCGCGCATGGACGCGAAATCGTCGTTGCCCACCACGGTGCGGATGATGAACTTGCGGTAGTCCGACTTCTTCATGCGCCCGTCTTCCCACACCACCATGCTCGCGACCTTGTCGGTGCCCTGGATGTGCGAAATGTCGAAGCACTCGATGCGCTTGGGCGGCTCGGGCAGGCCCAGCACGTCCTGCGCGGCTTCCTGGATCGCTTTCGACGACGGCTTCATCACGCGGAAGCGCTGGTGGAACGCGTGCTTCGCGTTGGTCTCCACCAGAGCCAGCAGAGCTTTCTTCTGGCCGCGCTGCGGCGTCTGGATTTCCACCTTGCGCCCGCGCCGCTCGCTCAGCAGGTCCTCGAGCTCCTCGCGATCGTCGAAGTCCACCGGCACGTGGATGCGGTTGGGGATGTAGGGCTGGTCGAGATAGATCTGCTTGAGCAACGAGGAGAAGAATTCCGCCGGCTCGAAATCGAACACGTCTTCCCAGAAATACTCGCGGCGATCGACGATGCGGCCGTTGCGCAGGTGAAACAGATTGACGGCCACCAGCGGCGGCTCGGCGTAGTAAGCCAGGATGTCGATGTTGTCGCCGTCGGCCGCGGCGATCTTCTGCTTCTCTTCCATCTCCTCGACGGTCGAGATCAAGTCGCGCAGCGCGGCGGCTTCCTCAAAGCGCGTGTCTTGAGAAGCCTCTTCCATCCGCGCGCGCAGACCTTTCGCGAGATCCTTGAGCCGGCCTTCCAGAAACAGGCGCACGTCGCGCACCGCCGCGGCGTATTGCTCGTCCGTCGTCAATCCCTCGACGCACGGCCCCCAACAGCGATGGATGTGATACTCCAGGCACGGATGCGTGTGGTGGCGCGAAAAATCCACTTTGCAGGACGGCACCTTGAAATGCCGGTGAATGAAGCTCACCAGCCGGTGCGCCAGGTTGCCCGGAAAATACGGGCCGAAGTAGCTCGAGCCGTCCTTGATCAGCCGGCGCGTCACGTACACGCGCGGATACTTCTCGTTGGTCAGCTTGATATACGGAAACGTCTTGTCGTCGCGCAGCAGGATGTTGAAGCGCGGCTTCCACTGCTTGATCAGATTGTTCTCGAGCGCCAGCGCTTCCTTGTTGTTGTCGACGAGAATGTACTCGATGTCGCGCGCTTCGGAGATCAGCGTGCCGGTTTTGACGTCGGCGAGCCGGTCCTCGTTGAAATAGCTGCGCACGCGGGACCGCAGGTTCTTGGCCTTGCCCACGTAGATGACGGTGCCGTGCTCGTCCTTGTAGAGATAGACTCCCGGCAGCAGAGGCAGTTGGCCGCTTTGTCGCGAAGCTCCATGCGGTCGGGATCTACTTCTATTGTCGCAGGCCGGTCAACGAATGACGTATCATTTGAGCGATGCTGGTGAGCACCGGTACGGTTGATATTCCCGCGGGCGGACCGCCCATGCGCATGTTCGTGGCGGCGCCGCAAGCCGCCCGGGCCGATACGCGGGCATTCTGTGCTACTCCGACATTTTCCAACTCACCGGGCCGATGCTGCGGGCCTGTACGCGGCTGGCGGGCTACGGATTCGTCATCGCCGCGCCGGAGATTTATCGCCGCATCGAACCGCCGGGCTCCGCGATTCCTTTCGACGACGCCGGCCGAACGCGCGGGCTGACGGACGCCCAGCAAGACTCCGGTGGCGCACTTCGATGAAGATCGCCGCGCGGCGCTCAACTATCTTGCGACGCATCCGCAGGTGGCCCAGGGCAAACTTGGCGCGATGGGCTTCTGCATCGGCGGGCACCTGGCGTTTCGCGCCGCGCTCGAACCCGACGTGCGCGCCACGGTCTGCTTCTACGGCACGGGAATCCACGATGGCAAGCTGGGACTCGATGAGGATGCCGGGTCGCTGGCGCGCGCGGGCGAGATCCGCGGAAAGCTGCTGATGGTCTTTGGTACAGCAAGATCCGCACGTGCCCGAACAGGGCCGCGCGGCCATCGACCGCAAGCTGCGCGAGGCGCGCGTGAACTACTCGATGAAACTCTATCCGGCCGAGCACGCCTTCATGCGCGACGAAGGGCCGCGCTACGATCCGGAATCGACCGACCAGGCGTTCGCCGACATGATCGCGCTGTTTCGTGGCGTTTTCGGGTCCTAGTTATACTGGAATCGTGGTGGGACGAAGCCTGGTCCTGGCATCTGTTCTGGCCGGCGCGCTGTGGCCGCAGGAGCTGCAGACGCGATCAGAAAGCGAAAGCAATCACGAATCCAAGGCGCAGCAGCAGGAGCAGCTGCCGCCCGAAGAGGACGAGAGCCTCAAGCCGAAAGAATACGCCTTCAATCCGCTGGAGGCCGAGCGCGACGTGAGGGTCGGCAATTATCTACTTCAAGAAGGGCGACTACACGGCTGCCGCCAGCCGGTTCCGCGAGGCGACCAAATGGAATCCGACGTACGCGGAGGCGTTTCTGCGGCTCGGCGAAAGCGAAGAGAAGATGAAGGACAAGCAGGCGGCTCGCGAGGCCTACGCGAAATATCTGGAGCTTGCGCCGGATGCCAAGGACGCCGAATCGATCCGCAAGAAAGATTGAGCGCGCAAGCGCTAGCCTAACCGGCCAGCGGGAGCGTTTGCGCCTGCGGTTCGGCTTGCTGGCCGGCCAATCACGCCGAGCACTCGCTTCAATCCCGCCTCCCAATCCGGAAACAGATCCACGTATTGAATCTTCTTCGAGATCCGGCCCGGCAGAACGCAATTTTCCAGGCGAACCGGGATGAAGAAGATCTCGTCCAGAGGAACTCGGGCCGCGCACGCCAGCGCGTAGCGCAGCTCGCTGTGGAAGGCTGCCGCGCTTGGTGGTGGAGCGCCGCGAAAAACAAGCCACGAAGAAATCCGAAGTATGGATCGCCGTTCTCGATGGCGCGCGGCCAGTTCTGCCCCGGCATCAGTTTTTTCTTGTCGAGCCAGGGACGGAAGCCCGCGTTGCTCGAAGGCCTCGATACAGCTTCTTCGCCGCGCAGAGATCCTCCTCGACATAGGCGATGAAGACGCGCGGCTTGGTTTGCGCGACGAAGCGGAACCCCTGGTTGCGGCCCGGCAGGAACGTGCCCAGCCCGTCGATGTCCACCGCGCTGCCGTGCTCCAGCGCGTGCCGCAGGATGCGCGCGACGTTGTCGCGTCAAGGCGATGCTCTGGTCCGCTGGCACAGGCGACGCGCGAGTCCGCGCTTCATCGGGAGCCTTTCTTGGTCTGGCCGAGCACCGCCGGACGCGTCGCGATCGAACTTGAAAATCCTCTTCTCGCCCGGACCGAAAAGTTCCCAAGCCGGGCAGCGAGGCGCTCTGTCCTTTGCGCATTTTCTGGAAAAGATCGCTCATGATGCGGTCGAGCTGATCGGCGGCGGCGGCGGTCGAAATATGGGATTCCTTGGCGAGCTTTCTGGCGAGTTGCTCTTTTTTCATCCAACCAGATCATAAGCGATGCCCGGAGAACGCAGCGTCCCGGACGGCTGTCCACTTCGCGGCGTAAGATTATGCTCTCTGAATCAGATAGCTTCGAATGCACAGATTGTCGCTGGCCTGTGACTGGTGCCCAGATTAGCATGCTCAGAATGAAGCGCATTTTAATAGCCACTTAAGCCGAAGTTCATCTTGGACTGAAATTATGGGACCGGAAGTTAACTCATAGCTTCTAACACGAAGGAGATCGCTCAATGAAGAAATTGATGACCCTGATGCTCGGCCTGTCCCTGGTAGTGGGAACGACCGCGCTGTTCGCCAGCCCCAAGGCCCAGGACGACACCAAGAAGGAAACCAAGAAGAAGAAGAAGAGCAAGAAGAAAAAGAGCCGACCGAAGGAAGAGACACGAAGGGCTGACGCCAGCTCTCGTAGAATTCTCGTCGCGCATGCGGCCCCGGTATCAGGCGGCTCATGCGCGACAAGTTTTTTGCGGTCCCCATGCTCGCGTCCTACGCTAAGCTGCTAGTACGTGAGCGCAGCGCGCCGTGAACAAATCCAACGCCTGAAAGAAGCGCGACTCGATGTGCTGGTGATCGGCGGGGGCATCAACGGCGCGGGAGTGCTTCGCGACCTGGCCTTGCGCGCCGAACACTCGCGCACCGAGTTGCGCGTTGGCCTCGTCGAGCAAAGGCACTTCGCTTCCGGCACCAGCGGCAAGAATTCCCAGCTCATTCACGGCGGCCTGCGCTATCTGAAGTATCTGCAAATTCCATCTGGTCCGGGAAGCGCTGCACGAGCGCTCCGTTCTGCTCGAGAATCGCGCCTCGAGTTCGTACGGCCTCTGAAATTTCTGCTGCCGATGTACGGCGCCTGGCCCCGGCTGCTTTATGGAACGGGTTTGTGGCTCTATGATCGGCTGGCCGGGTCCGAGGCGATCGAACCGCATCGTGGAATTTCGCGCGAGGAAGCGGCCGGGATGGATCCGGGACTGAGCTGGACGGGCTCAATTCGGCGGCGATCTTTTGGGACGCGCGGTGGATTCGGCGCAATTCGATCGTCGAAAACATCCTGGACGCGATCGCGCACGGCGCGCACGCCGCGAACTACGTCAAGGCGGAGTGCTTGGAGACGCGACGGCCCCGAGATCTGGCGCGTGCGACTGCACGGATGCGCTGACCGGCGAGCGATTCGAGATTCAGGCCCGCAAACTGGTGGACACGCGCGGCGCATGGATGGATGGCGAAGCTGCTGCGGCTGGTACGCGGTTCGCACATCGTGATCCCGCGGGTCGGCGCCGGCGATCACGCCATCGCGCATTTCGAACCGGACGGACGCATCGTGTTTCTGATTCCCTGGGGCAGCGAGAATCAACTCACGCTGGTGGGAACCACGGACGTGGAGCAACGCGGTTCGCCGGACCGAGTGCACATTTCGCAGGCGGAGACCGGACTATCTGGCGGGCGTGGTGCGAAAGCTTTTTCCCGGAACGGACGGCGTAGCGCCGGTGTCAACGTTCAGTTCGCTGCGGCCCTTGATTCGCACGGGAGGATCGGCGACCAGCGCCAGCCGCGGCCATCGCATCTGGAATTCGCCCGACGGCATTCTGCACATCGCCGGAGGCAAGTACACCACCTACCGGAAGATGAGCGAAGAGGCGGCCGATCTGGTGTGCCGGGAAATCGCGCCGGCGCTGGCCGCGGTGCACCGGACCGAACACACGCCGTTTCCGAAGCGTCGAACGCGGCATCGGCGACGCCATGGAACAACATTTGTCCGACTATTTGTTCGTTTCAACGTATGTCGGCTACGAGCTGCGGTGGAATGCGGCGACGCTGCTGCCATTGGCGGAAGCGCTCGGAAGCAAACTGGGGTGGGATGAGTCGCGGATTCGTCAGGAAGTGGACGCGGTCATGGCGGCAAGATAGGCGCGCATGGTTCGCCCTCATCCCTCCAATGCCTGCCGCAACCACGCTTTCGCCATGCGCAGCTCCCGATGCACGGTGGCTTCGGAAATTCCCACTTCTTTTGCGATTTCTTCGTACGAAAGGCCGCCGAAGTAGTGCAACTCGACCAGCGATGCCTTGCGCGGGTCCTGTTCTTCGAGACGGCGCAGTGCATCGTCGACATCCAACAGCGTTTCGTTCGAATCGCTGAGCGCCATTCCCTCTTCGAGTGTCACCTTGGCTGCTCCCCCGCCGCGTTTCTCACGGCCCGCTGCACGAATCGAATCCACCAGGATCATTCGCATCGCGCGCGCGGCCACGGCATAGAAGTGGACGCGGTCGTTGAACTCCACTTGCGCGCCCAGCAGCTTTATGTACGCTTCATTGATCAGCGCTGTAGTGCGCAGTGTCTGGTCCGGCCGCCGGCCGCGCAGTTGCGCGTGCGCCAGGCGCCGCATCTCATCGTAGATCAGCGGCGCCACCAGCCGGCGCGCCTCGGAATTTCCGCGGCCGGCCTCGGCGAGCAGTTGCGTGAACTTCTGCTGGTCCTCGGTCACTGCATTTATCATCCCTGATACGATGGTGTTTTCGCGGAGGCGATTGGTGGAAGCGGCCCGCTGGCAGCGCTTGCAGGAACTTTTCGACGGCGCCATGGAGGTACCTGCCGAGCGGCGGCTCCAATGGCTGTCTGACGCCTGCCCCGACGATGCCGACCTGCGCGGCCAAGCCGAATCGCTGATCCTGCACGAGGCCCAAGCCACGGGAGTCGGCGATGCAATCCGCGGCGCGGCTTCAGCGTTCTCGGTCCTCTGGGAACCGGCGCCGGACGATCGCTTCGGACCCTATCGCATCATGCACCTGCTCGGACGCGGCGGTATGGGCGCGGTATTCCAGGCCGAGCGCGACGACGACCAGTTCCACATGACGGTGGCCATCAAACTGGTGCGCCCCAATCTGCTCACGCCGGAAATGCTCGAGCGCTTCAAAACCGAGCGCCAGATTCTAGCGAGTCTGGATCATCCCAACATCGCGCGCCTGCTGGACGGAGGCGCAGCTCCCAACGGCACGCCGTACGTGGTGATCGAGTACGTTGACGGAGAGCCGATCGCCGAGTATTGCCGGCGCCGCGAACTCTCGATCCGCGATCGAATCCGGCTGTTCCGCAAAGTCTGCGCGGCGGTTCAATACGCGCACCAGAATCTGATCGTGCATCGCGACTTGAAGCCGGGGAACATCCTGGTGACCAAGGAAGGCGAGCCGAAGCTGCTGGATTTCGGCATCGCGAAGCTGCTCGATCCCGCGGCCTCCTCGCAGACTCAAACGCAGGCGCGCCTGATGACGCCCGATTACGCGAGTCCCGAGCAGGTCCGCGGCGAACCGATCACCACCGCAACGGATGTCTATGCATTGGGCGTGCTGCTGTACGAGTTGCTCACGGGCGCGCTTCCATACAAGCTCACAGCCACCGACCCACACTCGGTGGAACAGGCCATCTGCATGACCGAGCCGACGCGACCATCCACCACGCGCCGAGAGTTGCGCGGCGACCTGGAGAACATCCTGCTGATGGCTCTACGGAAGGAACCGTCGCGCCGCTACGCGTCGGCCGAGCAATTCTCCGAAGACCTGCGGCGCTTCCTCGAAGGCTACCCGGTGGTGGCGCGCCAGGACACCTGGAGCTATCGTGCGGCCAAGTTCGTCCGGCGCAACCGGGTGGGAGTGGCGGCTGCTGCAGCGGTGGCGCTGCTTATCGTCGCATTCGCGATCACCATGGCGGTGCAAGCCAATCGCATCGCACGCGAACGTGACGCGGCCACGCTCGAGCGGCAAAAATCGGAACAAGTCGCTGCGTTCCTTTCTGACCTGTTCAGCCGCGCTGACCCCACCCGGACCAAGGGCGCCAGCATCACGGCGCGCGAAATTCTCGACAGTGGCGCGAAACGCATCGAAACGGAACTTGCGCAGCAGCCCGAAGTCCAGGCCACGATGATGACCGAGATCGCCAAGGTCTATCGAAGTCTGGGCCTCTATGCCAGCGCGCGCCCTTTATTCGAGAAGGCTCTTGCGACGCGGCGTCGCGTGCTGGGCGAGCGTAACAACGACGTAGCCGCCAGCCTTTCGAATCTCGCAACGATTGTGCGGGACTTGGGGGATTACGACGCGGCATTGAAGTACGCGCAGCAGTCGCTGTCCATGCGCCGCCAGCTTTTCGGGAACCAGTCGTATGAGCTGGTGCCCAGCCTGAACGGACTCGCCATCCAGCTAGAAGACCAAGGCGATTACAAGCAAGCTGAGCAACTTCATCGCGAGGCCATCGCGCTGATCCGCAGCCAGCCCAACCCGGATACTTTACTGCTGGCGGCTAGCCTCAACAACCTCGCCGGCGTTGTCAGCCGCTCGGGCCGCGACGAGGAGGCCCTGCAGTTGTTCAAAGAGTCTCTCGAAATCCGGCGGAAGATGCTGGGCAACGACGATCCGCTGACGCTGCAGGTTGTGAACAATCTCGGCGGTTACTATCTCAGCCATTCCAACTTCGCTGAGTCCGAGAGCGCCTTCCGGGAAGTGCTGGCCGGCCGCATCAGAATCTTAGGCCGCGATCATCCCGACGTCGCCAAGGCCATGACCAACCTGGCAAACCCGCTGACTCAGGAAAAGAAATACGACGAAGCTACCGTGCTACTAAAAGAGGCCATGGACATATTTCGAAAGCGGCTCGGTGAGACGCACCTGAATGTCGCGTTCGTCATAGATGCGCTGGCAAACTTGAACTACATGAAGCAAGATTACAAAACGGCAGACTCCTACTATGAAGACTCGATGAACAGATTCAGGGCGGCTTTCGGCGATGAACATCCGGAAACCGCGCTCAGCTATTACAATATCGCCGGCAACTTCGAAGCCTGGGGTAAGTATGCGGAGGCCGAACAGTACGCGCGCAAAGCGGAGCGCGTCTATCGAACCAAAACCGAGCCCGATGGCCGGAAGCGCCTGCGAGCGATCGTGCGAATTGGCGAGATATTGCATTACAAAGGCGATCAGGCGGCCGCGGAGGCGAGCTATCGCGAGGCGCTGGAAATTGGCAAAAAGAACTGGCAGGCCGACGACACGGACCGTGCCGTCGCGCTCTATGGCCTTGGCAGCGCGCTCTTGGATCTTAAGCGGCCTCAAGAGGCGGAAGCTTACCTGCGCGAAGCCTTGTCGGCAAGAAAGAAGATCATGCCAAAGGGCGACGTCGCGATCGCATACGTTGAGAATGCGCTAGGCGATTGTATGATGTCATTGGGGAAGTACAAGGAGGCCGAACCGCTTTTGGTGGGAAGTCTTCCCGCGATTCGAGCCGACGATGGCAGCAAGGGCAAGCAGACGCTCTTGGCAGAAGGCAGACTTGCGAGGTTTCATCGACTTCAGGAGCAGGCCGCAGGCTCACCAAAGAAACAACCAGGCGAGCGCTGATTGCTCAACGCCCGCCATTCGCTCAAGCTTCGTGCGCTTGTTGGTTACAGAACCTGCGCCAACGCCTTGCCGATCTCGATTCCGATTGAGGCGATGTTGTCCGGCGCGACGCGTACGTTCACTGTCGAGCTCTTGCCCTGCTGCGTAACCACCGCCTGGAAGTTCCATTCCACCGAGTTCAGCGGGAACTGGAAACCGATGGACTCGATGCGCGGGATCGCGGCGGTGGCGCCGTTCTCGATCGCGCTGGCCGTCTGCATCAGGATTTCGCGCTTTGGAACCTGGTTCCAAATCTGTTCGGCGCTAACCTTTTGATTGCTCGCTTCGGGCAGCGCGCGAACGCCGTCCAGAGCGCTGTTGAGCTGCGAGCGTAACGAGGAAGAGACGAACGTGTAGTCGATGATCGTAATGGTCGAGCCGACCACCGGAACCTTGTAGGTAACGTGGATGCGCGGATTGTCGAGCACCGCACGGATCGCAGCGTCGAGCGCGGCGCGGACCGTAGCGCTGTCACCGGTCTGCATCTGCGCTTTCAGGTTTCGCAGCCGCTGCTTGTAGGGTTCGGCCTGCGCCTTCGCGTAGCTGATGGCCGCGCTCTTGCCGGGCGCTTCGACGGTCCCGAATATGGTCTTGGTCTTCGGCCAGCGGGCATTGATATTCGCCGGGATCTGGCGATCGATCTCGCTGACGATCGCGTCGGTGATCGGAGGGACCACGGTGCGCATGCCGCGCAGGCTCAGCTCGAATTCGAAGTTCTTCGTGGCGGCCTGGTAGGTGCTCAGTTTGGAATCCAGGTCCTGCTTCACGCCGTCGGCAACCTGTTGGATGGCTCCCTGAAAATCCGGAGTCAGGGCTTCGGGCACCGACATATTTCCGAACACGTACGCCCCGGCAGGGTCGGGCTTCACGCCTGCGTTCATCGTCATGTCGAACTTGGGAGCGGTCAGTTTTCCGCTGATGGTTAGGCCTTCGTTCGAAACGCGCGCCGCCGCCTCGGTGCCCATGCCGTTGAAATACATCAGGCCGGCAAGCTGCATATAGCGGTCGTCTGGTTTGTCCGACGGGATATTGAGGTCGAATGTGATTTGTTTCTCCGACGTGATCGGTCCCATGTACAGGCCTTCTTCGGAGAGACCGTGCAGGAAGAATCCGGTGCGGTCGGCGCGCAGCCCGCCTTCGACACGAATGATGTTGCCCAAGTCGAATCCGAGCTGCTTGGCGAACTCACTAGCGCCTATTTTGTACATCCCTTCCAGGTAGAGCCGGCTTTCGTCGAGATTCGAGCTCACCAGCGCCGCGGCCTTTAGCTCTTCGTCGTGCGAGAGAAGCAGATCGAATCCGAGATCGAAAGAAGGATCGATGATCCCGCTCAGGTACGCCAGTTGCCGGTCGTTCACGATCTCAACGGCAGCGGTAGCCTTGCCCAGCGGCACTGTCAGGTTCAGGTTCAAAACGTCGGATATCGGAAGACCTTTCAAGAAGTCCAGCGAGAATTCGAAACGACCGTTCGCGCCGGCTTGCACGATGGGACCGAAGCCGATGCCCAGTGGATCGATCGCCAGTCTTCCAGTGCCCAGCGGATCGAGATTCGTGATCATGTGGCCGCGCACGAACACCGGAAGATCGAACAAGGGGAACGTGCCGGTTTGGATACGGTGTCCCATGAAGTCGCGAGCTTTGTCTTCGATGCCCCAGGTCACCAGCGGATGGAACGGAAACAGTCCCTGAACGGAGCTACCGGAACCGGTGGTGATGCCGTCGTCCTTCTGGTCCTGCTGTCCGTCCTTCTTGCCGTCGGTCCCGTCTCCTGGCTGCGGTTGGCCGTCGGAGGTTCCGTTCGCGTCCGTCTTCTTCTTGCTCTTGTGCGGGATGGTGACGCCACCGGAGAAGTAATACATCGGGTCGAGCGGATCGACGATGATGCGGCAGGTCGCTCCGGCCGGGAACGAAATGGTGAACGATGTGTCTTCTGCGTCTTCGACACCTTCGGGCGGCGGCTCGCCGATATGCATCGCGAGACCAGCGTCGAACTTGAAGAACAGGTAGCCGCGATCGTCGATCAGCGGCACGCCCAGGTCTTTGAGGTTGGCGCCGAGATCGTAGCCGACTTCGGCCATCACCGGACTGTCGATCGAAACTTTTTGTCCGCTCAGCGGCGTCGGAACGAAGGCCCGGCCGCGCACGCTCTGCACCTGCTGGGTCCCCGGCGCGTAGCCGAACACCAGATCCGACTGCGCCAGCACCATGCGTCCGAGCGGCGTCACCAGCGACGCGTCGCCTTGGTACACGATGCCGTCGGGCATGTGCATGGCGCCGCTATTGCGCAGTTCGAAATGAATGGGAGTGATGCCCGGTTGTCCGACCGGCAGATCGAAGGTGTCTTGGGCGAGCGCGGGCCAGACCATCGCCGCCACCATCAGGGTCAGGGCCGTTTGAATTTTCATCAGTTCCTCCTCTACTTGGGGAATCGATGTTTCGGGGGCGCCACCCTCACGGGAGGTGAAGTTTTTTACGCAGCGGGCCCCGGGTGGTTTAGAATCAAGAAAGTAGCAGTCGGGGCGTAGCGCAGCCTGGTAGCGCACCTGCCTTGGGCGCAGGGGGTCGGGCGTTCAAATCGCCCCGCCCCGACCAAATAAAACAAGCCCTTTACTTGCAACGCCGGGTCTCGGCACCGCTAGCGCACCTGTATCCGATTGTGGCGTTTTGGGGTTCTTGGAGGCTTCGAGCGGCTACAATTTTGACTACATTCCTGTCAGCCGATGACGTCAGTTCGAAATCGCTTTTGGTGGTGTCTCGCTGGTGGTCGAAATCGTTCGAAAACCGCGTGAAGCCGGCGCAGCGGGATTGCGGCAGCTCTATGTGGCACCAATCGTGTGGTCCGCAACAATTCCGTGCGTTTAGGAAAAGAACCATGTGGGCGTCTGCAATTGTGTAGTCTACGAACTCTTTCAAGATGCGGCGCAAGTGACGTTCATTTGCCGGAATCAGGTAATCAGACATTCGCGCCGGATCGTCCCAGTCGTTCACAGTAGGGCATTCGCTTTGGGGGCTTGGACGGGTGTCCACAGTGAACGCACTCCGAAGTCGTTCAATGTCGCGATCGTGAATGACGAACCGGTACGGACGCAGGTCCGCGAGAACCTCACGGAATTACTCCTCGCGGTGGGATGCTCCGTGACGTGCAGCGCCGGATGGGACACGAGCCGATTTCCATCGCGACGAACACGTACTGCACCCGAAGAGTGGCGCTGACGACACAAAGAAGTCGCAAGTAACAATCGCTTCGCTTGGTTGGGACGAACGAAGCGCCAAATCATGCGCAGGTCCGCAGGAGTTACTGTTTCTGTCACACCCAAGAAGGTGTACAAACATTACTTCAGTCCACGTCGTAAGAATAGTGCGCGATAGCTTCGGCCCGACAAAACATCGCGGTGAGAGCCCGGAGAGTCAAAAAATTCGAAGCACTGATCTCCCAGGGTATTATGGACGCTCGACATGAAGGACAACAGGTGGTTGCGACTGCTTACCTACGTGACCGGCTTGGTCAACCAGGAATTGCTCCTCCAGAACGAGTACTTGGCCGCCGAAAACAAGATCCTGCGCGCACACTTGCCAGCCCGCTTGCGTCTTTCAGATCCGGAGAGGTCCAGGCTCGCCGAGATCGGTAAGCGACTCGGGCGGAGGGTGCTGGCGCAGGTGGCCTGTGTGGCCAAGCCAGAAACCATCCTGGCCTGGTACCGAAGGCTCATTGCCCAGAAGTTCGATGGATCGAAAAAGCGCAGCTATCCCGGCCGGCCACGAATCGATCGCGAAATTGAGGCGCTGGTCGTTCAAATGGCTCGCGAGAACTCCGGCTGGGGGTACGATCGGATCGCGGGAGCGCTGTCTAACCTCGGGTATCGCGTGTCGGACGAGACGATCGGAAACGTCCTGCGGCGGCACGGCATTGCACCGGCGCCGAAACGGAGCCAAAACACGACCTGGAGGGAATTCATTTCGTCACACATGGCAGTCCTTGCTGGCATCGACTTCTTCACCGTCGAAGTGCTCACCTGGCGCGGGCTGGTGACCTATTATGTGCTGTTCTTCATTCATCTAGAAACTCGCCGGGTCAACGTGGCTGGAGTTACGAGGCATCCCGACGAAGCCTGGATGCAACAAATGGCGCGCAACGCTACCGATGAAAGCTGGGGATATGTGGATCAGCGGCGTTATGCATTGCATGATCGGGACGCGAAGTTCTGCGCGTCATTTCGGGCGACGCTCGCCTCCGGCGGGATCCAGCCCATCCAATTGCCCGCCCGCAGTCCCAATCTGAACGCCTTTGCGGAACGATGGGTCCGCTCAGTAAAGCAGGAGTGCCTGTCGAAACTGGTCTTGTTCGGCGAAGCCTCACTGCGACGTGCGCTGGGCGAGTTCGTGGAGCATTTTCATGCGGAGCGAAATCACCAGGGCAAGGGCAACGTCCTGCTGTTTCCGTCCAACACTGCGATCCACAGGCGGCTTCGGAGATCGGTCGTATGCAGAGAACGCCTTGGCGGCTTGCTCAAATACTACTGTCGTGCCGCATGAATATTTTGGCCTTACGCGCTCCTGATCTCTCTCCAGGAGTTCGCGGAAACGGTTCAGAATCCGGGCGCGCCGCAATGGCGGAAGCGACGCCCAATTTGGAAACGCAGACTCTGCGGCCTCAACCGCTCGCTCCACCTCAGCAACGTTAGCGAATGCAACCCTGCGCGTTCTCTTTCCGAGAGCGGGATTGAAGACTTCGCCGAACCGACCTGATGTTTCTGCCTGCAATCGGCCGCCGACAAAGTGCGGGATCACGTCCTCGCCGGTTACAGGGCCGTCGGATCGAATTCCGGAAATTATCGATGCGGACATCAGAAAGCTCCTATTCTCGTTAGTTGCCGGCTAGTATGTCGTCCGGGGTAGAAACAGATTGTGAATTCATCGCAGGCAAACCGTTACCACAGCCTAGCTTTTATGTTACCCTCTCATGTTATCGTAAGGTTTGTCAAAGCCAGCTTGGCATACCCAAGGAGCGTCGGTGAGGTATTATCGCAAGCTTCCGGACGGAATCACGATCACAGAATCGCGTCCGGAACATGCCGCGCAACTGGAAGAACTGCAGCGCGTATGCTTTCCAACCCTGGCTGAGGCAGAACGCTTCAAAGCCTGCCACTATCTCAAGCACATGGAGCTGTTCGGCGCCGGCCAATTCGTCGCATTGGATGGCGACACAGTGGTTGGCGCTGCCACGACGCTACGCCTGGATTTCGACTTCCAGCACATCGACCATACCTTCGCTGAGATCATCCAAGGCGGGTGGCTCACCTCGCATCAGCCGAATGGCGCATGGCTTTATGGCGCCGACATCAGCGTGAGTCCGGATTATCGGGGCCACGGCCTCGCAACCGCCCTCTATGCCGCCCGTCAAGAACTGGTATGGAAGCTAGGCCTCAAAGGACAGGTAACGGCGGGGATGATGCCCGGCTTCAGCGCGGTGAAGGGCAAGATGACGGCCAGGCAATACTATGAGGGCGTAGTTAGCGGGCGCATCAAGGATCCAACGCTTACCATGCAGATGAACGTGGGTTTCGAACCACGATCATTGTTAGCCGGCTACATCAGCGATCCGGTTTGTGACAACTACAGTGTCCTGCTGGTTCTCGATTCCAGCAAGGACGTACGCGGAGCATCGAGGGAGCATGCAATGTCCTATATTCGATTGAATGCCAGCATTCCCGGCCCCAAGGCCAAGGAGATTCTGGCGCGGAGAGCCGCAGCAGTTCCGAGCGGGCTGGCGAAAGCCACGGAGGTTGTAGTCGAGCGCGCCGAGGGGGCCTTGATATTCGACGTCGATGGCAACACGCTCATTGATCTTGCCGGGGGAATCGGAATGCTGGCGGTCGGGCATTCGCCGGAGCCGGTAGTCAAGGCGATCCAAAGGCAGGCCGCGAGCTACATTCATCCGTGCGCATTGGTGGCGACCTACGAACCATACGTGGCGCTGGCCGAGCTGTTAAACACGCTCACACCGGGGACATTTCCCAAGAAGACCATCCTAACTAACAGCGGCGCCGAGAGTGTGGAGAACGCGGTCAAGCTGGCGCGGAAGTTCACTGGCCGCTCGACGGTCATCTGCTTCGAGGGCGGATACCACGGGCGAACGCTGTTGACCTTGAGCCTGACAAGCAAGTACGGGTTGTTCAAGAGCGGCTTCGGTCCTTTCGCGCCCGAGATTGTGCGCCTTCCGATTCCAAATCTTTACGGCATTCCGAGCGGAATGAGCGAGGACGAATACCTGGACTTCGCGATTCGGCAGCTCGATCTCGCGATGGTCGCGCAGGTGGAGCCAAAGCAGTTGCTGCGTTCCTGATCGAGCCGGTGCAAGGCGAGGCGGGCTTTCTGCCTGTCCCCGCGCGCTTCCTGAAGCGCATCCGCGAACTATGCGACCAACACGGCATCGTCATGATCGCCGACGAAGTGCAGTGCGGATCCGGACGGACGGGCCGAATGTTCGCGATCGAGCACTACAACATCGTGCCAGACATGATCGTGTCGGCTAAGTCCTTGGGAGCGGGCATGCCGATCGGAGCCGTAACCGGCCGCGCCGAGATCATGGATTCCGCGCACCTGGGAGGCGTAGGGAGCACGTATGGGGGCAGTCCCGTCGCGTGTGCTGCTGCCCTGGAGGCCCTGAAGATGATCAGCCAACCTAAGTTTCTTGCGCACGCGAATCGCTTGGGCGACACGATGCGCGAAGTGCTGCAAGACTGGAAAGCGCGCTGGCCGATCGTGGGCGATGTGCGCGGGCTTGGTCCGATGATGCTGGTCGAACTGGTTGGAGACCGCAATACGAAGACGCCGCTCTCGCCAGAAGATACGCTCGGAATTGTTCGCCGGGCGGTCGCTAACGGGGTTCTTCTGATTCGCGCCGGGCTGTTCAGTAATTGCATCCGCTTCCTGCCTCCGCTTAACATGCCGGAGGATATGCTGCGCGAGGGATTGAACGCGGTAGGGCGCGCGATTGAGACAACGGTTATGGAACGCACGGGTGCGGTCCCGGCTGGCGTTCGCTGAGAGACTCCCAGTCCATGGACCTGGTCCTATATAACGCCAACGTTCTGACGATGGCTGGCGTCAAGGCCAGTGCCGTCACGTTCCGCGATGGCCGCATAGCTAGGGTGGGCGATTCGAAGACGCTGCGGAGCGAAGCGCCGACCGGCTCTCCGATGATCGATCTGGAGGGCCGCACGGTCGTTCCAGGTTTCACCGATGCGCATGCTCACGTTTGGAAGATCGGCCATCTTCTGACCACGATGGTCGACCTTCGGAAGACCGCCAGCATTCCTGAATTGCGCGCAGCGCTCCAGGAAAAAGACCGCAAGCTGCCTGCGGGTTCGTGGCTGCTGGGTCGCGGTTTCAACGAGGTCGCCATGGCCGAGAAGCGTAAGCCGACGCGGCGGGACCTGGACCTGGCTGTTCCTGACCGGCCGGTTGCGTTGACTCGCACCTGCGGACATATTTACTCGGCTAACAGTGTCGCGCTGAAGCTGGCAGGGATCACTGCGCAGACAGAAACACCGTCGGGCGGCGTAATCGAGCGCGATGACAGAGGCGAACCGAACGGCATTCTACACGAAACGGCGATGGGGTTGATCAGCCGTGTCATGCCGCCTCTTACACCCATCGAATACGAGCAAACGGTGCAAGCGGCCCTGAAACACCAGCTTTCGTGCGGCATCACGGCATCTGCGGATTGCGGCGTGATTCCGGAATTGCTCGAAACCTACCTTGCCATGGACCGTCGCGGCGCGCTGCCTTCGCGGGTCCTGGTGATGCCGCTTCGAAAGGTAGACGGCCGGGCCGACGCTGTTCCGCTGCCCGAAAAGCATGTCTCCGAAAGGTTGCGCGTCGACACGGTGAAGTTTCTGGCCGACGGAGGTCTCAGCGGCGCCACCGCGGCTTTGAGTATTCCTTACCGGCACGCGGACACGCGCGGCACCCTGCGGTTCGAGAAAGAAGAACTACGGCGTCTGTGCCAGGAATCCCATGACCGGGGTTGGCGAATCGCGACGCACGCCATCGGCGACGTGACCATCGACATGGTCCTCGACATCTACCAAGGCCTCGGACCTCACCCGAACGGGTTCGCGCACCGGATCGAGCACTTTGGCCTGCCCAGCGCCGATCAGCTCCGCAGAGCGGCAGAGATCGGCGTGATCTCTGCGCCACAGAGCATATTCATTTATTCTTTGGGCGGCAACTTTCTCGAAATGCTCCCGGACGAATTCATCCCGCGCACGTATCCGATCCGGGGCATGCTGGATGCCGGCTTGACGGTTGCGTTGTCCTCGGATGCACCGGTGGTGGAAGATGACTATCCGCTGGTCGGGATGATGGCCGCCATCACACGACGCACGAAGGAAGGGCGGCTGATCGCACCGGAACAGGCCATTACGGCCGAAGAGGCGCTTTATGGGTACACAATGGGCGGAGCCATCGCGGCGGGCGAAGAGTCGCTCCGGGGAAGCATCCAGCCAGGAAAGTTTGGGGACGTCGCGGTGCTGTCCGAAGATCCTCTGGCAGTTGAAGCGGAGGCGCTTCCGGATATTAAAGTGGAGATGACGTTTCTGGCGGGCGAAAAGGTCTACCAACGATGAGCTACACGTATCAGCAGTCAATCGGTGGAGAGTGGCGCGAGGCATCCAATGGAGGGACGTGGGATGTGGTGAATCCGGCCACCGAGGAAGTCATCCGGACAGTGCCGTTTGGTAACGCGGAGGATTGCCGGCTCGCCATTGAGTCCGCGCATGCGGCCTTCCCGCGATGGTCGCAGAAGACGGCATACGAACGCGCAGCCTGCTTGAAGCGCGCGGCCGACCTCATGCGGGAGCGCGCGCCGACCTTGCGCGCACGACAGTGCAGGAAAGCGGAAAGCCACTCCTGCAGGCCAAGGGCGAGTGGGGCGTCGCCGCGGACCTGTTCGAATGGTTTGCCGAAGAAGCCAAGCGGGCGTATGGCCGGTTGATCCCGTCGCGCAACGCAGCCAAGCGCCAGCTCGTAATCAAGCAGCCGGTGGGCGCGGTCGGCCTGATTACCGCGTGGAATTTTCCCGCTTACAATATTGCGCGCGCCGGAGCGGCAGCGCTGGCAGCCGGATGCACAGTCGTAATGCGTCCGTCTGAATTCACACCGCTCACCGCGATGGAGATGGTCAACATTCTGCTGGAAGCCGGCCTCACCGGCGGTGAAGTCAACCTCATCAGCGGCGAGCCGGAGAGCATGGGCCAGGAAATGCTGCGCAACCCGAAGTGCGCGAAGATCCACTTCACAGGCAGCCCGCGCGTCGGCAAACTACTAATGGACGGGGCGTCGCAAACCGTCACGCGGCTGTCATTGGAACTTGGCGGCAACGCACCGGTATTGATCTTTCCGGACGTCGATCTGGAGCAGGTGGCCGCAAGCGCCGTTAGTGCGAAGTTTCGGAACGGTGGGCAGGTCTGCATTTCGCCGCAGCGTTTCTTCGTGCACGGCCAAATCGCGCAAAAGTTCACCGCTTCGGTTACGTCTATTGTGTCCAAGCTTCGCCTGGGAAATGGGCTGGAACCGGAATCCAACGTCGGCCCGCTCATCAACGCGCGACAGCGGGATCGCGTAGAGGGAATGGTGGCGGGCGCTCGTAGCGCTGGAGCCGCCGTGGCAATCGGGGGAAGGCGTCCCCGAGCCGGCCGCGCGGTTATTTCTATGAGCCGACCGTGTTGACCGACGTTCCACCGGAGACCGCTCTTTTCCAGAACGAGATTTTCGGCCCGGTCCTGCCGATTGCCAGGTTCGAGGATGCCGACCAAGCCATCGCGCAGGCAAACAGCACGCGTTATGGACTGGCGGCGTACGTTTGGACCAACGACCTTCGCACCGCGATTCGAACCGCCGAGCGCCTGGAGTTTGGCATGGTCGGCGTCAATGAATGGACGCCGCAGAGCACCGAAGTTCCGTTCCCTGGATGGAAAGAAAGCGGCCTGGGGCGCGAGGCCGGCTCAGAAGGCCTCGAGGAATACCTGGAAACCAAACTGATCGCTCTGGGCGGGTTTAACTAACCCAGATCGTCTTCACGTTCACGAACTCGCGGATGCCTGCGACGCCGAGCTCACGTCCATAGCCTGATCTCTTCACCCCACCGAAGGGAACACGCGGATCCGAAGCGACCATCGCGTTGATGAACACCTGGCCGGACTGAATGCCCTCGATAAACAATTGTTGCTCGGCCGGATCGTTCGTCCAGACGCTCGCGCCCAGACCGAAGGGAGAGTCATTTGCCACTTGGATGGCTTCGTGAGCATCCTTCACGCGAAACAGCATGGCGACTGGTCCGAAGAACTCTTCGCAATAGACGGTCGATGAGCGCGATACATCTGCGAGTGCCGTGGGTTCGTAGGTGAGCGCCGTTCCGTTCACCTTCCGGCCGCCCGTTAATAATCGCGCACCGGCCGCCACAGCTCGACCGACTTGCGACTCCAGGTCAGCGAGGATTTGCGCGGTGGCCAGTGGCCCGAGTTCCGTAGTGGGGTCCATCGGATCGCCGATTTTCAGCGCGCGCATCTGCTCGACAAACTGGCGCTCGCATTCCTCGTAGATTGCATCCGCGATAATGAAGCGCTTCGCGGCGATGCAAGACTGGCCGTTATTGATGACACGCGCCTTCACGGCGGTGGCGACGGCCTGTTTCAAGTTGGCGCTCGGCATTATGACAAACGGATCGCTGCCGCCGAGTTCAAGCACAGTTTTCTTGATGTGCTGCCCGGCCTGGCTGGCTACGGAGCGCCCCGCGGGCTCGCTGCCGGTTAGGGTGACAGCAGCAATGCGGTCGTCCGCAATCAAGCCGGCGACTTTGCCGGACCCGATGAGCAGCGTCTGAAAAATTCCTTCAGGGCAGCCCGCACGAGAGAAGATTTCCTCGATGGCGAGCGCGCACTGCGGGACGTTGGAGGCGTGCTTGAGCAATCCCGTGTTACCGGCCATCAGCGCGGGCGCCGCAAACCGGAAAACTTGCCAGAACGGGAAATTCCACGGCATCACGGCCAGGACCGGACCAAGCGGCTCGTAGCGAATGAAGCTGCGGGAGGCGTCGGTCGCAATCGCTTCGTCGGCTAACGCCCGCTCAGCGGTCTCCGCGTAGTAGCGGCAAACCCAGGCGCACTTTCTCACTTCCGCCTCGGCTGCTGAAATGGTCTTGCCCATTTCGACCGTCATCAAAGCGCCGAATCGCGACTTTTCCGACTCGAGGAGCGTCAGCGGTTTTCAGCAAGTTCGCTGCGCGATCGGCGAAAGAAGTCCGGCGATGACTCAGGAAAGCGCGGTGGGCAAGATCGAGGCGCTGATCGATCTCGCGGTCGGAGAGAGACTCAAACGTCTTGACCGTAACGCCGTCGTAAGGATTCACAGATGCGATCATGTCGAAAGTACGTTCTCCTGCGGATCAACCCTGGCTCTCTGTTGCGAATAGTAACGGAAAAGCGCCGCTGCCAGCCCTAACAGCGCGCCGAGCGTCAGCAGCATTTTCAGTTCGAACAGCCAGATCGAAGAAATCTGATGGGAAGGGGCAAAAGCGGTAGCGAGTCCGAAGGATGTCATTGCGAGTTCCTATGGTGGAGGCGACGCGCAACAGCGGTCCTCCGAAATAGACGCGCGCCAGATTGCGCGAGAAGGCCAGGCGCAGCAGCGACGCGAAAAATATAAGTACGAGATCATCTGCAACGCCACTGCAAGATCCAACAAGGTAAGATACGCTTCCTGGACCGACGCTCCGGCAAAGCTCATGGTTATGATTGCCGAAGCCAGAAGTCCGAAAAGGATCAGCGCGACGTACGGCGAGCCGTGACGCGGGTGGACTCTACCCAACGACCGCGGCAGATAGCGGTCGAGTCCTGAGACGAACAGGATGCGGGCCGATCCGCTGACCCATGCGGACGTAGAACCGGCGATCGAGGCTATCATGAGGATCGCAAGCGGGAACAGAATCCATGCGGATCCCAACTCCGCGCTCATCTTGTCGATCGCCTGCATCATGCCTTGCACGACGGCCATTTCCGATTGTGGGACGGCGAGCGCCAGAGAGAGCGTCGAGCCGACGTATGCAATCGCGCAAAGGACACCGCCCAGCAGGATGGCGCGCGGGAAAGTGCGACGCGGATTCTCTTACCTCGTCTCCCATTACGGGCCCGATTTCAAGACCGACCATGGCTAGACACACTACACCGATCGTAGAGAAAGGGATTCCCGAGACTCGGTGAATTGACAGGTCCCCCCACGGGAAAGAGTGCCCCGGTTTGGCTGCGACTATAACAGCCAGGACGATCAAAGCGGACGCGATAGCGAGTGCTCCGATACCGCCGATGTTGTTTACCCACTTGCCGACGCCCAACCCGCGAATGTTCGCGAGGATCGTCCCCCACAGCAGTCCGTTAGTGAGGATCCAGAAGAACAAGCGATTATCCCCAAGCGCCGAATGAGCACCGCCGAGATAGGCGGTGACACCGGTCACGTAGAAAAGCAGCGAAGGCACGAAGAACATGTTCGTAAGCCAGTAGCACCAGCCGCACAGGAACCCGTGGAAGTCGCCGTACGATTCCTTGGTCCAAAGGTAAAGCCCCCCTTCTCCCGGCATCCGTTCCCCCAATTCGATGACGGCGATTCCCTGTGGAAGAAAGAAGAACAGAATGGCGGCGGCCCAAAGCCACGCTGATCGCATTCCTTCGGCAGCGACGACCGGAACGATATTGAGGTTTACGATGGCAACGAGATACAGCCAAGTCAAGTCCCCGACGCCTAGCGCCCGAACGAGCGTAGCGGGAGGACTTGCGGAGTTGGTTGGGGTACTCTCTTTCGGGGTCGCCAAGACTTAGGCCTTACAATAAATCTGCAATGTTCAGTATAGTTGCGCCGCCGGAGCGGTTGCAAATGAGGAACGCGCCTGGTGATCAATTCGGGTGCCGCGGGACTGCTACCAGCTAGATTCGTCCGGAGTCGAGGTAAAATACCTTGCGGGAGAAACTTGGCTGAAGATGGAAAGGCAAGACCGGTGGAGCGACTGACCGGGCGAGCGCAGCGCGTTCGCGATCGCACCAGAAAGAACAAGTCCGATAAGGAACTTGTGATTCGCGAGGCGCTGAAGATCGGCACAGTTGCCGAAAGACTCGGGATCTCTGCCTCTTTGCTGCGCGCCTGGGAGAAACTCGGATTGGCGCGGCCGGTCCGCACGGGCAGCAACTATCGCATGTATAGCGCGCACGATCTGCGCGTGCTGCGACGAGCTGTCTACTTTCGGCGAATGCGCGGCCTCAATGCTCCAGCGATCCTCGACCGGTTGCGTCAGGAGGGTCTGCTGAATCACAAACAAACGGAATCGGCTCCCGAGCAGCCGTCCATCGGACCCCGCCTCAGGAAGCTTCGCTTGCAGCGCGGCGAATCTCTCGCCACGGTCGCCAAAGCGGTCGATGTGTCAGTGGGGTTCCTGAGCAATCTGGAGCGGTCGCAGAGCGGCGCGTCGGTGGGAATCATGCGAAGACTTGCGCAATACTACGGCCTCAACATTCTGGATTTTTTCGGAGACGGAAGCGCGGGCTCGCCTCTGACCCGGCCTCACGAGCGCAGAGTACTTCAAGGCGGAGAAGGTGTCCGCATGGAACTGCTCGCCTCCGGCAAGATCACGATGGAACCACACCTGTTTCGCGTCGAGCCGGGCGCCGGCAGCGGAGAACGGTATTCGCATGATGGCGAAGAATTCTTGTACATCGTCAGCGGCCAATTGGTGATCTATCTCGACAAGGAAGAGTACAACTTACGTGCGGGCGACAGCTTCTACTTCGACAGCAAGACTCCTCATCGCTGGCACAATCCCGGCAAGAAAGAAACGACAATTCTTTGGATTAACACGCCGCCGACATTTTGACACGCCGCGAGTGTTAACCGTTAAGCAATTCGTTCACGGCACGGTAGGCTTGATTGATAGCGGCGTCGGTATAAGCGGTTGCCGCCGAGTCGGAATTGGCGATCGTAATCCGTCCGAAACGTTTCCGGCCAACCTCGTGCGGCGCCTGGCCAGGCGCCCACTCGGGATCGAAGAGCGGATTGTATTCATAGCCGTAACCGTGCGGCCAGCGGTTCACCGTGATCGCAGCGATGTCACGCGCCGGATCGAAGCCGCCGCCACCCAGGATGCGCAAGAGTTGATCCCGGATCTTGCGCTCGCACGTTTCGAACGAAGTCGCCAACAGTTCGGCTCGTCCAGCCTTGTGCTGCTCGCGTGCCGGCAGACCTGGTTTGCACGGCGTCCGCGTCATTCCCAAAATGATCGGCTCCTCCGGCGTTTGCGAGCTCTTGTAGTCGCCCATGTCGGGGCCGCCGGAAAGACTCACACCGGTGTGGTACATGCCCGGCGAAGACGCGCCGGACATCCCCAGGTTCTGGAACGCAGTCGAGTTACGAACCCCGACTCGTGTGTAGACCAGCGGTACTTTCACCAGGTAATGCATAGCCTCTTTCTGAGCTTGCGACATCTCGGGACACAGGAACGGGACCACCATGTTCCAACACGCCATCACCACGCCGCGCGCTTTTACCGTGGACAACTTCGTCCCGTGCAGATAAGTGACTTCCACCTCGCGGGACGAGGCGACGTTTCCGCGGTGCAGCGCCCGAACCACGGGACTGTTGAGCCGCAGCCGCACGCGCGAATCAGGCCGGTCGAGACGGCTATAGTCCACTACCCCGGTCACGATGTCTTCCACCGTCGTCCCGGGTACCGCCTGGGGTATCAGCTTACGGACCAGTAGCCGCGCGATGGACGCGTTGCCGTCCGGGAAATGGAAGTTATACGAGCCGCCGTCGACATAGCCTGCCGCCGTGAAACTCATACGGGGAGTGCTGCCCGGCTCAAGATTCATGCCCCGGAAGCCCGGCATGCGCTGTCCCCAGCAGTCGAGTGCAGGCTCGGCATCAATGCCGACACCCCATTCTCCCTGCGTTCGGGTTTGATAGAACGGGATCACGTCCGGATCGACCTTCGCAACATAGAGCAGGAAATCCTTGTAGCTCATCCGCGAGAGCTGGTCTTTCTTTTCGGCCGAAGACAGTCCCGGCATGTAGTCGATCGACTCTTCTTCCAATCGCGCGATGTCGCGCTGCACTTGCTCGGAGAGAGGCGTCTTGGCAAGAAAGTCTTTCCAGGAAATCGCGTTTGCTTCAGCCCCTCCACGCCCGCGGCCTCGCGCCGGCGTTCCGACCACCAAACGGTCTTCTCCGAAGGTTTCTTTATCGAAGAAGAACGCAGGCCTCAGACCTAACTCGGCGAACGAGCCACCTCGCGAATATTTCTTAGCCAGTGCAGGCGGATCGATCCCCAGTTCCTTGAGCAGCCCGTCTGCCTCCCTGCTATACGGCGTCGGGCTATTGATGCTCACCGTTCCGCCGTTGACCAACAACATTCGTCCGCCGATGTAAAACTCGTTGCGCTTGGCATGGCCTCCGAAATCGTCGTGATTCTCCAGGATCAGGATCCGTGCCGACTCGCCGGTGTGCTTGCGGAAGAAATATGCCGCCGCGAGTCCGCTGATGCCCGCTCCGACAACGACCAGGTCGTAGGTTTCCCGCGTGTCGGCCGGCTTGGCAGCATTCTTCCAAAAGGTCCCATCCTTGAGCGCATGCAGAGCTTCGAATGAGCCTTCGTGGCTGCCGCGCATGCCCGTGCGAGTAGCCGGATAGTTCGCAGACGGGGAAGATTGGTCCTGGGCCATCGCAGTTCGCGCGACACCCAGCGCCCCGATGCCGACTGCCATCCCGTTCACGAAATCGCGACGGGTGATGTCGCGCTCCATCCCCAGTTGACGATCGCTGAACTCGCTCATGGGATCTGCGATTCCCAACAGGTCGTTCGCGGTGCGGTTCGGCTTGATTGATCGCCTGTCAAAAACCGCGGCCCCATGTTTCCCTCCGTCGAGAACCCTGATATTTTAGAAAGTATGCACAACTTGTGTAGGGTTGTCAAATGGCCATTCGTATTCAAAGGAGCTCTACTGGTATGATGCCCGCTCTTTCCTCCCAGGAAGTCTCCGATTGGACGCGACGCCTCACCTTCGGCACCTGGCGCTTCCAAAAGTTCTGGGCGCCCTTGCACATTGCCGGCGCCGAGGGCTGCTACATGATCGACGGAAACGGGAAGCGCTACCTCGATTTCTCGGCGCAACTGATGTGCGTCAATCTGGGACATAAGAACCCGGCGGTGATCCAGTCCATCGCGGAGCAGGCCCGGAAGCTTGCGTATGTTTCACCCGTGTACGCCACCGAGCCGCGGGCGGAGCTCAGCAAACTGCTGCTCGACGTGCTTCCCCCGGGAATCGAGAAATTCTTCTTTGTGACCTCAGGAACGGAAGCAAATGAAGCCGCAATCAAGATCGCCCGCCTGTTCACCGGAAAAACCAAAATCATCGCGCGCTATCGTTCCTACCACGGCTCGACCATGGCGTCGATCGCGGCGACCGGCGACCCGAGGCGATGGCCCGTTGAACCGGCCGGAAAAGGCCAGGGCGTGGTCTTCGCTCCGGAAGTCAATTGCTATGACTGCCCGATCAAGCACTCCTACCCCGCTTGCAACATTGCCTGCGCCGATTACTTAGAACACATGATCGAGAACGAAAGCGATGTGGCCGCGGTTCTGGTCGAGCCCGTGGTGGGAACCAACGGAGTCTTGGTCCCCCCGCCAGAGTATTTCCCCAGACTGCGCGACATCTGTGACCGTCACAACGTACTGCTCATCGCCGACGAAGTGATGAGCGGCTGGGGCCGCACGGGTGAATGGTTCGCAATCGATCACTGGAAGGTCAAGCCCGACATTCTGGTCACCGCGAAGGGAATCACGTCGGCGTATGTGCCGCTGGGTCTCTGTGCCACCACGGCGCGCATCGCTTCTTTCTTTGACGAGCATTTCTTCGCCCACGGCCATACCTACGAGGCTCATCCAATCACGCTCGCCCCGGCCGTCGCCACCATTCATGAAATGCAGCGTCTGAAGCTGGTGAAACGCGCTCGCGAACTTGGCCCGTATCTCGGCGAAAAGCTCACGGCACTCAAGAACTCGCACCCTTCTGTCGGCGACGTCCGCGGACTCGGCCTCTTCTGGGCGATCGAGCTGGTCAAGAACCGGAATACGAAACAACCTCTCAATACCAAGGCCGACAAGATGGCTGGAAAGCCGATGGTCGTCGAGCAGGTCGCCGGCGAGATGATGAAGCAAGGCGTTGCCGTGCAAGCTTGGCTCAGCCACTTCGTGATTGCACCGCCGCTCATCATCGAGAAAAGCGACATCGACTTCGGCGTGTCTGTGATGGATCAGGCACTGGCGTTAGCCGACCGGCACGCCGAAGCGTAACTGGGGCTTATTTCACCACTGCAAGGTGAGCGGGCTGGGAGTCCTGCACGGACTGCAGCCCGCCCTCGAGCACGTTCAGTGCTTCCTCAAATTGCTCACCGGTGATGACCAGCGGAGCGAGCATGCGGATCACGTTGCCATAAGTCCCGGCACCGACCAGAATCAGCCCGCGCTCATAGCAATGGCGAATGAGTTGGGTGGTTTCCTCTGTCGCGGGCGCGCGAGTCTCCGGATCGCGCACCAGTTCGAAGGCTTGCATCGCGCCCAGACCACGAACATCACCGATCATGGAAAATCGCCGCTTCCAGGACGCACAGCGCTCGCGGAAGCGGTCACCCAGCAGCATGGCGCGGCCGCACAGGTTCTCCTGTTCGATCGTCTCGATCGTGGCCAGGGCGGCTTCACACGCGAGCGGATTCCCGCCGAAGGTTCCACCGAGCGAGCCCGGCCCGGTATGATCCATGATCTCTGCTTTCCCCGTGACCCCGGCCAGGGGCAGTCCGCCGCCCAGGGTCTTTGCGGTTACCAGCAGGTCCGGTTCGATCCCGTAGTGCTCGCAAGCGAACATCCTGCCGGTCCGCGCGAACCCGGTTTGGATTTCGTCGGCGATCAGAAGAATCCCGTGCTTCCTGCAGATGTCCCTCAGGATCTGAAGGAATTCGACCGGTGGCGCAATGAAACCGCCCTCTCCCAAGACCGGCTCGAAGATCACAGCGGCAACGGATTCGGCCGCCACATAGCGCCGGAACGTGTCCTCCAACGCGTGCGCGCAGTGAACGCCGCAGCGCGGATATTCGAGCGAGTAGGAACATCGGTAGCAATACGCAAACGGGATGCGATAGACGTCGCTGGCCAACGGGTCAAAACCAGCCTTGTAGGGATGCGTCTTGCTGGTGAGCGACATGGCCATCCAAGTGCGACCGTGAAAGGCGTCTTCAAAGCAAATCGTGGCCGGCCGGCGCGTGTAAGCTCGCGCGATCTTGATCGCGTTCTCCACCGCTTCCGCACCGCTGTTGACGAACATTGTCTTCTTGGGCGACGTCCCGGGCGCCAGCGCGTTCAACCGCTCGGCAAGCCGCACGTATCCATCGTAGGGAGTCACCATGAAACAGGTATGCAAGAATTTTTCGGCTTGCTCTTCGATGGCTTGCATCACTTTCGAAGCACGATGACCGGCGTTGAGACATCCGATGCCGCCGCCTAAGTCGAGAAACCGGTTCCCATCCACGTCTTCGATCACAGCGCCTTCGCTGCGGCTTACGAAGACCGGTATCAGTTGCGATACGCCCCGTGGCACCGCCTGTGAGCGACGCTCCGCAAGCGCGCGCGACTTGGGGCCCGGAACGGAGGTATTTAATCGAATAGACGGCATCAGTACAATCCTTGTGGCTGTTCATGAGATGCCGCGCCCCTCTCACCGTGCCGAAACCGAGGCCATGCTGCGCGACGTAGCTTGCTAGAAACGTACAAGGTTCTTGAAAAGTATACAGGCAATTTGAGCAACCGCGCAAGATATTCCGCTAAAACGGCATGACCTTGCTCGCCCGCCGGAATCTATTGACAGGCCGCGGGCTTTGAGCCATACTTTGTCCAACCTGTCAGAATTCGTGTAAGCATGAGGCAATCGCTGGGCGGAAAACCTCAATGAGCACGTCCGAGGAATGTCGCGAGCTTGGCGTGGCAGTTGGAGGCTTTCTGAATCGCCGCTCGTCGCCGACGCTTTCCTGATTCATGCAACCGGCCGGTACCGCACAATTGTCTTCGGGCAAGGATGAACTAACGCGCGGCCTCGGCCTATTCGATTCGACCATGATCGTGGCCGGGTCGATGATCGGCACTGGCATCTTCATCGTCTCCTCCGAAATGGCCCGTGAAATCGGCAGTCCGGGATGGCTGCTGGTCGCTTGGCTGATTACCGCCGTGTTGACCCTGACCGCCGCTCTGTCTTATGGCGAACTGGCTGCCATGATGCCGCACGCCGGCGGCCAATATGTCTATCTGCGCGAAGCGCTTTCGCCGTTGTGGGGCTTTCTCTACGGATGGACGTTGTTCCTGGTCATTCAGACCGGTACCATCGCGGCAGTGGGCGTAGGTTTTTCCCGCTATCTCGGAATTCTGTGGTCGCCGATCTCAGAAAGCCGCTACCTGATACCCCCGCTCCCCATCGGCTCCCACTACGCGATCTCTTTGTCGACCGCACAACTCATGGGTCTTGCGGTCATCGGGCTGCTGACTTGGACCAACACGCGGGGCATCCAGTACGGCAAGGGAATCCAGAATGTCTTCACCTGCGCGAAAATCGGCTCACTGCTCGGTGTCATCGGCTTCGGATGCATCCTCGGCTGGAACTGGGACGCGGTGCGAGCGCACTTCGCTCAACCCTGGACTGCTCGCGGTAGTGTGGCCATTGTCCCTGGCCTGAGCGCCTCCACCGGGTTCGGCCTGTTCGTAGCCCTGTGCGTCTCGCAAGTTGGATCGCTATTCTCTGCTGACGCTTGGAACAACATCACGTTCACGGCCGGCGAAGTCCAGCAGCCGCGCCGCAACGTTCCCCTGTCGCTGGCGCTCGGAACGATGATTGTCATTGGATTGTTTCTGTTGGCCAACGTCGCTTACCTGATCGTGCTGCCGCTGGATGGAATTCAGCACGCACCTTCAGACCGCGTCGCGGGCGCGATGCTGCAGGCGATTTTTCCTAGAGTCGGCGCTGGCCTGATGGCGCTGGCGATCATGACTTCGGCCTTCGGCTGCATCAACGGTATGGTGCTCTCCGGCGCCCGCGCGTACTACGCCATGGCGCGCGATGGCTTGTTCTTCTCCCGGGCCGGAGCGGTTAACCGCGCCCATGTTCCTGGCGCGGCGCTGGTGATGCAAGGTGCTTGGGCCATGGTCCTGGTGTTGATTCGAACGCATGACCCTGCGACCGGCGCCTACGGCAATCTGTACAGCAATCTGCTTGACTATGTGATTTCAGCGGCGCTCATTTTTTATATCTTGACCATCGCCAGCGTGTTCATCCTTCGGCGCCGCCGTCCTGACGCAGAGAGACCTTACCGAGCCTTCGGATACCCGATGGTGCCGGCGCTCTATCTCCTGGGTGCGGCAATAATTCTGGCCATACTCTTCCTATACCGGCCGTCGACAACCTTGCCCGGACTGGTGATTGTGCTCTTGGGCGTTCCCGTTTACACCGCCCTGACAAAAGCGCGGATCCGTCCTGGCTAACTGGCTGCGTGTCTTCTACACCCCTGCTGCCAGGAGTTCATTAACCGCGCGATAGGCTTGGTCGATCGCTTGATCCGTGTATGCCGCGGCGGCCGCGTCCGAATTCGCGATCGCGATGCGTCCGAATTGCTTGCGCGCAATTTCGCACGGCGATTCTCCCTTCGGCCACTCTGGATCCCACAGATAGTTGTACTCGTAAGCGTAGCCGTGCGGCCAGCGGTTTACGGTGATCGCCGTGATATCACGCGCAGGATCGAACCCGCCAGGGCCAACCGTCCGCGCGAACTGATCGCGAATATTTCGTTCGAAGACCGAAAAGGGCGTCGCCAATAATTCAGCGTGTCCCGCCCGTTGCTGATCTCTGGCGGAGAGACCGGGTTTACATGGCTCGCGTCCGGTACGCACCAGAATCGCGTTCTCGGGAGCGATCTCGGGATGATAGGCCCCGATGTTGGTTGGCGACTCGAGGTTAAGTCCCGACGTGTACATGCCGGGACAAGAAACGGAGCGAATCCCCATCTTCTTGAATGCGGACCAATTGGCTATTTCAATGGCGATGTAACATAGTGGAACCTTGACTCCGTAAAGCAAGGCTTCTTTCTGTTTTGCGGGCAGTTCTGGGATGATGTAGGGAATTGTCATGTTCCAGTTCGCCATGACGACGCCCTTGCCTCTCACCGAATACGCCTTCTTATCGCGGCCGTAGATCACTTCCACTTCTTTGCTCGTTTTGGCGTCTCCGACGTGCTTCACGCCCACAACCGTGCTGCTCAACCGAATCCTGACCTGCGAATCCTTCTTATCCAGAGCCGCATAATTGACCTTGGCCTTGACGCTATCCTCGGCCGTGGTTCCGGACATCGATCCGGGAACCAGCGAACGCACCAGGATGCGTGCGACACTCGCGTTCCCGTCGGGGAAGTGATAGTTGTATGGTTTCTTGGGTACGTGCCGGCCGTAGGCCGTAAAGCTCATGCGCTTGGTTGCGCCCGGCGCGAGATTCATTCCCTGGAATCCCGGATATCCGGGCCAAACTTCCAGCGCACCCACTGCATCGATGCCGACACCATAAAGACCATGAGTGCGCTTCTGATAGAAAGAAATGACCTCCGGGGTGACCTTGACATAGTTGAGCAAAAAATCTTTGTAGCTTATCCGCGAGAGCTTGTCCTTTTTCTCATCGGAAGACAATCCCGGCATGTAGTCAACCTTTTCCTCCTGGAGCCGGCCGATGTCATCCCGAGCCTTCGCCGAAAATGGCGTCTTGGCGAGCCATTCCTCCCAGGTGACAGGCGGGCCGTCACTTCCGCGGCCCCGCCCCCGACCGCCGCGGCCTCCTCCGGACGGCTGACCGATCACCAATCTGTCTTCGCCGAAGGTCTCTTTGTCGAAAAACGTGGCCCCCTGTAGCCCCTGAAACACCGTGCGGTCGGCCAGGGCATTCGACTCACGCTGGAGCTTGACCGGCTCGATGCCCAATTCCGTCATCAAGCCGAGTGCCTCCGGACTGTAATCGAACGGCGATTCGATTCCGGCCGTCCCGCCGTTGGTGATCAATACGCCACGGCTGGTGCGGAACTCATTGCGCTTGGCATGACCGCCGAAGTCGTCATGGTTGTCGAGGATCAAGATGCGGGCGGAGGAGTGGTGTTTGCGATAGAAATAGGCGGCGGCGAGGCCGCTGATGCCTCCACCTACGATGACTAAGTCGTAAACCTCGCGCGTGTTTTCAGGCTTTCCAGCCGTCTTCCAAAACGTCCCGTCCCGCAGCGAGTGCGCCACTTCATAGGAGCCGTCGTGGCTTCCCCGCATTCCGCTGAGCAGCGGTGGATAATAACCCGGCGTATCTTGGGCCGCTGCACGAGCAGTGCCTTCGCTCGAATTGAACATCAGCGCAGCGCCACTTCCCACCGCGATGCCATTTAAAAAGTCGCGGCGCGTGATGCGACGGTCCATCCCAAGGTCGCGGTCGCTTGCAGAAGGACTTTGATCAGGTCGATTCTCATTGCTCATAGGTTCGTTCTACCGTCCCAAGGGTTAAGTTTCACCAACATTATACGAATCGTGTAGAGTGTAGTTTGAATTTCGAACGGTGTCAACGTCTGTTCTCCGTCGACCGATTGGCAAAGGCCGACCTGATCTCAGCGCTTGACAGACCTTACACAAAGAAAGCATACTTTATAAAAATCTGGAGGTGGCGATGTTGCGCGTTGTGATCGGGTCTTCTCTCGCCGCACGAGTAGTTGCCGTGGTCGGACTGCTTCTTGGAAACTTCCTGTTTGCGCAGGTGAAGGGCAAATCGTCCAACGAATGGAGCGTCTACGGCGGCGACAAAGGGTTTCAGCGCTACTCTCCCCTGGCTCTGATCCACCGCGGCAATGTGAAGAATCTGGAGGTCGTTTGGTCGCGGCCCGCAGTCGATCCGATGATTAAAGACCAGTTCCCGGACCTTAGTCCGTCGCCCTACTTCAAGGGCACACCCATCGTTGTGGACGGCGTTTTGTACGCGCCGAATGGCGTCGGACTGGTGGAAGCGTTTGACGCAGTATCTGGAAAGACCAAGTGGGTTCAGCAGCCCATCGAGCCGACCCTTAAGGAGGCCTCCGGGCAATCAACCCGCGGCGTCGCCTACTGGAAGGAAAAGACTGACGAGCGCATCATCTCAATCCGTGGCGAGTACATATATGCCCTCAATGCGATAACCGGTGCCCCCATCCGTGATTTCGGAGATAACGGTAGAACCTGGCTGAATCGGCAACTACCGAATAACGCTAAGTATTCAGGCTCGCCGGGCGCGCTGATTGCGAGCGGAGTCGTGATCGTCGGAGGAAACGGCGTCGGCGGCATGGGAGATGGAGGATGGCAGGCGCGAGCAGCCCCCGAAGATGTCCGCGGCTACGACGTGCACACCGGGAAACTGCTGTGGACGTTCCACGTCATGCCGCAAGAGGGTGACCCGGCGCGCGCGACCTGGGGCAAAGGATCCGCCGAATACGTAGGGAACATGGCCGCTTGGGGACCGGTCACGGCCGATGAAGAGCTGGGATACGTTTACATTCCGTTCACTGCCCCAACCGTTTCGTATTACGGTGGACATCGCCCCGGGATGAATCTCTATTCCGACAGCCTGGTCTGCGTCGAGGCGAGGACGGGCAGGTTGGTGTGGCATTACCAGCTGATCCACCACGACCTTTGGGAATATGACGCAGCAACGCCGCCAGTGCTCGGCGAAATCACGGTCAACAGAAAGAAGATCAAGGCTGTCTTCGCGTCCAACAAAAGCGGATTTCTTTACGTTTTCGATCGCGTCACCGGCAAACCAGTGTGGCCGATTGAAGAGCGTCTCGTACCGAAGTCCGATGTGCCCGGTGAGGAAGCCTGGCCAACGCAGCCGTATCCGACCAAACCCCCGGCCTACGATCGGCAAGGTATTTCGGAAGCGGACTTGATCGACTTTACTCCGGAATTGCACAAGCAGGCCCTCGAGATCGCAAGTCACTACGTCATGGGTCCTCTTTTCACACCTCCCTCGTTGCGGAGCGATGAGCCAGAAGGAAAGAAAGGTACGCTCGCTCTGCCGACCGATTGGGGTTCGGGAAATTGGAACACCGGAGCGTTCGACCCCGAAACCGGCATCTACTACGCGGTTTCAACAACGGCCCCAGTGGTGTTCGCGCTGGTCAAAGCGACCGATCCGAAGGCCACCATCGCTTACTCCGAACCCGGGGGCGGCGGTGGCGGTGGCGCCAGGCGAGCACCAGAAGGTCAACAGGAATCGCGTCCTCCAGCCCCGCGTCCTCAAGCCCAACGCCCAAACCCGCTTACAATTCAAGGTCTCCCGATCGTAAAACCACCTTACGGCCGGATCACTGCGCTCGATTTGAACAACGGAACTAAGCTCTGGACAGTGGCAAATGGCGACGGGCCACGCAACCATCCCTTGATCAAGGATCTGAATCTCCCGCCTCTCGGGAATCCGGGGCGTCCAGCGGCCTTGGTGACGAAAACTCTTCTTTTCGTAGGCGACAGCAGTGATGCGGTGATGGGCCGGGCCGGAGTTTCAGGTCCGGCGAAGTTCCGCGCCTTCGATAAGACCACGGGCGAACTGATCTCGGAAGTGGATTTGCCCGTAGGTGCCACGGGCGGACCTATGACGTTCCTGATTGGAGGCAAGCAATACATTGTCGTTCCTGTTGGAGGAGCGGGATATGGCGGCGGATGGATCTGCTTCGGGCTTAAGGATAGTGCGAAATAACATATGCGCAACCGGCTCACGCCGAGAGTTCTGCGAAAAACGGTTGTGACCTGCTTCGCAGCCTGGACCGCTGTGATTGTGAACGCTGCCGGTCTCGGAGGTGTCTTTTCTCAGGACCAAGTGGAACACGGCGCCAAGGTCTTCCAGCAGAAGTGCGCATCGTGCCATGGCAGTCAACTGGAAGGAGGAGACCACGGTCCGCCATTGAAGGACGACGAATTCTGGCAAGAATGGAGCGGAAAGACGGCGCGCTCTTTATACAGCCGGATCATCAGCACGATGCCGCCCGACGACGCCGGCAGTTTGGCGGAAAAGGACGTCATCGCTATCCTGGCGCATTTTGCCGCCGTCAATGGAGCGGCTCCCGGAGCAAAACCACTGGAGCGCGCCAATGAACTGAACACCATCAAGTTAGAGCAGCCGAAGTAGCGTTGGCGAACGGACACGAGGACTGGAGTGAGCGAGCGATGATCAAACGTCAGAGCCGTAGAGAGTTCGTGGGACTAACAGGCGCCGCGGTCGCCGGGGCTGCCGGAATTCCGTGGTTCGAAGCCTCGGTCCAAGCCCAGAGCGCGGACCTGCGGGGGCAAGATGCCGATTTGGTAGTGTTCAACGCGCGAGTTTACACAGTCGATTCGCGTGTGCCTCGCGCGGAAGCCTTCGCGGTTAAAAGCGGCAGGTTTGTCACGGTCGGAAGCAACGCTGAAGCCAAGGCTCTCATCGGTAAAGGAACTCAGCAGTACGATGCCAAGCAGCTAACGGTCGTGCCCGGCTTCATCGATTGCCACAACCACGCGCCCGGGAACGTGTTGCTTTACGAAGTCTTGGTCGGGAATCCGTATCTGGTCGAGTTCGTGACCATTGCCAGCATTATCGAGAAGCTCAAGGCGAAGGCCAACGCGACGCCACCGGGCATGTGGGTGGAGGGCTATTTTTTCGATGACACCAAAGTGAAGGACAATCGCCAGTTGAATGTTCACGACCTCGATCGGGTGTCCAAGGATCATCCCGTGGTTGTCCATCATCGCGGCGGTCACACCTCGTACTACAACAGCAAAGCGTTCGAGATGGCGGACATCAACAAGCGGACGCCCAATGCGCCGGGCGGCACCTACGATCGCGATGCGAACGGCGAGCTGAACGGCCGGGTCACCGATCGCGCACGAAACGCATTCAATCGGGTAGGCAAGCGACAAACCTTCACGGCGGAGCAGACGCTGCAGCGCAATCGCGACGGCCTAGCCTACATCTCCAAGCAGTTCGTGCGCTACGGCGTGACCACCGTCCATCATCAAGGCGGCGATCTATTCGCCTTGCAGCAGGTCAGGGCGCGAGGCGATCTGCTGCACCGTGTGCTCTATGAAGCGAACGGCAGGGTGCTCGATTCGATGATCGCAGCAGGAATATCGACCGGTTTCGGCGACGAATGGATCCGGCTGGGCGCGACGGCAGAGCACGCTGTCGACGGGTCCTTCTCAGAACGAACCATGGCGTTGAGCACACCCTATCCTGGCACAAATCCGCCGTACAAAGGCAACGTGACCGAGACTCAGAAGGATCTCGATGCCTGGGTTGAGCGTGTGCATCGAGCCGGCATTCAGGTAAATTGCCACGCCAATGGTGACGTCGCAATCGACATGATGCTTACTGCGGTGGAGCGGGCGCAGAAAGCGTTTCCTCGGCACGACGCGCGGCCGAAGATCACCCACTGCACGCTGATCAATGACGATCTGCTGCGGCGCATTAAGGCACTGGATGCGGTTCCCGCGATGTTCACCACCTACGCCTACTACAACACCGACAAATTCAGCTTCTACGGCGAAGAGATGCTAAAGCATTGCATGGCGTACCGCTCCATGCTCGACCTGGGAATTCAGGCGGCCGCTGGATCGGACTTCAGCCCTGGTCCCTTCGATCCGCGTATGGCGATTCAGGGAATGGTCACGCGCAAGGGTTGGAACAACGAGACTTGGGGAGCGAACCAGCGCATCAGTGTGGATGAGGCGTTGCGCGTGAACACGCTGAACGGCGCCTACAATGCCCACGAAGAAGCGATAAAGGGCTCCATTACAGTGGGCAAGCTGGCGGACTTCGTTGTGTTATCGGATGATCCCCACGTTGTGAATCCGGATAAGATCAAGGACCTGGAAATCGTCAGCACCGTCGTCGGTGGCAAGATCATGTACCAGGCGTAGCGGCCCGTCATATCAACAGCGGAAGGTCAATATTGAAGACCGCTATTGGGCCATCGTAACGCCATTGACAGGAACCAGAAAGTATAGTAGTGTACCATAAGCTTATTGTTTTATCGTAAGGTTTGTTGCCGCTCAGCCGGCGTTAGGATCTGGGGTCTGGACATGAGTACGGAACGAAATTGGGGATTTCGCACCGAGGATGTCGCTCCAGCTCTGAGACGAACTGCGTTAGTTGTTTCGAGAAGGGAGTTATGGATGAAACGCACCATATCAAAGGGCCTTTGCGCTTGCGGCGCTCTTCTTGTCGTATTGATTGCCGCTGCTAGTCTGGCACTCTCACAAAACCCAACCGGGAGGGTGGTTGGCACGGTCACGGATCCTTCGGGCGCGGCAATCGCAGGGGCGCAAGTCTCGGTGACCAACACGCAAACCGGCGCCCATTCGGAAACAACAACGGGAGGCGATGGACGATACCAAGTGCTGGAACTTCCGATTGGCTCCTACACCGTGACCGTTAAACAGGAGGGCTTCGAAACCGCGGTGACGCCAGCCAACCAGCTACAGATCAACCAGACCCTTCGTTTGGATGTGCATTTGGCTATAGGCGCGGTCACCGAAACCGTGGCTGTCCAGGCGACGGCAGCCCAAATCGAAACGGAGAATCCAACCATTGGAGGTACTGTGGTCGGGGCGGCTGTTCGAGAGCTCCCGCTCAACGGCCGGAATGCGATGGACCTCCTCCAAACCCAGCCCGGAGTCTCGGGCGCGGTCGGGTCTGGTACCGGCGCGAGCATCGCGGGAGGCCGCAACGACAATGTCAGTTACTTGTTGGACGGCGGCGCCAACAATGTCGTCCGCAGCTCGGGCTTGAACTTCAATCCGAATCCCGACGCAATCGCAGAGTTCCGCGTGCTGATGAATAACTATACTGCCGAATACGGCCGCAGCGGCGGTGGTATCGTCAGCGTCGTGACGAAATCAGGCACGAACAACTTGCACGGGAGCCTGTTCGAATACGTTCGCAATACGGATTTCAACGCGAATGATTTTTTCCTCAATCGACAAGGCCAGCCGCGCGCCATCCTCCACCGCAACCAGTTCGGTGGCACGATCGGAGGTCCCGTAATCCTGCCGAAAGTGATCAATGGAAAAGACAAGCTGTTCTTCTTCTTTGCCTATCAGGGGCAGCGCCAGGTTGCGACCAGCGTTGGGTCGGTAACCACAGCTTTCACACCCGCGGAAGTTGGTGGAGACTTCTCTCACGCTGTGAACGGTGGGCCGGACTCGAGCGTTGTGGCTTTCTTAAAACAGTATCCTTACTTTCAGGGCAATCCCCAGTTGGCCTCCCAGGGAATCATCGATCCGGCCAAGATCAGCCCGGTGTTTAACGCCTTCGCGAAGGCCGGTCTTATCCTCTCGGACCCCTCTGGGAGGGTTATTCCCTCCGTCAACACGGTTACGAATTACGACCAGTACACCGGCAAAGCGGATTATGCGGTCACTGCGAACGATCGCGTATCAACAACGTTTGGGTATCAATACAATCCAGTCGTCCCGAACGGGAACCCCGGATTCCCGTTGGCCACGAAGTCCACGACCGAGTTTGTTCTCCTCGATTACGTAAAAACGATCCGGCCCACGTTGCTGAACGATTTCAGAGCCTCCGTCAATCGTTTGACTCAGCGACAGAATAACCCGACGACGAAGACGCCTAGTCCAGAGGCACTGGGAATCGACATCAACCCGGATCTGGTGCTCGGCTCGCCACAAATCGTCATGCCCTCGGGATTTTTGAGTCTCGGCTACAACCCGAACAACAGCAATCTGGTCGATAACACGTACAACTACGCCGATACCGTGACCTGGATAAAGGGCAGGCACACGTTGAAGGGCGGATTCTCCCTCATGGCTTCGCAGGAAAACTCGATTTACAACTATCAGACCATGGGCGGGTTCTTCTTCTATGGCAGTGGAACATCGATCGGTTCTGGGAATCCTCTCGCCGATTTCATGCTGGGGTTGCCCGACGAATTCGATCAATATCCGTCCGCCAGCTCCAACATGCGGCAAAAGATTTACGGAGCGTTCTTCCAGGATGAATGGAAAGTCAATCGCCGTCTGCTTCTGACTTTCGGCTTACGCTACGAATATGGAAGCCCCCAACGAGATACGCTGGGGCGCTCATACAGTCTGCTTCCAGGTGTGCAATCGCAGCGCTTTGTCGCGGCCCCGGTGGGCGCCGTGTTTCCTGGCGATCCGGGTGCGCCCGATGGTCTCTATTTCCCGGACAGGAACAACTTCGCTCCCCGTGTCGGCTTCGCATTCGACCCGTTGGGTGACGGCAAGACCAGCATCCGCGGTGGTTTTGGCGTGTTCTACAACATTCTCAATGGATGGACGCAGGACTGGAACAATGGAGTGCCGCCGTTTTACGCTGGGGTCGATTTTGTGTCCAACAACGGAGAACCCCTGGACTCGGTTACTTCCGCTCCGCAATTCCTGAACGATCCGTATGGCGCGAACGGTCAAGTGAACCCCTTCCCCAGCCATGCAACACTTTCTTCGAAGGACCCGAACCTGCTGGTTAACCTGGCCGATCTTCCCTTCGGCAGTAACAATTTTTTCACCTCTCCGCATTTGAGGACGCCGTATGTGTACAACTACAGCTTGAGCGTGCAGCGGCAGCTCACCAGGGATCTGGCGCTGGATGTGAGCTACGTCGGGAGCCACGGCCACAAGCTGACCAACATGGTGGACCAAAATCCAACGATTCTCGGATCGAACGTACGGCTGCTCAATGCCGGCCGTTACCCCTACTACAATGATCCCAACCTGGGTCTCACAGATAACGGCTTCGCACCGCTGGCGAACTTCACCACGAACGATGGTATGTCCAGCTACAACGGACTGCTCACAAATCTCACCAAGCGTTTCGGCGACACCCGCTTCTTTGGCAACAGCTTTTTCACCATAGCCTATACCTGGTCGCACAACATCGACAACGGAACTGGCGTAATCACCGGCTCGACCACCGGCAACATCCCTTACTATAACCACCTGGCGTTCAAGTCCAATTCGAATTTTGATCAGCGCCAGCGTTTTGTCTTGTCGGGCGGCTGGGAACTTCCCTTCGCCAAGGCCTGGGCAAACGGTCCGAGGAAATTGACCACTGGATGGACGCTTTACCCGATCTTGAACATATACACGGGCGCGCCCTTTGACATCTTAGCCGGCTTGAGAGAAGGCGTCCTTGGCAACAAGGCGGGAGCATCCGGGGCCGGCGACAATAACCTGGTCCGTGTCCAGCAACTTACTTCAACCGTTCAGACGTTCGACCCGCATAAGACCCAAACGATTCAGGTCGGTTCGAGCTCGCGAACCGGGCTGTACTATTTCAGCCCGGCCAATTTCGCGGTTCCAGCAGCGTGGAACAGCTCCAGCTATATTCCGACGCCCGATCAGCGCACCTATGGCATGCCGCGCAACAGCATTCCTGGTATCGGGCTGGTCAATCTCGATCTGGCCCTCGCCAAGAAAACCATGCTGTTCGGCGAACGGCTGGGCTTGGAGATACGCGCTGAGTTCTTCGACGCCTTGAATCACACCGAGTTCAGCAACCCGAATGTCTCGAGAACTTCGCCGCTCTTCGGCCAAGTCACTTCGGTAGTAGGCAACACCAACGGCGGAAACGGCTATCGAGTGGGCCAACTGGCGGCGCGTCTTGAGTTCTAAGTAAACCGGGAGCCCTTCTCCCAGGAGAAGCAAGCATGACCGATGGTTTGCGCGACCGCGAACTGGGGATGCATCGCCGCATCACCCGGCGCGATTTTCTGGATGGCGTGCGCATCGCGGTTGGTACAGCCGCGATTACGCAAGAGGTGGCCCACGGCCAGACGTTAAGCGTTCCGCCATCCAATCCGTCTTACTATCCGCCGAGCCTCGGTGGATTGCGCGGAAGCCATGCAGGATCGTTCGAGGTTGCGCACGCCGTGCGCGACGGCAAAACCTACGATAACGCTGCCGAGGACAATGAATCCTACGATCTAGTCGTCGTGGGCGGAGGAATCAGCGGTCTGGCCGCTGCTTTTTTTTACCGGAGGCATGCCGGCAATAAGGCGCGGATTCTGATCCTGGAAAATCACGACGATTTCGGCGGTCACGCCAAGCGCAACGAGTTCCACGTGGGTGGACGGTTGCTGCTCGGCTACGGAGGGACTCAGTCGATCGAAGCTCCGTCGCGCTACAGCGCCGAGGCCAGGGGCCTCTTCAGAGACCTCGGGATCGAGACCGAGCGTTTCTACAAGTATTTCGATCAGAAATTCTACGAGTCGCGCAGTATGACTCGGGGCGTGTTCTTCGACAAGGAAACGTTCGGCGTCGATCGTCTGGTGGCAGGCGAAGGAAGACCCGACTGGGCGTCGTATCTTGCCAAAACGCCGCTCTCCGAACAGGCGCGCAAGGACATGCTGCGCATCCAGACAGAAAAAATCGATTACATGCCAGGGCTCAGCGCGGAGACCAAGCAGCAGAAGCTGCGGGCGATGAGCTATGAAGCCTTCCTGCGCGACTATGCGAAGGTCGATCATCAGGTGATCACCTATTTCATGCAGAACCCCCACGGCCTTTGGGCGATGGGCATCGACGGAGTTCCCGCTGCGAATAATCTGACCCCAGCCACGCGGGAAGGACTCGGTCTGCCTGCCGGAAGAGGCCGGGGCGGTGGAGGAGCACAAGGAGCCCGGCCCGAACCCTACATTTTCCATTTTCCGGACGGAAATGCATCCGTAGCGCGGATGCTGGTTCGTGCGCTTATTCCGGAGTCGGCCCCTGGCAGCACGATGGAAGATGTCGTGACAGCGAAGTTCAACTACGCTCGGCTCGATTCCAAGTCTTCCAACGTCCGCATCCGGCTGAACAGCACCGTCGCGCGGGTGCGTCCGATCGGCGGTGAGGCCGACGCCAGAGAAGTGGAAGTCACTTATGTGAATGGGGGGAAGGCGCGCAAGCTTCGGACGCCCGCCGTCGTGATGGCCTGTTACAACACTTTCATCCCGTACCTCTGCCCCGAGATTCCCGATCATCAGAAGGAAGCGCTCTCCTATGGCGAACGGGTGCCATTGATTTATACCAACGTCCTGATTCGGAACTGGCAAGCATTCCAAAAATTGGGTGTCCAGCGTATTGCTTTTCTCAGCGGGTATTTCAGCAGCGCGGAAATGGACTTCCCGGTAAGCATGGGGGATTATCACTTCACCTCCTCACCCGAGGAGCCTTGTGTATTGCATCTCCTTCGCACGCCGTGCCGCCACGGGGTTCCGGCCAAGGAGCAGTACCACGCGGGCCGTAGGGACATGCTCACGACGCCATTTTCCACTTACGAGCGGAATATTCGAGATCAGCTCGCCCGCGCACTGGGGCCCGGTGGATTCGATCCGGCTAAGGATATCCAGGCGATCACTGTGAACCGCTGGCCGCACGGCTACGCTTATGAATATCCGGCCTTGTGGGAGCGCGCTTGGGCACCCGACGAAAAGCCCAACGTGGTGGCGCGTAAGCCTTTCGGACGGATTGCGATTGCCAATTCGGATGCCGGCGCCCATGCTTACACGGACGGCGCCATCGATCAGGCATATCGAGCAGTTCAGGAACTGATGGGCGCAACAAAAACCGCACCGGATTGAGACAATCCGTCAGGCGCAAATGAGCGAAGACACGGACGATCGCGCTCTGGGAATGAATCGCCGTATCACACGGCGCGATTTTCTTGACGGAATTGCCATCGCCACATCGGCCGTTTCGATGGCGCGAGGCCAGTCACACGCAGAATCATCCGAAGACTATCCTCCCGCGTTGACCGGGCTGCGGGGTAACCATCCTGGTTCCTTTGAAGTGGCACACGCCGTCCGCGACAACGCGTTCTGGAAGACGGCACCGACGCCTCAGGATACCGGAGAGATCTACGACCTGGTGGTGGTAGGCGGCGGGATTAGCGGCTTGGCCGCGGCCTACTTCTTCCGCAAACACGATCCAGATGCACGCGTTCTGATCGTCGACAACCATGACGACTTTGGCGGCCATGCCAAGAGAAACGAGTTTCGCGTAGGGGGCCGCCTGTTGATCAGCTACGGCGGCACGCAGTCCATCGATGAGCCGTCAGGCTACAGTGCTGTCGCTAAAGCGCTCCTCGAAGACCTCAAGATCGAGCCGAAGCGCTTCTACGACGCATATGACCGCGGGCTATTTGAGAGACTAGGACTCGGTACCGGCGCCTTTTTCGATCGCTCGGTCTTTGGCCATGACCGTTTTGTCGCTGGTATGGGAACTCTTCCCTGGCCCGAGTTCTTTGCCCGAGCTCCGTTATCGAACCAGGGACGCGATGATCTTATCCGCCTCTACACCGCGAAAATCGATTACCTGTCAAGTCTTTCGCGCGAAAAGAAGCTGGAACTGTTGGCTCGCATCAGCTATCAGGAATTCTTGACTACGCATGCAAAAGTCGGCGCGGAGGCGAGCCGCTTTCTGTACAACAGCATGTCCGATTTGTGGGGCGTGGGGAGCGACGCGATCGCTGCTCTAACGGCGGCGCGCGGCGGCGAGGGTGACTACGGCATTTTTCTCTTCCCCGGGTTCCAGGGAATGGAGCTGACGTCGAACCGGCCCCGGGCCGAGGAACGCGACCCTTATATTTTTCACTTTCCTGACGGAAATGCATCCATCGCCCGCGCCCTCGTGCGGAATCTCATCCCGAGATCGGTTCCCGGCAACACGATGGACGACCTCGTCACCGCGCGAACCAACTATTCCCGCTTGGACGCGACATCCTCGCCGGTTCGATTGCGCCTCAACAGCACCGTCGTTCGCGTAAGACATATCGGATCGATCGACTCTTCGCAGAGCGTGGAGGTCACCTATTCTTCCCCCAAACGCGAGGTCAGAACAGTGCGGGGGAAGGCCTGCATACTGGCCTGCTACAACGGCATGATTCCGTACTTATGCGATGAAATCACTGAAAAGCAGAAAGGGGCGTTGCTTTACGGAACCAAGACACCGTTTGTCTATACTCACGTGGCGATCCGCAACTGGACCTCGTTCCAGAAACTGAAGATTCATCAGATCTACTGTCCGTCCGCGTACTTCAGCTACGTCGCTCTCGATTTCCCGGTCAGTCTCGGCCAATACCATTATCCGAGCAAGCCTGAGGAACCGATGGTGTTGTTCCTGCTCCGGACGCCCTGCAGTCCAGGAAAGTCGAGGAGGGATCAACTTCGACTTGGCCGCGCGGAATTGCTTGCGACGCCATTCCAGGTTTTCGAACGAAATATCCGGAGGCAGCTTCAAGCGGCGCTCGGCGAGGGAGGTTTCAACGCAGCACGCGACATCCAGGCGATTACCGTCAACCGCTGGGCGCATGGGTATGCCTACGAATACAACGTGCTCTCGGATCCGCGCTGGGCTCCCAATGAACGGCCCTGCGTCGTTGGGCGCCAGCCCTTCGGAAGGATCAGTATCGCGAATTCGGACGCCGCCGCTCGCGCCTACACGGATGCGGCGATCGATCAGGCATACCGGGCGGTTCAGGAACGCATCGCCTACGCCAAAGCTGCCGTTTAAGTCTACCTCAGCTAACCCAATCCAGAATCTTGTAGTAGGCCCCCGCCAACGGCAGGAACCAGGGACGGCCGGTGTAGAGTTTCAGTGGAGCCGCCGGCAGGGGCACGTTCGCGAAAGCATGGGTGTGTCCTGGCCTGGAGATTTGTTCGGCGACTTGCGCGCCCAGGTAGGTGGCCATCGCGACACCGTGACCGGCGTAGCCGAACGCATAATACACACCGTCGATCTGTCCGGCGTGCGGCATTGTATCGAAGCAAAAATCCAGAGTCCCGCCCCAAACGTACTCGACCTTGATGGGTCGCACCTGTGGAAAGACGCGAAGGAGATCGCGGTACAGGATCTCTCCGCTACGTCGCACGGAACTCCGCGTTTCAGGAAAGAAGGCCGCGCGGCCGCCGAATAAGATCCGCCGGTCCGGGGCAAGCCGGAAATAATGCAGGAAATGGAGAGAATCAAAGACCATCCGGTTGGTTGGAAAAAGTTGTTCGGTGAGTTTTTCCGCAAGCGGCTCCGTAGCGATAATGAACGAGCCAATCGGAATCATTCTCTGTTGGAGAGCCGGAGTCGCCGCCGATGTGTAACCTCCGGTGGCAACGATCACCTCACGAGCCTTTGTTGTCCCGCGCGACGTCTCCACCTCAAACTTCGGAGTTCCTGGATGCACTATCTTCTTTATGGCCCTTACACATGTGTTTTCCCAGATCGTGGCGCCAGAGTTAAGCGCCGCGTTTGCCAGCCCCGCGACGTAGCGCGCCGGATTGAGGCCACCGCTCAGCGGATCGACCAGTCCCCCGTAATAGATGTCTGATCCAAGTTCGCTTGCGAGCTGGTTCCGGGGAATCACGCGGAGCGACTGACCAAGCTCCCGTTGGCTGAATTCAGCACGGCGCTCGTATGAATCGAAGTGCGATTGCTTGGATGCCGTCTCCAAGTGCCCGCAACGGCGAAAGCTGCAATCGATCCGCTCTTCGGTCACAATGTGCTCGACCAACTCAATGGCGGCAAGGGATGCTAAGTAAAGCTCACGCGCTCTCTCCATCCCGTATCGCTTAGCTAACACCGGAACGTCGAGCTTCAGCCCTGTAAGAGCCATCCCTCCGTTTCTGGAACTCGCTCCCCATCCGATCGTGTTTTCTTCGAGAACAACCGTGGTCGCTCCGCTTCTGGCGAGCTTTCGGGCGGCCGAGAGACCAGTGATTCCCGCACCGAGAACGACAACGTCGGCTTGCCGGGGTAGATCGCCTGCGTTCCCACGAGGCATCGCCACAGTGGTGAGCCAGTAGTTCTGCTGTTCAGAGGGCAGCATGCTCAGGTTTCCGACGGCGGCGAAAGACGAGGTAAGCGACCGGCCCCAGCAGCAACGCGACCGGTCCCCATACAAGTCCGAATCGATCGCTCGCAATCAGTGCGAAACCGCTCATCACTGCAGGCGCGCCAACCGCGTACCAGAGTCCTGCCCGGCCGTGAGGAATTCGGAATGCTCCAGGCTCGGCATGTTTCCCCCGCATTCGCCAACAGGCGAGTACAGTCAGCAGAGAGGTCGGAATCCGCAGCCAGATGTAGATCGAAATGAGCTGAGTCAGACTCTTCCAGGCCAGCACGCAGTAAATGAAGCTCGAGATCAGAATGGCAACCCAAGGTGTCCCAAAGCGCGGATGAATCCCGCTGAGGAGCGGCGGCATTAGCTTATCCTCAGCCATCGCGGACGGAATCCGCGTTGAAGCAAGTACAGTGCTGTTCAAGATGGAGAGTTGCATGGCAGCCGCTCCGACCGTCATCATCACCCCGAGTCGGGGTCCCCCAATCTGCGCCGCAACCTCGGAGAAGTAACCTGTCCGCCACTCGTGCCAGTTATTCAATGCCGCCAGGGCGAATGCCGTTGGAACGAAGTACGTCGCAACCGATAGGACCACCACCCAGAAAAGCGCGCGAGGATAGATCATCTGCGGGTTGCGCACTTCCTGTGCGACGCTCGATAGTTGTTCATATCCTGAATAGAGCCACAACCCCAAAGCCAATCCCACGCCGAATACCTGAAACGTCGGCTTTCCCGGCGGTACCAGCGGCACGAAGGGATTATGGTGCCATGCCCTGGCGCTGAGGACGATCATTACTGCAAAAGGAATCAACACGACGCCGTTCATGACTGCAGCGACCTTCGCGACCGAGCCGATGCCGAGGATGTTCACCAAAGCGATCGCTCCGATCAAGACCGCGGAGGCGACGTACTTTTGCCACGCGGTAACCCGAGGCAAAAAGAATGACAAATAATCGCTGAACAGAACCGCATAGGACGCTCCCAGCAGAAGCGTTGCGCACCAGTTCCACCAACCGCACAGGAAGGCCCACCGATCACCGAAAGCCTCGCGTGTCCATCGGTAAAAGCCGCCTTGTACCGGCATCATCGCCGTGAGCTCAGCCGTTGCGAGGGCGATAGGAATGCACCAGAAAAACGGAAGCACCAAATGGTAGATCAACGTCATTCCCGGACCGGAGTTCGAGACTTGATCTTCGAGCCCAAATGGTCCACCCGTGGTGTAGGAATACATCACACAGGCGAAGTAGAACAATCCGGCCTTCCGTTGGCTCATATAAAGGCATCAACGAGTTTACCGTAAACGTGTAAGGTTGTTGAAAACCTGTGCTCCGCAATAATTCAATCCGGCATCACGCAGCCTCCTTCTCGGGCCATATTCGTCGTGCAGTCCAACTTAGGGGAGATAAAAATGAGGATGCCGGATCATCAGCGGACAACAGCTAAGATCCTTTGAGGAGTTCAACTTCGAATATTCGGAAGCACTGGCTGCGGCATTGCGGTCCCGAGGTTCTCTCAGTGTTCGAGACGTATTCATCGATGGCAGTTTTGCCCGCGGCGAAAAAAAGGGGGATCACCTCGGTGGACACCTGAAAACCGGCCATGCGTGGACACTTCAAAACCGGCCAACGGAGCGGACAACAGTAGTTATACCTTGCCGGAGCGTGTACGGGCAATATTTTTTACAATCCAACGCAGTCGCGCGGTTCTTACTAACAAGACCTGGGCGGGCTTGCTCAAATACTATTGTGCCGCATGAATACTTTGGCCTTACGAGGAATCTACCTCTACAAAGGAGGTCCGCCCCAGTGCCCTGTCCCGTTCATGGCGACCGCCCTAGCCAGGTCAGCGGGCATGATTTCACCATAGCGCCAGCGTTGCTTCAGCACGATTTGTAAAGTTCTCGCGAGCTGGCTCGAGGGCTGCTTTTCGATGGCGTGAGCAACATAGCCCGAGCAACTCACGACGTCATTGTGATCGATACCCGCGATGTACTGAAGCCAGTACCGCTCAGATTTGTGATGAATGTTGCCTGCGGCGATCATGTCGCGGAGATCGCGGGACAACTGTGCTGAATCAATCAGGCCTTTCAAGTTCGCTCGAGCGTAAGTGCGCCCGGTCCAGTAGCGCAACGGAGCGTATTGCGGCCCATCCACGAAATTGCCATACGCCGGATCATAGGGCGATGAATCCATCACCCATGGCTCACCGTCGCGTTCCAGGCCGCAATCAACGGAGACGTGGGAGACATCGCTGAGTCCGGATAGAACGTTGATCCAGAATCCGTTGAAGGCATCGATCACACCGTCGGGACGCCGTCTCCAGAACAAAATGCTGCAATCCGGCGATTTTCCGACGCGGAATGCGTTGCCGTCGCGAGTTCGAAACTCGTTGATTGTGGCCAGAACGCCGTCTGCCTGCACTTGGTGAACCGGAGAAGTCCATTCAATAGGAACCGGAACCCAGGCCGATCGAATTACTCCCGCCGCCACGATCCCCGCGATAGCGATAGAAAATTTGTGCATGCTCAGTTCTCGTATCGAAGACATGCGATCGGATCAAGCTGCGCCGCACGATTCGCCGGGAAAAATCCGAACACCATTCCGATCCCGATCGAAGTCACGGCGCCGGCCACCGCCCAGCCCGGCGCGAGCACGGCCGGGACCGCGCCCACCAGCGTTCGCAAGGCCCAAACAGCCGTCGAGCCCCACAGGACGCCAGCGATGCCGCCAAACAAAGTCAGCACGGCCGACTCTATCAAAAACTGAAGCCGGATATCCGAGCGGCGCGCCCCCACCGCCCTTCGGATCCCGATCTCGGCGGTCCGCTCGCTGACCGATATCAGCATGATGTTCATGACCCCGATTCCTCCGACGCACAAGCCGACGCAACTGACTGCGATGGTCAGCGCGATCAAGGCTTGCGTCAGTTGCTTCCACAAGACGCGGATGAACTCCGGTGAAACAACATCGAAATCGCTCGGCGCGCCGGGAGGCACGTGGCGGATTCGACGCATCGCCGCCTCAACCTCGTCCTTGGCCTGACCCTCCTCGATCCCGGGGCGCACTGTGAATGCAATCACCAGTTCCCTGGATTCGGGAAATCTTCTGCGAAAGAAGCTGAGCGGAATCACAACAAATTCGTTGGCCCCCGGTACGGACCACAATCCGGAATCCTCTTCGAAAACGCCGATCACTTCCACCATGGAATCGTTCAGCCGCACCTGCTTGCCGATCGGATCCAGGTGCGGAAACAGCGCCTTGGCGATAGAAGCCCCGATCACCGCCACGGGAGCACCGCTTTGTTCGTCAAACTGCGAGATGAATCTGCCGTCGGCCACGGCAAATGCCGGGATGGCCGCCGCATAGTCCGGTTCCACTCCGCGCAGGATCAACTGTTCCACCGATTCGCCGCGATACGCGACTCTGATTCTTTCTCCAAAGAAGAACGCGCGCGTGGCGAACGCCGTAGCTATCTCAATGCTGGGGCACATCACTCGAAGATCGGCGGCGCCAGGCCAATCGAGGAATCGCCGATGACGAACTTCATCTGAAAATTTTCCGTACGGCACGATGGGCGGCAGACGCGAAACGAAAAAGGTGCGAGGACCAAGCAGGTCGATGGTGGATTGAACGGCGCGGCTCAATCCAGCGAGAACCGCCGCCACGCTGACCACGGTCGCAATCGCGATCGCAATCGCAAGCATCGCCAGTCCCGATCGAAGTTTAGAAGCGCGAAGCTGGAGGCCGATTCCAGCCAGGATATTCCAGCCGACCGGAAAAGTCATTCCGCCCTGAGCGCGGCGACTGGGTCGAGGCGGGATGCCCGGATCGCCGGATAGATACCGAAAAACAGACCTACCGCGGTGCTGAGAGCCAGCCCCAACGAGGCCACTCGAAGATCCACGCGCGAGGGCAATCCGGTTAAATCGCTCAGCAGAGTGGCTACGGCGAAACCTGCGCCCACTCCCGCGGCGCCGCCCAGCAAACACTGCAGGACGGTTTCGGTAACGAACTGTCGCAGCACGTCGCTTTGCGTCGCTCCCGCAGCGCGCCGCATGCCGATTTCGCGGGTTCGCTCCGTGACACTCACCAGCATCACATTCATGATCACGATTCCGCCCACCACGGTGGCGATCAAGCTCAAAAGGACAAATGCGGTGAAGAAAGCCGAACTTACGCTGTCGAATACACGGATCGAACTCTCGTTGGTACCGATAAAAAAGTCGTCTTCCGCATGCCAGCCGAGACGCCGGCGGGATCGCAACACGCGGCGCACTTCATCTTTGGCCATGGTATATCGCTCGGGCGACGAAGTCTTCACGTGGATCGTCAGGCTGGAACCCGGGCCCTTCCATTGTTGATATACACTCAGCGGCACGATGACGAAATTGTCCTGGGACTCGCCGAATGCGCTGCCCAGTTTTCCCATGACGGCGATCACTGAGAACGGACGCCCATCCAGCCGGATGATGCTTCCCAACGCTTCTGCGCCGTTTGAAAACAATTGTGACCAGACGCCGTTGCCCAAAAGGCACACGTTGGCCTTGTGAGTCTCCTCGGCCGGCGTGAAGTAGCGGCCTTGTTCCACCACCCGCGTGTCGATGGCGTCCATCGATTGCGTTTGACCAATGAGTTCGAGGTCGCGAACCTCCCAGCCTTCGTAGCGCGCGCTTCCGTTCATCGAGACGACGGCGCCCACTCGGTCGCAGGCGGAGCATTGTTCTGAAACCGCGCGAACGTCGCCGGCGACGATCTTACGAAAGTGCATGGCTCGAATAGCGACGTTGAGATCTGTGGTGGCGAATGGCAGCCGCGCCACGCGAAAAACATGCGGACCCAGGGACGCAAGCCTCTGCTTGGCGTAATCGGCCGCGCCTTCCACGAGTGTCATCACCGCGATCAGGGTCGCGATTCCCGCCGCGAAACCAAGCATGCACAGCGACGATCGGAGACGATAGCAGCCCAGCCAGAACAGACTATGGTCTAATGTGTCGCGTGCGCGTAACATCCTTACTCCGAATCATTGCACCACAGCCAGATAGGCGCCAGGTGGCGACGTAGCGTTGCCCACCGAGACGGAAACTGGTTGATTGCCGGCCGAAACATCAGGCACTTCGATGTTCAATTGATATAGCCCGGAGTAAGTGGGAGAGACGCCGGCGTAAAACACCCGCGCCGCAACGTTGCCAACCGTGACTGTCGCTCCCGTAACGTTGGCGGCCTGCAATGCGAGCATCCCGGGAACGATGGGCGGATCGGTCGCTCCAAGACCCACCACATAAATCGTGATGATATCGCCGGGATGCGCCGGCGCGAACGTAGCACCGGGGATCAGGCCGGGCGGCCCAACATAAGAGTTGTCGACTGCCTCGACCGCGGCAACCGGATTGACGCCATCCTTGTTCTGAACAAAAAAAAGAAACTCGGGAGTCGCGGCAGCCGCCTGCACTGTGAAGGACGGAGTGGCCACCTGGTTGTTTGTAGCGCAGTTGGTGATCACCGAGACCGAAATGTTGCCGGTCGTCACGGGTGCGGTGAACACAGCGTTGACTTGCGTTGCCGTATAGCCGAGGATGCCTGCGTTTTGCCCGCCGGCTTGAACGCAGATGCTGCCCAGCTTGGCCGGCACCGTGTTATTCACAATATCGCTGTTGCCCAAGAGCCTCAATGTGCCTGGTGGCGCGAAGCCTGTGCCGAACACCGAGAAGATCCCATTCGGACTCAATCGCGTCACTGCCGGCACGCTCAAACCGCCACCCACGACCTTGTCGATGCTCGGCCCGCTTGGCGTAAGCAGAAAAACGTGCTGTGCCCCGTTGATCAGGCCGGTACCGACAATCTGCCCGTTATTGTTGATGGCGGTTGCATAAATCATGTTCCAGCCTGTTGCGTTCGTGACCAGTGAAGCAAGATTGTAGATCGTCCCTTGCACCCAAAGCACCGCCTTTTGTCCGATTCCGAAGGTCGTGATCGGATCCAGGCCGCCGGAATGCGGATTCACGAATCCGACGATCCAACCGGAGCTGTTAATTCCCAATGCCGCGGAACCAACATTGCCCGGCAGCGTGCCCAGATCGACAGACTTCGTTCCGTCATACCAGAATGCATTGGACTGCCCGCTTGCCGGATTTCCTCGAAAGGCGGAACCAGCCGCTTGGCCGGTATCGGTAACGCTCGTGGCGATTGCGGTGATGAAACCGGCCGGGACCGGCAGAGCCTTGGCCGTGGTGCTTTGCCAGAGGGTCGGCGTCACCATGTTGAATGTCGAGTCAGAGCTGAAGCCCGCCACCATGCCGTTCGGACTCATTCCGATTGCGCCGGCCTGTTGCAACGTGCCGGCCGGCGGCAAGGTCGTGACCTGGCCGTCTGAGAACTTGACTGCCTGGGCATTTACCGGCATTCCGAAAATATTGATGCCCGAAATACGGGTACCCGCGACCACCCCGGAGTTCGATATAGCCAGCGGGATCAGGTCATTGGGCGCTCCGGCGATCGGCTGCAAGGAGCCGTTGGAGTTCGTGATCGGTCGCTCGCTGATGAAGTCAACGAAATTAAACGAAGCGGCAACTCCGACTACTACGCCCGCGTCGTTCACAGCAAATGGAAGCACCACTGGGTTGGTTGTCGCGCCGAGATTCGAGAGTGTTCCATTGCGGTACAGAAAACCGGATGTCGAACCGCCGGCATAAAACTGGTCGAGTGGCGAAGTTGGGAATGGTGTGCAGAAACCGGTGATGGCGCCGTTTGCGCTAATCGCGGTCGGGGTACAACCCGAGTTGGGCAGCGCGCCAACGTCTGTCAAGGTGAAGCTGGGAGGTTGGCCGAACGCGACAGCGCCAAACACTAGGAGATAGGCTGAATTTCGCATAAGGATCTTGGACAGCAACGCTGAGCTGCACGGGAAACATCGAGCGCTTCGCGCAGGAGGCGCATTGGCGAATTATAACATTCGCTGCGATTCTCAAGCCGCCATGAATTTGACTGATCTCCCAGGCCACGAATGGTTGGGCAGGTCCAAATACTTTGTCCCGCTGCGAGCGACTCCGAAGGAGCGCCGGATATGAGCAAAGGAATGCGAAAACGCATTTGGAGCAGGCGCCGGATTCTGCAACCTGGGGGGCCTGCTGCCATGCATGCGCTGGGGGCAGACAGCGATTTCGCTGCACCCGGCGGCGCAACATGTCCGACGCATGGAGGACGCTCTACTGTACCAGGTGAACTTCACCTTCCAGACCCATCCCAGGCAACGTCGGCGGGCAGGCTGTCGCTGTGAGTCAGGAAGGCGCAGTAGTTGCAAGCTCTTGGAGGCTATTGAGCTCTGAGGGAGTCAATGGCTACGGAATTGACTACATTGCCCGATGTTGGCTGTAGACGATGCGCAGCCAATACCTTGAAGACACGAAGCTTCCGAAGTTTCGCATATCGTACGTTCCGATGCCTTGGGCGCAGGGGGTCGGGCGTTCAAATCGCCCCGCCCCGACCAAAGCCTCTGTTTTAAGCGTTCTTTTTGCATAGATGTGCTACACCGCGCACCTGGCTCAGGTGCAGTGGAACCGCAGGGGGCGCGCGCTGGTTGCGATCCGATTCCGTCTCATATCCTATGGCGCGATACCCTTTCAACCGCTTCTCGTACATTCGTCCGAGCATCGGAGCCTGCGCAGCCGCCCTACGTACTGCTGCGGCGCGCCGCGCCACGAGATGGGCATTGTGAGAAACAGAGTGTTGAGTCTTGAATCGTCGAAACCTTCGCCGATGTAACTTCCGGTTGCAAGCAGACGAAGAAATCAGCCGCCTCGCATTCTCTTTCAAACCCCTGGTGGGCGCCAATTCTTCGCTCGCGCTTATCAATCGCCAGCAGGCCCGCCTCGACCGCGAGTATCAAAAACTCCTTAAGGCCCTGATCGAAATGCAGGCCGCCCGCCGCGTGCAAGACGTGAAATTACAAAACGAAGCCAAATCCGCTGCCAAGCGCACTTCGCCGAAATTGGTGAAAGCTCCCGCCGAACGAAACCAAGCACCCGCCACCCTTGACCCCTCGCGCCTTCGCGAATCAATTCCCCTGAATCAGCCGCTCACGCACCGCGTTGTACTCGCAGCCGAACAGCGCAATCACGGCGATCAGGTACATCCACACCAGCAGCGCGATCACCGCGCCGATGCTGCCGTAGAGCACCGTGTAGTCGGTGATGTTGCGCACGTACCAGCCGAATGCGGAAGTCGCGGCCAGCCAGAGAAAGGTCGCGAGCCATGCGCCGGGCCAGACGCTGCGAAACTTGAGCGGGCGGTTGGTGCCGATGTAATACAGCAACCCGGTCACCAGCACAGTAGCCGCGAGCGCGCCCAAGTAACGCAGCAGCACGAAGGCGAGCACGACGCCGGTGCGGATCTCGGCCTCCGGCGGCAGGCCGAGCCAGTCCAGCGTCCACTGTTCTATGCGCGTGCCGAACACGATGAGCGCCGACGATCCCACGGCCGGCAGTGCGGCGATAAAGACCAGCAGCACGGCCACGCTACGCTCCTTGAGGAACGGGCGGCCGGAAGGCAGACGATAAGCCGCCTGAAAGCCTTCCATCAAGCTGATCATGGCGCTCGAAGCTGCCAGCGCGGAGAACAGGACTGCGGCCAGGATCAGCCACCAGGGGCGTTGCCCGCGCGCGGCGAATTGGCCTCGCACCAACTCTTCGGAGCCCGGGGGCACTACTTCGAACAGCAGTCTTGAAAGCACGCGCGCCACCGATTGCGCGTTCACGCGGAACAGAATCGCGGCCATCGATGCCAGCACCGGGAAAAAAGCCAGCAGCGAAGAATACGCGGCGCCCTTGGCGATGCCGAACACGTTGTCTTCATACGAGGCCACGAAAGCCTGCCGGAACGTGCCCCAGAAAAATGTCAGGGGACCGGGCCGCTCCAGGTACAGGCGGGGCGAAGCTGGGGCTGAATTCATCCATCTCCGATTCTAATGCGGGCGGCACGCCGCCACTGCCGCCACCCCACAGGACACTAGAACAGACCGCGCTTCCCGGCCTTGAAGTCGTCCCATTGGCCGAACGCCTTCATCTGTTCGTCGAGCTTGGTGTCGGTGATGAGCTTCTCCACTTCCGAGCGCGTGAGGCGCGGCGCAGGACGATCGGCGTTTTCGGCGAAGCTCCACAGCAACACCGCTGCCACCGCCTCGGTGTTCTTTTCCTCGCGCACGTTCACGCGATCGAAGGTGTCGGATTCGGCGTGATAGTCGGGCAAGTATGGAATCGGATCCTGAATGCCGACCAGATTGGGAATCCCTGCCAGCATGAAATCGAAATTGTCGGTCCCGTCGATCGCATCGATGACGTGCCCGGTGGCGTCCAGCCCACCCAACTGGTCTAACGCCGCGTTGACCGGCTTGCGCATATCTTCGCGGCCGTTCAGATAGAACCCCGCCAGCTTGCCCGAACCGGTATCGAAAATGATGGTCGCAGCAAAATGTTCCAGCTCGCTCTTGTGACGCGCGACGTAGGCCTCAGAACCGAGCATGCCCTGTTCTTCGCCCGTGAACAGCGCGAAGCGCAGCGTGCGGCGCGGCCGCAGCCCCAGCTCGTGGAACGCGCGCGCCAGGTCGATCACCATCGCGACATTCACGCCATTGTCTTCGGCGCCGGTTCCCAGATCCCAGGAATCCAGGTGCGCGCCGATGAGCACGACCTCATCCGGCTTCTCGCGGCCTTTGATTTCCGCGATGACGTTCTTCGACTCATAGGTCGGCGCGGTTCGATTCGTCATCGACAGCCGCACGCGCACCTCGCCCTTCTTTGCCAGGCGCGCCAGCCGTTCGGCGTGTTCGCGTGCGATCACTGCCGTGGGCACCGGCGCGTAGTTCGAGTCGAGCGAGATCGGATGCCGGTACAGCAGGTCGCGCGGGCGCGTCGACTCCAGCAGCATCGCAGCGGGTTGATACTTGCGCGCGGCCTCGATCAACTGGCCGTTGCGCATGTATTCGGCGAACAGATCGTCGAACGTCTTCATCTCGGCGGAGTGCACCAGCACGATCGCGCCCTTCACCGCGGCCCCGAGCTTCGCGAAAGCTTCCGGAGTTGCGTCGCCGGCGTCCACCAGCCGCGCCTCGATGGTCCCCTTGGTCGACGGGCTCATCGGCGACGACGCAATGCGGATCGGAAAGCTCACCGGCGACACCGCGGCCGCTTCAGCCGGTCCGGGCAGCCACAAACTGCGCGCCGTGAACGGCTCGACGCTCACGTCGTCGATTCCGGCCTCGCGAAATTTCCGCGCCGCCCATTCGATCGCGCGATCATTGGCCGGCGATCCAGTCGGACGCCCGCCGATCGTGTCACACAGTTCCTCGAGATCCCGGACCATCGGCGTAGAGCCGTGCGCGCGCGCCGCCAAACGATGTGCCGCATCCTGGGCTTGCAATCCCGCGGCCAGCAGAAAGACAGGCGCCAGTGACCAGACTATGCGCCGTCTCATCGCGTCGCCTCCGCTGGGGTCTCCTCACCCCAGATGTACTTGGAGAACCAATCGTAGTTATGCTCCATCACCGCGCGCTGCTGTTTCGGTTTGTTGATCGGATGCCCAAACCCTTTATAAAGGATAAGCTTCACCGGCACGCCCCGGTCCTTGAGCGCCTGATACAGCTCAAACGAGTTGGGAGGCGGAACGCGCTTGTCCTGATCGCCGTGCTGGATCAGCGTCGGCGTCTTGGCGTTCTTCACATAGAAAATCGGCGAGGTCTTTTGATAGATCTCGGGATCGTCCCATGGCGTCGCCTTCAAATATTGCCGCGTGAACGGATGAATGTCGGTGTTGACATAATAGGTCATCCAGTCCGAGATGCCGGCGCCGACCGAGACGGCCTTGAATCGATCGCTGTAGACAAGTGATGAACGCCGAGATGTAGCCGCCCTCGCTCCAACCCATCGCGCCGACGCGATCCTTGTCCACCATGCCCTTCGCGATCAGGTAGTCGACGCCAGAGATGACGTCCGCGTAGTCGCCCAGCCCGAGGTTGCGCACGTTGAGCGACCGGAATTTCTCGCCGTACCCCGCCGATCCTCGATAGTTGGGCCGCAGGACCAGCGCGCCCTTCGCCGCGAAGCGCTCGACCGGATAGTAACGGTCGGCCGACGAGACCAGGTTGTCCATTCCGGTGGGACCGCCGTGTATCACCACCAGCAGCGGATACTTGCGCGCTGGATCGTAGCCCGGCGGCTTGACCAGCACGCCTTGGATCGGAGTGCCGTCGCGTGGATTTCCATTCGATCATCTCGCGCGTCGTCAGCTTGAAGTCTTTCCATTGCTCGCCAGCCGCGGTGAGATAGCGCGGCGCGAAATCGGCGACCGGAGACACGAACACTTCGGCGAAATGATTCGGCATCGCGCCCACCGCGGCCATGGTCCGGTGATCGCGCGTGAACGAAGCGCCACTCGAAAAGAATGAATCCGGTGACGTGATGCGGCGGATCGCGAGCGTCGTGGGGTCGGCGCGGAATACATGTGCCGCGCCTTTTTGCATCGCCGAGAAATCGATGCCGCCCGGCCCCCAGTCAATGATCCGTGCGTCCTCGTCGAAGTCCGCGGTTACGATGCGCGGCTCGCCGCCGTCGATTGGCACAACTCCGATGCGCGTGTTCGCGTAGAAAAAGAACGGTTCGCCGTTTCCGGTTTCGTACGCGATCTGGCGTCCGTCAGGCGACCAGCGCGGACGCTGATTCGGGCCGTGGCCGTCCAGAAGCTTCTTCACGCGTTTGTCGGCCAGGTCCACAACATAAATCTGCGATGTGTCGCTCGAACTGAGATCCGGGTCGCGCTGCGCATCGAAGGCGATGAGCTTAGAGTCCGGCGACCAGGCGAAATCGCCCACGCTGAATTTCGCGCCATCGGTGAGCGCCTCGGGCTGCGGCCTCTGTTTCGGGATCGTTGGGAATCTCGGCCGGGACTTTGATCGACCACAGGCGCATCATCGCGTAGTCGCTTTCCACGATCTGGAAGTCGCCGTACTTTTCTTTTCGGTCCTTCTTAGCCTTGGAATCCGGGCCGCTGGATGTGTATGCGATGGCACCGCCGTCCGGCGACCATTCGAACGATCCCACGCCGTTCTCTTCGCTGGTCAATTGCTGCGCCTCGCCGCCCGTTGGCCGGATCACGTAGATCTGGCGCTTGCCGTCGCGCTCGGAAGCGAACGCGATGCGCTTGGAATCGGGCGACCACTTCGGGATCTGGCTCGACTTCTTCGCGCTGGTGAGCTGATAGCTCTCGCCGCCGGAAGCGGGCGCGATCCAGATCTGCTGGACGAACTCGTCTTCGTCCCAATTGGCCTGTTGCACCGTGTAGGCGACGAGGCGGCCATCGGGCGAGATCTGCGCATCCGAGACCGACTGCATGCCGAGCGACTGCTCGATGGTCGGCGTTTGCGCAAAGGCGACGGCGACAAAAAGCGAACCGAGGACAAGCTTGACCATGCCGCCATTATAGGCGGACCGGCTGAGCGTCGAGTGGAGCTAGCCTTCGATGAAGTTGTCGTCCATGGGGAAGTCGTCGTGTTGGTTGCGGCCGGGAGCGGCGGCGGCCGGAGCCGGGGCCGGCGGAGGTGTCGTGCGGCGAGCTACATCGAACTGGTGCGCATCCAGGCTTTTTCTCGCGATCCCCGGACGCTCGACCGGTGTCGAAGCGGGGACTGGACGCCGCGGCGCGACTCGAGCGGAGCTTTGTGAGTCCGATCCGCCCACCATCTCGCGAAGCCGGTGCACGATGTGATTCAACGCTTCTGCCTGCGCGGACAACTCTTCGCTCGCCGAGGCGCTTTCCTCGGCGCTGGCGGCGGTGGTCTGCGTGACCTGGTCCATCTGGGCGACCGCCTTGGCGATTTGTTCGATACCGCGCGCCTGCTCCTGGCTGCCCAGGTTCACTTCATCTACCAATGTCTTCACCTTGACTGCGCTTTTCGTGACGGCTTGAATTACTTCCGTCACCTGCTGCAGCTTGGTGCTGCCTTCGTTCGATTTCGCGATGGACTCTTCGATCATGCCCGCGGTGTCCTTGGCGGCTTGCGCGGAGCGCTGCGCCAGGTTGCGGACTTCGTCAGCGACCACGGCAAAACCCATGCCGGCTTCACCGGCGCGCGCGGCCTCGACGGCTGCGTTCAAAGCCAGAATGTTGGTCTGGAACGCGATCTCGTCGATCACCTTGATGATTTTCGAAATCTTGTCGCTCGAGGAATTGATCTCGGCCATGGAACTGACCATCTGCGCCGATGGTGCGGTTGCCTTCCTGGACGTGTTGATCGACGGCCGCCATCATCTCGGCCGCCTGCTTGGAATTCTCGGCGTTCTTGCGCGTCATGGAAGTGATCTCTTCAGTGGAAGCGGAAGTCTCTTCAAGCGACGCGGCCTGCTCGGAAGCGCCTTGCGCAAGCGACTGGCTGGAGGACGCGACTTGCGAAGCCGCGCTGGCGATCTGTCCGGCGCCCTCGGTCAACTCCGTGGCGGCCTGCCGCAGGACTCCGTTGACGCCCCGCACCACGAAGAAGGCGGACGCTCCGCCGACGGCCAGCGAGAGGAGGAGCAAGCTCCAGATCCACCAATTGCGCTTGCGAGTCCGCGCGTACAGAAGCTTCGCTCAATTCCTGGCCAAACGACTTGTTCACTTCGACCTCGTCTGCAATTACTTTGTTGAGCGCTTCGAATTTCGACAGAACGGAGCTTTGGAATTGCGCAAATGCCGCTTCCTGCTGCCCGCCGGCGCTCACCGCGCGAACAGCCTCCCACGCTGCGACGTATTCCTTAAAGGCGGGCTCGATCTTCACGAAGATATCGCGATCCACCGCTCGCGTGATGGTCTTTTCGTAAGCCTGCATCGTCACCGTGAACTGGTCACGCGCCCCGCTGATCTCCGAGTCGAACCGGCTGCGGTCCTGGTCGCTCTTGCTCAGGATGTGCTTCATCATCGCTGCCGCGCATGTCTTTCGACAGACTTTCGGCGCGCTGGATTTGGTATATGCCCGGCAGTGGCATCCGTCGACGTGTTGTTTCCGTGATAGCGATGCATTCGGTCCGTCTAGGATGAGCGACGCCCCTCCGATCGCCACGCTCAGCGCACTCAGTGCGGCGCAGGTCAGGCCGATTTTCTTCCCAATGATCATGTGCAATGCTCCCGGTTTCCTTATCGGGAGAGAGAGAGTTTGTCTTAGCGGCTTAGTTTCCTTAGGATTGCCCGTGCCGGCGCGCCATCGGCGTCCATGATTTTGAGCGGCAAACACACCAGTTCGTAGTCGCCTGCGTCCACGTGTTCCAGGTCTAGTCCTTCGATGATCCAGAGTACCGGCCCGCAGCAGAATGCGGTGCGTCTCGGCGCCGTCGGTTTCAAAGCCGCCCACCGAGAGATAGTCCACGCCCACCGTCAGCACGCCGCATTCCGCCAGGTACGACGCCGTGTCGGCCGGGATGTGAACGAATCGTTCCCGGAACTCGCGCGTCTTGAAGCCGGGACTCGAATTGGCGGTCTTGAACAGCAGCCGCTCGCCGCGAGCCGGCCGATGCGCGCTCGAGTTCGACGACGCGGATCAGCTCGGGATCCTGAATCGCGATCACACGGGCCCGCCCCACCACAGCCTCGATCGGCAAAGCGTCCATCCCGCGCGCCCCCTTCAAGGAAATGCTTGGGCGCATCCATGTGAGTGCCGATGTGGACACAGGTGCGAAGCTCGGAGAGATTGCAGGCGCCGCCCTCAGCGATCCTCAGAGTCTCGCGCCATTCGAAGCGCGCATCGCCGGGCCACTGCACCATCCCGTTGCGCAAGGGCATCGAGATGTCGATCCAGCCGCCGCTCACGCCGACACTTGGACGACGCTCTTGGTTCCGCCGCCGGGAGACGATGAGCGGTTCGAGCGCCTGCTGGATGGGAAAGCGCGCCGTGATGATGGAGCGGATGGCTTGCGGCCAGCGGCTGACGAACGTGCCCAGGTGCGCGATGGCCGCCTGGAAGAGCTGCGGCGGAGCGTTGACGCTGCCGATGATGGCCTGATTGTTCAGAACCACGTCGCGCATGATGTGGTCGGTATCGATTTCGATCGGTCCCTTGCGGCCCGGAACGCCCGTGAAGATGAACACGCCGTTGGGGCCCAGTTGCTTGATCACTTCGAAGGCGACGCCCGAAGCGCCGACGGCTTCATACACCACGTCGATGGGACCGGCAGCGGCCGCCATGTCTTCCACCGAGTGCGACTCGGCCGCGATGAAGCGCCCGCCGATTCCGCTGACGATTTCGTTGGTCTCGTCGGGCCGGCTGGATCGCGAGTACACCGTGACCTCGAAGCCAGCCACGCGCAGCGCCATGGCGCCCAGAAGTCCGACGGGTCCCGCGCCCAGCGCCACCGCGCGGCAGCGGCGTCCAGGGCCTTTGCCGGCGTCTCCGGTGCAAGCCCAGGGCAGGCGCTGCTGGACCATCGCTGAGCTGCTCGAGCGACTTTTCGGCGATGGTCAGCGGCTCCACCAGCACGCCCACGTCGCGCAGCTCGCGCGGGACCACGTTCAGATAACGTTCCTCTTCGACGATAGAATTCGGTCATGAAACCGTGCCGGCGCTTGATGCCGCGCTCGGTGTAGTCGCCGGTGTAGCAGAAATCCTGGCGGCCTTCGCGGCAGGCGACGCACGACGGATGCCCGCAGGGACGGCGCACCGTGGTGACCACCAGATCGCCGACTTTCACTTTGGAAACCTGCGGCCCGGCTTCCACCACTTCGCTCAGCGATTCGTGCCCGATGATGAGGTAGTCGCTTCCATCCGGCGGCGTGCCGAATTGAAAGCTGGCGATCTCACGGTCGGTGCCGCACACGCCGACGTCCAGCACGCGCATGCGCACCTCAGTGGGGGATGTAATCTTGGGCTCGGGATGATCGATGACGTGGATTTCGTGCTTCGTCCGGGAAGACCGCCACTGCTTTCATGAGTTCAGGATAACGCGCGCGTCGATCTCGCCCTTGCCCCAAACGCAGTGGCGTCCCACGCCGGTCCAGCGCGCGGCTTCGAGAAACGGAAGAAACTCCGCGAGCTCGCCTTCGTATTCGGCGAAGCCGGTAAATCCGCCAAGGCTGTGAACCTGCCCGGTGCGGCTGCTGCGGCGCTGCGCTTCCACGTGCCGCAGCTCGCAGCGCGACATCTGAATCATCGCGAGCCCGTTCGCCAAGAGCGCGGAAGTCGATGTCCAGCGGCCCGTCGCCATAGAGCGTCCGCAGTGTGCTGACACGATCCCGCGCCCGCGCGAACAGCACAGAGAATTCCGGCGTCGCTGCAGGCCCTGGGCCGCTCTTGAGCTCGGTGGGCGTGCAGGAAGTCGACCTGCAACCTTCGCCTCCGCAGACGCCGGTGCAGAGCAGAAATCGGCGGGCATTCCGACTGGCTCGACACGTTCGAGACCGGCGCGGGCACGGCCAGGTCCGAGGCCTTGGCAGGCCAGCTTTTCGAACGCACTTGTGAATGATCTGGGTAAAGGACCGGCGCATCTCGAACAAGATTGACGCCGAACCAGAATGGCTCGCCCGGCTGCGATGGTACGGCCGTCCAGGTGCGCGGCGCGGAACACGAACGGCCGCGGCCAATCTTCGAGGCCGCTCGGACCACCTCCGCGCGCGACCGGCTCGAAGATGCGGGCATACTCGCAGGTGCGACGCAGCTCGCAGTCGCGCGCGCTCGCGCCTTGAAATCCTGGACATTGCCGGCGCGCACGCAATGCTGGCGCAGCGCACTGCCAAACGCCCCGCGCAGGATGTTGGCCGGAACCGCTGTGCGGAAACCGGATGCGATCTCGCGCGACGAAATGAAACCGGAGCGCGATGAAGCTTGGAAGGTCACGGCATCCGGGCCGACGGAGCTTCCTGCAAGACTTCGCGCACTTTCAGAGCCAGCTCGTCGGTGGAGAACGGCTTCTGCAGGAACGCCGCATTCTGTCAACGGTCCGCTGGAATCGCCGTAACCCGATACGTACAGGACGCGCATTTCCGGACGCTGCGACGTCAGATGGTCCGCCATCTTGCGGCCGCTCATGCCGGGCAGCACCAGGTCGGTGATCAGAAGATCGATGGATCCGGCGTGCTGCTGCGCCACCGTCATCGCCTCGGCGGTGGAACCGGAAGAAAGCACGCTGTAGCCGTGGCGCTTGAGCATGGTCTCCACCACGTGCCGGACGCCCTCTTCGTCTTCCACCAGCAAAATGGTTTCGCTACCGTCGAGCACCGGCCTCTCTGGCGCGGCTCGCGCAGATCGGCCTCGTTCTCGACGGCGGGAAGCGAGATCCGGAATGTCGTTCCCTCGCCGGGGATGGAATCCACTTCAGATCTGGCCGCCGCATTGTTGGATGATTCCGTAGCTGGTGGAAAGCCCAAGCCCGTGCCGTGTTCCTTGGTGGTGAAGAACGGTTCGAAGATGCGGGTCAAAACTTGCAGAGTCCATGCCGGCGCCGGTGTCGCGGATGGAGAGCGTGACGAAAGGGCCGACCTCGGAAGTCGCGGCGTCAATCGACTGCTCGCACGGCGCAGTTCGCCGTTTCCAGCGTGAGCCTGCCGCCTTGCGGCATGGCGTCGCGCGCGTTGACGGCGATATTGAGGATCACCTGTTCGATCTGGCCCGGATCGGCGAACACGGTTTTCGATCCGGGAGCGAAAACCGTAACCAGCTGGATGTCCTCGCCCATCACGCGCCGCAGCATCCGCTCCATGTCCTGCACCAGTAGGTTCAGGTTTATGTGCACGGGCCGGACTCCCTGGCGGCGGCTGAAGGCGAGCAACTGGCGCGTCAGTTCGGTGGCGCGCTCGGCGGCCCGCACTACTTGCTCCAGATCGTCGCGCGAAGGATCCGCGGGCGCCATGGCGTCCAGCAGCATCTGCGAATGCCCGGTGATCACCATCAGCAGATTGTTGAAGTCGTGCGCCACGCCGCCGGCCAGCCGTCCGATCGCTTCCAGCCGTTGCGAATGATGGAGCTGCTCTTCCAGGCGTTTACGCTCGGTGATATCGCGCGAATTGATCACCACGCCGCGAACGCCTGGCAAGTGCGACAGGTCGCGGCCGAAACATTCCAGCACGCGCCAAGCAGCGTCCTTGTGGCGGAAGCGGCATTCGATGGGGGCCGCACCATCGGCTCGCTCGAATGCACTGCGGACGCGGTCCACATCTTCATCGTGGATAAACCCGAAGGCATTCTGGCCGATCAGTTCTTCGAGCGAGTAGCCGAGCACCTTCTCGTGCGACGGGCTGGCGTAACGAATGGTGCCGTCGGGATTCAGAATGCTGATCAGATCCAGCGAGTGCTCGATGAGCGAGCGATAGTGTTCCTCACGGCGTTCGAGCGCTTCCACGGCGCGGCCACGCTCGGTGGCGTACCGAATGGAGCGAACCAGCAGTTCGCCGTCCACACGCCCCTTGACGAGGTAATCCTGCGCGCCGGCTCTGACCGCACGAACCGCCATGGCTTCATCGTCCAAGCCGGTGAGCACCACGATGGGAATTTTCGGAGCGTGGGCGTGCACCCTGACAACGGTCTCGAGATCCTGCGCGTCGGGAAGCGACAGATCCAGGAGGATCACATCAAACGGGTCCCGATTCAAGGATTCGAGAGCGGCTTCCAGATGCTCGACGTGATCGAACTTCACGCGACCGGCTCCGGTCTCGCGGAGCAACTCCACTAGCAGACGAGCGTCGCCGGGGTTGTCTTCCACCAGCAGGATGCGAATGCCTTCCAGGTTCATACGCTCGTCGGTTGCGGCGTTGAAACGGGGGAGCCTTACTTCCAAGCCACACCAGATTCTAGCACCGGGCAGCGCTGCAGTCGACGCTACCAGTCGACTTCGATCTGGTAACTCGATGCGCCGGGTGCCGGGTCGTCGATCTCGAAGATGAGCTGGTAGCCGTTCTTCTCCGACGGGTACTCGACGATCTCGACGCGCCCGCGGCCTTCGAGCTTCTTCGCGACGGGTTGAAGATCGGAGCGGCTGGGGAGCCGTTGGATGAAGTCTGCTCGCTCGTTCGCGACGGGCAGGCCTTCGAGCGCCGCGGAAACCGACGCGCCGCCGTGCACCGTAACTCGCACGCGTCCATCCACCGTGCCGCTCCAGATCAATCCGCGCCCGGCCGGCACTGCCATCTCCGGTTCTTTTCCTCTCGATCGGTTCCACCGCAGCGTGAACGCATACTCGCCCGAGCCGCTCTGAGGATCGCGAATCGAAACGCGCGCCGTGTAGTGGTTCCGTTCGCTGGGCTGCTCCACCACTCGGATGTCCCCGCGTCCCTCGGTGTTCTCGATCCTGACTTGCACGGCGCGGTCCGGCAGCGCGCGGGAAAACTTGAAGCGCTCGGCGGCCACCGGAACTCCGCGCGTCACGCCGGACGTGCAACTTTTCGCCTGGCAGCTCACCATTGCCTCTTCGTCGACACGGCCGCTCCAGACCACCTGTTCCATCTTTCCCTGCGCCCGCGAACTTTCGAAGAACCGGTTGGACGCATCCCAATACAGAGCGATCGAGTAGAACCCGCTGCCCGATTGCCGATCCTCGATCGCCACCGCGAGCGTGTACTGGTTCTCCAGTCGCGGCTGATCCACGATGTGCACATAGCCGCGCCCTCCCAGCACTCGCAGTCGCACGTCTTGCTTCGACTCGGTGAGCGCTTGATAAAAATGAGACTGCTCGCGAGCTACCGGCGCGCCGTCCTGAACCTGCACCTGCAGCTTGTCCCGATGCAAATGGAGGATGGCGACGCCGTCCACTTCGCCCTGCCAAACGAATTGCGGGCGGTCCTGCGCGGCTGCCGCGACGCTGAGCAGAAAAAGGGCGACGGATCTCATCTGCCCTCCATTGTAGTGCGCGCGCTGAAATTGTAAGACTGCATACAGAGGGTGCTGGCCTTTTCGATGGCAATGGCAGGGCAAGCAAGGGTAGGATAGTTGATGTTTGGCCCGGCGTAGGACCGGCCACGCGTCCTAACGAATGTTCCCTGCAGCACCAGTTTTGGGATTGGCGACGAAACTACCAGCGTTACTGCTGGCGTCATCCTCAACGAATTCGCTGGTACAGAATCTTTTCGACGACACCTTCGCCGGCGTCCATCACCTGGATTGGTTCGACTGGACGATTCTGATTCCATACTTCATTATTCTGGTCATCCTTTCCTGCTACGGGTGCCATCGCTACGAAATGATCCGCCGCTTCATGCGGCATCGCAAGCAATTGGTCAGCGAACCGCCGGGGAAATTTGAGACGCTGCCTCGCGTCACCGTGCAACTTCCGCTTTACAACGAGCGCTATGTGGTGGAGCGCCTGATCGAAGAAGTCGCGCAGATGGATTACCCGAGGCATCTGCTGCAAATCCAGGTGCTGGACGATTCTACCGACGAGACGCATCCGTTCGCCCAAAGCCTGGTGCGCGATCTTCAGGCCGCCGGGGTTCCTATCGAGTACCTGCATCGCACCAACCGGCACGGGTACAAAGCCGGCGCGTTGCAAGAGGGCATGAAGAGCGCCACCGGCGAACTGATCGCGGTGTTCGACGCGGACTTTATTCCTCCGCGCGATTTTCTGATGCGCACGGTGCACTATTTCGCCGACCCCAAGATCGGCGTGGTGCAGACGCGCTGGACCTACGTGAACCGGCACTACAGCCTGCTGACCGAAGTGGAAGCCATGCTGCTGGACGGACACTTCGTGGTGGAGCATGTGGCGCGATTCGGCAGCGGCCTGTTCTTCAATTTCAACGGCACGGCCGGCATCCTGCGCGCCAGCATGATTGAGGATGCGGGTGGCTGGCAGCACGACACGCTGACCGAAGATTCGGATCTTAGTTATCGCGCGCAGCTCAAGGGCTGGCGGTTCATTTACGTGCCGAGCATCGAGTGCCCTTCCGAGCTGCCGGTGGACACCTACGGATTCCAGGTCCAGCAATCGCGCTGGGCCAAGGGACTGACGCAGGTAGCCATCAAGCTGCTGCCGAGAATCCTGCGCGCCGACATCCCGCTGCGGACCAAGGTGGAGGCGTTCTTCCACCTGACGCCCAACATTTCGTATCCGCTCATGCTGCTGATTTCGGCGCTGACGCTGCCGGTGATGATCGTGCGGTTCTACATGGGATGGATGCAGATGGTGACCATCGATCTGCCGCTGATCATCGCGGCGTTCTGGTCGATTTCGGCGTTCTACCTAGTGGCGCAATACGAGCTGTTCCCCAAGAACTGGAAGCGCGCCTGGATGCTGATGCCGGCGCTGATGGCCTCCGGCGTGGCTCTGACGCTGGTCAATGCCAAGGCAGTGATGGAGGCGCTGTTCGGAATCAAGACGGCGTTCGCCCGCACCGCCAAGTACGCGGTGGGCGATCGCAAGGTGAAGATCGACAATCCGGAATATCGCCGGCGCAGCGGCTGGGTGCCGTATGCCGAACTGGCGATGGGCGGCTACTTCGTCTACATCACGGCCTACGCGATTCAGACCTGGAATTTTCCGGCGGTCCCGTTCCTGCTGCTGTTCGTAGCCGGCTACTGGTGGGCCGGATTCACCACGCTCTACCAGGAACACCAGAACCGGCTGCGCTGGCAGCGGGAGCGCGCGCTGGCGCTCGAAAAAGAAGCCGCCTAGCAGCGCTTCAGCGCATCGGGCGTCGCGCTGATTCTCCAATCGAAGACGTCCGGGATACGCAGTTGCTGAGGCGTCCAACTGAGAGTCCGGTCGTGTGCCGCCAGGCAGCCTTCCCAGAGCGCGTTCCAGATCGCGATCGCCGACGCATCCAGCGGTTCGACTCCGCGCATCAGGCGCCATCCGCGCTGGCGGATCAACGGCGCCGTCGATGCGTGCACTTCCTCATCTTGCGCTTTCGGCCATTTGCATGAAAAATTCCACGAAACCTTCGATGCCGCCGCGCTGAAATGCCGAGCATGCGCCCGGCATTCCTGCGTAGAACTGCAGGCCGATCAGGTAGGCCGCGGCGCTGCCGAGTTCGCGGGCGTTCTCCGGGCCGAATTGCTCGATCAAGCACCGGTAGCGCAGTGCGGACATATTCCATCGCGTAGTTGCGGTTGGCTTTCTCGCGGCCGCTCCTCGGGCCATTCGTTCGCGTCGAGCTGCGGCGCTTTGGCCGGATCGAACAGCGGGGCTTCTTCATCGCGCGCGAACCGCAGTCGCTCGTCCGGGCGCGAGATCGCGATCGTACTCGTAGAAGTAACCTTCCAGGCTGTCCTGCAGGTCGACGGTCTGTTTGGTGCAAACGAAGCCGAGCCGCGGGTTGCCCAGCGTGACGCCGTTGTGGGCGTGCCAGCCGCGCAGCATTCCGCGCGAAACTTCGCTCGGGATGCCGCAAATCGCAGCGCCGTACCAGATCCAGCGCGGCGCGGGATAGCGGACCCAGGCCTTGCGATCGCTTTCGTACATGTACTCGACCGGCACGCCGCCGATCGCGTTCGACAGATAGTGATACTGCGCGCAGGCGACCGCCGGCGGCAGGCTTTCCAGGCCTAGCTTCTTCAAACCGGCGAGAAATGTCGCCAGGTGCTGGCGCCGGAAAATGCGGAACAGAAATTCTTCGCGCGGCCGGTGCGCCGCGCCGCGTCACCACCATGAGGATCAGGCCGGTGAACCAGGCGTGGTAGAGCTTCGCGACTGCCTGCCATCCGTTGTGCATTCCCTCAGTATCCCCCGAGGATTAGCCACTCCGTACCTGGTAAGCGGCGATATGAAAATGTGCCGTCCGGTACTCGCCCGGTTTCGGATGAGATGTGATACTCGGGCTGCCGATGAAAGCTCTCGTCCTTCTCGTAATGCTGGCCGCGCTGATGCGCGGCAACACGATCTACTCAATCACGAATCTGGGGAGCTCCGGCGGCGCGGTCTTCGACAGGCTACCAGATCAACGACGCCGGGTCGGTGATCGGCTGGGCGGAGACGCTGACGGGAGCACAGCAGGCGTTTCGATCGATCGGCGGCGGACCGATGCAGGCGCTCTCGATTCCCCTCCGCTTCCGATTCGTTCGCCTACGGGATCAACGGCGCGGGCGTGATCGTCGGAACGACATACGTCAACGGCGCATGCGCACGGCGCCGTGTGGACCGGCTCGGGAGTCACGGATCTCGGCGAGGGCGTCTACGCCATGGGAATCAACGACGCCGGCGCGATCGTCGGCAGCAACGGGCACGCGTTCAAGCTGGTGAACGGCGTCTACCAGGATCTGGGCGCTCTGCCGGGCGGCGACTGGAGCTCGGCGTATGGCGATCAACGACTCGGGCGCTGCGGTTGGTTACGGCACTCTCGCCTCGGGCTTGATGCGCGGCATCGTGTGGGACCCGAGCGGCGCGCTCACCGAGCTGGGCACGCTGGGCGGCGCGAACAGCTACGCGATGGCGATCAACAACAGCGGCGAAGTGGTGGGTCATTCCGCCGTCGCGAGCGGATACGAGCACGCGTTCATGGCGATTGCGGAGCGCGCTGACCGACCTCGGCACGCTCAGCGGCGGCAGCAGCTACGCCTATGCGATCAACGACAGCGGAAGCATCGTGGGATACAGTTGGTCGGACACCGAGGAGAACCCGCGCGCGTTTCTCTACTCGGGCGGCGTCATGGTGGACTTGAACACGCTAATTCCGGTCGACTGCGGCTGGCAGTTGCTGAGCGCGTATGGGATCAACGATGCAGGCCGAGATCGTCGGCAGCGGCTTGTACAACGGCGTCGAGAGCGCGTTTGTGCTGGATCCGGGGACGCGGTCGCTTGCGGTGGTCGCGCCTGAGGCGGTCCCCGAGCCTGATTCGCTTGCGGCGGCCGCTGTGGCCCTCGTCATCCTCGCCTTGGTTGCGCGCCTTGGCAAGACGAAGACATCGCCGATTACGATGACGCGTTGACCTCGGCCGGATCGCTTCGCTTATTATGACGGCATGGATGGCCGTCTTCCGCTATCGGCTTTGCTGTCCCACCTGCTGGTTGCCTTCACCATCGAATTCGACAACGAGTTCGAGCATCGGATGCCGCATCGCACGACCAACCACGGCTTGAGAAGCGGCTCGCAGTCCGGCCCATGGCTCGTGTCCATGGTGATGTGGTGGAACTGCATGCGCTTTGTCGACGACGAAGGCGTGGCCGCAGGCAAGCTGGCAAAACTCGCCCGCACCGAGACCAACTTGAACGGCATGGAGCGCTGGGGATACGTCACCGTTGCGCCGGATCCGGCAGGCGGACAAAAGCCGCCGCGCTCCAAGTGGCTTATTCGCGCTACCAACAAAGGCCGGCAGGCCCGGGAAATTTGGCAGGCCCTGACGGGCGAGATCGAGAAGCGTTGGCAAGGGCGATTCGGCAAGGCGGCGATCGATGAGCTTCGAAAATCCTTGGTGGCGTTGGCGAGCCAGATCGACATGCCGCTGCCCGACTGCCTGCCGATCCTGGGCTATGGTCTGTACAGCAAGGATTCGAAGCGGACGCAACCCGCGGCCGGATGATGAAAACGTCTCTGGTCTCCCTCTTGTGGCTCTGCTCGCGAAGGTGTTGCAGGCGTTCACCATCGAATTCGAGCGCGACTCGGACGTGTCGCTTGCCGTCAGCGCGAACGTCCTCCGGCTAATCGGCGAACATGCCGGCGAACAAGGAGCCCGGTTCGCGACCTGCCGCGGCTGGCCGGCGTGTCCAAAGAGGGGATCGCGATGGCGCTGACTTTCCTTGGCAAACGAGGCTTTGCGATGGTCCAGCCGGGGATCGACGGCAGCCGGGTGAAGATGTTCGCGCTCACCGCCAAGGGCCGCCACGCCCGGGACCGATACGATGAACTGGTTCGTGCGATCGAGGAACGTTGGCGCGCACGCTTTGGCAAGGACACCGTAGGCAAGTTACGGGAGTCGCTGCAGCGGCTGGTGGAGACCCTGGTTGCGGACCTTCACCTCTGCTGCGCGGCCTGGAACCCTACCCTCAGGGATGGCGAGCATCGGTTCCAAAACCGGAGGGGTTGCCGCACTATCCGATGGTTCTGCACCGCGGCGGATTCCCGGACGGGAGCTGATTTCGGATCGAAGCGTCCGGACGTGATTGCAGCTTGCTACGTGAGCCAGCGATCGCACGATCTCGGCACACGCTTCGCTCCCGGCGCAACGCTATCGTCTATCCTGTCATAACGGTGGTTTAATTAAGGTGTAGAGACCTTAGCCTGTGAGAATACTGATCGTTGAAGACGAGAAGCGCATCCAGGACTTTCTGTCCCGCGGCCTGGAAAGCGCCGGCTACGCCGTGGATGTGGCCGGCTGACGGCAACACCGCCATCGATCTGGTGCACGCCACCGAGTACGATCTCGTCATCCTGGACCTGATGCTGCCGGACATGGACGGCCTCGCGGTGCTGCAGAAGATCCGCAATCGCAAAGTGAATCCGCCGGTTCTGATCCTGAGCGCGCGCGACGCTGTGGACGATCGCGTGAAAGGCCTGGAACTCGGCGCCGACGACTATCTCACCAAGCCCTTCGCCTTCGTGGAACTGCTGGCGCGCGTTCGCGCGCTGCTGCGCCGCGGCCAGCCCACGCCGGAGCGCCTGCAGGTGGGCGACCTGGTGCTGGATTGCATCCGCCGCAAGGTGACGCGCGCCAACGAAAACATCGAGCTGGCGCCCAAGGAATTCAGCATCCTCGAATACCTGATGCGCAATCGCGGCCGCCCGCTCAGCCGCACCATGATCGTCGAGCACGTCTGGGACATGGATTACGACGGGCTCACCAATATCGTGGACGTCTACATCCGCCACCTGCGCAGCAAGATCGACGACAAGTGGCCGGTGAAAATGATCCGCACCGTGCGCGGCATCGGATACATGCTGGAGGCGCCGGAAAAGGCCGCGGAAAAGCCGGTCGAGCAAGCCTACTCATGACCGCTCTCGGCAAGCTGCTGGCGATTCACGCGCGGGCTGCGGTTCCGGCTGGCCTTCAGCTACGTTTTCTTCTTCGCCATTCTGCTGATCCTGCTGGGCATCGTTTTCCGCCAGACCCTGAGCGCGCACCTTTCAGGCGCAGATGAGCAACACGCTCGAAGACGAATGGGGCGCCGCCAAGGGCTATCTGCGCACCGGCACCGAGGGCCCGAACTGGTTCTACGACAGCAAGGATCCGGACGAAAGTTCGTGGTAGCCGCCTGCAGCGCGTCTACATGCTGGCGGACACGCAGGGGCATCCGCTGCAGTATTCGGTGATCTACGCTTCCATCGGCCTGGATTCTCCCGAGCCAGATCAAGTCCATTCTGGCGGCCGGCAAAGCAAACGCGCGTTCTGCACGGACGCGCAGGGCATCCCCTACATGATCCGCTCGGGCCTGATGGTGGATGAACGAGGCAACCGCTATTACCTGGCCATCGGGCGCGCCGTCGACTACAACGACAAGGTGCTGCGCGACTTCACCTGGAACTACTTCGCCCTGGTGCCGATCGTCATCCTGCTGAGCGGCCTGCTGGGATGGTTTTTGGCCGGCAAGGCGCTGGGGCCGGTGAATTCGGTGGCCGAAGCCGCGCAGCGCATCACGCACTCCAATCTGGACCTGCAGATTCCGCTGCGCCAGACCGGCGACGAGCTGGACCGGCTGATCGAAGCGTTCAACCACATGATGACGCGCTTGAATCGCTCCTTCGAGCAGATCCGGCAGTTCTCCACCGACGTCTCGCACGAGCTGCGCACGCCGCTGACGGTGGCGCGCGGGCAACTGGAAGTGGCGCTGTTCACCGCGCAGACCGTGGAGCAGCATCGCGAGGCCATGGCGGACGCGCTGGAGGGCATCGACCGGCTTGTCGAATATCGTGCGGGCGCTGCTGCTGCTCTCGCAATCGGAATCCGGCCAGTTGGCTGCTGCAGAAAGGCCGCCTGGACCTCGCCGACCTGGTGCGCGACCAGGTGGATCAGCACCAGATCCCGGCCGAAGCGCAAGGCGTGCAGCTGTCGGCGGAATTGCCGGCGAGCTGCCTGATCGACGCCGACCGGATCCAGATCGAGCGGCTGGTATCGAACCTGCTTGGGAAATGCGATCAAGTACACGCCGGCCGGCGGCAGGGTACGGCGCGGCTGACCGCGGAGGGCGGCCAGGTGAAGCTGGTGGTGGAAGACACCGGCGTCGGCATCGCGCCCGATCACTTGCCGCACATCTTCGAGCGGTTCTATCGCGTTCCGTCCGCCGATCCGGAAAAAGGGCTGGGACTCGGACTCAGCTTCGTGGCCTGGATCGTCAAAGCGCACGGTGGAACGGTGGAGGTGGAGAGCGAAGTCCAGAAAGGAACCCGCTTCATCGTGACGCTGCCGGCCGGCACACCCGGCGCCGACTGTCGCGGAGGCCCGCGCGGTGCCCGTCACTGAGCAGGTACACTGAGAAACGCCATGGCGCAACTCGAAATTCAAAGCACACGAAAAAGAAGGCATCACCGATCCTCGACCTGAAGGGCCGGCTGGTGGTGGGCGACTCCAACCTGCTGCGCGAGAAAGTCAACGAAGAGGTGGCGGCAGGGCCACAAGCAGATCATCCTGAATCTCAAGGACGTCGACTACATCGATAGCACGGGCCTGGGCATCATGGTGATCTGTTACACCAGCCTGCAGAAGACCGGCGGCAACATGAAGCTGGTGAATCTGAACCGGCGCAACATCGAGCTTTTGCTGCTGACCAAGCTGTCCACGGTCTTCGAGCTGTTCGGCGAAGAGCAGGAGGCCGTCAACAGCTTCTTCCCCGAGCGCGAGATCAAGCATTTCGACATCCTCAGTTTCGTCCAGCAGCACAAGGAAGGCCAGCTAGCATGTGGGGCCGCAAACCAAGGGTGATGGTGGCGGCCGGCGAGCGGGCGCCCGCGTTTCAACTGAAGAGTCTGAGCGGCGCCGAGCAATCGCTGGAGAAGATTCTGAGCAAAGGGTCCGGCGCTGCTCGCGTTTTATAAGATCAGTTGCCCGGTGTGCCAGCTTACGGCGCCGTATCTCGAGCGGCTGGCGGCGAGCCGCGCGATCCAGGTGATCGGCGTATCGCAGGACGACGACGGCTCCACGCAAGGGTTCAACGAGCGCTTCGGCGTGACGTTTCCCACGCTGCTGGATGAGGCGTCAGGCGGGCTATCCGGCCAGCAACGAGTACGGCATCAGCTCCGTTCCTTCGCTGTTTCTGGTGGAGCCGGACGGCAGCATCTCCAAATCGTTCAGCGGTTTTTCGAAGACGCGATCTCGAAGAGGTGGGCGAGCGCGCCGGCGTGCCGCCGTTCGGCCCGGAAGATCGCGTGCCGGCGTTCAAGGCGGGTTGAGGGTCCAAAAATTAGGGTCCGGTCCGGACCTGCGATAATGAGGGCGAGAGCGAATGTCTTCCAAAATATCTGAAGCCGTCCAGTCCGCCGCCGCCGTCGCCAAGGGCATGAAGGTCACCTTCTCGGAGATGCTGAATCCCACCATCACCGAGGATTATCCGGATTCGCCGCCCAAGTTTCAGGAGCGCTATCGCGGCGTGCACGTGCTGCAGCGCGACGAGAACGGCATGGAGAAATGCGTGGCGTGCTTCCTGTGCGCGGCGGCGTGCCCGGCCGACTGCATCTACATCGAGGCGGCGGAGAACACCGACACGCTGCGCATCAGCGGCGGCGAGCGCTACGCCAAGGTCTACAACATCGACTACACGCGCTGCATCTTCTGCGGCTATTGCGTGGAAGCCTGCCCCACCGACGCCATCACGCACGGCCACGGCTTCGAGATCGCCAGCTACAACACGTCCACGCTGATCTATCGCAAGGAGCAGATGCTGGCGCCGATTCCGGAAGGCGCGCATTTCCCGCTGAAGGCCGAGACCGAGCAGGCTCCGGCCGGCCACTAGCGGTTAGCTGCGCTGCCAGATCGCCGCGATGCAGATGCGGCGCGATCGGCTTCCGACATCCCCGAATTCTTCCGGATATCGTCGCGCGTTTCGCAGCTTGCGCCGGTAGCGCCCGAAATATTCCGTCGATGTCGCCGCCGTACTGGAAGCTGTACATGATGTCGGCGAACGCGTCGGTATGCTGCAGGCCGAGCGCGTGTCCGGTTTCGTGCAGGCAGGTGAGATAGACGATCGCGTCGCGCAGCAGCCTGTCGTCGTGCACGCCAAGCGGCGCAGGGAGCACGTAGACTTCGGCCCCGCGCTGGCCGTCCACCCGGATCGGTCGCGTTTCGCCGTACAGGCCCTGCTGCGCGGAAGCCCACAGCACGCGGATGCGCGCGTGCTCGCGATCTTGAACGCGGACTGAATTCGAAGTGCACCGCCGGACGCGCTCTGCCAAGCCTCGATCGCCCAGGCGGCCAGTTCGTCGTCGCCGGCCCGGCATCCGGTTTCGGCGTGAGTGCACGGCTCCACCCAGTAGGTGTAGCGCTCGGCGGCTGAGCAGGCTCGACGGAATAGCGGCCAGCAGACACAGCGCGAACCAGCGGCGCGTCACCGCCGTTCGGCCAAGCGCTCTTCGGCCAGCATCTTGATCTGCGCTTCGAGCTGCTCGATGCGGCGCGTCAAATCGTCGATCGGCCTGGCCTTCGGGATCGGGCAGATTGCCGTGCTCGAGATTGTCGCCGGAATCGCCGCGCGTGCGCGTGACGCGGCCGGGCACGCCGACCACGGTGGAGTGGTCCGGCACCGAGTGGATCACCACCGAGCCGGCGCCGATCTTGGAGTGGTTGCCGATGGTGATGTTGCCGAGGATCTTCGCGCCGGTGCCGATCACGACGTTGTTGCCGATGGTGGGGTGGCGCTTGCCGCGCTCTTTGCCCGTGCCGCCCAGCGTGACGCCCTGGTAGAGCAGAACGTCGTCGCCGATCTCGGTGGTCTCGCCGATCACCACGCCCATGCCGTGGTCGATGAAGCAGCGCCGTCCGATCACGGCGCCGGGATGGATCTCGATTCCGGTCATCGCGCGGATGAACTGCGATAGGATTCGCGCGGTCAGGGTGAAGCCCGGCGCGGTGCAGCTTGTGCCCCAGGCGATGCAACAGGATGGCGTGAAATCCGGGATAGCAGAAGAAAATCTCGACCGCGCTCTTGGCGGCCGGATCCCCTCGGAAGATCGTATCGATCTGTTCCCGGATGGCTCGGAACATAATCTATAGATCTGATTATCCCACCGGTGGACGGGATGCAACCATTTTGGCGGCGCATGGCCGCAGCGAGGCCGACGGGGCTAGTGCAGCGTCAGCTTCTGCACCCGCCAGTTGAGCAGCTCGCCCACGTAGAGTTCGTTGGCGTGGCGGCAATCGATCGAGTTGACCGTGCCGAACTCCTTCATCAGCTTGCCGGCCTGGCCGAACTTGCCCAGAATTTTCCCGTCCAGCTCCAGCTTGTAGATTTCGCCGTTGTCCATCGAATTCTGATCGTTGGAATCGGAACTGTAGAGGAACTGGTGCGAGCCGGGCGAAATGCAGATCGCCCAGGGCGCGCCGACGCCGGTGATCTGGCTCTTGAAGTTGCCGTCGTTGTCGAAGACCTGGATGCGTTTGTTGCCGCGATCGGCGGCGTACACGTTTCCTTGCGCGTCAGTAGCGAGCGAGGTCAGCGTGTCGAATTGGCCGGACTCGGCGCCGCGCGAACCCCACGACTTGATGAAGCGCCCGTTCTTGTCGAACTTGGCGATGCGCGCATTGCCGTAGCCGTCGGCGACGAAGATGTCGCCGGCTGCGTCCCAAGCCACGTCGCTCGGTTGATTGAAAAGATCGCCGGGGCTGCCGGATCCGGGCGCGGGCGGTGGACCTCCCTCGCCTCTGCCAAAGCCGCCACGACCGCCGGGGCATCCAGCGCCACGACCGCCGCCGGCTCCGCGACCGCCTCCGAAACCACCGCCGCCGCGAGTGCCCACGAAGATCGCTTCGGGCTTGCGGCCCATCACCATCGCGACTCGTCCCTCGGGATCAAACTTGATAACCAGGCTGGAACCGCGATCCACCACCCAGATGTTGTCCTGCGGATCGACGCGCACGCTCTGCGCGAACAGGAATCCGTACAGCCCCACGCCGATCTCGCGCAGGTATTTTCCGGTCTGGATCGAACTCGAACAGGCGCGCGCCGCCGTGCGTGAACGTGCGCGACGTGCCGATGGTGGCGAAGGGATTGCCGGTGCGCGTGAAAACGAAAATGTGTCCCTTGGAATTGGTGGCGACGCCGGCGGCTTCGCCCAGATAGATGTGTTCGGGAAGCTTCAGCAGGTTGGGCGTCGAGTCGAAACTGATTTCGGGCTGCGCGAACAGCGATGCGGCGGTGGCGATCGCGAGCGGCGCCAGGAGTAAATGAAATCGCTTCATCGATGCCTCCCTACTTGCCCTTCGGATGCAGCAGGATCTTCTGCACGCGCCACATCGTGATCTCGGACGTCAGAATCTCATTCTCGCTGCGGCAGTCGAGCTCGTGGACGGTGCTGAATTCGCCGAGTCCCTTGCCCGCCTTGCCAAACTTGCCGACGATGGTTCCGTCCAACTCCATCTTGTAAATTTCGCCGGTCACCGCGGAGATTTCGGAATTGTTGTTGTCTGGATTGGAATTGGAACTATACAAATATTGATGCGGGCCGAGCGAAATACAAACAGCCCAGGGCGCGCCCACCTGGTCGTAGACCTTGAGCGGCTTCAGATCGTTGTCGAATACCTGGATGCGGCTGTTCGAGCGGTCGCCCACATAGATGTTGCCCTTGGCGTCGGCCGCCATGGTGTGCGGAAGGTTGAGCTGGCCGAGCGCGGAGCCGCGCGTTCCTACCGAGGCGATGAATTTCCCGTTCTTGTCGTATTTCGCGATGCGCGAGTTGCCGTAGCCGTCCGATACGAAGATGTTGCCGGCCGGGTCCCAGGCCACGTCAGTGGGGCGATTGAAGGTGTAGGGTTCCGCGGGCGCGGGCGGCGCGCCGAAACCGACTGTCAGCGGAACTCCCTCCACCGCTTCCGGCCGGTGACCCAAGACCATGGCGACGCGTCCGTCGGGCGTGAACTTGATCACCATGTTGGTGCCCTCGTCGACGGCCCAGACGTTGTCCTGCGGGTCGACGCGGACCGCGTGCGCAAAGGCGAAACCGTACAGGCCCTCGCCGATTTCGCGCAGGAAATTCCCCTTGGCGTCGAATTCAAAAAGCCGCGTGGCGCCGCTGCGCGTGTAAACGAAGATGTGGCCCTTGGAATTGGTCGCGACGCCGATGCCTTCGCCAAGGTACATGTTGGGAGGCAGCTTCAGAAAGTTCGGCACCGACTCGTAAGGAATTTCGGGCACGTTCTCGGCCTTGGCCTTGGCGCGCTGCTGCATTCGGGTCAGATTCTGCGCGGCCGCTGTCTGCGCAAGTTGCGACGCGGCAAGCAGCAGAACAGCGGCAGAACAAATGATGTGGAATTTCTTCATGGATACCTCGTAGGCAGTTGTTCAGTATACAACAATGCAAAATTGCGCCATGCGAAAACACGTTCAGGGGAGCTGAACAATGCGCCACCTCACGATCGCAACGCTCCCCGGCGAAATCGGCGCGCAGCCGGACAATGACCACTACAATAGATCAAGGATGGACCAGCGCGCGCTCGGATCCCAGGGCCTCATCGTCTCCGCCATCGGGCTGGGATGCATGGGCATGTCCGATTTCTACGGCGCCGACGCGTCCACCGAACCCGAGAGCATCGCCACCATCCAGCAGGCGCTCGATCGCGGCGTCACGCTGCTCGACACGGGCGACTTTTACGGCATGGGCCACAACGAGATGCTCATCGGCCGCGCCATTCAGGGGCGGCGCGATCAGGCCATTCTGTCGGTGAAGTTCGGCGCGCTGCGCGATCATCGGGGCGCGTTCCTCGGCTTCGACGCCCGCCCGGCGTTCGTCCACACCTCGCTCGCCTATACGCTGCGGCGGCTGGGCGTGGATCACGTCGATCTCTACTATCCCTCGCGCATCGATCCGAACGTGCCGATTGAGGACACCATCGGCGCCGTCGGCGATTTGATCCGGCAAGGCAAGGTACGCTTCGCGGGACTGTCGGAAGCATCCGCCGCGTCGGTCCGGCGCGCACACGCCACGCATCCGATCAGCGCGCTTCAGATCGAATATTCACTGTGGTCGCGCGATCCGGAAGACGAGGTGCTCCCGGCGCTGCGCGAGCTGGGGATCGGCTTGGTCGCGTACGGTGCGCTGTCCCGAGGCCTGTTCGGCGGACTCATGTCGGCGACGCCCGATGATCCGCGCCGGAATTTTCCGCGATTCCAGGGCGAGAACCTGGCGGCGAACCTGAAGCTGATGGAGAAGCTGAGCGAATTCGCCACCGAACATGGCGTGACACCGTCACAACTCGCGCTCGCCTGGGTGTTGTCGCAAGGGAACGACATTGTGCCGATCATCGGCACGCGCCGCCGGGCGCATCTGGATGAAAACCTCGCCGCGGCAAGCCTCCGGCTTTCCCCGGACGATCTGGATCGGATTCAACGCGCGATTCCGCGCGGAGCGGTGGCCGGGGAACGCTATCCGGCGCCCATGATGCACACCTTGAATCGCTGACCGGCGGCGCGCCGCGCTTCAGATGAACATCTCTTCGTCGCTGGTGGCCTGCGCGACGTTCGGCCGGTTGCCGCGCGCCATGTACGCCAGCGCGGTCTTGATGCCGGCGGCGATCCCGTTGATCTCCTTCAGCGGCTTCATGATGCCTTCGTGCACCGTCGCCACGGTCTGGTGCGCGCGGCTGAGCGTGTCGTCCAGCACCAGCTCAACGCGTTCCAGTTGCACTTTCGCGCGCGTGCTGGCATCGGAAACAACTTCTTCGATAATCGCGAGCTGGTTCTTAGTCGACTCCAGGATCTCGTTCGCCTTGGTCGTTATCTCGGCAATCTGCTTGCGGCTTTGCTCCACCGTCGTCTTCGTTGTGTCGACCAGGGACTCCACTTTGGGGACCAGCGGCTGGATTTGGTTCTGCAGCGACTTAGTGGTCCGCGCGATCCCATACAGCATGCCGGCCTGAATGCACAACGCGATCGCCGCAATGATGACAAATCCCGTCATGACGTACAGCAGAGTGGTCTGGTCCATAACGCCGCCTCAGCGTGCCTCAGATGCCTTCCGACTGATCGCCGGATGTGGTAACGGCGTCGCGATAAGCCTGCTTGCCCGCTTCAACCGCCGCGGTCAGGTTGTCTCGCTGGCGCGCCACCGCGCTGCGGCCTCTCTCGATGGCTTCAGTGGCGGAACCTCGCAGTTCGTCGCCGCGCCGCTTCAGGTATTCCTTACCCTCGTCCGCTTTCGAACGGATCAACTCGCGCGTTTCCGGCCCGCTCTTGGGTGCGAACAGTAGCCCGACTGCCACTCCCAGGCCCAGGCCTAGAAAGAAATACGAAAATTTGTTGTCGTCTTCCATGGAGATGCGTCCTTTCTACGGATTGGAGCTACTTCTACAATAGCAGTCCGCAATCTGCTAGTGTTCCTACAAAGGTGACGCAGAAAAAGGCAAAATCGCTTCACGCCGACGGGCTTCTGAATCTGGCGCTCCGGGCGCTGGGCGGCCGGGCGCATTCCACCGGCGAGCTGCGGGAGAAATTGCGGAGGCGTGCCGAGCGCGCCGAGGATGTGGACGCCGTTCTCGTGAAGCTCAAGGAAGCCGGATATCTGGATGACCGCCGCTTCGCGGAAAGCTTCGCTTCGTCGCGACTGGAGAACGAGGGCTTTGGCAAGCATGCGCGTGCTGCGCGATCTGCGGCAGCGACGCGTGGCGGGCAGTCTTGCCGAGCAGGTGACCGAGCGCGCCTACCAGGGCACGGACGAGACGGCGCTCATCGAAGATTTCCTGAAGCGCAAGTATCGGGGCAAACAGCTTGGCGCGTTTCTCGCCGAGGAGAAAAACTTGGCCGGCGCGTTCCGCCGCTTGCGCTATGCCGGTTTTTCCGCTGGCGCATCCATTCGCGTTCTGAAGCGCTATGCGAGCCAGCCCGAGTCGCTCGATGCGTTGGAATCGGTGGACGCGGATCCGGATAGCGAGGAGACCTCGAAATGACGGGAGTCCGATTCGAGTGCCAGCCCGGCTGCACCAATTGCTGCACCCAGAAAGGCTTCGTCTACATCACCGCGGGAGATCTCGCGCGCATCGCGAAGTTCTTGAAGATGACTGCAGCCGAGTTCGAACGGCGCTACGTCTATCGCACCCGGCACTTGTTGAGGCTGCGTATGCCGCGGCATTCGCAATGCCATTTCCTGCGCGAAGACGGCTGTTCGATCCATCCGGTGAAGCCGACGCAATGCCGCATCTTTCCTTTCTGGCCCGAGCTCGCCGACAACAAGCGCGAGTGGCGCAAGGCGGCGGCGTGGTGTCCGGGAATCGGCAAAGGCAAGCTGGTGCAGATCGAAACGGTCCGCCGCCAGGCCGAAGAGATGCGGACGGCCTACCCGGGCATGTACGAATGACGGCCTGCGCTCTCAGAGCAACTGGCAGGCCTCGTCGAACTCCAGCCGCGGATTCCGCGGAAACAGCTTCGACGCGTCGCCGTAGCCGAGATTGCAGATAAAGTTCGATTTCACCGTGGGCGGGAAGAACTCGGCGTCCACTTTGGCGTTGTCGAATCCCGACATCGGTCCGCAGTCCAGGCCGAGCGATCGCGCGGCGATGATGAAATAACCGCCCTGGAGCGACGAATTGCGGAACGCCGTCGTTTGCGCCAGCTCGGGCGAATTGGAAAACCAGCCGGACGCGGCGGGATTGTTCGGGAACAGTCTAGGCATGTGCTTCCAGAATTCCACGTCGTAGCCGACGATCGCGGTCACTGGCGCCTGCATGGTCTTGTCGACGTTGTTCGGGCTCAAGCACGGGCGCAGCCGCTCCTTGGCCTCGCGCGTTCTCAGGAACAGAATGCGCGCCGGAGTGCAATTGGCGCTGGTCGGACCCCACTTCATCAAATCGTAGAGCTGCCGCAGCAGGTCGTCCGGGACCGGCTCGTCCAGCCAGGCGATGTGCGTGCGCGCGTTTCTGAAAATAATGTCCAGATCCTCGGAACTGAGCTGCGGTTTGGCCAACTTTTCCTCCTCCTGTCGTCTAATGGGATGATACTTCTGATCGGATGTTTCCAGGGAGGCCAACGATGCGCCTGATCGATAATCTTCGGCAGGATGGGCGGCACGCGCTCCGCATCCTGTCGCAGAATCCCGGATTCGCCGCAGTGGCGATTCTTTCGCTAGCCTTCGGCATCGGTGCCAACACCGCGATCTTCTCACTGATCGACACGGTGCTGCTGCGATCGCTGCCGGTCGCGGACTCCGAACGATTGGTCGTGGTGGCGCGCGATCCGGACCGGCCTGCACCCTACTTCAACTACCCCGATTACCGCTACATCCGGGATCACAACCAGTCGTTCGCCGGTGTCGTGGCGTACGGAGGCACGGGGGCCGCGGCGTTCGTCGCTCTCGAGGAGGGGTCTCACGCCGAGCCGCAGCTCGTCCAGCCGACCCTGGTTTCCGGCAACTTCTTTCAGGTGCTTGGCGTGACGCCGGCGCTGGGCCGCCTGTTCACGCCGGACGACAACAAGACCGAGGACGCGCACCCGTGGGCTGTTTTAGACTACGTTTTCTGGCAAAACAGGTTTGGCGGGGATCCGCGCGTTCTAGGCAGCCGCATTACGCTGAACGGCTCGCCATTCACTATCATCGGCGTCACTCGGACGGGATTCACCGGTGCAACCGTAGGCAGTCGCCCCGACGTTTACGTTCCCATCGTGATGCTGCGCGAAATCGATCGCGGCGTCCAGGACTGGAATACGCGACACTTCTGGTGGCTGAATGTTGTGGCCCGGTTGAAGCCCGGCGTCACGATGCAAGCTGCCGTGCCGGAAGTCGACCTGCTCTGCAGACAGATCCTCGCGAATGATCCGGAACGGAGGCCTGTTCCGGCATACGCTGCCAAAGCCCACGCGCAGGAGAATCGCGGCGCGCTGCTCCCTGGCAGCGGCGGTTATTCCAATCTTCGCAATCAGATTCGACGCCCGCTAACGGTGCTCATGATTGTCGTCGCATTGGTACTGCTGATCGCCTGCGCGAACGTGGCCAATCTTCTGCTGGCGAAAGCAGCGGCCCGACAGCGTGAGATCGCCATTCGCCTCGCGATCGGCGCAGGCCGCAGCCGGCTCATCACGCAGTTGCTGATCGAAACGCTTGTCGTTTCCCTGCTGGGCGGTCTCGCCAGCATCGCATTCGCATGGTGGGGCCTGCGGGTACTGCTCTCCTTCCTCCCGACGCAAGCCGTCCCTTATTCTTTCGACTTGACGCCCGACTGGCGCTTGTTGCTCTTCTGTTTCGGCCTGTCGCTGTTCGCCGGATTGATCTGCGGCCTGATCCCTGCGCTTCAGGCTACCCGTCCCGATTTGACCGGTGCGCTGAAGAATGAGATTGCCACCGTAGGCCGAACTCGATTCGGCCTGCGCCGAGCGTTGGTCGTTGCCCAGGTTGCCATTTCGCTCTTGCTCCTGATCGGCGCCGGACTCTTTATCCGAAGCCTCACCAATCTGCGCTTGCTCGATCCGGGATTCAGGCGCGAGAGTGTCCTGCTCGTCAACGTCGATCCCGAACAAAGCGGGTACAAAGGTCAGCGGCTGCGCGACTTTTATGAGCGGCTCCTCACAAATGTTCGCCGATTGCCCGGTGTCCGAACTGCCAGCCTGGCCAACATCACTCCTCTGGCAGGTAGACGATGGAACAGCGATATCACTGTTGAAGGTTATCGCCGCCCGCCGGACGAAAATCCTTCGGTGGATTTCAATGCTGCTACCACGGACTACTTCGAAAGCATGGGTATTCCGCTGATTGCCGGGCGTGATTTCCGTCCCGAAGACAGTCCGGCGGTGACCCCAGATCCTAAACCTCGCATGGGACCTGATGATAGCCAGTTCGGCCCTCCACCCCTGGTCGCGATCGTCAACCAGGCCTTCGCCCGTCACTTCTTTGCCGGGACAAGTCCGATTGGACGTCATTTCTGGTGGGGCGAGAAGCCGGATGCTGCGAAATCGTTCGAAATTGTAGGCCTCGTGAAAGACTCGAAGTATTTCGATCTGCGGAAGCCGGTCGAGAGCATGGTTTATGTTCCCGTTTGGCGGTTCGGCGCGGGATCGAGGATATTGTGCATTCGCTCCAGTGGCGCGCCGCAGCAACTGGCCGGCGCGATCCGCAGTGCCGTGGGCAGTATTGACAATGCAATCCCGATTTTGCAAACCATCACCATGCAGGATCAGTTCGACAACAATATCGCGCAGGAACGCGTCGTCACATCGCTATGCAGCTTCTTCGGCGGCCTCGCTGTGCTGCTCGCCGCTCTCGGCCTCTACGCCGTGATGGCCCACACCGTGGCGCGCCGCTATCGCGAAATCGGAATCCGCATGGCGCTCGGCGCCGGATCGGGCAACGTTCTGCGCCTGGTTCTCCGCGACACGCTGTGGATGATCGGCATCGGTGCGGCCATCGGACTGCCGGCCGCGTTCGCACTCACGCGCCTGGTCCAAAGCTTTCTGTTCGGCCTGACGCCCCAGGATCCCCTGAGCATCATCCTCGCCACCGCCGCGCTCATCATCGTCACTGCGCTCGCCGGCTACATCCCCGCGCGGCGCGCCACCAAAGTTGATCCCATGGTCGCACTGCGATATGAGTAGAGTATGCTACGCACGGTTCTGGCGGCCATTGCCGGGTACGCCTTGATCGGCGTCCTGGTTGTTTTCACGGACCAGTTGTTCTCAGTGGCGATCCAGGGTTTCAGCACCATGACGGCGCCGCCCGGCTATTACTTCCGAATCACTCTCGCGACGGACGCGTTTTACACGATGCTCGGCGGCTTCCTCTGCGCCACCATCGCTCGTGCCGCTGCGAAGAAAGCCACGCTCTACTTGATCATCGGCGGCGAAATCATCGGTTTGGCCGCGACCATCGCGCTCTGGAAATCGCAGCCGCATTGGTTCGGGCTGGGTCTGCTGGTTCTTTTCCCGCCCGCAGTGTGGGTCGGATCGTGGTTCGGATCGCGCCGCCAGCCGTCCGCAACGGCCGGCGCTTAACCATCGTCTACGGTGCAGTAATTTCGGTCGTCTCCATCGGCTGGCCGTCCAGCTTGATCGCCTCGACGTGCACCGTCTTCCCGTCCACCTTCACCTTCAGAAAATGTTCGGTGCTCACCACCATCTTGGTGATGCCCTCTGGCGGTTTGTCCACGTCGTAGAGCGGAGCGCCTCCGCCGCCGGTGATGAAATACTGCACTCCGTTCTTCACGTAGTGCTGGTAGTTGTGGTCGTGACCGAAGAATCCCGCCGTCAGCTTGTACTTTTCGAACATCGGCATCAGCGCCGTCATCTGCGGATTGTCGCCCTGGCGCCGAGCGACGGCGGTGAGCGGCGGATGATGCGCGAACACAAAGCGGAAATCGGCTGATTGGCTCTTGGCGAGATCCTCCTCCAGCCAGCGCGTCTGCTCGCTCCAGTACGCGTCTCGCGCCGCCTTGCTATGGCTGACGTTGCCGATGTCGCTGTTCAAAGCAATGATGTGGGCGTTGCCCCAGTTGAAGGAATAGTAGGGCGTCGAGACATCGAAAAATTCGTAGTACTGCGGGTTGTTGCGCTCGTGATTGCCGAGCGACGGGAAGAACGCCACCTTGCGCAGCAGCTCGCGCTCGATGTCGAAAAACACCGGCCACTGCGCGGAATCCGCGCCGTCGGCTACCAGGTCGCCGGTGTGCAGCACGAACTGCGGCGAAGAGTATTTCAGGATCGCGCCAATCACTTTGCGATGCACGTCGTGCCGCGTACGCGTGTCCCCGTACACCACGAACTCGAACGATGCGGGATCCTTGGGCGCGGGCGGCGTGGTGAACGAACCTCTTGCGTCCGGCCGGTTCAGAGGATCGTAGGTGTAGGTCTTTCCCGCTTGCAGGCCCGTGAACGAGACTTTCTCGGCGCGCAGCACAGGGGCGCTCTTAGTCGAGCTGCCGTCCGAGGATGCGAGCGACACCTCGCCGGTCTGGACCACCCACATCACCGTCGCCGTCCTTGGCCCGACATTGACGACGTAGGGACCGCCCACCAGTTTGTCTTCGGCCGCAGCCGTAGCGGCTACGGCGAGCGCACAACTGAGAAAAATTGCCGATTTCATCATCAACTCAGGGTACCTGAGCTGGGTTTCAAGTTCGTGACGATTTCCGGGTGACGCGCCGGAGCGCGACGAGGCGCCTCGCGTTCGAGCTTGCGCAGCCAACGCAGTTCCGCGCGAAACTGCTCGATCATCAAGCTGACCATCCACACCGCCTCGTGAAATCCGTGGCCCACTTCCTTGCGGATCGCACGCAGCGTGGCCACTTCGCGCTCCAGCTCTCCTCTCGAGAAACTGCCTGCGGCGTCCGATTTGTTGCAGGAACACGCCTGGCCGCGCCTGCCAGGACAGCGCCAGCCACGTCAGGAATGCCGGGCGGTCGCGCTGGTTGGTCCAGTCTTCGCGCTCCAATGCATCGGCTAGCGCGGCGCGTCCCTTCGCGGTGGTCGCGAAGACGTTGCGCTCGGGCCCCGGCGACGGTCCTTCGGTGTCGGCCGAGCGGATCAGTCCCGCTTGCGCCAGCTTCTCGAGCGAATAGTACACTTGTGGCCGCGAGATTCCCGCCCAGTCGCGTACTTCGCGCCGCTCCAGTTCCAGGTTGGCCTGGTAGCCGTGCATGGGTTGTTCGGCCAGCAGGCTCAGCAGCACCAGGTCGGGCGTCGAAATTCCTCTTGACAGGACTCGGGAGCGTGCCATACACTCATGCTAGTCTAATTGAGACTAGATAGCAAGGAGAACACGCAATGACCATCAAGAAAATCACGCCAGTCCTGTTTGCCGAGACCATTGAACCCTGCATCAGCTTCTGGGTGGAGCGGATGGGCTTCGAAAAAATCATGGATGTTCCGGAAGGCGACAAGCTCGCTTTCGCCATGCTGCAGAAGGGCCCACTAGAGCTGATGTACCAAAGCTTTGCGAGCGCCGAAAAAGACGACGCGACCATCGCCAAGCTGGCCCGCAAAGGCCCGACGTTTCTCTATGTGGAAGTGGACAACCTGGACGAGACCATCGCTCAAGCCAAGGGAGCGCCTGTCCTGATGCCGGTGCGCACCACGTTCTACGGCGCGACCGAGATCAGCGTGCAGGACCCGGCCGGCCACGTCGTCACGTTCGCGCAATTCGGAGCGGCCGCGGCTTAGAGCAGATCCCGCAGCGCCGATTCGAACGTCTCGAGATCCTGCTCGTTGTTGTAGAAATGCGTCGAGACGCGTAACCGGCCGCGCCGCGCTGACACCAGCACTCGCTGCTCCTTCAGCGCGCGCGCCAGTTCGGAAACATCGCGGCCTTCGAATTTCGCGGCCACGGTCTGCGACGCAAAATCGTCGGTGCACGCGCCCAGCCCGCGCACGATTTCCCGCGTCCTGCAAGCCAGGCCGAGCACGCGCTTCTCGATCTCCTCCGGCCCGATCTCGAGCATCAGGTCGACTGAGGCTTCCATCGCGTACAGCAGCGACGACGCCACCGAGCCAGCTTCGTACTTCTCCGCCGAGTCTTTCAATTCCGGCGTGCCGTGATGCAGGTTGTCGACGTTGCGCCAATCGCGATGGCTCCGCCAGCCGAACGCGTTCGGCCGCAGCCACTGGCGCACCTCCGGCCGGAAGTACGCGAAACCTACGCCGTTCGGCGCCAGCATCCATTTGTACGCATGCACCGCCAGCACGTCCGGCTGGATGCGCGACGTATCGAACCGGAGCGCGCCCACACTCTGCGTGCCGTCGACGTACAGCAGCACGCCGCGATCGCGCAAAAACTCCCCAACCTCTACAAGGTTTGGCGCAAACCCGCTGTTGTAATTCACCGAGCTCAACAGCACCAGGCGCGTGCGCTCGTCAACAGAATCGAAGAAGTTCGCCCAACTAGCACTCGGTCATCCCCGCGCCGAAACGCTCCAGCATGGCAGGCACATAAAGATTATTCGGAAATTCGTGCTCGAGCGTCAGCACGCGATCGCCCGGCCGCCAATCGATCCCGCCCAGCAGGATTCCGAGCGCCGCCGCCGCGTTCGGGACAAACGCGATGTCGTCAGGCGAGCAATGAATCAGCCGCGCGATCTTCGCGCGCAGCCGGTCGGCGTCGTCGTACCAACTCAAGAAATCCCAACAGGCCAACTCATCTCGATGCGCGAAATGTTTCGCCACCGCCTCGGTCGCGCGCCGCGGCAGTTGCCCGAACGTCGCTGTGTTGAGATAGGTCCAGTTATCCAGCGCCGGAAACTCACGGCGCACTGCGTTCCAATCCGCACTCATGGCCCCAAGTCTAGCGCGACAGTTTTGGACTTGCGGCTCCAGCACAATCCGGCAGCGTTCCGGTCAGCGTTTTCAGCCAGGCGATGATCGAGCGCGTCTCTTCGGGCGACAACTTCACGTCCAATTGATACCGCGCCATCCGCCCGACCGCGTCCTCCAGCGTGGCCACCTGACCGTTGTGAAAATATGGCGCGGTCTTCTCCACATTGCGCAGCGACGGCACCTTGAACACCATGCGGTCCGACGCCACTCCCGTCACGCGGAAGCGTCCCGGGTCGCTCTGATCCGGATACGGCGCCGCAGCGCCCAGGCGCTGGAACGAATTCCCGCCCACCAGCGTGCCGTTGTGACACCCCACGCAACCGGTGTGCATGAACCGATGCAAGCCCGCGCGTTCCTCCGCCGTCAGCGCGGTCGCGTCGCCCTCCAAAAACCGGTCCCACGGCGAATGCGTCGTGAGCTTTCGTTCGAACGCCCCGATCGCCTTGGCGATGTTATCGAACGTTACCGGCTCGCGCTCGCCCGGAAACGCCGCCCGGAAACGCGCGTTGTACTCAGGCACCGCCCGGATCGCTGCCTCGGCGTCCGCAGCCGATGCCATCGCCATCTCGACCGCGGCGAGCATCGGACCCTTGGCCTGTTCTTCTACCGTCGCAGCGCGTCCGTCCCAGAACTGCGCAAAATGTCCGGCGGCGTTCAAGACCGTCGGCGAATTGCGCGCGCCCTTTTGCCCCTTGTCGCCATCCGAGGTCGGTTCGTTGTCCACGCCATACGCCGCCAGGTCGTGACAGCTATTGCAGGAAATCTTCCCGCTTCCCGAAAGCCGCGTCTCGAAATACAGCAGCCGGCCGAGCTCCACCTTCGCCGGCGTGCTCGGGTTCAGCGCGGAATCGATGTCGACCGGCAGTGGCTGGAAGCCCCCCATTCGCATGCCGCCATGCATCCCGCGATGCATGCCCATCCCGCGGCCCCTCTGTTGGCCGTCCGCAACCGCCGCAGGGAATGCCAGAACGCCTGCGGTAATCCAGAAGAGAATGCGACACATAGCTCCTCCTCGACGGCCTCTCCAACAGCATGTCGCGCGCCGTGCTACATCCAATTTGTTTTCAATCGTTTGTGGCCACCACGAAGGCCCCGAGGCTCATAACGCGCCCCCTTATGTGTGTCGTATTGCTCATAACCCTATCATTACCTATTGACATGTATGTTTAGGGTCTGATACGGTATTATTAAGTATGGCAGAGCAGCTCTATTCCGTCGAACAAGTCGGCGACCTCCTCGGCCTCCACGTCCGCACGGTCCGCAACTACGTCCGGGAAGGCAAGCTCAAGGCGGTCCGAATCGGAAAACAATATCGCATCGCGCGCAGCGATCTGGCCGCCATGACCGGTCAGCCGCCCGCCTCATTCGATCGCGAACCGGTCCGCCGCCATCGCCACGTCGAGGTGTCGAGCATTGTCGAAATCGACGCCATCAGTCCTCAAACGGTCGACCGCATCACCGCCATGCTGATGGGCGCTTCGCACGGCCGCGCGCCCGGAGCCGAGCCGCTCCAATACAAGGTCATCTACGACCAGGAGCGCGCCCGATTGAAAATCTTTCTCTCGAGCGGCATGGACACCAACGTATCGCTCTTCAAACTCATCAACACAGTTCTGGAGTCCTGAACATGACCAACCTATACAAGTCCCTCGCCGGCGAGCGCGCCGTTCGCGAGCGGTACGTCGAGTTCCTGAAACACTGGCCGGTGCCCAACCAGCACCTGCGTGTGCCGACTCGCGAAGGCGAGACCTTCGTGGTCGCGTGCGGCGATGAGCACGCACCGCCCTTGCTGCTCTTTCATGGATCGGCGAGCAACGCGGCCATGTGGATGTTCGACGCGATTGCCTGGTCCAAGCACTTTCGGATCTACGCCGTTGACATGATCGGCGAACCCGGCCTCAGCGCGCCATCGCGTCCGCCGCTCGATTCCGACGCCCACGCGCTGTGGCTCGACGACGTGCTAGCGGGCCTTGCGCTCGATCGCGTATCCATTGCCGGCGTGTCGCTCGGCGGATGGCTCGCGCTCGACTATGCAACGCGCCGTCCGGAACGGGTCGAGAGCCTGGCGCTGCTCTGTCCCGGCGGCGTCGGCCCTCAACAGGCCAGTTTTCCGTTCAAGGCCCTCGCGCTTAGTGTGCTTGGTCCATGGGGCAAGCGCAAGCTGCGCGAGATGATCTTCGGCCGCGCTCCCGCCAAGCTGCCGCCCGCAGCCCAGAAATTTTCAGAATTCGTCGCGCTCATCTACCAGCACTTCCGACCACGACGTGTGAGGCTGCCGATCTTCTCGAATGAAGCTCTCGCGCGACTGACCATGCCCGTGCTCGCGATCGTCGGGGGCCGCGACGTCCTGCTCGATTCCGAGGCGACGCGCCAGCGGCTCGCACAGCACGTCCAGCATGCTGAGGTTCGATACCTTCCCGACGCGCGCCACTACATACCTGGCCAGACCGCGACGATCCTCGCCTTCCTTCAGCGCGCCGTAGTTCAGAGCCCAAACGCCGAAGCATATCGAACAGTGCCCTGAACGGCGTCCAGCGCGCCGGGCTTGAGTTCCAGCGCCATGAATGCCTCCGCCGGAAACGGACTTTCGAGCGAGCGCGCCAGTTCAGTGGTGAATCCAAATCGTGGATAGTAGCCGGGGTGCCCGAGCACGATTACGATCCGCTCGCCCCGCTCGCGCAGCAAATCCAGCCCCGCGCGAATCAGTCGTCCGCCGACTCCGCAACGCCGAAACTCGGGCAACACCGCCATGGGCGCCAGCGATACCGCGTCGATCGCGCCGCCCGGCGTGTCAATCCACATCCGGCTGAACAAAATGTGCCCGACCAATCGTTCGCCGTGCTCGGCCACTAGCGAGAGCAGCACGACACTTTCAGCGCGCAAGCCTTCAATCAAGTCAGCTTCGTCGGGCCGGCCGAACGCCGCTTCGTTGACGGCTCGCACCGCCGATGCGTCGCCCGACTGCTCCTGGCGAACGGCGCAATTGTCATCGCGAATCAAACTTTAGTCCGCCAATGGCCGATTCAGTTCCGTGCGCCAATGTGCCGGATCCTTGCTCGACTCAGGCCCTGTGACATAGCACTCCCAAAGATCCGGCGCGCCCATGTGGCCGTTGGCCGCGATCCATTTCTCGAATTCGCCCCACGCTGGGCCGAGGCCCTCGTAGTCGCCGTAATAAATCGTGCGCGCCACTCGTCGCGCGGGCAACTCGCCCGGCTTCACGCGACCTTCGGCCCGAACCGGCCTGCTAACCGGCACGCCGATCTCGAAATCGAACACGTCCGGGTCCATCTTGAAATGGTGCGAAAAAATCGGCCCGGTCGGCGTGATGCCTTGCTCGGCTACGGTAGCCATCAGCTCCTGCATCCCCGGTCCCATCACGTTGCGGATCTCGCTTCGTGGAATCGTCATCCGAATGGTCGCGGCGACCTGCGCGGCGCTCTGTGTGATCTGAGGTGTGTCGATCATGTTGTTATGCTCTCCTATGAGTGTGTCGAACCGGGATCCGCGAATTCGACCGGAGGAACATTGTGACAATCGACGAGCAAGCCATCCATGACATCCTAAGACAGCTCGAGTCCGCCTGGAATTCAAGCGACAGCGCGGGCTTTGTGACGTCTTTTGCCGAGGACGCTAATTTCATCCACATATTCGGCGGACAACTGGATGGCCGACCGGCTATTGAGGCTTCGCACCGGCGCATCTTCGACACCATCTACAAAGGCAGCCGCGCCACTTTCACGCCGCTGGGGATTCGCTTCGTTCGCCCGGACGTGGCCGTCGTATTCAGCCGGGCGCATCTGAAACTTGCGGAAGGCAGCGAACCGCGCGAATTCGAGACCCGGCCTACCATGGTTGTCGCGAAGGAACAGCGGGCCTGGAAAATCGTGGCGTTTCAAAACACGAAGATCTCGGAGATACCCGCCGCGGCGCAACCGCGCTGAGGCTTACTCGCCCGGTTTCAGTCCCGGCCGCTCCACCAGTTCGATCTTGGCGCCCGCCGGTCCGGCCACGTACGAGAATTCGATTGCAGGACCGTTCGGCAGCGGCAGATGCCGCGGTTCCGTCAGCACCGTCACGCCTTTTCCGCGCAGTTCATTGATGGTGTCCGCCAGCGGGCCCTCCGACCGCCAGCCGATGTGGTCGATGGCGTGGCCCTCGCTCGGCTCCGCTTCGCCGCGCTGCACCAGGATCCACATGTCGCTGAACCCGGGCGCGCTGTACTTGATCCCGTCGATGCGCCCCTTGAGTTTGGTCTTCTCGCCGCCGAACTTCGCAAGCAGCCAGGTGAACGTGTCATCCGGATTCGGCGCGCGCATATGAATATGGTGCAAGCCGAGCAGCTCCGGATCCTGAACCACCTCGATGCGGGTGCCCCACGGATCTTCGACGAACCCAAGCTTGAAGAGCCCCGGAATCTCGCGCACCGGCGTCACGATCTTGATGCCTGCCGCTTCGAATTCCTTCATCTTCGCGTCCAGGTCGGCGAACGAAAAGCCCACGTGATCGATGGCGCTGCCCGCGCTCGGCTTGGCGTCCTTCTTTGGCAGAAACATGAACCGCGTGCTGCCGAACATCAGCCGGTTCGGCGCCTCGGTGATTCGCTTGCCGCCGAAATATTTCTCGTACCAATTCGCGGCCGCGGCCGGATCGGGCACATTCACATGAATGTGATCGTACGGATACGTCGCCGCCCGCACGGAACCGCTGAAAGCCCCCAGGGCGAAACACGCGAAAGCAGCCGAAAGCACAATCTGTCGCATCAATAACTCCTTTTGAATGGTCCCCATGGTGCGAGACCGTGTTCCAGTCTACCGCAGGCGGCAGGGAAGCGGGCTGTATGGCAGTGCTCCAAAGTTTCCCTGCTACAATGCCCATAGATCCTGTTTGGACTCCGCCGTGCGGCCAAAAACCCGCACCGGCTATCATTATTCCGGCATCTCATAATCATTCGTAATGTCCGCTGTTTCCGGCCAATTCGATCTGGGCTTCGGCCTCGCCTTCGACGATCTCTACGCTCGCGAAGGACTGCTCCGCCTTGACGCGGCGTTTCTCGCCGAACTCGCCCGCGCGGACGGCGCGTTACGCACACGTCTTCTCAACGCCCGCTCGAATCCCTCCGCGCTCGCTCCCAAAGATCAATCCGAGCTGATCATCGCGCTCGCCCCTCACGTCGAGGATTTTCTCGGCGAACTCTTCGGCATCGCGCAAAGAACTCGAAGCGCTCCAGGCTCGCCACAACCAGTTCGCGCCGTTCTTCGCCTTCAAACGCAAGTTCATCCAGAAAAGGGCGATCAGCGGCGTCACCAAGGAACAGGCGTCCGCCATCGACGGCCCCGCGCTCGCCCGCGAACTCGAATCGAAATTCGGCGAGCCGCTCACCGAGAAAAGCTTCTTCACGCACGTCTCCGCCTGGCTCGACAACGAACCCGAACATGCCGACGGCGATCCAGACCGCCGCGCGCTACGCCGCCTGGGCCGCGCTCTCGCCCGCCGGAATCGAACGCCACCGCCGCGACGTGCTCTTCAAAGTCCCGCACAAGCTCGACCAGATGCACCTGGTCCCGGTGGACGCCATCCAGTTCAACGGCGTCTCGAAACTGCGCCTTCCCGAAGACCACTGGCGCTACCGCGAAGGCTTCCAGCTCACCGACCACGGCATGGCGCTCGAAGGCGCGCTCGACCAGGCCCACTACTGCATCAAGTGCCACAACCAGGCCAAGGACAGTTGCTCCACCGGCCTCAAGGAAAAAACCGGCGAGTTCAAAAAAACCATCTTCGGCGTCACGCTGGCCGGCTGCCCGCTCGACGAAAAAATCTCGGAGATGAACGTGGTCAAGCAGGCCGGCCACACCGTCGGCGCGCTCGCCATCGTCACCATCGACAACCCCATGGCCGCCGCCACCGGCCACCGCATCTGCAATGACTGCATGAAGGCCTGCATCTATCAGAAGCAGGACCCGGTCGACATCCCGCAGATCGAAACGCGCACGCTCAAGGACGTCCTCGAGCTGCCCTGGGGCTTCGAAATCTACAGCCTGCTCACGCGCTGGAACCCGCTGAACTTCGCGCGCCCGCTGCCGCTCGCCGAAACCGGTTACAAAGTTCTGATCGTCGGCCTCGGCCCCGCCGGCTTCACGCTCGCGCACTACCTGATGAACGAAGGCCACACCGTAGTCGGCGTCGACGGCCTGAAAATCGAACCGCTCCCTGAAGCGCTCTCCGGCATCGACGCCCTCGGCCGCCGCTCCCGTTCCGGCCCATCCGCGACATCCGCGAAATCTACGAATCGCTCGACGACCGCGTCATGGCGGGCTTCGGCGGCGTCGCCGAATACGGCATCACCGTCCGCTGGGACAAGAATTTTCTGAAGATGATCCGCCTGCTGCTCGAACGCCGCCGCCGGTTCACCATGTTCGGCGGCGTGCGCTTCGGCGGCGCCATGACCATCGACAGCGCGTTCGAACTGGGCTTCGACCACGTCGCCATCTGCGCCGGCGCCGGCCGCCCCACCGTCATCCCGATGAAGAACGGACTCGCGCGCGGCGTCCGCCAGGCCTCCGATTTCCTGATGGCCCTGCAGCTCACCGGCGCGGCCAAGACCAACTCGGTCGCCAATCTCCAGATCCGCATGCCGATCGTGGTCATCGGCGGCGGCCTCACCGCCATCGACACCGCGACCGAATCGCTCGCCTACTACGTCGTCCAGGTCGAGAAATTCCTGAAGCGCTACGAGACGCTCGCCCGCGAGAAAGGCGAGGCCGAAGTCCGCGCCGGCTGGAGCGAAGAAGAAGCCGAAACCGCCGACGAGTTCCTCGCGCACGCCCGCGCCATTCGCGCCGAACGCGAAACCGCCGAGCGCGAAGGCCGCCGCCCCAACCTGATCGAACTGCTCAACTCCTGGGGCGGCGTCACCATCGCCTATCGCCGCCGCCTGGTCGATTCGCCCAGCTACACACTGAACCACGAAGAAGTCTGGAAGGCTTTCGAAGAAGGCATCCGATTCGCCGAGTGCCTGGCGCCCGCCTCAGTCGAAGTCGATCGCTACGGTCACGCCTCCGCGCTGCACCTCACGCGCCACCAGTACGATGAAGCGCGCGGAAAAATGTCGCCCGTCGGGCGATCCCGTGCGGCTCGCGGCGAAATCCATCCTGGTCGCCGCCGGCACGCAGCCCAACACCGTGCTCGGCCGCGAAGATCCCGCCAACGTGCTGCTCAACGGCCGCTGGTTCCAGGCCGTCGATGAAGACGGCCACCCGGTCGATCCCGAACGCGTCGCGAAGCCGCAACACGCGCGCGTGCTCACTTCCATGCGTCTCGACGGCCGCGCCATCAGCTTCTTCGGCGACCTGCATCCGTCCTACGCCGGCAACGTCGTCAAAGCGATGGCCAGCGCCAAGCAAGGTTATCCGGTGGTCTCGCGCGTGCTCGCCCGCCGGGCAGCACGCAAGCCTGCGCCTGCGGACGCTGGTCGATCGTCTCAACGCCGAGCTGCGCGCCGTCGTCGAAAACGTGATTCGCCTCACGCCGAACATCGTCGAGGTCGTCGTCCGCGCCCCCATGGCCGCGCGCGCCTTCCAACCCGGCGAATTCTACCGCCTCCAGAACTACGAAACGCTGGCCCCGCGCGTCAACGGCACCACGCTCGCCATGGAAGGTCTCGCGCTCACCGGCGCCTCGGTCGATCGCGAACAAGGACTGCTCTCCACCATCGTGCTCGAAGTCGGCGGCTCATCCGATCTCTGCACGCTGCTCAAGCCCGGCGAGCCGGTGATCCTCATGGGTCCCACCGGCACGCCCACCGAAACTCCCTCGCGCGAGACCGTTCTGCTCGCCGGCGGCGGCCTCGGCAACGCCGTGCTGTTTTCCATCGGCCAGCAGTTGCGCGCCTCCGGCTCCCGCACCATCTACTTCGCCGGCTATAAAAAGATGATCGACCGCTACAAGGTCGAAGAAATCGAAAAGGCCGCCGACGTGGTGGTCTGGTGCTGCGACGAAGCGCCCGGCTTCACGCCCGACCGCGTCCAGGACAAGGCCTTCGTCGGCAACATCGTCGACGGCATGGCCGCCTACGCGCGCGGCGATCTCGACCCAGCCCGAAATTCCGTTCAGCACTGTCGACCGCCTGGTCGTCATCGGCTCCGACGCCATGATGCACGCCGTCCAGCGCGCGCGCCACAGCGTGCTCGCGCCGTATCTGAAGAAAGGCCACAAGGCCATCGCCAGCATCAACTCGCCGATGCAGTGCATGATGAAGGAAATCTGCGCGCAGTGCCTCCAGCTTCACAAGGACCCGCTCACCGGCGAAGAGACCGTGGTGTTCTCCTGCTTCAATCAGGACCAGCAGATGGACCACGTCGACTTCGCCAGCCTCCACACGCGCCTTTCGCAAAACGGCATCCAGGAAAAACTCACCAAGCAGTGGATCGACCGCTGCCTCCGCTCGATCGGCGCCCGCGAAGAACTCGTTACACAATAGGATCACGCCCGCATCGCCCGGCAAGCGCGACACGCAGCCATGCACCTCACCGCGCGGCGCTGGCGCACCGGTCGAGACCAACCAACTCACCGAGCGCGCGATGCAGTTGAATACGTCCGGCCTACCTGGCCATCGAGTACGACGGTCCGGCGCGGCAGAAATGCTCGACAAAGCAAAACCACTGCTAAACCGGCTGCACCCGGTTGGTCTCCAAGAGCCCACTCCGGTATTCTTGATTTCATGGAACTCACCGGCAAGAAAATCGTTATCTTCGTAGACACGATGTATCAAGAGATGGAACTTTGGGTTCCCTACTACCGTTTTCAGGAAGCCGGCGCCGAGTGCGTGCTCGTGGGGGCCGAAGCAGGCAAGACCTATACCAGCAAACTCGGCTATCCGGCCACCGCGAAGCTCTCGTACGACGCAGTGCGCGCGGATGATTACCACGGCGTCGTGGTCCCTGGCGGCTATGCTCCGGACCACATGCGCCGACACGCCAAAGCACTGCAGTTCGTTCGCGACATGGACGCGCAAGGCAAACTCGTGGCGGCCATTTGTCACGCGGGTTGGGTACTCTGCTCGGCTGGAATTCTCAACGGGCGGCGTGCCACCTGCTTTTTTGCGATCAAGGACGACTTGGTGAACGCGGGCGCACGCTACGAAGATGCCGAAGTGGTGATCGACCAGAACCTGGTCACTTCGCGCAAGCCCGAGGACCTTCCCGCTTTCTGCCGAGCCTCGCTTCAAGTGCTCGCGGGAGCGCCGGTGCCTGCTTGAACGCAAACGGCAGCGTGATTTCAGTTCGAGACCTTCGAAAGAGCTACGGCACTTTCGAGGCCGTGCGGGGCATTTCCTTCGAAGTTCACGCCGGCGAGGTTTTCGGACTGCTCGGCCCGAACGGCGCCGGAAAAACCACAACGGTCGAGATCCTGGAAGGCCTGCGGCCGAGGAGCAGCGGCGAGACGCTCGTCCTTGGGTACGATCCGGCGCAGGAGACACGCCGGATCAAGGACCGAATCGGCGTTTGCCTGCAAGCCACCAACCTGCCCGACAAGATCAAAGTGCACGAGGCGCTCGAATTGTTTGCGGCCTTCTACTCGCGGAACACCGACAACGAGAAGCTCCTGGAGCGGCTCCAACTACGCGAGAAGCGCGACGAATTCTATTCGAAGCTTTCCGGAGGCCAAAAGCAGCGCGTCGCGCTGGCGCTGGCCCTGGTGAACGACCCGCAGCTCCTGTTCCTGGACGAGCCGACCACGGGACTCGATCCACAGGTGCGCCTCGAGATTCACAATTTGATTCAGGAGCTGCGCGACGCCAAACGGTCCATTCTGCTTACGACGCACTATATCGAAGAAGCCGAGCGTTTGTGCGACCGCGTGGCCATCATCGACGAAGGCAAGATCATCGAAATCGGCACGCCGCGCGAGATCCAGCAGCGCGCGCTGGGCCAAAGCCGGATCGAGATCCAATGCGAGCAACCGGTGCCGAATGGGGAGATGCCGGCGGTCCTGGTCGCCGAGAAGCACACTTTCTCCGACGACCGGAAGTCGCTCACGGTGTACTCGGCACATCCCGCGCGCGCGATCGTCGACCTGGTGAAATGGATCGACCAGCAGGGGAATCGAACTCGCCGACATCCATCTGAAGCGCCCGACTCTCGAGGACGTGTTCATCGAGCTGACGGGCAAGAGGCTGCGAGACTGATGAACAGCTACCTGGCAATGGCGCGGATCAACTTGCGGCTGACCATGCGCGATCGCTCGGTGATTTTTTTCAGCTACCTCTTTCCGTTGATTTTCTTTTTCATATTCGCGCAGCTCTTCCACGCCGAGCAGGGCGGAGCGATCATCCAGGTCCTGACCATGGTGCTGAGCATCAGCATTCTCGGAACAGGATTCTTTGGCGCGGGCATTCGCTCAGTTCAGGATCGCGAGACGAACGTCCTGCGGCGCTTCAAGGTCGCCCCCATTTCGGCCGCTCCGATGTTGGTCGCGTCGCTACTCACCGGGCTTTTGAACTTCATCCCCGCCGCAATACTGATGTTGTTTCTGGCGCACACGATCTACGGAATGGCGCTGCCGGCGCGATGGTTGTCATTGTTTGTTTTCGTGTGCGTCGGCGTGGTGGCGTTTCGCGCCATCGGGATGATGATCGCTTCCGTGGTCAACTCGATGCAGGAGAGCCAGATTATTATCCAACTGATTTATTTCCCCATGCTGTTTCTGAGCGGCGCCACCATTCCGATCAGCGTGATGCCGAACTGGGTGCAAGTGGTGGCGCAGTTCATTCCAGCGACGTATCTGATGAACGGCATGCAGTCGATACTCGGCCGCGACGAGACGTTGGTCGAAAATGCCTCGGCGGTCGGCGCCTTGCTTCTAACTAGCGTGCTCGCGACGTTCCTCGGAGTGAAGCTGTTCCGCTGGGAGAAGGAAGAGAAGATCAGCGGCTCGGCCAAACTCTGGCTCCTCGCGGTCTTTGCTCCATTTCTTCTGCTGGGGACCTATCAGGCGCAGAGCAAGGAAGGCGTGATCAAGGCTCGCCTTCTCAACCGTGACCTGCTGCGCAGCCGGACCCTTCTGATCCGCAACACGCGCATCTTTACTGGCGACGGCGAAGTGATCGAGTCTGGCTCGGTTCTAATTAAGAACGGAAAGATCGAGCATGTGTATCCGGGAGCGGCTCCCGAAGCGAAGACGCTGCGCGCGGAGGCCGTCGAGGCTTCGGGCAAGACGTTGCTGCCGGGCCTGATCGACGTGCACGTGCACCTGGCCTCGACCGGTGGTTTTTCGACGGCTGCCGTCGACAATGATCCCGACAAGACCATGCCGCGCGCGCTGGCGGCATATCTGTACAGCGGCATCACGTCGGTGAAGAGCGCCGGCGATCCGCTGGATCAGATTCTGAAAGTGCGCACGCTAGTGAACTCAGGCCAGCGCCTGGGCGCGGAATTGTTCATTTGCGGTCCGATGTTCACCGCGGCAGGCGGTCACGGCACCGAGTACTTCAAAAACATACCGGAGCAATACCGCAAGCAGGCCGAGGAGCAGACCGTGCGGGTCCCGAAAACCGCGGACGAAGCGCGGCGCCAGGTCGACGAACTGAAGCAGCGCGGCGTGGACGGCATCAAGGCGATTCTCGAAGCCGGCGCGGCTGGGATGCTGTTCAACCGCCTGGATCCCGATATTCTGCGGGCCATCGCCGCCGAGGCGCATGCGCAAAAGCTGCCGATCGTGGTCCACACCGGCGATTCGCGCGACGTCGCCGATGCACTCAGCGTGGGCGCCAATGGGATCGAACATGGCTCGGCTCGCGACAAAATCCCGGACACGCTCTTCGCGCAGATGAAAGCGCAGGGCGTCACCTACGATCCGACTTTGACAGCCATCGAGGGAATTCCAGGCTGCCGCAACAGACAGCCTCGATCCGTTGGAACGTCCTCTGGTGCTGCAGGTCGGCCCCGCAGCGCTGATCGATGCCACCAAGAAATTCCTCAAATCCGAAGCGGGGGCGAAAGTGCGGGAGCAGGCTGAAGCGTTTCCCAATGGATCCGCAAATCGCCCGCCAGAATTTGCTGGATGCCTGGCACGCGGGTGTGGTGCTGGTCACAGGCAGCGATGCCGGAAATCCTCTTACGCTGCATGGCCCGACGATTCAGCGCGAAGTGGAGTTGTGGGTGGAAGCCGGCATTCCTCCCGCGGTTGCGCTCCAGGCTGCGACCACCAACGCCGCACGCCTGCTGGGAGCCGGCGATCGCATCGGGCTGGTGAAGCAAGGCTACGACGCGAACCTGATCCTGGTGGATGGCAACCCGCTCAAAGAGATCAAGCAGATCGAGAGCGTCCGCACCGTGATCCTCAAAGGCGAGCAGATCGGCCGCTCGGACTTGTTCGATCAGCATTAGCAAAGGGTGGCGCGCGTGCCGCGTGCGCGCGCGTGTGAAACGCAAAGCCCCGATGCTACGATGAAGGAGCCGGTCCTTCTATCATGAAATGCCGCATCTGCGAGACGCGCAAGCCCCGCCGCTATTGCCCTGGAGTGAGTGGCGACATCTGCTCCATTTGCTGCGGCGCAGAACGTGAAGTCAGCGTGAGTTGCCCGCTCGACTGCCCGCATCTGGCCGAGGCACGGCTGCACGAAAGCCGCCAGAGTTGAAGCCTGAGGACATCCCCAATCGCGACGTTGCGCGTGAGCGAGGCGTTTCTCCGGGAGCACGAACCGCTGTTGATTTTTCTCGGCGCCAAGCTGCTGGAGGCGTCGCTCGCAACCGCCGGCGCAGTGGATTCCGACGTTCGTGAGGCGCTCGATTCGCTGATCCGCACCTACCGCACGCTCGAGAGCGGTCTTTACTACGAAACCAAGCCCACCAATCTGGTCGCGGCCGGCCATCCATCAGAAGATCCAGGAAGCCGTCGACGCGTTGCGGAAGGAACTGACCGAGAAAGGCGCCACCAATATCCGCGACGCCGAAGTGCTCGGCGTGCTGGTGTTCCTGCAGCGGCTCGAATTGCATCACGACAACGGGCGGCCGCGCGGCCGGGCATTCATCGGCTACCTGCACGCGCACTTTCCGCACGAGAAGCACGATTCCTCCGAAACGCCTTCGCTGATCCAGGTATGACCGGATTCGTCGTCTTCGCTCACGGCTCGCGCGTCGAAAGCGCCAATCAGGCCGTGCGCGATGTCGTCGCGCGCATGGAAGCGGCCGCCAAGGTCGCCGTCGAAGCCGCGTTTCTCGAACTTGGCAAGCCGGACCTGGCGGGCGCAACCGAGCGCCTGGTCTCGCGCGGCGCCACGCGCGATCGTGGTGATACCGTATTTCCTGACGCTGGGCACGCACCTGCAGCGCGATCTGCCGCGTCTGGTGCAGGATGTCGCGCGCCAAAACGGAAACATCGAGATCGAGGTCACGCTCGCCGCTGGACGGGCATCCCAGCTCTGCTCGAGGCGCTGCTCGATCGGGCGAGCGAGGCCGAGGCCGCCGCAAAGAAAGCCGAATGAGAGCCGTCCTCATCGAGTCGCATGAGATCGCTCCCGAAGTCCGGCACTTCGTGTTCGAGGCGCCCGAGGTCGAGCGCCTCCAGTTCAAAGCCGGGACAGTTCGTCTCGTTCCAGGCAGACCCTGAGCGGCAAGGAGATCACGCGGCCTTACTCCATCGTCTCGCTGCCCGATGGAAATCGTTTCGAGCTGTGCCTGAACCTGGTGCACGAAGGAATTTTTTCGCCGCACTTGTTTCGGATGCAGCGCCGGCGATTCGGTGGAGATGAGCGCGCCGCTCGGATTTTTCGTCATCCGCAATCCCGGCGAAGGACGCGCTGTTCGTCGCCACCGGAACCGGGATCGCGCCGTTCCGCGCCATGGCGCCGGATTACTTGCATCATCCGGAGGCAAGGCAACTGACGCTGTTGTTCGGCGTCCGCCACGAGCGAACCATTTACTATCGCGGCGATTTCGAAGCGCTGGCGCGCCGGCATCCGAATTTCCGATTTTGGCCGACGCTGAGCCGGCCTGAATCGTCTTGGACCGGCCGCACCGGTCATGTCCAGACGCATCTGATGGAAGCTCTCGGCGACCGGCGCGACATGGACGTCTACATCTGCGGCCTGAAGGCCATGGTGGACGACGTCCGCGGCATCCTGAAGGCGCTCGGCTTCGACCGCAAGCAGATCATTTTCGAAAAGTACGACTGATGAACCGCAAAACTCGCACTGCGCGCTCGGAATGCTGGCTCATCTACGCGGTCTCGCATCGCGGTGTTGCTGAACGTCATGCCGGGGCCGCACAAGGCGACCGACTATCTGGTGATCGGCGCGGTGGGAACGCTGCTCGTTCTGCTGCTGTTGTTCGTCATTTTGATCAACACCGTCCGCAAGCCGCCGGGCAAGCAAGCCGGATTCGGAATCCTAGCTGGTGAAAAACATGCGCCAGGTGGTTACCACCAGCGCATGCGTCACCATGCTGGCCCGAACGCTGCGCGCTTTCAAGAACGCCAGTCCGTAGAAAACGCCCGAAACGCCGCCCAGGATCGCGAATCGCCAATTGGGAAACGATGCCGAACGGCAGGTGCGCGCATCCGAAAAGCACGGAAGCGATAATCAGTCCGAGCGTCTCGCTGTGCAGCGAGCGCGCCAGCAGCCGCTGCAGAAACGCGCGAAAGAAGAACTCTTCGGCCAGCGCCACCACCCACAGAAACGCGAAGAATGTTCCGATCAGCAGCGGCACGAATTTCCACCAGTCGAGCGGCTTCGGATGAAAGCTCGCAAAGTGCAGACCGTAGCTGATGGCGACGCCGACCGGCAGGAAGCCGGCGTAAAATTGCACGCCGATGCGCCACTCGCCCGGCAGGGGCACGAAACTGAACCGCACATCTTCCATGGAGCGCAGCGAAAGCACGGCCATCAGACCCAGCCGTACCCACATCAACTGCCCCAGAACCGCCAGCGACGCGTGCGGCGCCGGATGCCCGTAGCTTTGATCGAAGAACTGGCTCAGGTAAACCGCCGCCATGAAGCCCGAGAAAAACAAGATCGGCCAGAATGTTCGCGCGAATCCAGACGTACCAGAACGATGCGGCCAGAACCACCGCCAGCAGGATCAAGAAGCTGAAGCCCAGTGGAAAGCGCCGGTGAGCGGCGTCTCGATCAGATAAGGAATCACCGCGCTCACCGCCAGCAGCGAGGCGCGCAGCGGCTTCGATCCCGCCTGGTCGAACGCTTTGCGAACCGCGGCGAATCCCGGCGCCAGATAAAAGGCGATCTCCACCAGAAACGCGGGCGTCACCGCCAGCACGATCCAGGACGGGATATTCTGTTGTTGAGAGTAAATGTACGCAGCGATCGAGGCCGCCGTCCAAAGTACGACTAGCGTCGTCAGGAACTGGCGCATCCGCTTCATCTTAGCATCGCTCCTCTGCGCGCCCATTCTGATTGCCGCCGATCCGCCGCGCGATCTCGTCCGCCGCGTGGCTGCGCGCGAAACCGAGACCGCGCAGGCCCAGAGCAACTACACCTACCGCCAGAGCGTGGACATCGACGAGATGACCGATCACGGCGCGCGCGGAGGCCAATATCACGAGCTGCGCGACATCATCTTTTCGCCCACCCAGGAGCGGACCGAGCAGATGGTCGGCAAGCCCGCCAACACGCTGAGCCGGCTGAAACTGACGCGACGAGGATTTTCGCGACATCCGCGAGGTCCAGCCGTTTCTCCTCACCACCGATCAGCTCTTCCTCTACGAGACGACGTACCGCGGCGAAGAAACCGTGGACGGCGTGGATTGCTTCGTCCTGCAGATTCGACCGCGCCAGATTCTGGACGGCCAGCGCCTGTTCGACGGAATGCTGTGGGTCGCGAAAGCAGGACTATTCGATCATCCGCAGCGAGGGCCAGGCGGTTCCGCAGATCCTGACGACGAAGTCAGAAAATCTTTTCCCGCATTTCACCACGCTCCGCCAGAAGGTGGAGGGCGGCTTCTGGTTCCCGGTCATGACTTTCGCCGACGACACGCTCGGATTTCCGCACCGGGCCGCAGCGCATGCGATTGACCATCCGTTACAGCGAACTACCGCAAGTTCGGCGCCGACTCGAACGATCACTTTCGACAAGTAGCATCTGGCCGCAACCCGACGGAACTTAGCGGCCCATTTTCGTATAGTGGTTTGGGGGAGGACGTCATGGCGCAACACGTCAAGATCCTGGGTATTCTACACATCGTTTTCGCCGGGATTCGCTGATACTGGCAGGCGTCATCGTGCTGGTGGTGATGGGCGGAATCGCAGGCTTCGTCGGCATGAGCGACCGTTCCGCCGACAGCGCGGCTGCAATTCCAATCCTGGGCGGAATCGGCGGGTTGGTATTCATCCTCCTGCTGGTGCTGTCGCTGCCTGGACATCATCGGCGGCTTCGGTCTTCTTCAATTCAAGCCTTGGGCGCGTATTCTGATCATTGTGCTCTCAGCACTCGAGTTGCTCAGCGTTCCCCTCGGGACCGCGCTGGGGATTTACGGCCTCTGGGTACTTTTGAACCGGGACACCGAGCGATTGTTTCAGGTGCCGCCGTCCGTCGATGCCGGCAGTACCTCGCGCCTGAACGGCCCATCGCTCGTTGGTCCGCGCCGCATCGCGGCTAAGGCATCGCGCCTCATCCGCCGATAGCCTGTATAAGATGTTGACAATGAAACACTGGCTGGTGCAGAGGTGTGCGCCTGGTCGCATCGGTTGCCATCGTGTGCTCGATTCTGGCCATCGAATATCATGTTCGACGGCCTGGAAAGCTCCACCGTAGTTTATTCCCTGCTTTTGGCGATCCTATATTTTGCGGTTCGCTGGGACCGGCTGGAGACGATCGTTTCCTCGGCTGGTAGCGGCGCTCGGGCTTCTTGATCTATTTTCAGCCGCCGGTCGGATCGTTCGATGTTTCGGATCCGGAAGGCTACGTCTCGGTTGCGGGCTTTCTGATTACCGCTGTCATCGTCAGCCAGACCGCGCTCGCTGCTCGACGGCGCGCTGCCGAAGCGCTGGCAGCGGGAGCGCGAAACCGAGCGGCTCTACGAATTGGGCCAGGCGATGCTGGCCAGCGAGAGCTTGCAAACCACGGTGTGGATCGCCACCAACCAGGGCATCCGAATCTTCGGCGGCACCGGCGCGGCGTTCTACGTGCACTCAAGCGGCGAGTTTCATCGCGCCGGCGAAAGCGGCCCGATCACCGATGAAGCTCTGCGCCGTTGCCAGCAGTCGGACATGTCACTCAGTCGATAAACCCGTGCAAGCGATGTCGATCAGTGCCGATCCTGATGGGCGACGAATTGGTCGGAAGTTTCGGCATGTGCGGCGCGGTCGCTGTCGGAGACCGTCGTGAAATCCATTGCCAGCCTGCTGTCGGTGGTTCTGGAGCGCGTGCGAGCCAGCGAGAAGCTGCTGGTCGCCAACCAGCAGCTCGAACAACGGAACCAGCTGGTGGAAAAGCAGAAGAAGGTTTCTGAGTCGCTGTTGCTGAACATTCTGCCCGGCCGAGGTGGCCGACGAATTGCGCGCCAAAGGCATGGTCTCGCCGAAATATTTCGAAGACGTGACCATCCTGTTCACCGATTTCGTCGGCTTCACGCTGTCTACCGAAAAACTGGCGGCCGAAGAACTGGTGGAGCTGCTGCACGACTACTTCACGGCGTTCGACAAGATCGTCGCGCGCTATGGCCTCGAGAAGATGAAGACCATCGGCGACAGTTACATGTGCATCAGCGGGCTTCCGGTGCGCAATCCATCGCACCCGATGGACACGGTGATGGCCGCGTTCGAGATGCTGCAGGCCGTCGAAGAGCGCGAGCAGCCGGACCGCCCGGTGCAGTGGAAAGTCCGCATCGGCATCCACACTGGACCGGTGATCGCGGGCGTGGTCGGCATCAACAAGTTCGCCTTCGATATCTGGGGCGACACGGTGAACTACAGCTCGCGCATGGAATCGAGCAGCCAGGCCAATCGCATCAACCTGTCGGAGCGGACTTACTCGCGCGTGAAGGACTTTTTCGACTGCGAATATCGCGGCAAGGTGCTCACCAAGGAGAAGCGCGAACTGGACATGTACTTCGCCAACGGCATCCTGCCCGCCCTGGTGAATGGTTGCGAGTCGGTGCCGCCGCCCGCGTTCGTGAAGCGATACAACATTTACTTCCAGAAAGACCCGCCTGCGTTTCCGGCCTTTCTGCTTCCTCAGGCACGGCATCGACGCCTCCATGGCGCTGCCGCTGGTGTGAGCGCAGACGACTAGCCGACTTGCTTCCAGCGGAAACAACTCAGCTCATGATCGTTCACCATCCCGACCGCTTGCATGAAGGCGTAACAGATGGTGGAGCCGACGAACTTGAAGCCGCGCTTGCCGAGGTCTTTGCTCATCGCGTCGGATTCGGCGGTCCGTGCCGGAGCTTCTTTGTAACTCTTCCAGCGGTTCTTCTTGGGCCGGCCGCCCACGAATCGCCAAATGTAGGGATCGAAGCCGCCGAATTCGTCCTGCACTTCCAAGAACGCCTTGGCATTCGCGACGGCCGACGCGATCTTCAACCGGTTGCGCACGATGCCGGGATCGGCGAGCAGCTTATGGATTTTGGCCGCGTCGTAGCGAGCGATTTTCGCCGCGATCGAATCGATCGAAGGCCTTCGCGGTAGTTCTCGCGTTTGGCCAGAATCGTGTTCCAGCTCAGACCCGGCCTGCGCTCCTTCGAGAATCAGGAGCTCGAACAGCTTGCGGTCGTCGTGCAGCGGCACGCCCCACTCCTCGTCGTGGTACGGAATGGACAGTTCGTTGGTGGCCCAGTGGCAGCGCTGCATAGAGGCAATAATAAGTCTTAAGCGAGGCTCGCGGCAAGTTGCAAAAACTTCGCGTGCGGAATCAGTCCAAGGACAAAGTGCTGGCCGATCGCGCCGACATCGCCGACACCAGCCGCAAGCGCAAGATCGGTCTGCTCAAACATACTCGTCTTGAACCGGGCGAGGGGCTGTGGATCACGCCTTGCGAGGCGGTCCACACCATCGGGATGAAGTTCGCGATCGACGTCTTGTTTCTGGACCGCAAGCGTCGCGTGTTGAAAGTTCGAAGCGACATGCCGCGCTGGCGAATGTCCGCCTGCCTGTGGGGGCATTCCGTGTTGGAGCTGCCCAGCGGCACGGCTGCTGCGACAGGAACGACGGCGCGGCGACCAGTTGGAATTTGAAAAGTACGACGCCTAGTCTGAGTCAGGCCTCCCATCCCTAGTTTTTCGCCGTTCCCTGCGCGGTGATCGTTACCGCTACCAGGTACTGAACCAACTCCTGCCGCGCCTCGATCGTGACTTCATCCCCGGTCTTGAGATCTTCGCGGCGAAATGCGTTTTTTGCCGCGCATGACACGAGTCTTCCCATTGATCTCGAAATCGACCAGGTTGCCGTCAGTATTTTCGATGGTGATCTGCTTCTTGGACGACGCCGTGAACGATCCCGCTGAAGATCGCGAGCGGAGTTTGCGCAGCCACGAGCATTGCGAGCGCAAGAACCAACCAAAGCGCGGCGGCCCGCAACGTCATTCCTCCGGCTCAGTGTCCTGCGCTGCGGTGTTTTGCGCTTCCGCGATCAACTCGCGTGCCTGCTTTCGCCTTGTCGCGCGCGACGCGGACTTCAAACGGCAGGTTCGGCAAACGAATCGCCCACCAGACGCGCGATGCCGTTCGTCCAGAAGATTCTTGATCCCCATGGCTTCGATCCCCGCTGGCCTTCCAGGAGATTCTTGATGTCCATCGCCTCGACATTCCGCCAGTGGACCCACTGCCCTCGGCCGTGATCCAAATCGTTCTCCGAGGCTGCTGCACGCCATCTTCCGCAGTTCGTCAGCCTTCTTTCCTGTTCGTCCATGGCATCCTAGTCTGAGGATACCAGCAGCGGCGGCGGTAGAATGAAAGCTGGAGGGTTTATGGCGGATGAAGATTATGGCGGCAAAGTAGTGTGGTTCGCAGCGGGAATCGCGATCGGCGCGACCATTGCGTTGCTCTACGCCCCGGCTTCGGGCGAAGCAACCCGGCGGAAGATCGCCAAGCAGGCGCAGAAAGAGCCGCGAGGCGCTGGCCGACTCCGGCAAGGACATGCTGGATCGCGGCAAGGAAATGTACGAGCGCGGCCGGAAGCTGGCCGACGACGCGGCTGACATGTTCGAGCGCGGCCGCAAGATTGTCGAGGGCACCGCGGCCAATTTGAAGGGATAACGATCAAGAGATGAGCACTACCACGCTCGAGCCGGTGCGATCGCTGCCGGCGTTTTCCAACGAGCCGGTGGCCGATTTCTCCAAGCCCGCCAATCGCGAGGCGATGGAGAAGGCCCTCGGCGATGTGCGTGCCCAGTTCGGACGCGAATACGACCTGCTGATCGCCGGCCGCCGCGAGAAGACGCCAGGACAAGCTGCAGTCGCTGAACCCGTCGCGGCCTTCGTGAGATCGTGGGCATTCACAGCAAGGCCACGGCGGCGCTGGCGCAGGAAGCGGTGGAATCCGCGCATGCGTTTTTCCCGCAGTGGAGCCGCGACGCCGGCCGAGACGCGCGTCGACATGTTGCTGCGTGCGGGCGCGCTGATTCGCAAGCGCAAGTTCGAGTTCGACGCCTGGCTGGTCTACGAAGCCGGCAAAACCTGGCCGGAAGCGGACGCCGATGTTTCCGAGGCGATCGATTTCTGCGAGTACTACGCGCGCCAGATGCTGCGCCTCGCCAAGCCCGATCCGATGCTGCAGTTGCCCGGCGAGAAGGACGACTTGCTGTATCTGCCGCTGGGCGTCGGCATCATCGTTCCGCCGTGGAATTTTCCGCTCGCCATCATGGCGGGCATGACCACGGCCGCGCTGGTGGCCGGCAACACGGTGGTGATCAAACCTTCGAGCGACACGCCCACCATCGCGGCCAAGTTCGCCGAGGTGCTGCTGGAAGCCGGCTTTCCCGCCGAAGTCGTTTTCGCTGCTGGTCGGCAGCGGCTCGGTGATCGGCGACGTGCTGGTGGAGCATCCCAAGACGCGCTTCGTCGCGTTCACCGGGATCGCGCGACGTCGGGCTGCGCATCAACGAGCTGGCCGCCAAGCCGCGCAAGGGACAGATCTGGATCAAGCGCGTGATCGCCGAGATGGGCGGCAAGGACGCGATCATTGTCGATCGCGAAGCCGATCTCGACAGCGCCGTCAAGGGTGTGCTGTGGTCGGCGTTCGGCTACCAGGGGCAGAAGTGTTCGGCCTGTTCGCGCGCGATCGTCGATCAGGCGATTTACGATCAGTTCCTCGAAAAACTGCGCGCGGAAGTCGCTGGTCTGAAAGTCGGGCCGTCGGATGATCCGGCGAACTACATGGGGCCGGTGATCAACGCCGGCGCGAAGCGGTCGATTCTGGAATACGTCGAGGTGGGCAAGAAGGAAGGGCGACTGGTTGCCGGCGGCGCTGCGGCCCCGGGCGACGGCTATTTCGTCGCGCCCACCGTGATCGCCGACGTCGATTCCAAGGCCCGCATTTTTCAGGAAGAGATTTTCGGGCCGGTGCTCGCGGTCACCAAGGCGCGCGACTTCGATCACGCGCTCGCAACTCGCCAACGATTCCGAGTACGGGCTGACGGGCGCGGTCTTCACCAAGAATCCCGAAAAGATCCGCAAGGCGCGCGATCAGTTCTTCGTCGGCAATCTCTACATCAATCGCAAATGCACCGGCGCGATGGTGGGCGCGCATCCGTTCGGCGGATTCAACATGTCGGGGACGGACTCCAAGGCCGGCGGGCCGGATTACCTGCTGCAGTTCCTGCAGGCCAAGTCGATCGGCGAAAAGATTTCGTGATAACATCGGCCTGATCGGACCTGGAGCCCCGACGAGAAGGGGACCAAGAAGTCACAACTCCAGGGTCGAATCTGATCGACGCGGCATAGGGCGCTCTCGGCGCCCTATTCCATTTTTCGAGCGACCTCGCCCTCCGGATTCGGATAACCTTCCGGATCAGGGTTGCGGGCTGTGGATGCACTTGAAATCTTTTTCGATCAGGATCGAGAGCTGCTTCCCGTCGCTCAGCGGCTGTTCGCCGGAGATGCCGACGCGCTCCGTCGTAATCCATTCGTTCGCGGTGCGGCTCGGAACTTGAATCCGCAGCGTGCCGTTCTGATAGACCGCGCGCGGCGAATCGAGACTCGACAACGATTCCAGTCCGTAGGCCAGGCTCGCGCCGTGCGCGAAACTCGACGGCTTCCTCCAGCCATCCGGTCTTGCTGAACTGCGCGACTTCGGCCTGGTTCAACCGCAGCCGCAGCGCGTTCCCATGGATTCGAAGTTTCACTGAATTCTCGAAGCTCCCGAATAGATGTTGAAGCGTCCGTCGCGCACGAAGCCGAGCAGCGTCATGTTGAATCGCCGCGCGGTTTCGACCGCCAGGCTGGATGGAGCGCCCACCGCGGCCAGAATCGGGATTCCGGCCATGAGCGCCTTCTGAGTCAGTTCGAAACTGGCGCGGCCGCTCACCAGCAGCAGCGCGTTGCCGAGCGGCGTGCGACCGGTCGAGCATTTCGGCGCCGATCACTTTGTCGACCGCGTTGTGCCGCCCGACGTCTTCGTGCGCCAGGAGCAGCTGGCCCTCGGCGTCGAACAGCGCTGCGGCATGCAGTCCGCCGGTCCGTTCGAAGATGGCCTGGTCCTGTCGCAAGGCAGCCGGCAGATCGTGGATCACTCGCGATGCCGACAACCGGCGTGTTGCCCGCCAACACTGGACACCCTTGCATCCTCAGCGCCTCGATCGAAGTTTTCCCGCACACGCCGCAGCTCGACGTCGTGTAGAAGTGACGCTCCAGGCGGTCGAAGTCGACATCCACTTCCGGCTTCAAGCGCACGGTGACGGAGTTTTTGGACGAGTCGGATATCGCAGATTTCGTGCGCGCCCCGGATGATGCCTTCTGTGAACAGGAAGCCGGCAGCCAACTCGGTGTCGTGGCCAGGAGTCCGCATGGTGATGGAGACACTCCGGTCGCCGAGGCGGATTTCGAGCGGTTCTTCGACCGGAAGCAGGTCCTGGACGCTCGAAGACTCTGCGCCTTCGATCTTTTGAACAGGGACAGTGAGGATGCTGCGGCTCACACCGACAGCATAGCGGTTCTTTGGGTTCAGCGCGGATTAGGCCCGCACGTCGGGTTAGGCCAGGTTCGGGATCTTGATGATCTTCTTCTGGATCGCGTACTGGACCAGCTGCGCCTTGTTGTGGATGTCGAGCTTGCGCATCAGGTTGAACTTGTGCGCTTCCACGGTCTTGACGCTAAGGTTCAGGTCGCAGGCGATTTCCTTGACCGAGTTGCCTTCGGCCAGCATCTTGAGGACTTCGCGCTCGCGCGTCGTCAAGGTGGCAAAGCGCGGCAGCCGGTTGGCCGACTTGATGCGCGACCGGAAATCGTCCACCAGTTGCGACAGCATCCGCGGGCTCAGGTAGCTTCCGCCCCGGCAGATGTCGCGTACCGCAGCCACGAGTTGGGCCGAGGGGCTGTCCTTGAGGACATAGCCGCTGGCGCCGACTTCCATGCCTTCTACCAGGTAATCCTCATCGTCGTACATGGTGAGGAACAGGACCTTGGTCTCCGGCCGGTTCTTCTTGATTTGCCGCGTCGCTTCGAAGCTGCTGAGGCCCGGCATGCCGATGTCCATCAGCACAACATCGGGCCGCACTTCGGCAGCCTTTTCCACCGCGTCGCCGCCGTTGGAGGCTTCGCGCGACTACTTCCATGTCCGCTTCGGCTGAAATTAGCGTTCTGATGCCCTGGCGAAAGAGAGTGTGGTCGTCCGCCAACATGATGCGAGTCTTTGCCATATCGTTTGCCCGATCTGTCTTTCTAAAATCCCTTTCCTATGTCTTCCGGCTCTCCGCCTGCGGGCAGTCTGCCAGGCTATGCTGGCACCGCTCTTACCCGCCGCGGCAGCTTCCCGATCGGTTTGGCAGCGATCGGTTCCATCAAGTTCAATGCCGGCGGCTCTTTCGCAACCGGAAGGCTGATCAAAATCTTGGTCCCGCGTTTCTGACTTCCGCGGTCCGGCCTTCCATTCCCATTTCTGGGATGGCTTCGAATCTCAAACCTGCCGCCTAGCAGGGCAACGCGCTCTCTCATGCCGGACAACCCAAAAGCATCTTTCCGGGCCAGCGCTTCTTCCACTTTGAAGCCGACTCCGTTGTCCTCAACGGCCAGTCTCACCCATCCATCGGCGGAACTGACGGAAATGTTTACGCTCGTGGCGCCGGCGTGCTTGGCGATATTGTTGCAGCACTCCTGCACCAACCTATACACAATGATTTCAGTGTGTTGCGGCAGCCTCCGCAGGCGGCCCAATAGCAGCCGCACGCGGATGGGATGCAGCCGCCGGAAGCGGTTCACCAACTGGCGCAGCGCCGCGCCCAAGCCGAGCTGCTCCAGCACCGCCGGACTCAAGGCCGCGATCAACCGCCGCATCTCGAGAATAGTCCGCTCGGTGAGGTCCCGCGCCTCCTTCAGTTTGCCGATCCACTCGGCATGCTCGGCCGGCAACGCCTGTTCGAGCAATTCCATTTGTAGGCGGATGCACAGCAGCGACTGGCCGGCTTCGTCGTGCAACTCCCGGCTGATTCGCCGCCGCTCCATTTCCTCGACGTGCAGCATGTGCTCGGCGAGCTGCCGGATCTGCTCCTCGCTGGCCGCCAGGTTCTCCATCAGGCGTGCTTTCTCGGCCGCCATCAGGCAGCGCTCGGCAGCCGCGGCCAGCAGCTCCTGCTCGCGCGGGAGCCATTCATAGGGCTTCGAGAACCCGAACTGCATCACTCCGGCGGTGCGCCCTCGCGCCGCCAACGGAATCGACCAGCAGATCTTGAACTTGTCCTTCCAGCCCGGCTCGAGCAGCAGCTGGCCGCTTCCTTCGGGCAGCCCGATTTGCCGCGATTGTGCGAGCATCTTCAACTTGGCCGGCCCGTTCGGAACCTCCGCCAGCGGTGGCCGGCGTTCCTCGCCCGGTTCGGCCTTGGCGCGCAGCACCCACGCGCTGCGCTTGTCGTTCAACAGATAAAGATGACCGGCGTCGGCATGGCAGACCTGCACCAATGCCTCCAGAAATCGTCGCAGCAGCTCGTCCAGGTTGCGCGATTCCAGCTCGATGCGGAACAGTTCGTAGAACGCCTGTGTCTCCGCTTCCCGCACCTGGTAGTAGGCGTTGTTGAGCGTCAGGGTGACGCAAAAGTGGAGTTGCTCGCGCACCCACTGCAGGTTGGCGTACTCGTTGGGGCGTAGCTTGCGCAGCAGCGGCGTCAGCAAGGCGTCGTATTCCTGCAGGGCCTCCAGTACCATGCTGGGAGGAAGGTTCAACTTAGCCAGCCGCCGGCCGTTGTATTCCACTTGCTCGATGAACTTGAGCGGCGGATGCCCGCTCGCCAGGATGCGCGCCGCCGCTCCGGGAGTCAGCGCGGCCAATGCTTGCCGGATCTTGGGTTCGTATTCGCGCGGCTGAAGGTGCCGATTCTTGAGCTTGGCCAGGAAGCGCCGGTCCAGCGATTCGGCGTGCGGGAGCAGGAACACCGCCAACCGCTGGAGGTGGACGCGAAGCTGATCGCTCAGCACATCGGCGGCGTCGGCGAGTTCGGGGGCTATTTCCGTTAGTTGCAACCTAGGTGTTATATCGGCATCTAGGGGAAAGGCTTTAGAGTCAAGGTTTTTGCGCGACTTCAGGCACTACTCCGCTCGTGGAGGGGGAGTACAATCAGAATGGATGGCCAAAGAGTACATCGAAGAGCGCGATGGCAACTATTATGTCGCGGGAACTCGAGTCTCGCTTGATTCGATCATCCATGCCTTCCGCCGAGGTGAATCTCCCGAGACGATCTGCCAAAACTTCGAGCTGCTTCGGCTCGAGGAAATTTACGGCGCTATCGCCCACTACCTCGCCAACCAAGCCGACATGGACACGTACCTGATGCGCCAGGACGAGAAGTGGGCGGAAGGAAGGCGCAACGCCGAACCGCTGCCGGACAACCTACGCAAGAGACTTATGCGCGCCCGGGGTGAGTTGCACACCACTCGCGGGTCGTGAAAATCCGCTTTCTCGCGGATGCCGATCTCAATAAGGCGATCGTTAGCGGCGTCCTTCGGCGGGAACCTACAGCGGATTTCCTTTCCGCTCAAACAGCCGGATTGCGTGGGATGAGCGATCCCGAAGTCCTCGAATTGGCCGCCCAGCACCAGCGCGCGCTCGTCTCGCACGACGTCGGCACGCTGCCAACGCACTTTCGTGCATACACGAATGCGGGGCGACGCAGCCCCGGCGTCTTCCTAATTCCGCAAAGTCTCGATATTGGAGCTGCAATCGAAGAGCTTCTGCTGGTGTGGTCAGCGTCGGAATTGTCCGAATGGGGAGACCGGCTCGTTTGGTTGCCGCTATAGAAAACAAGCCGTGTTTAGTCCTCACTAGTTCTCGGGCGGTCTCTCGATGTGGTCGATCACCAGAACTTCAACCGGAGCTCTACTTGCTTCGAGTTTGATCCCGAGTTGGTCCGGCAGCGCAGCAAAGATGCTGGGACGGTCCTCTTGTTCCGAGCGCGCGAATTCGAGGCTGTACGCGTAGATTCCTGAAAGTCCGGTGCGATCCACGACTGGCCGCCCTATGATCGCGAAGCCGGAAAGATAGTGCGCCAGCGTGGACATCGACCAGCCGCTGGCCGGTTCCTTTTCGAAAAGCGCCTGCTGTATCGAGCCGTTCACTTTGACACCGCCCGAACTCTCTGTAGCCGATTGAACCAGGTGAAGCTTCGGGCCACTCTGGTCGACGACGAGAGCAAACGCCGGAGCTTCTTGGTCTCGCGATGTGTCCTGAGTTTGAAGGGATCCGCCAGCAGCGTCTGAACCATTTGACGGCATTGATTCTCTGACGGGTTTCTCAGTCTTTGCCTGCAGATCGTAGCCATTGCGAAACCATCCAGCGACCGGCGCTCCCATCATGATGGTGCTTGAGTGGAGGTTACCGCTTCGACGATTCTCAGATTTCCGGCGCTTGGGCGAGGGCGGCGCCCAGCGAAACTGCAACGGCAACACTCATCGTCCCACGCGTGTCTCATGGCGGCCCTTGTTCTAGTTCACGCCGCGAATCGGCTCTGCTACAATCGAACTTGCCGATGAAGTTCGGTGTCGTCGTCTTCCCAGGAAGCAATCGCGATCACGACGCGGCCTACGCTGTCTCCTCCATCCTCGGCCAAAAGGTCGAATTCATCTGGCACGACTCCACGAACCTCGGCGACGTCGACGCCGTCATCCTCCCCGGCGGATTTTCCTACGGCGACTACCTGCGCTGCGGCGCCATCGCGAAATTCTCGCCCGTCATGCAGAGCATCAAGAAGTTCGCAGCATCCGGCGGCCTGGTGCTGGGCATCTGCAACGGATTCCAGATCCTAGTCGAAGCCGGACTGCTCCCCGGCGCTCTGGTTCGCAATCGCGGCCTGAAGTTCGTCTGCAAACCGGTGGCTCTGCGCGTCGAGACTACCAACTCGCCCTTCACGTCCACCGCCACAAAGGGCCAGCGCGTGGTTTTCCCCGTCGCGCACGGCGAAGGCTGCTACATCGCCGACGACCGCACGCTCGACCAACTCGAAGCCGAGGACCGCGTCGCCTTCCGCTATCTTGAAAATCCCAACGGGTCGATGCGCGACATCGCCGGCATCCTGAGCGAGGGCCGCAACGTCATGGGCCTGATGCCGCATCCGGAAGACGTCACCGAGCCGCTCATGGGGTCGTCCGACGGCTTATTCATTTTTCAATCCATGGTTTCAGCGCTCGTGACGGCACGCTGACGCATGACGCCCGCAGGTCATCGAAACCCACCAACTGACGACGGCGGAGTACGACAAGATCGTCTCGCTGCTCGGCCGCGAACCCACTTACACCGAGCTCGGCATCTTCAGCGTGATGTGGAGCGAGCACTGCTCGTATAAAAGCTCGCGCCTGCATCTGAAAAAACTTCCGACGCGCGGCCAGCGAGTCCTGCAAGGCCCCGGCGAGAACGCCGGCATCATCGACATCGGCGACGGATACGCGATCGCGTTCAAGATCGAATCGCACAATCATCCCAGCTTCATCGAGCCGTTTCAGGGCGCGGCCACCGGCGTGGGCGGCATTCTGCGCGACATTTTTACGATGGGCGCGCGGCCCATCGCGGTGATGGACGCGCTGCGGTTCGGCCCGTTGGACGTCGCGCGCAATCGCCGGATCCTCGAGGGCGTGGTCTCCGGCATCGCGCATTACGGCAATTGCTTCGGCGTGCCCACCGTCGGCGGCGAGTGCGTCTTCGAAGAATGTTACAACGGCAATCCGCTGGTGAACGTCTTCGCGCTGGGCGTGTTTCGCCACGACGAAATTTTCTACGGCAAAGCGAAGGGTGTCGGCAACCCGGTGATCTATGTCGGCGCGAAGACCGGCCGCGACGGCATCCACGGCGCGTCGATGGCGTCCGCCGAGTTCACCGAGGAGTCGAAACAGAAGCGGCCCAACGTGCAGGTGGGCGATCCGTTCCTCGAAAAATTGCTGCTCGAAGCGTGCCTGGAAGCGATGCAGACCGGCGCGATCGTCGGCATTCAGGACATGGGCGCCGCCGGCCTGACTTGCTCGACCTGCGAGATGGGCAGCCGCGCCGGAACCGGCAGTCGAGATCGACTTGCAGCACGTGCCGCAGCGCGAAACCGGCATGACGCCGTACGAGATCATGCTCTCGGAATCGCAGGAGCGCATGCTGCTGGTGGCGCAGGCCGGCCGCGAAGAGGAAGTGTTCCGAGTGTTCCGCAAGTGGGGCTTGGACGCAGTCGCAGGTCGGGCACGTCACCGCCGACGGCAAGCTGCGCGTCAAGGATCACGGCCAAGTGGTCGCCGAAATTCCGAATCGCGCGCTCGCCGACGAAGCGCCGCTCTACGATCGCCCGCACTCCAAACCCTATCGGCCCGCTCCGATGGAAGCGCCGCCGATCCCCAAGCGGTCCGCCCGCGCCGAAATCGAAACCGACCTGATCGCGCTGCTCAGCTCCGGCGATATTTGCTCCAAGCGCTGGATCTGGCAGCAATACGACTACCTGGTGCGCAGCAGCACGCTGGCGGGTCCGGGCAGCGACGCCGCCATCGTCCGCATCAAGCAAACCGGGACGTCCATCGCGATGTCGCTGGACGGCAACGCGCGGTATTGCGCGCTCGATCCGCGCGAAGGAACCAAGCTGATTGTCGCCGAGTGCTGCCGCAACCTCTCGACCGCCGGCGCCGTGCCGGTGGCGGCAACCAACAATCTGAACTTCGGAAATCCCGAGCGGCCCGAGATCATGGCGCAGCTCGTCGAGTCGATCGAAGGCATGACGGAAGCCTGCCAGGCCTTCGAGACGCCGATCACGGGCGGCAACGTCAGCCTGTACAACGAAACGCTGGGCGAGGCGATCTGGCCGACGCCAGTGATGGGCATCGTAGGCTTGATGAAGACCGGTCAGCCGACGCCGCTGCATTTCCAGAATCCCGATCGTGCGGTCATTCTGCTGGGCGGCTTTGGCCAAACCGACGAGCTGCATTTCGGCGGAACGCAGTACGCCAAGGTGATCCTGAAATCGATGTGGGGGCTGCCGCCGGCACTCGACCTCGACTACGAAAAGCGAGTACAGCAAGCGATTCGCGAGATCGTGGTCGCCGGACTCGCCGAATCGGCGCACGATTTAAGCGATGGCGGCTTGGCAGTCGCGCTGGCGGAGGCGAGTTTCGGCGACACGTGTGTCGGCGCGCACATCGACGTCCCGGCACGAGCCCGGCCTGAATTTCTCCTGTTCCACGAAGCGCCCTCCCGCATCCTGGTCTCGACATCGAAGCCAGACAAAGTGATCGAAATAGCGCGAAAAAATAACGTCGACGCGCCTCGCATCGGCGTTACAATGAAAGAGCGGATTCAGATCGGCAGCGATTCTGAACGGTTGGTAGATTCCTCCCTCGACGACATTAAAACAAATATGGGAACAAGCGTTGGAAAGGGAATTGAGCCGTCCATGACCTTCCTCCCCCTCGATAAATTTCGCGAGGAGTGTGGCGTGTTCGCGATCTACGGCCATCCGGAAGCAACCAACCTGACGTATCTCGGTCTGTACGCGCTGCAGCATCGCGGACAGGAGAGCGCCGGCATCGCCACCAGCGACGGCCGCGAGCTCCGGTGCCTCAAAGACATGGGCCACGTGGCCGATATCTTCACGCCCGAGCGGATCGCGAGTCTGCCCGGCGAACTGGCCATCGGGCACACGCGCTATTCGACAGCGGGCGACACCGTGCTTATGAACGCGCAGCCGTTTTCGGTAGCCTGCAACAAGGGACAGATCGCCGTCGCGCACAACGGCAACATCACCAACGCCGGCGAACTGCGGCGCGAGCTGGAGCGCGAGGGTTCCATCTTCCAGGCCTCCAGCGACACCGAAGTGATCCTGCATCTCGTCGCCAGATCGCGGGAGCGCACCCTCTCAGGCGCTTTACGCGAAGCCATGCTGCAACTGGAAGGCGCTTTCTCACTGGTCTTTCTCGCACGCGACCGGATCATCGTGGCACGCGATCCGCGCGGATTCCGGCCACTGGCCTTCGGGCGGATGGAGTCGTCTTATGGGCGCGCTGCTTACGTCTTCGCATCCGAAACCTGCGCTTTCGATCTGATCAATGCAGACTATGTTGACGACGTTCAGCCCGGCGAATTGGTCTCCATCGGGCCGGAAGGCATGACCCGCGAGCGCTACGCTCCGGAAGTGCAGCACGCCCAATGCGTGTTCGAACACGTGTACTTCTCGCGGCCTGACTCCATCGTGTTCGGCCGCGCAGTGCAGGAATCGCGCGAGAATCTTGGCCGGCTGCTGGCGCGCGAATCGGCAGTCGAAGCCGACGTCGTGGTTCCCGTGCCCGACTCAGGCGTCGCAGCCGCCATCGGATACGCCTCCGAATCCGGCATCCCGTTCCGCCAGGCGCTCATTCGCAATCACTACGTCGGCCGCACCTTCATCGAGCCGTCGCAAGCTATCCGCGATTTCGGCGTCAAGCTGAAGCTCAATCCCATTCGGCATCTGCTCGAGGGCCGGCGCGTGATCCTGGTGGACGATTCCATCGTGCGCGGAACCACCAGCCGCAAAATCGTCCGCATGGTGCGCAACGCCGGCGCGCGCGAAGTGCACCTCCGCATCTCCTGTCCGCCGACCGTCTCGCCGTGCTTCTATGGCGTCGACACGCCGCGCGAGGCCGAACTCATCGCTTCGAATCACTCCATTGAGCAGATCCGCGAGTTCGTCGAAGCCGACTCGCTGGCCTACCTTTCGATCGATGCGCTGCGCCAAGCCGTGGCCGACGATCGCGGCCAATACTGCTACGCCTGCTACACGCGCGACTACCCCACCGACCTGGTGCACATCGAAGAGCTGGTGGAAGCCAAAGGCCGCCGGCGTTAGTCACACTCTAGAATCTCGCGATCAGCCCCACACGAATCGCGCGCGGTGAACCCGGCGAGATATTGTTGTTGTTGTCGGCATTCATGTAGTATTTCCGGTCGAACAGATTTTCGACGTTCACCTGCAACCGAATTCTCTCGGTCAGCGAATAGTACACCGCCGCGTCCGCGCGCGTGTAGCCCGGCAGCGCCACCGTGTCGTCGATCGCGGCGAACATGTCCGTTCGATTCACGATCCCCAGTCCTGCGCCCAGCCTGGGCCGAATCTGGTACTGGTTCCACAGCGAAAAACTGTGATGCGGCACTTGCGCGACGTGTGCGCCGGCCAGCGCTGACACCGTAGCGCTGCTCACGAAGGCGTCCTGATAGCGCGTAGCCGCCGGCGATGCGCCATGCGCGCGTGACGCTTCCATTCCATCCCGTTTCAAATCCGTTGCTCCGCTGGCTCCCGGTCTGTATGATCCGCGTCGGATCGTTCGGATCGGTGGCCCTGGTGTTGGTCCGGTCCAGGCGATAAACCGCCGCCGTCAACGATAACGACGGCGCGAGGTCCCACTTCATGCCCGCCTCGTAGTTGCTGAATTTTTCCGGCTTGGCCTGCTCGGTGACAGAGGTCAACGAAGAGAATTGATCGCCGGAGCTCGGCAGATACGAAACGCTGTAGCTTGCATAGATGGAGACTGGCGTGACCGGCTTGTACACCAGGCCCGCTCGCGGCGAAACCAGGTTATCGATGCGGCGCAGACGGTCGCCGCTGCGATTGTTGCGATACCGCAGGTCGAAGTTGTCGAAGCGAAGGCCGGCAATCGCCTGAAGGCGCCGCGTGAGGTCAACTTGGTCCTGCACGTAAGCCGCGCGTACGTTGGCCTCCACGTGATTGTCGGCGTCGGTCGCGCTTTGGCGGAACGTAACTGGCGTGTGGAACACGGTGTCGTCGTACGGCACAAAGACGGATGTGCTCGAGTCATTGAAGTATCCGGTATTGCGGAAATTGTCGGTGCGCTGGCGCCCCGCTTCAATACCGGCAAGCAACGCGTGCTTGATGCGGCCAGTCGCGAAGGGATAGATCAGGTCGGTCTGATTGAAAATGTTTCGCCGCCGCGTCGCGTTGTTGTAGGCGGAGATCTCCACTTGGACCTGGTCGGCCGTCACGCCGCGAGGCACGAAGTTTTGATATCCCCGATCGTAGTCCGCCGCCAGCGTCCGGTTGCGGATGGTCAACCGCCGGCCTGGTGTTCCAGCGCGGCGATCCCCAAGTTGACGCGCGCACCCGCATGGCTGTCCTTCGGATTTCCGTAGTAGGTCGACAACGGAACGTCCGCGGGGCGGCCTTGAACCGATGGAATGCCTCGATCGGCCACGCGATCGTCGCGGAAGTGCTCGTAGGAAAGAGTGATCCTGGTGTTCTTGCCGGGCGCGATCGTGAGCGCCGGCGCCAGGCCGAAGCGCTTGAGACTCACATCGTTCCGGAAACTGCCGGAGTTCTCATACAGCCCGTTGAAGCGTAGCGCGAGCTTGTCGTTCAGCGGCTGGTCGAAGTCCGTCGAGAATCGCTTATTGTCGTATGAGCCGCCCTCGATCGAAACCTCGCGCAGCGGACTGAAGATCGCTTCCTTGGTCACGCGATTGATCACGCCGCCGCCACCGCCCCGCCCGAAGATCATAGCGTTGGGCCCCTTGAGCGCCTCCACGCGATCCAGATTGTAGAGGTCGCGATAATACTGCACATCGTCCCGCATCCCGTCGACGAAGAAGTCGGCCGACGAGCTGTTGCCTCGGATCACTACCTGATCGCGATTGTTCTCGCCCTGGATCGCGGTGATGCCGGGCGTGTAGCGCACTACGTCGGCGATGCTCGCCATCATCTGGTCCTTCATCTGCTCGCCGGTGACAACCGTGATGGACTGCGGCACGTCACGCAATGGCGTGAGCGTCCTGGCCGCGCTGCTGGTGGTGGTGACCTGGTATCGGCTGGAGTCGGTGACGGTGACGGACTCGCGCCGCGCGGCCACCTGAAGAACGAATTCGCGCTCAGCGGCGCCGGCCTCCGGGAGTTGCACGGTTTGCGACATCGGCTCGAAGCCGTCCGCGGTGATCTTCAACACGTAAGCCCACGGATCGAGCGACAACGTGAACTCGCCGCTCGGATCGGATACCGTGACAGGTCCGGAGGCGCGTCCGTCGGGATTAGCAACCACTCGCGCGCCCACGATCGGCGAACGCGTAGCGTCCAGGATTTTTCCGCGCATCGTCGTCTGCGCCGCCGCGGTTGCGGCCAACCAGAATGCGGACACCAGCAGAATGATCGGCGTCCGAAATTTCGAGGAGTGCCTTCCAGCCATGTGCTTTCAGTTCCCTTTCCCTGATTTGAAAGCCGCGGCCGGCGAGCCTACAATGAGGATGATCGCCAGCCTGCGGGTTGTCGATTCCATAGGGCCGCGGGTACGCTTCGGCAAAAGTCAGCGCGCGGTCTTATTCTTTTTCGCGGCATGAACTGCAGCGGCCGCCTACCTCCATGCGAACAACTTGAATCTCGAATCCCTTCTCCCGCGCGATCTCCGCCTTTAATTCTTCAAACAGCGGACTTTCGAACTCTTCGATCCGGCCGCACTGGAAGCAGGCCAGATGCAGGTGGTCGCGCCGGGCCCGGACTTCGTAGTAATGTTTTTCGCCGTTGAGATGCATGAGGTCGAGCTCGTCAACCAGGCGCAGCTTCTTGAGGAGATCGAGCGTGCGATAGACCGTTGCGCGGTCGATGCTCGCCTCACGCTTCTGCGCTTCCTCTAGAAGACTCGCCGCGTCCAGGTGCTTGTTGGCTTGCTGAATGATTTCGACCACGGCTCGGCGCTGCGCGGTCAGGCGGACGCCCTTCGCGGTGAGTTCGTCCACCAGCGAGCGTCGTTCATGGGTGGCGCCTCGGCCGTTTCTTCCAGTTGCGATTGAGTCGCAACTCTGGGCTGAACTGGACATCAAACCTCCTGCAACTTGGTCGCAACTAAGGACTAACAATCTCGGACCTTTTCGGTCTTAGATTAACCGAGCCGGTAGCGCCTGTCAACGAAAATCAGCAACTGACTTGCAACTGGCAGCGAACGGCACGGATGCGGGCCTGAACCGCAAACCGCCGATAACACGAAATCAACACACGGCCACGCACGCATGTTCGAGCAAGGTCAGATGCTCGAAGATCCAGCTTTGCCCGGATTCAGCGCGCCCGTCTCAGCCATCTTCGAAGGCATCTAAACTAGAAGTAGAATGACTCCCAGCCTCGCAGCCTCGGCGCTGCGCGTCCCCCATTCCCGCATCCGCGAACTGGCCGAAATCGCCATGACGATGGACGGCGTCTTGAAGCTCTACTTCGGCGAATCGAACATCCCGACGCCGGAATACATCAAGCGCGCGGCGCAAAAAGCCATGGCCGACGGCTTCACGTTCTACACCGAAAACGCCGGCCTGCCGTCGCTGCGCAAAGCTCTCGCGCGGTACTACCAGGAGCTGCACGGGGTCGAGCTCGACCCGGCCGAAGAGTTCGTGATCACGGCTTCCGGCGTCCAGGCGCTCAACCTCGGCATCCGTTGCGTGCTCGATCCGGGCGACGAAGCGCTGATTCTCACTCCGGCCTGGCCGAACGGCAGCTCCAACGTCGAGATGTCGAACGCGGTGCCCATCCAGATCGCGCAACCGCTGGTGGGCGACCGCTACGGGATCGACTTCGCCGCGCTCGAAGCCGCCGTCACGCCGCGAACGCGCATGCTGCTGTACACTTCGCCGTCGAATCCTCTGGGCTGGGTCGCGACCGTCGACGAACAGCGCCAGTTGCTCGATTTCGCGCGGCGTCACAAGCTCTGGCTGATCGCCGACGAAGTCTACGAGCGGCTGAACTACACCGGCCCGAAACCGACGACGCCGGTGCCGACCATCCTGAAGCTCGCGACCCGCGACGACGCCGTCATCGTGATCCAGTCTTTCTCGAAGGCCTACTGCATGACCGGCTGGCGGCTCGGCTGGCTGGTAGCGCGGCGCGATCTGGTGGCGCGAGCGACGCAGCTCAACGAGTTCATCGTTTCTCACGCACCCAGCTTTGCGCAACGCGCCGGCGAAACCGCGTTGCTGTGGGGCGAGACGGCGCTGTGCGAAATGCTGATCCGGCTCAAGGAAAATCGCGATTTCTGTCTCGCGGCGCTTGCCAAGATGCCCGGCGTCACGGTGCCCAAGCCAGACGGCGCGTTTTACTTGTTCCCGAAAATCGCGGGCGCCGCCGATTCGTTCGACTTCTGCAAGCGCCTCCTGATGGACACGAAGGTCGGCCTCGCGCCTGGTGTCGCTTTCGGCGCGGGCGGCGAAGGCTCGGTGCGAATCTGCTACGCGGCCGAGCGCCCGATTCTCGAGCAAGCCATGGCGCGCCTGTCGATGTTTCTGAAATAGCGTCGCCGCCCTACTTGTTCTGCGCGTCGTGCTTCTCTTTGTAGATTTCCCGGCTCACGCGATTCTGTTGCCGGTTCACCTGCCTTTTCTCACTCTTGGTGAGATGGCCGCCGTTCTCCGCGCGGTCATGACGCATTTCTTTGTTGATCTGGCGCTCATGGTGCTCAACTTTGACGGCTTCTTTCTTCGTCAGCGACCCGTTCTCGACACCCTTCGTAATTCGCTCCTGCTGGTTCTTCTTGCGCGTGTGAATACGGGGATTCTGTGCCGGCAAGTTCGTCACAGTTCCCAGCAGCAGCCCTACGCCAATCACGCTGCATAGCAATTTCTTCACCGTCGTCCTCCTCTCTTCGGGTTTTACTGAGCTTATTTATGTAAAAGCATTATACAGCGCAAAGTTGCGCTCGGCGCTACGGATTTCCCGCAGAAGCCATGGGAACGCCCAGAAAACGCCGCACCTCCTGCTCCAGCCCCGGCGCGCACGCGATGCAATTGCCCGCGTAGATGCTGGAGCCGCCGTCGAAGTTGAAGTAGCGCGCCCCGGCTTCTTCGAGGATCACTTTGAGAGGCGCGAAGTCCCAGGTCGACGCGCTCGGCTCGATCCACACGTCCGCCTCGCCCGCGGCCACCATCATCGCGTCCGGCGCGCCTCCCAGGCCACGCACACACCAGAATCGCTCCATCCATTCCATCAAGCGATCCGGCGACGGCATGCCGAAGTACCTGTTGAACCGGTTGAAGCACAGCACCGACTCCTCGATCGTCTGCTTCGATGACGCATGAATTGGTTCATCGTTACAGAACGCCCCACCGCCGCGGCTGGCCATGTATATTCTGCCGAGCAGCGGCAAGTTCACGACGCCCGCCACCACCTCGCCGTCCGCCTCAAGCGCGATCAGGTTCGCCCACAGCGGATTCCCGCGCACGTAGTCACGCGTGCCGTCGATCGGATCGATGATCCACCGGCGCCCGTTGGCCGACTGCACGTGCGCCCCTTCTTCGCCCATCAGTCCGTCGCCGGGAAAAGCTTCAGTCACCAGCCGCGCGATCAAACGCTCGCATTCCCGGTCCGCTTGCGTCACCGGAGACTTGTCGGCTTTGGTCTCGGCAACTACTTCTGACTGCATTCGCAGCGCCAACTCCGCCGCCTGCATGGCGGCTTTGGTGGCGACGCCCACTTCCCTAGACCATGAAGTCATGAAATCATGGTAGTAGGTCAAGGCTGACGATTGAACCCTAGCCGTCTACAATAAACCCAATGAGTGCTCGAACCATGTACGCGGTGCTTGAAGAGGCCGCCCAGGCTTACCGGGAAGCGCCGGCTCTTCATCAACCTTTGGGCAAGGGCAAGTACCGCACCTACTCGTGGGTCGAGTACAAGCAAGCGGTCGAAGAGATCGCGTGCGGATTGCGGCGCCTCGGTATCGGCAAGGGCGACATCGTCGCGCTGCATTCAGAAACGCGCGCGGAGTTCTACCTCGCCGATCTCGGCGTGATGGCGAACGGATCCATCGCTGCCGCGCTCTACACCAGTTATCCGCTGCCTGACCAGATCGGCAATCTTCGGGCCAGCGATGCCAAAGCTGTCTTCGTCGAAAATCCCGAAGGCATGCGCGCGCTGATCGAGACTGCCGGCGATCCCGCGCTGGCGGTACGTTGGATCCTGCTTACGGGCGAAGCCGAGGGCGCCATCACGCTCGATCAACTGCGCGACGGCGGCAGGCAGGCGCTCGCAGACGATCCTCACGCATTCGAAAAGATTCGCGCCGAGGTAGCCGCCGAAGATCTGGCCGTCCTCTATCTCACCTCCGGCGCGACCGGCGAACCCAAGATGGGGCTGGTGACTCACAGCGCGCTGGTTGCGAACGTCGACATGGGCCCCGCCGCGCTGCCGCTGCAGCCTTCCGACTCCACCATCGGCTTCCTTCCGTCTGCTCACATCGCCCAGCGCGTGGTCATCGAGTTGCTTCCGATTCGCATGGGCGTGGCGGTCTGGTTTTCCGAAAGCCTCGCCAAGCTGCCCTCCGAGCTCAAGACCATTCGCCCGACGTTCCTGCTGGCGCCACCGCGCGTCTGGGAACGCATCTTCGCCAGCATCAACGCCGAGATCAAGAAGCGGAGCACGCTTTCGAAGAAGCTGTTCCATGGCGCCGTCGGATTGGGCGCCGAGGTCAGCCGGCTGCGCGAGGAAGGCAAGCCCGTTCCCAAGTGGATGCAGACTTCGCTCAAAGTCGCCGAGCGCCTGGTCTTCTCGAAAATCCGCGATCGCCTGGGCGGACGTATCCGTCTGGCTGCTTCCGGCGCCGCGCCGCTCGGCAAGGAATTGGCCCGCTTCTATTCCGCGATCGGAATGCCGCTGATCGAAGGCTACGGACTGACCGAAGGCGGTGTCGCGTGCCTCAATCCCATCGAGCGCCCGAAGTCCGGAAGCATCGGCGTCGCGCTACCCGGCGTCGAGCTGCGCCTGGCCGATGACAGCGAGCTGCTGATCAAGAGTCCCACGCTCTTCTCCGGCTACCACAAGGACCCGGCGTCCACCGCGCAAGTGCTGCGCGACGGCTGGCTCTACACCGGCGACATCGCCGAGATCGATCCCGACGGCTACGTCTACATCACCGGCCGCAAGAAAGAACTGATCGTCTCGTCGAACGGCAAGAAGATTTATCCCGCCGCGCATCGAGGGCTTTTTCAAGACTGAGCCGATCGTCAACCAGATCGTCCTGATCGGCGACCGCCTGCCTTACGTCACCGCGCTCATTACCGTCAACGTCACCAGCGCCGAATCGCTGAAAGGCGTCGAGGCGGTGAAGAACGAGCCGGCCAAGCTGGCCGAGGCGCCGCCGGTGCTGGACGAGATCCGCAAGGCCGTGGCGCGCGTCAACAAGAAGCTCGCGCCCTTCGAGCAGATCCGCAAGTTCCGCGTGCTGGAGCGCGATTTTTCCATCGAAACCGGCGAGCTGACTCCGACCATGAAGGTCCGGCGCAACCGTGTGCTCGAAAATCACCGCGCGCTGGTCAGCGAACTCTACATGGGCAAAGAGGAGAGCCAGTAGGTCCGGCGAATCTCATGAGCGCCGTTCCTCCCGTCGCGAAAATCGTCCCCAAGGAGATCACGCTCCACGGCGACACGCGCGTCGACAATTACCACTGGCTGCGCGACCGCACCAATCCCGACGTCATCGCCTATCTCGAAGCCGAGAACGAATACACCGAGCAGGTGATGGCGCCTCTGAAGCCGTTTGCAGGAGACGCTGTACAACGAGATCCTCGGCCGCATCCAGGAAACCGATCTCTCGGTGCCGGTCAAGCGCGACGACTATTTCTATTACACGCGCACCGAAGAGGGCAAAGCCTACGCGATCTACTGCCGCAAGCACGGCAGCCTGGACGCGCCCGAAGAAATTCTGCTGGACGCCAACGCGCTCGCCACGGGCGAAAAATATTTCCGCCTGGGCAACTTCGCCGTCAGCCCGGACCATCGGCTGCTGGCCTACTCCGCCGACGTCGAAGGCGACGAGGCGTACACGATTTACGTCAAGGATCTCGCCGCCGGCGAGCTTCTGCCCGATCGCATTCCCAACACCTACTACACGCTCGAGTGGGCCAACGACAACCACACTTTTTTCTACACGACGCTCGATCTGGCACGCCGCCCGTATCGCGTGTTCCGCCATCAGCTCGGCGCGCGGTCCGACGAGCTGGTCTACCAGGAGGATGACGCGCGCTTCGCGCTCGGACTCGGCAAGACGCGCAGCCGGCGATTCCTGTTTCTGCATCTATCGAGCGCGCTGACGTCCGAGGTCCGCTATCTCGACGCCCACGATCCTCTGGGCTGGTTTCGCGTGATGCTGCCGCGCACCCAGGAAGTCGAGTACGACGCATCGCATCACGGCGATTTCTTCTACATTCGCACCAACGAAGCGGCCAAGAACTTCCGCCTGATGCGCACGCCGGTTGCGAACCCTTCGCGCGACAACTGGGAGGAGGTGCTGCCGGCATCGCGCCGGCGATCACGATCGAGGGCGTCGACTCGTTCGAAGATTACCTGGTGGTCTACGAGCGCGAACGCGGCCTGGAGAAAATCGCGATCCACGATTCGAACGGCGCTTTCGGCCACTACGTCGAGTTTCCCGAGCCGGTCTATTCAGTGGGCGCGAGCGGCAACGCGGAATATCGGACCAGAACGCTGCGCTTCACTTACACGTCGCTGGTGACGCCCGCATCCGTCTTCGATTACGACATGGACACGCGCCAGCGCGAGCTGAAGAAACAGTACGAGGTCAAGGGCGGCTACGACGCCTCGCAGTATCAATCCGAGCGCATCTTCGCCACCGCGCCCGATGGCGTCCAGGTGCCGATCTCGATCGTCTACCGCCGCGGATTCGAAAAGGACGGCGCATGGCCCCCTGCTGCTCTACGCCTACGGATCCTACGGCCACAGCATCGATCCGGGATTTTCGTCCGACCGTCTGAGCCTGCTCGACCGCGGCTTCGCTTTCGCCATCGCGCACGTGCGCGGCGGCGCCGAACTCGGCGAGGAATGGCACGATCACGGCAAGCTGCTCGCGAAGAAGAACACCTTCACCGACTTCATCGCCTGCGCCGAGCATCTTGTCGCGAACCGCTACACGTCGCCCGAACGCCTCGCGATCATGGGCGGCAGCGCCGGCGGTCTGCTGCTCGGCGCGGTGTCTGAACATGCGGCCCGATCTGTTTCACGCCGCCGTCGCCAAAGTGCCCTACGTCGACAATCTCAACACCGGCCTCGATCCGACGCTTCCGCTGACCGTCGCCGAATACGAAGAATGGGGCAATCCGGAAACGCAGCAATATTACGAGTACATCAAGTCGTACTCGCCATACGAGAACGTCGCGCCGCGCGAGTATCCGGCCATGCTGGTCACGGCCGGGCTGAGCGACCCGCGCGTGTCCTACTGGGAGCCGGCCAAGTGGGTCGCCAAGCTCCGCGCCATGAAGAAGGATTCGAACGTGCTGCTGCTCAAGACCAACATGGGCAGCGGCCACTTCGGCCCGTCCGGCCGCTACGAGCGCATCAAGGAAGTGGCGTTCGACTACGCGTTCCTGCTGTGGGCGCTGGGCAAAGCGTAGCGTGCGCCGCTACCGCTTCCACGCCGCCACATGCACGCCGGCGGGCGTCTGAGCGTGCGCGAAATCCAGATCGCCTTTCGTGATCGGAATGCGTGATCATCCGCGTCGCCGGCGGCGACGGATAATTCTCGTTGAACGTCGAGCTTAAGCGTGCGCGACGGCTCGCCCGCCTTCTTCCCCGCCGCCGCGGGCTGTTCCTGCTCCACCATCGCGAGCTTGCGCGTCGTGTCCGCAAACGACCGCAGCAACTGCGCGAGCTTCGGATTGTCGCACGTGATCAGAGCTTCTCGGATCACCCGGTCCGCCGAGGCATAGGTCAGGACTGCCGCGACATTCGGCGCCCGCAAGCGCCCATCCTTGTCGTCGTCATCAGGAACCTGCAGGCCGACGTAGCGAGGCTCCACAAACTCGCGACTGATGGAAAACTGAACCAACGGTACGTAGGTATCGAACAGATGCGTGCCGCTCCCGAGCTTGTACACCGACCACCAATCCGTTTCTTCGAGTCCGCGCGCAATCACGAGCAGGTTGCCGGCGACCGTCTTCGGATCGACTCCCGAGGCCGTCACCGCATACAGCGGCTTCTGCTTCATATCGACCCCCAGCGGCCACGCTTCCACCGTAGTGGTGGCTTCCATGCCGATCTCGTCGATCACTTGCTCGCGAGCGAGTCGTCATCCGAAGCGCCAGCCGCTCATCGCGAGGAAGGCCCGGGACGCCTGATCCCGTGATTTCGTAACTCGAGTTCGCGATCTCGATGACCTGCTGGCCGTCCTTGACGCTGTATGCGAACTTCGATGGCGACTGCGCCTGCTACCGGCGTCTTTTGCGCCCATAGCGCTGCGGCCGACGCCACCACCGCTATGATCTTTCGAAAAGCTGAAATCATGCCTTCTACCTACTTCACTTTCGGCTCGACACCCAAGCGCCGGCACAATTCCTTGTACGCTTCGATCTGCTTCGCGCGATCCTCATCTCCGAAGCTCAAGAAGAACGGCCGATGATTCCAATCGAAAGCTTCCTCCGCCTTGCCGCCCAGGTACAGCGCCAGCGCCGCGCAATGAATCCGCTGCTCTTCGGTGCCATTGAGCGCCAGGTCCAGCAGCGTCTCCTGGATGCGCGGGCTGGGATTCTCCTCCGCCATGTCGATGGCCTGCGAGAGTCCGCTCCCAAGATCTGTGTTCCGCAGCGCGTCGATGATCGTGCCTTCCAGATCGGCCGTTCTCGCCCATCTCGATAAGCTGCTCGGCGGCTCGCATACGCGTCTCCAGATCCGCGTCCTTCACTGCTTTGCGGATCGCTTTGCGCGCGTCCGGCGTGTCGAGCGCACCCAGCGCCTCGACATCGCGCCAATCGGGATGCTCCTCCAGGTGTTCAGCCAGCACCTTCACCGCCGCGGCGCGCTCCGATTCCGGAATTTCTTCGAGCGAGTCGAGGTCGTAGCTGTTGCCATCGTGCCAGTCTTCGTAGCTGAGCTCCATGCTCCGGACAAACTTCTGGTAAGCGGCGCTGGGATGCGTAGTTTCATTTGTCCTGCTCCTTCTTCTCTGACAGGCGAAATAACCGGTTTCAATCGATCAACGTGCCTGATCGATTCGCGGCGCCCACCGCGCCGGTACAGAATAAGAGGAGATCTCTATGCGCATCCTGCTCGTTTGTCTGGCGGCTGGCGTGTTCCAATACGCCGCTGCCAAACCGATCGAAGTCTCTGGCATGCCTTCGAAGCCGCCGGATCCAACTTCACGATCACCACCACGATCGCTCCATCCTACCTGAAGGGGGACTTCGATGGCGACGCGAAACCCGACTACGCCGTTGTCGTCAACCGCGGCAAGCAGCAAGGCATCGCGGCGTGCCTGAGCGCAACGGTTTCTCCGGTCGTGCTGGGCGCTGGCGCCGCATTCAACGACATGCAGAATCTCGATTTCACTGCGTGGCGCCTGCACCCGAAAAGCCGCCGCGTCGCGCGAGGCTTCGGCCAGGGCCGCCCGCCCGTTCTCAAAGGTGACGCATTGTATCTGGAATGGGAATCCGGCAGCGCCATCGTCTACTGGAAGGGAAAGCGCTTCGTCTGGTATCAGCAGGGCGACTGATTTCAGCGCAGCATCAGCCGCGTCCCGATTCGCCCGATCGCTTCGTACAACAGGAAAGCCCACGGCGCCGCTTCCAACGCAATTGAAAAACCAAGCCCGACGTTGGTCTTGAAATAGGTGCTTAGCCCCGCGATCAACGCCAGCAGCGCGATCGCGATCCCGCTAAACACGGCGTACACTAGCCCGAGTCCGCGAGCCGCGGCGTCGCCTTTCTCCACCATCGCACCAATCACGATGACCGCGGTCAGCAACACATCCGCCGCGAACAGTCCCCAGGTTACTTGCAACATAGTCTTCATAGATTCACGTCTGATCCACATAGGCGAGATACCGCTGGCAATGCAGGCATTGGAAGACGTACGCGGTCGGCTGACCGTCCTTGCTCAGGCCGTCGAAGTACTCGTCCAGCTCCTCGCCTGAAAGATCATAGTCGTTCGCGAGGCAATCCTTCACCGCTGGAATCGCGTCCGGAAACTGCTTCTTCAATTCGGCCGCGCCTGCGATCCCCAGGAACGCCGCGGCATCGTGGCAGCACGTGAGCCACTGCTCCTGCTGCCAGGCATCGAATCCGGGCGTGCGTTCGCCGATCTCCTCGCGGACCTCGTCTGCCACGTCATCCATCAGCCCGCTGTCGGCGAACGAGGCGCCGAACCGCTTGGCGGCCGATCCGTCCGCGATGCACCAGGGACAAATGCTTCCGCTCAAGTAGTCGAACTTTTCCGAATACGCAGGCCCAACATATATGTATCCGCGAATGCGATTGCAGGCGAGGCACGGCGATTCGCTCGCTTCGACGCTGCCGGTCGCCACCGGGTCGGGATGATAGCGAAACACCGGTAGAGCTTCCATATCATGACGGGCGCAATTCGGGCGCCTTTTCGATCACTCTGCCATGATCGAACCCACCGCCGCTTTACGCCCTCTCGAATGGAAGGAGTTCCCAATGAAACTGAAACCCGCAATCGTGTTGGAGTATTTGCTCGGCGTCGCGTGCCTGGCGGCGCAAACCAGCAGTTGTCTGGTGCGATCCGGCCAAGTGGGACCGCTCCGGGTTGGGATGACCATAGCGAAGGCTCGCCAGGCTTTGCGCGGAACCAGGTTCGAGCGAATCCTGGACGCCGATCACATGACGGTGCTGAAGGTGTTTCGGAATGGCATGCGCACGATGGACATTTATCCAAACGATGAAGGCAATTTCACCGAGCGCGCCACCATCGATCTCATCCACGTCTATGATCCAGCCTGCGCCACCGCCGGGGGCGTTCATCCCGGATCACCTCTCTCTGAAGTCGAGAAGCGTTTCGGGAAGCTATTGCGTCTGGAACGAACTGAAGTCGACTCGCGCGAATACGCCGAGTTCGAAAAACAGCCTAACTGGATGGATGTGCAGGTGGGATTCGGGGATGCCGGCCGGTATGCCCGAGGCAAGCGTTGTGCCTACCAATACGCTCCCCAAGCCAAGGTCGAGAGCCTGTGGATTACCCTGCCGCACAAGCAGATTCGCTTCTTTCGCGACGATTCCGAGTGCGACGAACCAAAGCACCGATGATCGATTCGCCGTCTGGTTTGCGCCCCTAACGCGTGTAAGCAATTCAATAGGAGACTTCCATGGGACTGAATGAACGACGCAAAGTGAAAGAACTGCAGGACGTGACGTTTCCGGGCCGCGTGAAAGAGATCGAAGAGATCTGCGGCGCGCCCATCCCCTATCAAGTGGACTGGGACAGCCTGGCCGATGACGCCGAGGCGCTCAACTACATCGACAACATCTCGTGCCATCGCCTGAACATGGCGCTGCGCGTGATCTGCCAGGACGACATGGGCAAGTCCGCCGTGCGCGACGGTCTGAAGCAGATCAAGCTGAAGAACGTGAAGGACAAGTCCGGGATGCAGATCGCCTATCAGAACGGCACGCTCGAAATGCACTGCGCCTACGCGCTCGGCACTGGCGGAATGTTCAGTGATGGCGAGATCCGCCAAATGCTCGAGAAGAACCTGTAGCCATGACGATACTCCTCGCGATGCTTTTAGGCCTGGCCGGCGGCACAGTCGGCTTTATCGCCGGAGCGCTCATCTCTGGAGTCATCGCCGGAGCGCTTCACATGTCGACGATGGAGGGGGCGCGCGGCTACTTCGCCATCGCGGTCGGCTTTCCCTCGGGACTCATCGGGATGGTCGTGACGATCATCCTCACCCTGCGATGGCGCGGCGTCACCAACATCGCCGGCGTGTTGGGGCACTCGCTCGCCGCGGTCGGTGGTCTGGTTGCGGTCGCGGCGGCCGGTGTCGGACTTTACTACCTTTCCATCCCGCACGTCATCAAGGGACCACAGGTCTTACTGAAGTTCGAAATCATGACGCCCAACGGAGCCGAGACCCCCGACCTGGGAACCTGGGAAGCGGAACTGAACACCGACAAGAATTCCATGCCCGCATATTGGGATCGCGACGCGCACATTGAAATCAGCGGCCGTCCCGTCGCCGCCGGGCACGCGTCGAGCTGCACTACCGCACCAGCCAGCGCCTCCTCGTTATGAAAATGCCGAACCACGAGGCCCGGATCTTCCGACTGCGACTGCCCGCCGATCCAACTGCCCCGAAGTTCCGGCACTGGTCCGAATGGCGCAAGGCGGACTTCGCCGATCGCCCCGGCCAGGATCGTCCTGCTCCGAAAGAATCCGACTACTCGATCCGCTATCTGATCGAAACCAATGACGGACGCTGACTCCGGGCCCTCTACTGGTCACCTTTAACCGCGACCGTCACCGTGGCGAGACTCGCATTCGAACCCTCGAAGATCTGGATGGTCAGGTCGCCGTCCAGCACGCCCGCTGGAATTTTCACGTTGACTTGAAGCACGCCCGCCACCAGCGTCGGCGCGGCGCCATAGTAAGCAACTTCAGCGTCGACGCCATTGACTTTCGCCGTGATGGGCGTGCTTGGGCTTGGGATAAACGCTGAGCGCCAATTGGCCGTCCACGCCCGCGGGATCCGTGGCGCCTTCGCCCGTGCCGAAGAGCTGGACGATGCTCAGCCGCGTCGCTGGATTCGCGGCCGGAGTTGACCGAGTTGTCCTGGTTCCGGAGCGCGCCTTGCCCATGGCCGCTCGAATCCGCCGAAAACAGGCCGAGCTGCGCTGCCGCCACCGCCACATGCACTGCGGCCGACGCCACGCCTTGATACTCCACCTGCACGTTCGTGGACGTCTTGCCTTCCAAACCGTACGGCGCGATCGCGCTGACCTGCCCTGCCGACGTGTAGATCATCGCGCCCGGCACTCCGTCGAACAACACGCGCGTCTCGGCTTAGCACCGTCGAGAATTTTCCGTCCGTCGCCCGCGGCGTTTACAACCAAGTTCGGCGGGCCCAGGCTCGATCCCGAAATGTAGCAGATCAGCCCGGCGACACCGCATCATTCTTATATGTGGCCGCGCTCTGCACTCCGTTCGGACCGATGGCCGGAGCGGGCGCGCTCGTCCCGACCGTGGTGAACGTCGCCGTCGCAACCGGCAAACTCCCCACGATCACCTGCACACTGGAAGGCCCTGCGTTTGGACCCAGCGTGACCGTAGTGGAGGCGCGCCCAGTTTCATCCGTCACCGCGGTTGGCGATCCCACACGCGCGTTGACAGGCTTGAATTGCACCGTGATACCGGCCAACGCCATCGGCGCGTTGCTCGCGTCGCGCAGCTCGACCACCAGCGGCGAGGGCAACGCCACTCCCGCATTGCCGCTTTGCTTGTCGCCCGAGACGATGGCCACCGACTTCGGCGCCGCGCCCGACACCGCCTTGAAATGAAAGACGTAGGGCGCGCCCGGGAAACCTTGAACATTCACTGCCGCGGACACTGTCGCATCCCCGTTGATCTTCACCGTCGTCTTGGCGATTCCGTCCCCATCCGTGAGCACCTGGCTATCGGTAACCGTTGCTTGCGTGCCGGTGAAGGTTATGGGATAGCCCGACAGCGACAGGGGATTCCCGCTTGCATCCGCGATATGAACCGCAATCGGCGCCGAAAGCGCAGAGCCGGGCGCAGCGAACTGGAAATCGCCGCTTTCCTCGATCAGTTGTAGCGGCGCCGGCTGCATTGCGTTCAGGTCCACTCGCATCAGGAACGCGTCGCCGAGGCCCGCATCCGCGGCAGGCTCACGTCGTCCCCGCCATAAACCTTTTGCACCGCGGTAGCTGTCACGGGAAAGTCTTTGGACTCCGTGAATCCTGTGATGTACGCATAGCCTCGGTTATCGATGGCCATGGCATTCACGTAGTCGAGCTGCGTGCCGCCCGTGATGAATGCGTCTACGATTCCCCCGGCCACCTTGGGATTGATTTTGATCACGAAAGGCCAGGTGCCTGAGCCGCCCAGAATCAGCTTTCTCGGAATCGGAGATCCCGCCTGAAAGAACAAGTCCGTCGAAAAACTGTTGCCCGTAACAACGATATTGCCATTTTGATCGACTCCGCACCCCGTCGCTCGATCCGTATCGCTGCCGCCGACGTAGGAGGCGTACGTAACCCCCGCTTTACCCGCGAGCGCAGGATTGATGCGAGCAACGTAACCGTCACCGGCAGTGAAGTCGCGGCTAGTAATCTCGCTGAGCGGAAGCCCGATCAACTCCGGCTCCATAGCCGTGGGCGTTGTAGGCAGAGCTGAAACCGTGCCGCCGCAGAAAATCACCTGCCCGGAGGAGTCCAGAAACATCGCTGCCAGGTCGGAATTGGCTGTGCCGTTGAAGTAGGTGGCGTAGGTCAGTCCGGCCGCTCCGCTCTGGTTCATATCGATCCGGGCCAAATACGCGCTCACCGCTACGCCGGTAAAAATGGGTTGAACCCCGGTGCCGGATGCGGGCATGGGCATGTCAGTAGAAGCTGCATCGCCGCCAATCCAGGCAACGCCCGGCTTTTCCACTGCAATCGCGTGCGCGTCGTCGTCCCCCGACCCCTCCAGATACGTGGAGTACAAGAGTTTACCGTTGGCATCGAACCGCACCGCCATCATGTGCCGTTTGGACGGGTTGCCCTCGGGCTGGATCGCGTTGTCGGTGCCGCGTATGCTTGCCCCAACCGAGTAACCGGCCAGATAGATGCCGCTTGCGGAATCCGTAGCTACCGCTTCAAACGAGTTATCGAACGTCCCGCCGTAATAGGTCGAAAAAATCAACGCTGTTCCGTCCGGCGTTAATTTCGTAACGAAGCCGTCTCGGCAACGCCTCGCGCTTCCATCTGTAAACAAGCAGTCTTCTCCACCTGCCAATTGGCTCTGGAATGCATTCTTGGCAGGAAAAGCGACATTGGTAGTTTCGCCCGCAACAATGATGCTGCCTGATGCGTCCGTCGTTACCGCGCGCGCTACGGCGAACCCCGCTTCATTGTTGAAGAATTGGTTGTCCCCCAGGAATACCGTAAACAGGAGGTCAGTCTTTCCACCCGAAAACGGTGCGAACTTGCTCACGAATGAGGTCTCTGGGCCGGTTGTCACTTGTCCCAAGCCCCTGAAGCCGGGAAAATTCGGCGAAATCGTCGATCCAGCCACGTAGCTGTTGCCTGCTTTGTCGACGCTCACGCTGATGCCACTGTCGCCGGACCTTCCACCCAGGAAGGACAGGTATGTAATCACCGGATCGATGGTGAGCGGCCTTGAATGATCAAACGATCCCAAGTCAAATGTGATCACTCCGCGCGGATGCAGGTGAAATGCTCCCGCGATTTCGCGCTTTCCTTGAAACACGCGGGGACGGTGCTCGGTGAGTCCGCCATGCGAGACAACCAGGTCGCCGGCGGAATTCAGCTTCAGCCGTCCGCCGCCCATGAACCGCATGCGGATCCGGCGCGGATCGGCTCCGGGCGCGACCACAAAATCGTATTCGAACGATTCATTGGAACCGTACACCACCAGATCGATGCCTGCATACACTCCGCGATAGATGATCTTGCCGTAGTTCGCAACGCCCATACGCCACTGCTTGGGGTCGTTGCCGAGATAGTAGTGCGACACCGACGTCAGCAGATCCGACGCGGTAGGTTCTACCTTCCGGCCGCCCACCACCGACAAGCGAACCATCCGCCCTCTTCGCGGCGCGATATTCAGTCCAGTGCTGTTCAACAGCAGCGCGCCCTCCGGCGTGGACGCGACAAACTCGTGCGGCTTGCCGCTGGACTCAAAGACTACAGGGCGCACCAGTATCGCAGGCCAGGCGGCACCCGCACAGAGGAAACCTAGCAGTGGAATAGCGATTGCGCATTTCATCATCCCAATCACTCCTGACCCATATAACGGAAACCGCAGGGGAAACAAGTCAACGAGTCGACACCAACGGTATCATAGGAATGAACACTCTGGAATCATTCCATGTCACAGTCACGCCCGCCCGAGTTCGGCATCAACAGTTGGCTCGAAGATGAGCTATATCAGCAATATCTGCACGATCGCAGAACCGTAGACGAAAGCTGGAAGAAGGTTTTCGAGTCCAACGGCGGCGCAGCTGCCGTCCGGAAACGGTGGAGCCGCAACACATGCCGCACCGCCGCCCCAGAGCTACTCGGAAACGTCCGCGCTCGCCGTCCCCGAGCACCAGCCCGGTCGAAGGTGAAACGCTGGTTCCGCTGCGAGGCGCCGCCGCGCGCATCGCCGAGAACATGAACGCCAGCCTCAGCATGCCGCTGGCCACTTCCCAGCGCGTCATCCCGGTCAAGGTGATCGACGAAAATCGCCGCATCATCAACGAGCACCGCACGCTGACCGGCAAGACCGAAAATTTCCTACACGCACATCATCGGCTGGGCCATCGTCAAAGCCATCGCCACTAACCCGACGCTCAATCACGCCTACGCCGAAACGCGCGGCGAGGGCTTCCGCGTGGTGCGCGAGGCCAGATCAACATCGGAATCGCGGTCGACGTCGCGGGCAAAGACGGCGCCCGCTCTCTCAAAGTCCCCAACATCAAGAACGCCGGCCAGCTCAACTTCGCGCAATACGTCGAAGCTTTCGACGACATCGTCGCACGCGCCCGCGCCAACAAACTTACGCTCGCCGATTTCGAAGGCACCACCATCTCGCTCACCAACCCCGGCACCGTCGGCACGCTCGGATCGGTCCCGCGCCTCATGCCCGGCCAGGGCGCCATCATCGCCACCGGCGCCATCGACTACCCGGCCGAATACCACGGCGCCACCGAACAACTGCGCGCGCTGCTCGGCCTCAGCAAGGTCATGACGGTCACCTGCACCTACGACCATCGCGTCATCCAGGGCGCCGAGTCCGGCATGTTCCTCGGCCGCCTGCAGGCGCTGCTCGAAGGTCAGGACGATTTCTACGAAGAGATTTTCGCCGACCTCAAGATCCCGTACAAGCCCGTCCACTGGCAGCCCGACCGCCCCGTCTCCAGTCCCAGGCGTGCGCAGCGCGCAACTCGACGAGGTCGCCAAAGAAGCCGCCGTCCTCCAGCTCATCAACGCCTATCGCGTGCGCGGCCACCTGATCGCCGACTTCGATCCGCTCGGCCAGGAAGCCGTCTACCATCCCGAACTCGATCCGGCCACCTACGGCCTCACCATCTGGGACCTCGACCGCGAATTCCTCACCGGCACGCTCATGTCGGACGACGACGAGCCGCAGCGCATCGCCACCCTGCGCGAAATTCTCGAAACGCTGCGCCAGACCTACTGCGGAAAAATCGGATGCGAGTTCATGAACATCCAGATTCCCGAGCAGAAGCGCTGGCTGCAGCTCCGCATGGAGCCGACCGGCAATCGCTGGCCGCTCGACACCGCAACGCGCCTGCGCGCGCTCGAGCGCGTCGTCGAGGCCGAAGAGTTCGAGCACTTCCTGCATACGCGCTTCATCGGCCACAAGCGCTTTTCGCTCGAAGGCGCCGAATCGGCCATCGTCATCCTGGATGAGATTCTCGACCGCGCCGCCAACACCGGCGTGCACGAAGCCGTCATGGGCATGGCGCATCGCGGACGCCTCAACGTGCTCGCCAACATCGTCGGCAAGTCCATGGTGCAGGTCTTCTCCGAATTTGAAGGCATCGATCCCGACAGCACGCAAGGCTCGGGCGACGTGAAGTATCACTTGGGCGCATCGGGCGTCCGCAAGTCCACCAACCGGGCGCGAGATCGTCGTCTCGGTCGCGTTCAATCCCAGCCATCTCGAAGCGGTCGATCCGGTGGTCGAAGGCATCGTGCGGCCCAAGCAGGACCGCCTCGGCGACACCAAACGCGAGCGCGTCATCCCGATTCTGATCCACGGCGACGCGGCCTTCGCCGGACAAGGCGTGGTGGCCGAAACTCTGAATCTTTCGCAGCTTGAAGGCTACACCACCGGCGGCACCATTCATCTGGTGATCAACAACCAGATCGGATTCACCACCAATCCCAACGAAGCGCGCTCCACGCCCTACTCCACCGACGTCGCGCGCATGGTGCAGGCGCCCATCTTCCACGTCAACGGCGACGATCCCGAGGCCTGCGTTCGCGTCGCCCAGATGGCCTACGACTATCGCCAGCAGTTCAAACGCGACGTGGTCATCGACATGTTCTGCTACCGCCGCCACGGGCACAACGAAGCCGACGACCCCAGCTACACGCAGCCGATTCTGTATCGCAAGATCAAAGAGCATCCCTCGGTGGCCGTGCTGTATTCCGATCGCTTGATCCGCGAAGGCCTGGTCGACGCCGATCGCGTCCAGCAGATCCGCAAGGGCATCCACCAGCGCTACGACGAAATCTACGACGCCTCCAAGCAGACCCAGGAGCGCTACGAAGTGCAGGAGCTGACTGCAATCGATCCCGAGGACATGGTGGCGCCCAGCCCCGACACCGCCGTCGATCGCGCGACGCTGGAGCGCATCATCGAAGCCATCACCACGTTTCCCGGCCGGCTTCCACGTGCATCCCAAGCTCGAAGGTTTCCTCAAGAAGCGCCGCGAAGTTCTGCAGGGCGCGCCCATGGATTGGGCCACCGCGGAAGCGCTCGCGTTCGGCAGCCTGGTGCTCGAGCGCACGCCCGGTCCGCCTAAGCGGTCAGGACTCGAGCCGCGGCACTTTCAGCCAGCGGCACCTGGAGTTTTGCGACTACGAAACCGGCGATCGCTACATTCCGCTCCAGCATCTGGCGCCCAACCAGGCGCGCTTCGATGTCTACGACAGCGCGCTCAGCGAGTACGCCGTGATGGGCTTCGAGTTCGGCTACAGCGTCGCCGACCCGCTGACGCTGGTTCTGTGGGAAGCGCAGTTCGGCGACTTCGCCAACGGCGCCCAGATCATGATCGATCAGTTCATCGTCAGCGCCGAAGAGAAGTGGGGACAGCCCAGCGGTCTGGTGCTGCTGCTGCCGCACGGCTACGAAGGACAGGGCCCCGAGCATTCCAGCGCGCGCATCGAACGCTTCTTGATTCTCTCGGCGGAAAACAACATGCAGGTGGTGAACGCCAGCACTCCCGCGCAATACTTCCACCTGCTGCGCCGCCAGATGCACGGCGGCCACGATCGCCGCGGTGTCCGCAAGCCGCTCATCCTCTTTACGCCCAAGCGCATGCTGCGGCACCCGCGCGCCGTCTCCACCATCGATGAACTCACCACCGGCGCGTTCCGCGAAGTGCTCGACGATTCTTCCGGCCTCGACAGCAACCGCGTCCGCCGCGTGCTGATTTGCTCCGGCCAGGTCTACTACGATCTCGCCGCCGCGCGCGAGCAGCGCAAACTCGACAACATCGCCATCGTTCGTCTCGAGCAGATCTATCCGTTCCCCGCCGACCAGCTTCGCGACACCATCGAGCGCTATCCCGAGACCGCCGACATCATGTGGGTACAGGAAGAGCCGCGCAACATGGGCGCATGGCGCTTCGTCCAGGAGCACTTCCAGCCGCTGCTCGACTCCACCAATCGCCAGCTACGCTATGCCGGCCGCACCGCCAGCGCCAGCCCCTCCGCCGGCTCGCTCAAGCGCCACCAGCAGGAACAAGCCGAGTTGATCGACGAAGCGTTCGCGCATGACTGACACCGCCGTAGAAGCGCTCATCCTGGATTTGTTGGAGTGGGTCGCCACACGCGACCGGACGTATGAAGAAGCCATGGACGCTTGGCGTACGTCCTGCCCTCGGCTACCAGTCTGGGAAGACGCAAATGATCGTGGTCTGATCGAGTGCCGGCAGCGCCACCATCTGCTTAGAGGCAACCAAGGCAAACAATCCACACACGCCGGCCGCGATCCACAAAGCAGGCATGAGCCATGCGTGATCTTTGGCCCATTGTAGGTCGGTCAGCATCATCGCGAATGCCGCTCCGGCGCAGGCCAAACATAGCGCCCAGAGTCCAGCGGTCATGGTAAGCATTTTCGCATATTGTTGTTTTATACGGACGGGATTAGGGTTAGACTCGCAAGCTAGCCTTAGCTAGCGCTAGCCCATCCGCCGGAATCTCTGACGCATAAAAGCATGCCGAACTGATCGAAGGACGCCTTCACCACCGGTTCGCTCAAGCGTCACGAGCAGGGCCAAGCCGAGCTGATCGCGGAGGCTGTGGCCGCGCTGAACGGCTAGCCGCTCGTCTTAGGCATCAGTTGTATCCGGATCGATCGTTCGGCTCTCACCACGATCTTGTTTCCGTCCTCAAGATACCAAAGGATGCTCCAGCCCCAACCTTGCACGTGCTCGCACGCTGTGATGTAACGGGAAACCTGGATAATGTACTCGGCTTCGTCGGCTTGGAAATCACAATTTTCTTCGAGCGACTGGATCACCGCTGCCACCTGCGCTCGGGCGACGTCAGCCATCTTTTCTTGCGCTTGGAAGAAGGACTCGGTTAGCTCGACCTCACAACGCGCCATCGAGCCTCAAGGCTATCACACAGCTTGCGCGTCAACGCGATGTGGCGATCTGTCGAGTTGCGCCTGCTGCGGATTTGCGCGCCGCATCCAACTCGTTCTCTAGCTCCAGAACGCGCGGCGTGATTAGCTGCGCGCGCTTGGCTGCAAGATGAATTTGACCCGTAGCTTCGTCGTACGTCCACTCCAGTAGATCGCCGATTTGAAGATCATAGATTTCTCGAATCTCAGGCGGGACTGTGATCTGAAACTTGCCTACGATGCGTGTCGTCACAGGGCTCATACCGAACTCCCTAGTCAGATTATCCTATTTTCCGAATTTCCTGTCAAGCATCATTTCTACACAAAACTAGAAGGCCTCATCATTCCATATAGATAGACGCTATGTGATAACCCACCAAGCAAAGGAAGCCTAGCGCTATGAGACTAACCCGACATATCCGAGTCTGCTAGTGTGGCGACCCTGAACCTGCTCTACGAAATCAGGGGCGTTGCCCGGGATACCTCGGAACTTTGCCGTGAGGTTGTACTGCCTACCCCATTCACCCATCGCTCCCAGCCTCTTCGCCTCTGCGTGTTCTTTCCGACGCACGAACAGATCGCGTGCAAGAACCAATGCTCCCGTGAAATTCAGGAGTTCGCCGATGGTTCCAATTACGTGCGCGAGATGAGAATGAGCCGTCACTCGACCGTATGATCGCACTTTCCCCGTGCGTCCGAACCTCGCCGTGGTAGAAAGAATACGGGCCATGGCTGTCCCAATCTACGAAAGCTACAAGAACTACGAGCCACCACATTATGTTCATTCCACGATTGTCAACCTCCTTTCGAATTTGCCAGCGCGCTATTTGTCCGGCCTGAAATCGGTTGTATTGACGAACGCCGCAACAATTGGCAAGGGAAAGACCGGCCGAGTTAGCGGAAAGAAATATCTTCGAGAACAGTGCCTCGGCTTCTATCACCCGCAGAAGGACGGCCAAGCCCCTTGGATCGAGATCGTCGTGGACAAGGTAGTTGCTGCGTTCAAATCAAACACGCCGTCCATCCTGACGCACTTGCCCATAGTACGGAACTTCGCGTTGGCCGGCACCCTTTTCCATGAAATCGGGTATCATCTGGAACGTACGATTGGCGCTCCTGCTCCCCGAGGCGAGGCGACAGCCAAAGCCTGGAAGGAGAGGCTGCAAGCCTGCTATCTTCGAAAACGCTAATGGTATCTCATGCCATTTCTGCCTATCGCGCTAAAATTGTTCGAGGCGGCCATTCGATGGCGCGGCTTGGACATCGCTTCATCGCGATAAGACACCATCGGGGCTGGCCGAGTTGATCGACGAAGCCTTCGCCAGCTAGCCACTCGGCCGCCATGATACTGTCATCACCCGCCGGCCGCGTGCTTCTCAAACAACATCGCCGGATAACGTAACCCAACAACAGATCGGCAACCTTCCTCGCTCGGCGTATACTGAGTGGCTACCGGGAGAGGGAACGCAATCCTGGTAACAAGGAGAAAAATCATGAAGCGGATTATCCCGGGCGGTTTCGCCGCCCTGCTCACGCTGGCCGCCAGCGCATTAGGTCAAAACGCCAACCCAATTCTCACCCCTGGGCACGGCGACGGAGCGCCGCCGGCCTACGCTTTCGATATCCCAAAAGCCGACATCGATTTCTTGCTGAAGGACCACCCTGGCGGAGACAAGCAGATTCGTGTAGTCGACATGGGCAAATACAACATGGGCGTCGGCGTCATCTACCGAGGTCCCACCAACGAGAAGCCGGGCGACCCGATCCGCGTGCTCTACCATGACTACACGGCTGAAACCTACATCATCATTTCAGGTGGCGGAGTCCTGACCACTGGAGGCGTCATCGAAAACCGAAGGCCGGGCACCGGTGTGCCAAACGTGATGAACGGTCCCAGCGGCATCGGCACCGCCGGGCGGGGCGCTTACAGCCGCAAAGTGCAGACCGGCGATATCATCATCATCCCGACCGGCTGTGCTCACGGCTGGAGCCAAATCACCGATCACGTCACCTATCTCAGCGTGCGTCCTGATCCCGATCGCGTGCTACCGGCCGGTTGGGTTTATCCAACTCTGCTGAACAACCGGCCCGACGAAGTCAAGACGCCTACCGCAGCCACTCCGGGCAACTAGGCCGCGCGCCGCAGGCGATCGAAGTCGCGGTCGGTCTTCGCCCGAATGCTCGGCGTAGGGACGCCACTTATGGCGGCGGTTTCCTCGCCGGAGTGCTCGCATTCGCCGGCGCGTTCTTCCTCACGCGCGCCTACCTGCCCGACACGTATCTGCGACGCGCGCAAATCGCCGATGCCGCCGCGATCGCCGGCCTCATGGCCTGGGGCATGGTTGCTGCCCGCGGCACTATGCAGCGTACTGTAACAGTGAGACCATCGAGCAGCGCTTTGGGCGCGCGAATCTCCCGAATCCATCCGCGACGAAGGCGATGCGTTGATCCTGCCCTACGAACTCGAAGTGCTCAGTCTCCACGATTGGACCGTCAAGGTGTACCGCACCAGCAAGCAGAACTCGGAAATGCCTTACTGGTTCAAGCTGGTGCTCCCGCAATCGCCGAAGGGCAGCGTTCCGTGGTCCGAATGGATCGCCCCGTTCCGAAGGATGAATGGTCCCTGAGCGATGGCGTGAAGATCCGCTACCGCTGGAGGCTTACCCCGGAAAATGCTCCGCGCAATTACGTGCCTTAATCGAAAATTAACGCAAAAACTCTTGACCACCACCTCAATGTGGGTTATTCTGTTCAAGCTGGAGGACACAACCGATGATCGCCTATAGCCGAGGTTCCAAACGCCTCGCTGGTGCGGCCTTATTGAGGCACCGCATGCCGGCGATGGTCGGGCTTCCGCATCCCCTGGATATAGCTCAACGGGCAGAGCAACAGCCTTTAAGCTGTGAGTTGCGGGTTCGAATCCCGCTTTCCACCGCCGTGTAAACGGTAACCCGAGTGAACCAGGCTTCGCTTCCGCCGAATTCTTGAGATCGGCTTCGGCTCTTCTTGAGAACACCGGCAGCGGTTCCAAAGCTCTGCGCCTCTCCTGAAACTGCGGTTGCGATTCGCTCGCGATCACGTGCCCGGAAGTTTTCGAGCGCGTCTCGCGAGCCGCGTCGCGGCCGCTCTGGGAAAGGTCCGCCGCGAGACCGTGAAGCGGAGCCTGGGGATCTCTTAACTTGAAATGCACCGAAGGAGGTGACTTGCTATGCTGCGTCGAATTCTAGTCGGCGACAACGAACGCGTCTTGCTCATCCGCAAGCGCCGCTTCGCCGATATCCTGGGTCCCGGTGAGTATTGGATTCTCACGCTGGGCCGTAACATCGAAATGGAGCGCTACAACACCAAGGATCTGGTGTTCGCAAGCGACTGGTCCGACTACCTGGTAAAGGAGCGGCCGGAACTCGCCTCGCGGTATTTCACCGTGATCGAGACCGCCGACTCCGAAGTTGCCGTCGTGTATCTGGACGGCAAGCTCGCCCGTGTACTCGGCCCCGGCAAGCGCGCTCTCTACTGGAAGGGCGCCGTGGACGTAACGTTCGAACGCATCGACGTCCGTCGCGAGCCCGAAGCGCCGGCCCGTTTGCTGGCCCCGCTCGCTCGACTCGGCCGCGAGTCGCTCGTAACTTTCACCATGGTCGACGAAGGCAAGCGCGGTCTGGTCTACATCGACGGCCGCCTGGTGCGTGAACTGGAGGCTGGTACGTACGGCTTCTGGCACGCCATCGCGATGCCGCGCATCGAGCTGATCGAGATGCGGCGTCAGACCGTCGAAGTGCCCGGTCAGGAAATCCTGACTCGCGATAAGGTCACCGTCCGGGTGAACATCTCGGCAGTGTTCGACATCGTCAACGTCGCCCTGGTCCGCTCGACGGTCAAGGATGTCAACGAGCATCTGTACCGTACGCTGCAGATCGCGGTGCGCCAGACCCTTGGCAAGCGCACCCTGGAAGAGGTGCTCGCGGAAAAGACGGATATCGACGAAGCAGTTTCGAACGATGTTCGCCGCGAGATGGAAGCTTATGGTGTTCGCGTGGGCGCTATCGCCCTCAAGGACATCATCCTGCCCGGCGATATTCGGGACATCCTCAACCAGGTGGTCACGGCGGAAAAGCAGGCGCAAGCCAACCTGATCCGCCGGCGCGAGGAGACGGCCGCCACGCGGTCGCTGCTCAACACGGCCAAGCTGATGGAGGACAATCCTCTGCTGGTGCGGCTCAAGGAGCTCGAGACGCTTGAGAAGATCGCTGACAAGGTGGACAAGATCACCGTGGTCGGCGGCCTCAACGCGCTGCTCGATCGCACCGTGACCATTCGGCCCGAGTGATCGGGCCATTCCGGCCGGCATGCCCGCAAGCGTTCCGGTCATTTGTGCTTGCTTGCGGAATTCACCTGCAAAAGGCCAAGGAACGCCGTTCAGTCCTTCCTGCAAAACAACTGGTTGCAGATGACATCTCCAGTTTGCGGATTCAGCGCGGCGTACAACGACACGTTCCGTGGCGATAATATTCGAACCCGTGCTTCTCGGTCCGACCGGGAGATAGCGGCACGCGCCGGTCCAGACGATCCAGGTGAAAATCCGTCCAGGTTTTCGATCGTGCACGTCTACCTGACGCCTGGGCCGTAAGTAGGTTTCGATCTCGATCGGAACGCTACAATGGTGCCAAGGCCAACCAGCCTCCACCATGCGCACCTTAACTCTTCTCTCCATTTTCTTCCTTAGCCTCAGCGCGAGCCACGCCGCCGAACCGACGCTCGCCGAAGCCCGTGCCTTCATGGATCGCGCGCAGGCCCGGCTGCTCGATCTCTCGGTCGAACAGCAGCGCGCCGACTGGGTCAAAGACACCTACATCATGTACGACAGCGAGATCCTCGCCGCCAAGGCCGACCAGCAGGTGATCGCCGCCACCATGGAACTGGCCAAGGAGTCGACGCGCTTCGATCATCTGAAGATGCCCGACGACCTGGCGCGCGAGTTCAAGCTGCTGCGGCTCTCGCTGACGCTGGCCGCGCCTTCGGATCCGAAAGAAGCGCAGGAGCTGACCCAAATCGCCGCGCGCATGGAAGGCATGTACGGCGCCGGCAAGTATTGCCCGCACCCCGGCACGTGCCGCGACCTCGACCAGCTCTCGAACGTCCTCCGCGACGGCACCGATCCCAAGGAACTGCTGGACGCCTGGCGCGGCTGGCGCACCGTTTCGCCTCCGATGAAGCCGCTCTATGAACGCTACGTCGCGCTCTGCGAACAAGGGCGCGCGCGAACTGGGCTTCGCCGACACGGGCGCGATGTGGCGGTCGAAATACGACATGCCGCCCGACGCGTTCACCGCGGAAATGGACCGGCTGTGGGAGCAGGTGCGGCCGCTGTATCTGTCGCTGCACGCCTACGTGCGCTGCGAAGCTGCACGAAAAATACGGCAACATCGTGCCGGCCAACGGCCCCATCCCCGCGCATCTGCTCGGCAACATGTGGGCGCAGGAATGGGAGAACATTTATCCGCTGGTCGCGCCCAAGAACGCCGATCCGGGCTACGATCTCACGGCGATCCTGAAGGCCAAGGACACCGAGCCGCTCGACATGGTGCGCTACGGCGAGCGCTTCTTCACGTCGCTCGGATTCGCGCCGCTGCCCAAGACGTTTTGGGAGCGGTCGCTGTTCATCAAGCCGCGCGACCGCGACGTGGTGTGCCACGCCAGCGCCTGGGACGTGGACTCCGTCGACGATCTGCGCATCAAGCTGTGCATCCAGATCAACGCCGAAGATTTTTCCACCATCCATCACGAGCTGGGCCACAATTTCTACCAGCGCGCGTACGACAAGCAGCCGTTCCTGTTCCGCGACAGCGCCAACGACGGATTTCACGAGGCCATCGGCGACACCATCGCGCTGTCGGTGACGCCGGAGTATCTGAAAAAGATCGGGCTGCTCGCGACAGTGCCCGACAGCTCGAAGGACATCGGCATTCTGCTGAACAAGGCGCTGGAGAAGGTCGCGTTCCTGCCGTTCGGATTGATGATCGACAAGTGGCGCTGGGAGGTTTTTTCCGGCGCGATTCCGCCGGAGAAATACAACCAGGCCTGGTGGGATCTGCGGCTGAAGTACCAGGGCATCGCGCCGCCGGTCGCGCGCAGCGAAAAGGATTTCGATCCGGGCGCGAAGTATCACGTCGCCGGCGAATTATCCGTACGCCCGCTATTTCCTGGCCGACATTCTGCAGTTCCAGTTTCATCGCGCGCTGGCCAAGATCGCCGGCTGCACCGGGCCGCTGAATCGCTGCTCCATCTACGACAGCAAGGCCGCGGGCGAGCGGCTGAACGCGATGCTCGCGATGGGGCTGAGCAAGCCGTGGCCCGAAGCGCTCGAGGCGCTGACCGGCCAGAAGCAGATGGACGCCACCGCGATTCTCGATTACTTCGCGCCGCTCAAGAAATGGCTGGACGAGCAGAATCGTGGTAAACCTGTTGGCTGGTAGTTAGACCATGAACGCAGTCGAGACGTGCGCGATCTGCGGAGGCTCGGGCTGGAAGATCGTCGAACGCGAGGGCATCTCGGGCGCCGAGAAGTGCGAGTGCGCGAACGCCGGGCGCGAGCAGCGCGTCGAGGATCGCGCCAACATCCCGCCGCTGTATCAGAACGCCTCGCTCGATAACTTCGTCCTGCCCGCCAACAATCCGGTGGAGCGCCCCAAGCTTGCCAAAGTGTTGCTGGACGTGCGCGGCTACGTGCGCGAATATCCGAAGCTCGAAAAGCCCGGACTGCTCTTCATGGGCCCGCCCGGAACCGGCAAGACGCATCTGGCGGTGGCGGCGCTGCGCGGATTGATCGCGCGCGGATTCGAAGGCGTGTTCTACGATTTTCAGGCGCTGCTGAATCACATCCGCAGCGGATACGACGCAGCGTCGGGAACCATGGATCGCGACGCGTATCGATCGGCGCTCGAAGCCGAGATCCTGGTGCTCGACGACTTGGGCGCGCATCGCGTCACCGATTGGGTGGAAGACACGGTGACTTCCATCATCACGCAGCGCTGCAACAACAAGCGGCGCCACCATCGTCACCACCAACCTGCGCGATCCGGAAGCCGGCGACAAGCGCGGCTCGGGATTGCAGGAAGATCTGCACAGCCAAGTTTTTCCTCGAAGAGCGCATCGGCATGCGCGCGCGCTCGCGCCTGTTCGAAATGTGCAAGCTGATCCGGATGCCGGACGTCGAGGACTACCGGCTCAAGAGACACTGACAAGTGCGGAGACGTGTGCACGGGGCGCGAGTGGGCGCCCCGTGTACGTCCTGACTTCCGCGGTTTGGCGTTCCGGTAGTCAGGATCTCGTTGCGGCGAGACCTGTTAGTTCTCGCCGTGGATCGCGACCCGAGCGGACTCGGTCAACACTTCGTTCCGGGCGCCCCAAATTGCACTCGCACCCCAGATGGCGCTGGCGCCCCAAATGGCGCTGATCCGATCGCTGGCGCCCCAGATCGCGCTGACTCTTGCATCGGCGCCCCAAATCGCGCTGGCACCCCAGATCGCCGAGTCTCGGAACAGCGCGTCGGCACCCCAGATCGCCGACGCACCCCAAATCGCCGATGCGCCCCAGATTGCAGAGTCGGCGCCTACCAGATGAACCTCGTCGGTGTTCGGATCGGGAACCGCAACCGGTGACATCGCGCTGCGATCCACTGCGTCTTCGTTCGCCAGCGCGGCCTCGACATCCAGGTAGCCCGCGCCGATGGTGAACACGTCGTACTGGCTGGTGTAAGTCACGCCGGTTTCAGGGTCGATGACCGTGCTGGTGGTCTGCGGAAATTTGCTCGCCGTCTTCATGAGCCGCGCTTTCACCGCGTCGGGCGCGAGATTGGAATCCTTCTGCAGCAGGAGCGCCGCGGCGCCACTCACCAGCGGAGCTGCCATGCTGGTGCCACTCAGCCGAAAATAATTTCCGGCAACTTCGTTCGCGCCCATCTGATATACGGCCTTGGCAACCTGGTTTTCCGGATACGTGGTGTCGAGATACGATCCAGCCTGCCGCAGCGAGATAATCTGATTGCCCGGCGCCACCAGGTCCGGCTTCACGAAATGATCGATCGCGGTCGGCCCCTTGGAGCTGTAGCTGGTGACCTTGTCGTCGGAGCGCGAAGGCGTCGAGACGGTGTTCATCGCGCCCACCGTGATTACGTACGGATCGTTGGCCGGCGAGGCGATCATCGCGTATCCGTTCGTGCCCCAGTTGTTGTTGCGGCCTTCGTTTCCGGCTGCTACAACAACCACGATGCCGGCCTTCCAAGCCTGCTCCACCGCCTGGCACAGGGGATCCGCGGTGTAAGAGGAAAACACCGGGCGCCCCAGTGACAGGTTGATGACGCGAATGTTGTAGCGTTCTTTGAGTTCGATGGCGCGGTCGATCGCGGCGATCACGACGCTGTCCGAGCTCGCGCCTTTCGCATCCAATACGCGCAGGTTGATCAGGTTGACGCTGGGCGCGATCCCGCGAATCGTGTACAGGCTTCGAGGCCCCGCCGAATTCGCGCCGTTGCCCGCGATCAAGCCGGCGACGTGCGTGCCGTGACCATAAGCATCCGACGTGCTCTCGTCGCCCGGCACAAAGCTCTCGCTGTACACCACGCGGCTGGATCCGAACCAGCCTCGCAAGTCGTCGTTCATTCTGGAGACCGTCGAAATGCCGCTGTCGATGACGGCGACTCCAATGCCTTGGCCGTTCCAGGCGAGTGCGGCCGGCGCGGTCGCGGTTCCGAGCGCCGTCATCCAACCGTAGTCGGGCGAGGCCTCGAGGCCGGCGGCTTTCACCGGATAGTCGGGCGCGATCAGTTCCACTTCGGGATCCGAAGCCAGCAGGTCGAGATCGCGAGCGTCGATCGAGAAGACCGATGCGCCGATGGCCGAAAGAGAATGCCCCAGCCGTGCGCCGTGCGCGAGATATCGCTTCAATCCCACTTGATCGGAGCTGTGGCGGAAGCGCACGATTACATTCACCGTGCCGCCGGAGCTTTCGGCGAACGCGCGCAAGGAAGGACTAACTCGCTGTGCAAAGCCGCTGGATGCAGTTAGCATCAGAATCGCAGCGGAGGAGAAGAATGGCCTCGTCATCGGAAGTTAGTCCTCGCCGTTTCAAAAAGCACGCGCTTGACCATCTGCGCGATGCACGCAAAGGCTTGATTTCACAAGGGCAGAGAGGCAGTTGATGGGCACAGGATGCGCCACAATGTCCCGCGAGCGCGAGACACTTTGGCAGACTGTAGTACGCGTCGACTTAGTAGCCTAGGATTTCGACTTAGTAAACCTTAGTAGCTCGTACTAACTCAGATTTACTCGCCACGGCGTGAATCTCGGGATCCAACGAGGCACGGCGCTGCGGAACTCTTCATACTCTGGCGGCGAACGTCGCGAGCAGCATCGGCTCTTCGTAGGCCAGCACGAACAGGTGGAACGCGAGCCATACGAAGGCGCCGTAGGCGAGCACCCACAGGCTTCCAAACATCAGGCCTTGTCCGACGACGGCCGAGACAACCGCGACGTACATCGGGTTGCGCACGTAGCGATACCATCCGGTGACAACCAGGTGGCGCGTCGGAAAGACTGGCGCCGGCGTACCGAGGCCCTGGAGCGCAAAGCGAGCGAAAGAGTCGAGTAAGACGATCGCGCCCGCCGCTATCATCAGGCCTCCGAAAATGCGGAGTGGCAGCCAAGCCCGGCCGAGTGCGGCAAAACGCCATCCCGAGATCCACCACGGAACCAAGCCGGCAACGGTGACCGGGGCAGCGACGAAAAAGATCGCCGTGCCAAGAACCGCGAGAAGTCGCCTCACTTGGGTGCGCAAGTCCGAACACCGACCTCACTACGATTATCATGCGGGCGGTTCGTGATGGCATATGCTTTTCTCATGGCGAACGATATCTATCTCGGCGCGGCGATCGAGCAGGCGCGCAAGAGCCTTGCCGAGGGCGGCATTCCCATCGGGTCGGTCCTGGTGCACGATGGACAGATCATCGGCCGGGGCCACAACTGCCGCGTGCAGACTGGCAGCCCCATCGACCACGGCGAGATGAACTGCCTCCGCAACGCCGGACGCCTTCCGGCCAAGGTTTACCGCAACAGCATTATCTACTCGACGCTCTCGCCCTGCCCGATGTGCAGCGGCGCCATCGTGCTGTACAAGATTCCTCGCGTGGTGGTCGGCGAGAACCAGACTTTCGTCGGCGCAGAGGACTACATGCGCAGCCAGGGCATTCAGGTGGACGTGGTGCAAGACCCCGAATGCATCCAGCTCATGACGGATTTCATTCGCGCGAATCCGGAGCTGTGGAACGAAGACATTGGAGTTTAGCTGGTTCCGGTGCGCGGGGTTTTCTTTGCGAAGCCATCGCGCGAAGACAATTGGGGCGGTCCGGCGACCGCTCCAGCGAGTCGCAGAAACGTCTGCTTCGATGCTTTGCGTGCACGCCGAAGTCCCTTTCGCACAATTGGCACTGGCCTACTCACTTGCCCAAATGTAACAGATCCAGTGCTCGCGCAACATGACGCGGACGTTCTGTCTGATACCCTGTTGCTGAGTGAGGCTGCCTCTCCCGATTCTTCTGCTGGCCCTGACCGCATCGGCTCAGGATTTGTCCGACGTCCAGATTTTCAAGGTCGCGGCCGGTTACGTCTTCACTGAAGGGCCGGCATGGTCGCGCGACGGCTACTTGATCTTCAGCGACGTCCCGGGCAACCAGCTGCTCGAGTTCAAGCCGCCGGAAAAAGCGGAGCCATTTCGCGAAAATTCGAACGGCGCCATGGGCAACGCATTCGACGCGCAAAACCGCTTGTACACCTGCGAGACGCATGCTCGCCGCGTGACCCGCACCGACAAGAAGGGCAAGATCGAAGTGATCGCCGAGCGATATCAGGGCAAGCGATTGAACGCGCCCAACGACATCGTGGTGCGCAAGGACGGCCAGGTCTATTTCACCGATCCCGCTTTCGGAAACCAGCAGGACTCGCAAGACCTGGATTTTTTTGGCGTCTACCATCTGGCGCCGCGCGGTGAGCTGGAACTGATCGCCAAGCCCAAGGGCCGGCCCAACGGAGTCGCGCTTTCACCTGACGGGCACATCCTCTACGTCACCAATTCCGACGAGCGCAATGTTCGCGCCTACGATCTGGATCGCAACGGCGCAGCGTCCAACGAGCGCATCTTGATCGCGCACGTCGAAGGCATTCCCGACGGCGTTCGCACCGACGAGAAGGGCAACCTCTACGTGGCCGCGTCGAAGCTCGAAGTCTACACGCCGCAAGGCAAACCGCTTGGGTCGATTGTCTTCGCGGAAAAGCCGTCCAATTGCGCGTTCGGCGGCCCGGACATGCAGACGCTGTTCGTAACGGCGCGAACCTCGGTGTACCGCGTGCACCTGGATGTGAAGGGCAGTGTCCAATACTAGCGAAGAAAGCCGCCGTTATCCGTCGCGCCCGTTTCTGGGCGTCGGCGCGCTGATTTTTGACGCGGAAAAGATCTTGCTGGTCGAGCGCGGCAAGGAACCGTTGAAAGGCTACTGGTCGCTGCCCGGTGGAATCCTCGAAACCGGCGAGAAGCTCGAAGCGGGGATACGGCGTGAGGTGCTTGGAAGAGACCGGCCTCGACGTCGAGCCACTTTCCATCTTCGAAGTTTTCGAGCGAATCATCCCGGACGCCGAGGGCCGGGCGGAATATCATTACGTTTTGATCGATTATCTGTGCCGGCCGGTGGGAGGCCGGCTCGAAGCTGCGAGCGACGTGAGCCGCGCGGCTTGGGTTGCGGAACAGAACCTAGGCGACTATCGTCTTACAGAGGGCACGCTGAGCGTGATCGAGAGAGCCTTTGCCAAACTTCAGCGCTGACCTGCTCGAATTCGAATCGCTGCGCCGCTTGATCGGGCAGTACATCCGCGGTCCGTTGGGCAAGGACGAGTTGGAGAAGCTGGACGCCGCATTCCGATCGCGGCGCCCTCGAAGAAGCGCTCGCGGACATTCCGAAGCGCTCGTCTACTGGAACGCTTCGCACCACCCGCAGGCAGCCGGACGCGGCGCCGCAATTCGTCTGCATTTCGATTCGATGCCCGACGTGTCCCAGGCGCTGACCATGCTGCGGATCGAGGGAGCGGCGCTGGAGGCCCGGCAGATTCTTGACCTGACGCGCCTGCTGGAGCAAGCTTCTGAAGTTCGCGCGGTGTTGAACGTCGCCGCGCCGAAGTTTCCGCGTCTCGGCTCGCAATGCGCCGCTCTCACCGATCCGCGGGCGTTGCTGCGCGAGCTGGGCGGCAAGATCCTGCCCGACGCGTCCATCGCCGACGACGCCAGCGTGGCGCTCCACCGGCTGCGCCGCGATATCGAGCGGCAGCAAAAGCAAATCCAAAACTCGCTGGAACGGTTTCTCCGCGAGCACCGCGACGACGGTACGTTGCAGGAAGAGTTCATCACGCTGCGCAACGACCGGTTCGTGGTGCCGGTGGTGGCCGGCCAGCAGCGCAAGGTGTACGGCGTAATTCACGGCGCCAGCGGCAGCGGCCACACGTTGTTCGTCGAGCCGATCGAGACCATCGATCTGAACAACGAGCTGGTCCGGCTGCGCGAAGAGGAGCTGCGCGAAGTCCACCGCATCCTGCGCGAGCTCACGGAGCTGTTGCGTAGCCGCGCGCCCGAAATCCAGTCCACCGTCGAAACGCTGGGGCGGCTGGAATTGCTGTTCGCCAAAGCCGAATTCGCGCGCGATTTCGACTGCACCATCCCGCGCTTCAGCCCGGATTCCGAACGGCGCCTGACGCTCCGCCAGGCCCGTCATCCTTTGCTCGAGGACGTGCTACGCCGTCAGAAGAAGCCGATCGTTCCCATTTCGCTCGAGCTCGACGACGAGCATCGCACCCTGCTCATCAGCGGGCCCAACACCGGCGGCAAGACAGTATCGATGAAGACCACCGGACTGCTGGTGTTGATGGCGCAGTCGGCTTTGCCGGTGCCCGCGGCTGAGGCTGAGTTCCCGATCTTCGAGCAGGTGCTGGCGGACATCGGCGACCAGCAATCCATCCAGGAAAGCCTGAGCAGTTTTTCGGCGCACATCGCGCACGTCCGCGAGATGCTGCTGGACGTGACGCCGCAATCGCTGGTCCTGCTCGACGAACTGGGCCGCGCCACGGATCCGGAAGAAGGCGGCGCGCTGGGAGTTTCGATTCTGGAGTCGTTCCGCTCCAACGGCGCGTTCACGCTGGCATCAACGCATCTGCTGGCGCTCAAGATCTACGGCGCAACCACCAAAGGCGTCGTCAACGCGTCCATGGGATTCGACGAGCAGACGCTCGAGCCGACGTACGTTCTGCGGTTAGGCGCGCCTGGAAAATCGGCGGGACTGGAGATCGCCAGCCGCCTGGGACTTTCTGAGGATCTGATCGAGCGCGCGCGACAGCGGATGACCGGCCAGGAGCGTGATGTCGCTCGATTCCTGGCCGAGCTGCACGATCGTCTGGAACGGCTTGCCGAAGCCGAATCGGAATTGCGGCGCCAGACCGAGGCGTTGGCCGTGCGCGAGCAGTCCGTCGCCAAGGAATGGGAACGCCGCGAAACCGCCAAGTTCCGGGAGATGGAAGACCGGCTGCAGGCCGCGCTCGCGGATTTCGAAAAAGACTCCCAGGCGGCGATCGAGAAGATCCAGCAGAGCGCTGAGCAACGCAAAGCCGTCGAACAGGCCACGCGCCAGGCCTCCAAAACCAAGCGTGAATTCGAACAGAAGACGCGCGCCAGCGTGTTTGGAACCGGTCCCGCCGGCAAGCCGCCGCTGGCGATCGAAGTGGGCGTCAGAGTGCGTTTGAAAGGCATTCGCGAGCCGGCGCGCGTGCGCCGCAAACTCGCTCCGGATTTGCTCGAAGTGGACGCCGGGCTGATGAAGATGCAGGTCTCGATGGATGATGTCGAAGAAGTGCTGCCATCCACACCCGACAACGCGCAGTTGCCGGCGAACGTATCGTTCCAGCCCGGCCCGAAGTTGGACGTGTCCTACCGCGAGATCAACGTGATCGGACAGCGCGCCGAGGAAGCCTGCGAGAACGTAGACAAGTTTCTGGATTCGGCCAGCATGGCGTCGGTGGATCGAGTGCGCATCGTGCACGGCCACGGCATGGGAATTCTTCGCAAGGCGATTGCAGAGCTGCTGGCCACGAATCCGCACGTCGAAAAGTTTTATGCTGCAGCGCCCAGCGAAGGCGGAACCGGCGCCACGGTGGTGGATCTCAAGTGAGGCCTGCCGCCGAGCTGTTCGACCGCGTCTGACCGTTACAATAGGAAGTAGTGCCCTCTGCCACCTCCAGCCTGTGTTCGAATTGCGGAGCCGCGTTGGCGTCTGACGCGCTGAACTGCACTGGCTGCGGGCGACTCACGCACGCGCAGGAATTCGAAGCCTTGTCGCAGCATGCCAAGCTGGCAGGGCAGGCCGGCGACTGGCACGGCGCCAAGCACGCCTGGGAACGGGCATTGCCGCTTTTGCCGCAGGATTCAAGTGAATATCGCACGGTCAAGGGCCGCATCGAAAACATCGACTTGCAACTCAGCGACAAGAACGTGTGGGCCAAGCGCGCCGCCAAACTCGGCCCCGTCGGCGTGATTCTTTGGAAGTTTAAGACCATCGCGCTGCTGGTGCTAACCAAGGCCAAGCTGGTGTTGCTGGGCCTCACCAAGCTCAATACGTTGCTGAGCATGATGCTGTTCTTTGCCGTTTACTGGCAGATGTTCGGGTGGAAATTCGCGCTCGGTTTCGTGTTCTCGATCTACGTGCACGAAATGGGACACGTCATTGCGCTGCGGCGTTTCGGGATCGCGGCCTCGTCGCCGATGTTCATTCCGTTCGTGGGCGCGCTGGTCCGCATGAAGCAGTATCCGGCGAACGTCGGCCAGGACGCTCGCGTCGGCCTGGCCGGCCCGATTTGGGGGCTCGGCGCGACGGTGGTCGCCTGGCTTGGTGGCGTGGCCACCGGGCAGCCCATCTGGTACGCCATCGCCCACACCAGCGCGTGGCTGAATCTGTTCAACCTGATTCCGATCTGGCAGCTCGACGGCGGCCGCGGATTCCGCGCGCTCACTCGCAAGCAGCGCGGCATGGCGCTTGGCGCTGCGGTGGTGATGTGGATGATGACGCAGCAGACCATGCTGCTGCTCATCGCGGCGGGCGCGCTGTACCGGCTGTTCAGCAGAGACTACCCGGGCGAAGACGACAACATGGTCCTGACGCAGTACATCGGCTTGATTGTTCTGTTGGCGCTGCTGGTGCTGATGACCAGCGCACCACTGGCAGCCTACCGGTAGACCATCGAAAAAAACTCCCGCTGGCCGCCGCCCCTCCTCTGGAAAGCGATAGCATGGAATGATTCGCATGCAGGTTCTGGTTGTCGAAGACGAGCAGCGCATGGCCGAGCTGCTGCGGCAAGGGCTGGAAGAAGAAGGCCACACGGTGATCCTGGCCGGCGATGGGCGCGACGGACTGGCGATCGCCGAGTCGCATCGCTTCGACGCGATCGTGCTGGACGTGATGCTGCCCGGCGTAGATGGCTTCACCGTGGTGCGCAAGCTTCGCGCCGCGCGAAATCAAACGCCGGTCCTCATGCTGACGGCGCGCGATGCGACGCCCGACGTCGTCAATGGACTGAACTTCGGCGCGGACGACTACGTCGTCAAACCGTTTTCTTTCGATGTGCTGCTGGCTCGTCTCCGCGCGGTCTCGCGCCGCGGCTCAATTCCTGAGCCGGTTCCGCTGCGGGTTGCCGACCTCACCGTGAATTCAGCGGCTCGCGAGGTAACGCGCGGCGTCCGCCGGATCGGACTCACGCGCACAGAGTACAGCCTGCTCGAACTGCTCATCCGGCGCGCCGGCCGTGTGGTTCCACGCGAGCATCTCATCGAGTCGGTGTGGGGATTCGATGCCGAGGTTCGCAGCAATACTCTCGACGCGTTCATTCGGCTGCTGCGCGATAAGGTGGACACCGTTGGCGAGTGTAAATTGATTCACACCGTTCGCGGCGTGGGCTACTGCCTGCGGGAGCCGTGATGGAACGCTGGTCCATCCGCGTTCGCTTGACCATGTGGTACTCGCTGGTGCTGCTGGCAGCACTGACATTGTTTGGCGGCGGCCTCTGGTTCGTCGTTTCGCACAGCTTGATGGCTTCGTTGGACGACTCGCTGACAGCCGCGGCCAAAGGCGTTCAGACCGTTATCAAGACTGAGTACAAGCCCGCCAAACCGCGTCACCTGGGCGAGGAATTGACTGAATACGTTGACGCAACGCCGGAAGGCAACTTGATGGAGATTCGCGATCCCGAGGGCCGCGTGATCGTATCGAGCCAGGCAGTCGCGTTGGCGCGGGCTGATGCACAAGCGGACGGATTCAGCGTGCAAAGCTCCGGCTCGCGCCGTTATCGAACCTTGAAGACCGCGGTCGCCGCCGGGGGCGGTCAGTACCGGCTCCTGGTCGCAGCTCCACTCGGTCCCGCGGAAGCAACACTGCGCCGGCTCCGGACGCTGATGCTGTGGTCGGTCCCACTTGTGCTGCTCCTGGCGTCGCTGGGCGGCTACTGGATCAGCCGGCGCGCGCTGGCGCCCGTGGACGCGATGACCGACGCGGCGCGCTCCATCGGCATCCGGAATCTGTCGCAGCGCCTGGCGGTGCCCGCTTCCGGAGACGAACTCGCCCGGCTGGCCGAAACCTGGAACGCGATGCTGGCGCGGCTCGAGTCCGCCGTGCAGCGTCTGTCGCAATTCACCGCGGACGCCTCGCACGAGCTGCGAACGCCCATCGCGCTGATTCGCACCACCGCCGAATTGTCGCTGCGCCGCGAGCGCTCGCCCGAGACTTACCGCGAGGCTCTGAATCAGATCGTACACGAGTCCGAGCGCATGACGCATCTGGTGGAGGATCTGCTGTTGCTGGCTCGCGCCGACGCGGGGCTGCCAGCGCTCCCTCTGGAGCGGATCGAGTTGACGCCGGTGGTCCGCGATGTCTGCCGGCAAAGCAAGGTCTTCGCGCAGGAACGTCAGTTGGAGTTGTCCGCCGAAATGCCGGAGCAGCCCGTGTATGTCGAGGCCAACGATCCGGCACTGCGCCGCCTGCTGTTGCTGCTGCTCGACAATGCGGTAAAGTTCACGCCGGCCGGAGGGAAGATCACCGTCACGGTGGGCTGTGATCCGGCGGGATCTGTGGTGGCGGTGCGTGACACGGGCGTCGGGATTCCGGCGTCGGCGCTTCCACACGTGTTCGAGCGATTCTATCGAGTGGATGAATCGCGGAATCGGGACGCCGGCGGGACCGGGCTCGGACTGTCCATCGCCAAATGGATCGCCGAGCGTCATCACGCCAGCCTGGAGGCGGAAAGCGAGTCGGGCCAAGGCTCGACGTTTCGCGTTCGCTTTCCAATAGCTTCTTGACAAAAGACCGAGAGGAGACCAGCATGCTGCAGAGGATTTGTTCGTCGCTCGCCGCCGTGGCCATGTTCGCACCGGCGATTCTGATGGCCCAGCCGTCGCAGATCCGGGTGCCGAAGGAGACGCTCGCGCCCGTTCTGACGCCGTGGGAAGCAGCGCCGCCGCGCACGCGCGAAGCCAACAATAGCGCTTTCCCGCCGCATCACATCATCGGCAACGTCTACTTTGTCGGCACACAGGACTATGCTTCGTTCCTGATCACCTCCGATCAGGGCCACATCCTGATCAATCCCGATTTCGACGATTCGGTGCCGCTGATCCAGAAAAGCGTCGAACAGCTCGGCTTCAAGTTTCAGGACATCAAGATCCTGCTCATCAGCCACGCGCACGGCGACCATTGCGCCGGTCTCTCTCGCGCCAAGGAGCTGAGCGGCGCGCAAGTGATGGTGATGGATCGCGACGCGGACGTGATCGAGCGAGGCGGCGCCGGCCGCGGCGGTTTTCCGGCGGTGAAGGTCAGCCGCGTGCTGCACGATCGCGATGAAGTCAAGCTCGGCCCGAACACGCTGGTTGCGGTTCTCACGCCCGGCCACACCAAGGGCTGCACCACCTGGACTCTGAAAACGCAGGACGGCGGCAAAACCTACAACGTCGTGATCGTCGGCAGCGCGGGCGTCAACGATGCGCACTATCTGGTGAACAACGCCAACTATCCTGACGTCATCGAAGACTACCAGCGCACGTTCCGCGTTTTGAAGTCGCTTCCGTGCGACGTATTCCTCGCATCGCACGGCGGATTCTACGGGCTGCACGAGAAATATCCGAAGCTGGCCGCGGGCGGATCGAATCCTTTCATCGATCCCGACGGCTACAAAGCCCACGTCAAGTTGATGGAGCAGGCGTTTTACTACAAGCTGGACTGGGTGATGCGGCAGTAGCAGCGGAAAGAATACAGGCGCTCTGTCCCCACACGCTGCAGGCGCCCAAGCAGCAAGCTAGCGAACCGCGAGAGTAGTGCCTTCAGGACTGTGGACACCGCTCACGCTCACGATTACCGGTACTGCTGCGCCTGGAGCAATAGTCGTCGGGACACGGGCGTTGATTTGCAAAACGCCCGCCACCAAGGTCGGCGCGGCTCCTACGTAAGCTGTCTCGGCGGTCTCGCCGCCGATGGTCACGGTTACGGCGAGTTTCGGCTTGGGAAGTATATCGATTGCCGGCTTTCCGTCCACTCCCGCCGGATCGGTCTGTCCTTCACCCGTGCAGAAGAGCACAACAATCGAGCCGCGCTCTGCCGGATTCTGACTCGAATTGACGAAATTGTCCTGGTTCAGCGCAGCCGCCTGCCCGCGTCCACTCGAATCCGCGGTAAAGATCGCAGGCGACGCCGGCGCCACCGGGACTGTAATGGCGTTCGAGGCCACTCCAGCGTATTCCACGACCACTTGAGCGGACTGAGCGGTCTCGAGCGCGTAAGGCGCGACTGCCGCTACCACATCCGACCGTGCCAACAGCAAAGGCGCCTCCGTGCCGTTGAATCGGACACGGACTCCCGCCAGCTGCGTGGGATAGCGGCCGTCGACCGGTGCGGCTTGCTCCAGTTGCTGCGGTCCCACTCCCGCGCCGAACACGCTGACAATTTCGCCGGGGGCGACCGGGCCGCTCAGAAAGCTCGCGCCATTGACCATCGAGTTGGGCGCCAGGCGAGGCGCAGTATTGGTGAGTGTGAACGTCAATGTCGAGCCGAGACCGAGCGCTTTCGCCGTCACCGAGAACGTGCCAGTGAGCGTATTGGCGATGCACGCGGCGGACGCCAACCCGAACCGGTCGGTCAATATGCTGGTGTGCGGCTGCTGGTTCGAGAACACGCAGGAGACGCCGCCGGAGGGCGCGTCGAAATCCACACGCACATTGCCCGCCGGATTACCTTTCGCGTCGCTCACCAAAACTGACAGAGCGTCTGCAAAACGAGTGCCGATGGCGGTGTTTTGCGGCGAACCGCCGTGGATTCCAGCGCTGGTTCCCGCCGGCGCCAGCACTGCGCCGTAGCGAATCGCTCGAATGCGGCGATTGGCTCCATCCGTAAAGATCAGGCTCCCCTCGGCATCGATCGCAATTCCGCCACCGCCGCCGCAACACAACGTGCTGACCAACGCATTTTGCGCCGGACCGCCGTCGCCGGTGAAACCAAACCCGTCCGCCGTGAGTTCTTGAACCACGCCGGCGGGAGTTACCCGGAAAACTCCATGGCCGGACGCCATATACAAATTGTCCGCGCCATCGACAGTCAAATAGGGCGCCCCAGCAATGGGCGCTACCGTAGTGATAATTCCATTGCGATCGATCTTGCGAAGCCGCCCATTGTAAGCATCCGCGACGAAAAGTTCGCCGAGGCTGTTCACAGCCAGGCCAAACGGTGAATTCAGGCAAGCGCTCACGGCCGGGCTGCCATCGCCGCAATACGCGCCGTGACCGTAGAGCTCATATCCGCCTACGGCGCCGCTGCCTGCGATCGTTGTGATGATTCCCGTTCGCGCATCGACTCGCCGAATTCGGTTGTTGTTGGTGTCGGCGATCATGAGATTGCCGTCATGATCCAGCACCGCATCCCAGGGCTGGCACAAACCGGCAGCCGTGGCAGGCCCTCCGTCGCCCGAAAAAGCGCAACCTCCGTCGCCGATACCGGCGAAACGATGAACGATGCCCTGTGGATCGATCTTGACTACGTGGCTGGTGGTTGCCATGTAGATGCTCCCGTCCGGCGCCAGTTCGAGGCTCGGACCGCCCCATGGCGAATCGATGGCCTTGCCGTTCTCGAGCGGACCCGAAAACGTCCCGGTCCCGGCAACCACTGAGATGCCGCCATCCGGCGCCAGCTTCAGGACGCGCAGCAAGGTCCCGGCGCCCAGTAGTTCTCCGTTCGGCAGCAGTGCAATATCGGTCATCTGCAGATTCGCCGACAAAGCGCCGCGATCCTGGCCGTACGTCGCCGGCGAGATTCCCGCGACCCGCTCTACCAAACCCGTGCTCCGATTCAGCCGCATGACGCGGTTGATCGTGGCGTCGGAGAAGAGCAGGTTGCCCTGCGCATCGAGCGCCATGCCTTGAACCAGACCGAGCCGCACCTTGCTGATCGGTGTCCCTTCGAAGGTTGGCGTGTTGCTGTCTTTCACGCCAAACCGTTCTACCAGCGTGCCCTCGCGCGTCGTATGGATGATTTCGCCCGCCGCAAAGAAGTACACATCGCCGCCGGGCGCAACGAGCAGCGAGCGCAAGTTGTGGAGCGACGACCCGAGGTTGCGATCGGGCCCGATGAAGGTCTCGATGATTCCGGTCTTCAGATCGATCCGCCGGATTCGAAGATTGTCCTGGTCGTTGAGGTAAAGGAAGCCGGCCGGGTCGTAGGCCAGCGCGCCAAAATCGGCGCTCGCCAGACTGAATTGGGCTTGCGTGGCCGGGCCGCCGTCGCCCGCAAAGCCGCGCTGACCGTTTCCGCAGATGGTGTCTATCTTGCCGTCCGGTGTAATGCGCCGGATGCGGAAATTGTCCGAATCTATGAACCAGACCGTCCCGTTACCGTCGCCGGCAAGATGCGTGGGGTTGTTCAGAACGGCTCCGATTGCATTTCCGCCGTCTCCCGCAAAGCCCGCCTTTCCGGTACCTGCGATCGTCCTGATAATGCCTGTACGGGCGTCAACGCGCCGAATGCGGTGGTTCGAATCTGGAATGATCAGGTCGCCGTTGGCTTCCAGTATTACGTCGCGCGGAAACGCAATGGGAGCTTGGACCGCCGGTCCACCGTCGCCGCTCACCGGCGGTGGTCCTCCGAACCCCGATCCCGCGAACGGCTCGATAATTCCATCCGGCCCGATGCGAATCACGCGATCATGACCTGCCTCGGCAACGTACAGAGAACCGTCGCCCGCAACTGAGAGACCCCACGGCGCAACTAGTGCTTCCTGCGCGGGACCGAAATCGCCGTAATAGTTGCCGATTCCCGCAATGGTGGTGATGTAGCCCGGAGGAAGATCCTGCACGCGCGGAGGAATATAGAGTAACGTCGCCGTGGCCGTACCCGCCGGCGTCTCGAGGCGCAGAATGGCGTAGCCGTTGTCATGCTTGGGTGCATCGAAGCGAACGCCATCATCGCTAGCGGAAGACAGGCTGACGGCGGCGCCATCGACCGTAACTTTGGCGCCCGCAAGATGCGCGCCGCGGGCGTCGATTTGCGCTCCGCCGGCAATCGGCGTTTGCGCTGGTGTTACCGAATCGATCCGCGGCCCCTGTGCCAGCAGGTCCCCTCCCAGCCATAGGATCGCGGAAATCAGGCAATGAGCACCCACGCAAACCATCGAAATCACCGAAAAGTGGATTTGTCTATACATCGTCTCAAGTTTTATAGGCGCATTGCCGAATATACGATTTGGTGCGCATTCGCAGTCTCCTCCCTGTTTTGATTCTGGCCCTCGCTCCCGCGGCGCGCGCCATCACGGTCCGCGATAGCCGCATCGCATCGTCAGTGAGCGATCAGACCTGCATCGCTCCCAAGCCGGTTACTCTGTTTCAACCCACCGCGCGCCAAGCGTTTCTGTGGTTCGCCGCGCGGCAGGTCCGAACGGGCGACCAGGTGCGAGTCGAGTGGGTGGACCCCTCAGGCCTCGTCTCCACTGCAGCCGATTACGGCGACGTGCCGAATGCCGCCGAGCTGTGCTTCACCAGCCAGCTTCCGATCGCCGGATTCGCGCCCGCATCGCAACCCGGCACTTGGACAGCGCGCGTCTCAGCCAACGGCGCGCCGCTCTTCTCGCGGCAATTCACCATCGCGCCAGAGATCGACAATGGCGGTCCCGTTATTAGTAAGGTCACCTGGTCAGGTAAGCAAGCGCAGGAGACCGACTTCACCGTCGTCGGCAAAAATTTCCACCCGAATCCGCTGGTGCTGATCGCGCGCTACACGCCATCCGGCGGATGGACCTACCTGGCGACTCTGCAGCCGACCTCCGCCGCGCCGGACAAGTTGGAAGTGCACTATCGAGGGCTGCCGGCGAACGAGTACCTGGTGATCGTCGAGAATCCGGATCAGCGGATGAGCCTGCCAGCGCCGTTCCTGATCGAGACCGGCGGTTACAAGCTGCCGTTCCCGGCCGGCGATCCGTGGGTGCTGACGCAGGGACCTTACGGCACGTTTTCGCACTGGGGCAACAGCCGGCATGCATACGATATCGCGCCTCGCTCGGCGCGCTGTGTGGTCGCGATGAAGTCCGGCATTGCCTACACGCACGATCTCGGATTGAAGCAGGACCACCGGCATCGCTCCTTCGGCAACTACATCACCATCGATCACGGCGACGGGGAGTACAGCCACTACGCGCATCTCGCTGCCGGCACCTTCGTCGTTGCGAACGGGCAACGTGTCGAGCAGGGCCAGGCGCTGGCTATCGCCGGTAACAGCGGCTACACGTTGGGTGAAGGCGGCGGCTACCACGTGCACGTGAGTGTTACGCGCGCGTTGGCTATTTCAGCAAACAGCATTCCTTTCGAATTCGAAGATCTTCCGGACGCGGCGCGCCGGGTGAATCGAACCGTGGTTTCCGCCAACGTGTCGCCGCTGTGCGACTGCCGCGAGCGCCATCCCGGACCGGTTGAGCGCGCTTCGAACGGAACACGAATCTCGGGCCAAGTTTCCGTCGCGCAGTGGTGGAGCCAAGTGGTGCCGGTGTCGCGAGGATCGAAGACGCTGGACGTCGTCGTGACGTGGCCAGTTGCAGCCAGCGCTCTCGACCTGCACCTGGTGAGTCCCAGTGGCCGTCACTATGGATGGTACGGCGACACCACCGGTTACTCCGGATCGAAGACCAATCCGCAAGAGTTCCACGTGAGGCAGCCCGAGCCAGGACAGTGGCGCATCTCGGTGGAAGGCGTGAGTGGCGGACCCGGCCTCATCGATTTCAACGTGGATGTCTTCCCTCCGCCTGCCGCGTCGCGGCTGGCTGCCTCGATCGGCAATTCGCGCGCTTCGCTGCGGCGCTAGGCTTTCAGCCAATCTTCAGATCTCGATACTAGAATGCCCGCATGACTCGCACCATTCTCGCACTGCTCTTTTTGTCGGTGGCCTTCGCTCAAAGTGGATATCACCAACTCAGGAAAATCAGTATCGGCGGCGAAGGCGGCTGGGATTATTCGATTGCCGACGGCCACGGCCGCGTGTTTGTTTCGCACGCCGCTGAAGTCGTGGTCGTCGATACGAAGAAGGGTGAAGTCGCCGGCAAGATCACCGGGCTCCGCGGGGTCCATGGGATCGCGCTCGCTCCCGAGTTTAATCGAGGCTACATCAGCAACGGGCAGGGCAACAACATCACGGTCTTCGACTTGAAGACGCTGGCGAAGATTGGCGAGGAGATTCCTGCCGGGACGAACCCTGACGCGATCATGTACGATCCGGTTTCGAAGCGCGTGTTCGCCTTCAACGGCCGTAGCGGCAACGCAACCGCCATCGACGCCAAGACCGGCAAGGTCGACGGCACCATCACGCTGGGAGGCAAGCCCGAGTTCGCGCGGTCCGACGGAAAAGGCCACGTGTTCGTGAACCTGGAGGACAAGAGCGAGATTGTGGAACTCAACTCGAAGACCCTGAGCGTCGAACACACCTGGCCGCTCGCGCCTTGCGAGGGACCGTCCGGAATGGCGATGGACACCAAGACCAGGCGCATTTTTTCCGGCTGTGAAAAGATGATGTCGGTGCTGGATGCCGACACGGGCAAGGTCGTTACCACCGTGCCGATTTGTACGGGCGTCGATGCCTCGGCCTTCGATCCGGGCACGAAGTTCGTCTTCAACTCCTGCGGCGACGGGACGCTCACCATCTACCACGAAGACTCGCCCGACAAATACACGAAGGTGGAGGATGTCAAGACGCAGCGCGGCTCGCGGACCATGGCGCTGGATGAATCGACGCACCGCATCTATCTGTCGGCTGCCGATTATGAGCCTGCGGCAGCGCCTCCGGGCGGTGGACGCGCGCGGCCCCGCATCGTGCCGGGAAGCTTCTCCCTGCTAGAATTCGGGAGGTAATGACAGGGCTTCTCGCCGACAGCGTTTGTAAAGAACACAATACCGGTTCGCATCATCCTGAGCGTCCCGAGCGATTCGACGCGGCGCTGGGCGCCCTCGAAGGCTTAGACTTGCTTCGGCTCGAGCCGCGCGTCGCCAATGAAGACGAAGCCGCGCTGTGCCACAGCCGCTCCTACATCCGGTTGGTCGAACGCGAGGTCATGACCGGCTTCCACGAGCTGACCACCGGTGACACCATCATCTGCCCGCGTTCGCTGGATGCCGCGCTGCGAGCCACCGGCGGCGTCTTGAATGCTGTCGACGCGGTGTTCGACAAGCGGGTTCAGAACGCCTTCTGCATCGTCCGGCCACCTGGCCATCACGCCACGCCGACGCGCGGCATGGGATTTTGCCTCTTCAACAGCATCGCGATCGCGGCGCGCTACGCACAGCGCAAGTACGGCGTCGGCCGCGCGCTGATCGCCGATTGGGACGTCCACCACGGCAACGGCACGCAGGATATTTTCTACAACGACGGCAGCGTGTTCTTCTTCAGCACGCACCAGCATCCCTGGTATCCGGGCACCGGTCTGCCGGATGAGACGGGCGAAGGCAAGGGCGAAGGCATGATTCTCAACTGCCCGTTCCCAGCCGGATCTGGACGCAAGGAAATCCTCGGTGCGTTTCAGGAACGTCTCATGGTCGAAGCCGAAAAGGTGAAACCTGAACTGGTGTTGATCTCTGCCGGGTTCGACTCGCGCGAAGGCGACCCGCTCGGCAATTTCCTGCTCACCGACGCTGATTTCGCCGACCTGACGCGCGTCATGCTCGAAATCGCCGACAAGCACGCGGGCGGGCGCGTGGTCTCGGTGCTGGAAGGCGGCTACAACCTCACGGGACTGGCGGCCGGCGTCCGCGCGCACGTGCAGGCCCTGCAATAATACCAGGCTGGCGACTCGCCGTAACACATGAGAGAACGATCGCTGTCTCCGAAATGATCGGCCTGGACTGTCCTGCCCGACCAACTGTTATTTTCGGATTCGCCAAACGCCAACACGCGAAGTTCCCTGGTTCGATACGATGCGGTCATATCCAACCCCAAGTCTGTCCTCTAAAGGCGGGGCCACTGGAGCCGGACAGGAACTGACTCCGCTTGGGACCCCCCAGGATAAAATGTAGTCCACGTCTTTGTCTCTTCGGCCCAATACTTCGTTCCAAGCGTCCATGTTTTTGCTGCCTTCCAGGTCGAGCTCGTCGATGATGGACGTAAATCGCGAATCCCGGTATCTGAGCGGGAAATGCGAAGTGCTGGCCTCGTAGTCATTTAAAACCACGAGATTTTTTGCAGTCGCAACCGACAGAGCCCAATGCCGCTGCGGAAGGGACCGATCGAAGAGCGGCCAAACTTCGCACGACGGGGTCAGTAGATATGACAGGACCAGCACTCGAGACAGCGGCGGAACATCCTTCGTGGCGGTACGCAGTTCTGTCAAACCGGGGGACAAGCGGCGAGATACGATCATATACTCGGCCGCGAAGGCGGTCACACAAAACGCGGCAAGTATCGAACACACCGTTAAAAGGCGCTGGTCCAGAGCTCCACGTCGGACGGAGAGGAGAACCAGACCGAAAATTACGAACTGCAGCGTCCGGTCCGCGATGTTACTGCCGTCGCCAATTTTCTCAGGCAAGACGAAGTAGAGAATGAACGTGCAGAGCGAGAAAATAACCAGCGTTAGGGACCGAAGCTGCTCTTGAGTTGAGGCGCGCTTTGTAAATATGAATAAGCTAGCGCCAAGTATCCCTAACAATGCAATAAATACAGCGGCGGACGTAGGGCTTGGCGAGACAAGACTTAAGCCTTTCGGCGCACTTAGCAGGATCGCGCGATTCTTCAGCGTCTCGATAAAGGAATGTCTATTTTGGCTGACCGAGGATAGCCGGACATAAAACCACAAAATCAGTGCTGCTGGAACCGCCCAAGGCCAAGCCTGTAACAAGTAGCGCGAATCGCGCCAATTCAACGAGCCCCGCACTAAGACAGCCGACAAAACATGCGACGCGACAAACACGAATGTGACTAGAACCGGCAGGGGATGAAAAAAATAAGCGATCAGTAGAAGAAGCACGATTGGAACCTTGGATTCTATCTCCAGACCGTGGCGTAACAGCATGCCGATGATAAATAAACAAATGCTTGTACTGATGAAAAACCCGAAGAATCCTAAGGTCAAATAGCCGTTGATCGCAAACGGAAGCAGAACGATCAGCACTTGGGCCCGCTGGCGAGAATTGTATTCACGTGTATCCACGCAGAAGAAAAGAGACGCAAGCAGCATGGTCATGCTGAGCACAAGTAGGAGCTTCAGCGCCAATTCGTCCGGCATGACGCTGGCAAATCCCGCTAAGGTCAAGGTGCTTAGCCAGTTTGGGATCAGGAACGAGTTATAGGAGAAATACTGTTGAATCTCAGGCTGACCATGGAACATTTGGCGCAACGTATGGGCGCCGTATAGCAGACTGTAGCCGTCCAGCGTTACCGTTACCGGTGCAAATAGAAAGACTCCAAATAACAACGCCATAAGGAGCCAGAATAACGGGACGACCGGGATGCGCCTCGGCATTGCGCTATAGCCTGAATGGCTGAATCGCCTTTCTCTTTGTCGCAGGAGGGTCGCCCCTGTACAGTATAAGCAGACCGTCGAATCGCTGGCAAGAAATCTAAACCTGTTGCTGAAATTTCACGAAAGGGCCGATTTCCCGCCCTTGATCCATCCGGGCCTGGGCGATACTGTTTCCAATGGGACTAGTCACAACAATGGATGGTCTATCCGATGGCCCGCTCCGCACCCGCCCTGCAGCCCAAAGTGACACCACCCTCATCCTGAGCTTCATCAAAAAGCTGGCCGACTACGAAAGGCTGTCGCATGAGTGTGTCGCCACCGAAGACGACCTACGCAAGTGGCTGTTCGGCGCGCGCCCCATGGCCGAGGTAATCTTCGCCGAGTGGGCCGGCTCGCCGGTCGGCTTCGCGCTCTTCTTTTACAATTTCTCGACGTTCCTCGGGCGGCCTGGCATCTATCTCGAAGACCTTTTCGTCGATCCCGAGCACCGCGGCAAAGGGATCGGCAAAGCGCTGCTGATTCGCCTGGCGCGGATCGCTACCGAACGCGGCTGCGGCCGCCTGGAGTGGGCCGTGCTCGACTGGAACCAGCCGTCCATCGATTTCTACAAGAGCCTCGGCGCCGTGCCGAAGGACGAATGGACCATCTTCCGCCTCACCGGCGAGGCACTCCACCGGCTCGCGTCGCAACCGGTACGGGATACTTGATCAGCCCGTAGTCTGTCGAAAACGCCCGAGGCGATCGCGACCGAACTTGTACAACTAGGCCGTTCGCTCGAACGCAGCGGCGGCGCGCCCGATTTGCCTGATCGATCCACGATTCGGGGCACATCATGCGCAATCGCCCCATCAGGCTCATCTTGCATGAGAGGACTGAAATTCCCACGCACATCAAAACTGGATCATAATGAAAGTGGAAGCGTAATCAAGGAAGGTCCAATGAAGTTTGCCGCACTCGTTGTGGCGCTGGTGTCTTCGTGTCTTCTATCCGCACAGGAGCCTGCGCCCGTCCGCCCCAAAACTGGAAAAGTTCAGATTTTCAAACAAGCCGATCTCAAGCCGGGCATGAAAGGCTATGCCTGGACCGTGCTGCCGGCAGCCGAGCCGGAACCGATTCCGGTTGAGATCATCGGCATCCTCAAGAATCAATGGGGACCGAACCAGGACGTCATTCTCGCCAAACTGGGCGGCAAAGCCACGCGCACCAACGTGGCCGGCGGGATGAGCGGCAGCCCGGTCTACATCGACGGCAAGCTGGTAGGCGCGGTGGCGCTGCGCTTCAGCGTTTTTTCTCCCGACGCGATCTGCGGCATCACGCCGATCGAACTGATGCTGGAAGTGAACGATTTCGACAATTCGCGTCCGTTGGATGCGCGCACGCCCGATAAAACGGTGGCGCAGGAACCGCTTTCGGTGCCCTCCGAGAATGCTGGCGCGAGTGCTTTCGGCGGGCGCTGCGTCGAGCGTTTCCTCCAGCTCCACCATGGTTCCGATCGAAACTCCGCTGACCTTCGCGGGCTTCCACGCAAACGTGCTGCGCGAATTCTCGCCGTTCTTCCAGCAAATGGGCATGACCGTGGCGGCGGGCGGCGCGTCCAGCACCACGCTGAGCGCCAAGCCGGCAGCCGGGCTGGCAGCAATCGCTGCAGCCGGGCGACGCGGTCACCGGCGTTCTGGTCACCGGCGACATGAGCGTCACCGGGATGTGCACGGTCACTTACAACGACGGCAAGCACGTGCTGGCCTGCGGGCATTCGTTCTTCAATCTTGGACCGGTGGACATGCCGATGGCCAAGGCCGACGTGCTGATGACGCTGGCGTCGCACGTTCCAGCCCAACAAAATGGGCAACGCCACCGAAATCGTCGGTGCGCTGAAGCAGGATCGCCACAGCGCCATCATGGGCGAACTGGGCGCCACCGCCGCGATGGTTCCGGTCAGCGGTGAAAGTGCGCTCCTTCGGCGACAACAACGCCGTCCGCAACGAGAAAGATCTGCACTTCAACGTCTTCGTGCATCAAAAGTGGACGCCCTACCTCATGATGCTGACGTTGTTCAATTCGCTTTCCGGCCTGAACGATTTCGCCGACGAGACCACGTACCGAATGAGCGGCAAAGTGGAGTTGGACGGCCAGCCCGGCCTGTCTCTTTCCACCATGCTGGCCTCCAGCGAAAATCCGGCGCCGGCGCCCATGCTGCTGGCCGGCTGGTGGGGCGACAAGTTCAATCGCCTGTTCCTGAATCCGGTGAGCATGCCGAAGCTCAGGAGCGTCGACGCCACCATCGACATCTTCCCGGAGCGCCGCGTGGCCACCATCGAGAATGCCTGGGTTCCGTCGAGCGAAGTCAGCGCCGGATCGGAAGTGCCGGTGAAGGTTTTCCTGCGGCCCTATCGCGGCGAGCGCATCGAACGCGACTTCCAGCTCAAGATCCCGGCCGGCCTTGCCAAGGGCGAGCATCGCATTCTGCTGAGCGACGCCGATACGCTGAACCGCATGCAGACCGCGGCGGGCATGTCGGCCCGTTTCATGGACATTCCTCAAACCGTCTCGCTGATCAATCAGGAGCGCAGCAACAACAAGCTGTACATCTCGCTGGTGGAGCCGCGTCCCACGGTTTTCTACGAAGACAAGACGCTTCCCAGCCTTCCGCCTTCGGTGATGAACGTGATGCAAACCGGCCGCACGGCCAGCCGCCACTTCGTGACATCTCCGGAAAGCGCGGTGGAGCAGGGCAGCATTCCGTTCGACCTGATGATCGACGGAAGCTACTCTTTGCGAATCACCGTTAAGTAGCCACGATCAATGAAAATTTCCCGATTCCTGCGCGGTGGCCGCCGCCATCGCCGCCTGCTCGCCAGGCCATGCTTCGCCGCCGAGACTCGCTTCTGGCAACAGGAGGACCGCTCGGATTTCGAAAAGGGAAGCCTCACGCATCTCTCGCTGCGCAGCGACGGCCGGCTGCTGCTGGCGCCCGAGTTTCCCGAGATCTTCGATTCCTCGACGCCGTATCTGTGGACCATCGCCTCCGATTCGAAAGGCAATCTCTACACCGCCGGCGGCGGCTCCGGCAGCGGATCGGCGAAGCTGTTCCGCATCGATCCCGCCGGCAAGAGCAGCACGTTCGCCGAACTCGATGGCCTGGAGATTCACGCCGTCGCGGTGGATTCCAAGGACCAGGTGTACGCCGCCACCGATCCGGACGGCAAGATCTACAAGATTTCTTCGGCCGGAAAACCCAGCGTGTTCTTCGATCCGCATCAGAAATACATCTGGGCCATGGCTTTTTCGAGCCACGGCGATCTGTTCGTCGCCACCGGCGAACACGGCGAGATCTATCGCGTCACACCGCAGGGCGCCGGGTCCGTGTTTTTCAAAACCGAGGAGACGCACGCGCGTTCGCTGGCCATCGATTCGCACGACAATCTGATCGTCGGCACCGAACCCGGCGGCTTGATTCTGCGCGTGTCGCCTGCCGGCGAAGGATTCGTGCTGTATCAGGCGCCCAAGCGCGAGATCACCGCCGTCGCGGTGGCCAAGGACGGCGCCATTTACGCCGCCGGCGGCGGGCAACAAAGGCTGCCGTAGTTGCCCCGCAGGTTCCGTCCTGCGCCCATCGTGACGCCGCCGCCAGTCCAGTCCCTGGGACCACAGCGATCACGATCGTCGCTCCTACGGCTCGCAACACCACCCAGAACACGTCGGCCCGTCCGGCTGCGCCCGCGATCGCCGGCGGTTCCGAAGTTTACCGCATCAATCCCGACGGCGAGCCTCGACAGAGTCTGGTCCGACGCGCAGGACATCGTGTACGCCATCACGTTCGATCGCGACGGCCGGCCGATTGCTCGGAACCGGCAATCGCGGCAAGATCTACCGGCTGGATTCGGACTCGATGAACACGGTGCTGCTGGATGCCTCGCCCACTCAGGTAACGGGATTCGGCACCGGACGCGCACGGCGAGGTCTACGCGGTCACCGGAAATATCGGGAAGGTGTACCGGATCGGGCCGGGGACTCGAAAAGACCGGCACGTTCGAGAGCGAAGTTCTGGATGCCGGATCGTTCGCCTATTGGGGCCGCCTCAGCTATCGCGGCGAGGGAAACATCTCGGTTTTCACGCGCGCCGGAAACCTGAATCATCCGCAGAGCAACTGGAGCGCTTGGGCGCCGCTGCAGCCGGACGCGGACGCGCGACGCCACCTGCGATTCCTGCGGAGGCGGGCGTTCTGCGTCGCCTGCGGCGCGCTTCCTGCAATACAAGATCGAGTTGGCGGCCGCCGCCGAGCGGTCCGGCGGCCGAGGTCTCCTACGTCGACATCGCGTATCTGGCGAAGAACGTGGCGCCGGTGGTGGAAGAAATCGAAGTCGCTCCGCCCAACTATCGGTTCCCGGTCTCCACGCTTACGATTGTGCCTTCCGACGAGCCTCACGCTGCCGCCGCTCGGCCAGACCAAGAAAGCCTCGCCGGTCTCCGACGGTGCAGATCGGAACATCTCAGACACTGAACTACGCCAAAGGCTATGCAGCGTTCGCTGGGCTGCGTCCGACGAGAACGACGACACGCCTGGTCTACAAGGTCGAGATCCGCGGAGTGAAGGAATCCACCTGGGATCTTTTGAAGGACTGATGTGAAGGAGAAATACTTGAGCTGGGACACCACGGCATTTCCGGACGGCGAATATGAGATTCGCGTCACCGCATCGGATGCGCCCGGCAATCCGCGCGGCCAGGCGCTGGAATCCTCGCTGGTCAGCGATCCGTTCCTGATCGACAACACGCCGCCGCAGATTCTCAACCTGACCGCCAATGTCTCGGGCAACAAAATGGAAGTGCGTTGGAAGGCGCGCGATGCGCGCAGCAACATCGATAAGGCGGAATATTCGGTGAACGGCGGCGAGTGGCTGCTCGCGCAGCCGGTCACCAAGTTGATCGGATTCACCCGGAGGAGGAATACCGCCTGGAAATCGACCGCACGTCCGGCGAGCAAGTGATCGCCGTGCGGGTCTCGGACGAGTTCGACAACCAGACCGTCGAAAAGATCGTAGTCCGGTAGCTACGCTCCGACGTAGCGCGCGTACAGGCTGCGCGCGATGCCCACGTCGGTGGTGCCCTTGATGATCGCGCGGCCATCCGGAAAGATCGTCAGCAGGTAGGGCGCGGTTTCAAACCGCAGCGCGAATTCGTTGCTGCGCACCGGACCCAGCGGCGCCAGCCGTGCCGCCAGATCGCGCAAGTCCAGCGGCCGCGCCCGCTCGTGGATCTGCACCGCGTTGTGGCCGCACAGGCTCACCGGCGCGCGCCTGGCTCCGTCCAAGTATGGAAATTCGCGCCGCCCGCAAGCCGGGCAATCCTCCACCGGACCTGGCTGCGCCACCTGCCGGATCTCGCCCGTCCACACATCGGCCGTCGTGATCTTTCCCGACGGCTCGAGCGCCGCACAGAATCCTGTAGCGCCTCGCTCACCTGCAGGCTCGCGATCAGCGCCGTCACCGGACCCAGCACGCCCGCGGTCTCGCAGGTCGGCTGCGCGCCGCCAGGAGGATCGGGATAAACGCATCGCAGGCACGCGGTCCGCCCGGGCACAACCGCCATGCTGATTCCGTAGCTCCCCACCGCCGCGCCATAGATCCACGGCCGCGCCGCGCTCCACCGCGTAGTCGTTGATCAGGTAGCGCGTCTCGAAATTGTCGGTGCCGTCCAGAATCAGGTCGACGTCGCCCAGCAGTTCGTCCACGTTCGCCGCCGTCAGATCGGCCACCACCGGCTCGACCTGGATGTCCCGATTGATGGCCGCGATCTTGCGCGCCGCCGCTACGGCCTTGGGCAGCGCCTGCTCGACATCACATTCATCGAACAGCCACTGCCGCTGCAGATTGCTGAGTTCGACATAGTCCCGGTCGACGATCCGCACGTAACCCGACGCCGGCCCGCGCCAGCGCTCCCGCCTGAAAACTGCCCAATGCGCCGCAACCGGCCACCACCACGCGCGCGTCCAAAAGACGTTGCTGCCCCTCTCGCCCGATGCCCGGAAACAGAATCTGGCGCGAGTAACGCTCGAAAGCGCGCGGAGTCATACACCCAGATGGTATCAGCCGATGCGCTAAGATGGTCGCTTGTGTCAACCCGGCTGGGCTGGTGGGTTAGTGTCCCCATGCTCCTGGCGCTGGGCGGAAGGTCACTCAGCGCGCTACCTGATCAATATGAGGGCCAGCCCATCGCAAGCATTCAATTCGATCCCGCAAAGCAGCCGCTCACGCGCGATCAGCTCCTGGCGATGATCCCGCTGCGGCTCGGCGAGCCGCTGCGAGGCTCGGATGTGCGCGACGCCATCCAGCGTCTCTACCAGACCGGCGAGTATCAGGACATCGCCGTGGATGCGGTGCCGGGCGCGTCCGGCGTGGTCCTGACGGTGATCACCAAGACGCGTACCTTTCGTCGGCCACGTGGCGGTGAGCGGCGTAAATGATCCACCCAACGAAGGGCAAGCCGGTGTTGGCCACCAAGCTGCAGCTCGGGACCGAGTTTTCCGAAGCAGAGACCAAGGCCGCCGTGGACCGGCTGGTGGATCTTTTGAAGCGCAACGGGTTCTACAATGCCGACGTGACGTACCAGACACCAAATGGACGCAGCCACGCAACAGGTGAACATCGATTTCAACATCGATCCCGGCGATCGCGCCAAGTTCGACGGCCTTACCGTCACCGGCGACAGCGACGCGTTCGATCGACAGTCTCATTTCGTCCACCGGCTGGAAGCGATTTCGCGGCCTGTTCGGATGGCACCCGTTCACCGAGTCCCGCCTGCGCTCCGGCCTGGACAACATGCGCGCCTGGTATCCCAAGCACGACCACCTGCTGGCCCGGGTGAACTGGTGAACCTGGACTACCACGCCGAGACCAACCGCGTCACACCGGCAGTGAGCATCGAACAGGGAGCTCGCGTCGAAGTACGCGTGCGCGGCGCCAAGATGTCATCCGGAGACATTGCGCAGACCTGCTGCCCATCTACGAGGAGCGCACCGTGGATCGCGATCTGCTCGAAGAGGGCACGCGCGATCTGGCCTCCTATTTCCAGTCCCAAGGCTATTTCGACGCCGCCGTCACCTACGACACCGCCAGCGGGCCGGACGGCCAGCAGTATATCGACTACATCGTCGACCGCGGCCCGCGCCACAAGATCGTCAAACTCGAAATCGTGGGCAACCACTACTTTGACGACGACACCCTGCGCGAGCGGATCTCGGTGATGCCGGCGACGCTGATCCGCTACCGCTACGGGCGCTATAGCCGCAACGCGCTCGAGCGGGACGTCGAAGGAATCCGCGACCTGTATCGCGCCAACGGGTTCCGCGAGGCCGAGGTCAGCTCCCAGGAAATCGACAACTACATGGGACAAGACGGGGCAGATCGGCATCCTCATCAATATCCAGGAAGGCCCGCAGTGGTTCGTCTCCAAACTCGACATCGAAGGCGCGACCACCGACAGACCGGGCCGCACTGGTGCCCATCCTGCACTCCACCGAAGGCCAGCCCTACAGCGAACTGAACATCGCGTTGGACCGCGACTCGATTCTGGATTACTACTACAACAACGGATACCCGCAGGCGAACTTTCGAGTTCACCTCCACGCCGGCATCGGAACCGCACTCCATGGATCTCAAGTTCACGATCGTGCCCGGCCCGCGCGAGTTCGTGCGCGACGTTCTGGTCAGCGGACTTCGAGACACGCAGCCCGATCTGGTGCGGCGAGCGAATCGACCTGCATCCGGGCGATCCGCTCTCGCAAAGCAGAATCACGGGCAGCCAAAGCGGCTGTACGATCTCGGCATCTTCGCTCGCGTGAACGCGGCCATCCAGAATCCGGACGGCACGCGAGCCCGACAAGTACGTCCTCTACTCGATCGAAGAAGCCCGCCGCTACTCCATGAACATCGGCTTCGGCGCCGAAATCGGACGCATCGGAGGAGGCACCACCTACGCTGGATTCGCCGGGAGGCGCCACCGGATTCAGCCCGCGCGTTTCGTTCGGAATCAGCCGCCTGAACTTTCTCGGCTTGGGCCACACCATCGGCCTGCAGACCCGCGTCTCCACGCATCCAGCAGCGCGCTCTGCTGACCTATCTGGCGCCGCAGTTCAAAGGCAATCCGAATCTGAGTCTCCAGTTCAGCGGCCTGTTCGACATTTCGCACGACGTCCGCACCTTCTCTGCGCGCCGCGAGGAAGGATCGGTGCAATTGGCACACAAGCTGTCGCGAGCCAATACCATCCAATACCGCTGCACGTTTCGAAAAGTGAACGTTCTCGGCACTCCGCTCATCAGCCCGGAGTTGATCCCGCTGCTGTCGCAGCCGGTCCGCGTGGGCTTTGTTGCCACGACCTTCATCCAGGACCGGCGCGACGATCCGGCGGACGCCCACAAGGGAATCTACAACAGTCTCGGACCTGGCGCTGGCTTCCAAGGTGCTGGGATCGGAGACCGGATTCGGCCGCCTGGTGGCGCGCAACTCCACTTATTACCAATTGACCAAGAACGTGGTTCTGGCGCGATCCACGTCCTTTGGCGTAATCGAGCGATATGCCGGGCCTTGCCGAGATTCCGCTGGCGGAACGATTCTTCGGCGGCGGCGCCTTTTCCAACCGCGCGTTCCCGGAATTCCAGGCCGGACCGCGCGACCTCGAAACCGGCTTTCCCATCGGCGGCAACGCGCTGTTCGTCAATACCGTGGAATTGCGGTTTCCGCTCATCGGCGAGAACCTGGGCGGAGTGCTGTTCAACGATTTCGGCAACGTGTACTCCTCGATGGACAAGATCAGCCTGCGGTTTCGCCAGCGCAATCTCAAGGATTTCGACTACGCGGTTCACTCCTTCGGATTCGGCATTCGCTACCGCACGCCGATCGGACCGGTGCGCGCGGATTTTTCGCTCAGCCCCAATTCACCGCGCTTCCATGGCTGCAAGGGATCGGTCGACGAGTTGTTGTACTGCGGAGTCCCGAACCCGCCGCCCGGTGTTTCGCCGGTTCCGCTTGTTACGCAGCGCATCAATGTTTTCCAATTTCATTTTTCGTTGGGGCAGGCATTCTGATGACGCGGGAATTCAGCGGTGCATCTGCCGGTTGGCCTTGTTGCTGCTCGGCCGCCTGCTTGCGTACACGCCGAAATCATCGACCGCATCGCGATCTCGGTGGGCGATCAGGTGATCACCGAATCCCAGATCGAAGAGCGACGTGCGGATCACCGCTTTTCTGAACGCCGAGCCAGTGGATCTTTCGCTGCCAGCAGGAAGAAGGCCGCCGCGCGGCTGATCGAGCAGGCCCTGGTGAAGCGGGAAATGGAATTCAGCCGGTATCCGCTGCCCGCGCTCTCCGATGCCGACGCGTCTCTCAAAGAGATCAAGGCCCGCTACCAGGATGAGAGCCGCATTCGACAGGCGTCTGAAGCAATATGGAATCACGCAAGACGACCTCAAGGCAGCGGCTGTGGTGGCAATTGACCCTGCTGCGCTTTATCGACTACCGCTTTCGGCCCGGAATCCAGATCTCCGACTCGGATATCGACGCCTACTACCAGCAGCAGGTTCCCAAGTGGCGCGAGCAAGGCATCGATCCGATTCCCAGCCTGGACGACTCGCGCGCCGCAGATTGAAGAGATCCTGACGCAGCAGCGCATCGACCAGGATCTGGACCACTGGCTCGAGGAAGCGCGGAACGAGGTAACCATCCGCTACCACGACGAGGCGCTGTCATGAGGCGTGCTCTTCAAAATCGCGGGATTCAGCTTGCTGGCGTTGGTCGGCTTGGCGGTCGTCGCAGTCGGCGTCCTGGTTTTCGTGGCGCAGACCGACTGGTTCAAGAACAAAGTGCGCGAGCGGATCGTTTCGGTGGCCGAGACAAGCCACCGGCGGCCGCGTCGAAATCGGCAGCTTCAACTACAACTGGCGCGCGCTGACCGCCGAAGTGTCGCCGTTCGTGTTGCACGGCACGGAATCCGCATCCGAGCCGCCGTTCTTCCGCGCCGCCAAGATTCAAATCGGATTGAAGATCATTTCCGCATTCAAGCGGCAGGTGGATATCGCCTCGCTTCGAGGTGGACCAGCCGCGCGTGTACGTCACGGTGGCGCCGGACGGCATCCACCAACGTGCCGTCGCCCAAAGTGCCCAGCAGCAAGAAGAATATTGCCGAGCAGCTTCTCGACCTCAAGGTGGGCCGCTTCCAGCTTCGCGACGGGTTCGCCGAATACAACTCGCGCCGGATTCCGCTGGATGTCCAGGGCGACCATCTGCAGGCCTCGCTCAGCCTATGACGTCTCCGGCCCCCGCTATCTGGGCAGCCTCTCCTCGCGCCAGCTCCGCGTGGCCGGCGACGCGCTCAAGGTGCCGGTGGCTTTCGACTTCGACAGCAAGTTTGCGCTCCAGCGGAACAGCGTCCAGATCCTCGATACGACGCTCGCGAAAGGCGCGATGGAAGGTTCAGCTGCAGGGATCGGTGGACGACCTCGCCTCTCCGCGCGGCGGCACTCGATATCGCGGCCTCGGCTCCGGTCGGCGATCTGAAACAGGCGTTCGGCCTTCCCCTGGAGTCGCGCGGCGATGTCTCCTTTCGAGGGCACGGGAGCCTGCAGAGCAGTCCCTTCCAATACAAGCTCGAAGGCAAACTGGCGGCGCGCGGCCTCGGCGTCGCGTATCAAGACGTCGCGATTCGGAATCTGGCCGTGTCGTCGACGATCGAGTTGACGCCCGACAAACTGCGCCTGCCCGACATCGATGCATCCGCGCTCGGCGGACGCTTCCGCGGGTCGGTGGACTTGGCCGATTTCAAGAACGCTCGCGGTCAACGGCACGGCTCAAGGTTTCGCGCTCCGCGAATTGGCGCAACTCAATGGCCGCGACTCGGGCGAACTGAGCGGGACAGTGAACGGATCGGTCGCGCTGCACGGTGTCCTGGCGAAGCTCCGGTCTCGAGAACATCACCGCACAGGCAAAGCTCGATATCCAGCCCGGCGCCGTCGGCGTGCCGTTGCAAGGATTCGTCGCGCTCGACTACGACCAGCGCGCCGGAACGGTCCAATTGGGAGATTCCGAGTTACAGCTTGGATCCACGCAAGCCGCATTTTCCGGCACGCTTGGCCAGAAGCTCAGAGTCCACGTCGAATCGGCGAATCTGAACGACGTGCTGCCGCTGTTTCCGCTGTTGGGGCAGAAGCCGCCTGAAAAACTTCCCGTGGCGCTGGAGCAGCAGTTCACGCCAGTCTTGGACGGCGACGGTGGACTGGACCGCTGGCGAATCCGGTGGTCTCGGGCAAGGCCGAGGTCGGCGCCTTCACCGTCGAGCAGCGCAAGTTCGATCGCGCCACCGCGACGTTCAGCTCGACGCGGCTCCGCGAATCTCCGCACGTTCACCCTCGCGCAAGGCAAAATGCGCGTCGAAGGACAGGGCCGCGTCAGCCTTCACGACTGGAAGCTCGAAGATTCCAGCTCGCATGTCCGCGCTGCTCTCGGTCAGCGGCGCCGACATCCACGCCTTGGCTGTCGAAAATAAAATCGACTATCCCGTCAGCGGAACGCTCTCGGCGAACGATCTCACGTGTCCGGTTCCGTCGAATCGCCGCTGGCGTCGGGCAGAAGTGGAGGCCGTGAACGTCAACGCCTACGGCGAACATGTCGACACGGTGCGCGGCGAGATCACCTATTCGCCCACCGGGATCGAGGTTTCGAGCGGCGAACTGCGCAGCGGGACCGCGCGCATCCGCGGCGACGTCTCCTACAATCATCCCGCCAACGACTGGAAGGACGGCTCACTTGCGCTTCGACATCGGCTCCGCTCAGCTCACGCTCGCGCGCATCCAGCACGTTCAGGATTTCCGGCAGGGTTTGGGCGGGCAGGTGGATCTCAAGGCGAGCGGCGCGGCGAAAGTCGTCAGGCGGCGTGATCGATCTGACGTCGCTCAACGGCCAGTGTAGCCTTGCGCAACGCGGTGGTGGACGGCCGGCGCTACGGCAATCTCGAACTGACCGCCGCCACCCACTTGCCGGTCCTTGACGCTGAACGCGACCGTGAGTCTGGAGGGTCTTCAAATCCAGGGCAGCGGCGAATGGCGCATGGAAGGCGACTATGCCGGCCAGGCGCACATCGACATTCCTCGCGTTTCCTTCAGCACGCTGCACGATCTCACGCCCGGCCGCCATCTGCGCCAGGACCTGCCGTTCGTGGGCTTCCTGCAGGGCGAGGCCACCGTAACCGGTCCGCTGAATCATCCCACCGCAGATGCAGGCCGACATCGCGCTTTCCACCGTGCAGACTGAGCGCCCGGCCCGGCCGCGACGTCCAAGGCCAAAGCCCAGGATCTGGTGCTCCAGAACGCCGAACCGGTGCGTCTCGAAGCCACCAGCAAAGCCATCGATATCCGCAGCGCCGACTTCAAGGCCAAGGACACTTCGCTGAATGCCTCCGGCCGCCTCGCGCTGGACGCGAAGAATCCGTGGGATCTGAAGGTGGACGGCCGCATCAATCTTTCGATCCTGCAGATCTTCAATCCGAACCTGCTGGCCACCGGAGCGTCGGTGGTCAACATCGCCGTGCGCGGGCCGTTGACCGAACCTCAGGTGGACGGGCGCCTGGAACTCCAGAATGCTTCGCTGTTCCTGAAAGATTTTCCCAACGGCGTCGACCAGGCCAACGGAACCATTCTGTTCGATCGCAATCGCGCCACGGTTCAGACCCTGAGCGCGGTCACCGGCGGCGGCAATGTGAAGTTTCAGCCGGGCAGCTTCGTGGGATTCCGCGGCCCGGTGCTGCTTTACCGGCTGCAGGCCGCCGCCGACAATGTGCGCTATCGATCGCCGGACGGAGTCAGCATTACGGTGAACGGGACGCTCAGCGCTGGTGGGCACGTCGGAAAATAGCGTGCTCTCGGGCACCGTAACGGTCGAGCGCGCGGCCTTCAATCCGCGCACTGACGTCGGCGACGCTGCTGGCGTCCACTGCGAAACCGGTCTCGGTGCCCTCCGAGCCCAATCAGTATCTGCGCGGCATTCAGTTCGATATCGACGTCGAGAGCGCCAGCAGCCTGGAGGTGCAGACGTCGTTGACCCGCAACATCCAGGCCGACGCGGACCTGCGCGTGCGCGGTACTCCCGAGCGGCCCGTGGTTCTGGGCAACATCAGCGTCAATTCCGGAGAGATCGAGTTCTTCGGCAACAAGTACACCATCAATCGCGGCGAGGTCAATTTCTACAATGCCGCCAAAATCGAGCCGGTCATCGACATGGATCTCGAGACACAGGTACGCGGGATCTCGGTGGACATCAGTTTCTCGGGTCCGCTGAACAAGCTGAATTTCTCCTACCGCTCGGATCCGCCGCTCGAGACCAACGAGATCATCGCTCTGCTCGCGGTGGGCCGCGCGCCGTCTTCCACCAGTCCCCTGGCGTCCGCGCAAACCAACACCAACTATCTGGCAACTGGGAGCAACGCGCTGCTGGGGCAGGCCATCGCCCCGGTTTCGAATCGCTTGCAGAGATTTTTCGGCGTCAGTCATATCAAGATCGATCCGCAACTGTCGGATGTGACGTCCACACCGCAAGCTCGCCTCACTTTCGAACAGCAGGTCTCGTCCGACATCACGCTGACCTACATCACCAACCTGGCCGTTGCCAACCAGCAGATCGTGCGCGTCGAGTGGGATCTCAACAAGACAGTGGTCGGTGGTGGCGCTCCGCGACGAGAACGGAGCTTTCGGCATGGACTTCCAATACAAGAAGCGATTCAAGTGACAATGTGGAAATGGCGGAGCCGACCCATCCGGTGAACGCGGAGCTCGAGTTCTCTCCCGAGCGTATGCGCGAAATCGGCTATCGCGTGGTGGATCTGCTGGTCGAGCACCTGGCCACGCTCCGGACACAGCCCGTCGGGAGCCAAAGGCGATCCAGCCGTTCTGATTCCTGCATTCGACGAACCGGCGCCGGAACATGGCGCCGAGTTCGAGACCGTGCTGGCGCGGTTGGTGCGCGATGTTTTCCCCAACTCCATGCACGTGAACCATCCGCGCTTTCTCGCATACGTTCCCGGTCCGGGCAATTTCGTCGGCGCAATGGCCGACGCCCTGGTTTCCGGCTACAACATCTTCGCCGGCACTTGGATCAGCGGTTCCGGGTCCGGCGGCCGTCGAACTGGCGGTCGTGGATTGGCTGCGCGAGGCTTGCGGTCTGCCGGAGAGCGCGGGCGGCCTGTTCGTCAGCGGCGGCAGCCTGGCGAACCTGACCGCGCTCGCCGTGGCCCGGCACGTCATGCTGGACGACCAGTCTGGACGGCGCCTGCGTTTACTTCTCCGATCAGGCGCATTCATCGCTTGAAAAAGCGCTGCGGCTGATCGGCATTGCTGCCGGGCAATATTCGAAAACTGCCCTCCGATTCCGCCTTTCGCCTGCCGGTCGCCGAGTTGGCTGCGCGCGATCGCCGAGGATCGTGCCGCCGGCCTGCGTCCCTTCTGCGTCATCGCCAGCGCCGGCACCACCAACACCGGCGCCGTCGATCCGTTGGCCGAACTCTCGCGCTTCTGCCGCGAGCAGAACCTGTGGCTCCACGTGGACGGCGCTTATGGCGCCTCAGCCGCTATCTCGCCGCGCGGCCGCGAGCTGCTGCGAAGGCCTGGACCTGGCCGACTCGCTCTCGCTCGATCCGCATAAGTGGCTCTTCCAGCCTTTCGAAATCGGCTGCGTGCTGGTCCGCGATTTGAACCATCTGCGCGACACGTTTCGAATCCTGCCCGAATATCTGAAGGACACCCAGCTCCATTCCTCCGAGTTCAACTTCACCGACTATGGCCCCCAACTTACCCGCAGCTTCCGCGCGCTGAAGCTTTGGATGTCCATCAAGGTTTTCGGCATGGCGTCGTTCCGTGCGGCCATCGAACGAGGCTTTGCGCTAGGGGAATTCACTGAGGCGTGGCTCGCCGGATGCCGGGCTGGGAGATCGTGAGTCCCGCGCAAATGGCAGTGGTCTGCTTCCGCCATTCTTCATTGGACGATGCCGCCCACTTGCGGCTGGTGCAAGTTGCTGCTGGAAGACGGGTTCGCTCTGATCACCTCCACCGCGTTGCGGGGACAAACCGTACTGCGAACCTGCACCATCAACCCGCGCACCACGGAAGCCGATATCGAGGCTACGCTGGACCGCTTGGATCGGCTGGCGTCGGCAGCTCATAGCGGGGCAGCAGTACTAAGGTTTCGCGGGTTCACATAAGGGCTTGTACAGCACTAACGTTACGCCCATTCCCTGCCGATGAGAAATTGGTGGACGGAATTCAACCACTTAGAGTTGAATCTGCATCCACAGTTTCGGGGCGAAAACTTGAAGATTCTGATCGCTGATGACAGCATAGTCTCGCGCCACCTGCTCGAAGCCACGCTTCGAAAGTGGGGCTACGACGTAGTGGTCGCTTGCGATGGTGGGGAGGCTCTGGAGGCTCTCCAGCGGGACGACACTCCGCAGCTCGCCATCCTGGATTGGATGATGCCCGGTCTTACCGGACCGGAAGTGTGCCGCAAGATCAGGCAGCGCGCCCACGAGCCCTATACCTACATTCTGCTGCTGACCTCCAAGAGCCAAAAGGAAGACCTGATCGAAGGCATGGAAGCGGGCGCAGACGACTACATCACCAAGCCCTTCGATCAGCATGAACTGCAGGTCCGGCTGCGCGCCGGAACCCGGCTGGTGGACATGCAAGCCGAGCTGCTGGCTGCGCGCGAGGCCCTGCGCGAGCAAGCCACGCGCGACTCGCTGACGCACCTGTGGAATCGCAATTCGATCCTCGAAATCCTGGACCGGGAACTGTCGCGCTCGTTGCGGGAAAGCGGCCCCATCGGCGTGGTGATCGTGGACCTCGACCACTTCAAGACACGTCAACGACCGTTATGGTCACCTGGCCGGCGACGCCGTGCTCCGCGAGGCGGCACGCCGCATGAAGGGCGCCATCCGTGAATACGATTCGATCGGCCGTTACGGGGGCGAAGAGTTCCTGATTCTGCTGCCGGGCTGCGATGAGGCCGCCAGCTTCAACCAGGCCGAGCGCTTGCGCAAGCAGCTCTCGCAGATCGACATGACCTTCAACGGAACATCGCTGAAAATTACGGCCAGTTTCGGTGTCACCACCGCGCTTCCAACCCAGTCCTGGGATCCTGAAAGCTTGATCCGCAAAGCCGATCAAGCGCTCTATTCGGCCAAAGACGCGGGACGCAATCGGGTGGAGTTTCTGGCTTACGACTCCAACGACGCGCTGGTAGTCAGCCAGACTGCCGTGGAAACCGTCGCGCCCTAGGCTTTCGGCGGCTCGTCAAAATCCCAATTCGCGCAACAAACGGTCCGGCGTGGTACACCGTGCGCAGGCTCTCGATAATCGCATTGCTGGCGACATGCACGCTGCGCGCCCGCTCATCGGTGAACAGGTAGCGGTTCGGCAATCCTTCGATGTTGCCGTCGAACAGGATGCCGATGATCTCGCCCTTCGCGTTGACCGTCGGGCTGCCCGAGTTGCCTCCGTGCGTGTCGGTGGTGCTCACGAAATCAAAGGGCGTATCGAGCTTGAGCGACGCCTTCGCCTTGATCCAGCTCGGCGGAAGTTCGAAAGGTTCTTTGCCGGTGGCGCGCCGGTACAAGCCCGCGAAGTGTGGTCGCGTACGGAACCGCGTGGCCGCGCGCGTCCTCGTAGCCTTTCACCTGGCCGTAGGTGAGGCGCAGCGTGAAGGTCGCATCGGGATATTCGTTGGCGCCATAAACCGCGAACCTCGCTTGCGCAATCTTGGCCGCGCTGGAGTTGATCACGGCTTCCACCTTGTCCTCGAACTCCCTGCGGTAGCGGCGCGCCGGGCCATCCAGAATCAGAGCGAGCCGGATCATCCCGTCATTGGAGCTTTTCACCAGATCCAGGCTGTGCGCCAGCCGCTTGCGTTCATCCACGTTCTGGATTTTTGCTGGTCGCGACGTAGGCGTGCGCGGCTTGCTCCGGTGTGCGGCCCGCGAGTACCGCCTTCACGGTGGGATCGTTCAGCGCCCAGTTCCTGCGAGAGAAATCGGAAATACTCAGCCAGCATCAGCTCCTCGAGCGGATTGCTGAGCGGCGCCGTCGAATACATGCCCTGTTCGAGCGACTTGAGGTTCGAATCCTGGTAGCCGCGCAGTCGCTGGTCATTCGGTTTGCGAGTCTCTTCGGCGTAGCGCACGATTTCACGCGCGATCCCAAGCAGCTCGGTGTCGCCCGGACTCGCTTCGAGCAGATAGTACGGTTTGAAGAACGTCGCGTATTCGCGGTAGGCGGCCGCGACCTCGTCCCAAAGCTTGCCGAACTTGGCCTGCTTGGCCGGATCCGCTGCGATCTCCGCCCGCAACTTGCGCTCATCCGCCCGTTTGCGATCCATCAGGCTCGGCATCGCGCAGTCCGGCCTCGAACCCGCTGATCGCTTTGTAGCTGTTTTGATCGCCGTCCAGATAGTCCTGCGCCACGCGCTTGTTTTCCGCGCTGGCGGCGCCGAACGCGAGCAGCCGGTCGATGTTGCCTTTGTGCATCCGCAGGATCACGCGGATAGGAGACATCGCGGCTGAACTCCATCTGCGCCATGGTCTGCAGGCGCCCGGTCGAAGCCGGATTGCCGGAGACCAGCGCTAGCTCGCCGTCCTTCACGCCCGCGTGGCTCCACGTCAGGTAGTCGGGGCGTCGATGCGGGCTTGCCGTTTTCGTACGCCCGGAACAACGCGAAGTCCAGATCGTAGCGCGGATATTCAAAATTGTCCGGATCGCCTCCGAACTGCGCGATGCGATATTCCGGCGCGAACACCAGTCGCACGTCCGTGTATTTCTTGTATTGATACAGGCTGTACTGGCCGCCCGAATACAGCGTCACGACGTCGCAGCGATTCCCGCTCGACTTGTCGCGCAGTCGTTTTCGATGCGCGCCATCGACGCCTTGCGCATGCGATTCGCCTCGGCGCTCGGAGTCGAGTCTTCGACGCCTTGGTTCACATCCGCAGTCACGTCCGACGTCTTGAGCAAAACGTTGACTTCGAGATCCGGGACAGGTCTTCTCGTCCTTCTCCGCGGCGGCGTAAAATCCGTCGGCCAGATAGTCGTGCTCGGCGCTGCTCAACTGGTGGATGCAATCTTCGCCGACGTGATGATTGGTGAACAGCAGGCCTTGCGGCGAGATGAACGAACCGGATCCGCCGTTGTTGAATCGCACTGAAGATCGCTCGATGTGCTGCAGAAAATCGTCCGTGATGTGGACGTGATACTTCTGCTCCACCTGCGCTTTGGGGAAGTGGTCGAAAAGCCACATGACCCTCGTCCGCCGAGGCCGAAAGACGACCAGAAACAGCGCCAGCTAAGGCCACCAGGATCGTGCTGCGCGCCGTAATCACTGTATAAGACATAGAAAATAAAGAACTAAGCAGAGAATTCTAGCTGGGCTTGCTTCCCTTTTCGTAATCCCGCGTGCGATACTGGGGTTAAGAAAGATATCGGACGTGAAATGACACAGTTGAGCGAGGCGATAGCTCGCTACCACAAAATCCTGGAGGGCAGTCACTACCAGGACCTTGCCTGGGCACACCAACTCCAGGATCGCATGAAGGCGAACAACCTGGCCGTCGGCGGGAGACCCGTCTCTCCTGTCCTGCGTCCGCATTTTATCACGCGCAGGCAGTACGCCGGGTTGGTCAAGGCGGTGGAGTCTTTCTCGAGCGCGATGGAGCGCACCGAGAAGCTGGCCATCGCGAGTCCCGCGCTGCTTTCGCGCATGGAATTGCTGCCGGCCGAGAAGATGCTCGGCATCGGTGGATCCCGGGCTATTCGTTTCTCTCGGTCACTTCGCTGATCGACACGCATCTCAACAACGGAACGCTGCGATTCGCCAGCTTCATGCCGGACACGCCGATCGGTGTCGCTTACGGCGAGGCGTTGTCCGATTTGTTCTACGACGCGGCTCCGGTTAAGGAATTTCGCAAGCGCTATCGCCTGGAAAAACTTCCCGGAACGAAATTTCTATTGCAGGCCATTCTCAAGGCTTATAAGGAATGGGGCGGCAAGAACAAGAAGCCGAACATCGCGATTCTGGAATTTCGCCAGCCGTTCCAGACCACCGAATCGGGCGAGAGCACTTTGATCGCGCAGCTGTTCACGCGGAAGGGCATCGCGTGGAAGTGGTTTCGCCCGATCAGCTCGAATACCGCAACGGCGTGCTTGTCGCGCGGCGATTTCCCGATCGAGTTGATCTTCCGCCGGATCAAGGTCCAGGAATTTCTGGTGCGCTTCGACCTGACGCATCCGCTGCTGCGCGCCTACCAGGATCGCGCGTTTTGCCTGGTGAACAGCTTCCGCTCCGAGCTGGCGCAGAAGAAAGCGATGTTCGAGTTGCTCACCGACGAGGAGATTACGTCGCGGCTTCCCGGCGGCCGAGCGCCGCGCCATCCAGGAATTCATTCCCTGGACGCGCCTGGTGCGGGACTCCAAGACCCGGTACAAGAAGCGGCTGGTGGACCTGCCCGAGTTCATTCTGCACAATCGCCAGAAGCTGGTGCTGCGTCCCAACGACGAAGGCGCTGATCAGAACACTTTCCGCGGCTCGGAGATGGACGAAGCCGGTTGGGAGAAGGCGCTGAAGACCGCGCTGCGGAATCCTTATGTCGCCCAGGAAGTGGTGGAGCCGGTGGTGGACGTGTTTCCCGGTGCTGCAGTACGGGCATCTGGAAATGCAGAAGATGCGCGTGGAAGTGCATCCGCATTCCTATCTCGGCAAAGTGCAGGGCTGCTCGAGCTGGCTGACGGCGGTCGGCCCGGCGGGCTTCTCTACTCTGTCCGGCGTAGCCCCGACGTTTATCCTGGAACCGAAGTAGTCGCTGTGGCGCACGCACTCGTGCGTGCAGCGTTCACACTCGTGTGAACGCAACTTTCGCGCGCAGATTCGCAACGCCAGCCGTGTACCGCGAATCCGCGACAACAAACGCGACTGCATCATCGATCCAATCGTGCGCCGTGCCGTCGGGATCGTGCGAAGCCGCCGTCAGCGTGTATTCGCCCGGGCACAGATCGCAGCGAAAGCGAAATTCAAACTGCAGTACGTCGCCCGGCGCGCAAGGCCCGGCCTTTACCTTCTCCAGTTCAGTGTTCGTGCCGTAGACATCCAGCCCCACGCGCGTGCGAATCATGATGCCGATCACCGGATCTTCCACGGCGTCCCGGTAGCGGAGCCGCACGCGAACCGTGGCTTCCTCGCCGCTCTGCCAGACGCTGGTCGGCGTGCCCGTCGCGCCCAGCGTTTCGAGCGCGAAATCTCCGCGCGCCCGTCGCCGCGCCGCAGCGCGGTGCGGATGGGATTCGGAAGCGTCGCGCCCCAGGCGCGGAACTTCTCGGCGATGTGCCGCCGATAGGCGTCCAGCACTTCGCGCGGATCGCCGCGCCGGGCGAGCTTTCCCGCATCCAGCCACCAGATTTCGTCGCACAGCTCTCTGAAGCAAATCCAGCCTCATGCGATACGATCAGCAGCGTGCCGCCCGTCGCTTCGCAGCCGATCGATCCCCACCGAGCGCCTGCGCCTGCGCGAACGCGTCCAGGCCGGCCAGCGAATGCTCGATCAAAGCAGGTCGACGGCCGAGAAATCCAGCTCGCCGGTCGGCCCGCAGTAGCGGCGGGTGCCATGAAAGACCACCTGGCCGGCGACCGGCTGGTCGAATCCCGCGGCCACCCGCAGCAACGCGCCCTGGCCCGCCGCCTTTCTCGCCGATGATCCCGATCACCGCGCCGGCCGGAGCCGTCCGCCGTGAAATCGTGCAGCGGAGGAAAACTCACGCCGCGAAACTCGATCGCCATGCTAGATAGAATAACGCTTGGTCCTCGCGCTGCTCGCCGCAATCACGATTCCCTCCACCGGCACGTTTCATCTTGCCGTCCGGCGCCGTGGAGGTTTCCTCCGAGCTGCGCCTTCCCGACGGCGCGCACGATCTCACCATCACCGGCGACGGCACCACGCTGCGCGCTTCGCCAAAGTTCCGCGGCCGCGCCATTCTGAGCTGTCAGGGCTGCCGGCGGATCAAGTTCGCAGAATTTCGCGATCGACGGCAATCGGGCGGCGCTCGAAAAGCCGCATGCCGATCGCGCCGTCCGACAAATCCTTCGCCGCGGTGTTCCCGAACAACGGCATCCTGATCGTGAACGCGAGCGGTCTGGAGATCGACCACGTCGATTTCGCGAACATCACCAGCTTCGCCATTCTGGTGAACCACTCGCGCGACGTGCTGCTCCATCACGTTGCGACGTGGAAGACAGCGGCTCGCGCAACGCCGAGCGGCCGCAACAACACCACGGGCGGCATTCTGCTCGAAGAGGGCACGGATTCGTTCACCGTCGCCGATTCGGTGTTCCGCAACATCCGCGGCAACGCCGTCTGGACGCATTCGATGTACGGATCGCCGCGCAACACCGGAGGCAAGATCGCCAGCAACCAGTTCTCCGAGATCGGCCGCGACGCCATCCAGGTCGGCCACGCCATCGACGTCGCAAGTGACCGGCAATCACGGCAGCCGCATCGGATATCCAGCCGACGTGATCGACGCCGAGGGCGGCGGCACTCCAGTCGGCATCGACACCGCCGGAAACGTCGAGCGCTCGCGCTACGAAAACAACCAGTTCGAAGAGATCAACGGCAAGTGCATCGACCTGGACGGTTTTCACGACGGCGCCGTCCGCGCCAACACCTGCATCAATCGCGGCAAACCGGAAGACTACCCCTTCGGCCACTTCGGCATCGTCTTCAACAACGCCAACATCGACATGCAGTCGCGCAACATCTTAGTGGAGGACAACCGCCTGGAAGGCATGAAGTTCGGCGGCATCTTCTTTGATCGGCTCCGGCCACCGCATTCTGCGCAATCGTCTGATCCACATCAACACCGCGCACTGCAACGAAAATCGCGCGCGCTTCGGATGCCAGGCGCTGGGCGAACCGGAGGTGCTCGAAACCGGCATCTACCTGGGCAGCCACGCCGAACATCCGGCGCCCGCCCGCGGCAATCGTCATCGAAGGCAACACCATCAGCGGCTGGAAGATGAAGTCGCGCTGCATCCAGGCCGCGCCCGGCGTCAAGCTCTCCGACAATACCATCAAGGACAATCAGTGCACCGATGAGTGACCAGCCAGGCAGCGTCAGCCAAGCGCATGCGCGTCGGACTGGAACCAGCGCGCGCGCGAAGACGCCAACTACTACGTCGCATTCGGCGGGCGCGATCAGGACGAAGCAGCTTTCCTTGCGACCGCGGCCGACGTGCTGCGGCTGATCGAGCGAGAACTGAAGCGCCTCGCACAAAACCAGCAGCGGCTGGCGCGCGCTCGAAATCGGCTGCGGCCCCGGCCGCCTGATGAAGCCGCTGAGCCGCCACTTCGCCGAAATTCACGGCGTGGACGTCTCGGACGAAATGATCCGCCTCGCGCGCGAACGCCTCCGCGACATCCCGCACGCGCACGTCCAGGCGGTGGAGAGCGCACGCCTCGCGCAGTTCGCGAGCGAGTCGTTCGACTTCATCTATTCCTACGCCGTCTTCCAGCACATCCCCAGCCGCGACGTCGTGCTCGAATACATGCGCGAGACCGTCCGCGCTGCTCAAGCCCGGCGGCGTCTTCCACGGCCAGTTCAACGGGCTTCCGCACTCCGCGATGCCCGACACCTGGAGCGGCGTCGTGTTCACGCCCGACGAGATCCGCGCGTTCACTCGCGAGAACGGTCTCCAACTTCTGAACCTGGACGGCGTGGACACGCAATACATGTGGACCACCTGGCGCAAGCCTGCAACGCAGGCGAGCAGCAGCCGCTCGACGCCGCCGTCGATTCGACGTGTGACCAACGCCTACTCCGGTGAGCCGCTGATCCCCGATCGCGGACGTCACGCGGCGATCTCGGTCTGGATGGAGAATCTGCCGCCCGAGTGCGATCTGAACAATCTCGAAATTCTGGTGGACGGCGCGCGCGCGAGTCCCAATCTACATCGGCCCGCGTCGGCGCGGACGGACTCCAGCAACTCAACGCGTGGCTCCCGCAGCCGGTTCGCACCGGCCTGGTGCCGGTCGAAGTCCTGGTCGGACGGCCGCCGCATCTCGCCTGCCGCGACGGCTCGCATTTTTCCCGCCGGCCCGCTGGTCCCTCGCATCGTTTCCATCACCGACGGCATCAACCTGGTCGAGAAGTACGCTACGAGCACCGGAACGCTGAAGGTCCAGATCGAAGAACTGGCCGCGCCCGAGGCGATCGACGCTACGGTCGACGGCCGTCCAGTGGAGCATCTCGAAATCCTGCGCACCGATCCGCGCCCGCCCCGCTACGAGATCAATTTGCAGCTGCCGAAGGGCCTCGCCGCCGGCCGTCACACGCCTGGAAATCCGCGTCGGACCGAGGCCGCTCGCTCCGGGCGGAAATCGAAGTCAAACCTATAAGTTGCCCGGCTTCAATCGACTTCCGCGTAACATACTGCACTGTATATAGATATAATCCTTGACGCACCTACTATAGGTTGCGGCATGATTACAGACAGCCGCACAAGAGATAATGCACAACACTCCCAAGTCGCAGACAGAGGAGAATAGTAAATGGGCCAACTAGGCGTCGCACTTGGCCAAGATTCCAGACGGGACAGACCACCAGCAAAAAGCCGCTTCCCGTAACCGATCGCACGGGCGTCAGCTTTCCGAAGTACTTCACCGCAAAGCTGGAGGCGGGGAAAACCCCGTACGACGAGCTGGTCTGGGAGCTGCGCTCGGCCACGATTGCCAACGACAAAGGCGCCATCATTTTCGAGCAGAACGACGTCGAGGTTCCGGCCGGCTGGTCGCAGACCGCCACCAACATCGTGGTCAGCAAATATTTCCACGGCCGCATGGGGTCGCCCGAGCGCGAGTCGAGCGTGCGGCAGTTGGTGCATCGCGTGGTGGACACCATCGCCGACTGGGGCAAGAGCCGGCCACTATTTCAAGACCGCCGAAGACGCCGAGAATTTCCGCAACGAGCTGGCGCACCTGATGCTCACGCAGAAGGCCTGCTTCAATTCGCCGGTGTGGTTCAACGTCGGCGTGAGCGAAGCGCGCGGCTACGGCTTATTACTACGACGAAGCGACCGACGACGATCGTCAAGCTGAAGAAGGGCGAGTCGCGGCCGCAATGCTCGGCGTGCTTCATCAACTCGGTCAAGGATTCGCTCGAGTCGATTCTCGACCTGGCGAAGACCGAGGGCATGCTGTTCAAGTGGGGGTCGGGCACGGGCACCAATCTTTCGCCGCTGCGCGAGGAAAATGCCGGGCTGGCCGGAGGCGGTTGTGCTTCCGGCCCGCTCAGCTTCATGAAGGGCTTCGATGCGTTCGCCGGCGTGATCAAGTCCGGCGGCAAGACGCGGCGCGCGGCGAAGATGGTGATCCTCAATATCGATCACCCCGACATCGAAGACGTTCATCTGGTGCAAGGCCAAGGAAGAGAAGAAGGCGCACACGCTTGATCGACGCCGGCTACGATGCGTCGCTCGACGGCGAAGCGTACGGCTCGATCTTTTTCCAGAACGCGAACAATTCGGTGCGCGTGACCGACCAGTTCATGGAAGCGGTGGCATCGGACGGCGACTGGTGGACCCGCTCGGTGGCCGACGGCCAGCCCAAGAAGCGCTACAGCGCCAAGGATCTGCTGCGCGAGATCGCCGAAGCCACGCACCAGTGCGGCGATCCCGGCATGCAGTTCGACACCACCATCAATCGCTGGCACACCTCGAAGAGCGACCGCGCGCATCAACGCGTCGAATCCGTGCTCGGAATACATGTTCCTGGACGATTCGGCCTGCAACCTGGCGTCGCTGAACCTGATGAAGTTCGTCGGGCCGGGCGGGGAGTTCGACGTCGAAGCATTCCGGCACGCCTGCGACACCGTGATCATGGCGCAGGAGATCATCGTGGACAGCGCCAGCTATCCGACCGAGAGGATCGCGCGCAATTCGCACGACTTCCGGCCGCTCGGCCTCGGCTTCGCCAATCTGGGCGCGCTGCTGATGTCGATGGGCATCCCCTACGACAGCCCGCAGGGCCGCGACTGGGCCGGCGCGATCACGGCCGTCATGTGCGGCCAGGCGTATCTCGACCAGCGCGCGCATCGCCGAGGGCGTGGGCGCGTGCCCCGGTTACGCCGAGAACGAAGAATCGTTCCTGGACGTGATCCTGATGCACGGCAAGGCGGTGGCGGGCATCGACAGCAAGCGCGTTCCAGCGGATCTGTACCAGGCCGCGGAAGAATGCTGGGGCGATGCCTACAAGCTCGGCGAGCGCGCGGCTTCCGCAACGCGCAGACTACGGTGATCGCGCCCACCGGCACCATCGGGTTCATGATGGACTGCGACACTACGGGCGTCGAGCCGGACCTCGCGCTGGTGAAGTACAAGAAGCTGGTCGGCGGCGGCATCATCAAGATCGTCAACAACACCGTGCCGCAGGCGCTGATCAAGCTGGGCTACAGTCCCGAGCAGGTGGAGCTGATCGTCGCGCACATCGATTCGACCGGCACCATCGAAGGCGCGCCCGGTCTCAAGGACGAGCACTTGCCGGTGTTCGATTGCAGCTTCCGCCCGCAGAACGGCAAGCGCTTCATCCATCACATGGGGCACGTTCGCATGATGGCGGCGGTGCAGCCGTTCATTTCCGGCGCGATTTCGAAGACCATCAACATGCCCGAGGAGTCCACGGTGGAAGAGATCATGGACGCCTACATGGAGAGCTGGCGGCTGGGGCTGAAGGCGGTGGCGATTTATCGCGACGGTTCCAAGCGCGCGCAGCCGCTGAGTTCGGGCACAGGCAAGGGCGAAAAGAAGGCGGCCGCTGGCCGTGGCGCCGGCCGCTGCGGTCACTGAGAAAATTGTCTATCGGCCGATTCGCCGCAAGCTGCCCGACGAGCGGCAGTCGGTGACGCACAAGTTTTCGATCGGCGGGCACGAAGGCTACATCACGGTGGGCCTGTACGAAGACGGAACGCCGGGCGAAGTGTTCATCTCGATGGCCAAGGAAGGGTCGACCATCAGCGGTCTGATGGACAGCTTCGCCACCAGCATCAGCTACGCGCTGCAGTACGGCGTGCCGCTGAAGTTTTTCGTCGACAAGTTCAGCCACGTGCGCTTCGAGCCGAGCGGCTGGACCGGCAATCCGCAGGTGCCGTACGCCAAGTCGATCATGGATTACATCTTCCGTTGGATGGGCGCCAAGTTCCTGGGACCCGAGTACGCGGTGGCGGAAGCGGGCAACGCGCCAGGTGTTGCGTCCGACCGAGACCGAGCCGCAGCAGGCGCTGCCGTTCGCGCCGGTGGTGAGCGACGCGCCGCTGTGTTCGGAATGCGGCGGGCTGATGACGCGCAACGGAAGCTGCTACAAGTGCGAGAACTGCGGCGGAACCAGCGGCTGCAGTTAGTCGCGAGCGGCTGCCGCTAGGCGTGATCCATCCAAACGAGATTGGTGGGAGGTGTCATTCCTCCAGCCTTGGGGCGGCCTGTTACGGGCCGCCTTTTTTGTGCTCGCGCTATCATGAAGCCATGAGTGCCCGAACGCTGCTGACCTTCGAGCAATTCGAGCAGTTCCACGACGATGGGCTGAAGCACGAACTCCTGGGAGGAGAGCACATCGTCTTGCCGCCACCAAAACGACGCCACACAAAGGTTCAGCAAAACATATCGGATGCTCTTCGGCCCTACGTGAAGCAGCGGCGCTTGGGGGAAGTCTACATCGAAGCCGGATTCAAACTGTCGGATGACACTTGGCTTCAACCGGACGTCAGCTTTCTAAGAACGTCGCAGATAGAGAGCGGTGACCCGAACGGCTACTTCGAAGGTGCTCCCGCCCTCGCCATCGAGGTCGCGTCCGAATCGAACACCGCCGCGCAGCTCGACATGAAAATGGAACAATACTTCGCTCACGGCGCCGAAGAAGTTTGGGTCGCGTATCCCGAAACGCGCGAAAATTCGCATCCACCTTCCCGACGGCCGCAGCCGGACCGCCAGCGACGTGCTCGAATCCGATCTGTTCCCCGGCTGGTCGGCGCCGGTCAGCGCGATTTTTGCGGAGTAGACGTCTTCCCGAGATCAAAGAAGAACACGCGGCTCGGGCCGTCCTCTGGAACCAGCACCAGACGATTCCCGTGAATCGCCATGGCCTCGCGCGTGTAGAGAACGCCGTGATCGTCGTTGCCTGCGCGGATGCGCCGCGCCAAGCGAAGCGACGGGTACTCCAGCCAGTCGATCGCGCCGCTGCGATCCGGCAGATTTCCCGACGCGACGATGTACCCAGCGTCGAACTTCATGTCCTGATACGCGACATCGGTCGTGCTGTGCGCTTTCCGAATCAGGCGCCCCTGGCGATCCCAGAAGTAGAAATCCTTGCTATCCCAGTTGCCGCCGATCAAGGCATCGGGCGCGGCCGCGACACACCCGATATGGTCGCCTACCTCGAATTGAAACGCCAGTTCGAGCGTGCGCTTGCTGCGGCGCTGGATCACGGCGCTGCTTTCGCGCCGGTACTCGGCCACGGGAATCCACAACGAATCGCCGTCCGCTGAAATGCCGCCCGGATGGAAACGGTCGCCGTCCTGAACTTCCACTTCCCGCTCCAGTTCGCCCGACATCATCGAGAACTGGTGCAGAAAGCCTCGCCGCTTCGATCGATCCACCGACGTAATCCACAAGTGTTGCTTGTCGAACTCGACGCCCTGTACATGGTAGGTGACGCCTTTCAATTCGATGACACGGGTTAGTTTGTAGCTGGACAACTCCTGTGCCGGCGGGCCTTGTGATCTCACGGACAGAGTCATCAAAAGGCCGGCCGCCGCTAGCAATCGCATCGACATCCTTCGAGCATAAACTGCTGGCGCAGGGTTCACGCAATTTTCTTTGAACATTTTCTGACTTGCAACACTAAAACGATACACTCATTCCGCATAGTTAACCAGGGGGGAAACCAGTATGTACTCTCAGCACCACCATTGCGCTATATCCGCGCGTAGAGCGCTGACTTGGATCTTGTTCGCCGCTTTGACCGCCGCGGTCGCGCTGGCACAGTTCGATTCAGCCACTTTGACCGGCGTGATTACCGACCCCGCCGGCGCCGTGGTTCCGAACGCCGCTGTCAAAGCCGTCAATGAGGCCACCAACGTTGAAGCCTCCACGCTTTCCAACAGCGAAGGGCGCTTTCTGTTTCCGAATCTGAAGCCCGGCTCCTACAAAGTGATCGTCTCCGCGCAAGGATTCAAGCAGGCCGTATCGACAGGCGTCGTGCTGCAAGTGAACCAAGCCGCGCGCCTCGACATGCAACTGACCGTCGGAGCGGTGACCGAGGAAGTGAACGTCACCAGTGTCGCGCCCATTCTTGAAACCGAATCCGCCAGCCGCGGCGCGGTGATCGATCAGACCAAGATGGTGGAGCTGCCGCTCAACGGCCGCGACTACAACCAGCTCGCGCTGCTGTCACCCGGCGTGCTGGCATCCACGCCGCGTCTGGCGTCGGTAGGTTTTAAAGGTGTGTTCAACGTGAACGGCAATCGCGCCTTCCAGAACGCGTTCCAGCTTGACGGCGTCGACAACACGTCGTATTCGAACAGCTATCGCGGGCTGAACGCGCAGATCGTGCAGCCGTCGGTGGAGGCGCTGGAAGAATTCAAGATTCAGACCAACGCGTACTCGGCGGAATTCGGCCGCAGCGCCGGCGCCCTGGTGAATGCTGTAACCCGTTCTGGAACCAATACCGTGCATGGAACTGTCTATGAATTTCTCCGTAACAGCGCGCTGGACGCCAGCAACTTTTTCGCCAACAAAGCGGGCCTCGACAAGCCCTTCCGCCAGCGCAACCAATTCGGTGTGGCGGCAGGCGGCCCGATCATCAAGAACAAGACCTTCATTTTCGGCGACTACGAGGGACTGCGCGACGCTGCCGGCACGGTGCGATTCAGCTCGGTCCCGCAGCCGATCTGGCGCCAGGGAATGTTCGCGAAGCCCATTTTCAACCCGTTCAATCCCAACGACACCGGCCAGGACTTCCGCATCGCCGCCACGCCGGCGTGCAACGACGGCAAGGGCAATTGCTGGCAGATCCCGAGCAACCTGATCGATCCGGTGGGCCAGAAGATCCTGAACGTAAGCCCCGATCCAAACGCCGTCTCGCCAACCGTCGACAACAACTTCGTCGGCGTGCCGGTGGACCGGAACCACACCAATCAGTTCGATCTTCGCGGCGACCACAATTTCTCGAATAGCGTGAGTGCGTTCGTGCGCTACTCTTACGTCAAGACGAATTTCTTCCGGCCTGCGCCGCGGCCGGGTCTGTCGGAGGGTTCTTTCAACGATACGTTTGGCACAGCGGATCTGAAGTCGCAAGGCTTGGCGGCCGGACTGGTATGGGTGATCTCACCGTCGCTCGTTTCCGAAACCCGCTACGGATACTCGCTGGGCGACTACTTCCAGCTTCCTCCGAATTTCGGTACGCCCTGCCCAGGCGACCTCATCGGTTTGAAAGGCGCGCCCACTGATCCGTCCATTTGCGGCGGCCTACCCGTTCAGAATTTTCCGGGCGGCAACCTCCGGCGCATCGGACGCACCACCTCGGTTCCGCAACTGCAGACGCCGCGCAGCCTGAACATCCGCGAATCGGTGAGCTGGAGCCATGGACCGCATGCCTTCAAGTTCGGCGTCGAGCTTCTGAACGTCGACACCAGCATTCGCGATATCGGATCGCTGCTCGGCAATTTCGACTACAGCGGACGCTTCACCGGGGGCAACGGCATCTGGGAGAATGCTCTGGCCGACTTGCTGCTCGGCTTCCCCTCGCGCTATCAGCAGGACTCGAACACGATCTTCGACATGTACCAGCACATGTATTTCCTGTTCGCCCAGGATGACTGGAAGATCACGCGCAAGCTGACCATCAATCTCGGCGTACGCTACGAATTTGCTTCGCCGCCGCGCGAGCGGAACTTCCAGTGGGCCAACTTCGACCCGGCCAGCGGGACGTTCATTACCGCGAAATCGGGAGACCTGTTTGAGGAAGCTCTCATCCATCCGGATCGCAACAATTTCGCGCCGCGTGTCGGCTTCGCGTATTCGGCAACTTCCAAGACCGTGATCCGCGGCGGTTACGGGATCTTTTACAACCACACCAACCGCCTGGGGCGCGAGGGACTGCTGGGCTTCAACCCGCCGTTCATCATCCTGGGCGATGCGAGTATCTCGGGCAGCGGAACACTCAAGGCGGGCAACGCGCTTTTCCGGCTGCAGGACGGAGTCCCGGCGGGATTTGTGGACATCAGCCGGGTCAATCTTTCTACGGTCGGCAGGAAAGCCCAGGATCCGAATCAGCGCTCGCCTTACGTGCAGCAGTACAACTTCGGCATCCAGCAGGAGACCTTCAAGGACCTGGTGTTCGATCTCGCTTACGTCGGCAATCGCGCCCTCAAGCTGCCGTCATTCCGCAACCTGAATCCGAACACTTACACCTTCAACGCGCAAGGCGCGGCTGTGGTCGGCGCGCGCGAGCTTTCGCCGCTCGGATTTAACGGCGACATTCAGATCCTGGAAAATCTCGGCATCTCGAATTACAACTCGCTCCAGGCCAAGCTCGAGCGGCGCTTCTCGAAGGGCGTCACCGTGCTGGCGTCCTACACGTACGGAAAAGCGCTTACCGATTCGGTGGATCACTTGGCCACCAGCGGGGCCGGCAACGGCGTCGATGTCGGCGAGTTCAAGGAGCCCGAAGACCCGCACCGCCGCCGCCTCGAATACGGACCGGCGGAGTTCGACGTCACGCGCCGCTTCGTGGTATCCGGCGTCTGGCAGTTGCCCTTCGGACGCGGCAAGGCGTTCGGAAAAGATCTGTCGCGCGCCGCCGACCTGGTGCTGGGCGGCTGGGAATTCTCGCCGATTTTCACGGCGCAGACCGGACTCCCGCTCACCATCAACCAGTCGCAGATCGTCAACATCGGCGGCGAGCGGCGCAGCCGGCCGGACCGGATCTCGGACGGCTCGCTTCCGGACAGCCAGCGTACAGTCGACCAATGGTTTGATACCAAGGCCTTCGTGACGCTCAGCAACACGCCGGGCGCCGTAGGTTTCGTGCCGAACCGCATCTTCGGCAACTCGGGTGTCGGCGTGGTACGCGGTCCCGGACTGGTCAACTTCGATTTCAACCTGGCGAAGGACTTCATGATCTACGAACGCTTCTCCGCCCAGTTCCGCGCCGAGTTTTTCAACGCGGTCAATCACACCAATTTCGGCGTCCCCGGCGTAACCACCGGCGCGGGATTCGGCCAGATCGTAAGCGCCAACGACGCGCGCATCATCCAGTTCGCATTGAAGCTCAAATTCTAGATTGCTCCTGAAACCCTGACGCTCGACCGGCGGCCCGCCAACATGGGCCGCCTTTTTTTGCGCCCGCCCCGGTAGTACGATGGTCTGAGTTCAACTTCAGTTGGGAGGGTTTCCATGAAATTGATTCGATACGTCATCGCGCCCGCAGCGGCTCTGGCGTTTTTCGCTGCGACTGCGTTTCCGCAAGCGCTGCCGAACTTCGCGCTCACGCGTCTCGGCTATACGGTTCGAAAGCGCACCGCGAATCCGCAGGGCGAGTTGAAACAGAAGATCGACGCCAACGACCAGGCGCTTGCCGAAGCGACGAGAAAGGGACAGATCGGCGAGGCTCGCCGCTTGATCGCAAAAGGCATGACGCTGCTCAACGGCGGCGAATGGACCCCGGAACTCGATTTCGACAACTCACTCGCGCTGCGCTCCGATCATACGTTCGTCGATTCCTCGCGACCCTACACCGTCCGGATCGAACAGATCTACACGCCGGAAATCGATCTCAAGAGCGGGCTGCACGCCAAGGTCATGATCGAGAAACCTCGCGGTCCGCAGAATGGCCGGGGCGGCGGAAACGGTCGTGCCGCGCAGCCGCCCGAGATCGTCAAGGATCTCGGCGCCTATGATGAGGTGTCCCGCGACCTGCGCGAGTCACCTTACCTCATGCAGCTCGATCTGGGCAGCATCCCGGACGGCGCGTACCAGATCCATGCTGAAGTCTTCGACGGCGACCGTGCGCTCGGCTCGTGCAGCATGCGGATCGTCGCCGAGAAGGGTCTCGATGCCGCGTTGCAGCGCCTGGAAACCGAGGCTGCCGGTGCACCCGAGACTGTGAAGGCCGACGTCGCGTATCCGCTCGACTACGTTCGCAAGGTGAATCTCGGCCTGATCGATCGTGGCGCTTTCGACGTCACGAAGGAAATCGCACTCGCCGAAGAGACGCTGGCTGCCGCGCAGGGAGGCAAAGATCCGTTCGCCGGGAAGACTGGCGACTTCAAGCGCCATTACTATCTGAAGGCTGCGGGCGAGATCATGCCTTATCGCCTTTACATCCCGCCATCGTACGACGGGACGCGCGCGTATCCGATGGTGCTCGCGCTGCACGGCCTGGGGGGCACCGAAGACGGATTCTTCGGACCTAACTATCGCGCGCTCCCCGAGGCGGAGAAGCGCGGCTACATTCTGGTTGCGCCGCTCGGCTTTCGCGTCGACGGCGGATACGGAGGGCGCGGCGCGGTTCACACTCGCAACCAACAACTCAGCGAGCAGGACGTGATGGAAGTGCTACGCATGGTCCGGGAGCGCTACAAGATCGACGACAACCGCATTTACCTGCTGGGCCATTCCATGGGCGCGATCGGGACATGGCTGCTCGGTCCGAAGTATCCGGACATCTGGGCGGCGCTCGCGCCGATCTCGGGCGCAGGCGATCCGGCCAGCGTCGAGAAGACGGTCGCCATCCCTGAAATCGTGGTCCACGGTGACGCCGACACCGTGGTGCCGGTGGGTTCGTCGCGCATCATGGTTGCGGCGATGAAGAAGCTGGGCGTCGAGGTGAAGTACATCGAGGTGCCGGGCGGAACTCACAGCGATGTGGCCGCGCCGAACATGCCCGCGATTTTCGATTTCTTCGATGCGCACCGGAAGGGCGCGAAGTCGACGGCCTCGATTCAATAGCCGAGGCCGGCCTCCGGGCCTCTTAGTCCGTCGGCTTACGAACCCGCTCGAATGCGGGTCGACAAAATCTTGTCACTGGCAAATACTTGTCGCGTTTGTGTCGGCCGGTGGGCTTTTCAGAAAGACTCAAGGAGCTGGCCGGGAGGGATCTGGGTATGGAGATTGGATGGAAACTATCGTTTTGCAGAGAAAGCGGGGAATTTGGAAGGATCGACCATGGCTCCTTGAGTATTACTTGATTTCATCGCAGAGATGAAATGCAAGCGCTCTGCCAAACGCAAGCAGCTCATTTCTCAAGGAGCTAGCCAAAAGTGGCGGGCAAAAATTACCGGATCGGTATCGCCCGCGTTCAATTCCGGTACGCGCAACCGTTATGAAAAACAGCGCCGCCGTCTCACCAGGTTAGTGATGGATGTAACTCAATGCGCCGCCACCGAGACGGCCCTACCGTTCGGAATGCTTGCCGACCCCCGGCTCCCGTTCGGATCCAGCACCGGAATCGGCGTGGGCGGCGTCGAGACCTGCCCCTTGACGGCTTCATCGATGTCGATCTTGTTAACAGCCAGAATCTGCCCGGTCACGAAATTCATGTTGTTGCGCGCCTTGATGTAACTGCTCTCGGCAGTGACTTCGTTGCCCTGCGCGGTGGTCAGGTCGCGCTGGATTTGAATCACGTTGTAGCTGGTGGAGGCGCCCAGCGCGTACTTCTTCTGCTCGGCATCCAGGGTCTGTTCTTCGAGCACGCGGCTCTTGACGGCAGCCTGATAGCGGGCTCGCGCCTGCTGCAGCGCGATCACGGCGTTGGAAACGTCCATGCGAATCTGGTTGGTCTGCTTCTGCAGTTGCAGCTCGGACTGGCGAAGGTTCAATGTATCGCGGACGTAATCGGCCTCGGCCGCGCGATTGCGCAGCGGGATGTTGAGCTGTACGCCGACGCGATAGTCGGGAAAATTCCGGCCGAATAGCTGCGTGATGTAGTCTCCGTAACCGCCGATGAAGAACGGGTCCGGGGCGCGCAGGCTGTTGGACAGCGGCGGCAGAGAGTTGATCGTACCGGCTTGCCCGTTGTTAGTTAGCGTGGCGAACGCGCTCAACTGAGGCAACAGGCTGCTGCGATCTCCCTTGATGCTCAGCTTGCTGTTTTCGATGTTCAGACGGCTTACCGGCAACTCGGGCCGTTCTTGGAGCGCACGGGCGGTCAGATCCTGAATCGGCTCGATCGGCTCGACGTCGGGCACGTGAATCCGGTCCAAAGGAACGATGTGAGTGTCCGCGATGGCCCCTGCCGCGATCCCGCTTCTGCTCAGCACGTTCTTGATGATGGTCTCCTGCTGCAGCACGTTGGTCTGCGCCACGGTTACGTCCTGCTCGCGGTTGGCGACCTCCGCTTCGGCCTGCACGATGGCGATCTGGGCCAGGGTGCCGACCTCCACTTGCTTCTTGTTGTCCTCGTACAGCTTCTGCGCCGTGGCCAGCGCTTGCTGCGACACTCTCACCTGTTCGTTGAAGCTCACCAGGTCCCAGTAGAGCGAAATGACGTTGGCCACGGTGGTCATGACCTGTTGTTTGAAAACCAGATCCTGCGCTTGAAGCGAGTTCTTGGCCTGGTAGATACCACGACGGTTCACCGCGAATCCGAAGCCCGCCAACAGCGGCTGCGTAATCGTCGTAGTGAGGTTACCGGTCTGCAAAGGGTTCAGATCCGGCCGTCCCGAGGTCTGAAAGACGTTCTGGTTGTTGAATCCCAGGGTCACGTTCGCGCCCGTGGGGAAGCCCTGGCTGATTTGGAAGTTGGCAAGCTTGGTGGTGGTCACCAGGGACGTCGTGCCGTAGAGAAAGGGCGTGCTTTGCGGAGCGCTGGTGTGGCCCCAGGAGATCACGCCGGTGACGAATGGGTCATAATTCGGGATCGAGGTTCCGAGCTGCGACACCAGGCCGTTCACGCCGGTACTGACGCCGCCGCCGATGTTGCCGCTGCCGTTGCTGAACGCGTTGAGCGACAGCCCGCCGCCCCCCGATGCGCTGCCCGGTCCTTGTGTTACGTTCTGGGTGACGCCGCGCAATGCTCCGCCGGCCTTGGCGCGCTGATAGTCCGATTGTGCCTGCAGCGGACCGTAGCGCGAGATCGCGATGTCCAGGTTATTCTCCAGCGCCAACGCGATGGTGTCCTGCAGCGACAGGTACAGATTGCCGCCGCGCATCAACGACTCGATGCGGCTGGAGTTTTGGAGATCCACCGGCGCCACCACCGGCGGATAGTACTTGCGCACTCCCACCACACCGGCCGGCTGGCTGATCTGCGGCACGGGCGAACGCTCCTGCGCGCTCGATACGGGCGCCAGCATCAGGGCTGCACACAGAACCGCCAGCAAAGGCTCACAACGTCTCATAAGGGATACCTCGAAGGACTCAATGGGTTGATAACAGCAACAAAAGCCAGTTTGTTCCGGCGATTTCTCATGGTAGCACTGGATGAATTGGCGCGCGCCGCTGCTGCCGAGGTTACAGGGCCGGGCCAACTAGCGCCAGCCGGGGATCATTCGTAGCGCAGAGCGTCGATCGGGTCCAGCATAGCCGCTTTACGCGCCGGGTAGAAGCCGAAGAAGACTCCAACCAAGGCCGAGAAGACAAACGCCAGCAGGATCGCTGCCGGAGACACTAATGTCGACCACTGTGCGAACATCGAAATCAGCTTCGATGCCAGGATGCCCAGCAGGATGCCCACCACGCCGCCCAGGACCGAGAGCGTCACCGCCTCCACCAGGAATTGCAGCAGGATGTCCTTGGTTTTGGCGCCGACGGCTTGCCGGAGGCCGATCTCGCGCGTGCGCTCGGTCACCGACACCAGCATGATGTTCATGATTCCGATGCCGCCGACGATCAAGGAAACCGAAGCGATCGCGGCCAGCAGGATCGACATCACGCGTGAGGAACTCTCCTGCGCCTGGAACACTTCTTGCAGGTTGCGGATGGAGAAATCGTCGTCCTGATCGGGCTGCAGGCGATGGCGCTGGCGAAGCACCGAGCGCATCTCCTCCTCAGCCGGCTGAATAGATTGCGGTCCTCGCGCCTGCACCATCAGAGATCCCACCGAATTGGCGCGGGCCTGGTTCACGCCAAACAGCTTCTTCTGCGCGGTGGTGATCGGCACGATCAACACGTCATCCTGATCTTGCCCTGCTGCCGACTGGCCCTTCGGCGTCAGAACTCCGGTTACGGTAAAGGGCACTTTCTTGATGCGGATCACCTGGCCCACCGGGTCGCTTCCATTGAACAGGTTGTCGACAACGGTCTGTCCGATCAGGGCGACCTTGGCGTCGGCGTCGACGTCCTGGTCGCTAAACGCAGCGCCTTCCTGAATTGAGATGTCGCGGATGGTCAGATAATCGGGCGTGGTGCCGTAGATGATGGTGGCCCAGTTGTTGTTGCCGTACACCACCTGAGCGCCGCTGCGGCTGTTGGGAGCGACGGCTTGCACGTCCGGACAATCGCGCGCGATGGCTTTGGCGTCGTCCAGCGTCAGGCTCACCGCGTAGCCGCTGCCCAGCCGGATGCCTGAAGCGGTGATGCTGCCCGGCATCACCATGATCACGTTGCTTCCGATGCTGGCGATCTGTTCGCGTATGCGCTGCGTCGCGCCCGAGCCGATGGCCACCATCGCGATCACGGCGCCGACGCCGATGATGATGCCGAGCATCGTCAAGCCCGAGCGCATTTTGTTAATGCGCAGCGCCCGGAACGCGATCTTCATGGCCGGCCCGATTTTGTTCATTGCGTCACCGCCTGGTCTTCAAACTCTTCCTCAGCCGGCAGGTTTTCCAGCTCGCTCTGCGCGTCGCGAACATGCTCCACCGGCTCATCGCTGACGACATGTCCGTCCTTGAAGCGGATGATGCGATCCGAGTATTCGGCGATGTCGTGCTCGTGCGTCACGACGATGATCGACATGCCGGATTCGCGGTTGAGCTTCTGAAACAGCGCCATGATCTCGACGCTGGTGCGCGAATCCAGCGCACCGGTAGGCTCGTCAGCCAGGATGATGCTGGGATCGTTGATCAAGGCGCGCGCAATCGCCACGCGCTGCTGCTGGCCGCCGGAAAGCTGATTGGGATGATGCTGCTCGCGGCCCTTGAGGCCGACCCACTCGAGAGCGCGCAAGGACTTCTCGTGCCGGTTGATGCCGGTCCGCCCGCTGTACAAGAGCGGCAGCTCGACGTTCTCGGCCGCTGAGGTGCGCGCCAGAAGATTGAACTGCTGGAACACGAAGCCGATCTTCTGGTTCCGGATTTCAGCCAGTTGATCGCGCTCCAGCGTGCTCACGTTCACGCCGTCCAGCAGGTACGTGCCCGACGTTGGCTTATCCAGGCAGCCCACGATGTTCATGAAGGTCGATTTGCCCGAACCGGACGGACCCATGATCGCTACGAAGCTGCCCCGCCCGATTTCGAGCGAGACGCCGCGCAGCGCATGCACGGTCATTTCCCCGAGCCGGTAGATCTTCGTCAGGTCGTGGACTTCGATGAGCTGTTCGTTCATGCTGGCCTGCCTTAGAAGCGCGGTCCCCGGCCGCCGCCGCCCATCGGGCTGCTGGAACCGGTCGTGGACGGCGTCTTCGTCAAACTCGCCGTGATCACCTGGTCGCCTTCCTTCAGGTCGCTGGCCTGCACTGCCGTGAATTGGCCGTCCGTGATTCCGAGCTTCACCTGAACCGCTTTGGGTTTGCCATCCGGACCTAACACGTACAGGTTGGTGGCGGCTGCCTGGCGTTTGCCGGCCGCGTGGACGCGATTCTCGGTCTTCACTTCCGCGGGACGGAACCGCAGCGCTGCATTCGGGACTTTCAAAACGTCGTCTTTCTCGCTGGTCAGAATCTTAACGTTGGCGGTCATGCCAGGCAGCAGTTTCAGATCGGTGTTCGACACGCCGACCACCACGTCATACGTGATCACGTTTTGCACGTTGATGGGCGCTTGGCGGATCTGCATCACCGTTCCGCGAAAGATCGTGCCGGGATAAGCATCCACTGTGAATCGAGTGGCCTGCCCCATGCGGACCTGGCCAACGTCAGCTTCGTCAACATTCGTGTCCACCTGCATCTTGGTCAGGTCCTGCGCGATCTGGAAGATGGTGGGCGCCTGGAACGACGCCGCCACAGTTTGGCCAACGTCCATCTGCCGTGCGATCACGGTGCCGTCCACCGGGGCGATGATGCGGGTGTGGTCGAGATCGAGCTGTGCCTGAGCCAGGGTCGCCTGCGCTTGCTGAACCTGCGCCTGCGCCGTGGCTAGCTGCGTCTTCGCGACTTCGGCCATGGCCTGAGACGCCTGCACCTGGTGGTTGGCCGCATCCAGTTGCGCGACGGCGGCTTCCTGACTCGCCACCGCCTGATCGTAAGTCGACTGCGCCGTGTCCAGATCGTCTTTCGACATGATGCCCTGTTCAAACAGGGTCTTGCGCGACGCCAGCTTAGTCTTGGCGTCCTGTGCCGCCGCCTTGGCCTTGGCGATCGACGGCGTTCTGATTGGCCACTGCTGCCCGCGACCCGGCGATGTCGGCGTCCGCCTTTACTACCTGCGCCTGCGCGCTTGCTACCGCTGTTCGGGCGCTCGCGAGACTGGCCTTGGTTTGGTCTACGCGCGCCTGAAACGACTCCGGATCGATCAACGCGACGAGCTGGCCCTTCTTCACCTTGGTGTTGAAATCCGCATACAGCCCCTTGATGTTGCCCGATACCTGGCTGCCCACCTGGACGGTCACCATAGCGTTGCAACTTCCGGTGGCCGAGATGGTGGCCTGCACCTTTCCTCGCTCCACCGGAGCGGTCCGGAACGACGCCTCGGCGCTGCCGCTGTAGTAGAACCAGAGGCCGACGCCGGCAGCAGCCGCCACCACGCCCGCCGTAAGAACCTTGCTTTTTGTGATCTTCATCGCGATTCTCTATCCGAATGTATTGACGTCACCGCTTCTCGCTGAATTACAGCTCCACTGTTTCTGATCTCTTTTGTTTTGCAAAGGGATGTAAGGGTTTGTAACCGTCCCCCTAAGTCCTTCAGTGTGCACACGGATCGCCAGCACCAGCCTGCTTCGCTGCACCGCGTATTTTCTGTAGCCGCCGCAGACACCTGTTATAGTGGCGTTTGTGATTGAGCAATCTGAGCCCATCCTGGGTGTGTTTCTTGAGACAGGCGCCTACCTGCGAGGCCACTTCCGGCTGACCAGCGGATTGCACAGTCCCGAGTATTTGCAGTGCGCGCTGGTGTTGCAGCACCCTCGTCATGCGGAACATTTCGGCCGTTTGCTGGCCACGGAGTTTCGACGGCTGGAGCCTACGCTCAACGTCAGCGTGGTCGTGTCGCCCGCGATCGGCGGTCTGATCATCGGCCACGAAGTCGCGCGTGCGCTCGGCGCGCGGTTCATCTTCACGGAGCGCGATGCAGGCGGCAAAATGGTGCTGCGGCGCGGATTCTCGATCGAGCCGGGCGAGACCGCGGTGGTTGTCGAAGATGTCGTGACCACGGGAGGCAGCTCCCGCGAAGTGATCGACATACTAAAGGATGCGGGCGCCCGGGTTCTCGCCGCCGGCTCCATCATCGACCGCAGCGGCGGGGCCGTCGACCTCGGAGTCCCGCGCGTCGCGCTCAAGACCCTCCAGGTGGTCGCTTATCGCGAAGAAGATTGCCCGCTGTGCCGCGCCGGAAGCCCCGTGGTCAAGCCGGGATCGCGGCCCGTTCATGCGTCGAATTAGGATCGAAGTCGCCTACGACGGTACCGATTATCACGGCTGGCAGGTGCAGCCTGGTCTCGCGACCATCCAAGGCACGCTCGAGCGAGTGATCGGCGAGATCGAAGGCCGCGCCGTCCAAGTCTCCGGATCCGGCCGAACGGATGCGGGTGTCCACGCTCTGGCGCAGGTGGCGGCTTTCAGCATCGAGAATCCGATCCCGGTGGAGAACCTAAAGCGCGCCGTGAATCGTTTGCTTCCGCTGGATATCCGCGTGATGCGAGCCGAGCAGGTCGCGAGCGATTTCAATCCGCGCTACGACGCTCGATCCAAGACTTACGAATATCGAATTTTCCGCGGCGAGATCTGTTCGCCGTTCGAGCGCCGATACGTCTACCATCGGCCTTATCCTCTGCGCGTCGACGAGATGCAGCGTCTGGCTCCGCTGCTGGAAGGCGAACACGACTTCACTGCGTTCGCTGCGTCCGATGAGCGCGACGAGCTAGGCGCTTCGAAAGTGCGGACCATCTTCTGCTCGCGGCTTACCGAAGAGCGCGACCGTCTGATCTATCGCGTCACCGGCAGCGGGTTTCTGAAGCACATGGTGCGCAACATCGCCGGCGTGCTGCTGGAAATCGGCAAGGGGAATATCGACTGCGCCGGCCTGCTCGCCCGCCTCGAACCAGACTGCTCGATTCCGCCCGGACCCACGGCCCCGGCTCGCGGTCTGTTCCTGGTTGTGGTGGAGTATTGAAGCCGCGCGCTAAATGCTCAGCACCGGACAAGGTGAATTGCGGATGATGGCGTAGGCGTGAGTCCGCAGCCGTCCCATCGCTCGCTGCGTGTGGCCGCGGCCGATGATCACCAGGCCGGCGTTTTCCTGCAAGGCCGCCTCCCGCACCACGCGGTGAATCGGGCCGCCCGCGAGGGTGATAGGCGCATCCAATCCGGTTTCGCCGCGCAGCGCGTCGAACTTGCCGGTGGCTCGCTCGAACAGATAGCGCCGGATTTCGATCTCGCCCTGGCTGTCCGAGGTCTCGTCGACCGTAGGGATGGCGTGAACGATCTTGAGACCCGCATGGAAAAGCGCCTGGAAATCGAGCGCCCACCGCACCACCGGCGCAAAGCTCTCGTCGGCGTCGACGGCGCACACGATGCTGTGAATCTCGGCTGAGGGCGCGGGCGTGAGATCTTCGCGATGCACGCCGGTGAGCACCGGACAATCGGCATCGTGCAGAACCTTGGCGGTCACGGAACCCAGCAGGAATCGTCGGAACCGCCCGCCCGCATGCGTCGGCATCAGGATCATGTCCGCCGGCAGGACGCGGGCAAAATGCACGATGGTCTCGGCCGGGTCGCCCTGGCGAATCACGATCTCGTGCGGGATGCCGTCGACAACGGTGCCGAGGAACGCTTCGATATCTGGTTGCGCGCAGTTTCCGGCATGCAGAAAAACGAGTTTCGAATCCAGGCGCGTGGCAAGCTGCGCCGCGTATCGCGCGGCCCAATCGCCAGGAGGCGACAGCACGGTGGGAACCAGGATGGTGGAGATCGCGGTCATGCGCTCGCCGCTCTTTTTCTTTTCGAATCCGCCAGACATCCAGCAGCGCGAAGGTGACAACCAGGATCACGGGTCCCAGCACGACGCCGGGCAGGCCAAATGCGATGAGTCCGCCGAGGATGGAGAGGAACACGGCCAGCGGATGAAACGGAAGTTCGCCGGCCACCAGGATCGGATACAGCACGTTGTCGATTAAGCCCACCACCAGCATGCCCCAAAGCGCCATCACCGCGGCTTTCCCCCAGCTTCCGCGTAGAAGCCAGGTAGATCGCGGCCGGCCCCCAGATGAAGGCCGTTCCCACGAGCGGCAATGCTGCCAGCAGCGCCATCGCTGCGCCGAACAGAACCGGCGCGGGCAGGCCCAGGATCCAGAACATCAGGCCGCCCAGCAGTCCCTGAATCAGCTTGACGATCACGTTGCTGTACAAGCAAGCGTTGATGGTGTGGGACACCTGGTCAAAGATCTGCCGCGTCTCGTCGTCGGATAGCGGCAGGAAGCGGCGCAGCGAGTCCAGGAGCCGTTGCCCGTCGCGGAAAAAATAGAAAAGCGTCACCACGGTGAGGAACAGCTTGAGTGATCAGCCAAACCGTGTTGCCGACGAACGTGGTCGCCTTGCCGGCCACTGCTGAAGCCGCGCGCCGGACTTCTTGTTCGAGATTCAGGCTGACGTCGAACCACGACGCGATGCGGCCCACCAGCGGATAACCTTCCAGCTTGGCCTGGATCTCTTCGGTGCTGAGCACGGGGCCGAGCGATTGCAAACTCTGGCTGGTCTCCTGAATCAGCCTCTGCGCGAGCAGGACCACGGGCACTACCAGCACGATCGTCACGGTGGCGACCGACAGCAGCGCGGCCACATTGCGGTTCATGCGTTTGGCGAGCCAACGGTGCCAGGGATAGGCGACCACCGCCAGCGCCACCGCCCAGGTGATGACGGCCCAGAAGGGACGCGCGATCAGCCAGAACAAATAGAACGAGGCTGCTGTTGCGGCCATAAGCGCCGCGGTGCGAATCTGTTCCGGAAGAGGAACGCCGACCAGCCGAGGTTGTGGGTCCACTTACTAACTATGATGCACGTCGCGATGCCTGCGGGCGGTGGGTCCTGTGGCGACTGGTTGGGTAAAAGCACGCTCCTCCGCCGGATCGGAGGCGGCGGGCGTTGCCGAGCGTGTGCTCAGTCACCTTGGAAAACACCTTGGCGTACCGCACGGTGCAGACAAAAGAGCTAAAATCCTCCGAGAGCCGTATCGAAACTTGCCCTTCAAATAGCATGTTCGCCGCCTCCTCCGCGATACGTCGTTAGCACTTGGCGTTCCATTTCGCGACGAATGCAGCAGCCGAGCAAGCGTCTCAACAATGTTAAACGTAAGGTAGTGTCTGCCCCAGACATCGGATCAGCGTCCGCCAGGTTCCAAACCGAAAGAGTCGCGGCGCTGGCTGAAGCGGCGCGTTCCCAAGGACCAGATCCATCGGCTGGCGCCGCCGCGGCCCAAGCCGGAGCCTCTGGATGTTCACGACTATGCGGAACGCGGGCGCCGGTTGATTCGTGCCTGGTGGCTCTGGCTGGCGGCGGCGCTTGGTTTTCTATCAAACCGGCCACTGGTATCTGGCGGTCGATCGCCGGAGCGCTTTCGTTCGTCTTCTATCACACCGAAGCCAACCCGCATCCGGCCATGTACGCGCTGGAGCCGGACTTCGACACCGACTCGACGGAATTCCGTTACACCATGGCCGGCATGACCGGAATGCCGCTGGTGGACGGCAATCGCGTCGACATCTACAACAACGGCGACGAATTTTATCCGGCCATGCTGGAGGCCATCGAGTCGGCGCGAGACCGTCCATCACCATGGAGCAGTTCATCTTCTGGGACGGGCAGGTGGGCCGGCGTTTCGCGGACGCATTTGCCGAGAAAGGGCGCGCCGGAATTCCCGTTAAACTGTTGGTGGACGCGATCGGCTCGTCGACGCTGGGCGAAGAGATGCTGAAGATCCTCGCAGTCAGGCGGCTGCCAACTGGCCTGGTTCAAGCCCATCCACTGGTACACGCTGAATCGAGCCAACCAGCGCACGCATCGCAAATCGCTGATCGTCGACGGACGCATCGCGTTCACAGGCGGCGCCGGGTTGGCCGACCATTGGCTGGGCCGGGCGGAGAACGAGCGCGAGTGGCGCGACATGGCGGTGCGCGTCGAGGGGCCGGCGGTTGCGGGTCAACAAGCCGGCTTCGCGCAGAACTGGCTGCTGTCGACGGGCGAGATTCTGAGCGGTCCGGAGTTTTTTCCGCTGATCGAGCCGGCCGGCGACATCGAGGTGCAGACCATTCTCAGCTCGCCGACCGTCGGGCGCCACGGCGGCCGCCACCATGTACCTGATCGCGGTGCAATGCGCGCGGCGCTACCTGCACATCGCGAATCCTTACTTCATTCCCGGGCTGCGGTTGATCGAGATGCTGGCGCGCGCCTGCCGCCGGGGCGTGAAGATCCAATTGATGGTGGCCGGCGAACACAACGACACCTGGTGGGCGCGGCAAAACAGCCTGCGGCTCTATGGCCGGCTGCTCGAGGCGGGCGTCGAGATCTACGAGTTTCAGCCCACCATGCTGCATCAGAAGACCATGGTGGTGGACGGCGTTTGGGCGACCGTGGGCACGGCGAATTTCGACAATCGCTCGTTCGCGCTGAGCGAGGAGACCAACGTCTGCTTTCATGACCAGGCTCTGATCGAGGAGCTGGAGGCAGTGTTCGCCGCCGATCTCGAAGCGCTGCCAGAAAATCGACCTGGCGGAATGGCGGAGGCGCGGCGCGTGGCAGCGCACCAAGGAGGCGGTCGCTTCCTTGATCGAGGATCAGGTGTAGCGCGCCCGAGCATGCGCCACTTCCGCATCGCCACGTACAACATTCACAAGGGCCGCGGTCTGGACGGCCGCAGCCGCGTCGAGCGCATCGCGCGCGTGCTGGAGCGGGTGGACGCCGATATCATCGCGCTGCAGGAAGTGGTGAATCACGAAGGGGCGGTCCATCGAGGATCATCAGGCCAGTTATCTGGCCGAGCGCCTGGGACATAGCTACGCGATCGGCGAAACGCGCAAGCATCGCGGCGGCGTGTACGGCAACGTGACGCTGAGCCGGTGGGGATTCGAAAGCGGTGCGGCAGATCGACCTGACGGTGGTGGGGCGCGAAGAGCGCGGGACGCTGCGCACCGATATTCGCGCTGGGCGGCACGTGCTGCATGTTTTCAACGTGCACCTGGGAACCGCGCATCGCGAGCGGCGCACGCAGGCGAACCGGCTGCTGGACGCGGATCTGCTGCGGGCCGTCGATATCGCGGGGCCGCGCATCGTGCTGGGCGATTTCAACGAGTGGACGCACGGCTTGGTGACGCGCACGCTCTCGGCCGAATTTCAGTTCCGCGATTTTCGCGCGTACATCCAGCGCACGCGCAGCTACCCGGCCATCCTGCCGCTACTGCACCTGGATCATATCTATTGCGATCATCACCTGAACATCGTGCGCGCGGGATTCCAGCGCGACCGGTTGTCGCTGGTGGCGTCGGATCATCTGCCGCTGGTGGCGGAGCTGGCGATCGAGGAGTGAGGCCGGTGAGACCCGAATCAGACCGGCGTAGTCATCTGCTGCGGGGGTCGCAGGAGGCGAGCCAACTCCGGGCAGGCCTTGCGCCAGGAATCCCCGAACGCGCGGTCAGACTTCTCGCTGAAATAAAGGAACTCCAGAATGTGGCGGGGCTGGGAGGCGTCGTCCATGTAGCTGAGCACCGCGTCGATCGACGTCAGAAGGAATTCCTGCCCGGCCCCAGGCGGTCCTTCGCCTTGGCGCGTTCCGCAAGCAACCGTTCTCGAGCGATATCTTTTACAAGCGCCGGCAGAATCTGAATGGAGAGGTAGTGCGGCATGTAGAGTGGAACCAGTTGCGGCGCAGGCGCTAGGTGTCGGAAGCCCGTTCCAAGATAGTCGAACAGGTCCCTGAGCGTCAGGACGTTGTAGACCTGCACCGTGGTACTACACAGCACCGAGCGCAATTTCCACTCTTCGAAGTGCTGATCCAACAGATGCAAGTTGCGGTCGATATCGCTCCATTTGGAGGGCCGCCGGATGTAGTCGTTTACTCCACCGAATCCGTCCACGCTGCACAGGATGGAGACGCTCCGAAAATGCGGCCAGAGTCGCGCCACTCGTTGCGGAATTACCGTGATGTTCGTGTTGTAAGAAAGGTCAATCTGATTGGCACGACCCGATTGGATGCAGATATCCAGGGCTTCGAGCATCTCGGAATGATCAACGGCTCTCCGCCGGCGAAGTGAAGAGATTCCACCGAAGGCAGGCACTGCTTCATGAGGAATTCGACCGGCTGACTCTTGACCCAGTTGTTGTCACGCAGGGCGGTCAATTCGGAAGCCGGCATGATGTAACTCCTGGGCTGCACTTTGTTGTAGTGATCGGCCCACAAACGTGAGGCGCTTGGGCCGCACATGCGGCATGTGAGATTGCAGGCGTTGCCCAAGCGGATGTCGGCATGGCGGACTTAAGGTTGATCGAGCGTTCCATCTTGTGCGGTGCGGGCGAGTGCGCTGGCTCTCCAGTGGTCAAAGCGTGAATTCATATGGTGGCGTATGCTGACGGCGCCGGCCTCTTCCGAGCGGCGGCACCTTTCACAAGCGGTGGGCCATTCGCCGCGTAACATGGCGGCCCGGATCGCCTTGAGATCGGGAGAATTGAGAATTTGGGCGTCCGTCAAATTCTGGTTGATGTGCAGAGCCTGGCCATGTTCGTCGTGCAGTGTATTCGCCGTACCGATGCCGGAACAACACATCTGGTGCCATCGCTGCTCGTTTGTAAACCGATGCAACCAGGGAATCATGCACAGGCTTTTGGATTCGCTCAAACGCGCGGCGCCCTCTAGACCATGCTAGAACACATTGCACCGGACCTGAAGGAGAGAGCCGCTCGGCCGAATCTGAAAACGTGGGCCGGGGGCACTCACGTCGGTTCCGGCGCGAGTACTGTGGGTGACCGAGTTTCACATAAACGGCGCTAGAATGTTCTGTATAGCTGCTTCTAAGTGAACACGCCGATTCTCATTCCTGCGTTCCGGCCCGGTTCCCAGTTGACGGCCCTGGTCGAGCAACTCGTCAAGGCTCCCGTTCCCGCCATTATCATCGTCGACAACGGCAACGGCCCCGAGTCGGAAGCTGTCTTCGAGCACTGCGCCACTCTTCCCAACATCCGCATCTTGCGGCGCGACACCAACGTCGGCAAGGGCGCGGGCCTCAAAACCGGCATCGCTTACATCCTGGACGCGTTCCCCGCCAGTGGCGGCGTGGTTATTGCTGATGCCGACGGACAACACCACCCTGACGACATCCTCAGGGTAGCGCGCTCTCTCGAACAGAATCCGGATTGCCTGGTCCTGGGTTGCCGTCAGTTCGACAAGCGCGTCCCTCTTCGCAGCCGCCTCGGCAACCTATGTACCCGCGCCCTCACTCGCGTGATCCTCGGCCTGCGAGTCCAAGACAGCCAGACCGGTTTGCGCGGAATTCCTTGCAAATTCCTGCCATATCTTCCCAGCTTTACCTCCAACGGATTCGAGTTTGAACTCGACATGCTTATCGCCTCGAAGCATCTCGGCATCAGCCTCGTGGAGGAGAGAATTCAGACCATCTACGAGCCCGGCAATCCGACCTCTCATTTTGATCCCATCCGCGACTCGATGCGGATTTATTTCGTCCTGTTCCGGTTCGGTCTGCTTTCTCTTCTCACGGCAGCCTTGGACAGCCTGGCATTTGTTTTCGCCTATCGAGCCACTGCGAGCATACTCGTCTCGCAACTGATGAGCCGCGCCATGGCCGGCCTTTTCAATTACCACGCCGCCCGCAAGGCAGTATTCCTGTCTCACGAGCGCCACCGCGTTCTCTTCTCTAAGTACATCCTGCTGGTGGTCGCCAGCGGCGCCGCCTCCTACGGTTTAATCCACCTGCTGACCCGACTCTTCGCGATCGACCTCATCCTCGCCAAGCTCAGTGCCGAATCGTTGCTGTTTATCGCGAATTTCGTGCTGCAGCGCGATTTCGTCTTCTCCAGCCGTCCCCGAACGGCCGCGACCGATTGGAATCAATACCACCGCTCGGTCCCCTTTACCGCGCGGCTGACCCGCAAGCACACTGCCCGCGTGCTCCTGGCCGCATTGCGGAAATTCCCGCACTACGCCGATGGAGGAATCATCGTCGAACCCGGCGGCGTCAAGAGCCGTTTTCTCGGTCGAATAGTCCGCGAGCTCCAGCCCTCCGCTTATTACATCGTCGAAAGCAACGACCACGGATTGAAAATCCTGAGCCAACGCACTAGTCAGCCGCCCCAGGTGGGCAAGCATAGCGTTGACGTATCGAGCATGAACTTGAATCTCCATGCAGACGCCGTCTTCAGTGTTGACCTAATCGAGCATTTCGATCCGGCCGGCGCCCGGAGCGCGGTGTGCAAGCACTTCGAATTGCTTCAGCCCGGTGGATACGCGATCCTGTCCTTTCCAACGCCGACCTTGCTGTATCGTGTGGCTCGGCGGGTGACCGAGTTCTTCGGACTCTGGAACCGTCCGGATGAGCGCCCTCTCTCGCGACAGGACGTGCTCGAATCCGTCGCTCCGCTCGGCGAAGTCGTGCTCGAAAAGACGCTCTGGCCTCTGGCCGATGCGCGGCACCTGGTGGTGGTTAGAAAACGCGCTCTCCCTCGAGGAGGCCGCCGTTCCGGCGTAATGGCCGCACAAATCCGGCGGCTCAGTCTTTGGGTTGTTCTTGTCGCATTCCTGGCGCTCACGGTTTACGGTCTCCTGCATCAAAACCTCTTCCACCAGGAAACCTGGACCGCAACTGGCATAAAACGTGTCCTGATCTTCACCGCTTGCTACGCGCTGTGTTTCACCGCATTCGCGTTGTGGAAGCCGGGCCTGTTTTTCCCCGCCGTGCTCGTGGCCGCGCTCGCCTATACCGCCGTAGCAGCCGGCCCCCTTGCGCTATTGACGGTCGGGCTGATTCTCTTGTCCAGTCTCGTCCTGGGACAAACCATCCTCGCCCGGCTGAGCGCCTTCGAGGCCGGTTCTGTCTCCGGCGCAATTCTCGCCCTCCTGTTGGGCCTCAGCATCTATATGTTCACCGTGAGCATCGCGGCACACGCGCCGGTGAACTATCCGGCCGCATATCTGGCCGCGCTCGCTGCCCCGCTCCTCTGGAATTTCCGCGCGGCCGTCGGCTGGCTCGCCAGAATCCCATCCTTGTTGAAGCCGGTTCGCTTGACCAGGACTCAACACGCGGCCACTAGCTTTCTCATATTTTTCCTGCTCCTGCACTGGCTGGTCGCTCTTGAGCCCGAAGCCGGATCCGACGGCCTGGCAGTGCACCTGACGGTGCCTTCGTCCGTCGCACTGAATCACCAATGGGCGTTTGATGTGACCAAGCATCTCTGGGCTGTCATGCCGATGGGCGCCGACTGGTGCTTCACGCTGGCCTATCTGCTCGGGGGCGAAGCGGCTGCGCGCCTGCTTAACCTGGCCCTGTTTTTGTGCATCGCCGCTCTCCTTCTTTCTGTCATTCGCAAATGGCTGCCCCTTGCGCCGGCGCTCCTAACCGTCACGATGTTCGCCGCCACGCCGCTCGTCCAACTCGTGACTGGGTCGTTGTTTGCGGAAAATCTTTGGGCGCTGCTGTGTTTGGGCGCGCTCCTCTCGTTGGGGCGCTATCGCGAAGGCGGCCCGGATGCCAGCTTATACTTGGCCTTCGCGCTGCTTGGCGCCGCTGCGTCTGCGAAGTTCGGTGCGCTCGCCTTCCTGCTGCCCTGCGGTTTGATCGCACTTTGGACCTTATTCGGCAGGCACGCCAAGTCCGTCGTTGGCTCGGCAAAGACAGCTTCCGTCGCCCTCGCTTGCTTCCTCTTCTTCTCCGCGCCGCCTTATGTTACGGCCAGTTTCAAGACCGGCGACCCCGTGTTTCCTTATCTGCCCAAGACGTTCCCATCCCGGTACGTCGTTGCGGCCGGGTCTGGTTCCCCAGCCGAACCCAAAGCTCATCTGAAGCTGAGCACGCTTTTTGATCTCACGTTCCACACCAGCCTGTTCCGCGAGGTCCAGGATGGCGCGATGGGATTTCAATACTTGCTCTTCCTACCTCTGTCCCTCCTACTCCTGCGCCGGAACTGGCCGGACTTGGCGCTGCTGAGTGGGTTCGCCCTGGTGTTCTTCGTCCCTGTGACGCTCGAGATCGAGCCGATGTGCGCTATCTCTATCCCGCACTCCCACTCGCGACGATGTTCATTGCCGCCGCGCTGTCGCCTTTGCGGGTCTACTGCCGGCTCTACCAGGTCGCGCTGTTGCTGGCCGGCGCGGTGGTTTGTCTCGACCTCTACTTCCTTCCATCGTCGAACTGGATGTTTAGGGATTTCGTCTCCAACCCCGCCTCTAGCCGCGCCCGGGCGGAGTATGTCACAGCGCACGCGCCTGAGCGAAATCTAGTCGCGTATCTGAACCGGTCCCATGCCGGCGCCCCCGTTGCCTTCTTCGAATCCAGCTCCATCGCGGAGCTCCAAGGCCCGGCCCTGACCACCACTTGGCACAACCTGGAATTCTACAACCGTATCTTCGCCACGAACTCCCCCAGCGACTGTTTTCGCGTGCTGCAGGACTACGGCGTGGGCCTGGTCGTGGCGCCATTACCCGGGAGCGGCGTTCCGATCACGACCACACCTATCGAGGCATTCTTAAAACACTGCACGGAGCCGGAGGCGCGTTCGGGAAAGTTCTACGCCGGGCGGTTGAAAGATACGTGTTCGGGCGACTGGGATGAGCCCGGCCCGCCCGCGCCTTCAGGAGAGTACGACGACTTCGACGTCCGCGTACTGTACCGCGGCCTGTGGACCCGCGGCCGCTTCCCGGAGGCTGCACACGGCACTCTGACCTATTCCAAGGCCCCAGGCGCGGCGCTGCTTTTTCCGTTTGACGGCGCCGAAGTGGTGTACGTCTACACCAAGGCCTTCAACCGCGGTATCGCTGAGATCACGCTGGACGGCGAGAGCCAGGGAACGATCGACCTCTACTCCCCATCCGTGGAATGGAAAACGGCTTCGCCGTTCCGCGCGAATGGCCCCGGCCGGCACACGCTCCAGATCCGCGTCGCCGGCCGCAAGAGCGCCTCCGCGACCGACGTGTTCGTCGACCTGGACGCACTGATCGTGAGGTAGGGTGTTTGGTGTAGGGTGTTTGGTTGACTGCGGCCAAGCTCTGAGCCATACTGCACAGCAGGAGGTTCCCTCATTCGCGGTTGCTGCAAGCGCGTGCGGATAAAGCTCCGTAGACGGGCCGGAACCTTTGCTTTCCATGTCTCAGCCTACAGCGGTCATCCTGTGCGGAGGTAAGGGTGAACGGCTGAAACCGTTAACGGACCATCTGCCGAAAGCGCTGGCGCCGTTACTCGGGAAGCCTTTGTTGTATTATCTGCTGAATTATCTTTCACAATCGGGGATTTCGCGATTTGTTTTATGCGTCGGCTACAAGGCGGAGTGTATTGAGCAGTTCGTTCGCGAATATGCGAAACCCTGCTGGAACGTCACTTGCGTCAATTCAGGCGACGCCAGTATGGCGGATCGCATATTGGATGCCAGTCCATACATCCAGGGTCAGGCCTTGATCTGCTATGGCGACATTCTGGCCAACGTTGATCTGGCGGCCCTCCAGCGCGATCACCGGGCGACCGGAGCGCTGGCAACGCTCGCGGTTTACCCACTGCATAGTCCGTTCGGGATCATTCGATTCGATGAGACCAACCGAATCACGGAGCTGGCTGAAAAGCCCGTGCTGCCACATTGGATCAATATCGGATTCATGCTCTGCGAGCCGCAGGCTCTCCGGCTGCTTCAAGCCAAGACGGACATGATGAATTTTTCGGCCTCCCTGGCTCAGTCGGGATCGTTGTTCGCTTATCAGCACCCAGGCCGGCTTCTCACAATCAATACAGAAAAGGAGAGAATGCAGGCCGAAGAGGAGCTGGCTGATTTCGCGGCCGGCATGGATTACCAGGCGATATGAGGGACCAACGCGTGCTCGTCACCGGCGGTTCCGGATTCATCGGATCGCACCTCGTCAAGAGTCTCTTGCGGCATGGCGCTAAAGTAGCCGTAACAGTGCGGTACGGCGACGTGGTCAAGAACATCCGGCTGGCGGACTGCTGGAGTTGCATCGACGTAATTGAAGCGGACTTGCGCAATCGTGGCGCGCTGGAGGCGATCCGGCGCTTCGAACCGCAGGTAGTCTTCCACCTTGCGGCCTACCAGCACGTCGGCCAGAGCTTTGGCCAGGTCGAGGAGTGCTTCGACGTCAATGCCAAAGGGACCGCGAATCTCTTCGATGTGTGCCAGGGCGTTCCTAGGTTCGTTTATATCGCTTCATCGGAAGTGTATGGTCTCCAGGAAACCGTCCCGTTCGTGGAAACCATGGATCCCAGCCCGCTGTCGCCTTATGCCATCACGAAGTACGCGGGCGAGATGTACTGCCATATGAAGCAGCGCATTGGCGGCGATACGAACGTAGTCCTTCTGCGGCCCTTCAACGCCTTCGGTCCTTACCAGAGCACCAAGGCCATCATTCCCGAACTAATCCTCAAGTGCTTGCGCGGAGAGCCGATCCGTGCCACCCCCGGCGAACAGACCCGCGATTTCAATTTCGTCACGAACTTGACCGACGGCATGCTGCTGGCTGCGGAGCACCAGGAGAAGATCGATGGACCGATGAACATTGCCGGCGGTGAGGAGGTGGCCATTCGCGACCTGGTCCACAAGGTCGTCGAGCTCACTCAGTCCCGGTCACGCGTCGAGATCGGCGTCCTACCCTACCGCCCGAACGAGATCTGGCGCATGCGGGGCGATGCCACTCGTGCCCGCCAGGTGCTCGGATGGAGTCCGCAAGTGAGCTTGGACGAGGGACTGAAAATCACTGTCGAGTGGTTCCGCGATCAACTGGCGCGCGGCAATCCCGTAATCTGCACCGCCTGAGATGGCCGAGCCGTAGATCGGTGCCAGATCCGTGTTGATGACGCGCGGCTGGGGATGAGACGGACGGCTTAGCGTCTTGCGAAACAGCCGTTTGGCGGCCTCTGGGTCGCGCAATGCCGAAAGCACGAAATCAATGGTGGCGCCGGGCGCCAATGTATGAGTCGGGCGTTTGTGTCAAGGTGGATTGCCGGTGATAAGCCGACTTCCCATTACTAACCCGCCACCGTCTGGTTTTCTGACGACGATCCGCTCGGAGCAGTCGCTAAACACTGCGCCGTTACACGCGAGCGTTCCCGACTGGGATTCGAACAATAGCGGAACAAATAGCCCTAGGGTCAGCTCATAATTCGTCCTTGCGCGGGGCCTGGAATGTTCATGTGCCGCTTCGCTAAACTTCGTCAGGTAGATTGGCTCCGCGAGGGAGTCCCTTTGCCGAGGCTTCGGCTCCAGGTGGTTCACGGAACGGTTCCACCGAAATGCGCTCGTAACGCACTTCCAGCACGGTCAGGTATGCTGTACCGCCCGGCGCTTGGAGAACTACGCGATCGCCCGCTGCCGACTTCATCAACGCGCGCCCCAGAGGCGACACCCAGCTGATATGGTTGCGGTTGAGATCGACCTCGTCGGTGCCCACGATGTTCACCACTCGCTCCATTCCCGCGGCATTGGCATAGCGCACAGTCGCTCCGAAGAATGCCCTCGCCGCCGCCTGCCCCGCTCTCGGCGTGTCCGGGTCAACCACTTCCGCGGACTCGATTCGCTTCGTGAGAAAGCGAATCCGTCCATCGATCTGGCGCAGCCGCCGCTTGCCGTACTGATAGTCGGCGTTTTCACTGCGATCGCCGTTGCTCGCAGCCCATGCCACCACCTCCGTCACGGCCGGGCGTTCCCTGGTGAGCAGAAACCGGTGCTCATCTTTGAGGCGCTGCAGGCCGCCAGGCGTTATGTAGTTCTTGCTTGGCGTCGCGGGCTCGTCCCGTTGCGGTTTCCTTGTAAACCCTTTTCGCATATCTTAGTCCTTCCAGCGACTGGATCTTCGCAGGAAGCCGCGCAAGAATTAGGCCCCAATGAACGCGGAGTGAAAACACTGGGTTGTCCGAGTTCCTGGGGAGTTCGTCTGCCCTAACTGATTGTTTCACGTCTTCCAACATCCTATTGATCCGATCCGTCATCTCGGACAAGTGCGGGCCACTCGTACAAAGCTTGGATTAGGGCGGGCCAGAAGTGCGATGTGGGAGATCACGGAAGCGGGCCGACTTATCGAGACCAACAGCTTCGCATCCTTCACGCGCCGTATATCGCAGCTTCGGTCCGCCGTACCGTCTGGTGATAGCCCGTGAATGCCTTGCTGAAGGCTCCGTTGTAGGTAAAGCGGAAGCTGATGTGGTCTCCCTTCGATCACGGATGTGCGCGTACAGTACAGGTCAGAGGCCGTGTCACTTGGTCCAGACCCACATGGCGAATGCTGCCGTCGGCCGTTTTCCACGATCCTCCAGGGGGGCCAGTCGCGAAAGCGCGTCATATCCAGCGCGCCGCTGCCTCACCGCTATGTTCTGGGCGCGTGTTGAAGGCGATCGCCGCTTGCGGCGCCATACGATGGACCGCGTTGACCACCGCTTCAAACAGTACTAGCCCATTGCGAGGGAGGCGGACACCTGCGCCGATCACTACACAGTCGTAAACGTCGCCGGCCAGGAAGCGTTCAATCGTCGGAACTGCGGTTTCGTCGGGTCTGATGAAGCAGTTCTGGGCGTGCCAACCCCGCCCTGCGAAATCGGCCAGCGCGAGTTTGACCCCAGCGTGGATCTTCTCCGCGGTCATGCCCGGTGGCAACGCCGGGTCCGAAAAGTCCACCGTCGCAGGATCAAAACCGACGAACAGGACACGTTTCATCGACCCTCCAAAGCCGCAGCCCTACTCTGCTGAACCGGACCGGGTCCGAGCAGGTCGGAGAGAGCCTCCGAGAGCGTGGGAAAGCGAAATTGAAATCCGGTGGAGAGAGCCACTTGTGGCACCGTGCGATGGCTATCGAGAAAGAGGTCTGCACGCTCTCCCCACAACAGCTTCATCATTCCCCTGGACATGGGAAATAGCCTGGGGCGATGAAGGGTGTGCGCGAATATTTTGGCGAACTCGCGACTGGTAACAGGATTGGGACTGGCGCTGATGAATGGGCCTGTAATGGTTTCCTGATCCAAGGCGTGTAGGATCAAGCGAGCGGCATCATTAATATGAATCCAGGAGAACCATTGTCCCCCAGGACCAAGCGTGCCGCCAAAGCCGCTGCGATATACGGGGAGCAGGGCAGCTAACGTTCCTCCTTCTCGCCCCAGCACCAGGCTCTGGCGCAGCAGCACCAGCCGGGCGCCAGTTTCGCGCACGCGCTGCGCTTCAGCCTCCCACACCTGGGCCAGTTCTGCAAGGAAGCCTCCAGTCCCAGGGGCCGCCTTCTCATCGACCTGCCGATCTCCAGTATCGCCCGCATACTCGACCGCAGTGGAAGAAATGAAGGTGCATCCTTCTCCTCCGATCTTGCGGATGCCCTCGACGAGCGAGCGGGTCGCAAGCAGCCGTGTTTGGGTGAGCTCCTGCTTGCGTGCCCGACTCCAGGGCTTGGCAAAGATGGGATCACCCACCAGATTGACCACCGCGTGGGCCCCATCGACTGGAGCTACCGGATCACTGGCCTGCCATCTCCGAATCTCTACAGCAGATGGGAAGTGATGTGCCGAAGGTTGGCGCACCAGTGCAATGACCCGATCCCCTGAAGCTTGCAGTGCCTCCACCAGGCGCTGCCCGACCGTGCCGTTAGCGCCTGCGATAGCCACCGTGCGGGATTCGTCAGCTCTTGGTTTTGTCGTCATCGTTTCTCCTTTCAAATTTTCTGTGTGCAAAATGCATAATCACCGACATTGTGTAGCGGTATGCCAGACTCAGCAGCAGCACCTGCCTATGCAGCATCTTCAGACAAATGTTCCCAGGATTCGTTCAGGAGATTCAAAGTTGAAACAACCGATAACAATATTCCCCAGAACATGTGAGCCGCCGGGTAGCGGGGATAGCGTTGACCATCAAATCGTAGTGTTAGAAAATCTAGCAACGCTACATATGATGCCACGCATCTGAGAAAGTTTCAACCGTGATTCTAGCGGCGCTATAATTTCTATCAATGGCAACGAAAGCGACAGCAAGCCGAATTGCGGACCGAAAACTGCGTGATATGCAGGCCCGACGGGCACAAATTATCAGTGCCGCACGGCGAATCGCGGAGCTATGAAGGGTGGTCCAACGTAACCGTTCGGCGGCTATCCGACGAAATTTCATACAGCCAACCCGTCTTGTACGCTCATTTTGGAAGCCGCGACGGGGTCCTCGCCGCGGTTGCTATCGAAGGTTTCAAGGAGATAGGCGTGGCTCTGGAGAAGGCGCGGAAACGGGATAAACGCGGAAATGCGGTCGAATCGGTTGCGGCCGCTTATCTCGAGTTCGCCGTCTCTTCACCCGCACTGTACGAAGTGATGTTTTCGCTCAACCTCAGCGTAACCTTCGGTGACCCTGGGGGAGCTACTCCTCCTGAGTTGCATTTCGCGTTTTCCCAGGTATTGGCGTTGTTTCAGGCACAAAGCTCGAAGCCAGAGGTTGCATCGGAACTGTTTTGGGCGAGCCTCCATGGGATCGCCGAGCTGACAAGAACCAAGCGATTTCCGCGCAGGCGTCAGAAAGAGCGCGTGAGGGCCCTCGTCGAGCTCTTCACCTTCCCAAGAGAGGAAACGGCACAGGTGGTGAAAGGGCGATAACCCTAATAGGCGCGCTCTCGGATTCGCAAGCGACGCGAGATGAGTCCTCATAAACGCGCTAGCGCCACTAACATCCACTTGAACGAAAAGTCGCCTATGGTAACTTACGCAACTCGCGGCCCGGAAACGGCGTTGGAGGAGACCGGCGTGGCCCGGCTGTCAGCGCTTCACTTCTTACAACGCGGGTCGGCAGACTGCATCCCGGCAATCTGCTGATCGGTGACGGGAATGGGTGCACAGCCATGCCCCTTTTCGCATACGAAATCGAATTTCGCCGCAGGCGAGTGGCAATCCAGACATGGCTTCTTCAATGACGTATTGAGCACTTTGTCTCCGCGGTCCAGAATCGTAGTGCCGTCGGCAGAGACCTTCAGAGCCAAGAACTCCCAGCCGTTAGTGTTTGGAAAGGCTGCTCGTTCATGCTTTACCATTGCCTCCGCCGGAATCAACTGCAGAACTGTGCCTGTGGGATATTCCTTATCGGGCACGCTGTCCCTGAAGATCCGGATGGCTTCCTTGAGCTTTGCGGGATCGGGGTTGTGAATCCGTGTATTCCTCACCTTGGGCAGGTCGAGCAGGCAGCCAAAGCTTTTTTCGGTTATCACAAGGTCATCAGCCGAAAGTGTGACGGCCAGAGATAGAAGCAAAATGAGCCGGGCAGTGCAGCGCATTGTTTCAGTTTAGGCTGGCCAACGAGGCGTTGTCGAGGTCCCTCCCGCTGACTTCTTTCGAAGGGGATTTCCGGGAGACTGCGAAGCACCCGCCTTCCCGCCGGCATGTGGGCTGTCGTCGGATATTGCTGGAACCGCCGGCCAGAACACCTCGCGTCGCTATATAATCGCTAGCTGAGGACAAGCCATGAAATTCCGCAGTCTGACCGAATCCAGCGTTGTTTGCCTTTTGGCGGTCGCGTCCGTTTCCGCGCAGAGCACCCCTGCTCGCCCGCAAGCTCCCAAAGCAGGCGCAATCCCCCGCGTCGCAGACGGGCATCCCGATCTCTCGGGCATCTGGTCCAACGCCACTCGCACACCTTTCGAGCGTCCCGCCGTCTTTGCGGGAAAAGCGACCCTCTCCGATGAGGAAGCTCGCCAGTGGGAAGCCAGAGAAAAACAGCGCTGGGAGGAAGGGTCAACAATTGACGGCGGTCGCCCGGTCACAATCCAAGGCGGCGCCTACAACGTCCTCTTCTACGACAATGGATCTGAATTGGCGCGCATCGGCGGTCAGAAACGGACCTCGATGGTTGTCGATCCGCCTGACGGCCACCTTCCTCCGCTCGCCCCGGAAGCGCGCGGCCGAGTGCGGCGCCGCAGCATTATCCCCGGCGACTACAAGAGCCTTTCTAACGACACCCGCTGTCTCGTCGGCAACACTCCCTCCGTACCCCTGGTACCCGCCCTCTACAACAACAACATCGAGATCGTGCAATCCCGCGATTCCATTCTGATCGAGGTGGAAATGGTTCACGACTCCCGCATTATCCACATGAGCGCGAAACACCAGCCCCCGACTGTCCTGCAGTGGTTCGGCGACTCCATTGGACACTGGGAAGGCGACACGCTGGTTGTCGAAACGACCAACTTCAACGATCAGACACACTACCGCGGTTCCACAATGAATCTGAAGGTCACCGAGCGCTTCACGCGCGTAAGCGATAAGACCATTGAATATCGCGCCACCATGGACGATCCGTCCACGTGGACCAAGCCCTGGTCCATTGAATTGGCGTTCAGCTCCGTGCCGGGACCGCTCTACGAATACGCCTGTCATGAAGGCAACTACGCCATCGTGGACATTCTTGGCGCGAAATAGCGCCCCTTATCAGGCCGTTTCGGGGGATTCTTGCGCCGATTGGCAAAGATGCGATGGGCAAAGTGTGGCGCGCCCGCGACGCTCGCACCGGCCGCGACGTTGCCGCCCGCAACTCGGGATGGCGGCCGCTTCGCGTGGTCATAAAGATAGATGCGAACCTCGAATCGCCGCACGTTTCTCCAAACTGCTGCATCGACAATTGCGCTGCAGCGAACGGCGTCACCCCAAACATCGGCGCAATTGCCAACACGAAGCGAGTCGGCCGTGAATCCAGTCCATGAGAAGTTCATCAGGCAAGCCATCGAGCTCGAGTCAGAGCACGAAAGAATGGAAATCACCCGTTTGGAGCGCTGCTCGTGGATGAGACCGGACGCGTCATGATAGCCGCCGAGAACACGGTCCTGACCAAGCACGACGCGACTCGCCACGCCGAATTGAATCTCGTTCAGTCTGCTTCCGAGGTTTTTTCATCAGTTGCTCTTTCCAAAGCGACCCTGTATACCAGTACCGAGCCTTGCGTGATGTGCTGCGGCGCGATTCACTGGGCCGGCATCCCGTCGGTCGTGTTCGGCTGCTCCGCAAAGATGTTGGGCAGGATCGTCAAATCAGACGATTTTCTCTTCCCTTGTCGTGAGACCTTTAGGAGGTCGAAGCAGCCAAGTGTTGTTGTCGTCGGACCTGTACTCGAAGCAGAAGCCGTCGTCGTACATCGCGGATACTGGAAGTAGGACCAATTCGAAGGCCCCGATGTGAGAAAGTAGCGTACGGATACTCGGTCATCCAGGACTATCGAGCAGCCGTCGCCTACACAGGGCCGAGGACAGCAACCTCAGATGTCTATCCTGGACAGTTCCGGTGTGCTTTCAGCAGCGCCGCCAGAAGATTCTCCATCTCATCCGGCTCATATACAAAATAGTGCCCGCGCCGGGGTAATTCCTGGAACCCGCTACCGGGAATCCTGGCATGGAGATCGCGCGCGACTTCAACGGGCACGACGCGGTCGTCAATGCCGTGAGTGATCAGCACGGTGCAGGCCGCCAGATGGGCGAGATTGATGCGGGGGTCGGAGTAGAGCGCCTGCACTTCCTGCAGCAGGTAACCGGGGCCCTGCGCGTAGCTCTCGCGACGGTTCTGGCGGAAGGATTCCTCAACTTCCGGCTGCGAGAGGAGCCGCTGGTCGTCCGCCGAAAGGGACCGTTTGACGTCCTCGAAGTAGCTCTCCCAGTGGTTGAAGAGGCGGTCGCGGTGCTTCTTTTCGATCCGGAGGAAGGTCGCCGAGTGGAAGTTCGCCAGTTTGGCCGAAAGCAGGATGCGCCAGGTTTCCTGCGAGAAGCGCCGCCAGTTGGCGATCAGATGGGGTAGACCGAGACTGCTTACCAGTGCGATTGCGCGCAGTCCGGGGAGTTGGCCGCAGGCTAGCGCATAGGTTGCGCCGGCGGAAAAACCGAGGATCGAGAAGGCTTGTCCCGGTCCCAGAAGGTGTTCGGTCAACTGGCGCACGTCGGCCGCCCAGCCGACAACCGTGCGGTCACGCGCGGGAGTGGAAAGCCCGATGCCGGGACGATCGGGAGAGATGAGACGGATGTTGAGTTTGGCGAGAAGGTCGTCGTGGGCGGCCATGCGTTCAAGGCGCGAACCCTGAAAACTGTGGAAGTGGAGAAACGGGGTACCGGTGTGCGGGCCACGATCCATGTAAGCCAAAGTGCGGCCATCGCGCAGGGTTAGCTTGCCAAAAGCAGGATCGGATTCCCCGGGAGCGGGACGCAAACCGGGTATGCGCTGCATCAGCTCAGCGACGGCATCACGCAATTGCCCGGTGTCTGCTTGGGGATCGCCTGCAGGCATGACGGGCTTACCGATGCGGACGTGGATGCGGAACGGCGGGTCCTCGCTACCAGTCGTTTTTTCGTCCGCTCCGATGGCCGACAAGACGACGGTCTCCGGCGTCCAGTCCAGCCGCAGCCCGCCGATCGCGACCGGAACCACTGGACAGCTACTCTTCCTAGCTGTGACCACGGCGCCAGTACTCCAGCCTTTCAGCTGCAGAACGGGATCGGCAATTGCGCGGCCGGCCGGGAATATGATGACCGCATGGCGGTTGCTTTCCCGAAGGTAGGCCGCGATGGTGTCCGACATCCCCTGGCGGTGTCCTGCGACCGGATCGCCCACCAACAGAGCAATCCCGTAGTGATGGAGCACCCAGCGTTCGGCCCGTACCACCCAGGTGCGGTTGTCCGAAGTGATGACGATGCGCGGCACGCGGCCAGCGCGAGTGGCCAGCAGGTGGCCGAGAATGAAGCCATCCACGCCCGATTTGTAGGCATGATTGGCGGCCACCAGGTAGGAACCTTGGGGAAGATTTTCCAGGCCGTCGACGTCGATCCACTGCAGGACGTATTTGGCGAAAAGCACCTGCATCAGGCGGATAGGCCAACCCTGGGCGCGAATGTCCTCCGGGGCGCCGACGAGTTGCTTTCGCAGAAAGAAATGAAGTGGAATCGCACCCGCTGCGAAGCCCAGCGCCGCCATGCCGGCGGACTGGAAAAGTTTGCTCAGGAATTTTTTGCCAGGCTTTGGTTTCACGTCGTGCCGCGTACATCAGTATTGCAGGAAGTTCCGATTGAGAGGCGGTGGATGAATAGTTTCCGGATGCGCCGTCACTCAGGACTTGGGTGCTTCCTGATCGGATATACTTGGCTCTAACGCTTAGATGGCACTCTCTCCAGGCGACAAACTTGGACCATACGAAATCATCGAGCCCATCGGAAAAGGCGGTATGGGGGAGGTCTGGAAAGCGCACGATCCGCGCCTGAAGCGCGACGTAGCGATCAAGGTCTCCACTGCTCAGTTCAGCGAACGCTTCGAGCGCGAGGCGCAGGCCATTGCGGCACTGAATCACCCTAACATCTGCCAGCTGTACGATGTCGGACCAAATTATCTGGTGATGGAGTTCATCGACGGCACGCCGCTCAAAGGCCCTCTGCCGCTCGACCAGACATTGAAATATGCCGCACAGATCTGCGATGCCCTCGACGCCGCGCACCGGAAGGGCATCACGCACCGCGACCTCAAGCCCGCCAATATCCTCGTCACCAGGCAAGGCATCAAACTGCTCGACTTTGGACTCGCCAAGCTAAACAGCGCCATGGCGAACCCTGTCAGCGAAGCCACGATGACCATGGCGCTCACCGGCAAGAATGAGATTGTCGGCACGCTCTACTATATGTCGCCCGAGCAGTTGCAGGCGCAGGGGACAGGCCAGGAAATCGATGCCCGAAGCGACATCTTCTCCTTTGGCTTGGTGCTGTATGAAATGTTGACGGGCAAGCGCGCGTTTCAGGGCTCGTCTCCGGCGAGCGTGATTGCGGCGATCATGGAACGTCCTGCGCCTTCGATCGCGGACATCGCGCCTCCGGTGCTGGATCGCGTGTTGAAGACTTGCCTTGCGAAGGACCCCGATGAACGCTGGCAAACAGCGCGCGATCTGAAGCGCGAGTTGGAATGGATCGCGAGCGCCCCCGAGTCTGGAAGCGCGTCAGTGATCTCCGCTCCATCACTGTCGCGGCTCGGAAAGGTTGCCGTTGCTGCTGCAGCCGTGTTAGCTGCGGCGTTGGCTGGGGTAGCGTTCGTCGCTTACCGCGCAACGCAGCCCGGGGAACTCAAACCTCTAATGCGGCTAGACGTCGACCTCGGCGTCGACGTTTCTCCTGGTGCCGGGGAGGGCTCCGTGTTGGCCATCGCGCCCAATGGCTCGCGACTCGCATTCGTTACTCGGAGTTCCGATGGGAAGGATCACCTCGCGCTGCAGCTTCTCGATAGCGGTCTGTCGACCGTCATCCCAGACACGGAAGGAGCGGCTATTCCGTTCTTCTCGCCGGATAGTCGATGGGTCGCGTTTTTCGCCGGTGGAAAACTCAAGAAGATATCAGTGGAAGGAGGCAAGCCAACAACCCTGTGCGAAGCCAGTAATCCCCGCGGAGCGTCGTGGGGCGAAGATGGCAATATCGTGTTTGCCGCAGAGAACCGAGTACCCCTGTCCCGTGTTTCCTCCTCTGGCGGCGATCCGAAACCCGCGACGGAGCTTGACGTGAAGAACGGCGAAATAACTAACCGCTACCCGCAAGTTCTGCCGGGCGGCGAGGCAATCCTCTTTCAGTCTCGGACAGCCCTAGGCTCAAACGGGGAAGCGACGATTCACGTTCAGTCCATCAAGACGGGGCAGCGCAAGACGCTCGTCGAGGGCGGCTCATACGCACACTATCTTCCAAGCGGCCACCTAGTCTATATGCACCTTGGCGAATTGTACGCCGCTCCCATGGACCTCAAGCGCCTGGAACTGACGGGACCGGCAGTGCCGATTGTAGAGGACATGCGCGTTGGGGTCAATGGATACGCGCACTTTGATTTCACGCCCTTCGGAATTCTTACCTATGTTCCCGCGACGAACGGCGAGCGCTCGCTGTCCTGGATGGACAATTCGGGAAAGCTAACTCCGGTGCAAGGAGTGCCGCCGTCTAACTACAGGACCCACCAAGCATCACCCGACGGTACCAAGCTAGCACTAGTAGCGAATGATGCCGCGGGTAGGAGCCTTTCGGTTTACGACGTGGCCCAGGCCCGCATGTCGAAAATCGGATCGTTTAAGGGCCCAATTTTCGGTTTAGGATGGGCTTCAGACAGTCGGCACCTGGTTTTGGGCATGACGGCAGATCAATTGGCGGGACCAGGCCTCTACTGGGTACGCGCCGACGGCGCGGGCGAGCCGCAAAAGCTGTTGGGTGGCGCAAACTGGGTATTTGGATCAACTTCGCCTGACGGAAAACTACTGGGCTATTGGAGCGCCGCTCCTCCGTACGGGCTCTGGACGTTGACGCTCGATCTAGCTGACCCAGATCACCCAGTGCCCGGCAAGCCGGAGTCTCTCCTCAAGTCCAAGGCGGAGGTGCGAGGTCCTTCGTTCTCACGGGACGGTCGATGGATTGGATACGACTCCTATGAGTCGGTCCGGTTGGAAGTTTTTGTGCAGCCGTTCCCCGGCCTAGGCGGCAAATGGCAAGTTTCTTCCAGAGGTGGCGGCTACCTCCGATGGCTTATGAACGGCCGCGAGCTTATTTATCGGGCCCCCGACGGACTAATATGGGTTGTCGACTTTAGCGGCAAGGGAGACTCATTCGCGGCAAATCCTCCCCGACAGTGGTCGGAGACGGGCGTGCCCCCAGTAGGTCCCCAATCACTTGACGTGATGCCCGACGGCAAGCGCATCGCGGTTCTGGTGCCTTCAGCGGATGCGGAAGTCAAGCCGCAAACGCACGTCGTCTTTTTGTTGAACTTTTTCGACGAACTGCGGCGGAAAGTGCCGGTCGGGAAATAGCGTCACACGCCACTAATGGCGGAACTCCCGCGTAAGCAAGTCATTAGAAATGTGGTGTTCAGATAGCGCCAGGATGGTCGGCAACACTTCCACTACTTTTTGCCCACGTGGAAGTTCGCATTCAGCACGTTGGTAGAGAATGTAAGGGTGCCGGAATTTCCGGCGCGAGTGGCGGTATCGATTTCGACGTCCGAGGGTGAGTTGGTCCGCGAGGGCACGTTGCCGGATGGGGGGATGGCCGAGTCTAGCGGAAAGATGTGATACACCTCAACCTCAACGTCCTTGACATTCTGCGGCGGCGTTCCCGACGGCACCAATCCGACAATTGTGGCGCGGCTGATGACAGTGGTCTGGTCCAGGGTGAAGTCGTCCGCCGTCTCCGTCTCAAGTTTCCCGGGGCTGGCACGGCGGGACGCTGCCCCCATCAGTCCGTCGGGAGTGCCGTTTGTAAACGAGAAGTCCGCCGACCACAAGGACGTCGCGACCACGAACCCGAAGGCCAGAGCGGCTCCCTTGGCTGGCATCATTCTATTCAGTGCAAACATTCAGTTTCTCCTTTTTGCTGGTACTAGCTCTTTTCCAGTCCCTATGTTGTCGAATCCTGCCGCGAATGTCGTCGGAAAGAAGTAAAGCTTCGGTAACAATGAGCGTCGCACTCGCGCGTATATGCCTGCCAAAAAGCCGATCGGATGACGGTACTGTTACACGCTACACTCCACATAAACTCCACGAAATAGCAACGCATTCACTGCGAGGCAGCACTTATGCTGAAGGGGTCATGCGAGGAGCATTCGTAGTCCAAATTCACAAATCCGCTCCAACCAGTGAGTTGGCGGGGCTAGTAGAAGAGGTGGATTCAGGAAAGCAGGTCAGATTCCACTCCGAGACAGAATTGGTCGGATTTCTTCGGGAGTGCCTCGCACGCGGTGTTGCAAGCCAGCAAGAAGGGGAAGAAACTCATGAACCTAATGATGGCCCTAGATGACACCCAGGGTCCCTTATCCGAGATCACGTCTATTGTCCATGACATACGCAACCCTTTGTCTGCTATCCATGGAGGCGCGGAACTGCTGATTGCCTCCACGCTCACCGAGCAGCAAGTTCACCGGGTGGCCCGGAACATGTACGGCGCATCAATGCGAATCAAAGATCTCCTCGACGAAGTCCTAAGCCGCTATCGCGGCGAGGGCCAGCAGATCGAGTGCTCCGATATTCGTCAGCTTGTAAGCCGCGCCGTCGACAGGATCAGCCTCCTGGCCGAGGCTCAATCGGTGCAGATTGTTCAGCGCGTTCCACCCGACGTGATGATCTTGGTAGAGCCACGCCGCATTGAACGCGCGCTGGTTAACCTGTTCGTAAACGCGCTGGAGGCGATGCCCGACGGGGGATTGATTTCGATCTTGACATCCGTCGAACCGCAGTCGGTATTGATCAAGATTCGCGATACTGGACCGGGGATCGCGCCCCAACTTCGCGACCGCATCTTCGAGCCGTTCGTGACCGCGGGCAAGCCGGGCGGACTCGGCCTGGGGCTGGCTCTTTCGCGGCAAGCGGTAGTGGACCACGGCGGGCAGATGTGGGTCGAGTTCGGCGGGCGGGGCGCCTGTTTCGCGATGCGGCTGCCGATAATTCCGAAGCAGGATCTCAGTTCATGCTGATACCCGTCGATCCAAAAAATGCATCGTATTGGCAAAGTCAAAGAGAAACGCTCCGGTCAGTAGTTCACCGCGTTCAATCGAATCGGCAATTCGCATAGCTTTGCGTTCAGCGAGGCTGCGATGCGCTCGGCCAAATTGCGGTTGGCCAGGTCTATGTTCAGAGCCCGAGCGATGCGATGAACTTGCCAAGCTACCAGCGGCAAGGAGCTGAACACCAAGGAACCGGACACCTCCCTGATATAATGCAAAGCGCATTTGAGCATGGGATCTTCCTCAAATGCGGACTGGAGCCTGTCCGGATATGAAAGTATTCGGGCCATTCCGCCTTGACACGGCGAACCACTGTTTGTGGCGAGCTAGCGAGCGTGCCATCCTTACGCCCAAGGCGTTCGATGTCCTCCGTTACTTAGTCGAACACGCGGATCGTCTGGTCACGCAGGATGAGCTTTTGGAGGCGCTTTGGCCGAGGACCTACGTCAATCCGGAAGGCATCCGAAAGTACATCCTCGAGATCCGCAAGGCACTGGGCGATCGGTCCGGGAAACCGGCATTTATTCAGACGTTCCCGAAGCGCGGCTATCAGTTTGTAGCACCTGTGGCGGACGACAGCACCGCAACGAGTTTGGCTGCGCCGAGTCAACCATCCGGGAACGTGGTTGGGCGTCAAGGCGGACTTGCCCAGCTGGACGGCTATGTGCAAGCAGCATTGGGCGGCCAGCGGCAGGTGGTCTTCGTAACGGGCGAAGCGGGCATAGGTAAGACAACCCTTGTCGACGTGTTCGCCCACCAACTCGCAGTCCGTCATCCGGATCTCCGGGTTGCACGAGGACAGTGCATTGAAGGATTCGGGGGAATGGAAGCCTACTACCCAATGTTGGAGGCGATGGGATCGCTGCTTCGAGGCCCAGAAGACGATTCGTTAATCCACACGATCGCAACGCGAGCGCCCACGTGGATGGCTCAGTTTCCGCGACACGTGAAGCCGGAGCAAAGAGAAGCTCTGCAGCGTGAAATTCTGGGGAGCACCCGCGAGCGCATGGTGCGCGAAATTTGTGAGGCCCTCGAAGGGATCGGGGCGCAAACACCCTTGCTTGTGATCTTGGAAGATCTCCATTGGGTGGATCCTTCGACGCTGGACTTTATCTCGGCATTCGCTCGCCGCAGGGAACCAGCGAAGGTGCTCCTGCTCGGCACATACCGCCCCGTAGATGTCGTTCTAGCCCAAAGCCGGCTGAAGACTCTGAAGCAGGATCTGTTTGTCCGCCGCCTGTGTCAAGAAATCGCCATTGAGCGCCTGGAAGAGTCCGATGTCGCTGATTACTTGGCGAAGATCTTTACCGTCGAGAGCCTTCCCTCGGGCCTTGCGAACCTGATTCACCAGAACTCCGGAGGAAACCCGCTTTTCATGGTGGCGATTGTGCAGGACATGGCGGACAAGGGTCTGATTGTGGAGGATCGGGGGAGATTGATTCTGACCGCGCCCCTGCAGCAAGTCTATCCCGGCATCCCGGAGACAATGCAACAGATGTTGGAGATCCAGTTGGAGCGGCTAAGTCCGGAGGAACTGGGCATCTTGCAGAGTGCTAGCGTCGCCGGAGAACGTTTTTCGGTCTGGGCCGAAGCGGCGATACTGGACGCTTCCGCGGCCTCAATCGAGGAGGCCTGTGACAGGCTTGCAAGCCGGCACCAATTCATTCGATCCGTTGGGATTCACGACGCCCCGAATGGCAGCCCCTCGGCTCATTACGAGTTCAGACACTCACTCTACCGGCAAGCTCTATACCGCAGTCTCTCCGGCCTTCATCGCTCTACGCTTCACCGGCGGTTGGGCGAGCATCTGACGCCTATCTGCAATGCTGGAAAACCAGAGCTGGCGTCAGAACTTGCGCTGCACTTCGAAGAAGGGCGCGACTACGAGCGAGCCACACGTTATTTGATGCTTGCGGCAGACAACGCAGCGAACCGATTTTCCCAACGCGACTCCATTCAAATCCTCCGGCGCGCTCTCGATCTCATTCCCGCGCTAGCACCTGGCTCTAAGGCTGAGCTGGAAATTGAGATTCTTCAGCGCATCGGCGATACGCACTACGTACTCGGTGAGATGTCCGATTCTGCTGTATCGTATTTAGCTGCAGTGGGCCTGGCGGAAGTAGCCGGTCTCAAGGCCGCCCGCGCCCGCGCTTTGGTTCACCTGGGCTTTCCAGCCTGGTATCTCGACGCCGCGCGCGGCAGTGAGGTCTGCCGCCAGGCAATCGAAGCAAGCGAAAGGCTTGACGATCCCCTGCTCGCGGCACAGACGCGGTTGGCCGTGGCCGGTTTCCGCTTCGTCTATGACGCCGGGCGGGAAGAAGACGTAGAGGTCTGCTCTGGCGCCCTCAAGACCATTCGCCGTCTCAGCGGTTCGAGCACGGTTCACGATGGCTATATCTACGTGCAGGCGCTTCAGGGCGACTATCAGGAAGCCCTGAGACAGGCAGACGCCATGATCAAGGCGACGGCCAATCGCCTCGGGAGGGTTCCAAAGTTCTTGATCCTTGCGGCCAGCGGCCGGTTCGGGGAATTGCTTCGCATGGTTCGATCAGGAAGACAGCTGGAAGAGAAGAACGGGGAAGATCCGTGGGTGTCTTTATTGGGGGAGTCGTGGCTGCGCGCGCTCTGCTTCGACTTCGAAGGGGCGCGCCAATTGAGCGAGATGGTCATGCGCAGCGACGCAGACCAGCATGGCGTTTGGATGAGGACCATTTCCAGAATATCCTCCGGCTATGCCGAACTCTATCATGGGAATCTGGTTGAGGCCCTGCAGTGCTTTTCACAAGTCCGCGATCCTCGGATTACGTCTAACTTCATCTTGCATTGGCGCTGGCGACTGCAAGCTGGTCTCGGAATGACGGAAACCCGGTTGCAGGCTGGCGACATTGAAGGTGCTCATCGCGAGGCGGACGAGGTTTTGACATCATCTCTCTCGGCTGCGGACCCTGGCATGCGCGCGCTCGCCTGGCAAGTGAAGTCGCGAGTAGCCGCGGTAGAGAATGACTGCGACAGTGCCCGCGCATGCATCGATCAGGCTCTCGGAATCCTCGATCGGTACGATATGCCAGTGGCGGCATGGCAAGTCCATCGGACCGCCTGGGATCTGTACACGGAAGTAGGGGATCGACAACGCGCCGACGTACATCGCGCTCGGGCCAAAGATCTCATCATGAGAATCGCCGATTCCTTCGATGCCGACGAGCCGCTCAGAGAATTATTTCTGACGGCTCCGCCTGTCCGGCGCGTCTTAAGCTAACATGCAGGCTGCCAACTCTTCGTGAACTCATGCCTGAGTGCACCCGAGTAACGCCGTAGGGTTTACCGATAGCTCCTGGATCGTCGGCAACACTTCCACTACTTTTTGCGGAACCTCGACTCTGCGCCAAACAGCAAATTCGAAAAAGTAAGTGACGGATGCACCGCAATCCTTCCTTTGATCGCGAGAGCCGTCTACGTCAAGCGTACACGCGATGGGCCGGCGACACGCACTCGTGCCCGGCGCGTCTGCTTAGAGGATTTTCCCTAGTCGCATGGTTCGTGGCGGCGAGGCAATGATCTCCTCTAGAATTACATTGCAGTCGAGGTCGGTGTTGTGTTGCCGCGGCGGCGATGATCGTCGTCAGATCCGTCCACAGGCATCTTGCCACCTGACAACTTTAGATGTACTGCACCGTAACGGTAGCAGTCGCCGTCAATCCTTTCGCATCCGTCACGGTCAGGGTGAATTGGTAGTTCTGGCGGGTGAAGAGCAATTGGAAGGTCGGTGTGGCGGTGTTGGCGCCCACTATGGACACATTGGGGAAGGAGGGCGACGGCACCCAAGAATAAGTCAACGCCCCACCATTGGTGGAGGTCGACTGGGTCGCGTCCACGGTGAACAGCGTCGAGGCTGTTGTGAATGTATTGGTGGAAGAGGTCTCACCGCCGGAACCGGTGATTACGATGGTGATTCCGGGCGGAGGCGGAGGTGTCGGACCCGGGCAGTCGTTGTGCAGTGGATCATTCGGATCCGTGGGGCCGGCGATGCAAGGGATGGCCTTCAGATACTCGTAGATGGCAGCGATTTCGTGGTCGGTCAGGTTCTGAAACCCCGGCCAGGGCATGATCTGCAGAAGATCGCCTCGGAACGGGGCCGGAATACACTTTCCATCGGGAGCGCCGAGGCAGGTCGGATGAAGACGATCGAAATCCCTACCTATCCGGAGGACCGTAATAAACTCGTTAAGGGTCTCACCGCCCGCCGGCAAACCGGTCTTGTCTGGAGTCAGATTCCGGCTGAAGATGTGGGGGAAAGCTCCAGGCGGGGTCGCGGAGGGAAATGCTCCGAAGTCCCTTCCGCCCCCCAGGTAGGTGCTCGGATTGGTTTTGGCAAGTTGTCCAAGGTACGGATTAAAGCCATTTGCAAATTCGGTCTGTGGGCCGGCGCTGTGGCAGCCGTTACAACCCGCCACAGCATTGACCAGATAGCTGCCCAAACCGACAAGGTTCCTATCCAGGCCCGCCAAATTGAGCGGGACCGGAGCTATCGCTAAACCTTGTGCAATTCTTGGTGTATCGTCCGTCGTTTGCACCTGTCCGTTCGCCGAACCGATCAACATTGCAAAGATCGCCGCGATACCGAGCGCTGCTGCCGACCGGGCGGTCCTTGCCAACTTCGCAAATGTCGCTTTCGAAGATATCATTGAAATTTCCTCCTGGTTGTGGACTGAATTAGACTCGTGTCCCACGGCGATGATCGCGCCGGCGGCCCGAATTGTGAAAAGAGCGGAGGTCCCTGACGCCCACAAGTATACATCCAACCGTTCTTTTGTGCCCGCAGTCGGACCGCGTCAACGCGACCATGATGGGAATAGCCTTCCTGTCTTTGTTTTTGGCAAACAATGTCATCGGGTGGATTGGGGGCTGCGAGGATGGGCCCTGCGCCGTTCTGGTTGCTGCATGCAGCGATCGCCTGCACAGGTGGCCTTTTGATCCTGCTCTTCGGACGCCGCCTCAGGCGAGCGCTTGATACAAGCACACCGCAGCCGATGCGCCCATCGGTGATGACGCTTGAGGTGGAAAGCTGAGCGCAGGCCTTTTCAGCCTAGCTCTCAGAAACGCGCGCACCAGATCATCCCGGCAAAGGCCAACAGCGAGCCACCAGATGGGAATAAACGCATTCGCAATGTACGCCAGTAAGCGACTCAAGTACAAATGCGTTGCGCGGGAACGACAACTCGGCTTATCACCGCTTATGCAGCTGATCACCGTGATTGCGCTGTTCGGCTGCGAGTACAACGCGCTGCGGGAGCGGCTGCTGACTGGACGCTGAGTCGCAGGGGAGCGAGGGCCAGATATAGAAGCAAAATGAGCCGGGCAGTGCAGCGCCTTGTTTCAGTTTAGGCTGGCCAACGAGGCGTTGTTGAGATCGCTCCCCGCCGTTCAGAAGATCGGATTCATGACCATGCGGCCGTACGCGACGAACGCCAGGAGGAGGCCCAGCACGCCGCTCAAGATGATGGACGCGATCTCGCCGTACTTGGCGTGCACCCAGACGAACACAAGGCTCTCGATTGCCAGGGCCGTTGCGGCCACCACCGTAAGCGCCGCTGCCAGTGGAAGGCGGCGGGGACGATCAGCCCGGCTGTGCAGACGAGTTCGAGGATGCCGAGGGTCATCCAGGCTTCCCGCGGCAACGCACCAAAGGACGGGACTTGCTGGCTTATCTTGTCGAACATGAAGACCTTCATGACGCCCGACGCTCCGTACAGGAGCGCGGCGAGGACCTGAAGGACCCACAACAGGATATTCAGCGTGTGCCTCCTCATGGTTTTCGCGTCGCGCGCTGGGCGGTTTCTCCCCGCGCGATCGACGTGCTGAGCCCAGATCTATTGTGCAGCACGAACTCAACTTGGTCGTGACGGGGTGCATAATGGGAACCATGCGTCTGCTCCCGATCCTGGCTGTACTCGCGATAGCGCCGCTGTTCGCGCAATCATTCGACGAAAAGGAGGCGCTCGCCTCGGCGCAGAAGCTGTTCGACGCCATGACCGCGCATGACGGCGCCGCGATTCGCTCGCTGGCGCTGCCCGACGCCCGGCTGTATTCGATCGGCGAGCAAGGGGCTCCGCCGGCGGCGATCGCGATCGACGACTTCGCCACGCGGATCGGCGGCATGCGCGAGCCGATCGTCGAGCGCTTCACCACGAAGCCGACCATCTCGGTGCACGGGCGCATGGCGCAGGTGTGGGGCGAATACGAGTTCCTGCGCGAAGGCAAGTTTCATCACTGCGGCGTCGATTCCTTCGGCCTCTTCAAGACCTCGGAAGGCTGGAAGATCGCGACGATCGTGTACACGTCGGAGACCACCGGCTGCCAGGGTCATTAATCGGAAGGACAAGCTATGAAACAGAGACGGCTATTCGCGTGGGCGCTCGCCGCGGTGCTTTCCGCGGGCGCATGGGCTCAGGAACCGCGTTATCCCATCACCGTGGTTCCACCGGGGAAAGGTCCCTATCAATTTCCGGCGGGATATCAAACCCCGTGGGACAAGATCGAGATGCTGGTCACCGAGAAGCTGGCTCCCAATCTCTATCTTCTGCATGGCTCGGCGGGTCTTGATCCGGGACATCCCGACGCCGCGGGCGGCAGGGTCGCGGTGCTGTTCGGCTCGGACGGCGTGCTGATGGTGGATACGGAGGACCCGCAACTGGCCTCGAAGACACTGGAGACGATCCGGACGTTCACCAGCGCTCCGATCAAGGTGGTGGTGAATTCGCACGTTCACCCCGACCATACCGGCGGGAATGCGTTCTTTGCGAAACAGGGCGCGGTGATTTTCGCGCAGGAGAATCTGCGGGATGAGATGTTGAGCCGCGGCCGCGCGCCCGATCCCGCCGGCGTTCCGACGGCGACGTATCGGTACGGCTCGCCCGGCACGCCCGCGGTCACGATCCACATGAACGGCGAAACGGTGGACTTTATCCCGATGATGCCGTCGCACACCGCCGGCGATACGATCGTGCGCTTCAACAAGGCCAACGTGATCTACATCGAGGATTTCTATCGCAACTTCGGCTATCCGTTCGCCGATCAGTCCAACGGCGGTTCGATCAAGGGCATGATCGAGGCGGTTGACCTCATTGAAAAGATCGCCGGTCCGGATACCACGCTGGTCCCGGGCCACGGCACGCTGGTCACGAAGAAGGACCTGCTGGGCTATCGCGCCATGCTGGTCGACATCCTGGCAAAGGTGCAGAAGCTGCGCGACGAGGGCAAGTCGCTGGATGAAGTTCTGGCCGCGAACCTGACGGCGCCCTATGACGCGACAACGCTGGGCGACACCAAGCAGAGCAAGGACCGGTTCATCACGGAGGTATACGAGGAACTGAAGGACTTTCCGCCGGTGGTGAATGGGGTGCGGAGAATGCCGCAGCGGGCGCCCCGCCCTTGACCTCGGAACAATAGGGCAGTAACATTTTGAGCGTGTCATCTTCGCGCAAAAGGAGCGGGAAATGAGCTTGCGACTTTTTGGGTCTGGTTGTCTGTGTCGTGGCAATTGCGACGTTTGCCCAAGCGCAGCAGTATAAGGCGCCATTGGCTGGGGATGGGCATCCGGATTTGCAGGGGTTCTGGGCCAACAACAACGCCACACCGATGCAACGCCCGAAGGAACTGGCCGATCATCCGGTGCTGACCGACGCGGAAGTTCAGGCCATGCGGAAAAAAGCGGAGGAGATGTTCGTCAGCGGGAAGGTGGATGCCGCATTTGGCGACCAGCTCTTTCTGACGACTTGGGCGAACGTGAAGGGCCTGAAGGTCGGCTTCACGAGCACGGATGGCGAGACGGGCGATTACAGCTCGGAGTGGAACGATCACCGAGTCTGGGACAACCGGACATCGTTGGTTACAGACCCGCCGGATGGGCGGATTCCCCCGATGACGGATCGCGCGAAGAAGATCCAGGAAGAGGAGTCTCGAGGCCCGACGGCGTCCGGCGCGAGGGCCGGAGGATCGGTCGTTTGGCGAGCGGTGTCATCACTCGCGGCGTGCCGGCGGTCCAGGCCGGATACCAGAGCTATTTCCAGATCGTGCAGACGCCGACGGCGGTCATGATGATGACGGAGATGTTCCACGATTTCCGCGTCTTCCGGCTGGACGGCCAGCCTCATCCGGCGGCGGCGGTTCAAAGTTGGATGGGCGATTCGCGCGCGCACTGGGAAGGCAACACGCTGGTGATCGACACGCACGAATTTCAAGCCGCGCGCGTTTCAGAATGTCTCGAGCGAGAAGCTGCACGTGACGGAGCGGATCTCGCGTCAGGATGCCGAGACGCTGCGGTGGGAAATGACGATCGACGATCCGGGCGCGTGGACCCAGCCGTGGAGCATGACGGTTCTGCTGCAGCGCTCGGCGCAGCCGGTCTATGAGTACGCTTGCCATGAAGGCAATATCGGGTTAATGGGCATCCTGGCGGGTGCGCGGGCGGATGAGGCCAAAGCGGCCAAGTAGAGCTTCCCACACGCGGCGGGGCAACACCCCCGGCGTTACAATTAGCCATATGCGCATCGCGATGGGATATCTTGCCGCAGTGTTTTTAACCTTCTCGGCCAGCGCGCAGCCAGTGATCCGCACCTCCAGCGTAGTGAATGCCGCGAACAATCTTCCGGCGGGACTCCCGAATGCCGGCCTCGCGCAGGGTTCGATGTTCGTGGTGAAGGGCCAGAATCTGGGCGCCAAGGGGCTCGCAATTGCGAATCTGTTTCCTTTGAGCAGCGCGCTAGCCGGAACGTCGATGAAGATCACGGTGGGTGGGACGACAGTCGATGTCTTGATGGCCTACGTATACGGCGGATTGAACGACAGCCAGGGTCCGTTCGATCAGCTCGCCGGCATCGTGCCGTCGAACACGCCCGCGGGCGCCGGCAGTCTGACGGTCACCTTTAACAATAAAACCAGCGCGGCGGTTCCGGTGCAGATCGTGTCGAACGCCTTCGGGATCTTCACCATCAATCAACAAGGTTCGGGCCCCGGTGTGTTCACCGATCCGAATTACGCTGTGAACACGCTGATCAATTCGGCGCATGCGGGCGAACCCTGGTTCATCTGGGGCAGTGGGTTGGGGAAGGATCAGCGGCAGCGACGCGAACGCACCTCCGGTAGGCGATCTGAACGTGCCGCTTAAGGTTTATGTCGGCGGAGTGGAGGCGAAGATCGGTTATCAGGGCGTCTCCGGTTGCTGCTCGGCCATCGACCAGATCCTGATCACGATTCCCCCGGGAGTCGCGGGTTGCTACGTACCGGTGGCTGTAGTAGCCGGGGGCGTAGTGAGCAATTTCGCGACGATGTCGATTGCCGAGAGCGGCAGCATTTGCTCAGATCCGCTGAGCTACAGTGTTTCCGATTTGCAGAAGGCGCAAAGCAACACCGCGCTGGCCGTGGCAGACCTGTCGATATTCCGGCTGAACGCGAGCGTTGCCACGCCAGGCGGTGCGTTGCAGGGCGTCTCGGACCAGGGCAGCGGGTACTTCCGGAAATACAACGGCGCTAGCGGCGTGCTAGGGGCGCTGCCCTTCCAGTTCCCGTCGGTCGGCTGCATGGTGTTTACGCGGCCCAGCTCGGGAACGAATTTGTTCGACAACTTCACGCTCGGTCCGCAGCACGATTACATCGGCCTGGATGGAGGCGCGGCGCTCAACCTTTCGGGTCCGAAGGGTCCGCAAACGCTGGCCCGCAAGGACACCGGCGGGCCGGGCGCACCAGACTTTAGATATAAGGCGGATTTGGGAGGCGATCCGCCTCTGGACACTGCAGGCCCGGCCTATTTAGTCCCCGGCTCGTACACGATGAGTAACGGGAGCGGCGGCACTGACGTGAGAGGCTTTAGCGCCAACGTAACGGTGTCCCCGGTGTCCAACCCGTGGGTGAATGAGGACGCTTTGGTGAATCTCGGGCGCACCGAGGATGTGACCATCTCACTCAATCCTTCCGGAGATAACATCGCGCTTGGCATCCTGGGGGAACTCCACCGATCTCTCGATCGGGCAAATAGGAATCATTAGCTGCATCATCCCGAGCGGGGCCACCAGCTTCACAATCCCCAGCTACGTGCTCGCTTCTCTCCCGGCCAGCAGTCTGTCATCCGACCCAGGTGGAGTGCGAACGGCTTTCCTGGGCGTTGCGGCGGGCAACAGCAGTCCGACAAAGGTGCAAGCGAGCGGTGTGGATGCCGGCTTTTTCTCCTGGTTCCAGCTCTTCGTGAAGAACGTGAACATCCAATAGCGGCGTTCCGGGTTGCTAATCGCGCCTTGTCACTCGGCGTTTCGTGGTTGCGCGCGATGAACCGCGGCCGGAGCCGGGCTGCATCGGCGTGGTGCCGGCGTACGGGGTGCGGTACCCGGGCTCGTCGATGCTGGCGCCGTCGGTGAATCACGGCTGCACGGGGCGGCGGGCGATCGCGCTGACGTTCGATGACGGCCGAGCGAGTCGACGCAACCCGGCCTATGCCACCGCTGTTTTCATCAGCACGCGGCGAGCATACTCATCGACGCTGGTGAGTTTGACTCCAAATTTCTCCACGATGGGCGCCATGTTCATCGAGTCGCCGTGCGCGTAGCCCAGCATCAACGCGGCGAATGTCTTCTCGATCGGATCCTTGGCTGCCTCAAAAACTGCGTCAGCAACGCCTGGTCGGACACATGCTCCACCTTGAACGGTTTGCCGCCGATTTTCTCGAAACGGGCTACTACCTCAAGAGGGGTGAGCGCTGCTGGCCCGCCAAACTCGATCGTTCTCTTCGCAGCCTCCGGATGCCGTAGCGCAATCGCACAGATTTCGGCGACGTCGCGGTAAGAAACCCAACTGATCGGATTCGTTCCCGACCCGTAGATCCGAGCCTCCGCGTTGGCGAAGTCGAATCCAAGCGCCGGGCTTAGCCATACCTCCATAAACCAGCTCGCCTGGATGAGGGTGAAGCGCAAGCTTTTGATGGCGTTCTCCACCCGCTCCTTCGCATCGGCCAGCGGGAAAGACAACCCCGGCGTCTTGCGAAACGAAACGAAGACAAACCGATTCGCATTGGCGTGCCTGGCTGCGCTTACGAGGTTTAGCTGTCCGGCGGCGTCCACGGAATCGATCGAGTCGCCAGGCTGCCGGGATAGTGTGGATGAAGCAGTCGAAACGATTCCGTCGATGCCGCGGCAAGCGGTGGCCAGCGACAGGGGATCTTTCAGATCGCCAAAACAGAGTTCCGCTCCGGACGACTGAAGAATATTGATCCGGTCCGTCGAACTCGTCGGCCGGACCAAAGCTCTAACGCGCTCGCCGCGCTTAATCAGTCTCAGGCAAACTTCGTTTCCCACCAAACCGGTAGCGCCCGCAACCAGGATCATGCTAGGCCTCCCGAAGAGCGATATTACACCATGTGCTGATTCACAATGTGGGATGAGGCTCGTGGGACGGCAGGGCGTTCACGAGTGTGGACGCGGCAACGATTGCGTGCGCCACGGTGCTACGCTGGAAAGACTCGTCCCACGCGAATGGTGCAATGGATTCCATGGATGGAAACGGCCGCCGGAGCCCTGGCTGCGTCCGCCGGCGTGATGGCCTATGGCGTCCGCTATCCGGCTTCGTCGATGTTCGCGCCCTCGGTGAACCGAGGCTGCAGCGGGCGGCGCGCCATTGCGTTGACGTTCGATGACGGGCCCAGCGAATCCACGCCTCTGCTGCTCGAAATTCTGGCCAGCAACGGCACGCCGGCTACGTTCTTCCAATGCGGCGCCAATGTGCGGCGGCTACCGCAGGTGTCGCGCGCGAAGTGGCCGCGGCCGGGCACGAGATCGGCAATCACTCCGACACGCATCCCATGCTGCATTTCAAGTCGCGCGATTTCATGTACCGCGAACTGGCCGGCGCCCAGGACACCATCCGGAACACGACGGGAGTCCTGCCGCGCTACTTCCGGGCTCCGTACGGCGTGCGCTGGTTCGGGTTGCGCGAAGCGCAGCAGCGGCTTGGTCTAATGGGTGTGATGTGGACCACCATCGCCCTCGATTGGAAGTGGCCGGCCGGCCGCGTGATCGGGCGGCTGCTCGACGGCGCTCGAAACGGAGCCATCCTCTGCCTGCACGATGGAAGAGGTCTCGAGGCCGGGCCGGACATCCGGGTCACGCTCGAAACGGTCCGCGAAGTTCTGCCAAAATTGATGGAGAAAGGTTTCCATTTCGAAAAGGTGAGCGAAATCCTATGTCCAACCAAGAACTGACCGAGCGGGTGAGGGGAATCATCGCGGCCAGCCAGCATCTTGCGCCGGAGAAGGTCACGGCGGAGAGCACGTTCGAGGAATTGGGCATCGACTCGTTGGACGGGATCAACATCCTGTTCGCAGTGGAGAGCGAGTTCAACATCAACATCCCCGATGACGCCGCGCAGAGCATCCGCTCGGTGCGCGATGTCGTGGAAGGCATTGCCAAGCTGCTCGACCAGGGCCAGCAAGGGCAGGCGGCCCTGAGCGTCTAAGAGCAAGCATGCCAGCGAGCCGAACCGAATGATGCATCGCGTGGCCGTTACCGGCCTGGGTGTGATCTCGGCGCTGGGGCACAACTGGTGCGAATTCTGGCAGGCCGTCTCGGAAGGGCGATCCGGAATTGCGCCGCTGGAAGGCGTGGACCGCTCGCTGCTGCGATTCCAGAACGCCGCCGAAGTTCGAAACTACGATCCTGCCGGCTACTTCGACGAAAAAGAAATCGGGCTGCTCGACCGTTTCGCGCAGTTCGGCGCAATCGCGGCGCGCGAAGCCATCACCGGCGCCGGCGTCCAGTGGACGGACGATCTGCGCGAGAACACCGCCATCGTCACCGGCTGCTGCGTGGGCGGCCAAACCACCGAAGATGAAGGATTCGTCAATCTGTATCGCAAGAACATCCCGCGCGTGAATCCCCTGACGATTCCGCGCACCATGGAGAACGCCGCGGCCAGCCGGATCTCGCTCGAGACCGGCGTCGTGGGTCCAACCTACACGGTGTCCACCGCCTGTTCGTCGTCGAATCACGCCATCGGGCAGGCGTTCTGGATGGTGCGCAGCGGCGCGGGCCGAGATGGCGATCGCGGGCGGAAGCGAAGCCGTGTTCAGTCTCGGGTTTCTGAAAGCCTGGGAAGCGATGCGCGTGGTTTCGCCGGACACCTGCCGGCCGTTTTCGCGCGACCGCCGGGGCCTGATCCTGGGCGAAGGCGGGGCCATGCTGGTGCTGGAGCGGATGGATGCGGCGCGAGCGCGCGGCGTGAAGATCTACGGCGAGATCGTGGGATTCGGCATGTCTTCGGACGCGTTTCACATCACGCAGCCTTCGGCCGACGGCGCGGCACGAGCCATGCGGTGGTGCCTGGCCGACGCGGGCCTCGATCCCGAGGCCATCGGCTACATCAACGCCCACGGAACCGCGACGCAGGCCAACGATGCCACCGAGACCGCGGCCATCCGCAAAGTCTTCGGCGCGCACGCGGACAAACTCGCGATCAGTTCGACAAAATCCATGCACGGCCATGCGCTGGGCGCGGCCGGCGCCCTGGAAGCCGTCGCCACGCTGCTGGCGCTGGATCGCTCCCTGCTCCCGCCTACCATCAACTACAACGAGCCGGATCCGAGCTGCGATCTGGATGTGATCCCGAATGAAGCGCGCCGCGCGCAGGTGGAATACGCGCTGTCGAACTCGTTCGCCTTCGGCGGCCTGAACGCCGTGCTCGCGTTTCGCCGCGCGAGTCTCTAACGCGAACATCCGACAGCTATCATGGTCCTTGGGCACTATGGTCCCGCCTCCGCCGGATAACAAACTTCAATCGCGCATTTTCATGCTGGTCACGCTGGTGGTATCGCTGGCCTGCCTGGGCTGGGCGCTGCATGGCGTAAGGTGGAGCGAGCTTTGGGAAGACATTTTCGAGCTGGACTTTCGCTGGATCGCGGTGGGCGTCGTCGCGCAACTGCTGGCGTATGTCATTCAAGGCTGGCGTTGGAGCCTGTTGCTGCGAGCCGTGGGTCCGGCGTCCACTTCCAAAGCGACGCGCGGCATTTTCATCGGCTTGTTCGCAAACGAAGTGCTGCCGCTGCGCGCCGGTGAATTGATCCGCTGCTTCCTGCTGAGCCGCTGGACGCGCATCCCGATCTCGGTGACGCTGGCGTCGGCGCTGATCGAGCGCATCTTCGACGGCTTGACGCTGATCGTCGGGTTGTTTCTGTCGCTCAAGTATCTGCACAGCTTTCCCCTGAGCCGCGGTCAAGCTCGAGGGCTGAGCATCGTTACCGACAGCGCCATCTTCGTCGCGGTGTTGATCGTGATCTGCGCCGCTCTGCTGGCGGTGGCCATGTACTGGCGCGAACAAGCTCTGGACCGCGTCCTGGACGCTCGACTGTTCGGTTGGGCGCACGTGTTCATCGAAGACTTGCATCGCATCGGGCATTCGCGCTATCTGTACCTGTCTTTCCTGGCGAGCATTCCGCATTTGCTGATGCAGATCGTGCCCATTTATGCGGTGATGCAGGCCTATCAGCTCGATGAAGGATCCTGGAAGGGAGCCGCGGCCCTGATGATTATGCTGCGCCTGGGCTCGTCGGCGCCGCAGGCCCCCGGCAACCTGGGTCTGTTCCAGTTGCTGTCGACGCTCGGCCTGACGCTGTTCGGCGTGCAGCAGGACATGGCGCGGCGCTTCACGCTGATCCTGTGGGGCGTGGTGACGCTGCCGCTGGTCGTGGTTGGATTTGTCGATCTGGTTATCACGGGCGCGAAACTCGGCGACATAAATCGAGAAGCTCAGGCGGAGATGCGCGCGCGCCAGGACGAGATGAGCAGAACCTGATCGCGTGGTCTCAATGCGTCATCGCGTAGAGGATGTAGTTGACGCCGACGCGAATCGCCAAGCCGGCGAATTTTTCCGGATACTCCGGCGAGTCCGCCCACTCCCAGCCGTCGCCCAAATCGGAATTGAGTGAGATGGCCACCATGATGCGGCCCTTGTCGTCGTAGATGCCGCGCCAGTGCCCGCCGATTCCGCCGTCGTTGGGATTCTTCGCGCCCACGCGGAGATGCTCGGCGCCCGGAATCTGGAAACGGTCGTTCAGGTCGAAGACGGTATGGAAGATCGGATCGTTGTCCGGGATCTCGACGATGGGCCGGTCCGGGAAAACGAAGCGGATGCGTTTCTCGAACATCTGCCATTCGTAATTGCCGTGCAAATCGTCGGCCACGAAGAAGCCGCCGCGCAGCAGGTAGTCGCGCATTATTTTGGCTTGCGATTCGGTAAGACCCCATTCGCCGACTTGGACGGCGTAGAGCCAGGGCCAGTTGTAGACATCGTCGCCGTCTTCGAGATTGACTGGCTGCTCGACCGAGCGCACTTGCAAGCGCGTCAGGCGGCGGACGGCCTGGGCAAAATGGCGGTCGGCGCGCGGATAGTCCTGGGTCCAGAGCGACATGCCCTGCCGCCAGTCTCCGTCGAAGCGGCCGCGATAGCCGTCGTTGGGTCCGGGCGGAAACATCAGGCGCGCGAAGGTCCACTCAGCATTTTGCTGCCAGTCGGGCGTCAGTTGGAAATTGTAGTATTCGACGCCGCGATACTGGCGGAAGGGTTTCTGGAAGGCGAACAAAGCGCCGAGGAAGGCGAACCCGCAGCCCAAGCGCAGCCAGGTTTTGGAGCCGGTCATTGTCAGGCCAATTTGGGCACGCCTATTTCGACACGCCTACTTTCCGAGAATAGCATCGCAGAGGAGATTGGAGCCGAAAGAATCCCAGACTGGACCGATAAGCAAGTCAGGGACGAAGCCAACACGGGCAGCCGCGGCCGGGGAGAGCCATGCCTCCGGGGTAGATAAAAATGATTTCATTGCGAAAACATCTGTATGGCGAGATCGGTAAAGAGACTCTGGAAGTGAGCCATCGCATCTTGCAGCTATTGCTCCAGGGCATGGCGTTGAACGCAGTGGAAGGGGACAAAGCGGAATACGAACGCTTCCAAGAAGAGATGCGAACGTCTGGCGGCGAGCCTGAAGCCCGATGCGCCCGTCGCGGATCTGTTCGCGGTCGCCAGTGGAGCGGTCCGCACGACGGAAGACTATAACCGGCGCACCAACAAGTTCGTCGGCCGGCTCACCGAAGAGTTGCAAAAGATGGTCGCCATGCTCACGCGCACGGTCATCACCATTGGGGCCAGCAGCGAAACCTCCGTCAGCAAGTTGCAGGACATTGAGAAGTCCATCGCGAGGGTACGCATGGTGGAGGACATCCGGGTCCTCAAGACCCAACTGGGCGAGTGCCTGCATACCGTCCGCGAAGAAACGCTGCGCCAGAAAGCGGACCGGCAGACGGCCATGGAGGCGCTGCAACACGAGCTCGAGGGTTCGCGTGAACGAATGGGCGGCACGTTGTTGCGCGCCGAGTTCGGACCGGGCCACCGGGCCTGCCGGATAAGAACGAGGCTCTCAAGGCGATCGAGGCTGCCGCACAGTCGCCCCAAGGCAACTTCGTATTGTTAGCCGTGGTCAGCCGTGTGCAAGCGATCAATGCCCGGTTCGGATATGCCATTGGAGATCGCATTCTGTCGGCCGCGGCGGCTCACTTTCGCAAAAGTCTGGCGGCGCGCGACAAACTCTTCCGATGGCAGGGACCGGCGCTGCTCGGGATTCTCGATCGGGCCGAGCGTATCGATCACGTCTGCGCCGAGGTGCGGCAGTTCGCCGATACCAAGTTTGAGAAAGACCATCGAAGTTGGCAACCGGACCGTGCTGATCCCCATCTCATGCAATTGGTCCGTATTCCAGGTGCTGCCTCCTCTGGAGGCGCTTCTAAAGAAGCTCGACACGTTCACAGCAGCCCAGATACCACGCGACTATGTTTAGGCCAGCCACTCAAAATCACGTGGAACTCCTGCTTCCTTCCGGAGGCGCCGGAAGATAACGCCATTGCGAGGTTGCTCGAGCGAATCTCGGAGTTGGAGCAGGAGAACGCCAGCCTGATGCGTCTCGACGAGACCATCCGGAGAAATGTTCATCTCTTTGAGGCGCTATTAAACCAGAGCTATGATTCCATCTTGCTTTTGACCCCCGAGATGACGATATTCCGCTTGGTTCATTCCGTGCTGGGCTACAGGGAGGATCAACTGCTGGGAGAATCGCAGCTCAGCTTCATTCATCCCGAAGATGCCCCGGCGTTTCAGGTGGCCTTCTCGAAGCTCATGGAAGGGAAGGAATCCACGGTCACGCTGGAGTGCCGCGTCAGGAGCGCAGCGGGCCTCTGGACCTGGTTTGAAATGCGCTTGACCGACCTTTTGAATGATCCGGACATCCAGGCCATCGTGATGAATGGCCGGAGAATCGTATTCGGCCCGATCGGGCAGGCTCGAGTCAGTTTCCGATGCTCGTTAGGGCGTCACGCCGTTTCGCCAGACCGCGAGAATGCTTGCAGCCACCGATCCGGCCGCCGCAACCACGGCAAGGTACGGCCAAAAAGATGGAGATGGAGCCGGAGCTTTCAACAGCCGACTTCCACACCCGCCGCAATAGCCGAGATCGTCATCGGCGCAGCTATGGCACTCCGGACATTGCTTTGCCATCTTGCTCTCCTGGTATGAAGATGGCTCGTTTGCCTGGATGAAGTATCCGCCCCTGCGTACTAGCTGGTACTGCATGGTGGCGTGTCCCGCTGTGGTTCTGCCGTGTTCAAGAGTCGCGGAATTAGTCGACTTGCCTGGTGCGCCTGCAGCGCGCGCATCGCATAGGACGCGCTAGACCGCATAGGACTTACTGCGCGACGATCAACCTGGTGACGTTGGCCTTCGCGCCGTCTTGGGTGATAACGACCTCGAGCTCGCCGGTTTTCGCGCTGGCTGGAACGGTGAAGTCGATCTGATAGAGTCCCACGCCTCCGGGAGTCAGGCCGACGTAAGATATCGGAGCGACTTCTCCATCCACGGTGACTTGTACGCGAGAAGGAACTTTGGCCAGCGGTTCAGAAGGCGCAGCGTCGCCCGACTTTACTGGTGGCGCTGTGGCGCCCATTCCCACCAGATAGATCCGCAGCGGCTCGCCTGGCTTGGCGGGCAGATTCTCGTCCACCAGGCGATAGTCGGCGTGTTGCGCCACCAAAGTCCCGTCCGGGAACGCGACCGTCGCCGGAGTCGCTGGCACCAGGTCGACGATCTGAGGCAGGCTAAGCTGGTTGTCGACTACCAGCAAGAGCCGAATAAGTCTGATTGGGTACAAGCTCGGACGGCACCTGAACCACCAACTGTTTCTTGCTCACGTAAAAGAGCGGCGCGGTGAGCCCGCCAATAATCGCCTGCACACTTTTTAGCTCGGAGGGCAATGGCACTGCGGAGGGCTGGTCCGTCGTCTCCGCGAGGTTGTCGCCGTAAACCTGCGTTACCGTTCCCGGCGCGAGCGGCGCGCCCGACTTGCGGGTTCAGATTGTTCAGCAGTCCGCCATCGGCGAGCGAAGGCCCGGGCTGGGCGTTTGGATTCACGCTTCCCGACAGACGCGTCTCGCGCTGACGCGAGCGATCCCGACGTGGCATCGAGGTTGACGGTCATGTCGGAGGCCGCGCGTGGCGGGTTGCCAGGTCGCCGAGTAGATGGCGGCTTGGCCATCTCCCGTCAGCGAAATGGGCGGATCGCCGTTGGAGAACGATGCGACCACGGAAGCGCTCGCGAGCGCGTTGCCGCAGTTGTCGAAGACCTGAGCGACCAGCGTGGCCGGCCATCCGGCCGGGACCGAGAAATTGTCGAAGAGTCCGGTTTGCGCCAGCACGACGCTGGAAGGTGAGCAGGCCGCGGCCCGTGCGATCGGACGCGCGGCTTCGCGTCGCTGCGGCGCCGCCCGGCGCCTGCACGATCAGCGTTACGTTGACTCCCCGTACGATCGCGCCGATCGCAATATTCACCGTGCCGGTGTAGACTCCAGGCTTCAGCGAGCCGGGATTGACCGAGACATCGACCTGCGCCGGGTTTCATCCGAAGTCACGCCGGCGTCGGCTTTTGCCGAGAGCCAGTTGGCGCCGTCGTCGGTGAGCGTCGAAACCGAGAACGCCACCGGATCGCGGCTGGTGGTGTTGACGGTGACCTGCTGCGCGGGCGGCCGGCGCAGCGCCCGAGGGACGCGAGGAAGACCAAGCCTGCCGGATCGGGATCGGGAACCGGCGCCGTGCCGGTTGGCGCGACATCCGCCAGAACGACGACGAATTGCGGCGAGTTTTGGGACTGCGGATCGGTAACCTGGATCAGCGCATACTTGCCGCCGGGCGAGTTGGCCGCGGTATCGCTCAAACGAATCCCGAATGCCGAAGGATTGCCCGGGAGTCGAGGTTCGCCTGCGCGGATTCAGCAACGTGACCAGGTCCGCGCCTCGCACCGCTTGCGCCGTCCAGTTCACAGCGCTGCCGGATAGCCGAAATTCCCGACATAGATCGGCTGAGCTGCGCGAACTCTGGTTGCCCTGGGTGGTCGCGAATCGGACGCCGTTCTGACTCAGAGACATGATCGCGCCCTGATCGGCGATGATTAGCGAAACCGGGACTTCGAGCTGATCGAATGGCGCCGGGAGCGGCGTGGTGACAAGGATCGCGTCGCGGTAGCTTCCCACTGCCAGACCCTGGGTGTTGACTGCCACCGTTACCGCCGCGGGCGTGTCCGGCTGAATGTTCTGAGATGACGAACTTACCCCCACGATCCACGGGCTGTTGCCGACCACCGACAACTGGAACGGAATCGAGACGCCTCCGCCGGTGTTGCGCAGCAGGAAGGTCTGGCTGTGGATGCCCGGGTTCGCGACTGCGCCCGCGGAAACGCAGGATCTGGGGCGCCGCCGTTATGTTTGGGGCGGCATTCGAACGGTCAAAGTCACCGGTACGTCGACGGGTGGCAGCGATACGCCTGCCGCAGACAGGCTGATTCGAATGCGCGCTTTGTAGACACCGAGAGGCAAGACGGGTGGTAGCAAATTGGCGCGCAACAGGGCCGGTGTGGAAGCCGCTTTTCGGGTTGACGGCCAGCCAGGCGGGGGCGGGGCCACCCTGGCCGTCGTCAATTTGCACCGCAAACGAAACGGGCGCTGCCGCGCCGCTCGAGACGGCAAGATTCTGCGGCGCGGGAGTGTTGCCGACGAATGCGGTGAAGCTGAGCGCCGATGGCGTGACTGTCAGGGTCTGGGACGGCGGGTTGATGGTGAGCGAAAAGTCCTTGGTGGCTTCCGCAACGCCCGAATCCCACTTTGATCGAGGGATTGAATGTTCCTGTCCTGATCGGCGTGCCGGAGTAGATGCCGGTTTTCGCAGTCCATGGTCAGGCCGATGGGAAGGCCGCCCAAGGTGACGGACCAAACTGCACCGGACGAAGGCCCGTCGGTCACCTGAAATTGAACCGAGTACGGAACTCCGACGGTGGCTGGGGGCAGCGGCGACGCGGTGATGATCTGCGGAACACCGATGGTGAAGGATTTTGTTCCTGGGGTATTGTTCGGTTCCTGCGGCGCGGCGGCGCGGATCGTGAAATTGATACGTGCCCGCTTTGAAGGGGGTGCCCGAAAACAGGCCGCCCGAGGCTCAGGGTGAGTCCCGGCGGCAGCGAGCCTGCCGAGATGGACCACTGAAGCTGTGTTTGCGCGCCGGTGGCCTGCATTGCAACACCCTGAATGGGGCTGTTCAGCGTCGCGTATTGGATCAGCGTAGTCGTGATCGTGATCGCGGCCTGCGCGCCGGAAGCACACGCCAGCAGCAGGGCAGATCGAATCGCGAACGATAACCAGTCGCGAAGAAACTTGGATGAGTTGAGCAACAAACGGATCTGGTACAAGTCTACACTCGGAGACGTGGGACGCGAGTACTATGATTAAGGAGCCGCGTTATGCGTTTTCTGGTTCCCGTCTTTCTGTGCTGCACGACTCTGGCCGCGCAAGTGGCGCCGCAACGCGCCGTCGCGCCGCGCGCTCCCAGCAACCGCTCCACCGCGGATAATCCCAACGCTGTCGCACCGCCGCCGGCGCAGCCGGAAGACAAGTGCGTGCTCGAAGGAACCGTCATCAACGCCGTCACGGGCGAGCCGGTGAAAAAGGCTCACCTGACGCTTTTGCCTCTCGGCGCTCCGAACGGTTTGCCGTACGGCACCATCAGCGACGAGGCCGGACACTTTCTGATCGACGACGTCGATCCTGGCCGGTACAACTTCGCAGCCAACCGCAGCGGCTTCGTGACTCAAAGCTACTCGCCGGATGGACGGGCCAATCGAAGCTCAGTCCTGACGCTTGGGAACGGCCAGAAAATGAAGGAAATCGTTTTCAAGCTCACTCCGCAAGGCGTCATCGCCGGCAGAATTTTGGACGAAGATGGCGAGCCGCTGGCCGATGCAATGGTCCAAACCATGGTTTATGCATACCAGCGCGGCCGCCGGCAGTTGGTGGGACGCGGCGGAGGCATGAGTAACGATTTGGGAGAATTCCGGCTCTACGGCCTTCGGCCCGGGAAGTACATCGTCAGCGCGACGTACCAAGCGCGAGACATGCTGAGCGGGTTTGCCGAGCGAACTGTGGGCGCCTCGCAGGCGCAACAGGCGGCCGAGGAAGGCTACGCGACAACCTATTATCCGAACAGCACGAATCCGGAGAACGCGATTGCGATCGACATCGCGCCAGGCGGTCAGGTCACGGGCCTGAACATCACGCTGGCGCGCATTCGGACCGTGCGCATCAAGGGTCATGTCAGCGGCGGCCCGGACGGCGACGGCAGGCGAACGATGGTAATGCTGACGCCGCGCGAAACCGGTAGCATCGCAATGCCGCGCCCTTCCGTCGTCGATCCGCAGGGCAATTTTCAGTTGCGTGGAGTAGCTCCCGGCTCGTACACTCTGCGCGCCACCTACAGGGATGAGAACAAATTCTTCAGCGCGAGTTATCCGGTAGACGTCGCCACGTCCAACATCGAGGGCCTCGAGATGGAGTTGCGGCCGCCTGGGGACCTGGAAGGGCACGTCGTGATCGAAGGGAGCAACAGTGACTCGATCGGGTCGCGCATGCGAGTCCTTCTGCAGCCCAAGGTGATGAATTCGATGATAGGCGGAAGCAACGGCGTAGTGCAGGATGACCGGACGTTCAAGCTAACGAATATCGGCGCCTCTGAATACGACGCCAACGTGGTTGGGCTGCCGGAAGGGTATTACCTCAAGACCCTTCGCCTGGGGCAGCAGGATGTGACCAACACAGGCCTGGATTTCTCGCAGGGCGTACCGGCCGGCCAACTGACCGTGGTGATCAATCCCAACGCCGGCCAGGTTGAAGGCGCAGTGCAGAATTCCAAAGGCGACCCAGCCGTGGGCGCCACCGTGACGCTGATCCCGGATGCGGCGCACCGTTCCCTCACGTGGCTCTACAAGAACGCGAACACCGATCAGAACGGCCATTTCACGATCAAAGGCGTCCGCCCGGGCGAATACAAGATCTATGCGTGGGAAGAGCTCGAGCCAGGCGCGCAACAGGACCCGGATTTCATGAAGCCGCACGAATCAGCCGGCGAAGCGGTGAGCGTGAAGGAAGGCTCGCACGAGACGGTGCAGTTGAAAGCGATTGCGGCGGACAAGAGCGGTGAGCAGCAAGCCGCGCGTTAGTTCAGCGGGAACGGGGCTCGCGGCTGTAGCAAAGCCGGATCTAAATCAGAGCACTCCTGGAATCACGGCTTTGACCTCGCGCTGGTATTGAACGTACTGCTCGCCGAACTGCCCAACCATGAAGTGCTCCTCTGTCTTCCACTTAATTCGAAACCCGCATAGCACGATCGCCACACCGATCAAGCTCGGCACGGTTCCCTGTCCGATCGCGGTTCCCAGCAGCGCGCCCAGTATTCCCGAGTAGATGGGATGCCGCACAAACCGGTAGGGACCGTTTCGGATCAACCGGTGGTCTTCTTTGATGGTGACGGTGCCGCTCCAGTTGCGCCCCAGCGTGAGCCGCGCCCAAATCGCGAAGCCAATGCCGGCCGCGGTTACGGCGAGACCGAACAGGATGACGGCCTCGGTGTCGGGAAGAAAACGAATGTCGAGCAAGCCGAGGCGGCGCGGTTGGAACACCAGGAAGGCTCCGAGAGCGGTGGGAATGACATAGGCGAGTCGGCTCTGCGCAGATTCGCGGCGGACGGTGCGCTTGGCCCCGGCGGCGGCGAGAATCCACACTCCCGCGAACACCAGCCAAAGCGCGGTATATCCGTCAATCAGTCCCACAAGAAAGAGATACGAGACACGAGGGGGCGAAGTTCGGCTTAACGATTAAAACCGCCTGGCTATTCACAGACTCTTTAGGATGGCTGCGATCAGATCCGAAGCGGTCAGCAATCGCTGGCGGATCTCTTCGAACAGGAGCGCGGTCTCGCGAATCTGGCGTTCTGTTCGGAGATCTTGTTCGAGGATATTGAGTACCAGAACTACACGATTCGCGGGTATGCGGTAGAGCTTGATGACGATCGGCTTGGATTCAGCGCGCAGCAGCTCCGGGTAAACATTGGTCGTGACCACGTAGGGGCCGTCGTTGTAGTCCAGGTGGAGCCAGTCGCAGAATACTTTGCTTCGCGCGATACTGACCGCGCGATTGTCAGAGTCCAGGAACCAGACTGCGAGGTGCTTATCGCCGATTGCATCTCCAAAGTTCAGATAGGCCTTTCGCAGTACGGCGAGGTCGTCGGTACGATCCAGCCAGTCGGCGCTCGGGAACAGAAAGAGAGTGTAGGTCTCGAAACCCTTCTCGATCGGCGTTCCCGGAGAGACATCTTGCGCCTTCTGCGCGTAAACCGGCCGCATGGCCCCCGCCAGAAGGCCGGCCAGCAGGGCAGCAGCAGCAAAATCTTTTCTGAAGAGTCCGCGAGTGCGCATGCGTGGTTTCCTTGGGTGGTTTACTTTTCAACGATTGCGCTTTCGAGCGACGCAATCTTCTGCTCGATGCGACTGAGCTGCTGCTTGAGGTCGGCGACACCCTCGACTAAGGGCTGTAATTTGAGGATCTCATTTTTGATCTGCTTCAATTCATCCGCGGGAACTGGTGGCGGCGAGGTCTTCGTACGTAACCCGATCACACTGAACGCCAGGACCAGGGCGGGAATGACGAAAAGGAAGACGCTGGCAATCCAGGTGCGTTCCAGGCCAAGCTGCAGTCCGATCCAGATCGACAGACCTGCAATGAGGAGCGCTATTGTCAGAATTTGCTTGACGGACAAGCGACACCTCCTGCCGTGCTTGTGATACTACACTACCATTCCGGATAATTCAACACGCTTTTCGCGAAAAACCGGCAAACATCTCGCCCGGCTATGCCGGAAGCTTACCAGTCTTGATGAGGCTGATGACACTGCGCATGGTTGCGGCGTCATCGTCGAATCCGCCGTGGGTGGTGCTGGCAGTCGACGCGCTGGGGGCGACAAATGCCTGCACATTCGGAAGGCCGAGCTGCACCGAGGCGGGCATCGAAATATTTCTGCATGCCGAGGACGGGCGTCGAGACGCCGTGCTCGAACGACTCGGACACGAGATACAGGAGCGACCGTCCGTAGCCGAGAAGTGGTTTGCAAGTGGGATCCTTCTGCTCTGCATTGTCGGTCAGGTGGAAACTTCGGAGGCTCTTGACCGTGCCGTTTTTCACTTGCGGCAGTGCGGTCTCCTGAAAGGTCTTGACCATCACCGCGGCTGCCAGGAAGTTGACGCTTTCAAATTTCCAGCCTCGGTCTGCAAGCTGCTCGATCAAGTAACTATGAACGATGGACCCGGCGGAGTGCCCGATGAGATGAAGCCGGACCAGTTCCGGCTTGAAATAGGGTGACTTGAGAGCGCTCTGATAAAGCAGGATTCCACCGCTGTTCTCCAACTCGCTGATGCTCTCGGCATTCTGCTTCATCTCGCCCCAGATCTCCGTTCCCAAGGGGGCAAGCGTGCGCTCCAGGCGCCGATCCCAGAACCGTTTCAGCTCGTCGCCGAATCCGCCGACCGGTCGAGCCAGGCCAGTCAGGATGTCCTCGAATCGATCCTTGAGCGTGGACCACAGATCCGTTTCCCACATGAAGAAGATGGGGAAGATCTGTGCTTCGTACAGCGCTTTGACCCATCGCGTCGCGGTTTCGACAGCCGACTCCTCTCCAACCAGTCCACCGTGCGCATAAATGGCCACGTCAACAGGCTCGTTCGCCTTGGCACCCCAGTTCTGGCGGGCGACGGATATATGCAGGTTGACCAGAGCGTCCAGGTCGCCGGGCTGCGTGCGAAAGTTGCCGGTGGTGGAGAGCCGTCCGTTGTTCTCCATGTCGACGATGAACGGAGCAATCTCGCGAGCGCGCAGGACCGCGTCGGAAGAGATCCGGACCTTGCCGGCATCCACGCGAAGAGAGTTCGACGCGGCGATTTCCTTGTGCTGCTCGGTTACAACCCCGCGTTGCGCGACCCAGCAATCCATCGCGTTGCGGGTCCAGTCCTCATACGTGAGCCGAGCCAGTCCATGCGTTCCCCAAGAGGGGCCCCACGAGTTTTGGATGATGAAGCCACGGCTGTCATACCCAACGATCACGAACGCGTGACCATCGTCGTCGGCGGAAGGCGGCTCGAGCGGTATCGTCCAATAGTCGCCCTTGGCCGGCTTGGCGTCGCCGTCCTTCATCCAGCCGTTGTGGCAGATCGCGCTCGCGTAGAGAATGCCGACCTCATTCAGCGCCACGTGCATGTCAGTCACGGATCGCGTGTCGACGCGGTAGTATGCGCCCAAAGGACGCCTCGCGGCATCCGGCCACCAGTCCTCGGCCGGGTTTTTGGCTGCGGAAGGCATCTCCATGGTCTTCCACAAATCCAAGCGGCAGGCTCCGTACTTAAACCAACCTTTCATGGCGCCGCGCAGCGTGGATCCGGTGTCGCCGGTGGATCCAGGAATGTCGTCGTAGCGCCGGGCCATCGAGTAGATCATGAACGGCGACACCTGCGGGACCTTGGAGCTGTTCCGCTGATGCCGGAGCAGCGAGTTGACCACGCTCGCCAATGCAAAACCGGTGCAGGCGGACGTGTCACCCTGATTGAGAATCGGCAACTTGATGGCCGGTTTGAGTATGGGCGGCGGCGCGAGGGCCACGGCTGGCAGATAAGGCCGGTCGCGTAAATCAAGTTTGTCTGGAGATACATTTCGAACTGGAAGGGACGATTTCTTGGATGTTTTCTTTGCCATCTGGAGATCCCTGGTTGTCTGATTCCCGCCCTTGTACTGGAATTCCGGGCGAGGCCGCCGAATCTTACACTTCAATTCTTCGCAAACTCTGCCTTGTATTCTTTCATGTTAATTCGTCCGTTGGGAAGGGAGACCTCGGGCCACTTGGGCCGCGATATTGCCTCCGGCTGATCCCGCCACTTCCACCGCCAACGATGGCGGCGAGCCGGCGCAAGTTCAGCCGTCAATAAATTTGTTGCTTGCGCCAATTGACATTGGCAAGGAGGTCTCGGACAATCGTGCCGTGCGGCTATGTGCGCTCGGTATGGTGTTCGCGGCCACGCTGGCCGGCCAATCTTTGTCGACGGACCAGTGGGTGTCTGGCGAGATCGGCTATCGCGTGACAGTGATTCCGGATGGATCGGCGGGCGCGCGAATCGGGCTGCGCGTGGGAGATGTCCTCGCCGAGCCGGGTCCGCTGCCGGCGCGATTGCGGGCGGCTCCTGCCGAAGGCGTGGAGATTCCGATGTATCGGATGGAAGACGGCAAGTACGTTCGCACGAAAATCCGAGTGACTTTCGCGGCCGGCGAGGAGAAGCGGCTCGGGACGACGGGAGATTTTGGCTTTTTGATTACGGCCGTCGAGCCGGGGTCGCTGGGCGCGCGCGCGGAGCTGCTGCCGGGCGATTTCATTCCGAAGATTGACGAAACGTTCGTGCACAGCGCGGAAGACCTGAAGCTGGTGAATCGGGCGTACGACGAAGGCTCGCAAGTGTTGATCCACTTTACGCGCTGGGTGCCGGAGAAAAAGTCGTTCGTGAACGCCGTGTCGCGGCGGCGATTCCGGAAGTAACGGCTGCCGACGCCGTCAACTCCAGTAGCTGCGGTCGAGGCTGCGGTACTGTACGGCTTCAGCAAGGTGTTTGGCGAGCACCTGCTCGCGAGTGTCCAGATCGGCGATGGTGCGCGCGACTTTCAAAATGCGGTCGTGCGCTCGGGCGCTCAGACCCATGCGCCGCACGGCCATCTCGAGCGTGCGTTCCGCGGCTTCGTCAAGCGCAAAGCTTGCGGTGCTGCGGCGAGGGAATGCGGGCATTGTAGAATTCGCGTTGCTGTTGAATCGCGCGCGCCGCCTCGACCCGCTGCCGCATCTTGGCTGAACCGGTGCCGTGGTCCTTACCGCGCAGTTCCTGTAGGGCACGGCGGGCACTTCGACGTGCAGATCGATACGATCGAGCAGCGGCCCCGATATGCCTCGCTATCGGGGATATGTCCGCCGTCCAAATATACGGTTACCAAAAGTTTTCGACTATTGCTAGAAGTCACCAGCCATTAGCAGCGGTCGATGACGCCCCGGAAAATGGCTAGCGTCCTCATTTGCCGAGGCTCTCTTGATGCCGCCGGCGTTGCCAATAGGTCGAGTTTAGATCGAAGTAGCCATCCGCTCCGCTCCATGGTCCAGTGGAGGTCCGGGTCTGAGCCCAAGCCGCCGCAATCCTCGCATTGCGAAGGCTGTTCAGGTAGGCGCCAAACGCATCCTCGTTGGCGAAGCTCCTTGGAGTTCGCGGATCCGCGAGCACGGATGCAATCTCGTCGGAGAGACGGGACTGCCGGATCAGGGCGATCGCTTTGGCGCGGTCGCGCGGGACGCCCTCACCAAATTCATAGGAGATCCCCAGCGCAAGCTGGGCCTTATCATAGCCCTGGTTCGCGCTCTTTATTAAAAGGTCCGTCGCCTTCGCCAAGTCCTGCGGCAGGCCGCCCTCGCCCTCCAGATACAAACCGGCGAGCGCATACTGAGACGCGCGATGCCCCTGAGCCGCCGCCAGCCCGAACCAGTAGGCCGCGGCATGATCGTCGGCACTGACTCCGTCCCCATCCTGATAGCGGATGCCCAGCGTTGCCTCCGCGCGCCGATCGCCCAGCAGCGCGCACCGGTACAACACGGGCATGGCATCGCGCGCGCGATCACGATCCAGCAAGGCCACAGCGCGTTGCCACAATTGTTCGGCCTCCCTTGTTGCGCTGGCGCAACGCCCGCTGGTGGCGGCGTGGAAGGAATCGGGAAGGTTGCGTGCGGCGGAAGCTTCCACCGGGCTGGGGCGATTCGGGCGCAGTTCCACCTGTCCGTAGTCGCGGGGAAGGTTCCCCCGGCAGGTGACGATCCCCGGCTGCCGCACAGTGCAGCTTGGCACTTCATTTAAGACCTGTGTGACGCGGTCCAGCGGCACGCGAAACGTGCGCAAGGGAATCTTTTGCTGCTCAAAGGCGTAATCGTGATTCGGCGGCGGCGGGCGCGCGTTGGGGCGTCGCGGCGACTGAACCCTGCGGAAGGGTCCCGTTAAGTTGCGCCAGCAGCTTGGCCCCCTGGGCGTTGCCGCGACCGGCAGCAAACTGATACCATCTTGCGGCCTCTTGGCGATCCTGGGGCACGCCGTTGCCATTCTGATAACACAGGCCCAGATTCACTGCGGCGCCCGTCTGTCCGCCGATCACGGCTTTGCGGAACCAGCGGACTGCTTCCGTCCAATTCTGGGCAACGCCGAGGCCTCTCGCATACTGCACGCCCAGGACGGCCTGCGCCGGGGTGTACCCCTTCTCCGCTGCCGCGCGGAAGTGGGTCGCGGCCGCGCTCAGGTCCTTGGGGACTCCGCGGCCGGACGCATAAAGATAACCGATGCAGAACTGGGTTTGTGGGCTGCTGGCCGAGCCTTGTCGAAGAAGTTCCGGGCCGGAATCCCGGCAGATTGCGAAATCGTCTTGCGCGTGGAGTCCCAGGCTGCAGGCCAACAGCAGAGTGATCAAGTTCAGTCGCATTGCCAACCTCGAAATCTCAAAATTCCGACTTCATGTGATCGTTTTTTCGCTTACCGGCCGGTAACAGTTATTATAGTACCTCGTCGTATGGTCCTCAAGAAGACGTTTGCTGTCGTTGACGGGTCGTCAATCTCCATACCGCGTGTAAGCGGGTCGGCGAGAAGACGCGGCAAAGTGCCCCAGATAGTGTTGACCGGCTGCGTCAATATCGACAGTATACAGGTGTAGTTTCAACTCCAGTAGCTGCGGTCGAGGCTGCGGTACTGTACGGCTTCGGCGAGGTGTTTGGCTAGGACCTGTTCCCGCGAGTCAAGATCGGCGATGGTGCGCGCGACTTTCAGAATGCGGTCGTGCGCGCGGGCGCTCAAACCCATGCGCCGGACGGCCATCTCGAGCGTGCGCTCGCCGGCTTCGTCGAGCGCGCATAGCTTGCGGAGCTGCGGCGAGGGAATGCGGGCGTTGTAGAATCCGCGCTGCTGTTGAATCGCGCGCGCCGCCTCGACGCGCTGCCGCATCTCGGCCGAACCGGTGCCGTGGTCCTTGCCGCGCAGTTCTTTGTACGGCACGGCCGGAACTTCGACGTGCAGATCGATACGGTCGAGCAGCGGCCCCGAGATCTTGCTCAGGTAGCGCTGGATGATCGCGCCGGTGCAGCGGCATTCGCGTGTCGGGTCGGAAAAGAATCCGCACGGGCAGGGATTCATGGCGCCGATCAGGATGAAGTCGGCCGGGAACGAGAGCGACATGTTGCTGCGCGCGATCATCACAGACGATTCTTCGATCGGCTGGCGCAGCATTTCCAGAACATTGCGCGCGAACTCGGGCAGCTCGTCCAGGAACAGCACGCCGTTGTGCGCCAAGCTCACCTCGCCCGGCCGCGGCGTGCCCGAGCCGCCGCCAATCAGGCCGGCGTCGGAAATCGTGTGATGAGGTGAGCGAAACGGCCGTCCGCGCGACCAGACCGACTCCCCGCGCCAGCAGCCCCGCCACACTGTGGATCTGCGTCGTCTGGATCGCCTCCTGAAACGTCAGCGGCGGCAGGATACTTGCGAATCGCTTGGCGAGCATGGTCTTGCCCGAACCGGGCGGACCGATCATCAGAACGTTGTGGCCGCCCGCCGCCGCCACTTCGAGCGCGCGCTTGGCCGTGAACTGTCCACGCACTTCGCGGAAATCAGGGATCGAAGAATCTTCGAACGTCGCAGACGGGCGACGAGCACGAAGCCGGCCGGAACTGATCCGGCTGGTTCAGATATTGGACCACTTCGGCGAGGTGCCGCATGCCGAACACGTTGACTCCCTCCGCCACGGCGGCTTCGGCAGCATTGTCGGCGGGAACCAGCAGATTCGCGATGCCTTGATTGCGCGCGCACACCGCGATCGAAAGCACACCGCGCACCGGCCGCAGCGTACCGTCGAGCGACAATTCGCCCACCAGCATGTGATGGTCGCTGGGTTTGACCGTGCCCATCGCGCCCAGAATGCCGAGCGCCATCGGCAGATCGAATCCGGCGCCTTCCTTGCGGACATTGGCGGGCGCAAGGTTGATGGTGACGGATTTGTTCGGATAGCCGAAGCCGGAATTGAGCAGCGCCGACTTGATCCGCTCGCGGCTTTCGCGCACCGCCGTGTCGGGCATTCCGACCGTAACGAAATCGCGCGCATTGCCGCCGGAGTACATGTCCACTTCGACGTCGATCAGATGCGCTTCGATGCCGAAGACAGCAGCGCTGCGGGTCCGGAAGAGGGCCATATCCGCGGAGGTAGTGGCGGGGAGAAGGGATTTGTCTCTGAGCGACAACCCAATGGCCGTGAATGCGACTTGCTCCGGTCTACTCGATGGTGAACTTCTCGCGCGCCTCCGCCGTTTGGTTTCCAATATTGTCGCGCACCGTGAGCACGATCGTATAACTGCCCGTCGCGATATCTTTCGGGAAATTCAGATTGAGCTGGCCGGGCTGATAGCGCTGCGGATAGAACGGCGCTTCCTTGGCGATGGCGGCCTCGGGTTGTGAGTAGGCGGTCGTGCCATCGGCGCGCAACACCACCAGGCCGTATTGGATGTCGAACAGGTTCTTGTCGCCGAGCTTGTAGCCGGTCATGTCGAAGCGCGCCCACAGCGAATCGCCCGGGCGGTAGGCGGCGATCTCGAGCGGCATGTCGTCGTTCTCGCCGCGGAAGAATCGGAAATTCCGCACCACCAGCATGTCGCTGGGGGCGACGTCGCGTCCTTTGATCGAGAAGGTAGCTCGTTCTTCTACTGCGGTCTCGGCAAGCTCATCTTTGATTTTCACGAGCACGTGGTACTGCCCCGACTCGGCCAGCGGCGGAACCACGACGGTGTACCGAATCTTCGGCATCCATTCCTTGTCTTCCTGGGTGAGTGTCGTCTGCACCTTGCCGGCTGCGGGTTCTCGAAGCGGTACGCCGCTTGCGTCCTCCGCGATCACCTGGTAAGTGAGGTGCACGTCATACTTTCCGTACTCTTTCTCGGACCTCTTGAATCCGGCGACCTGGCAGCGGAAGTAGAGCGTTTCGCCGGGGAAGAATTGCTCATCGCGAGCCATCGGCGGGCCGTCGTCGAACTGAGCGAAGGCCGTTGCCACGATGGCCAGCTTTTCTTCCGGCGCCGAAAGAAGCGCCAGCGGGACAAGTAACGTGAGAAGCAGTAGCCGCCTCATGAAAATCGACAACCTGCTTCCATTGTAACGACCGGGTTCGTACGTTGACTTCGGCGCGCGGTTGAAGCACAGTTGAACAATGGCGCTGATCCTGATCCTGCTTCTCTTCGTCTCGCCGCTGCTCGCGCAGCCGGTTCATCCAGTGACCGGGCGGCCGATCGCGGGGGTGATGAGCGCGGCTGGCGCGGCTTGGCTGGAACGGCCGGAGCGCGAAGCGGAAGAGCAGCCCGACAAAGCGTTGGAGGCGATCGGAATCCGGCGCGGCATGGTGGTCGCGGACGTCGGCGCCGGCATTGGGTACATGTCGCTCAAGATGGCCAAGCTGGTGGGCCCGCCCGGCAAAGTCTACGCCAACGACGTACAACCGGCCATGCTCGACAAACTGCGCGACCGCGCCCAACGCGAGAAGATCAACAATGTCGAGCCGGTCCTCGGTACGATCACCGATCCGAAGCTGCCGGCCGGCACGATCGACCTGGTGCTGCTGGCGGACGTGTATCACGAATTCTCGCACCCGCAAGAGATGCTGCAGAAAATCCGCGAGGCGCTGAAGCCCGGCGGGCGCCTGGTGCTGCTCGAATACCGCAAGGAAGATCCGAGCATTCCGATTCTGCCCGATCACAAGATGAGCGTCAGCGATGTAAAGGCCGAAGTGGAGCCGGAGGGATTTCAGCTCGACAAGGTGATCGAAGTCCTGCCGCGCCAGCACATCATCATCTTCCGTCCGAAGAAGAGTTGAGACCGGGGGCGCCTTCAGCCGCGCGTCCATAGGGCGATACAATCAGACTGCCGGAATGAAGACAACATCGTTTTGTTGGATCTTGGCATCTATGGCCCGGCTTTGCGCTAATCGAGTTCCTAAAAAAGCAACCGCTTCTGCGGCGGTAACGCGCTACGCAGATCCGGGAGGTGATCCGGTAGACTCTTAGGAGTCATCATGCCGGACTCCAACATTCTTTCCGGAATTCGCGTCATCGATTGCGGCACCTACATCGCAGCGCCGGCGGCCGCCGTGGTCATGTCCGATTTCGGCGCGGACGTGATCAAGATCGAGCGCCCTCCCTACGGCGATCCATATCGTTACCTGTCGTTCGTGCCCGGCATGCCGGTCTCGCCACTCCACTATTGCTGGATTCTCGAAGGGCGCAACAAGCGGAGCGTGGCGCTGGATCTGAACGATGAGAAGGCGCGCGAGGCGCTGCTGAAACTGGTTGCGACGGCCGACGTCTTCGTCACCAATTACCAGCAACCGCTGGTGCGCAAGTTCCGCGTCGGATACGAGGACCTCCGGCCTTACAACGAGCGTCTGATCTATGCCTATCTCAGCGGCTACGGGTTGGTAGGCGAAGAGTGCGACAAGCCTGGCTACGACGTCACCGCGTACTGGGCGCGCTCGGGAATGATGAGTTCGATGCACAATGCAGATGCCGAGCCGGCTCAATCCGCGGCCGGTTTCGGCGACCATCCCACTTCCATGGCGCTGTTCGGCGGCATCATGCTGGGTCTCTACCGCCGCGAGATCACCGGCCAGGGGATGAACGTCACGACGTCGCTGATGGCCAACGGAGCGTGGGCCAACTCGTGCGCGATTCAAGGAGCGCTGGTGGGCGCCAAGTTCCTGCCCAAGTGGACGCGCTCCACCACCGTGAATCCGATCATCAATCATTACGTCACGCGCGATCGGCAGCGCTTCCTCACCTGCTGCCTCGATCCTCGCAAGGATTGGCCGAATTTGTGCCGCGCGCTTGACCATCCGGAATGGATCGACGATCCGCGCTTCGTCACGCCCGAGCATCGCCGCGCCAACTCGCACGTGCTGGTGGCCATTGATCGATGCCGTGGTGGCCGAAAAAGACATGTCGGAATGGACAGGAAATCTTTCGCGCGCACGACGTCATCTGGGGGCCAGTGCCCAAGACTGAGCAGGTTCCATTGGACGCGCAGATGGCCGCGAACGGCGTTTTTCCCGAGATCGAACCGGGCATGCGCACGGTGGCGAATCCGTTAAACGTGGACGGCGTGCAGAAAGTGAAGCCTCGGATGGCGCCGGAGGTCGGCGAGCACACCGTCGAGGTTCTCGAAAGCCTGGGCTACGGCGCGGATGCGATCGAAGATCTGCTGAGCCGCGGAGTGGCGTTGGACGGTGCGGCGCGCAATCAGGCTACGCAGCGATGAGATCGCCCTTGCCGGGCCGCATCTTCTTCATCAGAAACATCAGCGGGATCACGGCCAGGAACGTGATGGCCATCCAGCGAAAATCGTCGAGGAAGGCCAGCATGGACGCCTGCCGTTGGATCATGCCGTAGACCAGTTGCTGTGCCTGCGCTGCGGCGTGGGCGGCATCGGCGCCTTTCGCCAGGAACATGTGCTTGGCTGCTTCGAGCGTGGATTGATACGTGGGGTCGAGCGGCGACAAATGTTCGATGAGCCGATGCTGGTGGAATTGTTGGCGGCGCGCGATCAGCGTGGTGGATAGCGCGATGCCGGTGCTGCCGCCGACGTTGCGCGCCAGGTTGATCAGGCCGGTGGCGTAGCTGGTGTTCTCTTTGGCGATGAAGTAGAACGCCATGGTGTTGATGGGCACAAACAGGAACGCCAGGCCCGAGGCTCTGCACGATGCGCGCCGTCACGGCGTGGCGGAAATCGATTTCGAGGCTGAAGTGCGACATCTGGTACAGGCCGTACGCGGAAATCAGCAAACCGAAGATCACAGCCAGCGCGCTTCGATACGCGAGAGCAGCACACCGACGATCGGCATCATCACCATGATGGCCAAGCCGCCCGGCGACAGCGCCATCCCGCTCTGCATGGCCGTGTAGCCGAGCAGTGTTTGCAGGAACAGCGGCAGCGCCATGGTGCTTCCATACAGGACGAAGCCCAGGACGAACATGGTGGCGGTGGAGATGGCGAAATTGCGCTCCTTCAGGAGATGGAGATCCACTACCGGATCTTTTCGCCGAAGCTCCCAGAACACGACCGAGACCAGCGCTACGGCAGCGATGATGGTCGCGGCGACGATTCCGTGGGACGAAAACCAGTCGTTGCGCTGGCCTTCGTCGAGCATGATCTCGAGCGCGCCGAGTCCGGTGGCGAGCAGCCCGAGGCCGATGTAATCGATCCGCAGCCCGCTTCCAAGGTTTTCCGCACCAGGTACGGCGGATCGAAAATCAGCACGGACGTCAGCAGCAGCGAGCAGATTCCCACCGGAATGTTGATGAGGAAAATCCAGCGCCAGGTGAAGTTGTCGGTGATCCATCCGCCGAGCGTCGGGCCGACCACGGGCGCGAACACCACGCCCATGCCGTACACCGCCATGGCCATGCCTTGCTTTTCGCGCGGGAAAGTTTCGCGCAGGATGGCTTGCGAAACCGGTTGCAGCGCGCCGCCGCCGAGTCCTTGCAGGATGCGGAAGAGGATCAGCATTCCCAAGACTGGGCGCCAGGCCGCACATGGCCGAGCTGACGGTGAACAGCAGCACGCAGGCCATGTAGAAGCGCTTGCGCCCGAACAAGCGTGGAAAACCAGCCGCTCAGCGGAAGCACGATCGCATTGGCCACCAGGTACGCGGTGAGCACCCAGGTGGCTTCGTCGACGCTGGAAGACAGACTGCCGGCGATGTGCGGCAGCGCGACGTTGGCGACGCTGGTGTCCAGCACCTCCATGAACGTCGCCAGCATCACGGTGACGGCGATGATCCACGGGTTCACCGCCGGGCCGTTCGCGCGTCCGTGATCTCCAGTATTTCGGTCTGGACTCCCACGGCTCGCCTATTTGGTGAAGATGGTGGCTTCGACGTTCATCCCGGGGCGAAGGACGTTCGTTTCCGCCAGGAATCGGATCGAGCAGGATCTTCACGGGGATTCGTTGGACCACTTTGACGTAGTTTCCGGTCGCGTTTTCGGGAGGCAGCAGGCTCAGGCGAGTGCCCGTGGCGCCGGCGATGGAATCCACGTGGCCGGGATATGTTCTTGCCGCCGAGATCGACTTTCACTTCGGCTCTTTGTCCGGCGATGGACGTCGGCGAGCTGGGTCTCTTTGAAATTGGCGGTCACCCAGACGTCATGCAGCGGGATGATCATCATCAGGCCTTGGCCCGGTTGGATGTTCTGGCCCGACTTCGACGGATTTCCTGGTCACCACACCGTCCATCGGCGCGACGATCTCGGTGTAGCTGAGATTCAGCTCGGCGGCTTCCAGCGCGGCGCGAGCCTGTCCAATGTTGGCCTGCGCCGGAAGCGGCATCCGCCGTCCGCACGTTCACCTGCTGCTGATTGGCCTGCGCTTCGCTGACGCCGGCGCGAGCCTGCTCGACACGGGCCTGCGCGGCTGAGCATGGCGGCCTTCTTGGTGTCGGCCTCCTGCGTTGCGCCGGCCAGCTTGTCTTTCGCTGCCTGCAGCTCGCTTTCGGCGACGCGGGCCGCGGCAACGTAGGAATCATATTGAATCCGGGAGATCTCTTCTTTTTCGACCAGCGGCTGCATGCGATTCAAGTCGGCTTGCGCGCGATCGGAATTGGCCTGCGCCGTGTTCACATTGGAGCGAGCCCAAGCGATGTCGGCAGTCGAAGCGCGCTGGTAGTCCAGCTTGGCTTGCTCATACTGCGCCTCGGCTGCGCTCAATTGCGCTTCCGCGCTGGAGGTTCCGCTGGCGGTGGCTTCTCGCGTGAGCGGCACGCTGACGCCGGCGCCCTCGGGCCTGGCTTTCGGCGAACGTCAAGGCGGCGCGCAGCCTGGTCCACTTTGGCCTGATAGTCGCGCGGATCGATGCGCACCAGCACCTGTCCCTGCTTGACCTGCCTGGTTGTCGTTCACCAGCACTTCGACCACGTTGCCGGAAATCTTGGCGGACACCGGCGCGATGTGCCCGTCTACCTGCGCATCGTCGGTGGACTCATGCCCTTGGGAGCGCATCCACAAAAACACGCCCGCGCCCGCCAGGAGCACCAGCACGCCGAGGATCACAAGCTTCCGCCCGAATCCGCGTGCGCTTCTGTTCGGTCCGGCGAGGCGCTTCGCTGGTGCGGCGCTCGCGTGTTGCTGACTTCACTTCCGGATCGACTGGGTAATCGAGCGTCTCTTGTTCCATGGCGTGATCCTCACTTGGCATAGAAAGATTCCATCTGGCCGGTGGCGTGGGCCAGGTCGGCACGCGCCTGGTTGTAGCGATACAGCGCGGCGATCTGATTGTCGTTGGCGCGGGCGAGCTCGTCCTGCGCGGTTATCACTTCGATGTTGTTCGCAACTCCGGCTTGAAACCGGTCGCGCGCCTGCGTCACTTCTTCCTGCGCGAGGTCGACGCCCAGATTCGCGACGTCCACTTCGCTGCGAGCCGACTCCAATTGCGCCACCGCGGTCTTCACTTCCAGCGCGATTCGGTTGCGTAGCTCGGTCTGCTGCTGCGCCAGTTTCTTCAGTTCGATGCCGGCAGCCGCGGTCTGTGCTTTGATTCGTCCGCCGGTGAACAGCGGGACCTCGAGACCGGCTTCGATATTCATAGGACGGAATCATGCTGGTCGGCGTCAAGCCCTGGAGCGCCCAGGAACCGGACAGCGACAACCTTGGCAGCCTCTGCTCCTGCGCTTCTTTCCTCTGCAGCTCCTGGCTGCGGATCTCGGACGCCAGCGCCTTCATTTCCGGGCGCTCGGCGAAAGCCCGCTCGATCGTTTCGTCTGCCGCTGAAGTCCGGCGTTTGAAAAAATTCCGACTCGTCGGCCAACTCGACTTGCTGCTGCGGATCGAGGTTCAGCAGCCGCGCCAGACCGTAGAGCGAAGTCTTCAACTGCGTCTGCGAATCGATCAGCCGCTGTTGCTCGTTTTGATACTGAACGTTGGCCCTGCAGCGAGTCGATGCGCGTTCCGGCGCCGTTGCTGCTGCAAGATCGGTGGCCTGATCGACCAGGGCCTTCGCGAGATCGACGCGCGATTGCGCCGCCTTTACGTCCGCCGCCGCGCGCAGGCTGCCGAGATACTGCGATACCACCAACTGCACGTTCTCCTCTCGCACGGTCAGTTCTCTGCGCGCGCGCTCCGTTCACGTTCTCCTTAGATGCTTGCCAGCGTCTCCAGGCTGTTAAATCGAAAATGGGCACCGAGCCGGTAGGTCCCGCCTGAATCACCCAGAACGGCCCGATGTGTCCGGGAAGTCCTGGAATACGCTTGACCGAACAGGGCCTCCAGGTTCGAGCGCCGGACCGATTCGGAGCCATTCAGGTTCACCTGCGGCAGGAGGCCGGAGCGCGCGACGTTCTGGTTTTCCTGGCTCACTGCGATGTTTAGATTCGCGATCTGCACCTGAGGATTCTGCTTTAACGCAAGTTGGACCGCGTCCCGCAGCGTCAGGCGCAGCGGCGGCGGATCGGCGGCCCGCGCTACGCCGATCGCGAGCAACAGCAGCAGCGACTGGGTCAGAATCCCGCGCCAGGGACGCGAGCGCTTGCCCGTGATCTCCTCGACGATGGAATTGGTCAGTGGCCCGGACGTTCGAAAGAAAGCGCCTTCGCGAAAAAGGTTACGTAAGTACACGCTTGCCTTCTTCATCGATATATAACGTTTGAGTTAAGATCGACCACCAGGCGCTTTGTTAGTTGCGAGCTGATGACGCCGAATTCCAGGCCTGTTCCAACTCCTTGGCCCAGGCCCCGACCAGCTTGCCTTCAACTTGGAAGGTCAGCGACGCCGGGCTTTCGTGAATCGTGATCTTCAGCATCTGGCCTGTACTCCTCTGGCAGATCCAGGTCCTAAGCCAAGTAGCTGTTTTATCTTATCAGATGGGTGAGGTCGTGCATCGCCGGGTCGCCGAAATATCGGCGTCCGCCGACAATTCGGCTCGACTGATCGACGCTGGCCGATCTCAGAGGTAAGCCGGGAACAATTGACTCACGCCGGTGTCTACATAGACGTGTTCGAACAATCCATGCTCCCGAGAAACCAGGCAATCGGCCGCTTAGCTTTTTCGCATCAGTAAGTGCGGAGTTACTCGTAGTAAGTCTGCTGGTAGTTATTCCACTTACTTACAACGACCACTTACCGGAATTTCACTGGAACAGAGTTATGGTCGGGCCACCTCTCAGGCGCGTAGAGCCAGTGATTGTTCGCGCGAACATCGACGGGCAGGGGCGTGAACGCTCCTGCGTTCCGTCCAGTGTTTGTTGCTGCCGCCCTCCCCAGGCTCGCATCGTTCGCAAACCGAGCTGCCGACCTCCGTGACGTTTGCAGACGCGGGCGTTCCGTTCTCCATTGGCGACGGACCTGTCGTTAGCTCGAGCCCCATGTTGGATCAGGCCGCGCGCGTTCGAGCCACCGCCGCCACCACCACCGAATCCTCCTGCCACACCCAGTGCATTCAGGGCCCATCCGCGTCAGCAGCGGCGTCCAAGCGGCAAAAATCGTGAAGCGAGTCATTCCGCAGTACCCGGCTCTGGCCCGATCGATCAGAGTATCCGGCGTGGTGCACCTGATCGGCATCATCGCCAAGGACGGCACCATTCGAAATCTCGAACTCGTGGCGGCCATCCACTGTTAGCGAACGCGGCACTGGAAGCGGTCCGGCAGTGGATCTACCAACCGACCCTGTTGAACGGCGAGCCGGTGGAAGTAATCGCGCCGATCGAAGTGAAGTTCACTCTAGGTCAGTGAACAAGTGCTTCTTACGCTGATGTATGAATCGAACCGCAAAATAAAGACACGCGAATAAGCGCCAGTGCAGCCAGAAGCAATTGCCAAACATGGTGCTGCATGTACGGTATGGTGTCTTTGCCGAGCCGCGTTCCGAGCCACGCCAGGAAGAAGTAGCGCGGGATCCGGGCCGCTAGCAGTACGATCGAGAACCGCAGCGGGCTTGCCTCCCAGCACTCCAGCGGAAATGACGAAGATTTTCAACGGCAGCGGAACCGGAATGAAGGCTGGCACAAAAACCATGAGCAAGCCGTATTCGACGAACCAGGCGCGCAATCGCGCCCCGCGGCCGCTCGAAGTATAGCGATCGAGATACTGGTCGCCCGCCCTTTTGCGCGATCAGGAAGAGCACCAGGTTACCCACCAGCGAACCCACAATCGCCACAGCGGCCGCCAGATAACCCTCCCGATGATCCGCGATGGCCAAAAGAACGATCAGCGCATCGACTCCGGCGATCATCGGAATGCCGACCGAATCGACGATCGCTACAACGAAGACCCCAGCGGCCCCCACGACATCAAGAGTTGGAAGAAGTTATTCAGCGGCGCTCCGGCTACCTTTTAACATGTCGAGTAGCCCGGCTTCTTCCAGCACCGGAATCCGCAGCTCCTTGGCCTTGTCGAGTTTCGATCCCGGGTCGGCGCCGGCCACCACGTAGTCGGTCTTCTTGCTCACCGATCCGGTGACTTTGCCGCCAGCCGCTTCGATGCGCGCTTTGGCTTCTTCGCGCGCCAGGTTGGGCAGCGTTCCGGTGAGCACGAACACTTTGCCGGTCAGCGGCGCCGCCGGCTCTTCTTGCGGACGGCGTGCTCGAAAGTCAGACCCGCTGCGCGAAGCCGCTCCACCAGCTCCTCGATTGCGCTGTTCATGGAAGAAGTCGTCGGATGCTTTCGGAAACCTTGGGACCCACCTCCTCGGCTTGCTGCAGCGTCTCTTCGTCGGCGGTCATGATCGCGTCGAGGCTTCCAAACGTGTCGGCCAGAATCTGCGCGGTTCTTTCGCCAACGAACGGAATGCCCAGGCCGTTCAGCACGCGCGGCAGCGGCTGCTTTCGCGACGCGTCGATGTTGCGCAGAATTTTTTCGGCCGACTTCTGGCCCATGCGATCGAGATCCAGCAGCTGATCGAGCGTGAGATCGTAGATGTCGGCCACGCTCTTCACGCATGCCGCGCGTGACGAGTTGATCCACCAGCACGTCGCCCAGGCCGTCGATATCCATGACGCCGCGCCCGGCAAAATGCAAAATGGATTGCTGCAGCCGCGCCGGGCAGTTGGTGTTGATGCAGCGGCTGGCGGCTTCGCCTTCTTCGCGCACCACTTCGCCGCCGCACACCGGGCAATGCTTGGGCATTCGAAACGGCCGCCGGTCGCTTCCCTTGCGCACCACGCGGACCACTTTGGGGATCACGTCGCCGCTGCGCTCCACCAGCACGCGGTCGCCGATCTCGACGCCCAATCGCCCGATTTCGTCCTCGTTGTGCAGCGAGGCGCGCGATACCGTCACGCCTCCGATGTTCACCGGCTCTCAGGAACGCCACCGGCGTGAGCGCTCCGGTCCGGCCGACATAGCACCTGGATATCTTCGATGGCGGTCTCGGCCTGATGCGCGGCGAACTTGAACGCGATCGCCCAGCGCGGAGCTTTGGCGGTCCAGCCCAGCGCTTTCTGCTGGCGCACGGAATTCACTTTGACCACCACGCCGTCGATTTCGTACGGCAGCGACTCGCGCTTCGTCTCCCAATGCCGATAAAACTCCAGCACCTCGTCGAGGCCCGCGCACTTGGCCCTGTACGGGTTGACTTTGAAACCCATTTTGGCAAGCGTCTGCAGCGCTTCCCACTGGGTTTCGGAGTAGAACTCGCCGTCCACGTACAGGAAGTAGGCGAAAAACTCGAGCTGGCGCGATGCCGTAACAGATGGCTCCAGCGCTCGCAAAGCGCCGGCCGCCGCATTACGCGGATTGGCGAACAACGAAAGCTGCTGCTGCTCGCGTTCCGCGTTCAGTTTGTCGAGAGCCTTGCGAGGCATGATCACCTCGCCGCGCGCTTCAAATGCGGCCGAGCGCCGACTTGGGTTCGCAGCGGCAGAGACCGAATGGTGCGGGCGTTCTCGGTCACGTCTTCGCCCACCTGTCCGTCGCCGCGCGTGATGGCCTGCCGCATGCGGCTGGTCCTGATAGTGCACCGCCATCGACAATCCGTCCAGCTTCAGCTCCGCCACGTATTCGAACGGTTCGTCGCCCAGCAGCGACCGCACGCGGCGGTCGAACTCGCGCATCTCGTCTTCGTTCAGCGCGTTGTCGAGGCTCAGCATGGGCGAGCTGTGCCGCACCTTGACGAAGCCTTCGCGCGGTTTGCCGCCCACGCGCTGGGTGGGCGAATCGGGCGTGACCAGCTCGGGATGCTGCGCTCTCGAGTTGCTGCAGCCGGCGCATCATGCCGTCGAATTCGGCGTCGGAGATTTCCGGCTGATCGAGCACGTAGTACAGGTACTCGTGATGCCGCAGCTTCTCGCGCAGGTCTTCGATTTCTTTCTCTACATTCCTGGAGCGCATCTACTATAATTAGGGTACTATCGCGACGCTACCGGCAATCGTTTCTCATCTACAATCGTTTCGCGGGCGCATTGAGGCGGCGGGCGCATGCGCTCGATCACTCCATCGAACGCCTCGCCGCGCATGGCATTCGCCGTCGAAGCCGTATCGACGCAAGGGCCAGGTCCGCCGGCGGAATCGCGCGAGAGATCGCCGAGCGCGGCGCGGATCTGATTCTGGTGGCGGGCGGAGACGGAACCATCAACGAGGTTGTGAACGGAATGGCCGGATCTGAAGTTCCGCTCGGCATTTTGCCGGCTGGAACCGCCAACGTTCTGGCGAACGAGACTCGGCATCCCCGCAAGATGGAGCGGGCCGCGGAGCGCGTCGCGCAATGCGTGCCGGAACGTGTGGCGCTCGGTTTGCTCGCCACCGCCACGGGCGATTCGCCGCGCTACTTTCTGCTCATGGCGGGCGCGGGGCTGGATGCCGACATCGTGTACACCCTGAATCAGCGGATGAAGGAAGTGCTCGGCAAGGTCGCCTACTGGATCGGCGGGCTGTCGAAATTCGGGCAAAGCCTGCCGGAGTTCACCGTGGAGGCCGAGGGACAAAAATTCCGGACCAGCTTCGCCCTGTTGAGCCGCGTTCGCAACTATGGCGGCGATCTGGAGATCGCGCCGAGCATTTCCCTGCTGGACGACGAGATCGAAATGGTGCTGTTCGAGGGTGCTACGATCGATGCCGTATCTCAAGTACATGTTGGGCGTCCTGGTGCGGCGGGTTCGCGAAATGCGCGGCGTGACGGTCCTTCGCACGCGCAAAGCGCTGCTCTCGGGCGCGGAATCCGGCCAGATCTATGTCCAAGTGGATGGCGAATGCGCCGGCTTGCTTCCGGCAAGCGTGGAGCTGGTTCCGAACGCTTTGACTTTGCTGGTGCCGCCGGGATTTCGAAGCCGCCGGCCCGCACGCGTCGAAGACGCCGCATGGACAACATCACCCACTCGCTGACCGGCCTGGTTCTGAGCCAGGCCGGTCTGAATCGCTTCTATCCGCGCGCCGGTTTGTTGTTGGTCCTGTCTGCCAACGTTCCGGACATCGATATCGTGACGGCGTTCCGCGGCTCGCTGAGCTACTTCGAACATCATCGCGGCATAACGCACACGGTTGCGATGGCGCCAGTGATGGCGTTGCTTCCGGTTCTGTTCGTTTGCGCCGTCAGCCGGAGCATGCGCGGTTGGAAAGCCGCGTGGGTGCTGTCGATCATCGGCGTCGCCAGCCATCTGCTGCTTGGATTGGACCAACGCGTACGGCATCCGCTTCTTGATTCCGTTTTCCGACCACTGGTTCCGGCTGGATCTCAACAACCTCGATCGATCTGTGGATCTGGGCTGTGCTATTGATCGCCTGCGTGGGTCCGCTGCTGGGCCGGCTGGTCAGTTCCGAGATCGGCGCCAAGTCTGGATCTGGCCGCGCCATCGCGTGGTTCGCTCTCTCGTTCATGGTGGTTTACGACTTCGGGCGCTGGCTCGCGCACCAGCGGGCTCTGGAAATCCTGAATTCCCGTATCTATCAAGGCGGACCGCCGATCCGCGCCGCGGCGTTCCCGGTTTCGGCGGCGAATCCGTTCAACTGGTCCGGCTGGGTCGAGCGGCCCAATGTGGTGATGCACTTTGACATGAATCTGCGCGCCGATTTCGATCCCGGTTCGGGGGATGTGATTCACCAGGCCGTCGCCAGGTCCGGCCATCGATGCCGCGAGCCAGACTGTGCCGGTTGAAAAATTTCTGGACTTCGCGCAGTATCCTCTCTGGAGCGTCACGCCGTTGGCCGAACCGCAAGGCGCCCATCTGGTGGAGGTGCGCGATTGGCGATTTCCGTTCACCGCCAGCGCGCGAATCGACGCGCTCAACCGCGTGCTTTCATCGTCGTTTCACTATTAGATTCAGCCCGGCCGCGCTGGTCTTCAGGAGCCGTATTCTTTGATTTGACGGCCCTCGCCGGCCACCGCCTCGAACCCTGGATCGTCAACATCTCGCGGTAGTTCCTCGCTCCCGCTCACACTCCGCGACCCCGGACCGATAAGTCCTCCGGGGAGAAACATATATGCAAGTCTTGAATCGGTTTCGCGGAATTGCGATGTTGTCGCTGTTTGGTCTTGGGGCCGCCCAGTTGCCGGCCCAATGGTGGGACTTGCCCGCCCAACTCGGCGACGCTGCCGCAAAGCAAACTGAGGGCAAATGGAAGATCGGATTCGAATCGCGCGTTCGCTATGAAACACGCACCGGAACCAACTTCGCCGACAGCGATATCAGCACCGGCCTGGTGCGCACTCGCGTGTCGTTGAGTTACCGTCCGGTTTCCTGGTTCAAGATCTCCGGAATGATGCAGGATTCGCGCGCGCCCTGGTACGGGCCCAACGCGCCTAGCTCGGTGCGCGATCCCGCCGACCTGCACGAGGCCTTTTTCGAGATCCGTCCCGGCGCCAAGACCGGTTTCGGAATGACGGCCGGCCGCATGATGCTCAACTACGGCGAGGCGCGTCTCATCGGCTCCCCACAGTGGGGCAATCTGTCCCGCAGCTACGATCATGCCCGCGCCTATTACATGTTTCCTTGGGCGCGCTTCGAATTCCTGATGGTGTCGCCGGTTAAGATTCGCATCGGCGAATTCAACCGTCCGGTGCTGGGCGACCGCGTGTGGGGCGCCTACAACACCTTCCCCGAGATCTTCGGCAAGAGCGTGCTCGAAGCCTATGTTCTGCGGCATGACCAGAACCGCCCCGCCGGATTCACGGGCGGCAAAACATCCGCCGGCACCGACAAGCTGGGCGTCAATACCTACGGCGGCCGGCTCTACGGTCCCATCAACCCGCAGTTGAGCTACAACGTCGAAATCGCACTACAGAATGGCAAGGTGGGTCCGGCCAGTCTGCGCGCCGCCGCCTTCGATACATGGATCAAGCGGAATTGGAAAGTGGCCTCCCGGAAGCTTTCCGCCACGGCTGAGTACAAGTACGCCTCCGGCACCAAAAACCCGCAGGACGCCACCCACACCTCCACCTTCGATCTGCTCTATCCATCCAATCACGACAAGTTCGGTCATGAGGATCTGTTCGGCTGGCGCAACCTCCACAACTATCGAGGTCTCGCTACCTACGGCCTTACCAAGGCGTTTGCGGTGAACTTCCTCTATGACAGCTTGTGGCTGGCCAGTGCTCGCGACTCGCTGTACAACAGCAGCGGCAAGTCGATTGCAAAGTCCGCCGCGGGCACAGCCGGCCGCCACGTCGGCGAGGAAGCCGACCTGTTCGTCACCTACAAGGTCAAGCATTGGCTCGTCGGCGCTGGTTATGGCCATCTGTTCGCCGGCCAGTTCGTGCGCCTGACCACGCCGGGCGTGAGTCCCACGTACGCGTATTTGTTCCACAGCTATTCATTCTGAATTTAATCGAGGAGACTATAGTGAAACGCCTTTTGAAGTTCGTATTAGCGGCTGCAGCCGCAACGCAAATGTTCGCGGGCGACCTGACGCCCGACATGAAGGGCAAGGTCGACGCCAAGCTGAAAGAGCTGCAAGCCTGGAGCGCGGATCCGACCATCGTCGCCGCCGTCAAGGCCTACAACACCGCGCCCCCCGCCGAAGCCGTGGCCATGACCAACGAAAAATGGAAGACCCTCTCGCTGCTCGATCCCTTCGCCCGTTCCTACACCAAGAACCCCTTGGCCGAGTATCTCAAGTCCAAACGCGACGGCTCCATCTCGGAACTGTTCGTCTCCGCCGCCGACGGCAACAAGGTCGCGTTCCTCGCCAAGACCAGCTCCTTTTGCCACAAGGATGCCGCCAAACACAAAGTCCCGATGACCGGTAAAACCTGGATCGGCGCCGTCGAACAGGATGAGTCGACCGGGCAGATGCAGGTGCAGGTTGCGCTTCCGGTGTTGGACGGCTCGAAGCCTATCGGCTCTATCGTCATCGGTCTCAGCGTCACCAAATTGAAATAGAAAAGAGGTTGTCGATGTTTCGCGCAGTCAGTATCGCCCGTCAGCTCGGCCTCTTGGTGGCGGCCTTCGTCGTCATGATCGTGGTCTCGGTTTCGCTGCTCTCCTATGCGATTTCGAATGTGACCAGCGGGGCCAGCCGTCTGGTGGCCAAGGCCAACACCAAGATGGCCGTCTTGTTAAGCGTCGTGGATTCGCTCAACGACGTGCAAGAGCGTATGTTGAGACTGATACGCTCACGCGATCCCGACGCCATCGAACAAATGATCGGCGAACGCGCCAAGCTGTCCAAGAGCGCCAAAGATCGAGTGACGGCCGCGGCCGGCCCATCCAGTCCCATGGCTCAGTCTCTCGATCGTCTGCTGCAGGCCAACGACCGCGTCACCGAACAACTGTTGCGCGGCGAGAATGCCATCGCGCAGCAACTCTTCATGGAAGAGTCGGCTCCTTGTTTGGATGCCGTCATGGCGGAAACGCAGAAGATCGAAGCCTCGCTGAAGAAAGAACTGGAGCAGGAGGCCGCGAGCGCCGCCGCTTCCAGCCACCGCACCCAGTTGTTCACCTTCTCGCTGGTCGGGATCAGCACAGCAGTGCTCCTATTCTTGGCCATCATGCTCGTCCGCAACATCCGCAGGCGTCTCCGCCAAGCCGTGGACAGCCTCAGCTCCAGTGCCGACCAGATGGCCGCCTCGGCTGGACAGGTCGCCAGCGCTTCGCAGTCGCTGGCCCAGGGCGCCAGTGAACAAGCCGCCTCGCTCGAGAACACCTCGGAATCCGCCGGACGAGTCCGCTCGGTCAGCCAATCCAGCGCCCAGCATGCCCACTCCGCCGCGGATTTGATGGGGGAAACCACGCGCGTCGTCGACGATGCCAACAGCCGCCTGGAAGCGATGCTCGAGTCGATGCGCGAGATCAACTCCACCAGCGAGAAAATCTCCAACATCATTCGCGTCATCGACGACATCGCATTTCAAACCAACGTCCTGGCGCTGAACGCCGCGGTCGAAGCCGCACGCGCCGGCGACTCCGGCCTGGGCTTCGCTGTGGTCGCCGACGAAGTCCGCGGTCTGGCGCAGCGCTCCGCCCAAGCCGCCAAAGACACTGCCGCCCTCATCGAACAGGCCATTCAGTCCTCGCACGAAGGCAACAAGCGCTTGACCCATGTCGCCGAAGCCATTCACTCCATCCGCACCAGCGCCGCTCAGGTCAAGCAACTGGTGGATGGAGTCAGCTCCGGCAGTCAGGAACAAGCCAGCGGCGTGGACACCATCGCGCGGCTCGTTGCGGAGATGGACAAAGTGACGCAAGGCACCGCGGCCAACGCTGAGGAAACGTCGGCCGCCGCGCAGCAGCTCAGCGCCGAATCGGAAACGCTGCGTACCGTGGTTTCCGAACTCGGCGTGATGCTCGGAGCGTGATCCTCCGGAGCGTGACCCTCCGGAGCGTGATCCTCCGGAGCGTGATCCTCCGGAGCGTGATCCTCGGAGCATGATCCTCCGGAGCGTGACTGCGGGGCTTCGGCGCGTGCCCCCGCCCGCCGCCCCGTGCTATCGTTGCTCGGGATGCTCCATGCGCGCGGTTGGCTCTTCATCGCTCTCGGCGCGTTCACCCTCGGCTACATCTGGGTCTGGTTCCAGGGCAAGGGCCGCAACCCCGGGGTCCCCACCATCTTCGAGTTCCTGCTCGGCTGCGTCACCAACTTCTTCGACACGCTGGGCATCGGTTCCTTCGCGCCCACTACCGCCATCTTCAAATTCCGCCACATGGTCCCCGACGAGAAGATCCCCGGCACGCTCAACGTCGGCCACACGCTGCCCACTCTGCTCGAAGCGTTTCTGTTCATCCTGATCGTCGAAGTCGACATGCTGACGCTGGTGGCGCTCATCGGCGCGGCAGTCCTGGGCGCGTGGTTCGGCGCCGGCATCGTGGCCCGCTGGCCGCGGCGAAACGTGCAAATCGGCATGGGCTTCGCGCTGGCGGCCGCCTCCGCTTTCTTCCTGATGACCAACCTCAATCTGTTTCCCGCTGGCGGCGACGCGTTGGTCCTCGCAAACTGGAAACTCGCGGCGGGCATCGCCGGCAGTCTGCTGCTCGGCGCCCTCATGACACTCGGCATCGGCCTCTATGCGCCTTGCATGATCCTGGTCAGCCTGCTCGGCATGAATCCCAAGGCCGCGTTTCCCATCATGATGGGATCGTGCGCGTTTCTCATGCCGGTGGCTAGCGCGCGCTTCATCCGCATGGACAGCTACAGCCCTCGCCAGGCCCTCGGTCTCGCGCTCGGAGGACTCCCCGGCGTCCTCATCGCCGCCTTGATCGTCAAGTCGCTGTCGCTCACCGCGATTCGATGGCTGGTCGTCGTCGTGGTGCTCTACGCGGCCATCACCATGCTGCGCTCCGCGGCGCGCGAACGCGGCTAAGCCGCTCGCGCCCTACTTGAGCATTCGCACTTCCACCGACTTGTAGATTTCCTTGGTCTGCTCCAGGTTCGCCAGCTCCATGCCAGGCAGCTTCGCCGACGCCGTTCCCGCCGCCACCGCCCAACGCACCGCATCGGCGAAATCTTTCTTCTTGCTGGTCGCCCATACATAAGCGGCGGCCAGGGCATCGCCCGCGCCGATCGGGGAAACCGCGTCGACGCGCGGCGGCGCCGCCTCGATCAAATGCCGGTCGTTCACCGCCACCACCCCTCGGCTCCCCAGCGACAGCAGCACGCTCTCGGCCCCCATCGCTTTCATGCGCGTCGCGGCTTCCAGAAAATGAGCCCGCGTGATCAGCGCCCGATTGAGCAGCCGCTCGGCCTCGGCCTGGTTCGGCGTCAACACCGTAGGTCCCGCCTCCACGCCGTGCAGCAGCGCATCGCCGTCAGTGTCCAGCAGCGTCTTGACGTTGCGGTCGCGCGCCAGCCGGATCAGCTTGTTGTAAAAATCCGCCGGCACGCTGGGCGGAATGCTGCCGCACAACATCAGCCAGGTGGCCGTATGCAGACCCTTCTCCACCGCCTTCTCGACGCGGGCCAGCTCCTCCGCGCTGATGGGAGGACCCAGCTCGTTCAACTTCACCGCCAGGCCCTGCCGGTCCACGATCGTGAAATTCAGTCGAATTTCGCTTTCTATCGCAACAACTTTTGCGGGAAACCCCGACTTCACCAGCAGCTTCTGAAATTTCTCCCCGCCCGCGCCCCCCGACGGCACGATGGCCAGCGTCTTCGCGCCGAACGAAGCCAGCACGCGCGACGCGTTGATGCCGCGGCCACCCGCCGAATCGCTGCGCGAAAGAATGTACGCGCGGTCTTCGAACACCAGCCGATCCACCATGATGGTGCGATCGATGGATGGATTAATCGTGAGCGTCAGGATCAACCCTCAATGTTAACCTGAATGCTTGCCGCGCCCCTTGCATTTCACCGCTTATCTCGCGCTCGCAGCGGTGTGCTTGTTCTGGGGCACCACCTACTTGGGAATCCGGATGGCGCTCGAATGGCTGCATCCGCTCGCGCTCATGAGCCTGCGCTACCTCATCTCCGGCGCCGCGATGTTGGCAGCAGCGTTTGTCATGAAGGCGCACGTTCCCAGCGGGCGCGAACTCGTGTACACGGCGCTTTACGGCGTCATCGCGATCGGCGTGGGCACTGGTTCGCTGGCCTTCGCGGAACTGTGGATCCCCAGCGGCCTCGCGGCGCTCTTCGTCACTCTCTCGCCGTTCTGGATGATCGGTGTGGAGGCGCTCATTCCCGGCGGCGAGCGGCTGCACGGCCCCACCATTTTGGGAATGCTGGTCGGCCTCACGGGCACCCTGCTGCTAGTCGCTCCCAGCGCAGCGCAGCAAGGCTGGAACGGCCCCATGCTCCGGGCGTTTCTGTTGCTGCAGTTCGGCAGCAGCGGCTGGGCGCTGGGCTCCATCCTGCAGCGCCGCCTCGCCACCAAAGCGCATCCCGTCGTGAGCGCCGCCGTGCAGCAGCTCGCTACCGGCATCGCGTTCGCGCTCATCTCCTTTCCCCTTAAAAAACTGCCGCCCCAAGTCTGGAGCTGGCGCGGCGCGGGCGCCATCCTTTACCTCGCCGTCTTCGGCGGCATGGTCGGTTACAGCGCGTACGTTTACGTTCTCAACCAGCTTCCGGTCTCACTCGTCAGCCTCTACAACTACATCAATCCGATCGTGGCCGTGTGCCTCGGCTGGGTCTTCTATCGCGAACGCATCGGCTTCCGCGAAATGGGCGCCATGCTCGTCATCTTTCTCGGCGTCGCGCTGGTCAAGCGGTACGGCGCAAGCGGCCTAGGGATGCGCCCGGCCACCGTTCCCGTTCCACTCGATATCGACGAGCCTCGTGCCGCCGTCTGATCGCTTGAAACACCCGCCCGGTTGGTACAATTGAACATCCACGCACCGCTCGCGATGTCGAAAACTGAAAAAGACTACCGCCAGGACATCGTCGATGTCGGCAAGCTCGTCTACCAGAAAGGCTGGGTCGCCGCCAACGACGGCAACATCAGCGTCCGGCTTGATCGCAACCGCGTGCTCTGCACCTGCACCGGCATCAGCAAAGGCATGATGACGCCCGACGACCTCATCATCTGCGACCTCGACGGCAACAAGCTGGAAGGCTCGCGCGAGCGTACCTCCGAAATCGCGATGCATCTCACCATCTACCAAATGCGGTCCGATGTCGTGTCAGTGGTGCATGCGCATCCGCCCGTCGCCACCGGATTCGCAGTCGCCGGACAGTCCCTTGAACCTCGCGCTGCTGCCCGAAGTGATCCTCGGACTCGGTTGCGTGCCGCTGGCCGAGTACGGTCTGCCCGGCACTCCCGCCCTCACCGAGGACATGCTGCAGTACATTCCCAAGTACGACGCCATCTTGATGGGCAATCACGGCCTGGTGTGCTACGGCGACGACGTGTACAAGGCGTTTTTCAAAATGGAAACGGTGGAGCACTTCGCGCGCATCACGCTGGTGGCCGAGCTGCTCGGCGGCCCTCGCGTCCTGCCCCAGCCAGGAGGTTGATAAACTGTTTGATTCGCGCACGCGCTACGGAATCACGTCGCGCACCAGCCTTGAGCCGGGCTGCCCGGTGGTGGCCGAAGATGTTTCGCAGCCGGCCGCATCCGCCGCGGAGCGGTTCGAAGTGACGCGCGAAGAGTTGATCGCGCTGGTGGACGAAGCCTTGCGCGCGCGCGGCGTGCTGGCGTAATGTAGTGCTGGAGGTTGAATGGGTGAAGCGTTAGGAATGATCGAAACCCGCGGCTTGGTGGCCATGATCGAAGCCGCCGACGCCATGGTGAAGGCCGCCAACGTCCACATGGTCGGTTGGGAGAAGATCGGATCCGGCTATGTGACGGCGCTGGTGCGCGGCGATGTTGCCTCCGTTCGTGCCGCCACCGACGCGGGCGCCGCTGCTGCCCGGCGCGTCGGCGAACTCATCGCCGTCCACGTCATCCCGCGGCCCCATCCCAGCCTCGAAGATGTCCTCCCCATCGGCAAAGCGCATGCAGCCGCCGGCGGAAAATAACACGCGGCGCCGTCGGGTGTCCGCATGATTCTCGGCCGCGTGGTGGGCACCATCGTCGCCACTCGCAAAGATCCTCGCCTGGAAGGATTCAAGCTCCTCATCGTCAAGCCAGGTCGCGCCCGACGGCAAGGAAGAATCCGGCTACGTCATCGCCGTCGACACCGTGAGCGCGGGCTTCAAAGAAACCGTGATCGTCGTTTCCGGCAGCTCCGCCCGCATGGCCGACGGCTGCAAGGACAAACCCGTCGACGCCAGCATCGTCGGCATTGTCGACACCGTGAGTCTGAAGTAAGGAGCGAAATGTTTCTCGGTCGCGTCGTCGGGACAGTCGTTTCCACCATGAAGGATGCGAGTCTCAAAGGCCAGCGCCTGCTCATCGTGCAGCCGCTCAAGCCGGATCTCACCAACACCGGAAAGCAGCTCGTGATTCTGGATTCCGTGGGCGCGGGCGCCGGCGAGTTGATCTACTGGTGCCGCGGCCGCGAGGCCAGCTTTCCGTTCCTGCCGGATGAGGTTCCCTCCGACGGCACCATCGTCGGGGTCGTCGACGAGCTCCATATGGAGCAGGCGCCTGAATGCTGATCGCGCGCGTCATCGGCGAAATGGTCTCCACCCACAAGCATTCCAGCCACGAGGGCCGCAAGGCGCTGGTCGTGCAGCCGCTCGACCTGGATGGCTCCAACGCGCGGCGACCCGGTGATCGCTTTCGATGCCGTCGACGCCGGCGTGGGCGATCGAGTGCTGCTCGTGACCGAAGGCTTCAGCGCGATGACCGCCGTCGGTCGGCCTCAATCACCTATCGACATGGCCGTGGTGGGCGTAATCGACCGGCTGGACCTCGACGGCGCGAGTTCCGCGCCCGCCGCCAGCTCGGAAGCAGAAGAACCGCTAGCGCGATCGCCAGCACCAGCTTCACCACTTCCATGATCCCGTAGGTCGCGTGCAGCTGCGCGAAGTGGCCCGGACCCGTTCCCTTGCGTGATCGCGATCATCCGCGGCGTGACCAAAAAATGCTGGACCGCCACCAGGATCAACAACCGCGCCCGCGATCGCCGAGAGCATCCGGCTTCGCATTCCGAACGCGACAAGCCCAAGCAGCGCGATCCCCAGAATCAATTCCGCCCGCTCCCAATTCACGAAAAACAATTGATTCAGCCGCCCCGCCATGTCGCGCAGCGCCGCATGCGTCTGCGGATCGCCCAGCCGGTCGGCCATCCCGAAATTCTGCGTCGCCACGAAAATCATGAACAGGCTGCCGAGGATCAAGGCGCCCAACAGAAATGCCGCGATGCGCTGGTGGTGCATCGGCCACCAGTGTAACCCAGGGGAGTCGCACCGTCGCCGCGCTCGTGCTCCGTTCCGTTGCCCAACCCTGAAGTTTCCAATGGTGTATCATCGATTCGTGGTGACAGCGGCAGGCTGCGTCGCCCGGAGCCAGGACAGATAACGCCTGAGCGAAAAGGAGCGCAGCCATGAAGCCATCTGAATCCGAACCGCGCGGACCGGACCGCCAGCCCTCGTTCGGGGACCTTCTGACGTCGTCAGATCCCCTGGCGCGAATCCTCGATCTGGCGGATGACGCCATCATCTCTATCGACGAATGCGCAGCGCATCATTCTGTTCAACCAAGGCGCCGAGAAAATCTTCGGATTCACCGCCGCTGAAGTGAGCGGCCAGCCCTTGGATATTCTCCTTCCCGAGCGACTGGTGGAGAAACATCAGAAGCACATTGCCGAATTCGCGGCGTCTCCCGTCGTGGCCCGTCGCATGGGTGAGCGCCAGGAGATTCGCGCGCGCCGCAGAAATGGCGACCGAGTTTCCCGCCGAGGCGTCCATCTCCAAGGTGAATTTCTACGGTGGAACGATGTTCACCGTGATTCTCCGCGACGTCACCGAGCAGAATGCTCGCCGAGGAGCGCATCCGCGCTTCGCTGCGCGAGAAAGAAGCGCTGCTGAAGGAAATCCATCACCGCGTTAAGAACAATCTTCAAGTGGTCTCCAGCTTGCTTGGACTGCAATCGCGCAGCGTAGCCGACTCGAATACGCGCAAGATGTTTCAGGAAAGCCAGGACCGCATTCACTCCATGGCGCTGCTGCACGAGAGCTTGTACCAGTCGCGCAGCCTATCGGCGATTGATTTTCCGGAATACATCCGCCAACTGGCCGCGCATCTGTTCAATTCCTATGGCGTGGCCGCCGACCGCATTCGCCTGCGTACCGATCTCGACAGCCTGTCCCTGCATCTGGATGCTGCCGTGCCGTGCGGGCTCATTATCAACGAACTGTTGTCCAATTCCTTGAAATACGCCTTTCCTGACGGCCGACACTGGCGAAATTCGGATCGAATTGCACGGGCACCCCGATGGAACAACCCGGCTGATCGTGGCCGACAACGGAATCGGTCTCACCGCGGACGTGGACTGGGAGAATACGCGGTCACTCGGCTTGCGGCTGGTCCGGACACTGGCGCAACAACTCGGCGCCGAAATCGAAGTCGACCGGCAGGCCGGCACCGAAGTCCGGCTGGCGTTCGCCGCGGCCGCCTGAACCCGGCGGCCTAAACCGCGAAAGCACACCCGGCCTGTGCGATCATGAGAGGCGTCGAAGGCTCTTCTCAAGTCCATGGCAAAGTGCGCATCCTGTCGCGGCGAGATCGCCGAAAACAGCCGCTTCTGCTCTTCCTGTGGCACACCCGTCGATGCGGATGTCGCCGCCACTCGAACGGTGAGCGCTTCGCGGCCGAGAACTCCTCGCTCACCCTCGCGCCCGGCCTCTTCCACATCATCGCCGCGACGAGCGCTTCCTTCCGGGCGACCTGCTGGCCGAACGCTACCGCATCGTCTCGTTGCTCGGCAAAGGCGGCATGGGCGAAGTGTATCGCGCCGACGACCTGACGCTCGGCCAGCCCGTCGCGCTGAAGTTTCTCCCCGAAGCCATCGCGCGCAACGAGAACGCGCTCGCGCGATTCCGCAACGAAGTCCGCGTCGCTCGCCAGGTTTCGCATCCCAACGTTTGCCGCGTTTACGATGTCGGCGAAATCGACGGCCAGGTTTTTCTCTCGATGGAATACGTCGACGGCGAGGACCTGGCCTCACTGCTGCGCCGCATCGGACGCTTGCCCGGCGACAAAGCCCTCGACATCGCGCGCCGCCTATGCGCCGGTCTCGGCGCTGCGCATGAAAAGGGCGTGTTGCATCGCGACTTGAAGCCCAGCAACGTCATGCTGGACGCGCGCGGCAACGTGCTGCTCACAGACTTCGGACTGGCCGGACTGGCCGACGAGATCGAGGGCGCCGAAATTCGCAACGGCACGCCCGCCTACATGGCGCCCGAACAACTCACCGGCCAGGAAGTCACCGCCAAGAGCGACATCTATTCGCTCGGCTTGGTGCTGTACGAGATCTTCACCGGCAAGCGTCCGTTCGAAGCCGACACGCTCGCCGAGCTGGTGCGCGTTCGCAACCGGCACCACACCCACCAGCCTCACAACTGGGTCAAGGATCTGGATCCGGCCGTCGAGCGCATCATCCTTCGCTGCCTCGAGCCGGATCCGGCGCGCCGGCCTTCGTCGGCAATGGCAGTTGCGGCCGCGCTTCCGGGCGGCGATCCGCTGGCTGCCGCTTTGGCGGCCGGCGAGATGCCTTCACCGCAGATGGTGGCCGCTGCGGGCGAAGGCTCGGGCTTGACTCCGCGCGTCGCGATTCCGCTGCTGGCGGTTACCATCGCTGCGCTTGTTCGCCTCGCTGTGCTGCAGTCGCGGCGCGACGCGCTGGAGCAAGATCCCGCACTCCGTATTCGCCCGAAGTACTGACGCAAAAGGCGCGCGACGTCATCCAGAACTCGGTTACAGCGACACGCCGCGCCGACGAAATGCTTACGGCTTCGAGTGGAACGAGTCCCTCGCCGATTACATCCGAACGAACGACAAGCCAAATCCCGATTGGCCAAAGTGCTTGCGTCGAACGTCCCGCCGTTGCTGTCGTTCTGGTATCGCAGCAGTCCTTATCCGCTGGACGCCGAGCGAGTTCCACGACGACCTGCTGACGCCCGGGCATCGTGACGCGGATGATCCGCGACGCCGATCAATCCGGAATGACGACAGTGCGCTTGGACGCCGAGGGCCGCCTCGAATACTTCGAAAGAATTCCTCCGCAGGTCGACACGCCGGCCGGCCAAAGCCGCTGCTGTCGATTGGCATCCGCTCTTCGCGGCGGCCGGATTGGATCCGTAGAAATTCCACACAGCCGAACCGAAGTGGAACTGGCTGGCGGCATCGGACACGCGCGCCGCTTGGGACGGAACCTGGCCTGGATTCCGGCCGCCCGCTGCACGTCGAAGCAGCAGCGCTCACGGCAAGCCAGTGGCATTCCGATTGACTCGGACCTTGGACCAAACCCGACCGCATGCCGCCGCAAGGCTCCAAGCGCAGCGACCAAATTCAGTTCGCCATATCTCATCGCGATCTCCATCGTCGTGATGGTAGCGGGGGCGGTACTGTTGCGGGGAAGCCAGAAGCGAGCGAATACGTCGGACCCGCAGGGCGCCACTCGGCTGGGCGTCTTCATCGCCTGCGTGCTGATGGCGCTCTGGGTTTCGAGAACCACTGGGGATCCGGCTACCAGCACATTCGGAAATTTCTCTGATCGCGCTGGCCACCGCCGTCTTCTATGGATTCTTGTTCGCACGATGTACATCGCGCTGGAACCTTACGTTCGCAAGCGCTGGCCGCAGACCATCATTTCGTGGACCGCGATCGTGCGCGGACGCTTGCGCGAGCCTGTGGTGGGCCGCGACATTCTGGTCGGGATCGCCATGCAGGCCGATCCTCGTTGTGATCTCCAGCTCGATTGACAATGGGTTTTCGGATCGCAGCCAGCAGCCGACGCCTGGGCGAACTTGACGGACTGCTGGGCATCAGAGCATCTGCCGGCGCTCGTTTTTCAGTGCGATGCTGCATGGCATTCGCGAGGCGCTGCTATTCTTCTTCCTTCTGTTCGTGCTGCGCGTGCTGCTGCGCAATCAGTGGGCCGCGATGGTGGGAGTGGCGGCGATTTTCGCAGCGCTCGCCGCTTCCGGGAGTCACGATCACCCGGTCTTGGACGGCATCCAGCAACCTGATCGCCAACGGCGTGATCGCGTACATCGTGTTGCGCTTCGGATTGCTTTCGTTAGCGGCGGCGGTGTTCACCGGCAGGCCTGCTCGGTAATCTGCAGCCGACGCTGAATTTTTCTTCCTGGTATGCATGGAATACGGTGTTCGTGCTTGCGCTGATGGTCGGCTTGGCGGTGTGGGCGTGCTACACTTCGCTCGGCGGTCAGCAGATCTGGAAGCAGGACTGGCTGGAGTCCTGATCAGCGGCGCAAAACTTGGAAGGCGAACTCGCGGCCCCAGCCTTGCTGGAAGGCGAGCGAGATCCAGAGCAGCGCGAACGGCTCCAGCAAGCGTGCTTGCGTGAGCGGGCCCGCATCCTGCGCGTCGAAGCCGATATCGCACGGCCAGTTTGCGAACGGTTTTCTTGGCGGCCGCGTCGTCGCCGCAATAGAACAGCACCGGCCGCATCGGAAGCGAACGAAGCGTCGGCCATGATGTTGTTGCCCGACCGTGTTGAACGCTTTGACGACTTTCGCGCCGCGCGCCCACTGCGGCAACTTGTTCGCCGCCCGAAGTGGTAGTGCCGATCGTGAGGCCCGAGAGATCCGGATGGAAGAGGATTGGTCGCGTCGATCAGGATTTTGCCGGAGATGTCGCCAAGCGCGGCCAGCACTTCTTTGACCGCCGGCCAGGGCATGGCGAGCAGCAGAATGTCACCCTTGTGCGCGGCATCGGCGAGAGTTGCCGCGCTGCCGTTGTGGCCGGTGGCCTGCGAGAAGCTTCTGGATGTCGTCGCCGTTCGGGTCGCGCGATCCGAAAATAACGGAATGTCCCTTGGCTGCCCAGCGGTACCCGAGCGAGCCGCCGACGTTACCGGAGCCGATGATGCCGATGGTCATATGTTAGATGGATTCAGAGGCAACTCCCGGTTGCAGGAGAATTGTTACATGGCTCTCAAGTTCACGACGTCCTACCTGGAAGATGCGTTGTCGCTGTACCGGTATTACAAGAAGCTCGCGGAAGGCGCGATGGCGCAGGCGAAGGACGAAGAGTTGTTCGCCCAAATCGATCCGGAGAACAATTCCATCGCGATCACGGTCAAGCACATGGCCGGCAATATGCGATCGCGCTTTACCGACTTTCTCACCAGCGATGGCGAGAAGCCGGATCGCAATCGCGACAGCGAGTTTGAAGAGCCGCCGGCGACGCGCGACGCGCTGATGGAGATTGTGGGAAGAAGGATGGGGTTGCGTCTTTCGTGCGCTGGAGCCGCTGTCGGAGGCCGATCTCGGGCGAACCATCACGATTCGAGGCGAAGCCGCATTCGGTGATGCAGGCCGATCAACAGGCAATTGGGGCACTACGCGTATCATTGCGGGCAGATCGTTTTGCTGGCAAAACATTTTCGATCCGAATCTGGAAGACGCTGAGTGTGCCGCGAGGGAAGTCCGCGGAATTTAACAAGCGAGTCGGAGACGGGCGAGGCGAGCCAGCGCTAGGCGAATCATCGAGCGGCGTTGGCGGCCTGCTCATGAATCTCCTGGAGGCTCCAGACGCGGATCGGATCGCGGCGGCGCGAGCCGACCGCTTCGCGCCGACGCTTTCGCGCCGCTGATGGTGGTGATGCACGGAATGCGATACGCCACCGCGGTGCGGCGGATGGCTTGCTCGTCGCTGAACGAGTGGCCGCCGGTGGTGGTGTAGATCACCAGCTTGAGCGAGCCGGCTTTCAGCAAGTCGACCGCGTTGGGCCGGCCTTCGTTCACTTTGAAAACGGTCTTGACCGTGAGGCCGGCGGCTTGCAGCACGGCCGCGGTTCCGCGCGTGGCGGCGAGCGAGAATCCGAACTCGGCGAACTTGCGCGCGACTTCCACCGCGACGGCTTTATCGCGATCGTTCACGCTGATGAATACCGCTCCGCTTTCGGGCAGCGGCGTGCCCGCGCTGAGCTGCGCTTTGCCGAACGCTTCGCCGAAGTTGATGCCGACGCCCATCACTTCGCCGGTGGAGCGCATCTCGGGGCCGAGCGCGGGATCGACGCCGGGGAATTTGGCGAACGGAAACACCGGCGATTTCACGAAGCACTGCGGGACCGGCAGCACGCCGGAAGTCTGGCCGCCGGTGAGGTTCGCGAAATCGCGCAGCTTCTTGCCGAGCATCAGGCCCACCGCGATCTTGGGCAGCGGCACGCCGGTGGCCTTGCTGACGTAGGGCACGGTGCGCGAAGCGCGCGGGTTCACTTCGAGCACGTAGACTTCGCCGTCCTTGATGGCGTACTGCACGTTCATCAAGCCGATGACATGCAGCGCCTGCGCGAGCTTGGTGGTGTAGTCTTCGATGACTCTTCAGCACGCGCTGCGAGAGGCCCTGCGGCGGCAGCACGCAGGAACTGTCGCCGGAGTGCACGCCGGCTTCTTCGATGTGCTCCATGATGCCGGCGATCAGCACCGAGCCGTCCTGATCGGCGAGCGCGTCGACGTCGACTTCGGTGGCGGATTCCAAGAAAGCGGTCGATCAGCACCGGGCGCTCCTGCGAGAAGACGACCGCCTCGCGCATGTAGCGCCGGACCATCTCTTCGTCGTAGGCGATCACCATGGCGCGGCCGCCGAGCACGTAGCTGGGGCGCACCAAGAACCGGGAATCCGATGCGGCGCGCGACCGCGCAGGCTTCTTCGGCGCTGGTGGCGGTGCCGTTGGCGGGCGACGGGATGGCGAGCTCGTCGAGCAGTTTGCCGAACAGCTTGCGATCTTCGGCGAGATCGATATCCGCCGGATCGGTGCCGATGATCGGAACGCCGGCGGCCTTGAGCGGCAGCGCGAGATTCAGCGGCGTCTGTCCGCCGAACTGCACGATGACGCCGTCGGGCTTCTCGACGTCGTAGATGTTCAGCACTTCTTCGCGCGTGAGCGGCTCGAAGTAGAGGCGATCGCTGGTGTCGTAGTCGGTGGAGACGGTTTCGGGATTGCAGTTGACCATGATCGACTCGTAGCCGAAGTCCTGCAGCGCGAACGAAGCGTGGCAGCAGCAGTAGTCGAACTCGATGCCCTGGCCGATGCGGTTGGGGCCGCTGCCGAGAATCATCACCTTCTTGCGATCGGACGGCGCGGCTTCGTTTTCCGATTCGTAGCTCGAATAGAGATACGGCGTGAAGCTTTCGAATTCGGCGGCGCAGGTATCGACGCGATTGAAGACGGCGGTGATCCCGAGCTTCGATGCGCTTCTTGCGAACCGTCGGCGGCGCTGGTCTTCCAGAGCCGGCCGAGGCGCGTGTCGGAAACGCCGTCGCGCTTGGCTTTGAGCAATTGCTGCGCGCGAGATGGTCTCCAGACTTTCGTTGGCGAGCGCGGCTTCGAACTCCACCATCTCGCGGATCTGGGTCAGGAACCACGGATCGATGGAAGTGATCTCGTGGATCTGCTCGACCGTCCAGCCCTGCTCGAGAGCGAAGCGGACGTAGCCGAGGCGTTCTGGATTCGGAGTGATCAGCCGCTTGGGGATGAGGTTCGCATCGAAGACTTCGGCGGTCGCGGCCTTGCCGGTTTCGAGACTGCGGATGCCCTTCGCCAGCGCCTGCTTGAACGTGCGGCCGATGGACATCACTTCGCCGACCGATTTCATCTGCGTGCCGAGCACCGGCTCGGCGCCGGGGAATTTTTCGAACTGCCAGCGCGGGATCTTGACGACGACGTAATCGATGGTCGGCTCGAAGCAGGCCGGCGTGACCTTGGTGATGTCGTTCTTGATTTCGTCGAGGCGATAGCCGACCGCGAGCTTGGCGGCGATTTTCGCGATCGGGAATCCGGTGGCCTTGGATGCCAGCGCGGAGCTGCGCGAAACGCGCGGATTCATTTCGACGATGACCATGCGGCCGGTTTTCGGGTCGATGGCGAACTGGACGTTGGAACCGCCGGTGTCGACGCCGATCTCGCGCAGGCAGCGCAGCGTGGCGTCGCGCATCATCTGGTATTCGCGATCGGTGAGCGTTTGCGCGGGCGCGACTGTGATGGAGTCGCCGGTGTGCACGCCCATCGGGATCGAAGTTTTCGATGGAGCAGACGATGATGGCGTTGTCGGCGAGATCGCGCATCACTTCCAGCTCGAATTCTTTCCAGCCGAGCACGCTCTCTTCGATCAGGACTTCGTGGACCGGCGAGAGGTCGAGGCCGCGCTCGAGAGTTTCGTGCAGCTCTTCGCGATTGTAGGCGATGCCGCCGCCCGATCCGCCGAGGGTGAAGCTGGGGCGCAGGATGACCGGGTAGCCGATGCGGTCGGCGAAGGCCACGCCGTCCTCGATGTTGTTGACCAGTTGCGATTGCGGCGTATCGAGGCCGATGCGGCGCATCGCGTCTTTGAAGAGCAGGCGGTCTTCGGCCTTCTTGATGGATTCAACTTTCGCGCCGATCAGTTCGACGCCGTAGCGATCGAGCACGCCGGCTTCGGCCGAGTTCGACGGAAAGATTCAAGCCGGTCTGGCCGCCGACGGTGGAGAGCAGCGCGTCGGGGCGTTCCTTGCGGATCACTTCTTCGGCGAAGGCGACGCTGAGCGGTTCGACGTAGGTGCGGTCGGCCAGATTCGGGATCGGTCATGATGGTGGCCGGGTTGGAATTGATCAGCACCACCTGATAGCCGTCGGCCTTGAGCGCTTTGCAGGCCTGCGCGCCCGAGTAGTCGAACTCGCAGGCCTGGCCGATGACGATGGGGCCGGAGCCGACGATCAGGATGCGGTGGATGTCGTTGCGGCGGGGCATTATTCGCTGGCGTATCCGGTGCAGCCGTGCGCCAGAGTCCTTGATCAGCTTCATGAAGTCGTCGAACAGGTAGTGCGAGTCGTGCGGGCCGGGCGCGGCTTCGGGATGATATTGCACGCAGAAGACTGGCTCGCTGCGATGGCGGAAGCCTTCCAGCGTCTGGTCGTTCAGATTGATGTGCGTGAGTTCGACTTCGTTCTGGTTGAGCGAATCGGGGTCCACCGCGAAGCCGTGATTGTGCGAGGTGATCTCCACTCGTTCGGTGACGCGGTTCAGCACCGGGTGATTGGCGCCGCGGTGGCCGAACTTCAGCTTGTAGGTCTTGCCGCCGAGCGCGAGGCCGAGGATCTGGTGGCCGAGGCAGATGCCGAAGACCGGTTTCTTGCCGATCAGCTTGCGGACCTGCTGCGCCTGGAACTGGAGCGGCTCGGGATCGCCGGGGCCGTTCGAGAGAAAGACGCCGTCGGGTTTCAGAGCGAGCACGTCTTCGGCGGGAGTGAGCGCGGGCACCACCGTGACGCGCGCGCCGACGTGCACCAGGCGGCGCAGGATGTTGCGCTTGATTCCGAAATCGTAGGCGACGACGTGACACCAGGGTTCGGCGGCGGCATGCGACGGCATCGGATGGCGAGCAAGGCAGCACGGGCTTGTCCCAGCCGTAGCTCGACTTGGTGGAAACGCGCGTGGCGAGGTCGAGGCCGGCCATCGAAGGCGAGCTGCGGGCGCGTTCGATCAGTTCTTTCGGATCGCCTCCCTGCGCCGAGAGGATGCCGCGCATGACGCCGCGATTGCGCAGGTGGCGGACCAGGGCGCGGGTGTCGATCTCGGCGGCGACGGGGATGCCCTTTTCGGCGAGGAACTGGTCGGCGTGTTCTTCCGAGCGCCAGTTGCTCGCGATGGAAGAGAACTCGCGCACCACCAGGCCTTCGATGTAGGGGCGCGCGGCTTCCTGATCGTATTCGTTGGCGCCGTAGTTGCCGATTTCGCGGGTAGGTCAGGACGACGATCTGGCCGGAGTAGGAAGGGTCGGTGAAGATTTCCTGGTAGCCGGTGATGGCGGTGTTGAAGACGACTTCGCCAAGGCGGTCGGTCGGCGCACCAAAACTCTTGCCCTCGAAGACCGTCCCGTCCTCCAGGGCGAGTATTGCCTGATTCAATTCGGTATTGTCCTCCAGTGAACCTACGGAGAGGGGTCTCTAATATTGAAGCATGGTTGGGGCGGCGGTTCAATGGCTGGGTAGTGTCCTAAATCTGCGTTGATCGGTTTGCAACCTTCGATTGCCCAAATCAAGACGACAGCGCCTGGACTTCCGGCGAACCCTTTGCGAGACCTTGAGGAGAGCCTCTAGGAACGCATCAGATGTTGAGTCTCAGGAGTCTTGCATTCATCCTGGCGTCAGCGATACGGCGCGCGCGCGCCCTGTCCTGCTCTGCTCTCCATCGCTTTCCCGACAGAATTAGCGGGAGGAAAATGGCTACAAAAATGGCTAGGAAAATGGCTACAAAAATGGCTACAAACTTGGCGGTCGCTTCCATGTCAGTGTCCCACGAACAGTTTACACCTTCTAGCAACGGCTGGAGGAAGCGAATGCGGTTGAGGCGGCGCTTCGCAGGTGAGGCGGGAGGTTTGGGCGCATATGAAAGCCACATATTCTATGTGGCGGACTTCGTTGAGGCGTGCGGAGCGGTGCGCGAAGCGCTCGATTTGGTCTTTTGAAAAAACGAAGCCATGGTCGGCGGGATCCCAGGGAATCCCTTTGTGTTTGTGGAGTTCGAGGAGGGCGGCGGCGTTCTTGAGACGGTGGCGGGTGACTCGCGGTTTGGGAACGAATCGAGTCGACCATTGTTACTGTGAGGCATGAGTGCGTCGAGCGTTCTGGACAGTGTTCTCGGGCCGCTGAGCCAGTGTCTGGATGCCGAGTCGGCCCGGCGAGTGGCTGAGTTCAGCATTGGTCAGGATGTTCAGAAGCGAGTGGAGTTCCTCGCCGAGCGATCCAATGAAGGTCTCCTGAGCGAGGAAGAGCGCACCGAGTATGAGGCGATCGTCAACGCCGCGGACTTTATCGCGATCCTCAAGCTGAAAGCCATCCGCAATCTGGAACCGCACGGCACGCGTGATCGATGTATGTGTGGATCCTGAGAGCCACGATGTCGTCTTGCTATTTCACCCGCGCAAGAATCGTTGGGCAGAGCATTTCGCGTTGCGAGGCGCGCGCATCGAAGGCTTGACACCGACTGGGCGGGCGACTGTCCAGGTGCTGGGGATGAATGATCCGCGACGCGTGGAATTTCGCTCGGAAGTGCTTGCACGCGGCGGAGGGTGGGGCGGGTGACCAGGACTTCAGGCGATCGTTCGCGGCTACAGCAGGCGGAAGCATTCTTCGGCTGGGATAGTCCGCGAAATGTCGCCCAGTTCTTTGAATTGTCGGATGAGTGTTTCCCAACGGTCGCGAGACATCGTTCCGAGTCCGCTGCGCCGGGTGACATCCGTTTCGATGAACGGCTTCTGCACGCGGGCGACTTCGGCGAACGTCTCCGGGTCCATGGTCGGATTCAATTGGTTCATCTGCTGGTTGGCCGGGTTGGGATCGTCCAGGTAGGCGCGCCATCCTTCCCGCACCGCCGCGACCATGGCCTTCGCCCGATCCGGATCTTTGCGTAACGAATCGCCGCTCACCGCCAGCACCGTCGCATACGGATCGTAGCCGATTTCGGAGACGGCGAACACTTTGACGGACGCGCCCTTGCGGCGTGCGGCGATCGGCTCCGAGGTGAGGAAGCATTGCTGCGCGAAGTTTTCATCATTGAGGAACGAGGTGATGTCTCCGCTGGGCGAGGGGACCACTTTGACGTGGCTGAATCCGAACTTCCGTTCGAGCAAACGGGCGAAGGGCAAGCCGCTTTGCAGCGCGATGGTACCGTCCTTCAGAACATCCCCGATGCTTTTGAGATTTCGCGAAGCATGCGCCATGATGCCGGTAGGGCTGTCCTGAAAAACGGCAAACAGCGCCACCACATCATTGCCGTGGCTTCTCGCGAGGACGACTTCATCGGCGGAAACAATTCCGAAATCCACCGAGCCGGCGCCAACCATCTGCACGGTGGGAGTCCCCGCGCCGCCCGGGAGAATCCGCACATCGAGTCCATGCTTGGAGTAGGGCGCTGAGTAGAAGCCGCCGAATTCCGGTTCCGGCTTCCAGTTCAGCGCCAGCTTGATGGCGGCGGATTTTCGGCAAGAGGTCAAGAGCGCCAACGCAGGCGCCGCTTTCAAGAATGATCTTCGAAGCATCCTGCGCGGAGTCACGCTATGATTGTCGCGCGTCACCGCGCTTGCTCGGAGGCATGCCAACGACGGAGCATCACGAAGCTCAACAGATTGATGAATCCGAACAGAGCCAGCCCCAGCAGACTTGCCAGCAGCACGGCGGCGAAAACCTTGTCGATGCGCTGCTGGGTGCGGGCGACGTCTACGATGGAACCGAGTCCTCCACCGGCGATAAATTCGCCGACGATGGCGCCGACCACCGCGAGTCCGGCGGATACTCGAAGTCCTGTAAACACCTGCGGCAGCGCGGCGGGAAGCCGCAATTTGAACAGCGTGACCAGCGGCGACGCTCCGTACAGCTTGAAAAGATCGCGTAGCGGCGGGTCTGTGGAAAGAATACCGCTGAGCGTATTGGCGATGACGGGAAACACCGATGCCACAAAGGCGGAGGCGATCACGGTTTCGAGGCCGAACCCAAACCAGATCACCAGCAGGGGCGCAATCGCGATCAGCGGCACCGTCTGGAAGAAAATCGCGTAGGGATAAAACGCTCTTTGCACGCCGCGGGAGGAGGACAACAGGACTGCGATAGCGATCCCGGTCAGCGCGCTCATGGCAAATCCAGCCAGCGAACCCTCCGAGGTGGACAACAGCGCGCGTCCCAACTCGGCGCGGCTAGAGACCAGGGCGCGGAAGACCGCGGATGGAGCCGGCACCAGGTAGGCGCGGACGAAGCCTTGACGCACCAGGAACTCCGCCATGAGAGTAAGAACGACGAATGGAATGAGCGGCGCCACGAGCGTCTTCTTCATTCTTCGATCGCTCCGTCATTCTTTCCAGCAAGAGCCGCATCTCCTGGCCGAGCCGGGGATCGCCGCGCAGTTCATTGTTGCGAACAGCAGGCAATTCCAAGGTGCGGTCCAGCTTGATGGCCCCGCCGCTACGCGCCAGAACCACGGCGCGGTTAGACAGAAAGGCGGCCTCGGAGACCGAGTGCGTCACAAAGATCACCGTCATGCCGTGGCGCTGCCACAGTTCGCGAAGCTGCACGTCGAGGTGGAAGCGCGTGATCTCATCCAGCGCGGCGAAGGGTTCGTCGAGAAGCAGCAGCCGGGGATCCGTCACCAGCGCGCGCGCCATCGAAACCCGCATCCGCATTCCGCCCGATAGCTGGGCCGGATAGCGATCCAGAGCGTCGTGCAGCCCGACCTGTTCCAAGGCCGCGCGAGCCGTTTCGTCCCGCTTGGCTTTTGACTCGCCCATCAACTCCAGCGGCAATGCGGCGTTGTCCAGCACGTTGCGCCAGGGCAACAGGTGCGCGTCCTGGAATACGAAGGCGGTGTGGAATCGCCCCTGGTTCGGCTCGGTGTGGATGCGGCCGGAGTCCGGCTCGTCGAGGCGCGCGATCATCCGCAACAACGTCGATTTCCCGCAGCCCGAGGGTCCCAGCACGGCGAGGAATTCGCCTGGATCGATGCCGCAGGTCCATGCCGGCGATTACGACGTTGCTTGCCAAACACTCGGCGCACTCGCTCCAGTTGGACTGCGACGCCCGTGCGGACTGCGCTTGCCACCCTTCTAGCATGCCCGACTTTCGAGCAGCGGAGCATTTCGTCTACAACGGCGAGGGCGCAAACGGGAGTGGGGATGAGTGCTGCGTCAGGCATCGGCGTTAGACTGACAAGATGTCCGCCAGTCACCAGTCCGCGACCATGAACGAGGCACAGCACGGACGGCAACTTCGCCGCGCGGTGCTGGCCAGCACGATCGGGACGGCGATCGAGTGGTACGACTTTTTCCTGTACAGCACCGTCACCGGGCTGGTGTTTGCGCGGCTCTACTTTCCGAATGCCGATCCGCTGGTGGGCACGCTCCAGGCGTTCGGTGTCTACGCCGTAGGTTTCGTCGCGCGGCCGATCGGCGCGGCGATCTTCGGCCATTATGGCGATCGTCTGGGGCGCAAGGCCGCGCTGGTTGCGACACTGCTGCTGATGGGCACGGCGACGTTTCTGGTGGCGCTGGTGCCAGGCTACGACCGGATCGGCATCTGGGGCGGGATCATCCTCACTGTGTTGCGATTCGTGCAAGGCATTGGTGTTGGCGGCGAGTGGGGCGGGTCGGTGCTGCTGTCGATGGAATGGGCGCGGACCAACAAGCATCGGGGTTTCATCGCATCGTGGCCGCAGTTCGGCGTGCCGGCCGGGCTGTTCCTGGCGAATCTCGCGGTGCTGGGGTTGAGCGCGTTGTCGGGCGATCAGTTCGCGACGTGGGGCTGGCGCGTTCCATTTCTGCTGAGCATCGTTCTGGTGGCGCTGGGGCTGTACATCCGGTTGGGCATTCAGGAAACGCCGGTGTTCGCCAAGCTGGTGGCCGAGCGGCGGATCGAGCGCGCGCCGGTGCTGGAAGTGATCCGGCGGCAGCCGCGCGAGATTATGTTGACCGCGTTGTGCCGGATGGCGGAGCAAGCGCCGTTCTATTTGTTCACGGCGTTCATCTTCGCTTATGGGACCGAGGTGCTGCAGCTCCATCGGGACTTTCTGCTGGTGGCGGTGCTGGCGGCGGCGATGGTCTCGTTCGTTTCGATTCCGTACTTCGGGCATTTGTCGGACCGGATCGGGCGCAAGCGCGTGTACATGCTGGGGGCGGCGCTCACCGGTGTCTTTGGGTTTGTGTACTTCGCAATGCTGGACACTCGATCGACGGCGCTGGTGGCGTTCGCGATTGTGCTTTCACTGGTGCCGCACGATATGATGTACGGGCCGCAGGCTGCGTTAATCGCGGAGTCGTTTACGGGCCGGTTGCGGTATAGCGGCGCGTCGCTCGGCTACCAGTTGTCGTCGTTGATTGCGGGTGGGCCTGCGCCGCTGATTGCGACGGGGCTGATGAGCCGGTATCATTCGGCGACGCCAATCGCGGTGTTCATTCTGGGCTGCGCGGTTATCTCACTGGTTGCGACGGCGATGCTGAAGGACCGGACGAACGAGGACATTTCGGGGGAATGAAGCGAAGGACCAAGATCACGGTTGCCGAACGGCAATTGCCGAGCTGGCGGTCTGTTCAGTCCTTCGGGGCCGCCTTCATCAGCCGCAGCCAGACCTGTTGGTCGAAGCCGCGCTCGCCAGTCGCCTGACCGGTTCGCACCACGATCAACTTGCGGCTCCGCACGATGTAGATTTTGCGGTCCTGCGCCCCCAGCGCCGCCACCAGCTCGGGCGGAGCCGCCGGGATCAGCGACGTTTCCGAGCGCGCGCCCGCCGGACGCAGCGTGTAGCTCGAACCGTTGAGCCACCACAGCCGGCCATACGCCGGATTCGTCGGGCTGCGCTCGAAGAGAGCCGCGAGCTGCGCTTCCGAGATCACGCGCTTCCCGTTCGCCGCCTTGCCCCGATCGATCACGAGTTGGCCCAGCTTCGCCATGTCGCGCGGCGTCGTGTAAAGTCCCGTCGAATTCCCGACACCCCGGAACGCTTCCGGCCGCTCGCGCCACAGCGTGTCGTTCATCGCCGGCCGGCTCGGTGAGCCAAAGGCGCGTAATGGCGTCGAGCTTCTGGCCGGAGGCCTTCTCCAGCACCGGCTTCATGATCGCGTAAGCCGGAGTGTTGTAGAAAAACTTCGTTCCCGCCGGCGCTTCGTAGGTCAGCTTCTCCGTGAGGCCGGAGTCTCATCTCCAACAGGTTGCGGACCGTGATGATTTTTTCCTCCTCCGGCGCGGCCTTCGACCAGCCCGCTCCCAGATAGTCCGACACCGGCTTCGAAATATCCAGCAGCCGCTTGTCGATCGCCACGCCCGCCAGGATCGCGACGAAACTCTTCTGCCCGGACGCGATGTCTTCCTCGAGCGCGCCGTGCGCATCCGTCCCATGCGTGAAGTTCGCCTGGAACGTCGCCGCATCCGCCGCGAGCGGCCAGTTGTGCTCGTAAATCACCTTGCGGTCCTGGATGATCAGGAAACCGGTGGTCTTGTGCGACTGGACGTAGGCCGCGAGATCGTCCAGCGCCGCGGTGTTCCAGCCCGCCTTTGCCGGATCGATTGCCGATGGCTCCTTCGACGCTGGCGCGGCTGCGAGAGAAACGCATCCAAGAAGGAGCGCGCTCTCCAACACGACTCGAGCGAGTTTCATTTTGCGGCCTCCTGCTGCTTCACGCATTCTCTCACCTGCCGGGCGAACCTCGCAACGCGTCCCAAATGGCTGCTATGATCGCCTTCGAGGACTTGCCGTGCCGATCACCTCAACGTCTCGCCGGAGATTCATGAGCGCATTTCCTGCCGCAGGGGCGCTAGCATTTTCAACCAGGCTTTCCAGCCTCCGCGCGCAAACACTCACCGAAAAAGGCCGCCTCTCCGCTCGTCCGCACAAAGCCACCGGATCGGTCGCCGCCGGCTTGCATCCACTCGAGCTGCGCGCCAACCGCGATGCTTTGCTCTATGTTCCGGAGTCCGCGGCGAAACACAAGCGCGCGCCCTTGATGATTTCCCTCCATGGCGCTGGGCGCACCGCGGATCGCGCCATCGAACGGTTCCGGCCGCAATCCGACGAGCACGGTTTCCTGCTGCTGGCTCCGGCTTCGGAAGACGCCACCTGGGACATCATCCATTCGAGCTATGGACCGGACATCGCATTTCTTAACCGCTCGCTGGCCCGCGCGTTCGAGCTGCGAGACGTGGATCCGAAGCGCGTCGCCATCGCCGGGTTTTCCGACGGAGCTTCCTACGCGCTATCGGTGGGTCTGACGAACGGCGACTTCTTCAACGCAGTCCTGGGATTTTCCCCGGGCTTCATCGTTCCCGGAGAATTCACAGGCTTCCCCCGGATCTTCATTTCACACGGAACCATCGATCCGATTCTTCCCATCGACGAATGCAGCCGCCGCATTGTTCCGGCGCTCAAGCGCTCGGGCTACAACGTCACGTATCGCGAATTCGAGGGCAAGCACACGCTGCCGCCCGAGATCGCCGCCGAGGCCATGCGCTGGTTCATGAAGCTTTCATAGACGCGCCATGTGCCCGGCAGGCTGCGTACACCGCCGGCTCGATATACTCAAGCAGAAAGGGAAACATGCGCAACATCGCGTTGGTCCTCACGCTAGCTACTGCGACGTCACTGCTCGCCCAGCCCTCGCCCGCCTATCGCATCACCCACACGTACACGTTGGGTGGCGACGGCCGCTGGGACTACATCGTTCCCGATTCCATGAACCACCGCCTGTTCATCGCCCGCCAGAATCGCGCTGATGGTCGTCGACGAAGATAACGGCAAGCTGCTCGGCGAAGTCACCGGCATCGACGGCGCTCACGGAACCGCCCTGGTCCCTGCCACGGGTCATGGATTCGCCACGTCCGGCAATGACGAAAAAGTGGTCATGTTCGATCTGAAGACTTTCAAAGTGCTCGGCCGGATTCCGGCCGCCGAGGACGCCGACGCGATCATCTACGACCCCGCATCGAATCGCGTCTTCACCTTGAATGGCGATGCGCACTCATCCACCGTGATTGACCCGCGGTCCGGAACTCTGATCACCAACATTCCGCTCGGCGGTAAACCCGAATACGGCGCCTCAGCCGGGGACGGCAAAGTCTACGCCAATCTGACCGACGTCAGCGAGGTGGTTGAAATCGACGGGAAGGCCGCCAGCGTGCTCCGGCGCTGGTCCACCGCACCGTGTAAACAGCCCGTCGCGATGGCCATCGACACGGCCCACCATCGCCTGTTCAGCGGATGCCGCAGCGGTGTGATGGCAGTCTCGGACTACCAGTCCGGCAAAGTAGTCGCAACGCTCCCCATCGGAACCGGCGTGGACGGCGCCGCGTTTGACCCGGCCTCCGGCAATGCGTTTGCCTCGAATGCGAACGGAACCCTCACCGTGATCCATCAGGATTCACCGGACCAATATCACGTCCTGGAAAATGTTCAGACGCCGCAAGGCGCGCGCAACATGGGACTGGATCCGGCCAATCATCGCGTCTTCATCGTCTCAGCGAAGTTCGGCCCGGCGACTGCGGAGGGCGGTCGCAGAGCGCGGCCGCCGGTGCTGCCTGGATCGTTCACGTTGAGCGTGATCGAGCGCGCAACTTCCCGCTAAGAATCCTGGGTCTCGAAAACCAGCTCGGTCGTCATGTCAATCGCCGGCTTGAGCGTGCGATACACCGGGCACTTGTCTCGGAAGAAGCCATGCACCCGGTTGGCTGTTTCGCGCTGCTCTTCGGCCGCCTTCAGAGTGAACTTCACGTGAATGCGCCGAATGATCAGAACGCCGCCCTCCGCCTCAACTTCCCCCACCGCCTCCGAGCGAAGCCGCGCATTCGAAGCGTCAATTTGACGCGCCTCCAGCGCGCCTCCCAAAGTTCCGGTCAGTCAACCGGCCGCGGCCGCGACTACATAGTCGAGCGTCGTTGCGTGCGGCTCCAGCACCTCGGGAGGTACTTTGTAATGCTCCGCCACCGCTCCGTGCACGCCGAAAATGATCGGCTGCGGCTCGGCCGGGAGCCAGGCTCGCCGTATGGGTCCCTTCACGCGCTCGATCCGCACGTTGGAATGGTAAACGACGTCAGACATGTGAGACTCAGTCTACACCTTGGACCGGATGCCCGCTACGATCCCCCGCCGCGGATCTAGAACGCCCAGCCAAGCTGCGCCTGATAACTACGCGGCTCCACCCAGTGCGTTCCACTAAAAGGCGACAGGAAATTGTAAAGAGCAGCTTGGTTCGCCAAATTCACTACGATGAAGCGCACCGTGGTGCGGAGGCGCTCCGCACGGAATAGATTGTCGGTCCCCAGTGCCAGGTCCAATATGTGACGAGACTTGGTTCGGGGCGGGTTATGGTCATCGTTCTCGGTCCCCTGCGCCAGAATGTTGATGCGCTCGGCGCCATAATTTGGCGAATTGCACGATGTGACCCGATCGGAGAGGGTGGCCCGCTGCGCTCCGCAGTAAAAACCGATCGTCGCTTGCCGATCCGCGGTTAGCGCCAGTGCATCGTTCAAGCTGTTCACCGCGCCTACTACCAGTCCGCTGTCGTACCGCCAGACAACATCGGTCCACCAGCCATTCTTGTTCCTTTGATAGTGCAGGTTTACGTTCTGTTGATAAACCTGATCGTGATCCTGGCGATAAGCGCCGATTGTTAGATTCGAATTGAAGATAATGCCGCCGTTCTCCGGGCCGAAAAATCTGGCGTTCGCGTGCCCCATGGTCGCGTAGACACGCAGTCCGTGAATGTCGATGGTACTGATGCGCGCCGAAACGCCGTCCAGCTTCGATTGTTTCCAGCCGATCGGAAAAGTGATCGGCGTACTGAATAGCGCATCGAAGTCAAACGCATTGCGCGTGTATTTCCGGAAATAGCTCACGTCGATGAGAATCCATCTGCCCAGGCTCTGCTGGATTCCGGCGTCGTATTGATTGCGGCTGCCAAGTGCGATGGGCAGTTCTTCCGCCGTACCCTTGAACAAGTTACTGGCGAGACCGCCGGACCCCGTGGAACTGGAGACCACCAGATTCTCATTCGTGGGTGTCTCAACGGTATGGCTGTAGCCGCCCCGAATCACCGTTTTGGTCAGCCTGAACAAATAGGAGAACGCGCCGCGTGGCTGCAGTCCGCCTCCAGTCGTGAGGCCGTCATATTGGTCGAAGCGCAATCCCAAATTCAGGGTCAGATCGCCGAGCGTGATGGAGTCTTGCGCAAACGCGGCAAACTGATTGATGTTGGCCTTCCCGCGGAACTCATACAGCTTCCCTCCACGAGTCAAGTCATACGGCAGAAGACTCGCCAGGAATTGCGGATTCGCAGTGCCGTCGCCAAGATACGGCGCATTGTAGGCGGCATCGGTAATGCCCAGGCGAAAGGCCTCGTCGAGGCGGGTTTGTACCGCGTTGAGTCCAGCCTTCCAGTTGTGCTTCCCCTCGACGCGCGACACATCCGCATGCGCGCCAAAATTCGTAAGGAAACGCTCTTGTGCCAAGGTCGCCGGCGAATCGTCCAACAGATTGCGGCTGGGATAATAGTCCACCTGATCGCGGCGCACGAAGGCGTTGATGCTGATGAGAGTTTTAGAGTCGATGGTGCGTTGATATCCCGGCGCCAGGTTGAACGAAACGACCCTTTGTTTTTGGTCCTGGCGCGGCTGATCGTAAGTGTTCGGGATCTGCAGCCAGTTGCGCGCCACCATGAGATCCAGGTGGAAGGCGTCCCTGCCGCTGGGTTGGAAATCAACCCGGTCAAAAACCGTTCCGGTGTTCCCGATATCGTGCATCGGCCAAAACTCCGGCGTGTCCAGAAAGCGGCCCGTCCGTTGCGAATTCACCGTGATGAAGTTGCCCCAACGCGCGCCGCCCAGGCCGAGCGTGGCTTCCTCGCCGATCGTTCCGAACGAGCCATAGGTAGCCATGAAGCTCCCCGTGTGCCTCTGGCCGAGACCCGAGCGCGTAGCTGCGTTGATCACCAGGCTGGTCTTGTCCCCGTACTCAGCCGCGGGCGAACCCGAGATGATCTCCATCGACTGGATTGCATTCGCGGGAATCGATGTCGAAAAAATCTTGTTGCGCTGATCCGACACGGGTTGTCCATCAATCACGTAGCTAACTCCCGCGTGGTCCCCCAACGGATGAAAGAAGCCGTTGGAATCGGCGGCTACACCGGCGGTAGTGTGAATGATGGCGTCATTCAAACCAGAATCGGCTGAGGACGTCGGCAAGATTGCCAGCAGCCGGCGATCGACAATGTCACTGGCGGCCGCCTTGTTTTCCACCAGATCGTCCGGCGTGGCCAGCACTGTCACGCTGGCCTGCTGACCGGCAACCTCGAGCCGAACGTCTCGCTCCATCGGGATCGCCGATCGGATGGCGACATTCGCTGCGAACGTTTGGAAACCAGCGAGGGACACCAGCAGCCGGTAGCTGTCCGGCGGAATGCCGTTGATGGCGAAAGCGCCGTCAGATCCGCTTCTCGTCTCTCGCGAAAAACCTGAGACTGGGTTCGATAGTTCGACTTCAGCCGCCGGAACCGGCGCACCAGTTGCATCTCGCACCATTCCCCTCAGTGTTCCCGCGCCGCCCAAAGACTGACCGGCAGCTTGGGTGGAACCGGCCAAAATGAACCAGAAGCACGCCAGCGCAAGAGCGAAGCGGAGTCTCAGGCGCCCGTTGTTAAGCATGGTTAAGTCAAATATACCAACTATAGATAATATCGTCAACCGCCTCCATACGATGAGAGAATAGTTTTCATGGCCCGCCTGATCTCGGTGAATGTTGGTCTGCCTCGCAACGTCCAATGGCGCGGCGAAACAGTTCACACCGTCATCTGGAAGGATCCCGTGCCGGGCAGGTGCATCGTCCGCCGCCTCAACATCGCTCGCCATGAAAACATTTGAGCTGCAACCACACCTCGCTGGCGAACTTCTCGAACTTCGCCCGCTTCGGCCAGAAGACTGGGTCGACCTGTTCGCCGCCGCGTCGGACCCGCTGATTTGGGAACAGCATCCCGCATCCAATCGCTATCAGGAGCCGGTCTTCCGCGAATTTTTTCAGGAAGCGCTCGAAACGGGCGGAGCGTTCGCCGTGCTAGATCGCAAGACTGGAGAGATCATCGGTTCGTCGCGATACTTCGGGCTCGATCCCGAAAATAGCGAGATCGAGATCGGGTGGACGTTCCTGGTCCGGTCTCGTTGGGGCGGTGGCTACAACGCGGAGATGAAACGGCTCATGTTGGAGCATGCCTTCCAGTTCGTCGACAACGTCGTCTTTCTAGTGGGGCCGAAGAATTTCCGATCGCAGAAAGCGATGGAGAAGATCGGCGGCGTTCTGATCGGCCGCCGCACCAAGACAACGCGCCAAGGACAACCTTATGAGAGCCTCGTCTACCGGATCAGGCGACCGGGCTGAATAAGCTACAAGACGTCAGGGTTGTCGCGACTCCCCGCAGGATACGGCGCCCAAGCATTTTCTGCATGGGCAGGATTCGCGGCGATCAGCCTCCCGCGCTCGGCCCGGATGGCGCGAGGCATAGCGCGCGTGGGATCAGCCGGTTTTCCCAGGCCTCCCGCTCCAGCGTTTCGCGAAAATCGGGGTGGGCAAGCGAAATCATTGCCCGGGCTCGTTCGGCGACCGACTTGCCCTTCAGATTGACCATCCCATATTCGGTCACGACATACATGACATCGACGCGCGGCGTAGTGACGATGTTGCCCGCCGTGAGGTCGAGAACAATTCGGCTCCGGCGGACGCCTTTCTTTTCGAATACCGAGGAGAGGCACATGAAGAACTTGCCTCCCCGCGACGCATAGGCGCCGCGCGCAAACTGCAGTTGGCCCCCGGTTCCGGAGATATGACGATGCCCGTCGGATTCCGACGCCGCCTGTCCCTGAAGGTCCATCTGCGTGGTGTTGTTGATCGAAAAGACCCGGTCGTTCTGCATGATCATGTGCGGCAGATTGGTCTGATCCACCGCGCGGCACATCATGTCGGGATTGCCGTCGATCGCATCGTACATGCATTGCGAACCGAGCCCGAAGGTAAATACAAGTTTTCCGGGATCCAGCTTCTTGCGCACTCCGGTGGCGACGCCGGCTTGGTACAACTCGATCAGGCCGTCGGTCAGCATTTCAGTATGAACGCCCAGGTCCCTGGCCCCCGACTCCCGAAGCAAGGAACAAACGGCATTGGGCATGGCGCCGATACCGATCTGCAGGCACGCGCCATCTTCCACTTCGGCCGCTATCCTCCGGGCCACGGCGCGATCAATATCCGTTATCCGCGGACTGGTGAGTTCCGGAAGCGGCGCATGATCGCCTTCAATGATGTAGTCCACTTCGCTGATGTGGACGCCGTTATCCACGCCATTGACCCAGGGAACCGCGGCGGACGTCTCGATGATCAGTGTCTTGGCGCGCTCCACCAGCGCTCGGTGCCATACGCCGGTCGGACCGAAATTGAAATATCCATGCGCGTCGGCCGGGCGCGCTTTCAGAACAACAATGTCGATCGGATCGATGAAGCGGCGATAGTAGTCGGGTAGTTCGCCCAGATTGGGAGGCGCGTAGTGGCAGATACCGGCGTCTGATTTGGCTCGCTCGTAGGCGCTGAAGTGCCAACTCACCCAGTTGAAATGAATTCCTTCCGGATCGCTCTCCAGCACTGCGCGTGGCCTGGCGGCGAGACTCGCGCGGATTCCTACGTCCGACAGTTCGTTGGCACGCGCGGCGAGCGCCCGGTCAAAAACATCGGGTTGAGCGAGGCAGGCGCCGAAATCGAGCCAATACCCAGATTTCACCAGACCCGCCGCTTCGGCAGCGCTGATCTGTTTCGCGGGCGACGAGGCATTGCGCATGGACTTTCTCAACGACTCCTCCTAAATAGTGCACCAAACTCATTCGGCTTTACAATACTAACTATTTCAAGAATGAATATTGACATCCGGATGGCACCGGTATATGCTGCTAACTTGTTGGTCCGCAATGACAACGCATACTCCTCCGGTTCCGATCGGCCCGAATCAGGCGAATCAACCATCGCAGTCACAGTCGTCCGCTCCCGGCCGCGAAGCCTGGATCGCTCTGGGTATGCTGTGCTTCGTTTACGTCCTGAATTTCCTTTCCCGGCAACTGCCTTCCATTCTTGCCAAGCCGATCCAGGATAGTCTGCACGTTTCTGACGGCCAACTGGGCCGGATGAGCGGCCTCTACTTCGCGCTCTTTTACTGCTGCATTTCCATTCCGGTCGGATGGCTCGCGGACAAGACGAACAGGTCGCGCGTGCTGGCGGCGGCCTGCGCGATCTGGAGCGTGGCGACGATGTGCTGCGGTCTCACGGCTACCTGGGCGCAGTTTGTTTTCGCCTACATGGTGGTTGGCTTCGGAGAGGCGGGTGGCGTTCCGCCTTCCTACTCGATCATTTCCGATTATTTTCCACCGGGGCGCCGGGGAACTGCGCTGGGTTTGTACAACGTGGGTCCGCCCATCGGATCGGCGCTGGGAATCGCGTTCGGCGCATCCATCGCCGCCGCATTCAGTTGGCGCTATGCGTTTCTGTTTCTCGGCGCCGTGGGTCTGTTCGCGGTGATCGGCGTTCTTCTCTTTGTTCCGGAACCGCTTCGCGGCGGTCTCGATCGCGCCGGAAACCAGATGCCGGCCGGCAGTACGGGCTTCCGCGAGACCATGGCGATGTTTTTCTCGCGGCCGGCATTCGTGCTCGCGGCACTGGGGGCAGGCGCCAACCAGTTCCTCACGTACGGCCTGGTCAACTTCACGGTCCTGTTTCTGATGCGGGAAAAGGGGATGACGCTCCGCGAAGTCGCGGTGTACTACGCGCTGGTTGTGGTCATCGGAATGGGTGGGAGCATGCTGGTATCCGGGCGCGTGATCGACCGGTTCACGCGACGGTCGAAACAGGCCTATGCTCTGGTTCCCGCCGTGTCGCTTGCCTTCGCCATCCCGTTCTTTCTGGCCTTTGTATGGGCGGATTCGTGGCGTCTCGCGCTGCCTTTGCTCATGGTCACAAATTTCTTGAACTATTTTTATCTCTCGTCGACAGTCGCCCTGATTCAGGAGGAGGTGCGGCCGGATCAGCGTGTCATGTCGGGTGCTCTTCTGTTGCTGGTGATGAATTTCATCGGCCTCGGTTTGGGTCCCACGTTCGTCGGGGCGGCCAGCGACTTTTTCCGCGCCACACATCCCCACAACTCGCTACAGATGGCGCTTTCCGCGCTCGCGCCTTTCTACTTAGTGGCCATTCTGCTATTCCTGAGTTTGGCGCGGGTGCTCCGAAATGAAAGCCGCGCAGTTGGAGAAACAATCCCATGACACTACTTCGCAGCTCGCTCGTCTGCGCCGTCCCGGCCGCCTTTCTTGTTCTGCCGCCTTCGTCCTTTGCCCAACGAGACGCCAGCGCCGCAATCGCACACACTCCCGACGGCGCGCTGGAAGGCCGACTGGAAAACCGCCTGAAGGTTTTCAAAGGAATCCCTTATGCTTTGCCCCCGGTGGGTCCGGCGCGCTGGAAGCCGCCGGCGCCGATACCGCCATGGACCGGCGTCAGAAAAGCAACCGAGTTTGGCTCCGCGTGCTTTCAGCCTGTCAGAAACCGGACCAATATCTACGCGCTCGATCCGATGCCCAAGCTGAGCGAAGATTGCCTGACGCTGAACATCTGGGCTCCGGCCAACGCACGCAATGCACCGGTCTTCTTCTGGATCCATGGCGGTTCTCTCACCATCGGGGTCGGCAGCGATCCGGTGTATGACGGCGCAAGGCTCGCCGCGCGCGGCATCGTCGTGGTTACCATCAACTATCGGCTGGGTGTGCTCGGGTGGCTGGCGCATCCCGAACTCAGCCAGGAGTCGCCGACGGGAGTGTCCGGAAACTACGGCCTGCTCGATCAGATCGAGGCGCTCGAATGGGTCCGTCGCAACATTCGCGGCTTCGGGGGCGATCCCTCGAATGTAACCATCGCCGGAGAGTCATCCGGCGGCCTCAGCGTGATGTACCTCATGGCAGCGCCCTCAGCCCGTGGTCTGTTCTCGAAGGCCATCGCGGAAAGCGCGTATATGGCTTCCACGCCCGAGTTGAAGCAACGCAGTCATGGCTCGGAGTCCGCCGAGGAAAGCGGTACGCGCTTTGCCGCCGCCCTGCACGCTCCAAACATCGCGGCGCTGCGTGCGATGGATGCCGGCGCGCTGACGATGGCCCCCGGGTTTGCGCCATCGGGCGTCATTGACGGGAAGGTGCTGCCGCGACAACTGGTGGATGTTTTCGACAAAGGCGAACAAGCGCCCGTGCCGATCCTGGCCGGCTTCAACAGCGGCGAGATCCGCTCGCTGACAATTCTCGCGCCGCGACCTCCCGCGAGCGCAGCCGCTTACGAAAGCGCAATTCATGACCGCTATCTGGATCTGGCCGGAGAATTTCTGCGGCTCTATCCGTCCACTAACTTGCAGGAGAGCATTTTCGCAACGACGCGAGACGCGCTGTATGGGTGGACCGCCGAGCGGCTGGTGAGAAAACAGGCCGCGCTCGGCCAGCCGTCTTTTCTCTACTTCTTCGATCATGGCTATCCGGCCGCCGACACCGCCGGCTTGCACGCCTTCCATGCGAGCGAGCTGCCATTTGTGTTCGGGACGATGGACCGCACGACGCCGAGCTGGCCGAAGATCCCGGCCACGCCTGGGGAGAAGAAGCTTTCTGACGCCATGGTCGGTTATTGGAGCAGCTTTGCCCGCACCGCGAAGCCGCGGGCCGCGAATGAACCGGATTGGACCGCGTTCGGATCCACCGAGGCCTACATGGCATTCACCGACGCTCCGCGTCCGGGCGAGCATCTGATGCCAGGCATGTATGAACTCAACGAGCAGGTAGTTTGCCGCCGCCGGGCGAGCGGAGATATCGGTTGGAACTGGAACGTCGGTGTGGCCGCCCCAAAATTTCCCGGCGCCGGATTGGAGTGCAAGTAGCGGCTGAGCAGCCGGTCACGGCTTGAGCGACAGGAAACCCGCCGCCATGAATTTGGCCAGGCGTTTCTTGACTGCGGGAAAATCATCGGAGCGGCAGATGCCGCCGGAGAGACGATCGATCCGGCCGGTACGCGCCAGCGTGTTCATCAGCGCGCCGGTGACGAAGTGGTAGCCCCAGAAAATATCCTCGTCGCTGCATTCCGGCAGCGCGCGCCTCAGGATGCTGATGAGCTTGAGCACCACGGGATCGAAGTGAGCCACCAACATCGCGGCTCCTTCGCTGCTGTGGCTGACGCGGGCGCAGAAGGCGGCATAATTCATCCATGGCTCGCCACCCTCGATATAAAGATCCAGATCGGTATCGAGGAAGGCGTGCAGCGCGCCTTCGACGGTGGGGAAGGCCCCGGCCTCGGCCTCGTATCGTTCGAGCGCGGCCATGCGACGGTCGCGAGTGCCGCTGGCTCGCCGCTTGAAGACGGCCTCAAACAGGTGGTGCTTGTCTTTGAAGTAGTAGTGCAGCAGTGTGGTATGAATCCCGACCCGATGGGCCACGTCGCGGAGCGTTACGCCGTAAAACCCGTGTCTTGAAAATAGGTACTCTGCCGCATCGAGAATCTGTTCCAGGCTTTCCTCGCGCTGCTTCGCCTTGGTGCGGCGAACCCGTTTCGCGGTCGCAACCTCTGCCATCACACCTACCCTTTCTTCGCCAGACGAAGGTGGCTGAGCCAAATCCTCGGTCGACAAGTGGCCCTGCCGCAATTGTGCCATCAACCGAATTTAACACTCGGGGGTTCGGGATTGCCACCACGTTGATGCGCATGCGGCGGAACAAGCGCCGGCGGATGGCAGTCAAGATGCTCAAGGGCCATGCATAGTGGATTTTGGCGCAACAGATTCATTCGTCACTCAATACTAATTATTTCGCGAATGAATATTGACATCCAGATGAGTCAGGTATAGAATCTTTGCATCAGCCACGTACTTGGGGCTTACGGCTCATGGGGCCATTGATTGGTAGCGATGAGGCTGGTTTTCGCCTTTCGGGCGGTCATCCTGCGTCCAACGCGAGATCTGCCGCCACGTTCGACGTGATTGCCACGACAATATCGCCGCGAGTCATTCGTGCGCTAGGGTACGCGTTCTAGCAAGCGACTTGCAGCGAGATCTACCTCGTGCAAGGAGAGATGCAAGGAGGGACTATGCCGTCCACTCGCCGCAGATTCACGAAATTCGCCGCCGCGCTCTCTCAGTTCACAGCGGCAACCACTAGCCTGAGTCCTTGTTGTCGTTGCCAGCCGGCGCCAGTATTCGCAAGAGCTCATACCCAGTCTCGAGGAGAAGCCTTATGACAATTCAGAAGACGTGTATTCTTTTCAGCGCCGCCATCGCGATGACGGTGCTGCCGTCAGTGCTCAGGGCGCAAAGCGCGATTTCCGGAGTTGTGACGGATCCAAGCGGCTCAGTCGTACCGGGAGTGAAAGTGGAAGCGTCCAGCCCGGCACTCATCGAGAAGTCCCGCACAGTCACCACCGACGGCTCAGGACGGTACGCGATCATCAACATCCGGCCGGGCACCTATACCGTGACATTTACAGCGGACGGATTCACTGCGGTCAGAAGGGACAATATCGATGTTCCGTCGAACGTGACTGTCAACCTCAGTACCGCGTTGACGGTGGGGTCTGTGACGCAAACCCTGGAAGTGCAAGCCGCAGCGCCGGTGGTGGACGTGGAAAACGTCGCGCGCCCCACGATTTTGTCACGAACGGACATGGATGCCCTTCCCACCGCCCGCTATATGCAGTCGATTGGCTCCTACGTCCCGGGCGTGCACCTGAACACGCCGGACATCGGCGGATCGCAACAGACCGAACAGAACTACCTGTCAGCCCACGGCAACTCCTTCATCCACAGTACCTATCTGCTGGATGGAATGGTGATCAATACGAATCTCATCGACGGTGGCGTTCAGAACTATGTCGACAACTCCATGATCCAGGAAGCGACCTATTCGACGGGCAATTTCACCGCGGAGGTCTCCTCCGGCGGCGTTGTCACCAATCTGGTTCCCAAAACCGGCGGCAACGAGTTTCATGGACAGCTTTACGCAGGCGGCAGCGCCGGCGGCTGGCAAGCGAGCAATCTCAGTAGCGCACTGACCGCGCGAAATGCTCCGGGGATCCTGAATCAGGACGAGATCGATAGAATCGAGGATTTTGACGGATCTCTGGGCGGCCCGATCAAGAAGGACAAGCTGTGGTTTCTGCTCAGCGGGCGGAAGCAGGTCACCTATACAACGGCTGGAACGTCAATCTATCCAAACGGCGATCCGGGAATTCAGGATGCGTGGATTTATGTCGGATCCTTGCGTCTCACCTGGAGCCCGAACACCAAAAACAAATTCACCGTGATGGATCAGCGGAACTGGAAGACCAAGCTCCACGAGATTCTGGACGGTCACGCCGGATCGGGAGTGGGCATCCCGGTCAATCCCGCGACCGACTCCACGCGACGCGACCCGGTGATGTACTACATTGCGCAGGCGAAGTGGACTGGCACCCTGACTCCTAAGTTGCTTGTCGAGGCTGGGTATTCGATAGACAAGCTCGACTATTACGACCTTTACCAACCGGGCGTGGGCCAAGCGCCGTTCACGCCGGACTGGTATCGCCTCACCTCCGTCTACGATGCAGGACGCAACACACGCGCCGTGGCGGGCTTCTATAACGCATACGTTCTGAACACGCGAAATGTAGAAACCGTGAGTGCGGCATATGTGACCGGCTCGCACCAGTTCAAGTTCGGCCAAACCTGGGACTGGGGTCCGGCCGACTCTCGCATCACCGCGAACGGCGATGGCGAAATTTACAACATCAGCGGCACCACCCTCGGCTTCGTGGCCTATAACACGCCGCTGGTCACCAATCAGCACCTGAACGCGGACATCGGGATTTACGCGCAGGACACCTGGCATTACAAGAGGCTTTCCATCACCGCGGGCATCCGGTGGGAATACCTGAAAGCTACCATCGAGCCCGAGACGGCGCCCGCCGGCCGCTTTGTTCCGGCACGGACCACACCCGCGATCAGTTGCGATCAAATTCCGGGATTGGGTTGCTGGTCGACCTGGCACCCCCGCATCGGACTTGTTTACGATCTGTTTGGCAACGGCAAGACGGCGGTAAAAGGGGGCTTCGGGAAGTACAACACACCTCAGAGTACAGGGTTCCTGTCGGCCTTCAATCCGATTGCATTCAAGAGCACTTTCCTCACACAAACCAACGCGGCTACGGTTCCGATCAATTCCCCGAACGCCACGTTTACCACGCCACTGGTCTCAAACTGGGACTCTGTCAATGCGATCTATCTCGACAAGAACTATCAGCGCGAATACAACTTGCAGTACAGCCTCGGCGTTCAGCACCAGTTATTCCGTGGTGTGGGCGTAAACTTCACGTGGTACCGGCGATCCAACTACCAGTCGACCCTAGTCCGGAATCTCGCTGTCCCCGCTTCCGCATGGACGCAGACCTCGGTGGTCAATCCGCTCGACGGGTCCACCTTCCCGATGTATAATCTCCTGCCGCAGTACCGCGGCATACCGGCGGTGACCTATCAGACCAACGCACCGCGCAGCCTGGTAAGCGAAACATATATCGGATACGAGACATCCATCCAGGCACGGCTGAAACACGGCGCCTTCGTTTACGGCGGTTGGACCGTCGAAAGGGATCGCAACCGCAACTGCGCCGAGAGCAGCAGCTCACTGAACGACCCCAACACGCTGCGATTCTGTGATATGTTCGGTGGTTTGTTCCAGGACAATGGAAATGTTCCGGGAGTACCGTTCCGGCATGAATTTAAGCTCACCGGCAGCACGCCGGTCTACTGGAACGTGAACGTGGGACTCTCGTTCTATAGCAATCCTTATCCGGGCACCGCTGGGCCGGACAACGATGGCTTCACGCAGGTGTTCTGGAGCGTCACGAACACAACCAAGTATCCGGCAGGCTGCGTTGGATGCACGCCGGGAGCCCTGGTAAACCCGAACCTCGCCGCGGGTCAGACGGAGACGATTCCGCTGCTGGCGCCGGGCGCCCGCTCGACGCCTCGGCTCAACCAGCTCGATATGAGCTTCTCGCGGGCCTTCAAATTCCGCGAGCGCTTCAGCCTGGTTCCCAGCGTCAACATCTACAATATCCTCAACTCGAACGCGGTCATCACTCCGACCTCGTGGGCGGTAACCTCATCTACGCTGCCCTACCTCAGCGGCAGCCAGTGCTCCGCGATAGGAAATCCGGCCGGGTGCGGTATCGGAGGACCGATCACTACGTTTACGACTCCGCGAATTCTGCGCCTGTCGCTGCAATTCATGTTCTGACCCATGTCAAAACCCAATTGGATTTTGACTCTTGGGATTGTCCCGCTTTGGATCGGGTCACTATTTGGTGCGAACCCGGTGGTGACCGGTCCGATTGCGGCCAAGACCGCGCCGGGCGACGCGGCTCACAACTACCCGTTCTTCTCGGCGCTGGAAGACCTCAAGGCGCGCGGCTACGTCGAGCAGGAGTATTTTTACTCTGGAACCGCGAACCGATACGAAACGCCGGAAGGCGCCACCGGAAAGATAATCGACGGCAATCACAAATACCAGACGCGGCTGGTGGTGCGCCGGCCGGTGGACCCGAAGAAGTTCAACGGGACGGTTGTCGTTGAATGGAACAACGTCACATCCGGGCACGATCTTGATATCGACTGGTACCAGATTCACGATTACCTGATCCGATCGGGCTACGCCTGGGTCGGCGTATCCGCGCAGCGCATCGGCGTGGAAGCGCTCAAGGTCTGGAACAAGGACCGCTATGGAACGCTTGACGTCTCCGGCGACGGCGCCATCCTGAACGACGCGCTAAGCTACGACATCTTCGCCGATGCCGGACGGGCCGCCCGCGAGCCGCATGGCGCGGACATTCTTGGCGGGTTGAAGGCGCAGCGCGTGTTCGCCACCGGCCATTCGCAGTCCGCCGTGCGGCTGGCCAACTACCTCAACTCGGTTCATCCGCTCGATCCGGTATTTGACGCAGTGATCGTCCACGGTGGCGGATCGAAAATCCGCACCGATCTGAAAATCAAAGTCTGGAAACTCAACTCCGAGACAGATGTAATCATCGGGCAGGGCGCGGTGCGCCAGCCGGATACCGCCAATTTCCGCACCTGGGATGTGGCGGGCGATTCGCACGTGGATACGCAGTTCATCGCCAGCCGCGCCAAGCTCGTCGCACGCGACGGAAACCCTATCGCGCCGGGCTTCACGCCGGGGCGCAGGGGAGGAGGGAACACCCAGACTCCCGCGCCGCAACTGGCCGCCGGCGCAAATCCGTGCGACCAGCCGACCTACAGCGATGTGCCGTTCTATCAGGTCATGGCCGCGGCGCTGGACCATCTGGTGGCCTGGGTGAAGGACGGAAAGGCTCCGCCGAGCGCGCCGCCGATCGACATCACGTCGGCCGGACCACCGGCGGTGATCGCACGCGACGCGAACGGAAATTCGTCCGGCGGCGGTATCCGGCTCGCCGCGATCGCCGTGCCGGTCGCCGTGAATACCGGGCAGAATACGGGCCCGGGATTCTGCTGGCTGTACGGATCGCACGTGGACTTCGATCCGGCGAAGCTCGAATCCCTTTATCCGAAGCACGCCGCCTACGTTGCAGCGGTTCGCCAGGTGACGGAAAAGAATCTCAAAGCCGGATACATCCTGCGGCCTGAGGCGGACGCTACCATTCGAGCGGCGGAGCGCTCGGCCATCGGGAAACAGTGACTCCACAAGTCCGGAAAGAACTTAGAGGAGGAGTTCTTCATGAGACTGAGTACGCTTGCGACAGTGTGCGCGTTGGTTGCATGGACGGCTTTGTCGCTTCAGGGAGCTACATGCGATAGTCTCGCGTCACTCAAAATAAACGACGCGACTGTTACGGCTGCCGCCCTGGTCCCCGCGGGACCGTTCGCACTTCCTGAAAGTGGTCGAGGAAGAGGAGCAAGGCCGATCGAAGTGACCGCGGCGTTCTGCCGCGTATCGGCCACGCTGAAGCCTTCGCCGGATTCCGACATTCATGTGGAAGTCTGGATGCCCGCCGCGGGCTGGAACGGAAAATTCCAGGGCGTGGGAAACGGTGGATTCGCAGGCGCGATCAGTTTCGCGGAACTCGGGTACGCGGTTTCGCACGGCTATGCCGCGGCCGCGACGGACACGGGTCATCGCGGGACGGCGACGGACGCCAGTTGGGGTCTCAATCATCCGGAGAAGATTGTCGATCTCGGCTATCGCGCGATCCATGAGACGGCCGAGACCGCGAAGAGCGTACTCAAGACTTTTTACGGCGAGGGTCCGAAGCACTCTTATTTCAACTCTTGCTCCACGGGCGGCCGGCAGGCGTTGATGGAAGCGCAGCGATATCCGGACGACTATGACGGGATTGTCGCCGGCGCGCCGGCAAATTACTGGACGCATGGCCTGGTGGCCTGCATCGGCAATACGCAGGCGCTCACGGAGCCGGGAGCCTTCATTCCGCCCACGAAACTGCGTGCGATTCAGACGGCCGCACAGAATGCCTGCGACGCGAACGACGGCGTGACGGACGGCGTGATCGAGAATCCCACCGTGTGCCGCTTCGACCCATCCGTGCTGCTATGCAAGGGACCCGAGACCGATAGCTGCCTCACTGAGCCCCAGATCACAGCGTTGCAGAAGATCTATGCGGGCACGAAGGATTCGAAGGGCAAATCGCTCATGCCCGGTTTCGCGCCGGGCGGAGAGGCCGAACCCGGCGGATGGGGCGCATGGATCGCCGGCTCCGCGCTTGGTCAGAGTCTGGAGTCTGCGTACGGCTCGAATTTTTTCCGCTTCATGGTATTCGACGACGCCAATTGGGACTACAAGATCGCAAACGTTGAGCACATCGCCAAGGTGTCTGACGACAAGCTCGGGCTAACATTCAACTCCATGAACCCCGATCTTTCGAAATTCCGGGCGCGCGGCGGTAAGCTGATCATGTTTCACGGTTGGGCTGATGCCGCGATACCGCCCATGAACAGCGTGAACTACTACGCCTCCGTGCAGAAGAAAATGGGATCGAAAAATTCGGCGGGGTTCATCCGGCTCTACATGGTTCCGGGCATGCAACATTGCGGCGGCGGCACGGGGCCGGACTATTTCGGCCAGAACACCGTGCCGCGCAACGACGCCGATCACGATATCGACGCCGCGGTGGAGCGCTGGGTGGAGCAAGGTACTGCGCCGGATCGGATCATCGCGTCGAAACTCAAGAACCGGACGAACCCGGCCGACGGCGTTTCGCGCACGCGACCGCTGTGTGCGTGGCCAAAGACCGCTCACTACAAAGGCTCGGGCAGCACGAACGAAGCCGAAAACTTCGAATGCAAGTAGTTCCGCGCTACTATCGGCGCGGCGGTGAAGAGGTAACCACGATGAGCAGAATCGAACGCAGGTCGTTCATCAAGGGAATCGGAGCGGCGGTGACGCTGGCGCCTGGAATTCGTCTGCGGGCAGCGAAGACGGACGGCCGCGAGAATCCCGCGCTGACCAAGATCAATCGAAAATTTCTGCCCACCGCCAAAGAGGTTCGCTCGTGGCATGCGATCAAGGATTCCAAGGGCGGGCCAACCTTGACCGGAAGCCCCTCCTGGCACAACTATCTCGAGATGCTTGAGAAAGAGTGGCGAACTCTGGGCGTGACGGACATCTTCCGTAATCCGATCCGCTACACGCGCTGGTACACGACGGAGTTTCCGGACGATTCGAACTGGTCGCTGCACGTGGATGGAAAGAAGATCCGGGTTGCGAATTACGGCTGCAACTCCGGCCATACGCCGGAAGACGGCGTCACGAGTGAACTAGTGGTTTACCAGGCCGGCATGCCGGACCAGGCTCTGCGCGGCAAGATCGCGGTCATCGTGAAAGGCCCGTCGCCCGGCCTCAGCAGGGGTTCGGACGACTACGAATATCTGTCCAATTCCGGCACGTTCCCAAATCCGCTGAAACCGTACGATGACGAAAAGGCGCTAAGCCCATTCCCGATCATGGGACTTGGCTCGGCGATGGAACCGCTGATCAAGGCCGGTGCAGCGGGCGCCATCATCGCGATGCCGCTTCCGTTTGACGCGGTCAAGGGACTGTACACGTTCGCCGTTCCCGCCCTGCACCAGATGCCGACTCTCTATCTTGATCGCGACGCCGGCGCCGAAGTCGCGGCTGCAGCGGGAAAGCAGGCGACACTGCGGCTGATCGCGAAGACCGAGGAAGCGGAAGGATACCAGCTCTTCGGATACCTGCCGGGCCGGGACTACGGCACTCCCGGCGACAAGCAGGTTCTGCTGATCACGCACACCGACGGTCCCTCGATCTCGCAGGAAAACGGCGCGATCGGCATTCTGTCAATGGTGAAATACTTTTCTCGCATTCCGAAAGCCGAGCGGCCTCGCAGCCTGATGCTCTTCTACGATTGCCGCCATTTCATGCCGGGCATGGAGCGGGCGTTCGCGAGCGAAGATTACGCGGCCAGCCACCCTGATGTTTACAGCAAGGTGATCGCGTCGATAGGGATCGAGCACCTCGGGCAGATGAAGGTCGAAGAAGGCGGCGGGAAACCGTTCCACAGGACCAACGTCGCTGACCTGACAACCGTGTACGTCACGAACAACCAGCACATGGTGGATCTCGCCATCGCAGCTGTGAAGGACAACAACGTGCCGCGTACGCAAGTGCAGTGCCCCGGACGTAAGGGTCTTCACGGCGGCGAACAGGGGCCCTGGTACGGCCTCGGCTCGATCGCCAATCGCAACCACATTCCCGGCGCCGCATGCATCGGTGCGCTGACGGGCTACTGGACTTCGGCCGCGCGGCTCGACTGGCTGGACGTGAATCTGTTCCTGACGCAGATGGCGTCGGCGAGCGTGCTTTGCGGCAATATAATGATGGCGGACCTCGAATCCATCAAGTAAGGAGGAAAGATGCGATCTACAGTCTTCGCGTTCATCAGCGCTGGTTTGCTATTGGGTCAATCGACTAACACGCCGGCGCAGCAACCGGCGCGGCGCCAGATCGAATGGGTGCGCCTGGGATACTACAAGGAAATCACGCCGGAGCGCTGGAAGTCGCGGGTGGAACAGATGCTTCGGCAGGACGCGCAGAACCCTCCCAAGAAGGAAGCGGTCATGTTTGTCGGCAGCGCGACGATTGCCGGTTGGGACCTGAAGCACTACTTCCCGCAATTTGAAACCATCAATCGCGGAATCGGCGGCTCCATGATCGCGGAGTCAAGCTACTACGCGGATCAGTTGATCATTCCGTTCAAGCCCTCGACGATCGTCTTCTATTCGGGCGATAACGATACAGCTTACGGGATGCCTACTGAGATGATCGCGGATGACTTCCGGAAATTCGTGGCGAAAATTCACTCGGCGCTGCCGGCTACCCAAATGGTGGTGCTGCCAATCCGCCCCAGTATTGCGCGCCTTGCGGTCTGGGATGCGGTGGTGGCCGCGAATGATCAACTGCGAGCAATTTGCGCCGAAGATTCCAAGCTGCAGTTTGTGGATCTGACGCCGTTGTTGCTGACCTCTGACGGAAAGCCGCGCCGTGAACTATTGCGCGAAGACCTGCATCACTTGAATCAGGACGGTTTCGATCTGGTCAGTCCAGTGGTGGCGAAAGCCATACGCACCGCCGAGGCTCGCTACGGGCGTCCCTAACCATCCCCCTGAGAGTAACTGCAAGAGGAATTGTGCCGGCCACTCGCCTGAGCAAATAGCGGCCATCGTAGCAGCCAAGCGATCACGTACCCGCACCGAAGGAACTCCGCTCTCTTTGGGCGCCAGCCCGAACGCCCTGTGGTGTGCTGACTATAAGGGATAGTTTCGGCTCGGCAACCAACGCTACTGTTATCCGCTCACCGTCACCGATCATGCTTCGCTATCTGCTGTTGTGCGAAGCCATGGAATCCAACCAGGAACGCCCTGCTATTACGGCCTTTGAGCGCCTTTTCAAAGAGCGCGGCCTGCCGCAAGCCATCCGCTCCGATAACGGCGTTCCGTTCGCATCGCCCAATGGATTGTTCAACCTTTCCAGACTCTCGATCTGGTGGCCATAGGGTCGCTACCGTTCCGAAACCTGAATCTGGCTCCCGATTCTCTGGCCCGGAGGACCGCAGGAAGCCGGAAGGCGTTCACCGGCGTTGGAGAGCGACTTCAAATAGCCGCTCGAATTGCCGCTTGACCGTCGCGTAGCATCCGCAGGAAGTTGATTCCAGTTTCCGGCGGTTAAGGATTTCGACCACGCCGCGGTTGTAGTCGATGATGCGTCGTTGCTTTAGCGCGGAAGCCACTTCGCTGACGCCGTTCCCGGCGAATACCCAACATGTAGCCAAGAATCTCCTGGGTGAGAGGAAAGCGCTCCTTCCGCACCTGATCGTGGGTCGTCAGCAGGCACTGCGCGCAGCGTTTCATAGCGGAGTGACGCCGGTTGCAGGCCGGCGCGCCAGATTCGAATCTCCAGCTTGGGATTCCGGAGATCCAGTCTGCGTTCGCCATGAAAGTGCGGGCCGGCGTTCTAGACCGCAAGGTAGCCGGGATGCAGCCGAGCCGGTTCCTCTTGATACTGTTCGGAGAGGTCCAACGCGACCGCAAGTTGCAGGGCATCGAGCGTGCGCAGACGATACCGGAAGCTATGCCGTCCGATGAGGCGCTCGACGGTTGCGTGATCCTCTGTCACGCTATACACCTCGATGTCTCCCGCCGCAAGAACTGATGAACGAGTTCGTCGTAGCCGATCAATCACTTGGGGAAGTAGCTTCGTTGGAAGGCTTGAGCATCATCAATCCAGAAATGCCGTGAACGGTTGGGTTTGTACGATGAATGTTTGCTCAAACCTCTGCGTTTGTTGTTTTCATCCCGGCTGGCGCTCATCGCCGAGAGTCTGTTCCTTCACAAGCAGCTTGCGCTGCTCCAAGAACGGAAGGCAAGGCCACGCCGCATGTCGTCACTCACGCATCTGTGGATAGATGACTCGAATGAACGCATGTTTCATAGGAAGGCATCATTCATCCAAGGTATTTACCGGATAATTGCGCTAGATTCTTAGCCACTATTCGGCAAGTTGTGACCCGTCATCGCCGCTAAAGCGAACGGCTCGTGGAAACATCCATGGACCCGCTTTGGAGCGCCGCTTAACTTCCTGACTGGAATGCGCAAGGACCCGGTCTTTTGGAGCCTGCGGCCGCTCGGCGAAAAAAGGGCCTCCACCGGACGGCGATTCTGGGCGTGGTTTGAGCGCAGAAGGTAGTACACAATAGCGTAGATGATCTGTTCAGCTCACCGTCGTCCCAACCTAGGAGTACTATCGGGGCAGGTCGTGGGTGCGGCAACGCTCGGGGCCTCAGCGATCGGTAGTTCATCCTTCTAAAACCAACTCGCACCGGCGTTTACGTCGGCGTCGACCTATTCTGGATCGCTATGCCAGGAGACGGAATTCCCCAATAAAGAGTTTTGAAACAGAAGCCCTCCGCACGTGTCAAACTACAAATAGAAATTTGTCGGACAAGGGAGAACACCCATGCCTGCTTCTCGTGCGGTACCCAATGCTAGATCCCGGCTCCGCGCCCAGCGAGATGGCGATGCCAACGGATCCAGCGCACTGCTCAGGTGTCTGACCAGGTTCAAGAGTGGGGATTTCTCTGCGCGCATGCCCCTCGATCTGGAGGGAATGGACGGCAAGATCGCCGACACATTGAATGAGATCCTGGATCTCAACCAGGGCATTGTGAGCGAGTTCAAGCGCGTGAGTCGCGCCGTCGGCAAAGAGGGAAAGATCTCCCAACGAGTATCCATGGCCAGCGCCAAAGGGGAATGGGCCAGGTCGATCGATTCCTTCAACAGCCTGATCGGAGATCTGGTCCAACCTTCCACGGAAGTAGCGCGAGTCATCGGAGCGGTAGCCAAGGGAGACTTGGCCCAGCGCATGGCTTTGAAGGCCGGTGACCGTGCCCTGCGAGGCGAATTCTTACACACCGCGCGCGTCGTCAATACGATGGTTGACCAACTCAGTTCCTTCGCCTCGGAAGTGAACCGCGTTGCCGGAGAAGTAGGCACGGAAGGCAAGCTGGGCGGACAGGCGGTGGTTCGTGGCGTGGCTGGCACGTGGAAAGACTTGACCGACAACGTGAACTCGATGGCCAGCAACCTGACCAATCAAGTGCGCAACATAGCTGGCGTCACCACCGCTGTCGCCAGTGGAGATTTGACCACTCGCATTACTGTGGATGCGCGCGGTGAAATCCTCGAGCTGAAGAACACCATCAATACGATGGTGGACCAGCTCGGATCCTTCGCTTCGGAAGTCACCCGCGTCGCGCGCGAAGTTGGAACAGAAGGAAAGCTGGGTGGGGAGGCGGAAGTGAAAGGCGTGGCCGGCACCTGGAAGGACTTGACCGACAATGTCAACTCGATGGCCAGAAATCTCACCAGCCAGGTCCGCAATATTGCCGAAGTCACCACCGCCGTCGCCCGCGGCGATCTGTCCCGCCACATCACAGTGGAAGTCCGCGGGGAGATCCTTGAACTGAAGAACACCATCAACACAATGGTGGACCAGTTGAGTTCCTTCGCCGCGGAGGTGACGCGCGTCGCCCGCGAAGTCGGAACCGAAGGCAAGTTGGGCGGGCAGGCGGACGTGAAAGGCGTGGCCGGCACGTGGAAGGATCTGACGGAAAACGTCAATTCAATGGCCAGCAATCTGACCAGCCAGGTCCGCAACATCGCCGAAGTGACGACGGCCGTCGCCAAGGGCGACCTCTCGCGCAAAATCACTGTGGACGTCCAAGGCGAGATTCGAGAGCTGAAAAATACTATCAACACGATGGTGGACCAATTGAGCTCGTTCGCCGCGGAGGTGACGCGCGTCGCGCGCGAAGTAGGAACCGAGGGGAAGCTGGGTGGGCAGGCGGACGTGAAAGGTGTGGCCGGAACCTGGAAGGATCTGACCGAAAACGTCAATTCGATGGCCAGCAACCTCACCAGCCAGGTCCGCAATATCGCCGAAGTTACTACCGCCGTGGCGCGCGGAGACTTGTCCCGGAAAATCACAGTAGAAGTCCGAGGCGAAATTCTGGAACTCAAGGACACAATCAACACCATGGTGGATCAGCTCGGGGCCTTCGCCTCCGAGGTTACACGCGTCGCCCGAGAGGTGGGTACGGAAGGCATTCTCGGCGGCCAGGCCGATGTCCCTGGAGTCGCCGGCACCTGGAAGGATCTTACGGATTCGGTCAACTCGATGGCCAGCAACCTGACCAGTCAGGTCCGCAACATCGCCGAGGTGACCACCGCGGTGGCCAAGGGCGACCTCTCCCGCAAGATCACCGTAGACGTCCGGGGTGAAATTCGAAAGCTCAAAAATACCATCAACACGATGGTGGACCAGTTAAGTTCGTTTGCGGCTGAGGTGACGCGTGTCGCGCGCGAAGTCGGAACCGAAGGTAAGTTGGGCGGGCAGGCCAACGTGCGCGGTGTGGCCGGAACCTGGAAGGATCTGACCGATTCGGTAAACTCGATGGCCAGCAACCTGACCAGTCAGGTCCGCAACATCGCCGAGGTCACCACCGCCGTGGCTAACGGCGATCTTTCCCGCAAGATCACCGTGGATGTGCGCGGTGAGATCCGCGAGCTGAAGAACACCATCAACACCATGGTGGACCAACTCGGCTCCTTCGCCTCCGAGGTTACGCGCGTCGCCCGTGAAGTCGGAACCGAGGGAAAGCTGGGCGGCCAAGCCGACGTGCGCGGCGTGGCCGGCACCTGGAAGGACCTCACAGATTCAGTGAACTCCATGGCGAGTAACCTTACCAACCAGGTGCGCAACATTGCCGGCGTCACAACGGCAGTTGCCCGCGGTGATCTCACCACCAAGATCACCGTGGATGCCCGGGGCGAGATTCTCGAATTGAAGAATACCATCAACACAATGGTGGACCAGTTGAGCTCCTTTGCTTCCGAAGTGACGCGCGTGGCCCGCGAAGTCGGTACCGAAGGCAATCTGGGCGGGCAGGCGGACGTAAAAGGTGTGGCCGGAACCTGGAAGGATCTGACGGAAAACGTCAATTCAATGGCCAGCAATCTGACCAGTCAGGTCCGCAACATCGCCGAGGTTACCACCGCGGTGGCCAAGGGCGACCTCTCCCGCAAGATCACAGTGGAGGTCAGAGGCGAGATTCTTGAGCTTAAGAACACCATCAACACCATGGTGGATCAGTTGAGCTCGTTCGCCGCCGAAGTGACCCGTGTCGCGCGTGAGGTGGGAACAGAAGGCAAACTAGGCGGCCAGGCTGACGTGCGCGGTGTAGCCGGCACGTGGAAAGATCTTACCGACTCGGTCAATTCCATGGCAGGAAACCTGACTGCGCAGGTCCGCAACATCGCGCAGGTCACTACCGCCGTCGCCAACGGGAACTTGTCCCGCACTATCACCGTGGACGCCCAGGGCGAGATTCTGGAACTGAAGAACACCATCAACACCATGGTCGACCAGCTCAACTCCTTCGCCTCGGAAGTGACCCGCGTGGCGCGCGAGGTCGGAACCGAGGGCAAGCTCGGTGGACAGGCGGAGGTGAGAGGTGTAGCCGGGACGTGGAAAGACTTGACGGACAACGTCAACTCCATGGCCGCCAACCTGACCACGCAAGTTCGTGGAATCGCGAAGGTGGTAACAGCCGTAGCCAATGGCGATTTGAAGCGGAAACTCGTGCTCGAGACGCAGGGCGAAATCGCGGCCTTGGCCGACACCATTAATGGAATGATCGACACACTGGCCACCTTTGCGGATCAGGTCACCACCGTGGCGCGCGAAGTGGGTATCGAAGGAAAGCTGGGTGGCCAGGCGCGTGTTCCCGGCGCCGCAGGAATCTGGCGCGACTTGACCGACAACGTGAACCAGCTCGCCGCCAATCTCACCACCCAGGTACGCGCGATTGCCGAGGTCGCAACAGCGGTCACCAAGGGCGACCTGACGCGCTCGATTGCAGTTGAGGCGCAGGGCGAAGTCGCGTCGCTAAAAGACAACATCAACGAAATGATCGTGAACCTGGCGGCCACGACACAGAAAAACAACGAGCAGGACTGGCACAAGACTAACATCGCGAAGTTCACTGGCATGATGCAGGGCCAGCGCGACCTGTTGACAGTGGCGGAACTGCTGTTGTCCGAACTGACGCCTTTGGTAGGCGCCCAGCATGGAACCTTCTACCTGGCGGAAACACGCGACGGGGTACCGGCCTTGAAGCTGGTGGCCGGCTACGGCTTGGATAGCGAACGCCCGGCTCCCGGCATTCTCAAGGTCGGCCAAGGTCTTCTTGGACAATGTGCCAAGGAGAAACAGCGCATCCTCTTACGTGAAGTGCCGGGCGAGTACCTCCGCATCAATTCCAGCCTGGGATCGACCACCCCGTTGAGCATCGTAGTGCTGCCGGTCTTGTTCGAGGGAGACGTCAAAGCCGCTATCGAGCTGGCTTCCTTCAGCCACTTCAGCGATATTACGCTGGCGTTTCTCGACCAGTTGACGCAGTCCATCGGGATCGTGCTAAACACCATCGCGACGACAATGCGCACTGAGCAGTTGTTGCTGCAAAGTCAGGCTCTGGCCGAAGAGCTGCAAAGCCAGAAGCTCAAGCTCCAACAGATCAACGCACAGCTTGAGGAGAAGGCCCAACTGTTGGCCGATCAGAAGACGCAGCTCGAAGCCAAGAACTACGAGGTCGAACAGGCCAAACAGGAACTGGAAGAGAAGGCCGAGCAACTGGCTCTCACCTCGAAATATAAGAGCGAGTTCCTGGCCAACATGAGTCACGAGCTCCGTACTCCGCTGAATAACCTTCTCATCCTGGCGCGCATGCTGTCCGAGAATTCGGACCGGAATCTCACCCCCAAGCAAGTAAGGTTTGCGGAAACAATCCACACCTCGGGTACCGATCTTCTAGCGCTTATCAGCGACATTCTCGACCTCAGCAAAATCGAGTCCGGCACCACCGAAGTCGACCTGCGCGCGATCCGGCTGGTGGAGCTGCAGGACTACTGCCTGAAGACGTTCAGACATGTCGCCGAGGGCAAAGCTCTCGATCTCACCATTGAAGTAGCTCCCGAGGCTCAGTCCGACGCCATCCACACAGATGCTAAGCGCCTTCAGCAGGTGCTCAAGAATCTGTTATCCAACGCGCTCAAGTTTACCGAACGCGGATCGGTCAAGCTCAGAATAGAGCGGGCCAGGGCAGGATGGTCGCCAGCGCATCCTACTTTGTCGAAGGCCGAGTCGGTCATAGCGTTTACTGTCATGGACACTGGCGTCGGCATTTCCTCTGACAAGCAAAAGATCATATTCGAGGCGTTCCAGCAAGCGGACGGAACCACCAGCCGGAAGTACGGTGGCACGGGTTTGGGCCTGTCGATTAGCCGTGAGCTGGCTCGCTTGCTCGGCGGTGAGATTCGTCTGGTGAGTGAGCCAAGCGCAGGCAGTTCCTTCACGTTTTATTTGCCTCAGGTGTACATTGGAGCGGATGAAAACTCGACTCCCCGCCCGCTTGAGACGGCGGAGCGCGGGGGCGCCGTTCCCACCGTGGCCGCGATACAGCCGTCGCGGGTAAAAGAAGCCGCCGACCTGGAGTTTGAAGACGACCGGCAGGGTATTCAGGCGGGCGATTCCGTAATCCTGATTGTGGAGGACGACGCAACGTTTGCGCGTATCCTCGTCGACTTGGCCCATGAGCATTGCCTGAAAGCACTGGTTGCCTCCCAGGGATCGAATGTCCTGGCTCTGACACGTGAGTACTCGCCCGTTGCGATCACGCTTGACATCCAATTGCAGGATGTCTCCGGGTGGACCATCCTGGACAGGGTACTCGGTGATCCTGACCTGCGTCACATTCCCGTTCACGTGATCTCGGGGACGGAGGAAGGGTGGCTGGCGAGGAACCTCGGCGCCAGCAGTTATTTGGAAAAGGGACTCGTCAATACGGGTCTGTCGGAATTGTTTGCCAAGATCCAGCGCACCGTCGAGGCGCCTGTCAAGAAGCTTCTGTCTTTCTCAGCCTCGCCACCGGACCAATCGGAAACTGTCGGGATCCTGGAGGGTCCGGACTTAGAAATCACGGTGGCCTCCAGCCAGGAGGATCTCGTCGACAACCTGCATCGCCAGGCATTCGATGCGATTCATCTGGATCTCGATGGAACTCTGGAGTCGGCTGCCGGGTTGATTCAGCGGGTGCAGGCTATCACGGGTCCTCCCAATCCGCCCATTCTGGTGTTTCGGGAACAGAACTCCGACGCCCACTCGCCGGAGATCGGGCAGCTCAATCGAAGCAGCGTCGTCCGCGTTGTGAGCAGTCAGGATCGGCTGCTGGAGGAGTCGGTGCTTCAACTCCACCGCCCGCAAGCCGTTCTTGGTCCCAGGCAACGCGAAATACTCCACCGTCTACGGCAGAACGATACAGCGCTACACGGCAAGACAGTGCTGATTGTTGACGACGATGTGCGCAACATCTTCGCTCTTACCAGTGCTCTTGAGAATCACAAATTAAACGCGCTTCACGCTGAAGACGGCCACACTTGTATCGAAATATTGGAATCCACGCCGGACATTGATGTTGTTTTGATGGATATCATGATGCCCGAAATGGATGGATATGAAACCATGCAGGCGATTCGTCGGATTCCCCGCCTGGCAACCCTGCCGATCGTCGCGCTCACTGCCAAGGCCATGAAAGGCGATCGGGTCAAGTGTCTGCAGGCCGGTGCGTCCGATTACATCACGAAACCAGTCGATCTGGAGCAGTTGTTCTCCGTTCTGCGAGTCTGTGTATGCCGGCACGCAGCAGCGTTGGAACAGCCCGCCTCACAAGGCGCCTGGGCGGGGAACCGCCGATGACCTGCGCAATCCGAGAGCACAATGGAACTACAGCCTTTTGAAGAGCGGACCAAACTCCTGCTGGTAGACGACTCCGACGACAATCTGTTGGCGCTCGAGGCAGTCTTGGAGAATCTCGGCCAGGAACTTATCTTCGCACATTCCGGCACCGAAGCACTGCGCTATCTGCTGGATTCGGATTTTGCAGCCATCCTTCTCGACGTCAAGATGCCCAACATGGATGGGTTCGAAACGGCGGAGCTGATTCGGGCGCGGCCACGGTCACGCCACATCCCGATTCTTTTCCTGACGGCGTTTCGCGGCGACGATCAGTTGCATCGCGGCTACACTCTTGGCGCCGTCGACTTCCTGTTTAAACCCGTCATTCCTGAAATCCTGCGCTCCAAGATGCGAGTATTCGTCGAGCTCAGCCGCGCCAACGCGATTCTGCGCAAGCAGGCGCAGGTTCTGCGTGATACCGAGCAGAAGTTCAGACTTCTCCTGGAGGCGGCGCCGGATTCTATAGTCGTCAGCACCGATTCGGGGTTGATCGCGCTCGTGAATTCGCAAACGGAAACCATCTTTGGCCACACCCGAAGCGAACTGATCGGACAGAAGATCACTGGCCTGCTGCCTGGTTGGACGGATCTTCAACGCCACTATCAACGGGATGGCGCCTCTCTCGTCCCCGGCCCATTGCGTGTTGAAACCGAGGGCCGCACCAAGTCGGGCTGCCCCTTTCCCGCGGAGCTTTGCCTCAGCCCTATCCAGACCAAGGATGGGTTGGCGATGATTTCCGTGGTCCGCGATATTACCGAACGAAGGGACGCGGAGCGCAACATCCGGGAATTAAACGCCACTCTGGAAGCTCGAGTGACTGAACGAACCGCCGAACTCCGCCAGGCGAACGACGCCCTGCGCCGCTCCAATGAAGACCTCAACCACTTCGCGTATGCGGCGAGTCATGACCTTCGCGAACCTCTGAGGATGATTTCGATCTACAGCGATGCGCTGCGACAGCGCTCGGCGAAGCAACTGGACCCGGAAGCAATACAGTTTCTTTCTAAGATTGCCGGCGGCGCCTGCCAGATGGACCAGCTTCTGAGAAGCCTGCTCGAATATGCTCAAGTCGACTCGTCGAATGAGCTCATCGAGAGTGTCGACTGCGGATCGGTAATGAAAGATGTACTGTTCAATCTACAAGCCTCGATCACAGAGGCACGAGCCGATATCTCCTGGGAACCGCTTCCTACGATTCAGGCCCGCCGCGCTCACATTGTTCAATTGCTGCAAAACCTGATCGAGAACTCGATAAAATACCGCAGGGACATCCCGCCTGTCATTCGGGTGCGCGCTCAGCAGGAACAGGATGGGGTTGTGTTCAGCGTTTCAGACAACGGGATCGGAATAGAAAGCCAATACCTTGACCTGATATTTGGCGTGTTCAAAAGGCTTCACAGCCGCTCATACTATTCAGGTGCTGGTATCGGTCTTTCTACTTGTCAGCGAATCGCGGAGCAACACAACGGCAAAATCTGGGTTGAATCGAGGCCTGGCGAAGGGTCCTGCTTCTACATCCGCTTCCCTCTCAACATGGTTTGTGAAAAATCTGAAACCGTATCTCAAACGGCAGGCTAGGTCCCAATTCTTGCATCGAGCGATGTCGCGTGGCGTCAAGGAAGGTTGCGACGCCACCTGAGCCGCGCCCCTTGTGCGCCTCGAGAGTCAGGTCTGCCGCACCCGAACCGAGCAGTTCGCTTTCGGCGCTTGATGTTCCGAAACATCAGATAGTCTTAACTTGACAAACAAGACGGCACCGCTCTCCAGCAGCCTGACCTGAAAGACATGTAACATTCGGATCGCGGTGTATGTCCTGGCGCATTTTGCATCACTCCCGCTTTTCTCTAAGGTCTCCGGCACTTCGGCCTCAATCCGACCGTATGGAGAACCGAGCGCTTTGCTCTAAAGTATTGAATTGGCTCTTTTAGGAAATCTTCGGGTGCACCCGACGTCCAACTAGTGAGGAGGGGACAGGCCTATGGAGTCCCAACAGGTGATTACCCTCAATTTTCTTCGAAATGATGGGAGGCGGGAAGTAACAAAGGTATATCGTCACACTCTTGCCGAAGCTCGCAACCTCGCCGAATCGGTGTTCCGCAAGGCCGAAAGCCTTTACGTGGAAGTAGACATCTCCACTGAGACAGGATACATCGAAACCTTGTCGAACTTGCATCCCACACTTGCAGATCTTCGCCGAATTTAAGTGTTGGGGACTGTGCGTAAACGCACCAGATACGGGCTGCTCGCCCTGGTTGGGTTTGTATTGATTGCTACGATTGCGGCGATCATCATGGCTTCAATCCTCGCCAAACGGTTTGAACCGGCTCTGCGCGATCAAGCGATCCGCTACCTTCGCGAGCGCTTCCACGGCGATGTCGAACTGGCCGCTCTGCATGTCACGTTGCCCAAGTTGTCCACGATGCAAGTGCTTCTAATAAAAAACTGAAGCAGCGAACGCATCCGATCCGCCAGTTGTCGAAGTCGTGCAGGTCGAGCGAAAAGATGTTCCGATCTATAGCGAGTGGACATCGTCGATATCGCCCTGGCGACTACGAGACTTGGAAGTATATTGCGCCCTTTCAGAAGTTAGCGTGGTCGAGCGAAGCCTTCGAAGGGGCATCGCATGTCGTTGAGTAGGCGCTACTATCGGAGAGAGAAGAACGAGGAGGGAAGCATGACACTCAGAGCAATCATGCTGCTGTCGGCACTGATCCTCGCAATGCCGCATCGCACACTTGATGCCGCGCAGGGCAAACGTCCAAACAAGAATCTAGCAAGCCCGCGGCTTCCGGAGGCGCCTGCGGGCTTCGACAACAAGAGCAACGGCGTCGTCGATGATCAAACGCACGAGGCCGATCAAGCCAAGTTCGACGAGGTTGAGACTGTGGCGGATGGGCTTGGTCCGCTGTACAACGCGCAATCGTGCCGTGAATGTCATCAGAATCCAACGTCGGGCGGTGGCAGCCAGGTCACGGAACTACGAGTGGGACACCTCAGTCCGGATCACCAGTTTTTCAATCCCACTATTCCAATTGCTCACGGAGCCGAGATCATCCACGGACGTACACTGGTGAACGATCGCGCCATTTGCCCAAGTGGCGCTTTTCCTGATATCGAGATTCAGGAACGTGTACCGGATAGCGAGAACGTCCGCACTACGCGCATTTCATTGAGTCTTTTCGGTGACGGTTTTGTGGAGGCGCTCTCGGAGCAAACACTGATGGACTTGGCCCGTAACCAATGCAAAAGCACCCACGGCAAGATCTGTGGGGTGCTGATATACGTGCCTATCATAGAGGCCCCGGGGCAAGCCAGCATAGGCCGGTTCGGCTGGAAGAACCAGCACGCGAGCCTACTGTCATTCTCAGGTGACGCGTACCTGAATGAGATGGGCATTACGACGCAATTGTTCCCCGATGAAGTGACCAAACTCTGCAACACTGCGTCGGAGCCAAACGACAAGCCCGGACCGGACGGACTCGCCGATGTCGATCGCTTCGCCCGTTTCATTCGGTCAATGAAAGCGCCTCCTCCGGACCAGACCTTGGCGAAAACACCATTCGCTAAGAGGGGCTCCGATTTGTTCGACAAAATTGGTTGCGCGGTCTGCCACGCACGAACCTTGGTTACAGCGCCCGCCGGTACAAAGATCAATGGCGGGGCGTTTGCTGTGCCAGCCGCGATAGGAAGTAAGACTTTTCACCCCTACGGTGACTTCCTGATGCACGATGTGGGGACGGGGGACGGAATTGTCGTTCCTACGGCAGAGCATTATGGGCGAGCAGTTCGCCAGATGCCGAGCGTATGTACGCCCGAGAATTTTGACAAGACGCGAAACAGAGTGCGGACAGCACCCTTGTGGGGCCTACGCCTACGTACCAGGTTGATGCACGACGGCGCGTCTGTGACCCTCAGCGATGCCATCCTGCGGCATCGCGGAGAGGCGGATCAGGCAACACACGGTTTTCGGAAGCTGGCAGGGCAGGACCAGGCGGCGATCCTGGAATTCCTGAGATCGCTTTGACATGGACCAGCCTTGGTTCAAATCGCTCTAGCCGTTGTCGCGCTACCGAACTCATCGCCTGGAAGTGGCCTTATATCCACCTGTGTGTAGTCAATATACGATTCGCCCGTGACGGCGGGACGAAACCGTAAGGATCATATGGATTTCAGATCTACAATCGGCCGGAAACCACCGCGCGGTTTAGCTGGGCCACCTTCGCAGCTTCACACCAATATTGTTTTCAACAGATTGCATTCGGGCTGCCAAGTGCATTCATCCTTTGCGTACGAGCCGCTCAAAAAACGGCCTTTTGAACAGGAGAAGAGACCATGAAACGCAACTGGTTAGCAATGCTGGTGATTGCGGGAGGATTTGGTTCGGCCATGTTTGGGCAGCAGTACCCGCAACAGTATCCTCAGCAATACCCGCCCAATCAAGGCGACCCGAATTACAACGGACAATACGACAATGGGCAATACGCCGGGGACCCAGGTTACGGCGCTTACAACGGCGACCCTGCCTACAACGACGGTGTCTATGCTCCGGCGCCTCCGCCGATGCCGAGCTATGCCTACGAACGCCCTCCGATGCCAGGGCCAGGGTATGTCTGGGTGGACGGATACTGGAATTTCGTTGACGGACGGTATTACTGGGTCGCAGGGTATTGGACGCTTCCGCCGTACGTAGGCGAATATTGGGTCGCTCCACGGTACTCCAGTGGGCGTTTCTTCCTGGGATTCTGGGGTGGCGCTGGACGAGACTTCGACCGTGGATTTGTTGGCAACGACTACCGATATCAAGGACGATGTTCAGGCTCCCCCGCAAAGGTACAGCGCTCCACAAAGAGGATCCGGATTCCGGAGTGACGACCGGCGGGGCTTCAATCGTGGAGTTGTCGGCAAGGACAACGGGCATCAAGGACGAGTCCAGGCTCCTCGACAGAGCCACAGCGCTGGGGCACAAGGCGGATCTGGATTCGGTGGTAGTGGCTATCGCGGGTCCCGGTCTGGAAACGGGGGACAACGCGGAGGCCACCGATAACGACTCAGTGCGAAAACGACTCAGTAAAGAATCGCCCGCGTGGTTTTGATCACGCGGGCGATTCTTTTTTGGCGGACTTCAACCAACTGGCGCTTCGCGCGGTAATCTCGTTAAAGGAGGCAGAGGGTGCACACAAGACAACCAGTGATCGTCATCATTTTGCTCCTGAGCGTGCTCGGCGCGTGCAGCAAGAAGGCGTCGACAGGCAGCCAGACCGCGACGCTCGCGTTGAAAGACGGTACCACGGTTACCGGAGCCGTCACTAAGAGCGACACTTCGTCCATCACGATTCAGACACCCAATGGCGTAGTGAGCACGTATCCGGTCAGCCAGGTCTCTTCAATCAACTACGACCCAGGCCCTGGCTCCGCAGCCAACCCGCCTTCGACCGTACCCACTTCGCCGCAACAGGGAGCACCACCTTCGCCCGCTTCGGCTGACTCAGGCGCGGCGCGGCCGACCGCCGCTCCACCCCCTACGGCACCACCTGCAACGGCGTCTGTGCGCGATCGCGAATATAGCCCGGCTGAAACTTTCGTCACCATACCTTCAGGTACGACCATTGCTGTTCGCACAGATCAGTCCATCGATTCGCAAACGGCCGCTCCTGGCGAGACTTATCCCGGCGTGGTGGTGCGCGACGTGTTCGACGCCAGCGGCAAAGTCGCGATCCCACACGGCTCAACCGCAACACTTGTCATTCGTGAGTCCCGCGGGCAGGGAAAAGTCCAGGGACGTTCCGAATTGGCGGTTGACGTCGCGGCCGTACGCGTTCAAGGACGCCGGTATCGGCTCGAAACCAGCGACTTCGTTGAGCGCGGACGCGAGGGACTGGGAGCCAATCAGCGTACGGCTAAGTTCACAGGGGGTGGCACCGTCCTCGGCACAATCATCGGCGCAGTCGCTGGCGGCGGCAAGGGCGCGGCGATCGGGGCTTTATCCGGCGCGGCAGCCGGTGCTGCGACGCAGGGTTTGACACGAGGCAAAGGCGTAAGGATTCCGGCTGAAACAGTATTGAATTTTCAGCTGGAGGCTCCGATCCGTATTCGCGAAATGCGCTGATTGGGTCGGCAGAGAGGAACGGGTCGCTTTTGTAAGCACAGCGAGGACTACCAGAAGGAAACTGCGATACCGTGACCATCTGCTAGCGCTGGTAGACGGCACGAAGGTTCAGGCCGTCTTCGCCAAGCTGGATCGGACGCAGCTGGCACAGCCAGAAACCCTTTCGCGCATGGCCGACATATAATTCGATAACCTTGACCCTCTCCGCGTGACAGCTTTTTCGCCGGTTTTCGCAATGTGGAGTGGAGGAAGGACCTTGTGCGGCAAATCTATCTTTTAGGCGGGTCTCTGGTGTGGCTGGCGACCATGGCGCTCGCGCAACCGCAGGTCGAGGCCGTTACGAATTGTGCTGACTACACGCCGACGCTGGCGCCCGGGGTGATTGGGACGATCTTCGGGTCGGGGCTGGCTCCATCCGAGGCGTCGGCGGCGACCACGCCGCTGCCGACGTCGTTGAACACGGTCTCGGTGTCGGTGAACGGGAAGCTCGCGCCGTTGTTCTACGTGAACACCGGTCAGATCAATTTTCAGGTGCCTTACGCGACCGCGACCGGAACGGCGTCGCTGACGGTAACGGTGGGCGGGCGGCAAAGCGGCGCAACGCAGGTGGTAGTGACCGCCTATTCGCCTGGGATCCTGCAATACGGCGCCGACGGCCACGGGGTAATCCAGAACCAGGACTACTCGGTGAATTCGCCGACGAATCCAGCGGCCAGCGGGTCGTACGTGGTGGCGTATTTGACAGGTCTTGGCGTAACCAGTTCTCCTCTTACGGACGGCATGCCCGTGCCATCGGGGACGCTTTTTTCGTTTACGGGCAAAGTCAAGGCGATCATCGGCGACACCGATGCGCCGGTTCAGTTCATCGGGATGACGTCAGGCTTTGTGGGGCTGTCGCAGATCAACCTGCAGGTGCCCGAGCTTCCGTCGGGCGATTATCCGCTGTATGTCTCCCTGAATGATTATCAATACCCGTCGGTGTGGATTTCGGTGAGTGGAAGCCCCGGCGGGTTTCAGTTATCCAAGCTATTGACGCAGGTCAGCGTTTTCTCGCTGCCTGGCGTGGGGACAACCGTCGTGCCCGGGATCAGCGGCATCGTCGCGAATTCGCTGGCCTACTACAGCAATACGCTGTATGTATGCAGTGCGTACGACATCAAGGTGGTAGACGTCACCAATCCGGCCGCTCCCAATTTTGTGAAGGTGATCAACGATTCCGGACTGGGGGGCTCCGCCCATAACTGCGCTGTGAACACTTCCGTTCCGCAGCCATTCCTTGCGGACATCGTTCGAGTTTCGCAATCCATCCCGGTCTACGACCTGACCAACCCAGTTGCACCGGCGAAGAGATCTCAAAACACCGTCTCGGTCATACCTCGGAGTATGGCGTTTTCGGGAAGCACCGGTTTTCTTGGAGAAGATCTGTTTTCCTATTCCGGCCACAACGTCAATTTCACGCAGGGGAATATTTTGTCGGTGGACTTCACGAATCTCAATTCGCCGGTGGCCGGTCCTCTGATTCTGAACAACAACGCGCACCCGGAAACCAATCACGGCAACTTGCGGCCGTACATGCTGGTGCCAGCGCCGAACCTGTTATATGTCGCGAGCACGACTGCGAGCCAGAATTTCGACACGGGAATGGGCGCGCTGGACATTTTCGACGTGACGAACTCCAAGAGCATCCAGGGCGCGGGTCAGGTTCAAGTTCCGGGAACCAAGATGCTGCTGACGCTGGCGATGGAGGGGACCGAGATGCTTGCGGCCGGAGACACGCGGGGTTTTAGTCCAGGCAACGTGCTGGCGAACGGGGTCGATTTCCCGTTCATGGGATTCCTGACGTTGACCATGTTCGACATCAGCGATCTGACCAAGCCCAAAATGCAGGGGAACGTGGTGATTCAGTCGATGCTGCCCGGAAACGTGGGCGGCCCGATCTCTCTGGGGTCGGTTCCGTTGGGCGGCGGGTTCTTCGCCTTGACATGCGCGGCTCCGGACCCGAATGCAAATGGCGGGAGCCCGAATGGATCGCTGGTGATTGTAGATGCGCGCGATCCGCAGAACCTACGGGCGTACACGTACTCGACGCTGTCGGGGTTGGGCGGGCTCACTGTCGCGAACGGGTACCTTTATGCCGCGCGGGGCAGCGGGGCGAGTGTGTACAAGATTCATTTGCCGTAGATGCCGGGAGATTCAGCGGCCGTGGCGATCCCCGACTCTTGGTCCAGGTCCCACAGAGTTGCATTTGTTGCTGCTCGCAACTCCCAAAAAAGCAACGGCGCGACTTGAGCGGGTGTAGAGCCGCGGATGAACGCAGATGGACGCGGATAGCGTGGAAAAGGGCGCGATGTCAAGGGCGGAATAAAATTAGACCACTGGGGCGGAGAGCAAATAGACCACTTCGTAGGCAGCTGCGGGTTTGTATTGAGGGATTTGCGGGGCGGCTGGATGCTGACAGCGGGCTTGAGGTAGCACTGGCCTGGCGGCAAAGCCTGCTCCAGCGTCCGTAAAGTTTCCCACGGGGTGGCGTAGCGTTTGTAGACGAACTTCTCCTTCCCACGCTTGTCCACGATCCGCTCGGGTTGTCCGCACGGGCGATGAAAGTTCAGGTATGGGTTGAAGTCGGATTGGTAGAACGCATGGTCATGCCGCGATCGGCATCTGATACAAGCCTCGACAATGCTTCTGCCAGCGATAGGAATCAAGATCTAATGGTGCTCCAGACCCGTCAGGCTCTGGCGGTTTACCCTCAAGTCCGGCCTGAGTTCGGCGGCCATTATAGTAATGTTGGAAATCGATAAGCTTCGCCTCCAGGTCGGCTGGAGTCCAGAACAACATCTGGTCCAAGTACTCGCGCCGGATGGTGCCGATCAGCCGCTCGATGAAGGGATGCGAGAGCGGGACGTATGGAACGGACTTGATTTCGGTCACTTCTAAGATCCGAAGGTTGGCTTGCCACTGATGGAATCGATACAGAGGATCATGATCCGAGCTGAGGTACTTAGGGAGGCCGCGCCCGCGAATCGCTCGCTGGAACATCCGACAAAGTGCCGCGCCGTCGACGATGCCGCGCTGGACGCCGAAACCGATGATGCGCCGGCTAAATTGGTCCATCACGACTAGAACCCAATGAGTTCTCAGGCTGGCAGACTCGCAACGAAACAGATCGCAGCTCCACATGCTGTCTTTGGTGTGACCGAGCAAGGTCAGCCACGAAGGGCCTCCGGCATTCGATTCCGGCCGATAATGATTCGCCAGGATCCGGCGAACCACGTCCTTGTCGATCTCGACACCGAAAGCCAATGCGATCTGTTCGGCAATGCGAGGACATCCCCAACCTGGATTCCGTCGCTTCATTTCCACAACGGCATCGATCAGCTCCTTCGTCGGGCCCTTGGGGCCGGGACGACGCCCGCGCCTCGGCGAAAACAGCAAGCGATATTTCCGCGTTGTCAGGACATGGTGAAGATGCAAAAGCGTCGAAGGCTTGAGCACGATGGCGGAGCGCAGAGGACGTGCTCGGCGGATGAAGAGCATACACAGACTCGGTTGCAGAAGGATATTTGCAGCGGAGCCCGGCAGTGTTGTTGTTCACGCCGAGAGAGTGCAGGCGGCCGACAACGCGGGTCATGACAGTTGAAGAGGTGCGACAGATGCTCTCGGTCTTGGATGTTCGAGAGCGACTGATCGCAAAACTCGCCTTGCTTGCCGGGATGAGGCCTGGTGAGATTTTCGGTCTGAAGTGGGCGCGGATGGAAGCAGACTATGCGGACATTCGGCAGCGCGTTTATCGTGGCGACGTGGACTCCCCAAAGTCGGCGTGGTCTGTGCGATTCGCAGCGCTCTCGGAAGGGCTACTCGCTTCAATTGAAGATTGGCGAGCCCTGTCGCTCGACACCAGTGCCCATGGGTGGGTTTTCCCATCGGAAAGACTCACGACGCCGATGGCCAAGGACAATTGTTGGAGACGGAGCTTCCTGCGCAAGTTGAGGCCGGTGAGTCTGGCTTGGGCGAACTTCCACGTGATGCGGCGTACTCACAGCCCCTTTTGAAGGAGCTGGACGTCGATCCGCATGTGAGGGCTGAGCAGATGGGGCACACCATCGACGTGAACGAGAACGTATATACGATCACGTCACTCAAGCGCCGTAAGGAGGCAGTGAATGTGCTGGAGAAGGCTATAGGCTCTTAATGGACTCTATTGGACTCTGCCGTTGAAGAGCTTCTTGTAAATGCTTGAAAGGATGGAGCGGGAGACGGGACTCGAACCCGCGACGTCCAGCTTGGGAAATCAGAGAAGGATTGTCTGCCGAGAAACATAGCGTCTATGGCGTCTTGTTTTGGCCATCTGAAAGTACCAGATTCTAAAGCCCTTCCCTCTTAAGCGTTTCTTATTGGAGTGCGAATGGAGTGCGGCGTTTTCGGCGCTCTCCGTTAACACTCCATTTGCCTTCGCCTTTTTCTATGGCCAGCTTTTCAAAATTTGTGCGGCAGGCAACGCCCAGCCGCGGCATCATCACGGATCGTGACCTCGACATCGTCGAGGCGATTTTGCGTTATCGCTTTTCGCCAGCGTCTGAGATCTTGCGTTTGGTCGCAGGCAATGAGGACGTGACGCACCGCCGACTTCGCCGGCTTTGGGAGTGTGGGTTGATCAACCGTTTCGCATTCCCCTTTCCGCGTCCCCACAGCGAGTTTTACTATTACCTCGACAACCGAGCCGCTCTGGACTTTCTTTCCGAGCGGCGACACATTGAGCTTCATGAGGAGATGCTCGAAGAAATCCGGTACAACCGTGAGAAGGACTACGCGGCCGCAGCGCTTCGGGGGCAGCACATGCAGCTAGGCTTTTTGCAGCACAGCCTGATGATTTCGCGCATGCACTTCTGCGTCGAGATGGCCTGCCGGAGATCGGACGGGCGAGTTCAGCTTGAAGCCTGGCGCCAGGGCGGACCCCTCACCGGCAGCAAAGTGGAAGTGCCAAAACTCAAATCGACGCGCGAGGGCAATCAGTACTTTTGGGAAGAGGCCAGCGAAACGGAGCGGTTGCCCGTTGAGCCTGATGGCTTGTTCAGCCTTCGATTCTTCGATCGTCCGCAAGAGGCGCAACTGGCGCATTTCTTTTACGAGGCCGATCGCGGAACTATGAACAGCACCGACATGCTCAAGAAGCTGCGTGCCTATTATCACTTCGTCAAACGGCAGCAGCACCACAAGGAGTCCTTCGGCATTCACCCGATCCGCGCCGTGCTCATTGAGGCACCAGATGCGAGCCGCGGGAGACGGCTTATGCAGCTGGTGCATCATCCTCTTGTCTGCGGCAGCGGAAAACGAGCCGGGTTGTTTTGGTTCACCATCTCATCGCTCCTTAGCGACTCGGCATCTGGTGCAAAATCCGTTCGCCTCCCCCACTATCTAGTTCGGCCGGAGGTTGTTTTCGATCCTATTTGGGCGCTGCCGGACCAAAGCATGCATGCCCTCTCTGACGGCGAGAATTCTACGTCACCGTGACCCTGTGGGTTCAACATTATGATCGATGCCAACAGTAGACTTTCCCCAACGTTGGTCACAGGAAGGACTGTTGAAATGCTTCGCGTCCGCCGGTACTTGCCTTTTCACTAGACTGCTGCGCTGGGAGTTGGACTATCAGCTTGGAATTCATCGTCAGTCCTTTCAGCGACAACTGCCTGTAAACCAGGAGTTTCGCGGACGCCCAGCGATGACATCCGGCTCTCTTGCAGGGTATGATTGTGGGTTCATCGAGAGTAGGTGGTTTCTTCACGTTTCATCAAAGCGCGATGTGAATGCGACTGGAGAAGGCCCGCACAGAGCATGGCTGATGCTGGTCTGCAGAACAAGGAGGTAGGGTAGTGACAACGGAATTGAAAGTTAAGTATCTCAAGGACTGCTTGGACGCGCTTGAAAGATTGAAGACTATGCGACGGGAAATCAAACAACGGCTCGCAAGAGAAGGTCTTCAGGACAAGGAGGAAGTATCGCTAGCAGAGGAGCTTGCCAAGATCAGTCGGCAAATTGAATATTTGGAGAAGGAAAAACTCGGTGCACTTGATCCACTTCCACCCGCACCAACCGTTGAGGCGGCTGGCTTGTTGCCTGAGCCAGTGAAACCGCGAAGAGCCTGAGACGGCTGCCTCAGTGGGCATCCGCGCTAGCACAAAGGAGGAGGTCAGCCTAATGCGTCTTCGAGCTTCTTGCCGCATCCCGAGTCGTTGTATTTCACTCCTTCAGGTAGCTTTCACTATCCTCCTAGTAACTGGCTGCCGACGCGCACAGGAATCTTCACTTCAGATCGGCGTGATACTTCCCCTTACCGGCGCTGCTGCCTCACCAGGCAAGTCTTGCCTAAATGGAATCCAATTGGCGGCGTCTGAGTATGTAACTCGAAAGGCCGCTCAGGAACCACTGCTAAGCCTCGTAACGGAGGACTCTCGAGCGGATCCGACAACAGGAATTTCGGCGTTCGAAAAGCTCCAAGCGGTCGATCATGTGAAAGTGATCATCGGACCACTCACTAGCGGAGTAACCCTCGCCGTCGCACCGCTGGCTGAAAAGAGTCACGTAGTGATTCTGTCGCCTGGCGCATCTGCACCAGCGATCACAAATGCAGGCGACTATATCTTTCGCAACGAGATTTCTGAAGCTTATGGCGCAAGAATCCAGGCTGATCTTGCCGTCTCCAAGCTTGGATATCGAAGGATCGCACTTCTGTATGTGAACAATGAATACGGGGCTGGTACTGTTCGTGTCTTTCGTGACCGATTCGCGGAGCTTGGAGGGCACATCGTCGCAGATGAAGCTTTTGCACAGGGCACGGTTGATTTTCGAACGGTGCTAACCAAGATACAGCAGGTACGTCCTGACGCGATGCTCGTTGTCTTCCAGGACGACATTGTAAACATCGTCAAGCAGAGAGCAGAGTTGGGAATCTCCGCGCCTGTTTTTACGACGCCGGTTTTTGAAGATCCAGCAAATCTCTCGAAACTAGGCAAACTGGCAGAAAACATCAAATACACATACTACGGGACATTCGACCGTGATGCGCCGACGGGGCCAATGGCCGACTTCCGCACCGCTTACGCGAAACGTTTCAATGAACCTCCAACTTACTATTCGGCGCTTGGCTACGATGCGATGCAGATCCTAGTTGCGGCGCTTCGAAGTTGCAAGTTTAAGTTAGACGGCGTCAAGGACGCCCTCTACCGCATTAGGATGTTTCCAGGGATAACAGGCGAAACATCTTTTGACAAGAATGGCGACGTGACGAAGCCGGTTTCCTTGAAAGTCGTTCGCGGAGGACAGTTTGCCTACTATTGACTACGGAGGACGTTGCCTCATCGTCACTGGTGTCGGATATAGAATAGCTTCGAGCCTTTCGGATGACGCGAATGTATTCATCGATTCATCGGTAAAACCAAACATCGGCGCCGCTGTGGCCATGCAGGCGGTACGGAGGGGTTACGCTGTATTGATGGTCGCCCGCACCGAAGTGAAGCTGCAAAGAGTCTGCAAGTCAATCACGGACCTATTGCCGACTGCGAGTATTTCATATCGGGTCGCTGACCTAACCGATGCAGCCGCAACGGCCACGCTCGCGGCCAGGTCTGGCTAACGACCAGGAAGTTGACCTCGTACACAGCGCAGGCTTGAGCTCTGGAACCTACAGCGTTGCGGGAGAAAACCCCTACCTTTCTCTCGAAGAGACTCCCCTCGATCATCCGGCTTTGGAATTTCGAAGCGTAGTTACGACACTCCATCTGGTGGTGAAGGCTCTTCTGCCTCGGTGGCGGCGGCAGAAGCGCACTCGCGCCGTAATCGTCAGCTCAATGAGTGGCGTCCGTGCGGTCCCTTTGGGTTTTTCACACTCTAGCGCTAAGGCTGCCCTCCATCAAGCGGTCCGGAGCCTAACTCTTGAACTCAATCCCATTGGAATTCGATTCTCAGAAGTCGCACCCGGAATTGTGAACACAGGAATGTACGATCCGCCAGCGGTTGACGCTGCAGCCCGTGCAATAAGCCGCGCCTTTGGCTACGAGTATGCGCCAGGTGCCCTTCCACAGATGAATGTTAGCGCTGTCGCAGATGCCGCATTGTTGTGCCTGACATCGGACGCACACATTCTGTCGATCAATCTGGTTGCTGACGGACAGTTTCCCAATTTGGGAGCGTGATGCACATGGCTAGTCCGCGACTGACAATGGCAAAGCGGCGACATCGGCTCTTGTCGCCAGTTGCTTTTGGCATACACCATCTGGTTCACGATGATCTCCAGGAGTTCTTCGAGGAAGAATTAGGCCACTCAACATTCTTCTTTTACGAATTTTTTCTCGACGGACCTCATATGCGCTGGGAGCCATCTCAGAGCGCACTAGATCGTACCCACTATGTGACTGCTCCGTTTCTTTCGCGTATTGTACACAAAAATAGATTTATCCCGGCACTTAACGCGGAGGTGCTCAAACATCTTTCGAGTGTTGACGATATCGAGAGCGTTCCGCTGACAGCGTCCAGTCTTCATGACTACTGGGGTGACCTGGACACCATGAACGTGCCCTTGGGCGAAACAGACATCTTGCAGGCCCTATTCAAAGAATGGGTGGGTTCTGGCCATCACGAACGGGCAGGTTACTTTACGCCGAGACTTCAGGTTCATAAGCGGGACGATGGGGTAGTGAGTGCGGTTGCTGGCTTATCTACGGATTATTTGAGGACCGACTATCCTCGATCAATCATTGAACGGGCCAAAACCGACAGTGCTTTTCGAGAAGCCGCGCTCGCGCTCCTGAGGGAGTATGAACTAGTCCTGCGTCCGTGGCTAAGGTCACGCGATATAAGACAGGTCGGCCTCGTCTCTGCATCGATTTCCAGCAAGTGTTTCTTCTGGGGCGAATGTCTCGTGCTTTGTTCTTTGCCATCGACTATTGATCTTGGAACACCCCCCGCCTGGATGGAGCATCTAACGGAGAGACTGTGTAAGTGGGTCGGCTCGACTTACATTCCGATGCTAACAATGCTTGAGAATTACGTATATGAAAGCGAGCTCCAATCCCTTTTAGATCATCCTGAGGGATTGGTCGGGGATAACTATCGCGGAGTTCAGAAGTCCTGGGTCGAGGAGAATGGTTCGGCGCTTGGCTCGATCGGCTCCGGGCTGGCGGAGCCCTCCCAGGTTCGAATCACAGAACAGTCAGGGGGTATGTCAGACCATGCATTCTTGTCGCTGCTCCATCCGTGCAGTCTCGAACCGAAGAGGTGGAAGAGTGGCTTAAGTAAGCTGGAAAGGTCGCTGGTTGAGCTCTGGGCAGATCGGATGGCCATCGTCTACTCGTCGCCGGCCGTTGTGAAGGAATCGCTAATATTTGCAAAGTATTTAGTGGCATCCCCGGCGATGGTAAGTTGCGTTCTCCAGGCAGTTGCGCTCAGGCATATGTCAGAGCATCCAAAATCAGGCAAGCGACGATCAGTGAAAACAGCGTTGGTGATTGGTGGTCCGGGCTCCGGCAAGGATAGCATGGCACTTCTCATCCAGTTATTCTCGCCTGGATATCGACTGAACCGCCCGCGCACCCTGAACATGGCAATGTTTCGGCCGAAAGAGGTGGCCGTTCCTCTGCTGCTCGGATTGGACGTGCAGCGAAGCGGTGGGAGTCAAGATTCGAATGGATCATGGCTCAGTTTCGAAGGTCTGCTACATCGGGCCATCGAATTCGATGCTCAAGGAAGGGCTCCACAGACCGAGGGCAACGAAGAACGTAGGCGCGGTTTTACTTTTATACTTGATGAGCTCAACAGCCTCGATATCGATACCCAAGGGGCTCTCCTCAGGCTTTTGGAAAACGCGGAGCTCCAACCGCTCGGAGGCATGGCCGCCCGCGAACAGATGGACCTTTTGGTCGTTGGCGTCATGAACGAAGACCCCCAAATGATCATGAAGCGTCGCGGCATGGAAAGGGTGGTACGGGAAAAGCAGTTGTTCGGCGGCCTAGTGGGAGAGGCTTTGTACGAAGTCCTCCGGAACCTACGGCGGCTCCGGGATGATCTTTATTACAGGTTAATCCGTGGCGGAGAAATCCTTATACCTGAGCTGCGGGACAGACGCGCGGACATACCAATACTGTTCTACTTCCTGATCGAGACCGAGTTTCGAGAGTTAATGCCAAAGACTGTCCGCAGCAGTTGGGACGTGGAATTACCGGTGTACGAGGAACTCATGAATCCATCTCTACAGTGGGAGGGGAATCTGCGCGAACTCCAAGCGGCGACCAGGCGCATAGTGGTTATTGCGGTGGATGAATTCGACGCGATGGGTTCGTCTTCGTCCGTCTTGCTGATAACAGGTGCGCACGCTCGCAAGGTTCTGCGTTCGGCCCATTTCAGTGCTCGGCTGGGAACCCAAGAGTCTTAAGATGGCAAGCTACAATTCTGGAGTCAATCGCCTTTGACCCAAGTCCTACTGAACGGGATTGCGCTAGGGTCCGTATACGCTCTTGTAGCGCTAGGCTTCGCCATAATTTACCGGATCTCCCACTTCGCGGATTTCTCTTTTGCGGGCACCATAGTCACTGGCGCCCTTGCAGCTGCATTTGTCGGTGGTCACCTGCAATCGCCGTGGCAAGTTGCTCTAGCGACCGGCGTCGTGATCGCTACCACTTCTGGAGCTCTCTGTGAGGCGGGCGTGTACCGAGTCCTCAGAAAGCGCCGGGCCTCTCAACTCGTTCTAGTCCTTGCTTCCCTTGGAATGATGGTTGTGCTGATCAACTTGGTCGCACTTATATTCGGTGACAGGCCCCAATTGATTCGACCGGTCGCAATCAGGTCTTATGCCCTAGGGTCGGGTCGCGTCACGGACATTCAAGGTTGGACCGTTCTGGCCGCGGTGCTTACAGGGTTGGTCCTCTGCATTGGGTCTCCACCGTACCCTTTGGGGGTTGAGATTGCGCGCGGTTGCGAGCGACACATCGCTTGCAACATCAATAGGCATTGACACCCACCGTCTGGCCCTGCAGGCAGTCCTTCTTGGATCTGCTATCGGAGGACTGGGCGCTACTCTCGCAGGATTCGACACAGGAGTCACGCCCGCTACTGGATTTGGGCTACTACTGCCCGGCGTCCTAGCGGCGATAATGGCTGGACGCACTATTGTTGCAGCTGTACCTTGCGGTTTCCTTGTCGGCATCATTCAGCAGTTCGGGGCATGGTTTACGAGTTCAGCGTGGCAGGATGTCGTGTTGTTAGTGCTGATTGTGTGCGTGCTTCTCCTTAGGCCGATCGATCGCTTTGGAAGAAACAATCGTGAATGAATACATCCTCCACGTCATCATTCTGGTCTTGATTTATATTATCCTTGCCGTGTCGCTTGATCTCATTGCTGGCCACACAGGACTCCTTTCTGTAGCGCATGGGGCGTTCTTTGGAGTCGGAGCCTATAGCTCTGCGCTGTTGAGCGTGCACTTCCAGGTCCAGTTTCTCGCGGGTACCGTCGTAGGCATGGTGATAGCAGCTGCTCTGTCGACCACCCTTTCTGCGCCTTCTTTCAGACTTCGGGGAGACTACTTCCTACTCCTAACTTTCGGCTTCCAAGTCCTGATCTTTAACGTTCTGAACAATTGGGAGTCGGTAACCCGCGGAGCCCTTGGCATTCCAAATGTCGCAGCCCCTAGAATCTTTGGTTGGGCAGTTGACTCGAAGCCGGCATTCGTTGTGGTTTGTCTGTTGTTTGCGAGCGTTTCTTACATTCTGGTTCAGCAGCTCGTCGGTAGTCCCTTCGGACGTGTGATTCACGCAATACGGGAAGATGAACTCTTGGCGCAATCCCTCGGCAAGGATGTGCTGCGATACAAAGTGAGCGTGTTCGCGTTGAGTTCAGCGTTGGCGGCCTCAGCGGGAAGCCTCTATGTTCATTACGTGACCTATGTAGCTCCTGGCAGCTTCACCGTGATGGACTCGATATCGATGATCTCAATGGTGATTGTCGGTGGAGCGGGAAGCCGCTGGGGACCCCTTGTTGGCCCTGCATTACTCGTGACAACACCAGAGATCCTCCGAGTCGTCGGACTCACGACTGCCGGTGCCGCCAATGTTAGACAGATCCTGTACGGGGTCTTGCTGGTAATTATGATGATTTGGCGCCCTCAGGGCATCATTGGTAGATACACTTTCGAACGGTGAGTCCTTCGAATGCGAAACCTACGCTGTGAAGATCTCTCAGCAATGTTCGGAGGAACTCATGCTCTCGACGGCATTTCGGTTGAATTTGCACCTTCGCGAGCCACGGCGATTATTGGCCCAAATGGCGCAGGGAAAACCACCTTGCTGAACACTATGACTGGATACGTTCGACCTGATACAGGCCGCGTAATGCTTGGATCTACCGATTTGATTGGCTTACTGCCACATCAGATCGCGCGCAGGGGTATCGGCCGAACATTCCAGGAGGTCCGAGTTATAAATCGCCTGTCCGTGCTCGATCATGTGCTACTCGCGTATGCCAACCCTTTGGGAGAGTCGCTGCTATCGGCTCTATACCCCGTCGGCAAGGCAGCCGATTCGAGGAACCGAGCGGAGGCATTTGACGTGCTTCGGCTGGTTAGTCTGGATCGTCTCGCTGAAGAGCCGGCAGCAACGTTGTCTTATGGTCAGCAGCGACTCTTGGGCATTGCATGTTGCGTCGCAATGACATCAGAATTCCTGCTTCTAGACGAACCACTTGCAGGACTGCACCCCACCATCGTCGAAACTGTCCTCGGTGTCGTTCGTCATCTTCGCCAACAAGGAAAAACAGTCATTTTTGTAGAGCATGATTTCTTAGCGGTCAAGCTTATAGCGGACGAAGTCATCGTCATGGCGAATGGTCGAATTGTCGCACAAGGTTCCGCCAACGAAGTCCTTCGGCGGTCTGATCTACTAGGGACGTATCTTGAATAGCCCTGTACACCCCGAGTTCGTCGCAGTTCGCGGGCTCGTCTGTGGGTATGGGAACAAGGAAGTACTCCATGGGGTGGATCTGGATCTTAGGAAGAGCGAAGTTGTGGCACTCATCGGCCACAACGCAAGTGGAAAGTCGACCCTTCTAAAGGCTCTCTTTGGACTTGTTCCGGTATGGGCGGGCCAAGTCGTTTTCGCGGGCCAGAGGATTAACCCCTCACCGATAACGATGATGAGGTTAGGTGCCGCCTATGTCCCGCAAGGTAATGTGGTATTTCCGGATTTGACGGTATTCGAGAATATCCAGGTGCGTGCATCGGTTGCAGCGGATGGAGGACGAACCGAAACGCTTGTTCGCGAGGTGCTGGAACTGTTTCCCACTCTCAGAAGTCGATTTGGGCAGAAGGCCGGGTCCCTTTCGGGAGGGGAGAAACAGATGCTCGCTCTGGCAAGCGCGCTTGTATTGCGACCACGGCTCTTAGTGCTAGATGAACCGTCCTTGGGTCTCGCGCCGGGAGCTGTTATCGATGTCTTTGAACGATTACGGCAAATGAACGAAGCCACTGGAATCACGCTCTTGATTGTCGAGCAAAAAGTTCGTGAGATCCTTCGAGTATCCCATCGGGTGTACGTGCTGCGCGGCGGACTGATGACATTTGATGGCTCACCTGAGGAATTGCAAAATGGCGACAGACTCCGCCAGGTGTTCCTTTAGCATGGTTGTCCGCAATTCCTCCTGAGGGTACGGCACGAGACCCGTGGTTATGCTCCCAAGACACCACCAAAAAATCGCCAGTGGAGGACATCCACTGGCTTTGGCAATTGCCAATTTCTGCGCGCTACAAAGAAAGACGCTGTTGCAGTTCATCTACCGATAGGCTATCGGGCTGCACTCCATCCTGAAGCTGGATCGCTTTGACCCAAATTTTGCGGCCGAGCCGCAACAGGCAATCATCAGTTCCAGCGTTGCCAGCCGCGTCACCATCGAACAAGAGGATAACTTTGACGAAGTAGCGACAGAGCAACACTTCCTGCTCATTAGACAGCGACGAGCCCATGATCGCCACGCAAGCAAAGCCGGCTTCGTGAACCTTCATGCAGTCGAAGAAACCTTCGACTACGCAGACGGTTTCCTCCAGCGGATTGATCCGATGCAGATTGAACAGCTCTAGTGATTTGTGAAATCCCGCCGGCAGCTTATACTTCGGTTCGCTGCCGTCGACGGCGCGGCCGGCATAGGCGACCAACTCTCCCCTGCCGTTGTGAATCGGAATAACCACGCGACCGCTCATCGATCCCCGACCGGAAAAGAAACCGATGCCGAACGTTTCGGCCGTCTCTTTTGAAATGCCGCGTTCGGCCAGGTAGGGATGTTCAGGATCGATATTCTTGAGCTGGAACTTCAGCGGCTTGTTTTCAGTCCTGTCCTCTCCCCTCTCGGCCGGCGCCGCTTTGGCTTCCGGTGTTCGCTTTGCGCCACCGCCTCCGATTGCGAACCACTCGGCGAGTTTGACGGCCGCGTCTCTGACTGTGCACTGCTCCATGGCAGCCACGAAATCCAGGACGTTGCCGCGCGCCTGGCACGAGAAGCACTTAAAAGCATTCTTGGTCAGGTTGACGTGAAAGGTATTCTGCCCCTCGCCTTTGTGGATTGGGCAGCGGCCGCGGAGTCATCCCCACTTTTTCGTAGCCAGTTGACGCCGTAGTGATCCAGCGCCATGCGCAGGCTGACCGCATCTTTGACCGCCCGGAAATCGACGTAGGTATTCTGCATTGGCACCTCCCTTTTGGTGTGGAGGTAGTATAGGTAAATATATAATAATCAACAAGTTGCCGTGATAGAATTAAATCTACCGGTCCCCTCTTCCCTTTCGGTTGCGAACTGAGGCTCGCTGGAACAGAGCAGGCTCCAGGTAAAGCGGTAGAGCACTCCGCTAATGCAACCGCCGAATGTCGCAAGCCACCGACCAAGACTAGGAGAAAGCCCATCCCTGGTTAGCAATCCCAGGGTTGAGTTTTTAAGGTCTTCCGGTCAGCTGAGAAATAACCACCGGTGGGCAGTTGAGCTGGATCATCTTCTGTTCTAAAAGCTCACCTGGGAAGGTGCGATGGGGGGCCGGCCAGGTTGCCGAGCGCACGGAGCTTTAGTTCCGGGATTGCTCGCGAGCGATTGCTCAACGTGGACGGCCATGGCCAGCTTCGCCTCGGCGGTCTCCACCGGCTGTCCACAGCAGACGTCTTTATCACTTGCGGATTTTTTGCTACGCTACCAGGGCTACTAACTCTCCCCTATCAATGGACCCGAAACCAAGAAAAAAAGTCTTCACACTCAACGCCATCATCGACGGCCACATCATCCGAGCCGAGGTGGCCTTCTCCCCTGCTCCGGAGCCAGGCATCATGACCGAGCTCGCCCGCTTTGAGGCCCAGCGAGTGCTTGAGCACATGGTTCGGGAAGACATTGCGTCTGGCCGTTTGCGAGATGGTGCTCAGCATATGAACGCTTGAATCCAGCCGATCAGATTGCCTTGGTGCTGACCATATGAGGGCTTGGTGCTAACGTTATGAATTCTTGGTGCTAAGGATATGAGAACTTGGTGCTGACCATATGAATTCTTGGTGCTAGGCATATGAGAGTGAAACTGTAAACGCCAATTGATACGGGCCGGTTTGTGGATTTCTCCGACCGGAATACTTAGATACAACTAATACTCCACACACGGCCCCAAGCAGGGGAGTTTCATCGGCAACCTGGCCCGTGTTGGTGTGTGGAATCTCAGAGATCATAAACCAACCAAAATGAACCAATCGCAAGACGAGCGCAAGCCGGAAGTGTCAGAGTCCAGCCGCGGCAGCCGAGCGGCGATAAAGCCGCGCTTGCCCAAGCCCGATCGAATCCGCGTCGAGCTGAACGTGGAGAAGTGGCCCGCCATCTGGCGGCCGGCAAGTTCAAAAAAAGCGCCGACGCTCAGAACACTTGAGCGCCAGGTTGAACTAGCCGATGGAACGCGCGGCACCGCCCAGCTGGAAGTGGGCTTCACCCACATGGGCACGATTACCACGGAAGACGAACGGATGTTCTATGCTCTCATCCGCCACTGGGAAGAGAGCGGCAAGCCAGCAGACCGCCCGGTGTATTTTTCCGACCGCTTGATTGCGCGGCTGCTGAGGAAGAAGGGATGGGGCACGAACGTCATCACCGCGATCACGTCATCACTTCGCCGATTGCGGACGACGCCGCTTCGCTGGATCAACTCATACCGCCGCAAGGAGACCGGTGGCGAGTACGAGGAGGAAACGCTGTTTACTTTTCTCGATACTTTGAAGATCATCACGCGGAAACACGATGGCCACGTCACCAACCAGCAGGGTTACTTTCAATTCGACCGCGAGATTCTAGCCAACCTTCTGAACAATTACACCAAACCGCTACTTGATGAGGAGTTCTTCAAACTACGAACTGAGATTGGGCAGTTGTTGTATACGCATGTCGACTTGATGCTTGGCGCGCGTGATGAGCGTGGGCGGCCCCGCAGCGTCTACGAACGCAGAACGAGGGAGCTGTTCTACGACCTTGGGCTACTGCAAGACAATCCGTCGTATCGCTATGCCTCAAACCGCAAACAGGCGCTGGCTCGACCGCTGGCCGAACTCCGGGGGAAAAGAATCAGCACTGGCGTGCTCAGTTCGATTGAGTTGGAAAGGAGCAGCGACGGCAAGGATTATAAAGTGATCTTCAAAAAGGCACGGGCGGAAGCGGTCCTTGCCCGTGCAGAGGATGCAGTCAGTGAGGAACAGGCCAACCAGACAGCTGTAGTAGTCAATCACTACGGTTTGCGCAAGGATCAGTCGGTAGTCGAAGCTGAGGAATTGGTATCGATGTTTTATCGCGTCTTTCATGGAGTAAGCAAGCACTATCCTCAGCCGCGCGAGACGGCGCAGGCACTGACGCTGATTAGCCAACACGGCGTCCAGCAGGCGCAGTTCGTCGTTGAGTTCGCCAAGCGTGCGGCGCAGGAAACTGGTTACGCGCCGCAGACTTTCGGCGGCATCCTTCAATACACCTCACGTGCCCTGGCTGATTTCGACCTCGAAAAGCGCAGGTCCTCCGCGCCACAGCATGCGGCCTCAATCACGCCCAGTTCCCAGAACATGGCTCCGGAAGCGTTCGCCAGAGGCGAAGCCCGCATTGTGGCCCTAACGCCGGAGCAATACCAACGGCTGTTCGATAAAACCAAGGCTGAATTGCGCTGGCAGCATGCCTTTCTCGCAACCAAAGAAGGCACGGCAGTGCACAACGCGATGATCCGCTCCCGAATGGTCCGCCAGCTAGACCAGGAGCCGATGGCGATCCTGACCCTCGATGGCGTCACCGATCCGGAGGCACTCCGCGGAAAACTCGGTCTTCAAAATTTGGCCCTATAACGGGCGGAAATTTCAGCGACGATGGAATCCTCGTAAACGGCCCTCAAGCCCGACGCTTGGGGCTGTTTTTTTCGTTTCAGGCGGCATTCGAAAGGACACTCCGCCGGCCAAAGTAAGGACCGGGCGGAACCGCTCTCAACCCTGCGCTATCGCCCCAGATTGAAGGTGTGGACAAGTACCCCTGGAATCCACAGACCTGTGGATATGTCGTGAAACACTCCACCGCTGTTTCATACATGCCTTTATCAGGCAGAATCGGGCTACCGGACGCTGGCGAAAATTCGCACCGACCGGTAGATTGACCAGTAGATTTAAGCAATCTACCACTAGCAGCGGCCAAGGCCGCATAAATAAACTAGTCCCGCCGCCTGCTCACCGCAGGCTACCCTGCTTCCGCCGCCTCTCGCAATTACCGCGAGACCGTTATCACTGGCGGCGGCGCTTTCGGTCCGTTTAGCCACGGCACCTCACCCTTCCTATCGTCAGGGACGCTTGGGGTCTCCGGGCGTAGCCGCCCTCCGACCCCGAAAGCAGGGTAGCCTGCGCTTCGCTAACAGGCGGCGGGACTAGCAAAAGAAAAAGCCGCCTAAAGTGGCGGCTCGAAAATCAGCAGCTCCGGCCGTGCATCGGCCGGAATCCTATCGGCTTTGAAAACTGACGATTTGGCCTTTCGGCCCTCCAACCGCCCCACCACCTCCTGCGTGCGCGAGCAGAAAGCAGGGGATGCCTTGCTCACCTTTTCGCATTGTAGCGGCCGATCCCGACCGATCAAGACTCCGCAAGGGAGGCCGTCAAACGGCCATGGCGGGGTGCGGAGCCTATGACCAGATCGGGCTTGCGGCCGCTCGACATGCTCCGCAGTGAGCTTTAGCAAGCGGCGCGCTGCCAAAGCAATCAAGCTTGCGGAAAGGGACATCACACATGTCCGAACAAGAAAAACCAAAGAGCTCCTTCATGCAGGAGCTCGAACAATGGGCCAGAGCAGAGGTCATCGACCCATTGCTCTACGCCGGAGCACAAAGCGTCGAAGACGCTGAGTTCGATTGGGAGGGGACGGCCGAGAAGTCGCTGAAGGCCATCAGGACCAAGGTGCTGGAAAGCTACCACAACGGCCTGGCAGCCGGACGGCGTGACGGGCAGGGGCCAACCCGGCCCGAATACCCGCGGAAAGGGTATCAGCCAAACAGGGAAGTCAGGACTTCCCGCTGGCCGGTGCGCGTCTAGCGCCGCGAGAGGGCAAGGGAAACCTTGCCCTCTTATTTTTGCTCGCAGGCAGATTCTGTCAAGGGCGGGCGAAATGCACGGCTATGGCATTTCGCCCGCCTCCGCCGGTAAATGATGTAAGGCGAAATGAATGGGAAGCCAGAGTGTCGAGAATCGCTGTTTCGGCGAACATCTGCAGAACAGCCACTACGCAGCACGGGAGCTCAAGCTCGCTGGCTATGTTGAGTTCACAACATGCCGCGCTTTTGCATAATGGGCCGAAGAAGCCGGACGCGCTCGTTGTCAAGTTCTGCAATCCGCTGAGCGATGAAGCTTGTAGGCGTGTCGAACTTTGCGAAGTATCTCCAGTCAAGGTCGTTATAGCCATTCGGCATCTCAGGTTGAGGAACATGATCGGGTTTCCAGCTGTAGGCAGTCCATGCGTGCCACCGAAGATAGGCGGTCAACGGACCGCTCTTGTCTGTAAGGCTCGCAAGACACTCCGGCACCATCGCCAGATTTGCAGGATGCGTGTACGAGTTGATGTCATCTGAAGCTGTCCAGACGTGCGCGAATGCCCAGCCTGTGCGGTTGCCTCCGGCTATTCCATGCGCCCACAATAGCGCCCACGTAGGCGCCGTATTGTCATCGTAGATCCCTACCACCTGGCCCTGCTTGAAAATCGGCGTGAAGCGCGGGCGGTTTTTCCTCGCGCGCGAGCTTGGAAAAACCGCACGCCCTACTGCCCGAACGGTATCAGGGTGGGGAAGCCAGCTCGTTTGGGCAACTATACGACAAAGGCTCGGAAAGTACTCGTCGACTCCAACAAAACGCGGGAGGCTCACCAGGTCGGTTTTTGCGGTCCGCAAGATCGTAAACCTTTCAAGGGTCGTTCTATCCAGTTAGACATTTGGCGACGCCCGACGTCTTGATTGATCGCACGCAGTGTCCGCTTCGCGGGACTATGCGGTCATGTGATTCCCTGGTGTCCACTTCACGGGATCTGTGGCCCTCCGCGCGGCCTGCGCAGTCCGACGCGCTCATCCAAATTGACACTAAAGCCGGCGGGCGTCCCAGGGCGCTTTGGAGTGACCTCGTGCAGTTCAGGTGCAGTCGTCTGTCTATAATCGATATCCAAAAAACCTTAGCCCCGCGTCGGAATTGCTGTTTCTGATCGGGTACTCATCGGGGTAGTACCATCCGAGTAACTCTTGCACACTTGATGGGCCGAAGAAATGCAATGCGTCGTGGCACTCTTGCATTCGCTGCTCCGCATTGCCCTTGCCGTGAAGGAGTATCTTCCATGCTTTTCGAATTGCTTCTAGGTCGTTGTTGGCGGGGTTGAGGAATTTGTGTCTGATGAGCTGCTGAGAATGCATGCAGTGCAAACAGTCAACTACTTGTTGGATTTCGCCGCGACTCAGGTCGTCGAGGCGATCCTTTGCCAGAAGCGTTCGAATGAGCTGACAACGTTGAAATCGGTAAGTTTCGTCTTGAGAAGTACGCACCCAGGTAGCGAACCTTCGTGCCCACTTAGCGAGCTCTTCAGATCGTTGGGCGTTCGTTAAGGTTCGCGGGTCGTGCCTAACATAGAACTCGAATGCCGGAGTGCCTTCAGCTTCATGAAACAGATAATTCAAAAAAGTATCCGTTTCGATAAATAGGGCACCATTGGGCCACAGTCGTTGGACTCTGGCGTAGTCCTTTGCCAGTTCGTTGTAGCATTTGAGGAAATTCCGATAGCTTGCGAAGTCCCGCGCCTCCTTCTTTGACGACTTAAATAAACCGTCTGGCGGTTTCTGAGGCAGACCCCACAGTGGGGGGAGGCCCTCTCCTTCAGCCTCGGGTGTGAATGATGAGGCCTTCTGCCATTTCTCAACTGTGTCTGGAGAGATTTCCGTGGCAAACCTCTCCCACCAGGTGTTGACTAGGGTAATAACGTCCTTGGCCTCAGCTGCGTCGAGCAGAATCCCGATTTCCCTCCGTTTCGTGAACGCGGTCTCGGTCAAGTTTGCGGACGACACGATTGCTTGGTCGTCGACGACGTAAATCTTGGCATGAACGCCTCGCAGCGTTGCAACGGGGCCGCGATCAAGCAGCTGGATTAGCGTGCCCCGATTGACATTAGTTGGATCATCTATATCCGTGATGACCCGCAAAAGGACGGTGCTGGACAACCACCAATTCGCGCCCAAGAGGGCACTAACAGCTGGCCAGCGTCCAATGTAGGGCGAGACGATCCAAACACGATGCCTGGCATTGTCCGACAGTTCGCGGAGTTTCAGCCCCAGAGCGGCTCCGTGCAGAATTTCCATGCTGTTTCTACCAGGATAGCTCCCATGGGTCGACTCTTTCCTGATCGCCACGACATCGGCGAGCTTGGGGCTGGGTACGACACTTGCGACATCGGGATCGTACTCCGTATTCGAGAAATGTTTGACAGTTGACCTGGAGGGCGGCACACAGCCGCTGGGCGCATTGATCCCGATAGTAATCAGCTCAATGTGGCGAAAAACGCCTGTACCGCTCAGCGAAGGCGGGTGGACGGGCTTGTCATTACCGCTCTTCACAAGACTGGTCTGGAGTGCTATGCTTCCAGTGCAAGCATTAACCTCGCAAGCCATGGAGATTCAATTCACGACCCGCATTTTCAAAGAGGGGCGCAGCTATGTGGCCCACGCGTTGGAATTGGATGTTTCCTCCTGCGGCGGCAGCAAAGACAAGGCGCTTAAGAACCTCAAACAGGCCGTGCGGTTGTTCCTGGAAGAAGCCGAGAAAATGGGCACTCTGGAGCAGATCCTGCAGGAGGCCGGCTACACCAAGAGCAAGCGGAAGATCGCCAGCCCCAAGTTCATCAGCGTGCAGCGAGTGACTCTCCCGCTTCCGCTGACCCATGCCAAAGCTTAGCCCCGTTTCTTATAAGCAGTTGGTTAAGGTTTTTGAGGCGGAGGGCTTTCGCTGTGTGCGCACCGAGGGCGATCACATGGTTTTCACCAAACCGGGCGTAATCCGCCCGGTGGTAATTCCCAAGTACGCAGCCGTGCCGGTGTTCATCATCAAGAACAACCTCCGCACAGCCGGCATCTCCCGCGACCGCTACCTCGAACTACTCGGCAACTGAGCCGGCGGCTTACCTGTTTCAACTACCAGATGTCCATCACCACGCTCACCCAAAGAATCACTAGCCTTTACGTCGCCTACGCGCCGGATTTTGATGTGTCCGCGTATGGCGGATGCCGCGATGAGGCGCTGAACAACCTCACCGACGAACTGCGTCAACTGCACGGAGCGGGGGAGTCAACTAGCGACGAATCAAATAGCCATGCCCTCATCTGATCGCCCGTTTCATTGCCCAATCTGTCGACGAGGGTTCCGGTCCCACGGTAGCTTAGAGCGACACGCGGATGAGCACCGGCCACTTCGGCGCTGTCGCAACTGTGGCAAACAGCTCCAGGACGGTGAATACCACCGTTGCTGACCGGTCCTACCCTGGACCGCCGGAGCGTGAGCCTGCGGCCGCGACTGAGACAATCGTGCGCTAAGACTCTGGTCTCCGATAACCCCCGAGGCGGCTTGGATGATTGGTTGGCCCTGTTCACCTAAGAATATTACGCTCAGCCCTTTCGCGGCCACACAGTTTTTTTGTATGTCTACTACCGCCCGGCCAAAGCAAAACATACTCTCTTACATCGCGCCTGCCTGACATCTTCGCGCTTACGGTACTGGCGCGCTCAAGAAGGAATCGAAAAGGCGAAACAAAAAGGGCCTTGATGCACGTGTGATGCGCGTTACTTAGAATCACTGTTGCTCCACGGTTAACGGCCCGATCGATGCAGAGTGCTAGCCGCTCCTGGTCGGACCAGGCAAAGTTTTGCTCGTTATAGCGGACAAAACCATTGAAGTCGTGGGTGACCGTATAAGTTGGATCGCAGTAGACAACATCACCCGAGCCGCTCTGATCGATGATCGGCTCAAAGTCGGACGCGAACAATTTGGCACCTCTCAAAACTTGCGCCGCTTTTGTTATGAGACCGCGTTCCCAAAGAATATTTGGTTTTCGTGCTCCACCACCGTAAGGGACGTTGAAGGCACCCTTCTTGTTAAGACGATAGATTCCACCGAAGCACGTTCGATTCAAGTAGAGAAATCGAGCGGCGCGATCAAGCTTACTTCCGCCCGTCGCCTTCCTGATGACCTTATAAGCAACCGACGATACCTGCATGTCCTTTACTTTTCTTATTAACTCGTCCGGATGCACCTTCGTCATCCCATAAACGTTCATTAGCTCGGCGTTAAGATCCGACAACACGGCTCGCTTTGGTGACAAGCCAAAAAACACTGCGCCACCGCCAAGGAAAGGTTCATAATAGGTTCGAGACAAGTATGCCTGTACCAACGGCACCAGACTAGAGCATGCCCATCGCTTTCCGCCGGGCCACTTCAAGAAGGGGAGGCACATTACGTTTGATGCTCCATGACTGGGGCGCTCACGTCTCGAATGTTGAATGAGCAATACACTCCGTTGCAGGTCACGTCGACGAAATTGTGTCGTTCTGGTAGGGTGTAAAGCACCGTAGGTGATCCCAAAGCAAGAGCTCTAAGGCTCAAGCCAAGCGAGTGCGCCTTCGTTCCGCAGCACAAGTAGTAAACGTCTTCCTGGTCGAATCGCTCAAGGTCGGCCTCACTCAACGTCCTCCAGACCGCGATAGCGTCACTCGCTGGTGCCTCCACAATTTGACTTGCCGGCACACAGAACTTCTCGACTATGTGCATGTTTGCTTTACGGACCTCTTCCTCGTATGCCTTCTGTACGCCAGGTATTGGGTAGAGAATCGATATGCGATCGGGATCATCACGCGACAAGACCCTCTCTGTCTTCGTTCCTTCAAACCCGACCGACACAAGGTAGAATCGTTTCCGGGAAGGAGCGAAGTGTCCTTGAAGAAAGGGAATGGGTACGGTGTTCCATCTTCCGATCGAGAATGGAACGTCCAAGGGATGGACAGCACTGGGCGTCGTTCCATACGTTCCCTCAGGGTATAGCGCCGTAAATTCGCCGGCCAATCCTGTCGAGAATCCTGCTGCAACCAAGCCCATCGAATAATATCGAGGGCACGTTGCCAGATCAAGCACACAACTGAGCGGTTGACGAGTGTGTACTTGCTTAAACCTAGCCCAAATTCTGCGCCATTCTATTTCCACGTCCTCTGACACGTTGTCGATGATGGACACGATAGTGCCCTTGTCACGCAAATAACTGAGGACTGCTTTTTCATTAGCCTGTTGCATCCCGTCCGTGTCATGAGTCCGAAAGCTCAGGACGATCGCTTCGCGGATGTGGACATTGTCTGCGCGTGTGATCGCTAGGCACCGCTGATCCCAGCTGCCGACGAGCAGAGCGCAATCATATTCACCGGCCATAACGGAAGAGACCGTGGGTCCTCTCCGTGAAGATCCTTCAAGAAATCCTTGCCGAAACCGCATTACTCAAGCTCATCCAATAGCGATAATTGTGCGGCCTGATCTGTTCCGATCCAGGACTCGATCTGTTCTACCACGGTCGTTCTTTTGTCAGGATCATTCTCTGTGTACAATGCGACTAGGTCTGACTCCCGGATGCTTACCGGGTAATAGGCTCCTCTGTAAGAAAATCCGAATGCGGCTGCCAGGGAACAGTGCAGCCGAAAGCGGAGCTCTGATCAGTCTGCTTTGTGATACGGAAGAACCCAGCATCCGCCCCTTCTGCAATTAGCTGCAGTGTTCGATCGAGCGTCGAATAATTGGAAGCGTTAGGGATGTTCAGAACGAATATGCCGCGCTCACTCGACCGCAAGCCTACCTGCATCTGTCGAGCAGTCTGCAGTTGAGTCGTGAGATAACCGAGAGCTTCGATGAGTCGCAGTATTTCAGTCGGCGCGCTCACGCCAGATTCAGGAACATGTTCCCTTTTTTTCATACTTGCGTTTCGCAACGCTTCGTTTTGATCGTTCGGTGTCGTCTGCATAGCTAGAAACTCTTCCAAAGGCACTTTGACCGTACAAAACAGCTCGTCCATTTGAAGCAGGAAGTCTCGGACACACTTGTCACTCATTTGCAGGACCATCTCCGCATAGGCATAGCGCACTTGCTTTCCGAGCTCAGCGCAGATACAAAGATATGCTGCTACCATGCGTTTTCGTAGCTCTGCGCTGTCTTGTGCCCGGCGCGCCCTCGGCTGGTCTTTGCTCGGCTTAGCTAAACCAAGACGGTCTATCAAGTACGCCTGATATATCGGCAGCGAAGTTCTGCGAGAACTGGCATCCAGATCAGAGTAAATCTCCCGCAATGCTTTGGCCGAGGCTATCAGTTGGAGTGCCCTACGGTCTTCAGAGGTGCGGAGGATGTCTTCGAGGAGTGCATTGATATCAAGTCTTCCCAGCACATCATATGTTCTAAACGGTATAGAATCTGAGCCGCCTGTGATAGCTCGTATGCGAACTTGCGATACGCCTTCGACGAGCTCTAAGAACTCTGTATCCTCAATCGAATCAAGGCGCACAGTTTCGCGGTCAGCGCGCTGGAGGGAGACGTTGGGCAGCAGAGTCGAAATAGAGTGTTCGTTTGGTCGGACAAGTGAAACAATGTATGCGACTGTTGCATTTGCAAGCCGAACAGCGGTATTCAAGACACGTTGTTGAAACAGATCAAGATACTCGGCCTCATCGAAGCAAACTTTTATTTGCCACCCTCCATGCCCCGAACAGGTGCCAAGGAATGCCGTCGCCAGTTCCGCCGAGGTGCGGCCTAGTTCTCCAATCTGTCCCATCGGGAGCCGAGTATTGAGCTCATCTGGCGCTAGATTTACGGAACCCACGGCAAGCTTTTCCAATTCACGTCGTCGACGGTAGAGTGCGTCCCTAAGCGCCAGAAAGGAGAGCCGCGACGCGCAACTCGTGAACAGCTCGGGGTAGCTGCTCACGAGCATCGCAGTGGTTTCGAATTCCCTCGACGGCCGGCTGCGGATCGTGCGTCGAGCGATGAGACTTGCGAGACCTTCCCAAAGCGCCTCACTCCACAAGAGGTCCAAATAGTTGGAGACTACTGAGCCACGAAAAAACTCATCGCCTGGAGGCCACGATTTGAACTGCACTAGTGGCGATAACGACAACTTGACATAAACTCCTAGTTGGCTTCTTGTCAGGAAGTCGTCTTCAAGTTTCTCCGCAAGTTCCCTGTTGGTTAACTGTTCCTCCCAGTTGAGGGCTTTGAGGAGCGTCGTCTTCCCAGTGCCTCGGCTGCCTAACAAGAACACGGATTTTTCACGTCGTAGGGTACTCCATATGTGTGACGGTAAGTAATAGTGATGCGTATGCTCATACTCAAATCGGTTCAGGGAAAATGGCGAAGTTGGTTTCATCGAACGACCTTCCGTATTGTCCAGTGTGATCGGTCTTCCTCCCTGTCCAAGATTTGTACGAGACCAAGCCACTCTCCCTCAAGAAGAACCTGCGCAAGAACCGACGCTGGCATGATGTGTCCTCTAGCAGGCTGCTGAAAAGCACAGCCGAAGTTATTTCAGCCATTATTTTCTGACTCTGAGAACAGCTTCGCGCGGCTGGATGAGTGTTCCGCGAGTGGATTCTGGACGCCGAAGGGCCGCGATTCCTCCGCCAGCGTTGTTTCAGGCAGGCTGCGCCATCAGATTGCGCATCCGAACCAGGTTGTAAGCCGCCGCGGCGAAGGTGAACATCCATCCGACTTTGTCCGGTCCCCGGAACCGCGTCTTGCGTTGTAAGGCCACCGTCTTCATCCATCCGAAGACTTCCTCCACACGTTTCCGTTTCCGCTGACTGACCCCATACCCGGGCTGCTTGGTGGTCCGCGCGTCGATCGCGCTGCGCCGGTTCGTATCGTTCTGCGCTACGTGCGGCGTCACACGAAACTCGCGCATCTGTTCCACGAAGTCGGCCGTGTCATAGCCGCGATCCGCACCCAGTGTGACGCGCTTACTGCCGCCGGGAATCTGCTCTACCATCTCCATCGCCGCAGCGCGCTCGGCCGTGCCCGTCGCCAACGTGACGCGCGTGTTTACCACCAGTCCGTTGCGATTCTCCGTGAGGATGTGGCCGAGGTACGCCAACCTCGCTTCGCTCCCGCTGCTCTTCTTATATAGACGCGCCAGCGGATCGGTCTTGGATTGATGCGTGTCGTTGGAGCGCTTCTGATTGCGGTAGTTGAGCGTTGGGTTACTTCCGGGATCTGGCGGCGGAGGCGGCTTCAACACATCGTCGTCATTCTTGAGCTGGAAACTCTTCTGCCCCGCCCAGGCTTCTATTAGCGTTCCATCCACCGTGAAGTGCTCGTCCGACAACAGCCGCTTCCGCCGCGCCTGCCGCAGCACCTCGCGAAAAAACTCTTCGGCGATCTCGCCTTCCAGCAACCGGTCGCGATTCTTGGTGAAAACGGTCGGATGCCACACCGCTTCGTTCATTGACATCCCCACGAACCAGCGGTACAGCAGGTTGTACTCCAGTTGCTCCATCAGCATCCGCTCGCTGCGGATCGAGTACAGCATCTGCAGCAGCAACGCCCGCAGCAGCCGCTCCGGCGGAATCGACTTCCGCCCGTCCTCGTCGTACAGCGAGTCGAAACGTCCGTCCAACGCTTGCAACGCCTCATCCACCATCGCCCGGATCGGCCGCAACGGATGATTCTGCGGCACCCGCTCGTCCAGCGATCCGTATCCGAACAGTTCGTGTTGTGTTTGGTCTTCTCCGCGCATAAAGAGAAGACGTTCTTACTGGCTTTTTGGATACTTTCCGGAAGAGCTTTTCAGCAGCCTGCTAGATTCGATGTTCTCGACGGCGTCTTCGAATCGCAGCTCGCTTTCCGGCAACGTCGCGAGTACTAGCGGTAGTTTAGGATGAGCGATCGCCCTCGCAGACTTGTATTCAAACTGATGAAAGGGCACGGACTTTTCGGCAGCCAACATCGCGCCATCCCTCGAACTAATTTGAGACCTTCGGATTCTACATCCAAGCGGCGCCCCGGTGACGCTGTACTCGATTTTGATGACGTTGAACCCCTTCTTCAATTCAGGTGCCGATACAGAAATGATCCGTGCCCTAGGGTTGTCAGGGCCGCTTACAATCTCGATCGGGTCATCATGTATGTGGCCGTGACAGTAGAGGATACTACGTTCCAACCTACTCAGACGTGAACGAACGTGACCTGCGTTCATCACCTCCGTATAAATCTGCAATCGCAGTAGGGCTTGAGGCAAGAGATTGTGATGAGCGAGGAACACGGGTACCGTTCGCCTGTTAACCTGAGCAATGCTTGCACATGCGGCGTCTATGTCAACCTCGCGAAAGCCGGGCGAATCAAGAGTCTCTCCTACCAATGAGAATGCCGCTTCTAGGCCATCTCGACTAACAACCTTCGCGAGGAGAACAAACAGGTCGTCGGCGACAGATTTCGGCAAGTGTCTTTTCTCGCCGCACCCAATTGATGAGTTGACGGAGAAGACGGCTACGCTGTTCTTAGCGGAGGTAATGCGAGTCGTTCTTAAGGTTTCAACGGTCAGTTCTGGTAAGCCTCGGCTCTCCCACACGGCTTTAAAGGGCGCAAACTTAGCTAGGAGGTCTAGTCCCGCGGGATCTATCCTGTCCCGCTTTACATCGTGGTTGCCTGGAACGATGTGAACTTTGTCCTTCTTCCACTTATCCAAGCTGAATACTTTGTTCAGCCAATCGACGCAATGTTCGTATCCTGGCACGTCTCCTCGAGTAGTAAGATCCCCACAGAGAAGAATGCCATCAAACGCTTCATCCTGATGTTCTTTAGCGGCCGTTCGCAATACCCTTTGAAGCGGGTTGAGCAACATCTGGTCCGCAAACCCGCTCGGAAAACTCGGATCCTTGAGGTCGGCAAGAGTTTCCGTTATCGCATCCGGGTAGTGAACGTCGCCCAACTGCAAAAGGCGGACGGATTTCATGCGGCTGATCGTCCCCATTCACCTACGCATCCCTCGCAAATGTGCCTCAGCGCTGTTGAAAAAACTGCAAGAGTGCCGAGGCCCACACACTTGAACTTAACCCTGAGAGAAAGTTCATTATGGCGTTCTGGCCATCCGAAGGCAAGTTGCTAATCGCTATCGTTAGCTCATCCAATGACGTTTGTGTGACGCGCTGTGAGGTAGCCAATCGCTCAACCTCGGCGATAGCTCGAGCCAACGATCCCGAATGCGCACTTGACACTACGGCATTCTCGACCGCAAAGAAACGTAGCCGGGTTACAATCTGATGTATTTCGCGGATCAGACCCACGTCGGCTTGTAGAACTCTGCCTCCTAGACGCAATTCCGATGATCCGAGTTCGAAATAGGTGCGCGCCTCCTCCGCGGAAAGAAATGGCCCGCCCGGCATTAAGGCGAGAGAGTCTTCGGGGATCTCGTGCGCAATCCTACCAAGCGTTCCCGGCAGGACCGGTGGACAAGTGCAGATCGGGTTTTGACAATCGTTGCATTTGTCCGGGTAGGCATTCCAGAAAGCTTCACACAAGTTTCGCCCGCGTTCAGTTTCGGCGAGTCTCAACTTGCTGTGCTGTACATTCTGAAGGTTCATCAACCAGGCGAAGACATCGGAAGCTTCGCTTAGGAAGTAGCCCGGAGCGATGGACGCTACACGAAGAGCTTCTGAAAGTTCCCCGAGCTCTTCAGTGAAACGCATTAATGGCACACTGTAACTTGGATCATTGGGCGTCAAGTAAATTGCCGAGAACATGGTTTGCCAGGCAGCGAGGCTTCGCGGACGTTCTCTTGGAGAACGCTTGCCCGCCTCTGCAAGAAATTTCCAATCTGGGCTTCCCTGCTTCTCTTTGATTTCAAGACAGCGATCGTTGATATGGGGACACAGGTGGCAATACGGACACATCCAAGGAAATTTTGCCCATAACATATCCTCTACGCTGCGTACGCCCAACTTCGCGCAAAGCGCAAGCCACCAGGCTATCGTCTTGGGCAGAAACGACAGCGGTGGGGCATGTGGTTTTTGCTTGTCGGTTCCGAGCTGGCTCAGTCCACCTACGACTTCTACAAGATGAGCAAAAATGGAAAAGGGGTCGCGATAGTAGTTCCGGTCTAAGTAAATACGATTGATTATTCGATACCATTCGTCGAGGGCACGAACATGTATGGTCTTGGTCACTGGTGTATTTAACAGTGTGCCACACTTCTAATGTTACCGGGCGATGGGCCCTTGGCCGGATCCCGTTCCTTTGGGCTGCCGACCTTAGAGTTTCCACGGACCTTCCCGCGCTTCGGTGTCCTCGCGGCACGCAGAGCTTTGTTGAACTAATTTTGCCCGGGGGGGCAGGGTCAGGACCTGTCCTGGGTAAATCAGATCCGGGTCCTTGATCTGCTTACGGTTAGCCCGGTAAATCACCGGCCAGACTTGCCTTCCGTACTCGCGTTCTGCAATCTTAGCTAGACAATCACCTCTTTGAACGGCATATTCGTCGGTCTTTGGTGCAGGAGGAGCCGGTGGATTCTGACTTAAGGTGCTCGGTGGAACTGGCGCATTCGCTGAGGGCACGAAATCGAAGTCGTCGGTTACGTGAACCTCCAGCCAGCGCTCTCCAGGAAAGTGCTTGTCGATTTTGAGCGGACCACCAAATCGGATCGTGTCAAGGGTCGAGATTGTGCGGTTCGCGCAAATGGAGGACGCTTTACCACCAGGAAGAATCTCAAGTCGGAGATATCGATCCCCAGGAGGCTTCTCCTGTCCCTGAATCGAAAACGATAGAAGTTTCACATCAACGGTACAGAACCCATCAGTCGAACGTTGCGAATTGATGTATGGTTGCCCGGTACCGGAACCCTGACAGGCTGTCTCGCGCCAACTCAGTTGACCTCCAAGTTTCTTAATCGGCGTCGAAGCTGCCCCTGAAAGCATCTCAAAATCCGTCAGTTTGTTTTGCTTCGACGTTCGCAGTTGGGTCAGAACCTCGTCGGGTCTGCAGCTGAACGGTCCATCAAGGCCTGCTTCACACGCCACACGCTGCTGCGTTTTCACTCGCTCGCAATCAAACTTCTCCGCGGCCTTCTGAGTTTCGCAGTAGTCGTGAGCGACCTTGTATCCAGCATTCTGTGCGCCTTTCGCTGCTTCGCAGATCGGATCATTGAAATGAAGGTGGCCATTGAACGGCAGTGATACGTCATGTCCGCAGCTGCGCGTGTCCACTTGAAGGGAGCAGTCTCGGGTTGCATCGCAGTTCCGCTTAGGCTCGCAGTCGTCTGAAAATAATCGCAATGGGTTAAAGAGCCAAAAAGCTATTCCCGAAATGCACAACACCGTTCTTGTGTGCGCATAGAATGTGCACGGCCACCATAGGCTAGAAGATGGGGTCACCACCACACGCGAAGTGGGTTCAAAATTTGAGTCGCTCATAGAGCTGATCTTCCTTCCGAAACCGCTGCTCGTAGTCACTTGGAACGGGCAACTTTGCGGCAATCAAATCCCGTCGAAAACTCTCACTGAAGGACACCCGCGCGTAAGCAGCAGGGATGTCAAAGAGGGCCGCCTCCGGATCGCCCAATTGAACTTTTGTGACCTCGATCCTTACTTTGTCACTCGGAAAGCCTTTCGGGTTGAGCAGTTCGTCTAACCGGACCAATTCTGCGCAATCAAGTTGGGGAGCCACCAAACTTCTCGTTCGGAAACCCGGCCCCGTACTCTCGAAAACGACAGTCTCGTAACCCAGAATAGACTCGCCCTTCACTGGGCGCGCCCGGTTGTCATATGCACCGACCCGGAGAGCACAGTCGGATTGCGGCAAGAAACGAGCCAGAGTCCGAGCCTCATCGCCATTCGGCACTTTCAATTCCGTGACGGTCCCCGATAGATCACTGATATCAGCCGTGATCCCCCCAGCAAGGTCGACGCGACGCCGCGAAGCCAGCAATCGCCCCTTCTCATCGTATTCACGGGTTACGCTAGCCGTCGAACCATCCCTCCGCGTCGCTTCGGTCCGCTCGCCCGAGACGATAGCCACACCAACCCCGCCTAGCAGGCTGCTGAAAAGCTCCACCAGAGAGTATCCAAAAAGCCAATGAGATCGTCTTCTCCTTATGCGCGGAGAAGACCAAACACAACACGAGCTATTCGGATATGGATCGTTGGAGGAGCGAGTGCCGGCAAACCATCCCCTGCGGCCGATCCGGGCGATGGTGGACGAGGCGCTGAAAGCGCTGGACGGACGCTTCGATGAGCTCTACGACGAGGATGGGCGGAAGTCGATTCCGCCGGAACGGCTGTTGCGGGCTTTGCTGCTGCAGATGCTGTACTCGATCCGCAGCGAGCGGATGCTGATGGAACAACTGGAGTACAACCTGCTGTACCGTTGGTTCGTGGGGATGTCGATGAACGAAGCGGTGTGGCATCCGACCGTGTTCACCAAGAATCGCGACCGGTTGCTGGAAGGCGAGATCGCCGAAGAGTTTTTCCGCGTGGTGTTGCGGCAGGCCCGGCGAAAGCGGCTGTTATCGGACGAGCACTTCACGGTGGATGGAACGCTAATAGAAGCCTGGGCGGGGCAGAAGAGTTTCCAGCTCAAGAATGACGACGATGTGCTGAAGCCGCCTCCACCGCCAGATCCCGGAAGTAACCCAACGCTCAACTATCGCAATCAGAAGCGCTCCAACGACACGCATCAATCGAAGACCGATCCGCTGGCGCGTCTATATAAGAAGAGCAGCGGGAGCGAAGCGAGGTTGGCGTACCTGGGTCACATCCTCACCGAGAATCGCAACGGACTGGTGGTGAACACGCGCGTGACGCTGGCGACGGGCACGGCCGAGCGCGCAGCGGCGGTGGAGATGGTAGAGCAGATTCCCGGGGGCAGTAAGCGCGTAACACTGGGTGCGGATCGCGGCTATGATACGGCCGATTTCGTGGAACAGATGCGCGAGTTTCGGGTGACGCCGCATGTCGCGCAGAACGATACGAACCGGCGCAGCGCGATCGACGCGCGGACCACGAATCAACCTGGCTATGCGGTCAGTCAGCGGAAACGGAAACGTGTGGAGGAAGTCTTCGGATGGATGAAGACGGTGGCTTTACAACGCAAGACGCGGTTCCGGGGACCGGACAAAGTCGGATGGATGTTCACCTTCGCCGCGGCAGCTTACAACCTGGTTCGGATGCGCAATCTGATGGCGCAGCCTGCCTGAAACAAGGCCGGCAGCGGAATCGCGGCTCCTTTGGAGTCGAGAATCCACTCGCGGAACACTCATCCGGCCGCGCCAACTCTGTTCTGAAATTCAGAAAATACCGCTGGAACAATTTCGGCTGTGCTTTTCAGCAGCCTGCTAGGAGAGAGGTCTTTGAATAAATCGTTTTCGGAATCTGCGCAGGAGCTGATGCGAGACGGTGTTCCTTCTGCCGTCTAGCCTCCCTGCTTTGGAGAGCAGGATAGATCCACTGCATTGTTATGAAAAACAGCACGACGACGGCCGCGAGCGCTGCGGCAATTCCAAAAACCTTGCTCATATGATCCACCTCGGAGTAAAACAGCCTTCACTTCGGACTCTTTTATGTCTAATGCCAAGGGATGCGACGGCAGATACTGACTTCCTGAAAGACATGTCCTCCACTCTCCTGTCAAAACATGTGCCTAATGGCTCCACATTATACACTACTCTGGAACGACGCGACGAGCTGGCCGGATAAAACTGCCGCGGGGCCACCAATGAGCCATGCCGTTCTCGTTGGATACGTCGGGCACCAGAAGTCTGATTTCGATGGTAAGAGAACAACCTGGCCCCTTGCGGAAAAAACCTTTTGACAGTCTGCCGCCTCCAGTGTAAGCTTAACCTATCATAAAGGACATTATTAGCCATTAAACTGCCCATCCATGAGCATGCCTTCTGTGCCTTCCGGCCAGCTCGTTCCGGCCAAATCCAGTCTTCTTTTCTTTCTAGCCAGTTGCCGATTCTTGCTCGCGCCGGTAAGGCAGCGGTGTTTGCCGCTGAGGAGTTTTTCTTTGGGCGGCTTCGCAACGAGCATACTCGAGCCGCGTACCTCATCGCCGTGAGGCGATTCTTGAAGTGGGCGGAGGCACATGGTCTAGAGCTTCGGCGCATTGCGCCCAGGGACGTTGGCCTATATTTGGACTGGCTACGAAAAGAGAGCACGTCAGTGGCAACACGCAAGCAGCACTTGGCCGCCATCCGCCACTTCTTTGATAGTTTGGTCACGCGGCACGCCGTGATTCTCAATCCCGCGCTCTCGGTCCGCGGTGAACGCTATCAGGTCATGGAAGGCAAGACGCCGGAGATCACGGTCAAGGACGCGAGGGTCTTACTCGGCTCGATTGACACTTCAATTGTCGTGGGCCTGCGCGATCGAGCGATCATCGCTATCTTGATCTATACGGCCGCGCGCGCCGGAGCCGTGGCGAGTTTGAAGCGCGGCAGTTTCTATCATGCCGGCGAGCAGTGGATGCTGCACTTTGAGGAGAAGGGGGGCAAGAGCCGGGAAATTCCGGTCAGGCATGACCTAGAGCAAATGCTCTTTGCTTATATTGATGGGGCCGTTTTGCGCACTGCCCAACCGGACACTCCCCTGTTTCGGACTGCTTATCGAAAGACAGGGCATCTTACGGATCACGGCATTGTGGCGGTCGATGTCTGTCGAATGGTCAAGCGCAGGCTGAAGGACGCTTCGCTCTCCGCTCGCCTGTCGCCGCATTCGTTTCGCGTAACCACCATCACCGATCTTTTAGAGCAAGGGGTGCCGTTAGAGGATGTGCAACGCCTGGTCGGCCACGCGGACCCGAGGACGACCAGACTTTATGACCGCCGGCAGAAGAAGATCACTCGTAACATTGTGGAGCGGATTTCGATTTGAGTAGGACACAAGTGTGGGGATTACGGCGAATCCGAACGCCAATCCGGGATGATCCCGAATACCATCGGAGCGTAGCGACCGTGGCATCTCGATTGTCCAGGAAGCGTTCGGCTCCGTAAAAAAAACCGTCCGAAGTGCAGCGGCGGAAGAGTTGTCGGAGCATGAAATCGGCGTGAGGACGGCACGTTTCTGTCCCCGCCCAGCAGTGGAGAGACCCGGAGCGTGACAAGCGCTTCGAATCGGAACCTGAAAGGTACGCTTCGTCATCACGGTTTAAAGGGGCCGGCGAAGGGAATCGGATAATGACCGTTGGTTGGAGGACATGAAACAGGTGGGTGTATACTGAACCCACACGCGGAAACCTCAATGGGATCTTGGGCCGTTGCAGTCCGTGCAGCGATGGTTCACTCGCTCCACGAAGGAGGGACGATGAAGCTCATTCTGCTGACGTTGAGTTGGTTGATTGCTGTGCTTGTGCCAATTTCCTGTCGAGCTCAGGGAACAGTTTCCCTGAGCTTCGACCGGTTACCGAGTGCCCAAGGATGGACCTACACCACAAGCGGCCCAAGCGAAGCTAGCTTTGGGGCTGGTCAAACCACACCTATCTTCTACGCTGATGGGACAGCACTCCATCAAAACACGATAGGGACTGGACTTGGCGCGGGCGGAACAGCCTTTGAGTACTACATTCAGTACGGCGCTGTCGATCCAACAAAGCCATTCGTCTTAGAGGTGCACGCTCGCGTGCTTCAGTCGGAACGATTGGACAGTGGAGGATTCAGTTTCGGTGTATCCACTGGAAAGGAGCTACTTCGATTTTCTATGGATACATCTACTATTTCGGATACGTCCGGGACTCGCCTTTCCCTTAACAATACTGTATTTCACGATTACAGTGTTAAAGCGACACCGGGTGTTGGGTATACATTCTTCGTCGACGGTTCTCAGGTCTTCGCGGGCGCACTCGAATCCGTGTCCGTGCCGAACCAGCTTTTTATTGGAGACGCTACCTCCGGCGGCAATGCTAAAGCTGATGTGACCTTTTACCAGTTCACCGAGGCACAGCCGACGTCCGGTGTTTTTCCGAATCACGGTGGGAATGCCGGAACAGTTACGACCCTGGTGATTGCGAGTGGTTTCGTGACTGGCGCCACAGTCAAGCTCGTTGGCATTGGCCGAGACATCATTAGCTCGAATGTAAATGTTCTGAATGGATCGACTCTTACGGCGACTTTTGACTTAAAGGATGCCGCACCTGGAGTTCGCAACGTCATTGTTACAAATCCGGATGGCACATCGACGACTCTGTCAGCTGGATTCACGGTCGAGCAGGGCGGCACACCACAATTGACAGTGGAGATCATCGGCAGGGACAAGATTCGATTTGGGACAAATCAAAACTACTTTGCGCTTATTCAAAACCATGGCATCGTGGATGCCACCAATGTTGCAGCAGTTGTTAGCGAATCGGCGGGTGAGAACCTGGCTTCATTGGTTCAGGTATCTTCGTCGGCAACAGGCCAGGCGTCCCCATCGACCTTCTTAGGTACTGTTACAGCACTCTCGTCCGTGCGACTGCCCTTCACCGCCATCGCGCCCCTCAGCGGATCTACCAGCTGTCCATCGATTACCGGGAAGAGCCACATCGTTCAACCTACTGATCCCTGCATTGTCTACGAGGCCGCAGAAGCCGCCTCTGATGCGTACATAGCCCTCCTGTATGGTTTACGGCTCGCAAACCTGCTCTTGGAAATCCACTTCGTTCTTCCACCACCGGCTGGAGTTAACTTCTGCTTCAATGTAGCAGATCCTCTCAGTTCCGCCTTCTGCGACGCTATCGAAGCGGCCGATGGAGTTCTAGAGCAAGAGATCCAGGACGCAGAGAATGCTAAGAATGGATTATGTCTTGCGGCATCCATTCTTGGCTGCCCGCTCTCGTGCAACAATCCCCAGGAAATAGACGCGCTCGAAATCATTGGAGAAGCACTTGTCAATACCATAATCCAGCTCAAAAGAGCATTCGCCCTAACGCAGATACCCCTCGATCAAGTGGCGACTTTAGATTCTCAGATTGCTTTATTCCAATCGCAAGCTCTGGCGTTGCCAAGTTCACTTGTGTTTCCTCCCCAGCCTCAGCCACAGCCGCCCACTGCCATACCTGCAGATAACTCGTCATCGCTCAAAATTTGCGGTGTTGCCTCGTTGGACCCAAATTCAAAGAACGGTACACCAGGTGTGGGGCCGGGCGGATATGTGCAAGGTACCCTTGCTCTACCTTACTTCTTAACGTTTGAAAACACTCCGACAGCAACCGCACCGGCCCAGGTAGTGACTATTGTGGATTCGCTTAATCCCAACGTTGATTTGACATCGCTCACATTGGGTCCAATCACCCTCGGGAACCAAGTGATCACCCCTCCATCAATTCCACTGTCCGTTGTCCCGTTCGTCACCACAGTTGATCTGCGTCCCACAACGAACTTGTTGGTCAGAATTGGCGCGTCACTCAATAGCTCAGCGAACGTTCTGACGTGGACGTTCCAGTCCCTGGATCCGACGACGCACCAGCCACCCACTGATCCGCTCGCCGGTTTCCTTCCTCCCGGTGGGGATGGCAGCGTCTTCTTCAGTGTGTTGCCCAAGTCAACGGCCATGACAGGCACGGTGATACAGAACACAGCCACCGTCGTCTTTGATGTCAATGCACCAATCAACACACCCACATGGTCGAACACGATCGACAACACAAAACCCGTGAGCGCCGTCTCCCCGTTGCCCGCCACAGAAACAGCGCCTATCTTCCCAGTGCATTGGTCGGGTGCGGACGTCGGCGCGGGTGTTCAGGACTTCACCATTTACGTATCCGATAATGGTGGTCCTCTTGGTCCGTGGCTTACCAACACCACGGCAACCCAAGGGCTATATCCCGGAACCGGCGGGCATTCGTACGCTTTCTACAGCACCGCTCGCGACCTCGTAGGCAACGTTGAAAATGGCAAGACTGCGCCGGAAACCAGTACACGTGTGATCACCGATACTACACCGCCGGTTATCGTCCCGCAAATCACTGGTACCTTAGGAAACAATGGATGGTATCGCAGCAATGTGAGTGTCACTTGGACCGTCAGTGATCCTGAGTCGGGCATAGGGTCTTCGACGGGATGCAGCTCGGCAATGCTGATCGCTGGTACGGCGGGCATCGTATTAACGTGCTCGGCAACGAACGGAGCCGGGCTGACCGCTTCGGTTCCGATTACCATCAAGATCGATAAGACCGCGCCGGTCATTTCCGGCATGCCAGCTCCAGGCTGCGCGCTGTGGCCGCCAACTCACAAGCTAGTTCAAGTGGCGACCGTCACTACCATGGACGCCCTTTCAGGACTGGCGCCGGGATCATTTACGGTGACCGGCACGAGCAACGAACCAATCGACCCGAGGGACCCACAGATTGATATCACGCCCACTAGTTCAGGTGGGTTTGTTATTCAACTCCGAGCCGATAGACTGGGCATGGGCAACGGAAGAATCTACACGCTCAATGCAATCGCGTCAGATCTGGCGGGAAATACCACGACAGTCATGAGTGCCTGCACAGTTCCTCACGATCAGGGACATTAACGAGCGGCTCGAGTATACGCTACGTCGATAGCATCACTAGAGAACGGTGGCACCATCGAAAACGCCCAGGGGATCGCCGCCCACGAATCTCCGCGCACTACTAAACTCTACGACCGCACCAGCGACGAAATCACGCTGGACGAGGTTCAGCGCATTACAATTTCAGCAAGCACACCTTATGGACACAGCACCACGATTCTGACGTTTCAGCTATAATCCAACAGGAAGTTCTCGGGACTCCTTCCGGCTAGCGAACCGGCGCGTTTTCCGGGTAGCTTGTGAAAATTGAATTGACTGGCCGACTGTGATCTGCCACCGTCTACACGGAAGACCAGAAACTTCAGCCGTTGCCCTTATAAACGGCAGCCAGCTTTAAGCGGCTCACGTGAGTCGTCGCGTCGCGAAACCTGCCGGCAACGACGGTGGGCGGTTTCAGGCAATAACAGTACGTTTGCGCGAACTGGAGTTTGCCGAAACTATGAACCCATAGCTTCACTTCTTCAGCGAAAAAGGCTCCCAGTATCAAGGACTCATGGAGTCCTTGAGTGAAGTGTCTTCTGGCGCAGGCCCTATCCGGCCAAGAAAGAGAGCCCGGTGTTTGCGACCGGGCTCGAAGCTCTCGCACCTAGCGGGAGCACTTGGCCGTCAACATAAGGAGTCAAGAAAGAATGTCGACTAGCCAATCTATTGCGGCATCGCCGCCGGACTTCCGCTTATTGGCACAGAAAGCCGGCCAACTACGACAACTTGCATCAGAGTTAGAAGCCTTGGTGCAATTAGCCACTCCTCTTTCGGAACGTCGTTGCGCGGGGTGCGGAAAAACAGGAGTACCGACAACACTGGTGGGCGGTTTCCAACTGTGCTGGGATGACGCCTATCCTGGCGCGGATTGATATTAAGCTCGCCAACACAAGCGCCGAGTGCAACAAAGTGCTGCACTCGGCTTTTATTTCAAATCTTTGAAACGTGCGAGTGAAGGTAGTTTAAACCGTAGGACATAAGCGGTCAAGGACAGCAACGAGTTCTGCACTTCTGCCATCCGGTCAGCGGCTCACAGCCTGCCACACCCTCCGAGCTACCGGCATCACTGCGTTCTTGGAAAACGGTGCCACAATCGAGAACGTTCAGGCCATCGCCGCCCACGAATCACCACGAACGACCAAGCTTTACGGCCGAACAAGCGATGAGATCACCCTCGACGAAGTCGAACGGATAGCGATATAATTCAACCTTTTTCCACGATTCGGTTGTGGGCAACCACAGGCGCTTGACCGTTTTGCAGATACCCTCTAGCATTCAATTGCCGATCATTTGTGCCGGACGCTCTCGTCGAAGCGTCCCGATCAAACCAACAAATCCGGTAATGCCAAATGAACATGATCCCTCCCTGCCATTGAATGACAGGGACAACAACGAAGAAGAGGAAGCTGCACGAACCATAAGATACATTCTCGGGCAAGTCACCGATCTTCTTGACCACATTAGATACGCTGGACCTTTTTCTAACGAGAAAGAAGTTGTTCGTTCTCTTGAAGACATCCTAAAACTCGTAGACGGCAGCTATGGTGCAACGAAAGATGACGAAGAAAGGAACGCGTGAATGTTGGCGTTCGGCGTATTGGGTATACTTATTCCAATCGCTAGTGTTTAAGTATGGAAGCCAGCAGCAGTCTGAACCGAAGGCATCCGATATGTGCGGAAGTGTTGGGCCTTGTTACGGATGTAGAAAGGTGCCTCAGGGAAATCTCGAAACTTCCCGCCGACGAGCGACAGAAACTGCATAACCTAATTCAGGAGCAGAAGTATAACAAGACATTGTCCGACTGGTGGGGCGTTCACAGCGCAAGACACATCCGTAATCGAATCGCTCATATCGAGGAAGGTGAATCCCCTCTCACGATAGCAGAAGTAGAACGTGCCAAGCTGACATTCGAACACGCCCTCCGAGACCTTCTTCCCAAGTGCTCGCAGCACTTACAAGATGAGATCGGCCCTTATCTTGCCGCGCAAGGGCCACGACCAGTTCCCGTGCATCCTATTAGCGGATCACCGAAGCCTAATCCCTGGACAGCGCCTGGTTCCTCAAACGACACACTAAGCGATTCCCGCTCGCATCGGCCCGAGCAATCCTCTACACCTCCGCCCCAGACTGCGGATACCTTCATAACATCTGAGTCAAAAACAAACGCTGAGACGAGAGCACGGGTGGCCACGCCTAGCGACCCCAAAACGCCTAAACGTCATACGTCTGTTTTCGGCGAGGGGCGACCAGTCGTTCCAAACGACTCTCCGGTTGGCACGCCGCATGGGCACCGGGCGTCATCTGCCTCTGGCAGTGCGGCACCCGATCGAAATGCGCCCAGGTCGTCTTCGGCGCCGATCTCTTTGGGGCCTAAGCCCGAACCCTCACCTCTGCGCCCGTGCACATCACCGCGACCTTCTTTCGAGCGGACCAACGACTCCAGAACCAGGATTCCTTGGCTGGTGTTCGTACTCGGCGGAGTTTTCTTGTTTGCAGCGATGCTCGCCTACGTGATGCGTCCAGCAGCCGATCAAACCCCTACGTTTCTCCCTCAGTCGTCGGCCCCTATTCAATCTCAGTACTCGTCTTCGTCCAAAGCAGTGTCCCCTGCAGAAACTGGGGCCGCGGCTCCAACAACCTCTTCGGCTACCGTTAGTCCAGTTCCTGTTCCACAACCGCCGGTTCCCCAGCCCGTTGCGGCGGCGCCGGAATCTGCTCCGGTTACTCAGTCTGTTGGTGGGCAGTCTCAGGAACAGGAAGCTTCCAAGCTTTCGAAGACGATCGAGCGAGATCCGTACTGGGGAATTAGACCGCCGAAACAGAACGCTCCCTACATTTGGCGTTTCAGGAGTGATTTGCAACCGTTAGATTATTGTCCTGGTCACGAGACTCGCTTTGATCAAGAAAGAGATTTCACCGTCGAAGGTGCCTCTGCGAATGCCCACTTCAGTAGTCGCGAAGGACATGTCGTCTTCTACGTTCAATACTCCGAGCCAAGCGAGTATAGGGACTCCCTTATATTAGCCCTACTCACTCAGCGCAATGGTCATCGCGAAACGTATCAGCCAATCAATGGTGCGCTCGTGAATAGTGTCCAAGTGCATGGAAAAGAAGTGGATCAATATTTGTGGAGATATGAGGTGAGCGAACCCCTACAAACCGGGCAATACCAGGTGCTACTCGAGTCTTTGCCAGACGCGCGGTACTGTTTCGGATTTGTAACAGAGTAGTATCGAATTCATTCAAAGTAGGCACAGACCAAGGCAGAAGAAAATGCCACCCCCAGGACAGATTGCTCTTTTGAAAAGGTTGTTCAACTGCCTCGCATTCCCCTTTCCGCGTCCACACGATTAAGAAAGTTTTCTATTGCAAAATCTCGTCTTCGGTGTATTCTGTAGTGCTGGTCTAAATCATTCAGAACATCGGAGAGGGTATCCAGTCGGAACCCTGGAGTGTGAGCGATGGAAACGTGGCTACTTCTCCTTTTACTTTCTTTTTGCTGCTTTACAGTTGGTGTCTTTCAGTTGGCACGACGATTAAGCTTGCATACCAGCTCTGAGCCAAAACGAAAAGCAACTCCACTATTTCTTCAGTCCGAAGGAACTTGCATGGACTCGCTACCCAGCTTTCCAACTGTTTGGGATGAAGGCCAGATTACCCGCCAACTCAACGTCATCCAAACACAACCGAATCTTCTGACTCTCTACGTCGATCAGCTCAGAAGCCGCTTCATTCTAGGCGCTGAACATCGTACCGCTCAGGTGCGGACAAAGTTTCTGCGCAGCTTCATCGAGCGATTGGAATTGACCAAACAGTACGAAACACTGATCCAGGACCTGAAGGCCATGGAGCTGGAGCAGGACAATCGCCTGCTTCGTCTCAAGCTGGAACAACAGGAGCTACGAGCCAGGCAACAGCAGGCCAGCGCCCTGGATGGCCTGCAGTTGCAAAAGGAGCGTCTTGCCATCGAAGTGGAACTCGCTACTCTACAAGCCAAGAAGACAGCCATCCAAAATCCGGAGCGGCCGGACAATCGCCTCACGCCCGAGCAGCGCCGGGCCGCGGAAAAGCGGGAAGTCGAAGCGCATATCGCCGATCTCAAGACGCAAAAGGCCGAGGCTCTGAAAGTTGCCGACGAGGATGAACGTACGCGGCAACTCAACGCGATTGAAGCGGCACTAGAACGAGCTTACGAGCGCTGGAGCAAACTTCTGTGAGAGACCTTCACATTGGCTATGACGCTGAGGGCCGACCACTCAAACTCTCTTCGGAACAGAGGAGAACCCACTTGCACGTCATCGGCTCTTCTGGCTCCGGCAAGTCTAAGTTTTTGGAGTGGATGATTCGCGGGGATCTGCGCAGCCGCCAAGGCTTCGCCCTGCTGGACCCGCACGGCACGCTGTATAACGAGGTGCTGGCGTATTGCGCGCATCACGTACTGAACCGGGATATCATCCTGCTAAACCTTTCTGCTCCCACGGCCATTGTCGGATTCAATCCCTTCCAGAAATCCAACGCTGCCAGCGTCTCGGTTCAAGTCGACCGGCGGATTGCCGCCACCATGCACGCCTGGAATGTCGAGAGCACGGATCAGACACCGACTCTCGAACGCACCCTGCGTTTGATTTACACGGTCATGCTGGATCAGAATCTCGGCTTGCCCCAGGTCCAACACCTGATTGACTTCAACGCTCGGGACATCCGCAGCCACCTGGTCGACCAGCTCAACAGCCCGCTGGTCCAAGCCGAGTGGCGCGAATTGCAGCAGCTCAAGGCACGGGAGTGGCGGGACGAAATCCTTTCTGCTAAGAACCGGTTGTTTCGTTTCCTCACTTCGCCCGCTCTGACCCGCTTCATGGGCCTGCCGGAGCGCACTTTGGATCTCAAGGCCATCATGGATGAGGGTAAAATTCTCCTGGTCAACCTTGCTCCCAGTGACGAGCTATCCGAGGAGAACGCTCGTGTTTTCGGCGCGCTCCTGGTCAACGAATTTTTTGAGTGCGCCCGCCGCAGGCAAAAGGACGCTCTCGGCCGAGATCCCAAACCTTACTATCTCTACATGGACGAGTTTCAGTCCTTCGTTTCGCTGGACATCGCGGACATGCTCGATCAGGTGAGAAAGTTTGGCCTCTTTACAATTCTCTCGCACCAGCGATTTGGCCACCTAGACGAAAACATCACGGACGCCGTGCTGACCAACTGCCGCATCAAGGCCGTGTTCGGCGGGCTGCCTGCCGGTCAGCGCCCGGATGATGGCGGAAGAGTTGTTCATCCGCGACCTTGACGCCAAGAAAATCAAAGTGGCGATCTACCAAACCAAGTTCTGGCCCAAGGAAGAACGACGCCAAGTGCACACGCGCTCCACCAGCCATTCGTCTTCCAGCGGCTGGATGGAGAGTTCCGCAGCCGCGTCCGCTTCCTCCCTAAACGCCGGCGAGTTTTTGGACCTTCAGACTGGTTTGGCAGAGAAGCCTCAGCCGGCACGAGCCGCGGAACAACTTCTGGCAACAGCTGGGCATCGAGCCGAGGATCGTCCGGATCGGACAGTTTTGGCGATAGCGAGTCCGTCGCCGACATTCCGGTGTTCGTTCCAGTGCCCTTTCAAGAGCTGTCCAGCGTACAGTACTACACACACGAGGAACAGCTCACTGAATTGACGGCTGCCCTGAAGGAACAATACGCCCGCCACTGCTTCATCAAGATCCACACGGACCCAACCCAGGCAATGCTGGTCCCGCGCATAGACTCGCCTTACACGTCCCCCAAAAGCCTTAGCTGGTATCAGGGCAAGCGCCTGGTCGACTATAAGTCGTTGCCGGCTCCGGAGGTGGACGCCTTGATCGCCGCTCGTGAAACTGCTTTACTACAGGCAGTCAAGCCGGAAGCCATCCCCTATCTGGGCAAATCATCCCCTACTGACCTTGCAACCGCTTCGCCTTGGACTCGTCAGCCTCCCGCTGACCGACCATCCGCTCTTTCCAAGCCACCCGAGTCTCAAGAAACCGGGGGCAAGGGGGGGCGGGGGCCGACAACCGATTGGGAAACCCATACCAAGATTGCAAGTATCGTTAGTGGATTCGGGAATGATTGGACCAAGCATGAACAACTGATGGAAATCTGTGAGCAACTGGACAAGGCCCATGTTCCGGTTCCGAAGACGTGGCCCATCCTGTCCGATCACCCAGCACGTACATGGCTCGGAGCCCTTCTCTACCACCGGGACTTGGTGAAAAAAGCTATTAGGTATTCACGCGAAAAAGCCCAAGGCCAGTGCGCCAGCCGCGACTGAAAACTTTGGCCAACTTCAGTCGATCTCTGCAAACTTTCGTCAGAACCGTTATGCGAGACCTCTTTTTTCTTTAGCCCGTTGCTTTTAAAGAACATAAGGTTGAGCCTGTTCCAATAAGCAGCGGAGAAAATTTTGGCGAAGATTTCCTGGGGCGTAAACTTCTTGGCATGGAGCCGACTCAATTTGATTCACTCCCTGAGGTCTTGACGACCCGCGAAGGAGCGCAAGTACTTCGTTGTTCAAAGGCCCATTTCTACAACCTACTCAATGGCCTCGTCGCCGGCGTGCCCCGGCTTCCCTACCTGCAGCTCGGCCGACGCCGCCTGGTTCGCCGGGCCACTCTCGTCGAATGGATCGAACAGGTGGAATCGCGCGCTGGGCAACGGTGATATCCTCGTGGACGGTCAAGACAAGACGCCGGAGACGCATGAAAGGACATCAATCATGCGAAGAAGGCGGTATCAGAAGGGTAGTTTACAGAAGCGAAAACAGGGAAGGTCCATGGTTTGGGGGGCGCTGTGGTGGGAAGAAGGCTCCAGGCGCTACCGGACTTTGGGCAAGTGCTCGGAGATGAGCCAAGGGCGAGCGAGCCTTATGCTAAACGAAATCATGCGGCCCTTGAATCAGACAGCTCAGGAACGGCAGGAACAGAAGAAGTACACGTTGAGGGACTTTGTGAAGGAGAAGTATCTGCCGTTCTGTCAGCGCAAATGGAAGGAGTCGACGGCTGCGACCTCGAAAGAACGCATCCACTATCACATCACCGGGGATCTTGGGATGCTCGACATGAGCACCTTCAACCGCGAACAGCTCCAGGATTTCCTGGACCAGAAGGCTGCCGACGGGTTGTCCGCCAGCGTGGTTTCCCATCTTCGATGGAATCTGCGCGCAATCTTCCAGCTTGCTCACGAGGACGGGGTGGTGGAACGCAATCCCGCCGCTTCGCTCATGACGCCGACCACGGCCTACCAGCCGGAACGGCTAGTCATGAATCGTGAGCAAGTCGTGAAGCTTCTCGGCGCGCTGGATCTCCGAGAGCGCTTGCTCTCTCGCTTGGCGATTTTCGCCGGCATGAGGCCCGGAGAGATCTTCGGGCTCAAGTGGCGGCACATCGGCGAGCAGGAAGCAGTCATCGAACAGCGCATCTACCGCGGGAAGGTCGGAACCCCGAAGAGCAAGCGGTCTGTGCGTGTAGCCGCGTTTAGTCCCTCAATCGTTTCGGATATGAAGGAGTGGAATTCCATCTGTCCCAAGGTCGAACCGGATGCTTGGGTGTTCCCGTCGGAGCGGCTCGTGACGCCGATGTCGCGGGACAACTGCTTACGTCGAAACATGACGGCGCGGTTGAAACCGCTGGGTCTTGAGTGGGTAGATTTTCAGGTCATGCGGCGCACGCACGCTAGCCTTTCTCGGAAGGCCGGGATCGATCCGAAGGTGGTGGCCGATCAGTTGGGCCACGGCATTGGGGTCAGTCTCGACGTGTACACGAAGTCTGATCTGGAGCAACGAACTATGGCAGTCACGAAGCTCGAATCTGAAGTGATGGCTGCTTAATGGAGTGTTTGGAGAGTGGGGCTTGGAATCGGCTGGATTTGCTCTCGTAAGTCGTTTAGATGGAGCGGGAGACGGGACTCGAACCCGCGACGTCCAGCTTGGGAAGCTGGCATTCTACCACTGAATTACTCCCGCTCAGCCAGCATCATAAATGTAGCAGGGATAGCAGCTTCCGTACAACCAAAATACTCTAGCATGAGAATCTAGATTCTAGCTCTATGCCCTTTATGCCGCGTACATTACGATGAAGAAGAGACGACCCTCTTCCGCCGCCGGGATCTGAACCCGCGAGCCCTTGCACACCAAACTCGTCGGCGACAGACAATACGTGCCTCCGTTTTAGCCGCTTACGACTCTATGAGTTGCGCCGAATCAGTTGAATCCTTGTTGATTCGTTGTTGAGCTTGAATGTGCTCTATTGGCTGCGCTCCCTGGGTCTGGCGCTCCACAATTGACCGCACCGCTCCAAGCCCACCGCCGTTGTGACTGCTGCGGCTACGGTCCGCGATGTAGCCGTCGAGCCGGGTGAGCATGATGCTGGCCGCTGGTGACGGCCTTAGCTCAACTACGCCGTCAAAATCGTCGGCAGCTACCTAACCAATCCCCACTCGGCGCACGATTCCACCACCACCTTCACCGACATGTTCAGCTTGCGTTTGACAACCTGACTTGGGATCTTCCGCACTTTCGGTGCAGATCATGGTGCCATCGCGTAGTAGGGCAGGACACGTGCGCGTACCAGAACGAAGCCCGCGTCACTTGCAATCCCCAACTCTGCCGGCGAACCACCGCCGGGCTTATCCTCTTATCGTGACTGCTTATCGTGACTGCGACTCGCTCACATCCGATCACACCGAAATATCTCTCTTCCCGCCGCCACGCCAACCCATGTACCCTCAATACCAGGAGGGCCGCATGCAAACCGTCGTTCAAGTCGTATGCACCCGCGGTCGCAGCCTGCGCGACGCCATCGCCAACGATCCTCGCCTCGCCCGGCACGATCTCGAAATCATTCAGGAGAAAAAACCGGGCCGCTCACCGGGCTGGACCAAAGTGCGCTCCACCGAGAGCGAGCGTGGCGGCTCCATGAACATCCAGTGGGACGGCGCCACCTCCATCCTCACTTGCCGCGTCATCAATCGCGGTCAAGGCCGCCCCAACCTGATCATCGGCGAGTTCGTAGACTACCTGCTCAGCCGCTATCGCCGCCGCATCAAGCTCGTCACCGTCCTGCCGGGCTAGCCAAGCCTCTCTCGCGTTAACATAGTTGCAATCCGCCTAGGAGTGAATAAATGATGAACCGCACCGTGCCCGTTCTCATGCTGACTCTCGCGTTCTGCGCGCTGCCCGCATTGCACGCGCAGGATGATCCGCCGCCAGCGCCCTCCGACACGCCAGCCGGCCGAGGAGCTACTGCAGGCCCGCAACGCCCCGGTAGCGCAGCGTCACAGGATCCGCAGCCCTATGAGAAAATCATCACCAAAGACGCCCAGTCCAAGAAGGGCGTGTTCACGGTTCATCAGATCAAGGACAAGTATTATTACGAAATTCCGAAAAGCGAACTTCGGCAAGGAATTTCTCTTCAATACCCAAATCGCGAAGACCACCATCGGCGTCGGCTACGGCGGCCAGCAACTCTCCAGCCGCGTCGTCTATTGGGAACTCAAAGGAAACAAGGTCAACCTGCGCAGCGTCGACTACGACGTCGTCGCCGATCCCAAAACACCGATCGCGCAAGCTGTCCAGGCGGCCAACAACAACGCCATCATCATGAGTTTTCCGGTGGCGGCCTTCAGCGCCGACAAGAACTCGGCCGTGATCGAAGTAACGCGCCTGTTTTCCACCGACGTCTACGAATTCAGCGCGCGCCAGCGCTTGAACGCCAGCTCGATGGACGCCTCGCGATCTTACATCGAGCGCGTTTCGCCGTATCCGGAGAACATCGAAGCCGAAGCTTCGCACACCTACACGCGACAAGGCCTACGCCCGGCGGCGGCGGTCGCGGCGGCCCTTCCACCGGCGGACGTGGCGGATCCGGCATGCGTCCCGGCAGCGCGACGGTGGTTTTGCATTACAGCATGGTGAAGCTACCCGAGCATCCCATGACGCCGCGACTGTTCGATGAACGCGTCGGCTACTTCTCGGTTTCGCAACTCGACTACAGCCGCGACGAACAGCGCGCGCCGCAGCGCCGCTACATCACTCGCTGGCGCCTGGAGAAGAAAGATCCTTCAGCCGCTCTCTCGGAACCGGTGAAGCCCATCGTGTATTACATCGATTCCGCGACGCCAACCAAGTGGGTTCCGTGGCTCAAGCGCGCGATCGAGGACTGGCAGCCTGCGTTTGAGGCCGCCGGTTTCAAGAACGCCATCATCGCGAAAGTCGCGCCCACTCCGGAACAGGATCCCGACTTCAGCCCCGAGGACGTCCGCCATTCCGTGGTCCGCTGGCTGCCCTCGACGATTGAGAACGCCTCCGGCCCGCACATCAGCGATCCGCGCACCGGCGAGATTCTCAACGCGGACATCCAGTTCTATCACAACGTCATGAACCTGCAGCGCGACTGGTATTTCCTGCAAGTCGGCCCGCTCGATCCGCGCGCGCAGAAGCTGCCGCTGCCTGACGACTTGATGGGACGCCTGCTCGAATACGTGCTCGCTCACGAAGTGGGACACACGCTCGGCTTCCAGCACAACATGAAAGCCAGCTCCATGTATCCCGAGGACAAGCTGCGCGATCCGAAATGGATCCACGAGATGGGCCACACGCCGTCCATCATGGATTATTCGCGCTTCAACTACGTTGCGCAGCCGGAGGACAAGATCGACGTGGCGGACCTGGTGCCGCGCATCGGACCTTACGACATCTGGGCCACCGAGTGGGGCTACAAACCGATCGCCGGCGCCAAGACATCGGACGACGAAAAGCCCATGCTCGATCAGTGGGCGCGCCAGCAGGACAAGACGCCCTGGCTGCGCTTCACCACCGACGGTTCGCTCAACTCCGACCCCGGCCAGTTGACCGAAGCTGTCGGCGACGCAGACGCGTTGGCATCCACCGCGCTCGGTCTGAAGAATCTTCATCGCGTCGCGAAGATGCTGCTGCCCGCGACTACGGCAAAGACCGGCGAGCCGTACGAAGACCTGGCCGAGATCTACGGCCGCATGCTCGGCCAGTGGACCGTCGAGCTGAATCACGTCGCGGCCATCGTGGGCGGGTTCAACTCGCAGGAGAAGTACATCGGCCAGGATGGTGTGCTGTTCACTCCGGTGCCCGCAACGCGCCAGGCCGCGGCAGTGAAATTCCTGAATGACAACGCGTTCGCGACGCCTACCTGGGCCATCGATCCCGAGATCCTGCGCCGCATCGAGCCCGTCGGTGTACTCAGCCGCGTGCGCAACGCGCAGTCCGGCGTGTTGACCAACCTCATGAGCAGTTCGCGATTTGCTCGACTAGTCGAGCAGGAGGCCATCGACGGAAGCGCCTCCTATACTCCTACTGAGTTTCTCGACGACGTTCGCAAGGGAATCTGGAAAGAGCTGGATTCGCCGCGCGTCAAGATCGATGCGTATCGCCGCAATTTGCAGCACGCCTATCTCGATCTAATTAACGCGAAACTGAATACGCCGCCCGGCGCTGGCAGCGCCTTCGGACCGCCGGCTCCAACCAGCCCTGACGAGAAACCATTCTTGCGCGCCGAGTTGAAGAGGTTGAACACGGCGATCGGTGCGTCGCTCGCGAAAACATCTGATCGTGAAACCCGCGCGCATCTTGAAGCCGCGCGCGATCAGATCGCCGATATTCTTGACCCGAAATTCGCTCCGTCTCAAGCAACCTCGGCCGGCGCTGCGCGCGCGTTCAGCGACGATTTCGAACCAGACACCTGCTGGCCCGATTACGTGATTCGTCCCTAGCTTCGAGTGAACCTGCGGCCATACGTTCTTCTGTTCGGCGGCCTCACGGTCATTTATCATTCGAACTTTCGTCCGATTCCGTCGGGCGATTCGCTGTGCACATCGCTGATCCCGCTCGCGGTACTGCTTGACCACACCGTCACGCTGGATCGCTTCGCCCCGTGGCTGTTGAAGAACGTCTCGTACGCTCACGACGTGATCCGGTTCTCTCACGGTCATTATTACAGCGGTCATCCGATCGGCACAGGACTCCTGGTGACTCCGCTCTATCTTCCGCTGCTCGCGTTCCCCAACCTGCGGCATTGGGATCCTGGATCGCTGGTGGCGCTGGCGCGCATTCTCGAGAAGTTCGCGGCCACAACCGTCGCTGCGCTTTCCGCTGTCGTCGTGCTGCTGCTGCTCCAGCGTTTGACCAGTGCCTACTGGGCGTGGCGGCTGACGTTCGTGTACGCGCTGTGCACTGCTACATGGTCGATTGCGAGCCAGGCTTTGTGGCAGCACACTACTGGCGAACTCGCGATCGCGGGCGCTTTGTTGTCGCTCGAACGGCGCTCGTTCTGGATGTGCGGCGTGTGCGCTGCGGCTGCTTTGATGATCCGGCCAAGCAACGTGATCCTGTTGCCGGCGCTGGGCCTCGCGTTGCTGCTCGCGCGAGCGACCATTAACGACTGGACGCGCTGGCTGGCTGCGCCGGTTGTCGTGGGCCTCGCGGTGTTGGCCTACAACTACTCGCTGTTTCGCCACGCAACCGGGACTTACGAGTTTCCGATGTGGGCCGGCTCGGTGGTCACCGGCCTGACCGGACTGCTGTTCAGCCCCGGCCGGGGCCTGCTGATCTACATGCCGATCGTGCTGTTCGCGCTCTTCGCGCTCGCGCCGGCCGCCGCCGAGACTCGACGGAAGCATGCTCCACTCCTGACTGCTGCGATCGTCTTCGCGGCGCTGCACTCGATTGTGATGTCGCGCGTGACGTTGTGGTGGGGCGGCTACTGCTGGGGACCTCGCTACCTGACCGAGCTTCTTCCGATCGCGGTAATCTGCATGGCCATCGCGACTCCGATGCTCGAGCGGCCTTGGATCAAGCGCGCCTTCGTCGCCGTCGCGGCGTACTGCCTCTTGATTCAAGCGATCGGCGTCTACTTCTATCCGAAGGGGCATTGGGATCACACTCCGGTCCCGATCGACAACGCAGGCGGCCGCGCATGGGACTGGAAGGACAATCCCATCGGCCGAACGGTCGCCGCAGGCCCGACCTGGGAACCATACGTCATCGTCGGCGCGGCGTTGACTGGCGGCACTTCCGCGGCGCAGCGCAAGATGGAGGAACTGGGGATTCACTTGTACTGAGTTATCCTGAAAACTCAATGCCCGCATCGATCACCGAGCTGGCCGCGCAAATCCGTCTGCTGTTGATGGACGTCGACGGCGTTCTCACCGACGGCAAACTGTACAACGTGCCAGACCCGCAAGGAAACATGGTTGAGACCAAAGGCTTCGACACGCAGGATGGCATCTCGCTGCAATGGCTGTCGTGGAAGGGACTCAAGACCGGTCTCATCAGCGGCCGCATTTCGCCGGCCACCGAAGCGCGCGCCAAGCAGTGCAACGTAACATATATCTATCAGGGGCACATCGAAAAAATTCCGATCCTGGAGGAGATCCTGCAGCAATCCGGAATTCCGGCGTCGCAAGTCGCGTACATGGGCGACGATCTGACCGACGTCGTGGTGATGAACCGCGTGGGGTTGAGCATCGCGACGGCCAACGCGCGGCCGGAGGTGAAGCGCTCGGCGATGCACATCACCGAGAAGCCGGGCGGCGCGGGCGCGGTGCGCGAGATCGCCGAGCTGCTACTCAAGGCGCAGGGCCATTGGGACGATCTCCTGAGAAAGTACGAAATCCGATGAGCGCCGAGCGGTTCGGCGTGGTGATCGTGGCGCCGGTCGGGTCCGGGCGTATTGCATGAGCTGACCGGCGTGATCGCGCGGCATCAGGGCGACATCGCCTCGGTGTCGATCATCGAGCAGCGCCCGCCCGAATCGCGGATCTATTTCGAAATCGAGTTGCCGGCCGATCCGACGGCTCTGCAAGCCGATCTTGAAAAGCTGGAGATGGTGCGCGAAGTCAGCGGTGGTCAAGACGCTGCAGCAGATCTACGGCAAGCGCATCATCATCGTGGGCGGCGGCGCGCAGGTGGGACAAGTCGCGATCGGCGCGATTTCGGAAGCGGACCGTCACAACATCCGCGGCGAGCATATTTCGGTTGACACGATTCCGCTGGTGGGCGAGCAGCCGCTGGCCGACGCGGTTCGCGCCGTGGCGCGATTGCCGCGCGCTCGCGCGCTGGTGCTGGCCGGTGCGCTGATGGGCGGCGACATCGAGAAGGCCGTGCGCGAAGTGCGCAGCCAAGGCCTGCTGGTGATCAGTCTCAACATGGCGGGCAGCGTGCCCGACGCCGCCGACCTGGTGGTATCCGATCCAGTGCAGGCCGGCGTGATGGCGGTGATGGCGGTGGCCGACACGGCGAAATTCACCGTGGACCGGCTGAGCCGCCGGGTGTTTTAGTCTTCGACGTCCAGGCCGAATTCGCGCAACAGGGTCCATGGACTCCCGGTGTCATAGAGACGGACCCAATGTCGGCCAGGCGCAAGCGGCCTCGGAACCGTGGCGACGATTTGATCGTGCGCCGCGCCGACCGCCGCGTGCCAGACGGGCTGGCCGTCGGCGTTCACTACTTCCAACTGGTACCTCGGGCTGCGGGATCTGCGTTGCATCGATTCGGAGCACTACGGCTCGATTGGCCTGCGCTCTGGGAAACGAAGCTGCATCTCGCTCGGTGTTGAGCGTCACGGTGGCATCCAGCGTCCGGTACAGGGGCGCGAAGAAAATGAGAAATGCGGCTGCGATGGCCAATGCCAGCGCTCGTTGAGGACGTTTGGAACGTTGGGGAGTGAGGGAAAGGGCTGCGCGGACCGCGCCCAGGAATTCATCCAATTCCGCAAGGCGCTGCTGGCAGGGGACACAAGTGAGTAAGTGTTCTTCCAAAGGTTCACCCTCCTGGTTAGAGAGCTTTCCCATGGCGTATCTTTCCAGAACATCGTCCGGAAAGTGACTGCTAAGTCCATTGTTCATGGCAAGAACCTCCTCGACGGCCGGGACGGGGCCATCGAATCCTCAGGGGTCGCGGGCGTAAGGTAACCTACGATCCCTAAACGCTGCAGTGCGATCACCCCGCAGAAGTTCTCAAAAAAAGTGAAAGCGGTTGCTTGAAGCGCAGTTTTTTCTGGCCCAGCTCGCCGAAACGGGCTTTCGCCCGTGGATTTCAGCAGACGGAACTGGGTTTCGGTCAGGTTCATCTCCTCGCAGACTTGTTCCTGGCTTTGTTCATTGAGATAGAAGCGTGTCAAGATGTCGCGGTCGCGTTCCGACAGTTCTTTCAGGACCTCGCGCATGAGGTCGACCTTCTCCTGGAAGGCGACGGTTTGTTCCGGGTTGCGGCGACCATCGGCGACCCGAACGCCGACGTCCATGTGGAGGCGTTCCCGGCGGCTATGCACCAGGTGATCGATGTGGGCGGCGACCTGGCGCCGTACGACGGTGCGGACGAATCCCATGAGGCGCTCGGGTTCGCGCAGATCGCCGCGGCGGATGGCCTGGACGACGATCAAGAAGGTATCGTGGATCTTGTCTTCGAGCTCCTGCGCTCCGAGCTGCCGGCACAAGTAAAAGCGGATGCCTTTGGCGAACAGGCGATAGAGGTCTTCCATTCCGGAATCGTCGCCGCGCTGGATGCGGTCCACGAGCTCAGCTGTCAACCGAACCGGTGAACGGTGCGGTTGCCGCTGGCTGATGCCTCGACCGTTTCCACGTTTCCGGCGGCGCCGTCATCGACATCGCGTGCCGGCCACGTTCTGGCCTGCGCGAGTGGAGCTGGGTTCGATCTTTCCCATCGTCGCAAACATGTCGCTTACTCCTTTCCGACCACGTAGAAGGCGCCCCAATAACTGGGATTGGAGCGCCAGCTCGTGGAGTGCAGCATGGCTAGCTGGGCTTGCTTGAAGAGATGCGCCGATGACACGACCGTCAGCGCCGCGGTCACAACGGTCCCGCAGATCTCTGTAGAAGACTTGAAATAACTCGCCGGTGTCGTCGGGAGTGGGCCAACGGCTTCCGACCACGGCGCGCGCTCCGGCCAGCAGCCAGGCACGAGTAAGTCCCAGGATGGCGGCTCCGGGCACGGGATCCAGGCCGGCCGAACTCGCATCCGCTCATCACCACAGTGGAGCCGGAGACATTCAGTTTGGCGATATCGTCTTGCGTTAGGGTTTCTGCGCGCGCAATCGCGCCGAGGCCCAGATAGATGACCGCTTGCTCAGCCGTGTGGTCCAGTTCGACGACGTGGGCGCGACGTGGATCACGCGGGGCCGGATGCTGCAGGCTCTTTGGAAGGATGCGCGTGACGCGCCCAGTCCAGTCAACAGGACATAAGTGTTGCTGTGCCATTCGCGGGCGCAGGCTTGAAGTTCTCGGGCGCTAGCGGGGAGGCGGGCCAACTGAAGCGCAGCATCGCCAGCTCGGCAGAAGTCGGGGCAGGACGGCTGGTCCAGCGTGAGTCGGCAGTATTATAGATGCCATCGCCGATACCCAGGAACGCGCCGCCGATTGCTTTTCGAGGGAGCGTCGGGAGCGACATGGCGCTAGAGATACGCTGGGTAGGATGCTCTTCCACCAGGTACACGGGATGGCCTTTCAGATTTCCTACGACCAGGGTTGCGAATGGCACGTCGAACAACGTGTCATCGGCGGTGAGTAACCACTGAAGTTTCCGCCTTACGCCCGCACTTAGTCCTCCAAATAGTTCCAGAAATAGTCTGTTCCCGAGTACATCTCGCGAGGGCGAGTTCGATTCCACGGCGAGCCGAAAATCATGTGCTAAAGCAGTCAATTCGGTTGGCAAGGGCAAGCGGTGGAATTCAAAGCTTCCTTTGGTGAGAGCCCAGAGGCAGGAAGATTGTGGGCCGACATAGAGGCTGAGCAAGGCCTCATCGGGAGCGATGCCGCGCTGAATATTCGGCAGCGAATCGCGGGTTGGGGAATCGGCTGCGCGACTGCGTGAAGGTGGGTTCGTTCTCGCAAAATTGAGTGTGCGCTCGCGTTCGACCGTAAGGAACGCCTCAATGACCGCAGGCGGGTTTCGATCGAGCAGCGCTTCGACGCGGCGAGGTTGTGTGAGAGCGCGCACACTGTCGGCGGCGCGGATTCGGCCTGGCGAATTTTGGTCCCCGGACTGCAGCGCGGGGGCGCGTCCTGAAGTAGCGAGACACAGCAGGACGGAGGCGAGTAGGGACACACGCCGGAGCATCGTTAGGATCGACTAAAGAAAGGTCCAAGCAGCGTTGGACGGAGGATGGACTTACAGTGCTGCGGCTATTGTAGCAGGGCGGAGGTGTCTCCACAATTGTCCGGGGAGGACAGTGTCGGGGAGGCGGTCCATTCAGCGTGTTGCACCAACCGCTGTGCTGGCGCTCAATCTGGCCGAAGCCGGAGGATATCCCGCGCGCGATTCTGTTCCTGGCGAGCGACGATGCTAAAGTGATTCCACGGAGCCGCAAACATCGTCTATGGCTGAAACCGCCGCACAATTGGACGCGATGTTCCCGCATCTCGACGACGTTCAGATCGAACGGCTGCGAGCGTTCGGCATCGAGGGCCGCGTCGAGGCTGGAGCTATTGTCTTTGATCAGGGCGATCAACGGCATGGCGTCTTTGTCGTGCTGGAAGGCAGCATCGAAATCCTCAGCATATCCAGCGCCGGCGAGTCGTCTCTCCGGGTGCTCGATCGCGGCAGCGTTCACCGGCGAAGTGAACCAGCTTTCTGGCCGGCGCAGTCTGGTCCGATGCCGGGCGCGCGAAGCCAGGCATGCTGCTGGAGATTGACCGTACAACGCTGCGCCGCATCATGCAGGCCGACGCGGCTCTCGGCGAGATATTCCTGCGGGTGTTCCTGATGCGCCGCGCGTACCTGATCTCGCATTCTTTCGGCGACGCGGTGTTGATCGGATCGACGCATTCCGGCGACACTCTGCGCCTCCAGGCGTTCCTCACCCGCAACGGACATCCGCACACCTATCTGGACGTGGAGCGCGATCCCGACATTCAGAGCGTGCTCGACCACTTCGCGATCGGCGTCGCCGACATCCCGGTGCTCATCTGCCGCGGCACGCTGGTGCTTCGCAATCCCAGCAACGCGGAAGCAGCCGCATGCTTCGGATTGAATGCCGGAATCGACGAGGCTGTCGTCTACGACCTGATCGTGGTCGGCGCGGGTCCCAGCGGACTGGCGGCAGCGGTGTACGCGGCGTCTGAAGGTCTGAACGTGCTGGTGATCGAGAGCAGCGCTCCGGGCGGGCAAGCCGGCGCCAGTTCCGGATCGAAAACTATCTCGGCTTCCCCAACGGAATCTCAGGACAGGATCTCGCCAACCGCGCTTTCGTCCAGGCCGAAAAATTCGGCGCCCAAATCGCCGTCGCGCGCTCCGCCGTGGGCTTGAAGTGCGAACATCCGCCTTACACGGTAGAACTCGATGACGGAGGTTCCATTAAGGGCCGCAGCGTCATCGTGGCCGCGGGCGCTCAATACCGGAAGCTGGATCTACCGAACCTCGCGCAATTCGAAGGCGCCGGCGTTTACTATGGCGCCACGCAGGTTGAGGCCCAGGTGTGCCTTAACGAGGAGGTTGCCGTCGTCGGCGGTGGCAACTCAGCCGGCCAGGCAGCGGTGTTTCTTTCCGGCGTAGCGAAGCATGTCTACCTGCTGGTGCGCCGTGCAGGACTCGCCGACACCATGTCGCGCTATTTGATTGGTCGGATCGAAGCTTCCCCCGCGATCACTTTCAAGAACTGGACCGAAATCGAAGCTTTGGATGGCGACGGACACCTGGAGCGCATTCGCTGGAGGAGCGTGCAAACCGGGGCCAAGGAGACTTACGCTATCCGGCATTTGTTCTTGATGACCGGCGCTAACCCCAACACCTCCTGGCTGCGAGGGTGTCTGGCGCTGGATGCCCAGCAGTTCATCAAAACCGGCGCCGATGCGGGAGGAGAGTGGCGCCTCCGTCGCCCGCCGTATCTGCTGGAAACCAGCCTACCAGGCGTCTTCGCGGTCGGCGATGTGAGGGCCGGCAGTTTGAAACGCGTCGCATCCGCGGTGGGCGAAGGATCGATGGCGGTTCAGTTCGTGCACAAAGTTCTGGCTGAATGACGCCCAACTTGGAATGCTGGAGCCACCCGCCGGGATCGAACCGGCGACCTGCTGATTACGAAGTACAGTCACCGTCTCCAAGCCCTCCATTCACTCTATACGGAAGTGCCTGTTAGCAACAACTTGGGGAATCTGCTCTCGCTCAAATAGCAACTCCCGACGCCCCAAACAGATGGGGTTTTGGCACAGTTCTGACACAGCGTCGTGGGGAAGGACCGATTTGTGCGGTGGATCCGCCAGGCACGACGGTTTGATTTTGTCCTGTCCGCCAGGCGGGACGCGGCGGCTGCGATTTTTTCAGAAGGCATTGCGGTCAGGGGGGCCAGGATTCCCATTGCGCATTGCCCGCCATAGCCCGGCGGTTGATTCCAAGTTTGTATGGATATACAATGGATCAGGTATATCTTCTATGCAGGTTTCCAAATGGGGCAACAGTTTGGCTGTGCGTCTTCCCGCTGTGGTTGTCGAAGCTCTCGATCTCAAAGAGGGAGACGAAATCGAGATTTCTATCGCAGGTAAACGCGACTTCAAGGTGGCCCGTGACCGGTCCAAAGAGAGGGCACTCGAGCAACTCCGTCAAATGAAGTGGTCCTTCCCTCCTGATTTCAAATTCAATCGCGAAGAGATCAATGAACGATAAGCCGTTCTTTGATACCAACGTTATCCTATACGCTTTCCGCCAAGACGATACGCGCGGTCAGGTGGCCGAAACTCTGCTGGCTGCGGGAGGAGCACTATCAGTTCAGGTCCTGAACGAGTTCGTCGCTGTGGCGCGGCGCAAGCTTGACAAGAGCTGGGAGGAAGTTCGCCGCGCCCTTGACATACTTCGCGTCTTTTGTCCAGAGCCCATGCCTCTTACGGTCGAGACCCACGAGAGAGCCGTGCACATTGCCGAGCGATACGGGTATTCAATCTTTGATTCACTCATCATCGCTGCTGCGCTTCATGCTGGTGCCAGGACACTTTACTCGGAGGACATGCGAGATGGCCAGGCGATCGACGGGCTTACAATTCGCAATCCATTTTCGCGTTAGGCAAAACGATCACGCCCACCGATTCGCGAATACCGACTTTCACCTCACGCTTCGGCTCGGGTCTTAGCGGAGCACAAATGGAGCACACCGGTTTCCCCTCGTTGATAGACAATGGATCGGTGAAGGGCGGTTCACAGGCCGACAGCCACACCCGGGCACTCTCAGAGAAGTGTCGGCGGCTCGAAGACGAAAACCATCGGCTTCGCGCGCTCCTTACTGAAAACGGCATCGATCTTCCGGTTGGGCCAGCCGAAGCAAAGCCGCAAAAGCCCTCTGCGCGATTGACCCTCAACACGTCCCAGAAGATTGCCTTGTTCCGGTCGTTGTTTCGCGGACGCGAAGATGTTTACGCCCAGCGCTGGGAGAGTCCGGATGGCCGGTCAGGCTACTCGCCGAAAACGGAGCGCGACTGGAAGGCTTACTATGCGGCCAAACCCGGGGACCGAAAACGAGTTGATAAGGAGACCCGCAAGAACATTCCACTGACAGACGAAGCCATCCACGGTCATCTCGCGGGGATCGCGAATCGCACGTTGAGCAAGAGCGTTCGTCGAACTGTTGGAATTCATGGACCTCAGTCCGCTCCCTGGCAAGCAGGTGCGCGTTAAACGCATATGAAATGACTGCGATAGGAGCGTTCTTCACCGCCCTGCAATCATCCGTTTCACATCCTTGAGCAGAACGAAAAGATGCATCGGGTCGGTAGGGGAGGGGATGAAATCGAATTTCTGATAGAAGTTGCGGGCGTCTTCGTCTTTGGCGTGCACGGCGAATGCGCGTATGCCGGCGATGTCTGCCGCCTGTAAGGTGCGTTGCATCGCATCGCGCAATAGCGCCTTCCCAATTCCCTGGCCTTGCCAGCGGCGATCGATGGCCAGACGCGCCAGGAGCATGATTGGCACTGGATGACGCGCGAGTCCCTTGCTGAGACGCTCCGGGGCTTCCTCGCGTTTGACCTCGCCCACAGCGAGGGTGTGATAGCCAACGACAGTATCTCCTACCAGGCCGACATAGGTTTGCGCCGCGCCTGCTTGCTGGTTCGTCCAGGCATAGCGCAAGAGATACCGATTCAACTGTTCTCGTCCGCAATCGAATCCTTCAATGTTGTGATGGGGCCGCAGCTTTTCAACGCGGCGTTCGGCGCTCAATGATTCGGGCCAGCATCAAAGAATCCAGGCTCTTTTAGGAGACGCTCCAGGCGGGGCAGGGAGCGGGGAGGGGCGTCGAGTGCCGCCTGAAACGCCTTCCACTGTGCGGCATTAAGACCGAATGTCCGCCTGTCGGCAAGCGCCTCATCCGCCCGAGCGAGCGCGCTCTCCAGCACGAATTCGCTCACTGAGCGATGTGAGGCCGCAGCCGCAGCTTGGAGCGCGCGCTTAGCGTGGCGCGTGAGCCTCAGGTCGAGTTTTTCGCTGCGGATGGTCCGTACCGACATATTTGCTTCTACCATCTTGAGCTTAACCGAGTTGTGCCCGACAATGTCAAGACACGAATCATACTTTGGATCAGGCCAGCAGCAGTACTCGTGCTTGTTCAAAAGGGCAGGAAAAATGCGCTCATTACTATGGTTCAAGACCAATGACAACCGGCGACGGGTCTGTTGATCGCAATGAATGCAACCATGCACCTCTACCCGCCAAAAACTTCCAGCCGGTCCATCTTGAGGAATTCGATGTTACCCAGTTCGAACGCCTCGTATTCCCTTATCAGGCTCAGACCAAGCACTGTGTCAGAAACCGTTCCTAAGTTACGATGCCGAACGAGAGAGCGCTAATGAGTCTGCAAATGGGAGTGGGCGTCTCCGCGGGCAGCGCGTTCCAAATCGATGTCGAGCTTCGGCGGGCCGCTAAGGGTGCTTCCGACTAGGGCACTCAACCACAGTAGATCCCAGTCTCTCTAGACCGGGCGCTGGATACCAAGACGCTTCATGCGGCTTCGCAGGGTGCTGGGCTTTAGGCCGAGCCTCGCGGCCGCGCCCGGGGCCCTTCCAACACCCAACGGGTGGAGGCGAGCGCATCTTCGATATGTTTTCGTTCGGCTTCCCGCATGCTGCGCGGAGCTGCTTCGCGAAGTTGCCGCAGCGGGGGCGACACAAAGGCTCATCCAACACGGTTCCCTGGCACAAGTACCATCGCTCGCGCCAGGACGTTTTCTAGTTCCCTTACGTTGCCAGGCCAAGAGTAGGCCATCAGTTGCTTGCATCATGGCAGGCGAAACTCCCTCCACGCGCCGGCCGAACTGGCGGCTGTGACGTCTGATGAAGTGCGCGGTCAGTGCCGGAATATCTTCGCGTCGTTCCCGCAAAGGTGGGACCTCGACAGGGAAAACCAAGAGGCGGTAATAAAGATCCAGGCGGAAGCGCCCTTCGCGCACGAGTTCGGCCAAGTCGCGGTTGGTCGCGGCCAGCAGCCGCACGTCAACCTTGATGGTTTGGTTGGATCCCACGGGCTCGAATTCCTGCTCCTGGAGCACGCGCAGCAACTTGGCCTGGGTTTCGAGCGGTAGCTCGGTGACCTCATCCAGGAAAAGCGTGCCTCCGTTGGCATATTCGAATCGGCCGATGCGCCGCTCGGTGGCGCCCGGTGAACGCTCCCTTTACATGGCCGAACAATTCACTTTCGACCAGCCCGGCAGAGATTGCCGCGCAGTTGATTTTTACTAGCGGACGCTGGCGGCGCTCGCTGAGATTGTGGATGGCGCGCACCACCAATTCTTTTCCGGTTCCTGATTCTCCGTGGATGAGGACCGTCGCAGAGGTGGAGGCCACCAGTTGAATGTGGCTGACCAGTTCGAGAAAGCGGGGGCTGGACCCGATCATTTCGTCGATTGGATGATCCGCGCGGATTTCCTCACGCAGGTAGGCGTTGTCCTGCTCCAGGCGCGCCCGCAGTTCGGTCAGTTCCTCCACCCGGCGTTCTAGTTCGCGGTTCAGGTTCCGTACCTGCGCTTCGGCTTCTTTCAAAGCCGATATGTCGCGCCCGGTGATCCAGGCGCTCCGAAGAGATTTCCATCGTCGACAATGCCTTCGCGCGTCATCAAGATGGTGCGGCAGCCGAATTTCCTCTCCACTTGGGAGAACCGGCAGCCGGCGCGGTTGAACGCGCGGAGACGTTCTATCTGTTCGTTGTCGACAGCGTGGGCTGATGGTCTCGAAGCGAGCACCGATCAGATCGGGTGCGGACGGCAGACCGAACAACACGGCCGCCTGATCGTTGGCATCGGCGACGAAGCCATAGCGATAGCTATGTTCAATCTTGTCGTCCTCAGAGGCTTGCAATGAGATGGGCTGTTCCAGCGCCACGCGAATGATGGCCTCATTGCCGTGGGCGACAAAACTGCGCCAGCGTTGTTCAGCTTGAGTCAGCGCCTCCTGAAACTGCTGGCGCTCCAGTTCGGCTGAGGCCCGCACACTAAAAATCTGAAGCACGGCCTCAGCCAGCCTGGGATTCGCGAGTGGCTGGCGGGTGACAGCGCAGATCAAACCCAGGCAAGCTCCGTGGGAATTCACCAGCGGCGATCCGACATATCCCTCGGCCTGCATCCTCACCAACATGGCGTCAGCTGGAAAGAGCCGGTGAACGCCATCCGGGAACGTGCAGAGTGCCTGGTTGTGCACGACATCGCCGCAGGGCGTTCCCTTCAGCGCATATTCGAACGGCGGGATTTGGTGATCGAGTGCATGGACCGCCAAGGAGCGCACGCTCTGGCCGCTCGGCATCAGGGCGCCGACGACAACGAGATCGGCCTCTAGCGTTTCTGATAATTGACGCACCAGCGAGCGAAAGAAATCCTCTCCCGTGTCGCTCCAGGTGCTTTTGGAAATCTTAAAGACGATGTGATCGAGATCGCGGATCGATTCTACTGCCCTCATTGCGTGCCGCGCCACTCCTCTCGCGGAACGCGACCAAATTACTATTTTAGTTGAGGCTCGATCTTCCGCCAAGCAGTTGAAGCCCCTTGGCGCAACCATGCTTCCCCGCCGCGATTCTGAGGACTGGCGCTTACAATCATCTCTAGCGCCATGGACCGGAGCGGGGTTGGTCCCAATGGGTCCATTTCGCCAACACCACCTTCAGGTCTTTCAGCAAAAAGGGCTTAGGCATTACGTCATTCATGCCGGCTGCCAAGCACTCCAGGCGGGTCATGTTGGCGGTTGTGCCGACGATAGGTGTAACCCGGCCCCGAGGCAAGCTGCGAATCGTTGCAGTGGTTTCGAAGCCATCCATTTCGGGCATTTGCCAATCCATCAGAACCAGGTTGTAAACTTCGCGCCGAAAGAGCTTGATGGCTTCCAGGCCGTTGGTTGCGGCGTCTACGGTACATCCTAGTTTCTGCAGCATGTCGCGAGCTACAGACGCACTCAATTCATCGTCTTCGACAACCAGGACTCTAATCTCCGCAGGCACAAACCACCTCAACGTTTTCCGGGCACGTCGATGTCCATGAGCCAAACAACTGAAAATGCAATGCGGTGGAGAGTCGAAAGCCGCGCCATCTCGCGGCGGACATCGCGGCAGCCGCAACGTGCCGTGGGTTCAGTCCGTCGGCGCCAGGGTGGAAAGATGGACAAACCGGATCACGGATGCTTTTCGGGAGGCACGACCCGGCTGTGTGATTTCTTCGTGATGGTTGAGCCGAGCAATAGCGATCGCAACCGGCTGCGGCTGCCTTCGGGGCAAGCGAGCGCTCAATCATGAACCAAAGGTCAGGGCAGATGGTACGGCGCTACATTCGGGAGTGAACGCTAGTATTCGATGGCGACTCGGCGGAGCAATTTGAAGTCGGTTAGCATCTTGCCCGTTCCCAACACGACTGTCTCCAGAGGGTCTGCGGCGACGGTTACGGGCAACCCGGTCTCTTCACGGACGCGTTTGTCTAAGTTTTTCAACAACGCGCCGCCTCCGGCCAAAACGATTCCGCGATCGCAGATATCGGCGCTGAGTTCTGGCGGCGTCCGTTCCAAAGCCACGCGTATTGCACTTAGAATGGTGGCAACGCTCGCGGACAGGGCTTCGCGGATCTCGGTGTCGTTGACGGTCTCTGTCTTCGGCACTCCTTCGACCAAGTTGCGGCCCCTGACTTCCATGGTTAGAGGTTCCTCCAGGGGATAGGCCGACCCGATCTGTATTTTGATGGCCTCTGCGGTACGCTCTCCAATTAGCAGATTGGACTTGCGCTTCAAGTACTGAATGATCGCGTCGTCCATTTGGTTTCCCGCGACTCGAACGGAGCAGGAGTAGACGATACCGGACAGCGATATGACGGCCACCTCGGTGGTGCCTCCGCCAATATCGACGACCATGTTCCCGGAGGGCTCGGATATGGGCATACCGGCTCCATTAGCGGCTCCGATGGCCTGTTCCACTAAGTGCACCTCGCTCGCTCTGGCTCGATACGCTGAGTCGATGACGGCGCGCTTTTCCACCTGGGTGATGTCACTCGGAACTCCGATGACGATCCACGGATGGACCAGCACCTTGCGGCCGTGCGCTTTCATGATGAAGTGGTGGAGCAGGCGCTCAGTGACCTTGAAGTCAGCTATTACGCCGTCCTTCAAGGGCCGGATTGCGACGATGTTGCCGGGTGTGCGCCCGAGCATCTCCTTGGCTTCCTTGCCAACCGCCTCTATTTCCCCGTTGGTCTTATTGACTGCCACGATGGACGGTTCGTTCACGACGATACCTTTGCCTTTGGCATAGACCAAGGTATTGGTGGTGCCGAGGTCGATTGCGAGATCAGAAGAAAACAAGCTGGACAGCGAGTGGACTTTCATTTCAGAGCCTCTTCGGATTGCCTGGCCATTGTGGACGGATTGCACTCCGTCTGGCCGAATTCCCGCCGAGTAGCGGGAAGTAGTCAGTCAAGTCCGAGCGCAACCCTCCGCTGGCAACGCCAGTTTCAGCCTCTGACAAACAAGGAGCCGCCCAGAGCACCATCAAGCGAGGTTCCCAGTCGCCCCTCAGGCTCTACGCCGCTCCACTTCATTCACAACGAGAGATGTTCCTCACAGCATATCGGCGCAAAACGATCTTCAGACCACCTCGCTCGGAGGTCTAAGTTCCATGAGCGGAGTTTTGCGGGAACTGATCCCGTAGCCAGCGCCGCCCCAACACAAACTGCGTCAGAATGCGCCAGAGGGCATCCGACGTGACGAAGGACGGAAACTCCGTCCTTGAACCGGAGCGTTAATGAAGTCATACAAATAGTTTCGTCGCCTATCAACGGTTTGCGTAACGAGCGCCATTGTCTTACTGTCGGTGCTGAGAATGGGTGCCATCCTTGCAACTCCACCGCTGGTAGCGGCTGCCACTGACAGGACTGCTCGTCGATCAGGTGCAGCAATGCCATCGGAAATGCGCCATATCACCTACTTCCAAGCCCGCCGGCGCCACGATCTTTATTGGCGGCATCCAAGTAGGTCGAACGCCTACGAGCTTTCCAATGCCGACGGGACACTATACCCTGGTCCTTCTTGCGCCTGGACATCCGCAATACAAGCAGCGGATCTTGGTGCCAGATACTCCACTGGAGATCGACGCCAAGCTGGTTCCGAAGAAGTAGAGCCGTCGGCCACCGGTAAGCCAGGCTCGGAGTGGTGTGCGAGGAACTGTCGCTCGATTACTCCTTTGTGGGGCGTGACGAGAGCTAGACGCGTGAAGTCGTGGAAATGACAAGCTGTTTCGGACCGTGGCACGGGCTTCGGTTGTTAGCTCTTCGCTGTGTCCGTTCCAAGGCATCCTCCCACCTAGTCTCTGAAATAGGGTTGCGTCGGACGCGTTACGAATCGGTGGCCGACCTTGAAGCGCTTCCGAGGCGAGCGCTGCCGCTCCCTTTTTTGGAGTTGATTCTGGACAAAACGAGTTGTTGGCTGGGTTTCACCGCTGGCCACCGTAGTGGGCCGCAAGATCTTTTTCGAGGGCCGAGTCCTCCCCGTAGATATCCTGGAAAAAGTGCACTTCGCCGTTCTTCATGACCACAGCAGTCGAATACATCGTCACTAACTGAATTGGGCGGTTGATCTTCACGGAAATAGTTTCGGTTCCGTGCATCGCCGCGAGGATGCCATCCCGCGACCAGCCGGACTGCCCACGCAGAACCCACTCCGCGAGCTCTTCCGGCTTTTCCAGGCGAATGCAGCCGTGACTTAAAGCGCGGTGCTCCGGCGCAAATAGCCAGCGCGCGGAAGTGTCGTGCATATATATGCCATATTCGTTCGGGAACAGGAACTTCACCAACCCCAGCGTGTTTTTCGGCCCAGGTTTTTGGCGCAGCAGAAGTTCTCCGGTGCTCAGCTCCGATAGCAGATGCTCCGAGTCCATTCGATCCCCCGCCAATTCACCGTGCGGAGTGACCAGCTCGAAGTTGTTTGCCGAGATCCATGAAGGGTCTCGCCGGATCTCCGGCAACAGTTCGTTGCGTTGAATACTGGCCGGCACGGTCCAGTGTGGACGGAAGATCACGAGCTCGAGTCGAGAGACAAATATGGGAGTCTTGTGATCAGGGGGCTGCCCGACCACCACCTTCATTTCGAGTTCGGGATCGCCGCCGGCAGCGTCTGCTCCACCGTACGCGCGCAAGCGAAATTCTGGAAGATTCAGAACAATCGCCGGAAGGGAGGGATCATAGGAACACCGACGCAACCGTTCCAAGGCCAGTTCCAACTGGCGAATGCGGACGGGGAGCGGCGTGTTCAGTTGCGCCAGCGTCGTTGTGTCGATGCGACCATCTGGTTCAAGCCCATGCCGGGATTGAAACCTTTTGACTGCTTCCACCAGCGCGCCTTCGTACAACTCCGAATCGGCGGGAACCGCTCCCTCGGGAAGATCTCCGGTCCGCGTCAGTAGGCGAATCAAACGAGCTAAGCCGGCGTAATCATCATCCGGTTCCACGGGTTTCTCGGTAGCGGGGAGGAGCGCTCCGTCGTCCTCGGCCGCCAGAACGCGATAATGGTTCAGCGCCTGAACCGTGCGTTCGTATTCGTCCACCGAGTACATCAAAGATCGCTCGCGCGCCTGCCCGAATCGGAATGCAGGGCACGCAAGCGTAAGGAAACTCAGCAACACTCGACTTCGGTACTTGGAGCTCACGCCAAGAAAGGTGCATGCCGCATGCCAATCGAGAGGTGATCCAGGGGCCTGGGGTTGCCTCGGCATTAAATGACAACATTGCTCAGAGAAGGAAGCGTTGTCCGGTACGAACTTTGTTCCAGTGTCCTGAATTGGCAGGAGCACTTATGTGCTGCATCGCCCGGCCCGCGGCGATCCCAGGGAATCCGTTCCCGCGACTCAAATCGTCATGCGCTCCCGGGGACCCGACGAAGTTTCCCCATCCTTTACATAAGAACGAAAGGCTTCCCTTCCTGCTTTGAACGCCGTGCTGAACTGGTCCTTTTGCTGCTTCACAGCGTTTTTGCCCCGGTCGATCAGATCACGGGCCTCAACTACAAGTACCCTTCCTTGCCGTTTGATGTACTCTTGCCTTTCATTTACCCTGCTCTTCAGGAGATCGCTCCCGCTCTGAGTTTTCCTACGGATCAGGCGGCGGCTCTCCTCACCAGATTGGGGTGCGAAGAGAATCCCCAACGTTACACCCGCTCCCAGTCCAGTAAGAAACCAAGGCAACCTACTGATGATCATGTTCACATTCCCGGTCATGTTCTGGCTCCATTCCAGGACAAACCGGACCAACGAACGAATGAGCTTGGTCCTTTCATTTGTCCTTTCTAGCTACATCTGGCACGTTTCGGTCCAACAGACAAAGAAGCCGGTCGATTGCGAAAACAAAAAAAGCCCAACCGGGTTTGACATCCGGTTGAATCACCATAGACCCTTCGTCTCGATCCGCTTACCTGCTTCTCCGGGCGTCCTATGCAGTTGATGGGCCGCGTTATCAGTTCGCCTTAAAACTCGAGTTGCCGCTGCCGCGCGACGAGAACAGCGCGCTCACAAATCACCGGTGGCTAATCGCTACAGTTAAGTCGGGCAATCGCGGCCAACGAGCAAATCAGCTGTTGATCGTGGCTGCCGTCAACGCTACTTCTACGTTTCCGTGATCGTCGCAATGGTTACCGTGCGGATGATGGAGGTGCCCTCTCACTAAGTAGTCTATGTGATCACCGTGCGGAACCGCTTCATGCCCGCAACCGACACCGTGTTGGTGACCCTTCTGATGCGCTCCGCAGTCGTGATCGGGAGTACAAACCGCTGGGTTTTTTCCACCCACACTAATTTGATGCTCGTCGATTTGATCACCATGGGGATGATGAAGGTGCCCTTCGTGGAGATAGTCCTGATGGCCGTCGTGCTGCACGACCGTATGGCCACAGTTCGGACCGTGCACGTGCGAGTGCGCCTCGTGAACGTTATTTTTGGTAGGCATTTCAGTTCTCCTTAGTTGCCCTCGTTAGCAAGGTTCCATCATGGGGCCGAGCTGTCGTCGGCCACTGCGTGGAAGGCGGGGATCCGCCGGCCCCAAAACTTTGCCGTCTAGAGGAGTTCTAACTGCAATGGCGACGATTGCGGCCCTTCGTGTTTCGCTGACTGCGCGAAACCGGTCTACAGATGCCTGAACCGTGGTCTAGATTCAAAATAATCTTGGGCCGGACCTTTCAACTTCGTTCCGGCGCCCGGATGCTTTATCTGGGCAACTGGAAATTCGCCGTCACACTCACGATTCGAGCTGATGGCGTGTGTACCCGTGGCTTGCTCAAAGCTGAGGTGGCCATTTTCGGTGTTGGTGTATTGGTGTAGATGTAGTCGGGAGAATCCCACCCTACACTGTAGTCAGTAACCGGGAAAGCCAAAACCGACGAAGCGAGCCCTGGAAAAAAGGCTCCGCGCGTGAATCTTCTCAATCACGAAACCCAGGGCCGGCAAAACCCCGTCCGTGGAAACCACCGCCGCGGCTCTGAGCTAGTGCAGGTACTACCAAAGGCCACCTACGAGGAGAACCCGGGCAATCGTCAAGCGCCCTGCCTGTTCGTGCTCAAGCATACGCAGCTACGTCAGGGTCTTAACGACGCTCAACCAACGCTAGGTTTTGCAAGGCGGACAGGAGGTCAGTGCACCCTGACCGCTGGTGTGTGTGAACTCTCCCAGGTCCGAACTTTATGACGAGCTTCATTGAAAATGCGCTCGTAGTTCGTTTTCCGGACTTTCTCGCTAGTTGAGGGGGTAAGCGCGCTCCACAGGGGCGCATATTGCTTGAATACCCGCAGATAGTCAGACTCGCTGGCGGGCGCCACTTCGTCGGTGCCGAACAGGAAGCGGTCGGGATAGCGATTGATGAGGTCGGCCGATATCGCTTGCGAAACAGGATTCGCCAAGATGTACCTGGCCGTCTGATCCCATGAAATGTCGAAGTAGACGTTTTTGAACTCTGGCTGCGCGAGAATTGCCGCCAAAACCGCAGCGTGATGTTTGACGGGCACTACCACGCGACCAAGCCCGGTGTGAGCCCAGATGATGGTCGTGTCAGGGTGCCTTCGGAGGAGGGCAAGCATTTGCTCCAGGTAGGCCGGCTTTGCTTCTTCCTTGGCGAACGGTGTGTTGATGTCATTGTGAATCAAAGCAACGAGCCCTACCTCGGCGGCGAAATCCAGGATTCGATCGAGGGCCGGATCGGTCAAGCTCGCTGTGTCTCCAGCCACCTTGGAGGACACAAACTCCTTATGAATGGTGAACTCTCCAATGCCGGAGAACACGCCGGGAAAGATTTGAAGCACGCGGCGAATATGATCCACAGCGTACATGTCGGTCGGGTTGAAGCCCGTGATCATTGGGTCGAACCGGGCTTGTTCCTCTTTGGTCAGTGAGCGATAGGCCATCGCGATCTGTGCGTCGGTAAAGGAATAATAATAAAGGGGCGTGTCGGCATTCAGGTAGTAAGCGGGTGCATCGTCTCCCGAAACTCGATAGGACCACAGCTGCTGCAGCGGTATGCCGAAAAGCGCCACTCGTCCGACCTTGTTACCCATCATCCGCAGGAAAGTATGAATATCTGTGCCGTTCTGGATGTAGTTGGTAAGGTGAAAATGAGAATCGTTAAATTCGTAGCGACTCGTTTGACCGCGAGCGACCATTGGATGGAACAAGGACACGACTGCGATCAACTCAATCAGCGCAGTTCGCCGCGAGCAGAACAATTTCACAACCATCTCCTTAATACAGGGCTGTCATGCCGATGGAGACAACTTGACCCTTGATCTGCCCGGTATAGAAGCCGAACGTGCTGCTGACCGGAGAGTGATCGACGTTGATCACTTGAATGTTCAAGCGCAGGTTCCGTGTGTTCCATGGATAATAGTTGCCGCCGACGATGAATTCTTTCGGGTGTCCATATTCGCCGAAGATATACGACGTAGCTCCGTAGAGTTCGAGCCTGTTCGGCATAATCATCTGCGCCATCTGAACATAGAAGCCGTAATCTCGAACTGCGCGCACTGGTAGCTTTCCGTCCGCAACGAAATTGTCCAGTTTCCTGCCGTAACCCTCACCCTGGAGCCAAAACCCCCGGTACTTCATTCCGGCGGCCGCGGAAACCAGTTGATAGCGCACTCTCTCCACCGTCACACCGTTCGCCAACGCGCCCGTATCAAATACGTTGAGGCTATCAGTGAGACGAAGGGTAGTGTTGTTGCTGACCTCGCCGGGGGAAACAGTTTGGCGTTCTTCGGGGCTATAGGTGTACGCCAGATTAAATCGGGTCGCCAGTTTCTGATGGCGCTCGTAGTCGCCGAAGGCGCCGCGTGGGCCGAACTCACCAGTCGTCGGCAGCCAAGTCAACGCACCACCGACTGAGAGTTTCCGGTCGATTTTGGTCGCTGGTGTGTCCAGGTTGCTGTTATTGTTTCCGACCATCCACCGGTATTGAAGCGTTGGAAGCAGGCTCCCTTGGGCGAACACACCTTGCGAGAAGAAGGGCCTGAAGAATTCGTCCGCCATGACGCGGTCGTAAGACTCCCAATAGGGGTGAGAACCCTGCAAAGACTGTGTACCGGGATAGGCGTTCCAGCCTGCACCGAGGGTCAGGTATTTACTGAAGATGTAGTATAGTGCGCCGCCCACGGCCACTTGATTCGTGTCCTGCACGGTCCACACGAAGGTGGAGTACCGAAACTTGGGATCGAACAACCATCCTTGAGAAAACAACATGACCCGATGAAACTGGAAGTCATTGCGCGGATCTACCCGGATCGGGCGCCCCAGGTGGTCCGCGGCTGACTGGTCGGGTGGCAACTGGTTCAGATACCGTACAGCCATGTAGCCGCTGAGGTTCAGTTCGCCATACTCGCCCTTGGCCACAGTGAATCCGCGGCCTGGATTGAACTCTCCGAAAATGGCAGGATTTCCTCCGCTGGCTTCCGGGAGCAACGTCTTGTCGTCACCGTTGCTCGCGTTCTGGCTAGAAGATTGGTTCGCAGTTGAAGATGGCGCCGTAGTTGAAGTGATTGGTGGGGCCGGCGACGGTGGACTCTGAGCCGGCGCTGGGTCTGCCGCGGGCCCATCTTGATTCGCAATCGATCGACGAAGAGAATTGATTTGCTGCATCAGTTCCCGGTTCTGCTGCTCGAGTTTGCGATTCTGCTCGATCAACTGATCGATCGCATTCAAAACGTCAGCGGGCTTTTTGGTTTCTGTTTGCGCAGCAACTTCCGCGGACTGCGCGATCAGGGATTCGGGAGGCAGGAGCCACCACGAGTAGAACAAGAACAGTACGCAGAGTCGCGGTCAACGCCGGCTTGTTCAAGTGCGTCTCCCATATCAAAAGCGTCACTGGGTGCGCGTGGCTTGTTCTCCGCCGCGTCTCGGATGGTTCGTTCCCAGTCCGACGGAGTTTGGAGAAAACAGGTTGTAATTCAGCTTCTGCGTCACGTACGTGATGACCTTCTGTGCCTTGACGCTATTTCCCTGCTCGTCGAGAGGAGGTGCGAAGACCGCGATAGCTCCTTTGCCCGGCACGACAGCAAGAATTCCTCCCCCGACACCGCTCTTCGCCGGCAGCCCGACGTGCCAGGCCCAGCCGCCGGAGCCATCGTAGAGTCCCGCCATTGTCATGGTGGACAAGATGTGAGGGATATTTTCAGCCTTCATTACGCGTTCGTGGTTGGCCGGGTTGATACCGTTATTCGCAAGCGTCGCTCCCATCTCGGCAAGCTGCTTTACGTTTACTCCGACGGAACACTGCTTTGTATAGATGTCGACCGCTTGTAACGGATCGGAATAGATACGGTCATATTTGACCAACAAAGCCGCGAGTGCCTTGTTCCCCGCGTTGGTGGCGGCCTCCGACCGGTACACCTCATCAATCAGCTTTAGCTTCTCGCCAGCCGCTTTGCCGTAGTATGCGAGTATCTTCCTCCATTTCTCGTCATCGTTCGCGCCGGCGATCAGGCTGGTGGTAGCGATAGCGCCTGCGTTCACCAGTGGATTTCCTGTATGAGTGGGCATGTCCACGACGGCGTCAACGGAATTGAAGGGTCGGCCGGTTGGTTCGCTGCCGATTCGCTCGAATACTTTGTCGGGTCCCAGCTCCTCCATAGCAAGCGCGAGCGTAAAGACCTTGGAGATCGACTGGATGGAAAACGAGTAGCTAACGTCGCCGACCGTATAGACCTGATTGTCCGTGGTGACCACCGCGATGCCGAATAGCTTCGGAGTTGACTTGGGCCAGGTAGGGAATGTAGTCGGCGTTCTTTCCGGACGTATCACTCTTGAACATCGAGTATGCGGTGTTCACCGCCGCCTTCAGTTCCGCGGCTCGGGGAGCGACGGGGCTAACGCGTTGGGCCGCGACAGGAATTGAGGCGAGCGCTGCGAGAAGCGGCGCTATCCTTGTGAGGGTCGTCAGTCGTATCGTATTAGCAATCACTTGATTACACCTTTCCATTTTTTATTCGCCATGATGGTCAAAAAGCGAGGACTGCCTGCAACATCGGCGTCCAGCCCGTCATGCCTGCGGTATACGGAGTAAAGGCGCCGCTATAAGGAGAATGGTTGACCTTGATCAGCTCTGCGTTGAGCCACATTCGTTCGGTGCGAAGGAAATACCACCTTGCCCCTGCACCGTACTCGGAAGAGTTGCGAAACTGTCCGAAGACCTTAGACCCGCGGCCATAAAGCTGCACCTTCTTAGGAATGACGAAATAACCCACCGTCAACTCGAAGCCATGGTCAAATGTGGATGCGAGCGGAAGAGGCCCATCGGCCTCGAAGTGGTTGAGCCGACGCATGTAGTACTGCCAGTTGACCGCAAGCCCGTTCCATTTGATGCCGGCGTCGATCGCCGACATTGTGTAGGTAGCCTTGTCGACCGTTACACCCGGCGCAAACGCTCCGGTCGAGAAGGTAAGCACACCGTCGGAATTGTATAGTGAAGTGTTGTCGGGATTTGTTTGATCGAGATCCGAAAAACGATCCTCCCGGGAGTTCGTAAATGAAGTACCAATTCGAATGCGAGGTTTTTTGGAGGAGAAATAATCATCGTACATGTTGCGTGATTTGCCCGGTTCTCCGTAAGGTCCCAGCGGTTCCCACCAGACGCTGCCTGAAAAAGCCAGATTCGTGTCGATCTTGGTTGCCGAGATGTTCAGGGTGTTGAGACCGTTACCTACGAACACCATATAGTTCAGCCCTTTCACGGGTTCTCCGAACGCCCACACGCCCTGAGTGAAGCCGGGACGGAAGAAGTTGTCGGCCATACTCCTATCGATCGCTGCAAAATATGGGAAGGTGGCAACCAGCGATCGACTGCCAGGAACCCCGGTGTAACCTCCGGTGAGCGTAAGGGCCTGGTTGAATCGCCAGCTAATGTTTCCGGTTACGACGATCGAGGCGGCGCCGGCCGAGGTCCAGACTTTGAGACTATAGCCCAGCCTTTTGTCGAAGACGTAGCCGGAGAAGTTGAACATCGAGCGATTTACTGTGAAATCGTTGCGCGTATGAACATCGTGGACAACGCCGAGATGGTCAGTGAAAGTTTCGTTGGATGAAAGAGTATTGAGATATCGGAACTGGGTATCGTCGTTGAGCTTCAGCAGAAAAGGCACTCTAACGTCGTCGGGAGTTTGCCAGATGATCATTCCATCTCTATAGCGACCGCTGTCTGTCCGTGGTGCGGAAGCGGATGCCGGCTGTACGGAAGTACTGGCTGGATTTGTCACCGCCGGTGGGTTATTCAACGCGGCATTCGCTGGCCGGCACTGATGCATCTGCCGTTGTCGGCGATACAATTGGCTTACCGGCGATCGTGGCAACCGGGCCATCAAGCCGCCGTCGCAATTCAGCAACTAATTGCAGAAGACTTTTTTGCTGCTCCTCCAGTTTTCGAAGCTGCTCCCGGATAACGCTATTCTCGGCACGCATCTCCGTAACTTCGCTCTCCAGACTGGTTGGCGTCGATTGCGGGTTCTGTGCGCGTGCGGAACTCGGGAATGAAGCCAAGGCCGCCAATAGGAGTGCGCTGAAAGATCTAACGGCTAAGGGGCGAATCCGCATGGCTGGTTTCTCCGATCAGGTTATTCGCATTCGTACCTACGCGGGTGCCGTTGACCACTGCAACCGGAGCTGGCGTCGCATTGAACGAGACAGCGATTCGCGGTGTTTCTCCGGTGTAGGGATGAACCCAGTGATAGAGCCAGCTCGGAAATACCACCAGCATGCCGGCTTGCGGGTGGACTCGAAACGGCTCCCCATATGGGTCGCCTGGCGCGGTGACAGCTTCCACTCCCGCGCGCGGATCGAGGAACTCCAGAACGCCGCTGAGCTGCCGATCCGGAGTCACCGTTCCGGGATCCACGTAATACACACCGGACCACGCACTGTCGGGGTGCGAGTGCGGCGCATGATAAGCGCCGGCCGGCAGATGGTCACCCAGGCCGAAGCGGAGAGAGTTCCCTGGAACGAATCCGGGCCAGCCGTCGCTTGGATCATTCGCCGCAGCGCCCAAGTGACCCACGTAGTCAACGCGGTCACCGTAGGCTCCGGCCTGCAGAAGAAATCCGGACGCGAGTGCCAGCCGCCGATGTTGCTACGACCGAGGCTGGGATACGCCGCTTCCTCCGCCAGAATCAGCGCGTGCAAGTCCCGATTCATCGCCTCGGCGTCCGGTATGTGAAACCGGCCGATGAGAGTAGGGAATGCTCGGCGTAATTTCGAGTTCCATGCCACGCTCGATCAGCAGAGAGTCACGGAAAGAGCGAGGCCGGCTTGACTGGTTTCCTTGTACTTACTGTTCATGTCCTTGGCGGTCTGCGCCATCGCCGTGATGGTTGCATCCAAATCGACCCGGTGCCGGGATGCGATTTCGTTGCTCGCGATCGCCCAGGCGGTCCAGGCCTTCACGGCGCCGAACGCGCATCGCTCGATGCATGGGACCTGCACATAGCCGGCGACGGGGTCGCACGTCATGCCCAGATGGTGTTCGAGCGCTGACTCCGCTGCATTCTCAATGATGCGCGGGCTAGCGTCGATACGCCTCTGCGATCAAAGCAGCTGCCATCGCTGACGCTACTCCGATCTCCGCCTGGCACCCGCCCTCTGCGGCGGCCAGCGTTGCATTGTGCTTGCACAGGTATCCAATTGCCGCCGCTGCGAGCATGCCTTGGCGGATCTGATCCTGCGAAAGCTTGCGCCCTCCTTCGCCCAAACCGTAGACCAGAGCGGGTAGGACCCCGGCGGAACCTCCTGTGGGCGCGGTGACAACGAGATGGCCGCGCGCGTTTTCCTCCGACCCAGCCAAGGCGTATGCCGCCAGAGTGCCAATCCCGCGGTCGGACTGAAACTGATCATCTTGTGCGCGCTCATAGACAGTAGCGGCCTTGGATAACAATTTGATCGGGCCAGGCAGCGCTCCTTCCGGCGCATTGAGACCCGACTTCACAATGGCGACCATCGCGCCCGTGATCTTGTCGATGAATGCGTAGACCTCCTCTTCGCTTCTACCCGGGATCGACATTTCGTTTGCCAAAATAACATCGGCAATCGAAATATTGTTTTGCTCGGCGTGCTGCCGCAGTTCCTTCATGGTGGCGAAAGGGTACTTCGGCGGGTTTTTCTGGGGAGGCTTGTATCCCTTCCACTCGATGAAGCCGCCTCCCACCGAGTAATACTCCTGCTCGAGAATCGGGGTTCTTGCCGGCCATCAGTCTGGCGGTCATGGTATTCGGGTGCGGGAAGTTGCCCTCCGCCTTATCGAATATGATGTCCTTCAGCGTGACATTCACGGTTTTCGGACCGAGCTTCACAGGGAACGACTGGTCCGGCTTATCGCGCAAGCTGTCAAGGAAAGCTGGATCGACGGTCGCGGGCTCCTTTCCGATCAATCCCGCGAGCGAGGCGCGCTCCGTGCCATGCCCTTTGCCTGTAGCACTGAGGCTCCCATACAGGTGAACCTCGAACGCTGTAGCCTTGGCGAGCTGGTCCGCCGGCAACTTCGTACAGCGCTGGTAGAAATCATAGGTGATGCGCATCGGGCCGATCGTATGCGAGCTCGATGGCCCCGGTCCCACCTTGTAAAACTCATCCAGGGTGGTCATCACCGGACCCTTTTGCTCTTTCACCACCTCCAGGTCGGGAGAAAGTGTGGGCTCCGGCGGCCTTCCCGCCTGGGCCCTGTGAGTCCGCTCCTGCGCGGAGATAGGATGGCCAAGGATCACGGCGGTGGCTCCGATCAGAGCGCTCCGCATCAGAAATGTTCTACGATCCGCACCCGGTGGAATTTCCTGCGAGGTGATCTGGTCAGGGTGACCTAGCGGATCTTCTTCGCCGCTCTCAATCAGCCGGCTTGTCGACTTGAGACTATCGTTAGGCATTTTGCCCTCCTTAAGGGAATCTGTTCGTAAAGGCCACTCGGATGAGTGACAGCTTGAAATCATCAGCTACTTTCTGGCTGTGTATGGTTTGCAGGGTTAATCCCGAGGATATTTGTTGATGTAGTAAGTGACGCTCGCCTGAAGGCGAGGCGAAACCCATTTGAATCCGTCCTTGCGCTCCAACGATCCGTAAATGTACTCGGCGCCGAACAGATATCGGACGGTCGGTTGAACGATGAAATTGACGGTTCCGTAGTGGCTGACATGATACGTGCTGCCGGGATCGAAGACCGGACTGTTGATTCTCGTGTATCCGTAACTGATCGTGGAGCGAAGTGTCTTAGTCCAGTTGTGGGTATAGCCACCCTGGCCAGAGCCTGTGGGCGTGGCCACTAGACGTCCATTGGCCGCAAATCCGACATCGGTTCCCAGGCCGAAGTTATCATTGTAGTAATTGGAAATTCCCTTACCGATGATCAACTGAAAAACCAAACTGTCTTTAGAACTTAACTTCCACACTCCGGAAAGGGACCCGCCGTAACCTCCGGTGTGCCTCTTCAGATTGAATATGTTCTCGTTCGGCACGATTCCGCCCACGTTTCGGAAAAGTGCCGCAAAGTGAATGTGGCCCTGGTTGTTTTCATAGCGGTAGAATCCGATCAGGTCTGGGAAGAACGAAGTTCCGATCGGTGTTCCGAACTGAGTGCTGAATGGGGTATCGGTGCCGGATTTCTCGACGGAGACCCCGATGCTGTTGGATTTGTTCAGTGGGTAGGTGTAACGCACCTGCGGATTCCGGGCGGCTATGATTCCGGGCGGGCCTTCAAACTCCAGCGTGTCGGGGAAGGCATCCGGATCGCTGAAGGCGCTCCAGGCCTGGCCGACTAGAATATTTTTGTACTGACCATAGAACTGGCGCAAGCGTATCGAGTTCCGGTCGTAGTTACTCAAAAAGTCAAACTCAAAATATGCTTTTACCTCATTTCCACTATTATCGAGCGTTCCGTGCCTCGCTTCCCAACTGAATCTGGTAGGCCGCATAGAAACGGTGGCGTTCTTCGAATGCGGCGTGGGTGTCGTCGGAAAGCTGGAGGGAACATACGCTCCATAGTATGTGCCAGCGTAGTTCAGGTCATAGAGGACGTCCGTCTTCACAAACCCGCCGAACTTCATGTAGGTACTTGTACCCGGGAGGCGAAAGAACCCGCGCAGCTCCGGGTCCAACGGCTCATTATCGATGCGCGGAGCGCCTTCCTCGTTTTCTCCTGCCGTCATTCGGGTGCGAGTTTCCGTGCCGTAGTATTCTACCGGCACCTGTACCGTGGGGACCGCAGACGCAGCCGTCGCCGGGACCGCTGACAGCGCGCCCGTACTCTTCTGTCCCTGTTGCAGGGCAACAATTTGGGCTTTCAGTTCTGCAATTGTTTTCTGCGACGCTTCCTCGAACTGCAGAAGCTGGGCCTGTAGGTCTTGGACAGTTGGAGTCTGGGCTCGACCCGCCGCGACGCTGATTATGCATGCGAGCACTAATCTCCCTTTTGTAGTGGCAATCACACCCTACCTCCATTAACGTGATTCTTTAGATCGGCCATGAGCGCGCTCAGAGTCGCGCCCCCAACCGATAGCGACCAGAAGGCGAACTGCAAATGGTCGTGGTTGTTTTCATCGCTATAAAAGCCGATCAGGTCTGGCCCACAGGGAAGAGCCGACTGGCATACCGAATTGAGTGCTGAATCATACGGCGATCCTTCTTTGCCCGACCTTTTTCGCCGAGCAAGCCACAGATGCGTCTCCGCGCGAACGAGACTTAATAAAACGTGGGCTCAATTCGTACGACGAGTAACCTCAAGACTTAGACCAACACGCTCAAGACGATCATCTGACTCAGCGTTAGGCGGCATCGCGTCCCCTCAGAAATTAGGGGCAGTAAAGTTGATGTCGGCCTGAGTAGTCTCTAGGTTAGTCACTTTTCAGTTAGGAGTATGAACGGTATGAAAAAGTTTCTCACGGTCCTCGCGGCCTCCCTGTCTTTCGCTTTGACAGCGGGCGCCACAGATATCCCTGGATTTGAAACCTATTTTGGCTTCGACTGGGTCAGATTCAATCCAGACACGGCTGACATTCCATCCTTTAACGCGGACGGTGGGAGCGCGCAGTTCGTGTATAATTTCAAAAAAGGAGCTGGTCTAGCGTTTGACTTCGGCGCTGTCACTAAGGATACGTTGCGCGGTAATTTCAGTAACGAGCAAAACCACTATTTAATCGGACCACGCTACGGGTTTTACAATCACTCGCGGTTTACGCCTTTCGGTGAGATTCTGTTCGGCGTTGCCCATGCTTCGGTAAGCACCGATATCCTGCGAGTGCCGGCGGTCCTCCCCTCTAGCTCCATTACTATCCCCGACAACGTCTCGGCCAGCCTCACTGCATCCAGAAACTCGTTTGCGATGATGGTAGGTGGCGGTCTTGACATCAGGCTCACCAAGCACCTTACCTATCGACTGTTCGATGCGGATTACTTTTTGAGCCGTCCTGCCAGCTTGATAACGGGCGAAGATGTGAACAAGAACAATGTTCGCTTGACGACCGGTGTCAACCTCACCTGGGGTGCGCGTTAGAGCTTCCGAATAGGCGCTTCTAGGTCGGCTCCTTGACTGTTCCAAGTACGAATGTCCCTCTCCTTTTATGCTCCAGGCAGGCCCGAAGGAGGCCTGCCCTTTTTTTTCTGTGTCCGTTTCCCACGGAAGACTAAATCGAGCCCCGGCAGTCGGCAGGTGCTACGCGGTAGCGACTCGACGTTTCCCGGATGCGCCGCGATTCAGGACCTACGCTTTCTGGCCTGGCTGACTCACATACCTGACGGGCAAATGCCTTCGGCCATTAGCGAACCGGAATGTCGGCGTCGCTGAGCAGCCCTCTATTTTCAAAACGCTTGCAGTCTCTGGAACGAGCCTCACCGGGCGGACCGAGTGTGACGCACCAGAGACAATATGTTTGTGTTGAGGCGGGGATCTGTGACCTCTGAAAAAGTTTGAATCATACGAGGGTTGGGCGCATCTTTGGCCCGGTGGCAGGATGCGTTGTGTGTCAGTCCGGAGTTGCGGACATGACAAGGCCACTCTAGTCGCTGAAGTTCGACGGGATCGCGCGCACCTGTGGACTGATGGCAGCCCGGCGGCCTAACGGACTGAATCGTGTTGCGAAAACGCTCAGCAAATTTATCCTGATCAGGTTAGGTGTCGGCGTGCTCGCCGTCGCTCCCATTTACCTTGCCACTTTGCTGCTGCTCAAGGTAGTGAAATCGTTCACAGCCATCGTGCGGCCCGCTTGCAAGACTGCTCCCGAAATGGTTACCCGCTGAACACGCCCTTTCTTTCTTGCTCGTGTTGACTGTATGCTTCCTCATTGGTCTCATAGTTGGCACTTCGCCGGGGCGAGCGGCCTGGGCGCGAATGGAGAACTGCATACTCCAGGGAATTCCAGGCTATGCACTCTTTCAGAGGTCTTACTCAGCAATTGGCTGGCAAGACTCAAGACAAAGCCTGGAAGCCGGCTCTGGCAGAGATTGAGGAGGCACTCGTCCCTGCATTCATCATTGAAGAACATGAGGACGGGCGTCACACACTTCGGTACCCGATCGCAAACGGTATGGGCGTCGCGAGGACCTCTGTTTGTCCGATGCTAAATAGCTAAAGGTTCGCTGTCGTGTAAGCGCACAGCCGTTCCTTTGGTGTCACTTGTTCTTTCTGTTCGTTCTCCTCTCCTCGCGACGGCTATGGCCTGCTCCGATGACCGCGCCCTTGGCCGCATTCCCACCAATGGCTCCAATTGCGGCTCCCGCTGCCGCACCCTTAGCTTTAGGGTGGGAGCTCTGTTGTTGCTTAGCCTGCGTCTGATGATGGGTCTGTGTCGCCGCGGGTGGCTCTTGCGCGGGTGGTGTTTGCGCGGGTGGTGTTTGCGCTAGTGGTGCAGGCACTACTGCACCGGAGAGCGCCATGAGAAGGGACATAACCCTTGTTGAGTGTTTCATAATGGCCTCCTTTTTGGTCCTCAGTTCTGGCCTCCTTTTTTAGGCGGCTCTGTTCCGGTCCGCAATGCCCCGGCATGGGTCCAGCGAGGCGACGGCCTAGGTTTCTAATGTTTATGATCCTCAGCAATGTCGTGTGGATGCTTTTTAGAACGATTCGAAATGAATATGAGCGGCTGTGCCAGCCTCGCAGCACTTTTTGCTTTGCCCCCGGGGGGCATGAATGAGCTGTCTCGTCTGGGTCCCCTCAGTGGCATTTTGTCGATTCCCGTTGCCGACAACGATGCGCGTCGTGCCGCACAGTATTCGCACCTTCACAACACGAGCTTTAGAACGGTTTCAACCACACGCTCCAAAGGAATCATCGTCAGGACCAGGGGTGTCAGCGGCGCAACCACCAGGATCGCCAGATGCAAAACGGACCTGGAGCCGAACGGTAGGATGCGCATGTCACTCACCCTCTCGTAGGAGCTCCCTAAGTCGGCCAGAGACTGAAGATCTGGTGTGCCGAGGAGTTGGCCGAACGCCGGCTGGCTCTGATCCAGAATCCACTTGCGACGGAAATTATCTACGTATTGGCTTGCCAGAGTGCCAAGCTCTGCCAGCCCCGCCCGCCGGGCGGCCGCAAGTTGAACTATAAAGAACCCAAGGGGGCCGAGTACGGCAAACATCAGCAAAGCGACCACGCCGGCGATTTCTACCTCAAACTCCACCAAGGTCGCTCCCGCGTGCCAGATCTGATTGAGGATGATTCCGGCGGTGGCAATGGTCTGAGCAATCAGAACAGGAGCGAAGGCAAATACGCTGCCAGAGAGAAAGCCGAGGCCCGCGGCGCGGTCTGGATGGAACAAGTTCAAGTGCAACGGCAGGGCCCGCACGCGCCACAGGAAACGGTACCAGACAAACAGACGGAAGTACCAACGCAAAAGGACGAATCGAAAAATCGGCAGGCTGACGAAGGTGTACCAATAACCGCCAGCCTCCAGTTGCATCCGACCATTGACAGGAGAGCCGTACCAGCTGGTTCCGCTCAAGATCAGAGTACCACTCCACAACCAGTGACCAGCGGTCACAACCACCAACAGCAGGCAGACTTCCACCAATGTGGAATTTCGCAGTCGCAATGAGGACGCGATCAAGTCATCAAATTTTCCACGGTCTTCCTGCGCGATGATTTCGCGCCCAAAGAACTGGCCAATGATAACGGGAATCCTTCGATGCACGATCACCTCAGAACCGATGAGCAAGGGAAGAGCGCCCAGAAGTTTAACGTGGACCTCGACGTCAAACAAGAAGGGGATCGCGACGCTCCCCACGAGGCGGCCTGCGAACCCGCTCAGCACGAGGATGGGGAGCCAGCACAGGAGTGATATTCCGACTATGCGCCGCCAGAGTAATTCGAGGGGCGGCCGCGCGAGTCGCCAACGTAAGTAAAGCTGATATAGCGGCCCTCCGAGAACCAATGAGAAGTCGCGAGCCGTTTGCAGATCTTGAGAATTGGTCATTGTTGCGCCGCCAGCGGTCTTTTCCGGGGGCCCGGGCCGAACCGAAGTTAACAAGATAGACGCACTCGTTTGGGCCTTCGGTCTTTTTTTAGGTCGAGAGGAATTACAGAACGAATCGCATAGATACGGTGTCGGCAGGGTGATCCCCGGGAGGATATTGAAGCGATTCGAGCCAGGCAATGCCTACAGATCCGCCGTAAAAACAGGAGAATAACAGGAACCGTTTCCGCGTAGAGCCATGAACTTAAGAACCACACCGCACGGGAATAACAGAGACGAAGTAGGGCGGACTTCAAAGGGACGACGATCAGTACTCCGCAGACCCCTGTCGCCTGTTTTGCAGAGCCGTTCCCCGCCACAAGGGGTCGAGGCGAGAAGAACAATCGGAAATGCGTGAGCAACTTCCTATTTTCATAGCGCTTGTAGTCTCTGGAACGAGACCCACTCGGAGGACCGAGTGTGTCGCACCAGAGACGACATGTTTGTGTTGAGGCGTGGATCCCTGACCTCTGAAAAAGTTTTGAATCATACGAGGTTTGGGCGCATCATTAGCCCGGTGGCAGGATGCGTTGTGTGTCAGTCCGGAGTTGCGGACATGAGAGGGCCACTCTGAACTCGAATACAGGAGACGAACGTTATGACTACTGAGGCAAAAAGCAAAATCGTGGACGAAGTGAAACGGTTCGCTGTTGATCTGAACCTATCAGAATCACAGAAGAGCCAACTGCAAGCCGCGTACGAAAAGGCTGAAGATCGAATTGAGGAGATACGCAAGGCTAACCCAGATGTAACTCGCGCAGATGTGGTCCGGAAATTGGCAGCCGCTCGCGATCAAATTCGGGCGCAGATCGTCAATTTCCTGACTCCCGAGCAGTTAGAGAAGTGGGACGCTGAGATGTCCAAGGCACGGAACTTCTTAGGCCACCCAATGCAGGTATGAAGCTGTTTGGCCGGGTGTGGAGGGAAATTCCACACCCTTCCTTCGCCCGCCTTCGAGTTGGGATTTATCGTCCTTCAGAGCTTAAACAGTTAGCTCTGCTTTTCCCGAGCCCACAACAAAAGGAGCCAGCCTGCTATTGAACCTCTCTCTCCATGGTGTTTTTAGAGGAGCTTTGTCATGCTGCCCGGGTATCCAATGTTTCGGACCGCATCCCACCCCAGGCGGTCACGTAACTGCTGGAGATAGAGGCTGGACGGGCGAACCACTCTTCCTGGCGAGTCGAAAATACCGCTGGGCGCATGATCGATTGTGACCGGCGCGCCAATGCAGCCTATGCACCAGTTCATTGCCCCGGGTGGCTGCTGCACCGACAGAAACGGTGAGCTAACATTCCAAGCTACGGCCCAGCCGGTGCGCCAACAGCGTCCCGATCCCCCGTTGGGGCAGTCTGAGAACGCTACGCCTGGTCTACGCTCAGTCCCACCCGGGAATTTGCCCCCATCCACCAATAGGCCGGTGGCCCACGGCTGATGCGGTGTGACGCCGCCTTGATCGGCGGTGAAGTTCAGGACCACCAGCGGACCAGTCGCCGGCGACTGAGTAACTACTGGCCAGGTTCCTTCGCCCGTTGTGCTGCAACGGTCCAATAGAATCTGAGTTCCCTGCAGCGTAAAATCGGCAGGCGGCTCGGCCACGGAATGTGTCGCGGAATGCGCGATGCGGATGTTTGTCAGCGTGAGACGTTTGGCGCCGGGACCGATCACGATTCCATTCTGCGTGTCCTGAATCTCAAGATCGCGGGCCCATCCGTCCTCCACAGCATTCATGCGAAGAGCTGTGTATTGCGGGCCGGTGACCGGAATGTCAAAATGCGCTGCAATGCGCAGTCCTTCCACGCCAACCTCGGTAATGCGCCCAGGAAAACTATAGTGGACCAGGGACGCTGCGGTGAACTTGGAATCTAATGCATCGCTCAATGGAACATCCAGGGTGATGCGATCTCCATCGACGGACTCGACTACTCGATCAGTACGGATTACGCTGCCCGCGCTGATCCAGTCTCGAGGCTGGCCTTTGCGAACCGGCGTATCCATTCCCATGAAGTGGATCCACTCGGAGGTCACTGGGCGGAGCACTAGTACGTGATCCCCAGGATGGAAGCCTGAGGCGTCGCGAACTCGAAAGCTGCCGGCGCCGGCCGGCACGTAGGAGTCGAGGATCGGAGCGGCAGCCCCTTCCTCGCGCAATGTGTCCGCACCGTAGATTTCCAGGAAACCATGTGGCTTGCCTGTAAGTCGGATACTGACGCCCTTCTCGCCGCGCAGCACGACACCGCTGCGCGTGATGCTCAAAGTTCCAGCGATCTCGTATTCGCCGGCCGCCAGCACAACCGCGCCTGTTGCTTTGTCTAGTGCCGCCTGGATGCGGGCCGTGTTGTCGCCGGCTGCAGGTATCAGACGCTCGGCAATGGCGGCCGACGGCAGTCTTACGCCGCCTCCACGATATCCGGCTGCGGAGAAATCCATGATGCTGTTTGAGCGTGCATCGAACTGATAATGAAGGCGATGGTCCGGTCCACCGAAGGCCCATTGGCTAATCGTCGATTGCCCATGCAATACACACGCGCCGACCATCCAGAAAATAACCTTCATAGCCCCGCAGGTCTGCTCCGCTGATCGTTGGCGCGGCCGCACCAGGCCAGAAGCCAACTCCGGGCGACGACCCGGCTACTTGCAAGACCTCACGGTCAAAGATGACTCGCGATTTGGACTGACTCTATTTTCTACGGGCTGAAGGTGCACGATCGGCATAGGTCGTAAGGCCCTGAGACGGCGAACACTGTATAACAATCAGCCGAGCTGGGGTTTCAACCTCTCGTGCCATCTTCCCCGCGGAATCGTCATCTACGGAGGTAGCATCGGCAACTCCGACCAAAGGACCCACCATGGCCACGACGATGGACTCCACAACGATGACTTTGATCGCCCGAAAAATCTTCGACGGCATTAGGAGGTACTTACAAGCCAGGTGTGAAAAACCATGCCTCGACGGCAAGACCAAGACGATAAGCTTCGAGCCTACAACCGAGGTTGACATCCTTCTCCGTAACGTCCACACTGGCGCGTGGCTACGTTTACGTTTTAACGACCAGGAACGATGTGTGTGGCTGCGTAACAGCGATGGGGTGATGGATTATCTGCTGTTTGAGATGGAGGGTGACCTTATGAAACTGCGGAACGGCAAAACACACGAGTTGGTGTTTCCCGACGAAGCAGCAGACGAATTCTTGCGGCGGGTGGCTGGTACCGAGTAGTCTCACGTCGTAGCTGCCGACCCGAATCACCGCCGAGGCATGTCCGCCGCCCCGAGACGTGCCGCATCCGGGCGGATGACAACTATCCCGACGACTAAGTCGACCGCCACTTGTGTACTACTAAGGCAGTGCCCGGTGGGAACCGCTCGGGGCGTATGGAATCCCTGGGCGGAGTTTAAAAATCGACGACCACTCCTTATAGTCAATGCACTGGAAGAATCAATAGATTGCCGGTATAGAAAAGAAATGTGTGCGATCTTCGCCCCAACGTTCGTGTTCTTCCATCTCGTGAATAATCCGCCTCGCGACCATCTCCTTTTGGTGAGGAGTCAAAATCGATTCGATCTGCCTGCGCGCCTGGATCCGAATAGCTTGCTCTTGGGAGAATATCTTCGCAACAGAGAGATTGGGATTCCCGCGTGTGAGCGCAAGGTGCATCGTTTCACTTGCGATGATTCGCTCGACTTGTTCATGCTGCGCATGTGATAGATGCAAGTGCTCAAGCATCTCCAGCAGTCCTGTCTGAAGGTTTTGTAAGCTTGGAATCGGGCTCCAGCCCGTTACAGATTGTGCACCAGCGCTTGAACTGGAAGCAACCAGGGCGGCGACTAACACCACAATTGATCTCATCAGACTTACCTCATTCAAGAACGTTGTCAGGCCCCCCACTCTCTAGGCTCAGCTTGCGCCGTTTTCCCGCATTCGTTGTTCCTTACTTTGCAGCGCGGGACCTTCAGGCTTCGCTGCTCGTGACCTTGGAGCAGGACTTTTCGGCCCTTAGATGCAACTGCCCGGTTTATGCGCTATTTTTTTCGATGTTCTGCCGCCGGAGATTCGGGAACTCCCTTCGCCTGCATCTCAGGATCAGACGGCCGGCCAGGACTGGAGTCCATAGCGAATAGATCGCCGAACTCGTTGCGAACTCTTGCACTTAAGGGCACGCTCGCAAATTGAGTCAGTTACTCTTCGCAACCGGGAAGTTGTGCCTCGACAGGGGGTTGAGGCCGATTGACTTTTCTTCTGCCAAGTAACAAGCTGACGTGCCCGATCCAGCATCAGGGTTAGCGTGTTCTTCCAGCAAGGCTAGTTCTAGCAAAGGTGAACGTCATGCGAAGCATAGCTAATTATTTCCTTGTTGTTTGTATGGTTGTAACGCCCGCCATTGCCCAATTTGGACGGGGTGGTTTCCGTGGTGGGACTGGTTTTCGCGAAAGAGGTTTCGTGAGGCCACGACTTCCCGGCTATCCAGGACCTCTCGGCTATAGAGTCCGCCCTGGCCTTTTTCCACGAAACCGGTTCATTGGTTTTGGCATCCCGGCTTATTGGCCGAGTTTCGGCGGACCGGACTATCCAGACTACAGTTCCGGCTGGGGATATCGCGACTACAACAATATCGACCAAGACCTGGATAACTCCTTTCCGTCTGTGACGTACGGAGACTTGGCCGCGTGCCCGGCACAACAGTCGCCCCCTAAGATCATGGAGTACAGGGGACCGGCACACGCGTGCACGCAAGTCAACGGAAAAATACCGTACCGGATCGCAATCGGCGACCAACGAACGCAGTCGGCCTATCAGAAGAACATATGGGTCACTCAAGATTATTCGTATGCTGAAGGAAATCTGATCTTCAAAACGTTGCAAGGCGAGGAGAAAAAGACTCCCATTCGTTCCATCGATCGCGCCCTCACGTTACAGCTGAACCGGAATTGCGGCTTGAGTTTTCAACTGCCTCAATAAGTCGCGGCGGGCAGTGCCCAGCCCGTGCGATAACTGCAGTAGACGTAGCGAGAACTCCCGCTACAACGCTAGGTGTCAGAACACGTAGCCGATTCCTCCGAGCGGAACGAAATCGTACAGCCAGCCGTGAATGCGCGACAGGCCAGCTGGCCGGAACACCTCATCCGGCAGCGGCGTCATGTAGCTGCGAAACTCGAGCCGCAGCACAACGTGGTCCCACAACCGGAACTTCACGCCGGCTCCCGCGCTGATTGCCGGCTCCACTTGAGTCTTCGATCTGAGCAGGGCGAAGTTCGCCAACGGCTGATCGAATCCGGCAAAGCGCGATCCGTTGCCCGTGAAGACCTTGATTCCGGCGCCCCCCGACACAAATCCACGAACTCTGGATTCCCGGCGCGGAGTATAGAACAGAAAGTCGTAGGTAATGATGTTGGTATGTCCGCCAAGGTTTACCCGTGTTCCGGAGGACTCTGACTCGAGCTGCGGCCCGCCAAAACGGAACAGGTAACGGATCTCCCCTCCAATGTACTTCGTGATGTCTTCCGTGAGAGTGACGCCTATGGCGCCCTTTGCGGGGATGCCTGCCTCGATAGAACCAGTCGCGTTGCGGATGGACGGCGAGTTATACCAACCGAAGCCGCCAGTCGCTCCGAGCTCCCAGGAATCGGCCAGGCAGACGGAAGCATAGAACAACAACAGTGCTGCAGTCCGGAGAATGAAACGCACAATAAATTCCCCCAAACGCTTTGCTTGCATCGCTGAATCGTCTCTTAATGGAATGATCTTTCCAAGGTGCACACTTGATGTCCAAACCACTTTGCCAGACTCTTTTTCTTCAGACGGCTCCGGCGCATTGTCGTTGGCGATATTTTATAGCCATGCCGCAAGCACGAGCATCTTATGGCCGCCGGATTGATACGGCAAGGGAATAGTCAATGCTTCGAGATGGCCTCATCAGGGCAGCAGCTAGAAGTAGTTACCCGTTATTGACATGGCTTCTTGCTTGGCTTCTGCCGCTGTCGGCGCATGCCCAGCCGCAAAGATACGAGATAACTCCCTTCGTCGGCGGGCGGTTCTTCGGAACGATGGAATTGGAGCGATTAGCGGCGCCTAACGTTGAAGCTCATCTTGCCGATGGTGTAACGTTCGGCGTATCCGGAGGTGTCCGGTTTGATGGGGAAGACGGTGAAGGCTACGATCTCATCGAGTTTCGATGGATGAGGCAGAATTCACATCTCGGGTTGGATCGCGACCCGCTCGTTGTGGCGCCCCATGCTGTGCCGTTTTTCCGGCCGGACGTATCGCTGAACTACTTCCTCGGTGACTTCACCCATGAGTTCAACATAGAAGGAACCAAGAAGATTTGGCCGACACTGAGCGCCAGCCTCGGAGCAGTGCGCATGACCGCGCCCGCAGCTAGCGCTACGCGCTTCACGTTTGGCGTTGCGACCGGCGTCAAAATATTTCCATGGAAACGCTTTGGATTCACCGTTAGAGCCGAGTACCTGCCTATTGTGATGCATGCCAACTTGCAGAGACTGGTCTGTGCCGGAGGATGCATCGTTGTCCTCGACGGCGGAATCATGAACCAGTTCAACCTGACTATCGGTCCCTCCTTCCGCTTCTGATTGATTCGATCCTTCCACAAAAAAGGCCGGATTGGTGTTGCCGGGGCTGAATTACGATCAGCCTTCGTCTCGCTAGCCGGCATTGCAAGTGACTATCATCTGACACCGACCAATCTCTCTTGATGGACCGAGTCGGCAATTCCGCTTCATCTTCCTGCAGCCGTATTTCGCGGCTGATCCGCGTTATGAAAAAAATAAAAGTCCCTGTATCCTCCTCCCATCATCTTTCGGCCGGGCTTTCTGAGAAGGCTGGCCCCGACTACAGACTTTGGGAGAAATCACATCATGCGACTCGCTCTCGTATCAACCCTCGCGGTTGTCTGCCTACAGGTAAGTTGGGGCGCCACCGGCGACAGTACCACGATAACGACGGTGCAATCGTTAACCCTCGAACGAACCCTGAATCCCGCCAACGTGGCTACCACCCTTCCGGCTCTGATACCACAGCCGGTAATGCTCGGCGTCGCTGCGGGATCTCTCGAAATTCGTGATCGCTTTGTCTATCCTCCTAACTCCGGAACGGTGAACTACGTTCAGTTTAGCGTTCCTGTCGGAACGCCTATACCTACTCCGCCCAATCTGGATATCAGTGGCTCAACATACTTCGTTGCTCAGCTTGCGGTGCAGAGGGTTTCCGTGGGATCGAACCCGACCTATCCTAGCGTCCAATTCTCCGGAACAATCGCTTCAACAGAAGGGCCGCTTGGAAGCATCACCGGTACAACAGCAGCGCTATCGTTCGGATATACGAATACTCCGCTACAGACTTTTAACAACGTCTTGTCGTCTATTAGTGGCGTCAATGCCGGCTATTCAGCGAGCGCATTTGGTTCAATGACACTGACACAGCTGCCAATCAACAACAACCCGTGCAGCGGCCCAATAGTATTAACTGCTCCGACGATAGCGACCACGACGGAGTTCATAGACCTGGACGCCTCGCAGTCGTTTGACTGCTCCGGCCAAACACTCACCTTTCAGTGGAGCGTGCTAACCCCCTTGGGTTCTGTCACCGTATACAATCCCACCTCACCTAAAGCTGCCGCTCGCCTAAACGACGGGCCAGGTGAATATACCTTCACAGTGACTGCTACTAATGCCGATGGTGTAAGCTCTGCAGCTAGTATCCTAGCGACCTACACCAATCCCTAATAATCAAATTGGCTGGTGAAGCGTGCAGCCGACCGGTGGTTGCGCGCTTTTCTCTTCAGTTCAAAACCACCTCCAGAAACTGCGTCGCCGGTGCACTTGGATGCTCGGCGGGACTATCAGCAATCACCAACACTGGTAAGGTCGCAGAATGGTGCGATGAACAAATGAGTTACGAGATCCGTTGGATGATGCCTCTACTGCTGCCGCGTGCGGGCTTAAGGGAATCAATGCCGCGGGATGTCGGAACGTGCGCGCTCATCTGTGTCATCCACTTCGAGAGCGCTTTTACAGCGCAAGATTCCGAGCAGATGTGGTCATAGCCTTCCGCATCTGCGAGCGTGGCGTCCCAACCGAGGAGTATGAAGTGTTGGCGGTCCGGCTGGCGCAGCCACCAGTGATTGGTTTCACCCTTCAAGTTCAAGCAATAGTCGCATCGGTATGGCGAGTGTACTTTCATACGCTCCTCTTTGTGCTTTCTGTCAGTAGCGGACTAGCCAAGTTAGCCCGTCCGCGCGCCAGTCGCCTATATCACTCTGGGACGTTCCGGTGAACGGCATAGTCGGAACAACAGGTTCCAGCTCTGGAGCGTAGGCGGAACAACCTGAAGTGCTATTTCACCGAATACTGGCACGCATCCGGAGAGTGCCACTACAACCGACATGAGCTTTTGCTGGATCTGGGCTCATTTAGGCTCCCCTGTTCCGATCGAAATTATCTGTTTTTCAGGTCCAGCGCGCTTCTACTCCCAGCGCCCAGCGGTGTGCGTCCGACGAGACCGTTCTTTTGGGCTGATGCTCCACTTTGTCCTGTAGACTCTTTTTAAGTTTGGAACCCAGCTCTAGGTGGACTTGACCGGGACGGTGCGGTCATTCCAATCGCCATTGAGGCGCACCCCTCCGCGACTAAGCGATGCCTAAGAGAAGCAACGGCAATGTCGACGGCTTGAAGCAAGCGGTCAGCTTGCGCTCCTCGATGCTGCCGACCTGATGAGCACGTTTAACGGCCCGCCAGTCTTGAGGCGCCTCCAGCGAAGGAGCGCTAGCCAGCCAACGTGGGTCTGAGAAAGTGGCTTTTTTGTGGAGGACTCGACAAAACATGCCCTGCTTGTCGCTTAGATGTTACTAAGCGATTTCACATGCTGATCGGAGGCGATGATCCACTCCACTCAACGTGAGCATCGGCAGCTTCCGCCAACAAACATACGTATAACCTGCAAAAAGAAAGCGCTTCGTTCTTCCATCGCATCGCCACTAACGAGTAACGGCTATCGATACACCCGCGCCACAGGCTGGTGCGCAAAGCGAGGTAGTCAATGAGATTCGACAGGCAGGCTCCACTGCTCAGATCTCGGGTGGCGATTCTGTGCACGATCATTCTCGTGCCAGGGGATACCCTGGCGTATGCATCGCAATCATCGGCTGCTCAGGCGCGTCCGCCAAATTCTCAGATCGTCAAGGTTTCGCCTGATCAACTGGACTCTCTCGTCGCGCCAATCGCACTTTATCCAGATCCGTTGCTGGCTCAGGTCCTGGCCGCATCCACGTATCCCCTCGAAATCGTGCTTCTGCAGCGATGGCTGGAGACGAACAAGAATCTGAAGGATAAGCAGCTCGCGGATGCCGCGGCCAAACAACCTTGGGATCCAAGCGTTCAGTCTCTGGCTCCGCTACCGGAGGTCGTGAAACTACTGGGAGATAACATTCAGTGGACTACGGATCTCGGCAACGCCTTCCTGGCGCAGCAGAGCGAGTTGATGGATGCCGTTCAGCGCATGCGCAGGAAGGCGCAGGACAAGGGTGCTTTGCGCACCACGGAACAGCAGACCGTGGAAACGAGAGTAATTGAAAACAAGAGCCGTGGTTGTGATCGAGCCGGCCAATCCGGAAGTTGTCTACGTGCCTTCGTATGAGCCGGCTGCCGTATACGGTCCAGCGGAATATCCGTATCCGCCTATCTATTATCCGCCCGGCTACTACGCGGCAGGCGCCGCGATCGCCTTCGGCGCGGGAGTGCTGATGGGAGCGTGGTGGGGCGGCGGTTGGGGCTGGGGTTGCGGCTGGGGCGGTGGCAATGTTTATATCAACCACTACAACAGCTTCAATCGCAACAGCATCTCCGGCGTAGGTGGTGTGGGTAGGCCGGGCGGCGTAGGAGGTATCGGCGGTGTTGGTAGACCCGGCGGCGTCGGCGGCATCGGTGGAGTAGGTAGGCCGGGTGGCGTAGGTGGTGTCGGCGGTGTGGGTAGGCCCGGTGGCGTAGGCGGCGTCGGCGGTGTGGGCGGTGTGGGTAGGCCCGGTGGCGTAGGCGGTGTCGGCGGCACCGGTGGCAACCGGCCCTCCACTCTTCCCGCTCAGGGCGGTCTTGGGCAAAACGGACTCAGCAATTGGACGCACAACCCCGTACATCGCGGTGGCACACCTTATCCGAACCGGGCTACGGCAGATCGGTTTGGGGGCAGCGCTCGCGGTGACTCACTTACCCAACGCCAGGCCGGCGCCCGGCAACAAATTGCTCGCCAGGGTGGAAAGCTCACCAGTAAGCCTGCCGCTGGTGGTGGTTTAGGCAATTTTGCGGGGAATGCAGGCTTCGGTCAACCGCGCAGGAGGCGTGGGTAGCGCGAATCGCACCGGTGGCGCCGGTCTTGGTGCGGGCGGAGCCGATCGCATAGGCGGTCGTAATCTTTCGCGCGGCGGTGCAGGTGACCGGAATGCCTTCGGAGGTGGCTCCAGGGGATTCAATGGATCCAACGCACGCAGCAACAGCAATCGTGGCTTCTCCAGCATGGGATCTCGCGGCGGCGGCTTCAATCGTGGCGGGGGGGGCTTTCGAGGCGGGGGCTTCAGTCGTGGTGGTGGAGGCCGCCGAGGTGGCGGCGGACGTCGAAGGTAAGTGCTGCGAATCGTAGTGCGAACTCACAGGAGCAGGGATATGAAATCGATACTTGCGAACACAAAATCTCGGAGGCAGGTTTCCATTTTGTCGTGCTGTGGCGTGCGCATGCGTCTCCGCAACGGCCCTCTCTTCCGCTCAGGGACCGACGGGGAAACCGTTCCGCGAACACCCTCTACGTCAGCTGCAGGCGCCAAGCTCTTCGACACTCCACAACAGGCTGCCGATGCGCTGGTCAATGCGGCCGAGAAATTCGACGTCGCCGCGCTGACGGAAATTTTCGGTCCGGACGGTGACGGCGTCGTCTTCAGTGGTGAATTCGCGCAGGACCGCAAGCGTGCTGCTGATTTCGCCGCCGTGGCTCGCGAAAAGACAAAGGTTTCCGTGGACCGAAAGAACGGGAATCGCGCGTTCGTGCTCGTGGGAAATGAGGACTGGCCCTTCCCCGTACCGCTAGTGAAAAGGGGCGAGAAATGGTTCTTCGACAGCAAGGCCGGCCGGCAGGAACTGCTGTATCGTCGCATCGGCGCGAACGAGCTGGATGCAATCGCAATTTGCCGCGGGTACGTGGAAGCGCAAGATGAATATGCTCTTCAGCCGCGCACGGGGTACGATGTAAACCAATATGCCCAGCGGATCGTCAGCACTCCCGGGAAGCAGGATGGCTTGGCGTGGCAAGACGCCGATGGCACGTGGGGTGGTCCGATCGGTGAAAACATCGCCCGAGCAATTGAACAGGGCTATAGCAGTGGCTCGGAGCCTTACCATGGGTATTTTTTCAAGATCCTGAAAGGACAAGGCCCGGCGGCGCCGCTTGGCGAAATGGACTTTGTGGTGAAAGGGGCCATGATCGGCGGCTTTGCACTTGTCGCAGCACCCGCTGAGTACAAGGTGACGGGTGTGCGGAGCTTCATGGTCAGCCACGACGGCGTGGTTTACGAGAAAGACCTTGGTCCCAAAACCCTGGACGAATTCAAGAAGATGGAACGTTTCAACCCCGATTCATCCTGGACGCCGGTTTCGAACGAAGAGGACTAGCGCCCGATTCAAGTCCTGCTGATGAATGCGACCGCTGTAGTCATGCGCAACAGCGAGGTGTACTTTTACCGGGATATCTATTGCGAGGATTGGCCCTCGAAAGGGAGCTTTCCGCGCAGCGAAAGTCATGAAGAGTCCTGCATTTTCTACCCATAACCGCCGGACCTTTTTAAGTATCTGGGCGGGTCTCCCTACGTCGCCGCGCTTGGCGGAATCCGTGCATTCGCGGAGCGGAGGCCCGAGATCGCCGAGGTCATGGCCGATCCGAAAGAGGCTTTCAGCGTGATGGATTTTGAGGAAGCCACGCGCCGCAAGGTCGATCCGGTCCACTGGGCATACCTGGCGAGCGGAGTGGACGACGACGCTACTCTCCGCGCCAACCGCGAAGGGTTCCAGCACATCCAGTTGCGACCGCGCCGGCTTCGCGACGCGAGCAAGATCGATATGCGCACGGACCTCTTCGGCACGGTATATGACAGCCCCATATTCACGTGCCCTGCCTCCGGCGAGAAATTTCTTGATCCGGATGGCGAGATCGTGGTAGCGCGCGCCACCAAAGCGCGAGGAACCATGCAGATGCTTTCCACTTCCACCTCGACCGGAGTCGAGGATGTGAACTCCGCGCACGGCAGACCGGTGTGGTACCAGCTCTACGCTCCCAGTGCGTGGGAGGCATGCGAAAAACTTGTGCGGCGCGTTGAAGCGGCGCGGTGCCCGGTGATCGCCCTCACCGTCGATTACAACGCGGGCCGAAATAGTGAAACCTACCTGCGGGCCCTCCCGAAAGACCGGCGACAGTGCCTCACGTGCCATACGGACGGACTGGGTCCGACGGTCAAGGGACGGAAGATGTACGACGGGATCAACATGACGGGTGTCGCCATGCAGAATCCGAGCATGACATGGGAATTTGTCGACCGGTTGCGAAAAGCGACGCCGTTGAAGCTTCTTATCAAAGGCATCGATACTCGCGAGGACGCGCGCCTCGCGGTCGAGCATGGTATCGACGGTATTTTGGTTTCCAATCACGGAGGCAGGTCCACGGAGACGGGACGATCGACCATCGAGGCTCTTCCCGAAGTCGTGAACGAGGTCGGCGGTCGAGTTCCGGTGTTCTTGGACGGCGGCATCCGCCGGGGAACGGATGTGTTCAAGGCGTTGGCTCTCGGAGCCAAGGCAGTGGGGATCGGCCGCCCGTTCCTGTGGGGATTGGGAGCGTTCGGGCAAGCGGGCGTCGAACGGGTACTGGAAATTCTTCAAGGCGAGCTAAAGCTTGTGATAGGAAACTCTGGTGCGCAGACAATTGGAGACATCGACCACTCCTACGTTGCAACACCAGAAGGGCGCTTCTGAGTTTCCAATTTGTCGTAGCGGCGCTGACGGAAAACTTCTGGATTATCGATGATCCGCCGGAGAACTTTGTCGCCGGGCGGCCGTCCGATGCGGCACAACAGTCTTCGAGAAGCCCGGGCCGATTCGCAACTGCGGCAGGCAGGAATCTTCAGCGCGACAGGTTGGTTCAGTTTGAGGTCAAACTCGGAAGTTTATAGCACTATTCGGCGTGTTGCTCACCTACGACCGAAGCGTGTACCCCGGCAGACGACGCATCCGTCACTGCAGGCTAGGAGAAACAGCAACGGCGAAGCGCTGACGGCCAGCTACGATCCGCCCCAACAAGACATCCCTGATCGAATCACCGAAACCTGACTTCAAGCTCCTTCGAGCGAGTAGTGGTCAGTAAACCACAAAGCGCTGGCGGCTTTGTTTCTGCGATACCTGAGCGACCGGAATGAATTAAGTCTGGTCAGTCCCACAATCGTCCTGATGTAAAGAATGCAACTCTCAGACTCCTGGCTTGCCCGCCAGCTCTTGATTGCAGAGCTGGCGGGTTTTTCATGGCGCTTGGTTACCAAACCAGCTTATTCCCGCCCGGACCTCGTCAGTTTGCGCGAATGGCGTCAAGACAAACCTTCAACTCAGCGGCACTTAGTCTCCAGCGTCGGCGCACGAGGTCCGTATTGAGTCTATCGTCTGGCGCGAAGATGAAGGCTACCACAAGTAAGTCAAAACACCAAAGCAGCGATTTCACCCCAAAAATTAAGTCGTCCTGGATCGAGATTGAATCACTCGCGCATAGGGGTCACGGATCACGACCGTTCTGTCTGTGAAATCAAAAGTTGGACAGACGGAGCGGGGCGTGCAACCCCCTTATGTAAAGGAGATTTACAAATGAAGAGAACCATCACGCTCCTCGGTGGGGCACTGTTGTTCGCGTTAGCGGCCGGTGCGACGGATGTACCGAAGTTTGAAACCTTCCTGGGCTATACCTATGTGCGGACTGACCTCGGATCCGATAGCGGTCTTGACCAGTCAATCGGTAGTTTTTCCATGAATGGTGGTAGCGCCCAGTTCATTTACAACTTCAACAAGTGGTTTGGCGGAGTAGCTGATCTGGGCGCGGTGCATAGGGGAAACGTCGCCGTGCTCAATGTGGACGATAGGAGGGCTTTCTTCATGGCCGGACCGCGGCTATCATATCGAACGTCGTCGCGCTGGACTCCCTATTTCGAGCTTTTGTTCGGCGCATCGGAACGGTCGGTCAGCAAGGAACTGAGCGTCGTGACTGGCCCGGACACGCCCGAGCTGCCCGTGGTCACTCCGCATAATCTCTTTCCGGGGCCCGGTGTGGATATAACGGCTAAAGTGAGCGCTTCACAAACTGACTTTGCCATGGCGACGGGCGGCGGCATTGACGTCAGGATCTCCAAGCGCCTTACTTTTCGGCCCATTGCATTGGACTACCTGTATACCAAATTCCCGAGCCTGGTGACCGGAAAAGGCAGCAGCCAGAACGGCCTGCGCGCCACAATTGGATTCACATTCACGTTCGGTGCGCAGTAGACTCTTCGCGCCCAACGAGTCTTATCTCAAGTGAAACAGAGAATCTGCTCTTGTGTGGTTGCCGTATTAGCGTTCCCCCAAGCACTTGGGTGGGGTCAAAGTGGGCCGCTTCAGGGCTTTAGTGGCGCGATACTTTCCGTAACTGCGAACTCGCTTTGGGAACGAAGTTGCGACAAAACGGCGGCCGAATCGGATCCTGCCGTGATCGTGAGCGGTGCGAATGAGCAAGCGCCTAGCGCCTCGATAAGGGTAATGGCGGCGTCCGGGTCGATCTGTCGCGCCCGATTTCCACCGTTACCCAACACGTCTCTTGGCGGACTTGCGCAAAGCGGCAGGATTTGGGACACAGTCTCCACGGGCGCCAGCACTCGGGACCTGCCTCAGGCCCCACTCGAGTGCAGGAAAAGAGCCGCATCCACTTGGGATCCTTGATCGGTGAGGAATTGTTATACATAAGCGCGAAGAATGCATTTCGCCTCTACCAAGACAAAACACGCAGCGATCTTGGGGGACCTTTTTTCAAAGAGTGGGGATACATTCTCCAACACACTAACATCGACCAATGGAGCGACGGAGGAAAATGGTTCACAAACTATGTCGGCCACCCATTGGATGGCTCAATTTCCGCATTCATTTATCGCCGCAACGATGACAACACCCGGAACCTAAGCTTGGACCTCCACAATCGGGAGTACCGCAAAGGCATTCTCAAAGCCTTTCTGATAGCTGCTTTAGTCAGCACTGAGTCGGAGATAGGACCACTCAGCGAAGCCACTCTCGGGCACGTGGGTTTGAAGGCGGGTTGGTGGTTGCGCTTACCAGACGGCCGCCTAGAAGGTCCGATTCCACAAGACCTCATCGGACTTAAGGAGCTGACAAAGAGCCCGTCGTGGGTACGCGGCAACAACGGCACTGGTTTGACAGACTTTATTATGACGCCGTTTGGCGGAACAGCTGTAATGGTGAGTGAGGATGCTGTGGACAAGTATGTGATCGAAAGACTGGAGCGACACGTTCACAATCGATATTTGGTCGCGACGATGCGTTGCTTCATGAATCCCACACGTTCCGCGGCAAATTTCCTCTCTTTCAAGACTCCGTGGCACCGCGATAGTCGCGCCCTAACAACAGCCAAGAACTAACACCTGCGTACGTCAGGCTTAGTCATTATGGAGCGACCAACCAATCCAGCAGCCCAGAGCCGCATACGAAAGGAGTTGGTCGCAATGTCTAACTAAGTTACGCTTTGTTGGTCTGGATGTCCACGCCGAGGCAATCGCCGTGGCAGAAGTTGTATTTCAGCCCAAACTGCAACGAGAAGCTTGTCAATGGTCCGCCGCTCGGTCAGTCCTGTCTTTACGCACTATTCGGAGGTTGGCCTATTCGGAGCCGACTTGAAAACGCGCGGCTGCGCGGGCCATCCCACAACAGCGCGGCTTCTACAATGCCGGCATTCCCTCGCCGGAGATCCGCAAGCGGGGCGCTCGATGAAGCCGGCCAGTGCACCACTCGAGATGGCCGTCCGGCGCTGAGCCTCAGCGCCCACGCGCATGACCGTATCCTCAAGGTTGCGCGCACTCGTTGGCCCGAGCGGCGCTGGCTCTACAGCAGCTATGGCGCACAGTTGAGCATTCGCGATTCGGCGAAGTGCCGACGCCTGATCGAGCCTCCGTGGTATCAGGGGCGTTGGCGGGATCGCTTCGCTCTGACCAGCGACCAGAACACCAAGGCCGCTTCGACAACCACCGATCCGGTTATCGCCTGTCCACTTCGGTCGGAGGAGCCGCTACTGGGAAAGGTGGCCACCGCATCGTTTGCGATGACACCAACAACGTGAACGAAGTCGAATCGGACTCGGTCCGCAAGGCCATCCACCTAACCGTGGTGATTTTTTCGGAGTGGATTGAAATTAGCCCCCCCTAGATCAATCCCCTCACCAGGTGAGAGAATGTGGATCCGATTTGATCCGTCGCGAACCACGCTTAGTTAGGCAGCTGGAAGTTCAGACCACAACTAGCGTTTAACTGCAACGTGAGATCGCGATCTATGGAACTAATAGGTGTTTTTTTCTGCTCTCCTTGCAACGTGACGAAGTTGAGAGTTCCAGCCGTGTACCAATAGTCGGTAGCAAACCACAGGTTGTCTTGGTAAGTCAACTTGATCAGATAGAGAGGTTGTCCGTTCGCCGATGGGCACGCCTGCTCTGATCCGTCGTACATATACCCCCTGGAACCGGCGCGCGGGTAGGAATAGGCGGGGTAGTAGGGGTAACCATAATAGGGATATCCAAAATAGGGATAACCCCAACCAAAGCTGTAGTCAGGCCAGTAACCAAAGGGAACACCGAACACGAAGCGGTTTCCTGGATAGAAGTGACCGTGGAATCCGCCCCGAAACCCACCGTGAAACCTGTTGAATCCTCCGCGAAATTCCGGGCGGGCAAAGCCACCACTGTGGAACCCGCCCATGCCGCCACGGAAACCGCCCATTCCACCGTGGAACCCACGTCCTCCATGGAAGCCCCCTGCGCCGCCACGTTGAGCGACTGCAGGCGTTACAAGAAGACAACCGACCAACAGAAAATCCGCTAATCTTCGCATGATAGTCACCTCCACCGCAGGCCAGTGCTGTGCTGGGAGGCTGATGTAGGCCAGGATGCCCGCACATTCGGAGAGAAGTAAGTGCTTCGTTGTGCAATCTCACACCCAGCCTACGCTTACTTCCCGATATGGTTGATTGCTGCGTCAGCCCCACCAGCGTATTACTTTTGCAAACTTGGGGCATCAATAAGCGGGATCAACAGACTTCGCCTCTCGCTAGAGTCCTCGATACCGACATGCGAGAGCTGGCAAGTCCTCCTCGGTCTTGACCGGCTTCACGCATTCCGGCAGCTCCAGGCATGGCGACAGAAAGCCATGTGGCAGCATGTGCATAACTGATTCAGCTTCTGCAGAATCCAAAAAAGAAACCCTCTAGTTCCTCTGAGGGCATCGTGCCTTACAGGCGACTTTAGTCCCGGCTTCCGGGTTCGACCGGTGACCGACTAAGAGTCACGCGGTTTAAGCGGCGAAGGGCGCGCAGGCGCTTCTTCGACTCCTTCCCCCTGCGTGTCCCTACCCGCCGTCGTAATGAGTTTCCGAGAATACACTCCCCTCAGTCGTTCTCGGAGGATGATGGACGTCGATGTTGAAGCCGTCCGGAACTCGGAACTCCAAAGAACCGCTGTTATTGCCGGAGCACCGTGAAGCGACTGATCGAATACCCAAGCGCACCACCCATGAAGACATCCGACAAGAAATGAACAGAGAGCGAGAGCCGCGAAAATCCGACAACCGAGGCCAGGCCATAGGCAACGTAAGGCACCCAGCGATGGTTACGATATCGTCTGGCGATGATTGTGGCAACAGAAAACGCCTCTATGGTGTGCCCGGAAGGAAAACTTCCGTTTCCCTTTATGTAAGCAGAAAGTGAGCCGCCGGCTGCTCAAACCAGGAATGGTGTAGGTTTCCGGAAGGCGGGAAACCGGCCGGCTTGATCCGCTTTGTGACATCCTTTAAGACCGTCGTCAATATTGCGGCATTGGCCATAGCTTCACCCGCGAGCAACGCCGTCTGTTGCATTTTTGAGTCTCTGCGGATCAGCCCGATGGCATAAAGCGAAGCCGGAACCGCACCAGTGCCGATACCCGTGGCGTTGCCCGTCAAGATGTTGTTGAACCCATGAAATGTCGACGTGCGGCGGAAATATCCCCCTTCGCTCGGGTCGAGAAGCAAGAGTCCCGCCGTAGTCCCCAAAACAGCAGCGGTGGGGGTCCAGTTTTGACCCTGCACAAGTCTGGCCGGAAAAGACCAAATTCGCTTTTGATCGGCGATCAAGTTGGGGAACAGGAGTTTCCAAGAGACTGGCCGATCAAAGTCGGGTTGCGGCGATTGGTCTGGCGGCCGAGCTGTCTCCGGTTCGTTCGGTGGAAGAGCAGCCGGCGAACTCTGATCGAGTACCGCTGTTTGACCTGCTGCCCTACCTGGAATCACAAGAGTGGACATGGCTATCACGGCCAAAACTGGGAGTTTTTTAAAAATTACAGCGTCGCGTCCGAACTGGACGGCGACGGCGGCGAGAAAGAGCAGAAAAACTACCAGGCTCAGAAAAACTAGCAGCATCCGTTGATTGTGTCGGCAAGCCGTTGTTGTGTCAATGATCCAGGGGTTACGGATTCACTCACGTGAGTCGTGGTTTGAATTCACCCCGGGACCATGCCATGCTTCCACAGAAGCGTCAACAAGCAACAATCGATGCAGACTAAATTTCTTTTTGGTTCCAGGCTGGCAGTGTCATTTTGAATCTGCCCGCAGTATTCCGCATCCCCTCATTGGTGGGGCAGAGTCTGAAGAAGATCCGTGAGTACTGCTGGAGCGCTGTGGTCAGAGGCGTCCTTGTTATCCTGCCAATTTACTTCACAATTCTACTTCTCCTGAAGGCGATGAAATCGCTCGCCGGCCTGGTCCGGCCGTTGGCGCGATGGCTGCCGGACTGGTTTCCGGCTGAACGTGCTCTCTCCCTTCTACTCGTTTTGATTCTCTGTTTCCTTGTTGGGATAGCTGTCCGAACCTCAATGGGGCAAGCGGCGAGGGACAAAATCGAGAGTTCCATGCTCCCGAGAATCCCCGGCTACACACTGTTTCGAAGCATGACGAGGCAACTGGCTGGCGACAGCGGAGAAACCTTGTGGAAGGCGGCCTTGGTTGAAATTGAGGATGCCCTCGTTCCCGCCCTAATAGTTGAAGAACTGGATGACGGATCCTTCACGGTTTTCGTTCCTTCAGTACCCACACCGATGGCGGGCGCGGTTTATATTCTCGCCGCCCACCGAGTGCACCCGTTGGACGTACCGTTCACCCACATAGTCAAGGCCATCGCGCGTTGGGGATCGGGATCGAAGGACTTGGTCGGCGCAATGGAAAGAAGCGGTGCGCTGCCTGTAAGAACGCGGTGAGTGCCTGCAGTCGTCATGCGCCCCGGGTTCTCTGGCGTTAAGCCCGCCTGAAGGATTATGATTACTTGCGGCGAGGTAGTTCGTCTCAAAAAGGTTCTTGTAGACTGCGGACGACAACCCCGGAGGCCACTGGCCCACTGACCGGCCGTCCGCCGGTGAGCAGGACAACTACCACTGGCTTGTGGTCGCCCAGCTCGCCAAAAGAACCGAACCACCGCAGGTGTGTTGGGGATCGGCTATCGGTGCCGGGTCCGGTCTTACCGAGGTCGGCACATCCGGATTGTAGCAGGCACGCCGCGCCGTTCCGTATTCCACCGCGCCCATCATGCCAGGCTTGATGTTGGGAAGCCACCGCGCGATGTCAAGCCGCCGTGTTATGCGGGGCACGAACCGGTCGATCTCTTCAAGCCAACGAAGGAGCTGGAGATAGTGGAGCGTGCCGCTGTTGGCGACTACCCCCACCAATGCCGCCAGCTCGGGCGGCGTCATGTAGATTCCTTCGCCGGAGCGGGCTATCACGCCGACGCCGTCGCTGGGCGGCTCAGAGGCCAGCTCGCCCGGTTGCTCGCCGTCCGGTCCAAGCCGGCTTTCTCGCCCAATCCAAACAGCTGCGCATATTGGATGATGCGGTCATACCCGAGCTTATACCCGACCGACGAAAGGAACGCGTTTGTTGGAGTGCGCCAGCGCTTCGATCGATGGACTGGCGGTGAGTGATACGGAGGCGAGTGTTTTGATCGATGAGGCCTTCATTGAGACCTAATCCCCTGGGCGAACACATTTTGCGAGAAGTAGGGCCGGAAGAACTCATCCTCCTCACCGTTCACTGAATCGCTATCCGTTCTCTCGATCGAATCCTGGATTTCGCCGCCGAGGTAGGGCTTGTGGTTCTGATTCACAATGACATCACCACACCTTTCGCGAAAGAAGAAGCAAAGCCGGCCTACCTGGAGCAAATGCTTGCGCTCCTCCAAAGGCATCCTAAAAGACAACCATCATCCTGGCCGACACCGGGCCTGGCCGGAAGTGCCCGTCAAACATCACGCTGCTGTTTGGGCGGCAATTCTCGCGCAGCCGGAGTTCAAACAGGTTTACTTCAACATTTCATGGGATCAGAATAGAGTTCGGACCTGGGAGAGTTCACACGCACCAGCAGTCAGCGTGCACTAAATCTAGCGTTGGTTGAGCGCCGTTACGACCTCACAACCGCGCGCCACTGGTGTCGCAGATGTTGAAGACTTTGTAGAGCACCCAAATCGCCTCGCCAGTCTTTGAAACGGCGGAACCGAATTTCGGTACTGCCGTGGCCGTCGCGCCGCACCTCGCAATCGGAGTTCAATTGGTGTGTCACTCCGACTTGTCGGAGCTACCAGAGAAATTTCGCCGCAATCTGAACTAGGCGAGGCGCGTGAGTCGAAGAGACCCGGCCAAAATTTACGCCTGCCCCCGCGTTTCCGTTTGGCTGGGCGAACTGAGCATGATTCCACGCATTGAAAAACTCCGCTCGAAATTGTATTTTCACAGCTTCTGAGAGATCAAACGCTTTCTGGGCGCCCAAGTCCCAGTTGTTCAGCCCCGGACCGTCGAGAACCGTAGGGCCGCTGTTGCCGAAATACCCTACCTGCGGAACTGTGAAGCAGGAGGGGTCGAACCACAGGAAGCCATTGTTACGAACGTTGCTTGAAAGTTGATCACTTCGTCCATCGCAAACGCGATTGGGGAGCGGGTTAATGAACGGGCTTCCAGTCTGGTTCGGGGCGGTGAGCAGTACCGGCTGGCCAGTTGCAAACGTGGTGATTGCCGTTGCTGTCCATCCCCCGGCCAGCAGATCTATCCATTTGGATCTGCTCGAGGCAAAGCGCCGCCCGTGACCAACGGGCAATTCCCACACGACACCTGCCACAGCGCGATGGCGCACATTCGCAGTGGTTGGACCTTTTGAACAGGAGCGGCAATTGGAGATCTGATTGTAAGCAGTAAGTTGTGACTGGTAGGTATCCGTTAGCGCTTTCGAGAATGAGTATTCGAAGCGTAAGTTGAGGCCCGCCGTTGTTGCATGTTCGTACTTGGCGGTGGCGCCTTCATATGAGGAATTACCGCTGCTGTCGGCATAGATGATCAAACCGTATCGCGGCCATAGCCGAGTGGCAGGGGAGCAAAACAGGTTCGACGTGGCCCGGCATTGCGCATCATCGTAGACGTTTGGGAGCCTGTGCCCACTTGATCCCAAGTAGTCGATTTCGATTAAGTCGCTCTGCGATAAGCCGTGTTGGACAGAGAAGTTCCACTGATTGACGTAGCTCGTTCGGAAATCCGGGCTTAGTGCTGTTATAACTGACCCGGCGGGCAGGTTCTCTGCGTAATTGGTTGTAAGCGCTCCAGCAGGCGTTGGAGGGAACACATTGATTCCCATAACATAGGCCGGAGACGGGTTGGTTTGGGCATTGGTCAAAGTCACGCCGGCACCCAATGGGGACCCACCCACCAAAGAATATGGAGCGAGTGACCATGGGAAGCTTGAATAATAAGTCCCTGCTGCCGCCCGGATTACCATGCGGTCCAGAAATTCCGGGCGCCACGCAACTCCGAATCGAAATGCGAAATTGTTTTGGTCCGTAGCCACCGGAAGAGGGTTTACTTGGCCAAGACCAGAGTATTTGAGCAGGCCCGTTGTGGTATCTAGCTGGTGAACATATTCCCTCGGTCTGCCCTGCGGGTTGGGATCTGTTTCTAGAAACCACGACGCACCATAGTTCACCGTCAAGTTATGAGTCACCCTCCACGTGTCCTGGAAAAATGGAGTGAATTGCGTCGCACGAAACTGTACAACGGGCAGTCCGTTCATCTGACCGGTAGTAGGAATTCCGAGGAGGAAGTCGGCAAAGGAGTCGCCCGTGTTTGCGACCGGTACGAGTTGCCCTTGGTCGTTTGATCCAAGCTGAGCTGTGAAGGTTGGCTGAAAGGCTAGGGTCCCAAGCGCTCCCGAGTTTGCGTTGAGGTGCCACCCGCGGCGATAACGCAATTCTCCGCCCAAGGCAAAACGGTGGCTTCCTGTCGTGTACATAAATTCGTCATCGAACTGCCAGGTGTTATCCCGATTCCCAACTTGCCCATTCGCCCTTCCGAAAGGCGAATAGCCCTGGAGTCTGATGGCGGAAATTCCTTCGCTCTCATAGGTATTGGTAATGCCGACCGCGTGCAGAATAGGGCCACTTCCTTGCGCCTCATTAGCGCCAACCGCCGTGTTGGCTAAGAAACCGACCCGAAAGCTGTTCACGCTACGGGGAGTAATGGTCCATACATGTTGCATCATGATGAGGTTCGAGTTGTTCACGTAGCGGAGTCCGCTAAGCGGGAAAAGGGAGGGCTCGATCGGTTGGAGTGTTCTGCTTGAAGAACTGAGAGAAAAATTGGTTTTGCGCGTTCAGCTTGGCGTCCAATCGCAGACCGCCTTGATCGTCATCAATGGTCCTTCTAGGGTTTCCTTGCACATTGCTCGGGACCTGCGACAGCTGTGAGCCAGGCAGGTAGTACCTGAGCAGGTTCTTCGCAACGAGATTGACCTGGCTGGCAGGAATGATGTTGTCCGGAAACGGCTCACGTGTACCTGTTGTGGGATCAAAAGTCAACGGGTTGTAAATGAGGTGTCCTAGTGCGGCAAAGTTGCCCTCGAACATTTCCTTGGTAGGACTGTATCCAAATGTGGAAGAGGATGAGATTTCGCGCAAACCTTCATAGAACGCGTGAAACCATAGCCGGTCCTTCCATACCGGCCCGCCGACGGCTCCACCGAACTGATTCCGATGAAGATCTTCGGCAGCCACAGAAAAGAAACTTCTTGCATCCAAATGAGAATTGCGTATGAACTCGAAAAGTTCGCCATGAAACTGGTTACTTCCGCTTCTGGTGACGACATTGACGTTTCCAGGACTGGTCCCCTGGTCCGGCATGAGAAAATTCTGCTGAATTCTGAACTGATCGATGGCGGCCACTGACGGGCTAATCGCCAGTTCACCATCTCTGGACCCGGTGATATTGATGCCATTCAGAGAATAGCTCACACCACCCGGAAGGGTTCCCGGCACAACTATTGTGCGGTCAGGCGGACCGACGTTGGATGTGAAGTAGTTACTCGCTGGACTTATGTCAACGGTGTCAGCCGAGAGTTTCGACAACTGCAGAAAATTTCGGCCGTTCAGAGGCAACTCTCTCACGCTCGTGGAATCGATCGTCGAACCGATCGTGTTGGATTCAGAATCCAACTCGGCCCGGTTCGGCGGCGAGACTGTTATGGAGGTGTGGACTTCTCCCACGTGCAACTGTATCTCTACATAAGCCTGCTGGCTTACCTGGATCTCTAAGTTGTTCATTTCGCCTGTGCTGAAACCCAGCTTTTCGACGCGTAGCGAATAGACCTCTGGGGTGAGCAAAGGGAAAGAGAACATCCCGCTGGCATCGGACATTGTCTCGTGAGCCAGCCCTTTGGAAATTTCCGTGAGGATTACGCGAGCGCCAGCAACGAGCGCACCCGATTTGTCTCGAACCGTACCACTCAGTGATGAATCTCCTCTGGTCTGTGCCACCATCGGGCCGGCAACAAACACAAGAAACACAGATAGTCCTCGCATGTTTGGACTCCAGAGCGGATTAAGATGCTCCCAACCGGCCAAGGGATCTAAAATATTTTGAATCTAAGCCTGACACAGTGACATCTTTTGTCGAACGACGATCTGCATTGGCAAGAGTTACCAATAAGACAGTAAGCTGGTGAAGAAACAACGTTTCGTACCACGCGGCCTGCAACGGGTAGTGCACGCCTTACGTTTGCGCGGCCCCCTGTCATCCGACTCAAGGGCGCGGATGTTGCACGCGCTCGTTTTATCCCTTGCCATCTGGTTCGCCTTTTGGACCATTGTCTTACTGCCGCTGTACCCGCACCGCGAACTCAGACTATTCCTCGCAATTCTCCAAGAAGTTGGGCCGGTGGCCGTGCTGATCATCCTTCGATTCGGTTCTCTGCGGTGGGCGAGTCTGACCTACTTGGCCGGCGCACTCACTTTTAGTACTGTCGGTGCAGTGCTAAGCGGAGGTGTCCACAGCGGCCTTCTCAAGTACGAGTTGATGCTCCCTATTCTTGCAACATGGCTTCTGGGATACCGAGGAGCCATCTGGACCACAGTCGCATGTTTGAGCACGATGCTGGTGATCACTGTTCTCCAGATGCTTGGCGTCAATTTCGGCCCGGCTGTTACAACACCATTGGGAGCATGGGTCACGCAGATTCAAGTAATTCTCGTTGGCGTGGTACCCGTAGCTCAAATTTTGGAGCGCCTCAAGCGTGAAAGCGCCGAACGGGAGCGCCATCAACAGGCATTGCGTGAAAGCGAGGAGCGATTCCGGGACATGGCCAATACGGCTCCCGTAATGATCGTTATCAGGGATGCGAACGGGCAGGTCACTTTCGTGAACAAAACAGGGCTGGACTTTATCGGCCGCGCGATAGAAGACGAGCTGGGCAGTGGTTGGACGACCGGCGTGCATCCGGACGACCGGAACGAGTGCCTGGCCAAACTTTCGGCTTCGCGGGAAGCTCGAGTCGGATTCGAGATGGAATACCGATTGCGCTGCGCGGACGGACAGTACAGATCCGTAATGTGTCGTGGCGTTCCGCGTTTCGAACCGGACGGGGCATTGGCCGGCTATGTCTCGTCTTTGATCGACATTACCGACCTGAAGCAGGCGCTGGCCGGCCAAAAGCTGGAAAGTCTCGGAGTCCTGGCGAGCGGGATTGCGCACGACTTCAATAATCTGCTCAGCGGTATTCTGGCCTGCTCGGAGCTTCTGCTATCGGATGTTGACGAGGCGTCACAAGCTCGAATAGAGCTGGAGAAAATCAAGGCGATCGCTATTCGAGCATCCGAGATCGTGCGGCAGTTGATGGTCTACGCTGGCGAGGAGAGCGCCGTCTCTGAAAATATCGATCTTGCTGAGCTGGTACGCGAAATGCTGCAGTTGATGATGATCTCCATTACGAAGAATGCCGCGCTGCAGATCGATGTAACCGAGAATGTACCCCTGATCCGCGCGAATAAGGCACAGATGCGTCAGGTGGTGATGAATCTGATCACGAATGCCTCCGATGCGCTGCGCGATAAGGGAGGAACTATTTCAGTCAGCTTGCAGCATGTCCGCAGACAGCCGGAATCGGATCCGGAGAGGCGTGCGGAAAGTCCCTAGTGGAGACTTCCTCCGGCTGGAGGTCCGCGATTCTGGATGCGGCATGTCCGAAGAAATCCAGGCCAGGATTTTCGATCCGTTCTTCTCAACCAAGCGAGCCGGTAGGGGCATGGGGCTGGCCGCAGTGCGGGGAATTGTCCAGTCTCATGGCGGCACGATTAAAGTACAGAGCGCGGTCGGGTCAGGTTCGTGCTTCGAGATTCTGTTGCCCTGTGTGAGGGAAGCTGAACGGGAGTCCCGCGAGGTTGTGAGTATCCGCTCCACCTAATGGAGGTGAAAACATAACCGCGGTGGTTTTGATGATTGACGACGACGAAGCCCTCCGTATACCCATCGCGAGTATGCTTAGGAAAAGAGGGTTCTCTATGCTGGAGACCGGCGACGGCGCTACGGGCGTTGCTCTGTTTCAAGCCCATGCAGAGATTGATATCGTGCTCCTCGACCTGACGATACCGGGGATGTCGGGCGGTGAGATCTTGCGGGAGTTGCGGAAGATTCGTCCTGATGTCAAGGTCGTGCTATCGACGGCATACGGCCGAGAAAGAGCTCATGGCAGAGGTGAATGAACCGCAAGGCGTCTACTATCTACGGAAACCGTATCGGATTCAAGAACTCACTGACTTTCTTTGCAAAGTGCGATTGGACGAACCAGAAGCGCGGCATGCCAGTGCAACCTAAGCTGGACAGTCTTCCGACGATCGCACGCCGCACGTCTTAGATACTGAATCACCTGCTGCATCCAACTAGTCGTCAACAGAATCGCGTGAACCTCCGCTGCTCGGAAGCATGTCTACAGAGCTACCGGGGCTCGGTACAGGCTACACGGCCAATCCTAGACTATTAAAGAGGTCAAAATATTTTGAACCAGATATGCAAGACTTGCACCTACCCAAGCGTGGGAGTTCTGCGTAGTGTGGAAGGAGAAACCATGATTCTAGGAAAAGTCACCTTGGCGATGTTTTTATTGACTGCTCCTGCAGTTTGGGCGCAGTTTAGTAGAGCGGACATGATGAAGTTGGCGACGGATCGATTCGATACGGCCGCTAGGACCTTGCACTTGAGCCGGGATCAAGTAGCTGCGATCAAGCCGCTTCTCCAATCGAAATATGTCGATATGGGCCAGGTTAAAGATGTGTACATGGCGAGCGACAAAAGCGATACCTCAAGGAAGAAAGCTAAGGAGTCGCTAAAGGCAATTGACGACAAATACGACGCCCAGATCAACACGATTCTCACTCCGGAACAGGCGAAGGAATGGAAGCGCATGCGGAAGGACTGGAAGGACGACCACAGCGTGCCGAAGTCCTAGAGCCACGTTCGCCCAAGGCAGCGCAAACACCTCACGCCTGATGTTTCTTGAGAGGCATTTCGAGCACCTTCGGATTGTCAGCTCGCTTGGGATCGTGACTTTACTCCTGACTACAGCGCGCGTCGGCTTAGACTCAGGAGTTCCCGAGCCATACCCAAATGAGTTGTTACTCTTCAATGTGTTCGTACCTCCGTGCCTCAGAGTTTGAGACTGACGTACTATGCGGTTCGTGGACGCGTGTGCGAGGGCCACGCTGTACTGGCGGCTTTGCGGCGTCGGAAGAACATGATCAGGCCCCCTAAAATCAGCACGATCACTGAGACTGAGAACAGCGCCCAGGCGCCTGGTGTAACAGAACGGATGCCATATTCAAGATCCGTCGCGCGTAGCTCAACAATGGCAAACATTAAGTAACTTCCTTCTCGCGCCATCCCTGCGATGGATGATGGGTCTCAGGCCTGTTTGGTTGTGAAAAAAGAGTCCAGCCATTGTTCACGGCGACTCATGGCAACGGCCTAAATTGTGCCGATGTCAGTCTCTGAGTCATCATCATCACGGCTACCGGAAGACACTGGTGCCGCTGTGTTTCGAGGATCCCGAGCAAGCGTCAGGAGATGCACCGATGCGTTGGACGCCCGGTGGACAAAGCCCGGACATTGAAGATCGCCGACGCCAAGGCGGAGGCGGCTTTGGGTTTGGCCGTCCAGGCGGCTTCGGTGGTCCTATGCTGGGCCGCCCAGGGTTCACCGGGCGAGGTATGGGACTAGGCGGCCTCCTTTTGTTGCTCCTTCTGAGCCTTCTTTTTCGCCACAGCTTGTTTGATTCCGGAGTTCCGGCTCCTGCTCGCACCAGCGCCAGTCGCGCCACCGAAGACGCTGGACGCACCTCCAGCGAGGATCGGGAAGTCCAGTTTGTCTCATTTGTCCTCGACGATGCTCAAAAAACCTGGGAGCGTTTGCTGCCACAAATGGGTGTCCCCTACCGCCATGCAAAGCTCGTGCTTTTCCGCGACTACACGGTATCGGCATGTGGCCTTGCTCAGTCCGCCACGGGTCCATTCTATTGCCCCGCGGACGAAAAGGTCTATATCGATCTCGGGTTTTTCGATGAGCTCGCCAACCGAACGGGTGCGCCAGGCGAATTCGGCCAGGCTTACGTGATTGCTCACGAACTCGGCCACCACGTTCAAAAGTTGCTGGGCATCGAATTGAAAGTCAACCGTCTGCGGCAAGCCAATCCTTCGATATCGAACCCACTCTCGGTGCGAATGGAGCTTCAGGCCGATTGTCTCGCCGGCGTCTGGGGCCATTCGACCCAAGAGCGCAACCTCATCAACGAGTCGGACATCTCCGCGGGTATGGACACAGTTGCCGCCGTGGGCGACGATCGCTTGCAGAAGATGTCTCGGGGATACGTGAGCCCCGAATCGTTCACACACGGCAGCTCCGCGGAGCGCGCGGCCTGGTTTCGGCGTGGACTGGAATCCGGCGAAGTCTCCGCTTGCAACACCTTCGGCAATTGACGGCGGGAATGTGGAAATCGGGGTTTACGATCGTTGAATCCGCTAGCAACAGTAGGCTTGGCGATGGGATCCGCGTGGCTCTCTGGTTTCAACCTCTACGCCACCGTGGTGACGCTGGGGTTGCTACAGCGCTTCCACTTGGTCGAGTTGCCGGGCGAGCTTGATTTCGTTAGCCAAGGATGGGTGATTGGCGTCGCCAGCGTGCTCTTCGTGGTGGAGTTCCTGGCCGACAAGATCCCCATTGTCGATTCAATCTGGGACGCAATTCACACCTTCATTCGGGTTCCGGCGGGCGCGGTGCTGGCGGCCTCGGCGTTCGCGCACTTCAACCCGGCTGTTCGCGCCGCAGCCTTGCTGGCCGGCGGAACTCTGGCGTTAGGGTCCCACGGGACCAAGGCCAGCGTCCGAATGGCGGCGAACGCTAGCCCGGAGCCGTTCTCCAACATCGTGTTGAGCACCATCGAGGATGTCTTCACGGTCGGTCTCTCCGTCCTGGCAGCTTTACATCCTTTGGTCATGCTAGGGATCGTCCTCGTTTTTGTCGTCTTCTTGATTTGGATGGGACGCAGGGTCTTCCGTGCGGCTGGCCGTATGCTGGCGCAGTTGCGCCTCTCCTCGCCCGCTTCCGCCCGCAACAACCAGCGCGTTGAAGAAGCCCCAAAACATTTTGCATCACTATGCTCCGGTTCTGCATCAACGCACCGCTTGACGATTAATCTGGAAATCGTTCGGAAGAAGGAGTTGATCAGTATGTCTGAAACCCAGCAGGCGACCCCGAGCAACTTGACAGGCAGTGGATCCATCGATCAGGCGGATCCGGCGTGCATTGCAAAATTGCAGTCCGAAATCGACCTCGCGATGTTGCACATACGCTTGGCCGAAGAGGAGATCCGCGGCGGCAGTGCAAGACACGCCCGCGAATTGATTGCACGGGCGATACGCGCCCACAAGATGGTGTCAGTGTCGGTGGCCACTTTTTCGCTGCAGCTCGAAAAGAAGCGAGAATTGCAAGGCGAGGCGCGGAGACTATTCGAATCAATTTGCGCAGCCGAATATCAGGCCCGACTTCTCTAATTGACGAATCTGGGCTTTGCCCGCGGTGGTGTGGCCAGCTAGTCTCTTGGTACTTACGCCCGAGAGAAAATAAGCCTCTTCGTGCGCGCAGAGTATCAAGGTGGCATGCTTACAAAGAACGATTTCCAATCCGCGGATTGGAGCACTCTGAGGAACACACAATACCTGGTAGGCCTGGCGACTTTGACGGCCGGATCCAGCGGCTTGGGCACTCTCAAAGAGTCATTCGCGCTCGCCCAGGGCATCATAGAGAATCAATCAAGCCGTTTTCCGCTGATCCGCGATCTGACCAGCAAGTCGGAAATGGAGGCCGCGCAGCGCGACTTGAAACAGCGATTTGGCGAACGTGAGGTCACGCCGACCAAGGACAGTTTGCGGTCGGTCGCTCTAGAACATGTTCGAGAATCGATATCAATTCTCAATGACGACGCCAGTACCGAAGAGTTGGACGCTTATCAGAAACTCATCTACGATACGGCGGAGAAGGTAGCGAATGCTGCTTCGGAGGGCGGCTTCCTCGGTTTCGGCGGTACACGCGTTAGCGCCGGGGAGAAAAGCTTTCTGGACGAATTGCGGAGCACGCTTCAACTAGAGGGTGTCAAGTCCGCCTAGAGGAGCGGACGGTTCAAGCTCGACTAGCAACGGAAACTCGTTCTTGCACTGGAGCCGCCATGAAGTCGTTCAAATTGTTTCGTCATCCGTCCATCGTTTGCCTGGCGACTGTCATTCCCTTTTCGTCCGTCCTGATCATAGGCGCCATTCTTGCTGCGCCGCCGCTGGCTGCCACTAATGCGATTGTTCGTCGATCGGCTGTTGCGATGCCGCCAGGAATGCAGCGCATCACAATCACCTCCAAGCCCAGCGGAGCCACGATCTACATTGATGGCATCCAAGCGGGTCGCACGCCCATGAGTTTTCCGATGCCGACGGGACGCTATACACTCGTCCTTCTTGCGCCGGGACATCAACAATACAAGCAGCGGATTCTGGTGCCAGATACTCCATTAGAGATCGACGCCAAGCTGGTTCCGATGAAGTAGCGCCGTCCGTCACCTGTTAGGCCGGGGGGAGCCGTGAAAATATTTTCAATCTGATCCGTCTGGCGAGTCATCTATGGCGCGATGCTTCAGTGCCCGAAGTGTGGGTCCCTTTTGATCTGCTGGTCGAGAAGAAGATGTGGGAAAGGCCTCTTCGGGTCGTCTTCATACGTGCATTTCGGTGCATGTCCTGTGAGGGTCGAAGTCTCCTTTATTATGGACCTGATTTTGGCCAATTGGTGCATTTGCATCCGCATCGTGACGACCGCGTATCTCAAGGAACCGGCGCGCCGGTCGAGCATCGTTGCGGCACCCCCTGGTGACTGGCGCGGATGCCCGAGCCAGGTAGCGCCACCACGCAACCAAAAAAACTAACTTCAGAGCCTTCTCCTCCATCGAACGTGTCGTCAGGTTTGGGACAACTTTGCCGGCCTGCATCCTCGAGGTAATCGAGCGGCGGATTCACGTGGTCCGTCCGGATTAGCAGATCCGTTCGCGAAGATAAGCGTGTGGGAGTGCGTCTGGAGCCGCAGGCAGTGATTTCTTCGATTCGTCTTGACATGTTTATCCCCACGCAGTTTCCTCTTGTTCTCTTCGTCGAGTCATTCCTGGTCCTCTGGGCATCGGTCCGCCTTGGGACCAGGATCGGAAAAAGCATTGAAAACATTCGTGAGGAATTTGGTGTCATCCTGACGGCGACTCTCACGTTGTTCGGCCTGATCGTGGGATTCACATTTTCCATGGCGGTCACCCGTTACGATCAGAGAAAGCTCTATGAGGCGGAGGAGGCCAATACAATCGGCACTGAGTACCTTAGGGCTGAACTGCTGTCAGATTCTGACGGCGAAAATGTTCAAAGGCTGCTCCGGGAATATCTTGATCTCCGCATTCGGTTCTATCAAACTCGCAATAGAGAGAAGCTTCGGAGCATCGATGCCGCGACGTTACGACTCCACAACCAGCTTTGGGCGAGCGTGAAGAGTCCCGCCCGGGCCCAGGAGACGGTGCTGAAATCGCTCGTGACGTCCGGTATGAACGAGGTCCTGGATGCGCAAGGTTATGTGCAGGCTGCCTGGTGGAATCGGATTCCGGTTGAAGCGTGGGCGCTTTTTGGAGTGATCGCCATTTCCGCGAACCTCATGCTGGGCATCTACCTTCATCGCGTTCGCTCGAAGCGCATTCTGCTCGCGGCACTTCCAGCGATTGCGTCTGTTGCTCTCTTCTTGATTGCGGACATCGATTCTCCCCGCGGCGGGCTGATTCATGTGGAGCCGCAGAACCTGATGGACGTGGCCCAATCGATGCGGCCTTAAAATCAGCAAGTCTCCGGCAAGTCCCGCCAGATGTAACAGCAGCAAAAAAGGCCAGCCCCCCGAGCCACTCATCCAGGAACAGGGAGGGAAGAGAACCATGAACGCTCGCCTGAATTGCAGACTCAGAAACATAGCAGGAGTATTGCTCGCCGCAACCTGCCTGCCCCCTTCGACCGGCGGCGCCAAAGAACACCCGGGCGACACTATCACCACCAGCGTGTCGGTGGTGGTTGTGCCGGCAACGGTCCGCGCGAAGAGTGGAGCGCTCATCAGCGACCTTCAAATTCAAGACTTCGAAGTCTACGATAACGACAAACTTCAGAAGGTCACCGCCGACTTGCGGGATTCGCCGCTCTCGATGGTTGTGGCGATTCAAAGAAGCGCCGACATGACCGGTATGCTGCCGAAGGTACAGCGGATTGGCGCCGCCATCACGGATCTGGTGGCTGGACAAGACGCAGAAATCGCTGTGGTCGGGTTCGATCATGAGATCCAGGTGGTGCAGGACTTTACCAGCGATAGCGACAAGGTCTGCCAGGCGATGAAGAAATTGAAGACGGGTAGTTATACCCACGCCGTCGTAGATGCTGTGAGTGAATCGGTGCGAATGCTGCAACACAGGGCCCCAGGAAGGCGCCGGGTGGTTCTGGCGATATCTCAAAAGTGGGATAAGGGCAGCCACGCGAGCTTGGACGAAACGCTACTCCAGGCGCAACTGGCTAATGTCACGGTCTATTCGTTCAATGTTTCCGCGATTGTCGCGGAGGCGACATCAGAACCTCTGCCCCAGCCTCCTCCCGTCCTCCCCACTACCGCGCAACACGTGCCGGCCGGCGCTCCGCTAACACCCACCACAATAGAGCAGAACTATTATCTCGGTAACTGGAGCCCGCTCGTTGTGCGCGGATTCCATTCTGTCAAGGACGTATTCACCGACAGCACTCTCGCGGCGTTCACGCGATACACAGGAGGAGAAGGATATCCGTTCCACAGCGAGAGGAGCCTGGACAGAGCGATCCGGAATCTCAGTGAGGACCTACACAGCCAATATGTACTCAGTTACTCCCCCAACAACCTCAATGAGGGCGGATTTCACCAAATCCGAGTAACCGTAAAGCGTCCGGACTTGGTGGTGCGGTGTCGCCCGGGTTATTGGACCGCGGGCAAGCCTGACTAGCCCTTGCTAACCTGCCTGCTGACCGGACGCAGCCTGATCACTCTTTCCTTTGGTTTGCACGCAAGCCGCAGAAAATCAACTTGACAAGTTCATCGAGTTGGTAGGGCTTTCGGATAAAGGCCCAGGCCTGCTGTCCGCTAACGGCTTGCAGCGTCGAATCCCGGTCGTATGCAGTAGTGAGGATGACCTTGACGTCGGTCCGAATCCGCCGTAATTCCGCGAAGACCTCGGGGCCGTTGATTCCGGGCAGGGTAATATCAAGCAGAACCACAGCGATGTCCAGCGCGTTGGCGCGGAAGGAATCCACCGCGGCGTGCCGTCATCGGCCTCGATGACGAAGAAGCCTTTCGTTCGAAGCATCTTCGCAACTGCCCGGCGAAGTGTGTCTTCATCCTCCACCACGAGAACGGTCCCTGTTACGCTTCTCGCCTCAACCGGTGAAACCAACGCCGCAGCACCAGGGGGAAGCTGAACGGTCTGGCTAGCGCACGGCAACAGAATCTCAAACTGCGTGCCTTGGCCCAAGCGCGCTCGTGACGCTGATTGCCCCGCCGTGAACCTGAACGACTCCCTGAACCGAGGCGAGACCCAGGCCGTAACCAGTGGATTTCGTCGTGAAGAACGGATCGAAGATCCTGGCTTGCACCTCCGGCGTCATGCCGCTACCGGTGTCGGAGATCACCAGCCTTACGTAGTCGCCTGCGGGCAAGCTCTGCGCCCGTTATACGCGGTCCAGGCCGACCGCCTGCGTCGTGGTGACGCGGATCACTCCATTACGCTCCCCGATCGCCTCTGCCGCGTTAGTCAGGAGGTTCATTACTACCTGCCGAATCTGTGCCGCGCTCGCGTTGACGGCGGGCAGACCACGTCCCAAGTCGGTCTCGATAATTACCTGTTTCCGCGATCGAGACCTTGACGAGCTGCAGCATTTCGTCGACCAGGAGCGAAAGATCGATCGGCCTCGAACTCTTGACTCGCCTTTCCGCCATAGGTCAGCAACTGACGGACGATCTCACCGCCGCGAATTGCAGCGGTCCGGATTCGCAGGAGCGACTCGTCATCGTGCGAACCCGCCGCACGTTCAGCCAAAGCGAGTTCCGCGGTGGCAAGAATTCCGCCTAATATGTTGTTGAAATCATGGGCGACGCCTCTGGCGAGCCGGCCCAAACTCTCGAGCTTTTGGGTGGCAACCGCCTCTTCCTGCGCCCGCTTGATTTCAGTGATATCAATGCAAGAACCGATGTAGCCGGCGAAAGTTCCGTCCGGCGTGAAGCGTGGCACGCCGTTGTCCAAGACCCAACGGTACTCTCCATCGGCGCGGCGTAGCCGGTATTCCATCTGGAAAGGGTGACGGGCATCGAAAGAGCCTGCGTATGTGGCGAGCCGTCGATCCAAATCGTCGGGATGCACGGCTTTCGTCCAGTCCTGGCCTAGTTCCTGTTCCATCGTGCGGCCCCGGAACTCCAGCCAGACCTTGTTGAAAAACGTGTAGAGCTTGTCCGGGCCTGCAACCCAGATCATAACCGGAGCCGTATCAGCCATGTTCCGGAACCGGCCTTCACTCTCTCGAAGCGCCTCCTCAGCTCGCTTACGCTCAGTGATATCGGTAAACAAACCAAGCAGGCCAACAACAGCGCCCGAATCATCACGCATGGGCCTGCATGAAATACCCACCCAGACTGGCGTTCCATCCCCGCGACGCAGACGAAAATCAAAGGGCGGTCCGTTGGCCAGGCTGCGGGCAAACTGACGCTGCGCATCGGGCAAGTCCTCAGGGAATACGCAGTCAAAGCATGTTCCTCGGGCCATGGATTCGAGGTCACTGCCGATGATTTCCGCCATACGCTCGTTGCAGAAGATGGTTTGGCCTTGCGGGTCGACAATCCAGATACCTTCCGGCACAGCCTCGACAATGCGTCGATACGTTCTGTCGTCCGGTATCATGGCGTACTATTCGTTGAGTTGGCTGCAACGCAATCTGCATATCAGGCTAGATCTGAGGCGCCGCACCCGTCAAGGGCGGAGAGTTGTCACGCAGGCAATGCGCGTGGATTCTGGGCGATTCCAGCTAGCAAGTTTGTTGGCTCCCTTCTACCGGATTCCCGGATGTCCACAACGTCGCTGAGTCGAAAAGGCTTGCGAATGAAATGCTCCACCTTGGCGTTCAACGTGGAGGCGGCCATCTCCTGGCTGTAGGCGCTGGTAACCACTACCGCCATGTCGGGCCGCAGACGCTTGGCCTCCTCAAACACCTCGCGGCTGGATGCCCCCGGCAGAGTGATATCAAGAAACAGCAGATTGATCTCGTCTTCCTTTGATCGGAGCTGATCCAAAGCGGCCGATCCGTCGCTCGCCTCAATTACCGAAAAGCCCATCTTCCGCAGTATCTTTGAGACTCCCTGCCGCAATAGATCTTCGTCTTCCGCGACCAGGATGGTGCCTTGCAGTGATTGGGGTACTTGCCCGGACTCTCCCGGGTTCGCGTTGAGCCCTATGGGAGGGATTGGTTCGGCACAGGGCAACAAGATCTGAAACTTCGTACCCTTGCCCGGCGCGCTCACGACCCGGATTGTGCCTCCAAGGCCTCGAACGATTCCTTGTACTACTGCTAGGCCGAGCCCATGCCCCGAGGGTTTGGTTGTGAAGAAAGGATCGAAAATTCGGGCTTGCGTTTCGGCCGACATGCCGCAGCCCGTGTCGGATACCTCCAGTTGCACGTAACTGGGCTCGGGCATGCGCTGCATACCGGCCGGCAAGCCCTTGTCCGCCGCAGCTCGCCTCGTGGTCACGCGGATCACTCCATCCCGGTCTCCGATCGCCTCCGAGGCGTTGGTAATGAGATTCATCACCACCTGCTGGAGTTTTCCGGGATTGGCCCGCACCGCTGGAAGGTCCTTGGCAAGATCGCTCTCAATCGCCGCGCGTTTCGACACCGCAATCTTGAGCAACTCAAGCATATCTTCCACAATCCTGGAAACGTCGACCAGCTCGAGGATTTCAGCTTCTTGCCCGGCATAGATCATCAACAGCCGGACGATTTCGGCGCCGCGAATGGCCGCAGCACGGATGCTCTGTAACTCAGTCTCGGGACGCGACCCACTGGCAAGCTCCGACATCGCCAGTTCAGCGTGAGCCAGAACCCCGCCCAGAAGGTTATTGAAATCGTGAGCAATACCAGCCGCAAGGGTTCCGACGGTCTCCAGCTTCTGTTTCGCAAGACTTGCTTCCTGGGCGCGCTTGATGTCGGTGATGTCGCGAGATACAATCGACGCCCCGGCAATCACCCCACCGCAAGAGACGATCGGGGAAATGGTTAGCGAAACATCGATGACCTCGCCGTTCTTGCGCCGCCGCTTGGTTTCGAAATGCCTGATCTTCTCGCCGCGCCGGATGCGTTCCATGATCGCCGACGTCTCGTCTCGGTGTGCGGAAGGAGCCAGAGTACTGATCGGCTGGCCGATGATCTCATAAGCAGCGTAGCCGTAGATTCTTTCTGCCCCGGGATTCCATGTGACAATCTTTCCATCCAAAGTCTTGGAATAGATAGCGTCGTCCGATGAGTCAACGATCGCGGTCAGGCGCAGGTCCCTCTCCTGGCTCTCGGTAACGTCCTCGATACCCAGGAGGATCCGCTCAAGGCCGTTAAGCTGACGGGCGCTGAGTCTGAGAACCTTTGGCCCGACGCCAGGAAAATCCCGCTCGATCTCGAAGTCTTTGACCGCCTTCTTGTCCGGCAGAACATGTTGCAACATGTCTCGAAGACGCGGAATGTCCCAGCAACCCTTCGAAATGGAGTACAAGTATTGGCGTTCGGCCTCAGCAGGCGAGATCTGGAACGCACGATAAAACGCTGGATTCGCGGCCTTGATCCGCAGCTCCTGATCGAGCACCAGGAGGGGGGCCGCGGCGGTCTCAATGATCAACATGGCGAAGTCGCGCGCTTCGGTGAGTGCCGCATTGTTCGAAAGCAGCTCCTGGTTCACCGTGATCAGTTCTTCGTTGGTTGACTGGAGTTCTTCTTTCGCTGTCTCCAGTTCTTCATTGAGGCTCCGAAGCTCCTCGTTAACCGAGATCGCCTCCTCGGACGCGTCCTGAGTCTCCTGCTCCGAGGATTGGTGTTCCTCGATCATCGCCAGCAGACGCTCCCGAGCATCCGCGAGATCCTGCTTCAAGGTTGCGATTTCGGCGTCCTTGGGATCAGAAGCCGGCTCACGGGGCGTGTCGGATATTCCGGTCGCAGGTTCGAACAATACCAAGCGGGCCCGCGGTGGCATGCCGCCCAGGGGAACCACTTCGACATTGACTTGGCCGGCCGCCCCGTCAGACTGGTATGGGATTCGATCCTTCCGGGCTGACTGGCCGCTACGCATCACCTCGCCGGCGAGCTTCTCGACTTCCAGGAAGAGCCGGGTCTCGGGAATCAGTTTCAAAAGGTTGTAACTTAGCTGTCCTGAAGGAAGCTCGAGATACGGAGCGGTCTGGCCGATGGTTTCGATAACTTCCAAAGCTTCGTCTACTACTACGCCCGCTCCGCTGTATCTCGAAAGGAGTGCCCCCTCTAATTCTTTTCGCAGCTCGATGCCTCTGGCGAGGCCGTCGACCGGAATTCCCACAATCTTCCCGTAAGCATCCGGATTTCGACGGGGGCCGACAGCTGCGGCATATAGCATACGCCGTTTCCCCACAGTCTCGAGTTTGGTGTAAATGTTGTGCGTGCCTTCCAGGAGTGAAAACAGGTTGCTGGATTCGCTTTCCGAGCGCCCCAGCACGAGAAAACCGCCCGGGTTGAGCGCGTAATGGAAACGGGCAATGACGTTTTTGCGAACGCTTCCAAAGAAGATCAGCACGTTTTGACAACTGATCAGGTCCAGCTTCGAGAACGGCGGATCATGAAGCAGATCGTGCCTGCTGAAGATACACATGTCGCGCAGCGTTTTACTGATCTGATATCCGCCCTCGACTTTGGAGAAGTAGCGGCTCAAACGTTCCGGACCGACATCCGCGGCAATCGCCTCCCCAAATCTGCCGCTCCGCGCCCTTTCGATGGCCGTTGAACTGAGGTCGGAACCAAAGATCTGAACTGGGTAGGAATGGCCCCTTTCCTCGAAGAAGTCGTTGAGTGATATAGCGAACGAGTAAGCCTCTTCTCCGGTAGCGCAACCCGCCACCCATATTCTGATCGCAGCGTCCTCCGGACGGTGCTCAATCAAACGAGGAAAGACCAACTGCTTCAGATGCTCAAACGATTCCGGATCGCGGAAGAAATTGGTGACGTTGATTAGCAAGTCCCGATGCAGCGCGCTCAATTCGCGTGGGTCGTTCTCCAACCGCTTGCGGTAATCTTCCAGACTACCGAGGTTGTGCAGGGCGAGCCGTCGCAGGATGCGCCGTTGGACCGTATTTTCCCGATAGAGCGCGAAATCGATGCCGGTTGCATCGCGGAGCAGCGCGAGGATTGGGTCAAACTGGTCTTTCAGAGACGCAATCCGATCGAGAGATCCCGCATCGTCGCTGCCATTTTCCGCGATATATGGATGGCGGCCCAGCCTGGTTAGCTCTGAGGCAATGGCTTCGGGCGACAATACGAAATCCACACAGCCCCTCGCTATAGCCGCCTGGGGCATGCTGTCAAATTTTGCGGTCGCAGGGTCCTGAACGAACGTGACGCCTCCCGCGGTTTTCACGGCTTCGAGACCGGAGGCGCCATCCGTGCCGGCGCCGGAAAGTATGATACCGATTGCCCGGCTGCCGCACTCCTGCGCAAGCGACCGCAGGAAGCGGTCGATGGGCGTGTGCGGACCCGAAGATGCTGGAGCGCGCGGAGTTATTTTCAGTAACTGGCTCTCCATCTCCAGTTGGGTATCCGGTGGGATCACGTACAATTGGTTTGGTTCGATCGCATGCCCGTCCCTAGCCTGCTGGACTGGGATTGGACTAACGCGGCTCAGGATCTCGGTTAGATCGCTGTGGTGTTTGGGATCGAGGTGCTGAACAAATACAAAAGCCAAGTCGGTATCTGCAGGCAGGTTCGCCAACAATATTTTCAACGCTTCCAGGCCTCCGGCAGAGGCTCCGATGCAGGCTACAGGTGTCATGACCTTTCTCAACACATTCGGGCTGCACCGAAAAGCGCCGTACGGCGGTACAACCGACCAAGTCCTTTCGCTTGATGAGTCCGCTACTGCTCACTCTGCTGCGTCGTCGTAGGATGCTAAACTTGCGATCGCAGATTCAATATCTTTGCAGCTGACTGCTCTTGGCACTCCTTGTACCTCGTTGCCTGGCTGCCAAGAATATCATGATGACGCCATATTTTGACGCCGCCTGGTTCCTGCGCCAATGCCAATGCCAATCGACCCTGGTCACCAAAGCCACACTGGGCTATGCTTCCCAGGACGGTTCCTGGCCTAAACTCACGCTGGTGTCATTCGTCAGACTCGGTTCCTTGTCCCGCCGTGGGCCTTCGTTATTCTTGGACGGGAACTGAGGACGGGAACTGAGGCCTTGCGTAGCGTGTTGATCAGGTGTATAAACACTACGGGAAGAACGTGCTTCTCATTGACCTCAAGGTGGAATCAAAGGAACGAGTCCTGGTAGGTAAGGCTGCGGGGCCGGTATCGTTGAGCGACGCGATAGGCGTCTTCACAAGAGCTTGCGATGTTGCTGCAGAAAGAGGCTTGGATCGAATCCTCGTTGACTGCTTGTCGGTGGAATGCGAGCTATCCACCTTTGAGAGGTATGAACTCGGGCGAGCTGTGGCCGAGTACTGCCGCAGCCGGTCCTTGAATCCCAAAATAGCGACGGTCGGCAACGTGCCTTTGATAGACGGCTTCGGAGCGCTGGTGGCCAGGAATCGCGGACTGGCCGCCGAGACGTTTTCGGAATTGCCGAAGGCAATGGACTGGTTGAAGGCATTCGCTTCGAAGGCGGCCTCCAACAAGATCGGTTGACGCTCAAGCGGTGCGAGATCCAGAGAGCTGCATCACTCCCGCGGCGTCCTGGCCTCTCCGGAGCAAGTCCGCCATGATCTTCATCGGCCGATCGATGTGCCGGAAAAAGGCCTTGTATCCGGCGCAGAGATAATTCAGGCCGGCCTCGCCATCCGGCGTATCAATGAAGCGGTTGCGCGGGCATTCCCCGTTGCAGGCGAATCGTACCTCGCATTCGCGGCAATAGCGCGGTAGAGTATCGCGCTTCGCGTCGCCGAAGGCACGCTGCTGATCCGAGGCGGCCAGTTGCAGCAGGTGCTGTTCTTTGATATTGCCCAACCGGTAGCGGGGCTCGACGAAGTGATCGCACGAGTAGAGGTCGCCGTTGTGCTCCAGCGCCAGGGCATTGCCGCAGGTTTCGGCGAAAATGCACAACGATGCGGGCAAGCCCATCCAGGAAGCCAACGCCGATTCGAAGAGCTGAATGAAAACGTTGCCGACGTCATGCGCCACCCACTCGTCAAAGATGCCGATCAAAAACTCTCCCCAAGCTTGTGGCTTGACGGATCGATCCGTCACCAGCGCGCCTTGTTGTGTGTACAGCGGACGCCGCTGATTGCGGTGGCCCCAGCCGGCGTTGGCGATCGTCAGAAGCTCCGCGGTCGACCGTTCCACGATGGGGATGAACTGCACAAACTGCGTCTTAACGTCATCGCGAAAGAACCGGTAGACCTCCAGCGCGTGGCTCACATTCGCATCGTGAACCGTGCACAGGACGTTGAACTCCACTCTGTGCTCCTGCATCATACGCGCCGCGCGCATTACCCGCGAGAACGTAGGAGCGTCCGACTTGTCCACGCGATAAACGTCGTGCATTGCTTGCGGGCCATCCATCGACAAGCCGACCAGGAAGGAGTTCTCGTGCAGAAAGTCACACCATTCTTGGTCCAGCAGAACACCATTGGTTTGGATAGTGTGTTCGAGGGCGGTTCCGGGCCGGAGGTATTTCCGCGCCAAAGTGCTGGCTCGCCGGAAGAAATCGAGACCCATCAAGGTAGGTTCGCCGCCCTGCCAGGCGATGGTCACGTGGGAGGATGCCTGCGACTCGATTGTCTGCCGGACGTAGGCCTCGAGCACGTCGTCCGACATTCGAAACTTGCTTGCTGGATAAAGCGTTTCTTTCGACAGGAAGAAACAGTATTTGCAGTCGAGGTTGCAGATTGCGCCCGTAGGCTTGGCCAACATATGAAGAGACGACGGCGCATTGCGCGGCCATACCTTGGGAGCGTCCGGCGTGGCGAGCATAAGAAGTCGACCCTGCAGTAGATGCCGACGGCGGAGCGCCGGCGTTAGAAAATTGTCGGATGAACGTGAGGAGCATGGCATACAGCACCGCTCCTGCCGCGAACCACCAGAATCGCCCGCTCTCTTCGACCGGCAATTCCTCGTCACCGCTGGTAATCACCACTCCGCCGATGACGAAAGCGAACAGCCGGGATGTGAGCGAGTTGGGTAGCGCATCGGCGATCCCAAGCACCCATCCGAATACCACGCACGAGGCCAGCAGCCTTCTGCCCCATGGATCGTAGGCATCTTCGAACAGCTCCGCCAGTTGGTTGTCCACCATGAAAATATGCAACCCCCTGGCGAAAACAAACAGCCACAGAGAAAGGATCGAGGTTTGGTCGCGATGGACCAACAGATACCCGATCAGAAACATATAGATCGCATATCCGGCCATCGCGCCCCAGAACACGGGACCAGCTCCGTGCCGGCTCCTGCTGCCCCCATCGGATCGGCGACAGCCCAGGCCTGCGAAGGTGACGAACCCGGCGAGCGCCCAAAGGTAGATTCGCTTTTCGGCGTCGAGCAAGGTCCCCATCCCTGCCCCGGCAACTATAGGCCGGTGCTGCGCTCGCAAGCACCAAGATTCCGGCTAAGGATACTGTAGCCGGCATAGGCTCAAAAGCCCACGGCCACCGACAACAGGGCTATTATCCCGACGATGGCCAGCACCGCTGCCACTGCGATTGGCAGACTGAACCTTATTTTCAGGCCATCGGCGCGCAACTGGTTGAGCGCGCGGTGATGATCGAACATGGCCACGATCAAGGCGAAGATCCCCAGGCACAGGAGCAGCATGCCGATCGCCTCCGCACTCCACACGTTTCCCCGGGGACCTCTGATGAACACATTCTCATCAGCCAGCGACCGAAAGACCTTCGCCAAAGTGAAACCAAAACCAATCAGTGAAATGGACGTTCGAATCCAAGCCATGAGCGTGCGCTCGGCGGCCATGAGATTCCTCTGCATGGCGAGTAGCGTGTTGGCGTCGGGTGTGTGCATGCCCGATTGCGGATGCAGCCCAAGGAGAGCATCACCCTGACGGCTGCAACTGCTTCGCACGTGGGCCGACCCGCCGCCGGCGCATGTAGGGAGCGGAAACAATCGCGCGAATGATCAGATAAATCACCAATGCCCCAGCGACCAACAGCTTTTGATCCGGAAAATTTGCTACGGCAATTGCCATTGCGACACCTGGATGTGCCGATGAGGTTGCTTCCGCCAGGGTTGTGCGATCCTGCTCAGACGGCCCACCCAGCAAATGCCCCACCAGCGTGCCGGCGATCACAAAGATCGCCAGTGCCAGCATCGCTCCATTTCCCGAAAGCGCGCCGAACGTTTTCCAAGCGAGGACTAGCAGGGGAATGGCGCCGGCGATCAAGAGTACTGTTCCTACGGTGAGCAGAAGCTGAGCGATGTGCTGGAACGCCGGCATGATTCTGGCCATGAACATCCCCGCCGCAAGTGGGGCCAGAATGGTTTCGACAATAACAACAGCCACTTCACGCGCACTGAAATGCGCCTCGGAGCCGAGCACCTGATTCATGATCTGAATCGTGATCGGCACACAAACGACGGCCAACACGGCCTGAGAAACCAGCAGCCCCAACACATACTCGGAATGGGCGCCCATTTTGATTTGAGACCTCGGTAGGAGCGGCGGGACCGGCGTCACCGCCAGCACACCGAGGGTGATCGCGATGGCAAAGTGGAATGAGAACACCTTGATCAACAGGATTGCGATGATTGGCATCGCCACATTCCTCGCCAGGATCGACTTCCACAGAAGCCGCTGATGCCGGAACAGATAGGTTGCCTCGGGCCAGGTCGTTCTCAGTCCGATGGCGAAGACCTGTGCCAGGATGCTGACCTGCAAGGCCCCTACCGCTAGCTGGAACCACGTATGCATGGACTCTACTGCCGCGCCATCACCGCGCGCATCTCCGATTCCTTGTCAACGATGAGATCGCCTGAAACGTCGATCACCACGTCATGAATAGTGCCTGTGAATTGGAACGGATTCTGAAAGCGCGATGAGATCGGAAATCCAGCCCCACGCCCGACCACAAGTCCGCCGCCGAGGCCGAAAGCCAAAGGAATGGTGACCGGAAGTGCACCCTCCCCGACCAGTTTCTTATTGAAGTACAGCTGGACGGCTCCAGGTGCGCCTTTGCCGTTCTTGATGTCGGGCTTGCCCGTTGGCTCGAACTCGAACCGGACCTGGACAGGTCCTTCAGGAACATCTTTGTCCGAGGAGATCACAAACTCCTCAGATCCGACATAGTTGTAAGCGTAATGGAGTTTGTGGTCCTGAATGAACAGGGTGAAGCCACCGGAGCCGGAACCCATAGCCACGATTACTCCCTCGGCTCCGCCTTTGGGGATTTCAAGCCGCGCGGTGATGGTGTGCGGCCGATTCAAAATCGCCGCGCAGACCTTCTCGGGCACTCCCGACGTATGCGGATAATAGGTGAACTTTTTCCGGTCGCGAGTAAGCTGCGGCCTTTCATCGGCAAACCGCAGCGTCAGGCGGCTGTCGATTGGCAGCACCTTGTATTTGCCCGCCTCCACATACCACATCGCGATCATCTCGATCAGTCGCGAGCGCTCTTTTTCCGCCAGGTTCGTAGTTTCGGCGGGATCTTCCTCCACGTGGTAAAGCTCCCAATGCTTGGCGTCGAGTTCGCGCAGCTTCTCTTCGGTGATCGGCGTGCCGAGCGCCACAGGCGCTTCTTTGAACGACGTCCCCGGATAAGGGCACACCGCGCGCCATCCGTTGTGGTAAATCGACCGGTGGCCGAACATCTCGAAATATTGCGTCTCGCGCTTGGACTCGGACTTGGCGTCGTCGAAGGTGTGTTTGAAGCTGACGCCTTCGATCGGCGATTGAGTCACACCTCGGATCTGCTCGGGCGGTTCGAAGCCCAGGCAGTCCAGCACTGTTGGAAGCATGTCGATGGCGTGGGCGAACTGGTTCCTGACCTGGCCCTTTGCCTTGAATCCCTTCGGCCAATGCACCAGAAATGGATCGCTCACGCCGCCGCGATAAGTTTCGCGTTTCCAGCGGCGAAATGGCGTATTGCCGGCGAAGGTCCAGCCCCAGGAATAGTGATTGAAATATTTCGGACCCCCGAGATCGTCCAGCGCGCTGAGATTCTGCTCGATCGACTCGGGAACATTGTTGAAGAACTTGTTTTCGTTCACTGAACCGTGCGGCCCGCCTTCGGCGCTGGCTCCGTTGTCGGAAAGCACCATGATCAGCGTGTTGTCCAGTTCGTCCAAGTCTTCCAGGTAAGTGAGCAGGCGCCCGATGTGATGATCGGTATGCTCCACGAATCCCGCGAACACTTCCATCATTCGTGCGTACAGCTTCTTCTCGTTCTCCGGCAGCTTGTTCCAGTCGGCAACATCCGGATCATGGCGCGAGAGAGCTGCGTCTTTGGGAACGATACCCAATTCCTTCTGGCGCTTGAAAACCTTTTCGCGATAGGCATCCCAGCCATCGTCGAACATTCCTTTGTACTTGTCAGCCCATTCCTTCGGAACGTGATGCGGCGCGTGGTGCGCGCCAGGGGCGAAGTAAAGCAGGAACGGTTTGTCGGGCGCGACTTGTTTGGAGTCGCGAACGAATTCGATCGCCTTGTCCACCAAGTCCTCGGTCAGGTGATAGCCTTGCTCGGGCGTCTTGGGCGGCTCAACTTGGTGGTTGTCATAGATCAAATCCGGATAATATTGGTGCGTGTCGCCGCCCAGGAAACCGTAATAACGCTGAAAACCGCGGCCCAGCGGCCAGCGATCGTACGGCCCTGCGGCGCTGGTTTGCTCGGCCGGCGTCAGGTGCCATTTACCAACCGCGTAGGTGTTGTAGCCGTTCATCAAAAGGATCTCGGAGAGAAATCCGTTCTCGAACGGGATAATTCCATTCGATCCCGGATAGCCTTCAGCGCCTTCCGTGATACATGACATACCGTTGGAATGATGATTGCGTCCCGTCAGCACGCACGAGCGTGTCGGCGAACACAATGCGGTAGTGTGCATGTTGTTGTAGAGCAGGCCGTTCTTCGCCAGCCGATTCAGATTGGGCGTATTCATTGGCGCCCCGTAGCAGCCGAGTTGTCCGAATCCGGTGTCGTCCAAAATAATGAACAACACGTTCGGCGCGCCTGGCTTCGCCCGCTCCGGCGCAGGCCAGGCCGGCGTCGACTCCGCGATCGTCCGCCCAAGCGTTCCAGGAAAGGCACTTCCCGGCTTATATTCACGTAATGACATTGGTCGACTCCTTTAGAAGAGAAACCACCGCAGCGGGCGTTACATATCGCCACGCTTCTGGTGCTTTTGATGACGGTACCCTCAATGGCTCGAGGTGCACTGACCGGAGAGATGCCGCAGCCGGGCAGGCGGTTTAATATTCTGCGCCGTTGCCTGTCCCAGGCACCTAGTGACCTATCTTCAAAAAAAAGCGCCTCGCGCGGAGTGCGACGCATCGTTCGCACGAAGTCAGGCGCCGGTTCGTTAGAACGACGTTCGTCAGACGCGACCTGTCCAGCAAGGCTTCGAAACGGTCGGCTAAAATGGGGATCAACTACTCTCTGGCAATCCTGACGCTGAGCAGTCTGTTGTCAGCTCAGCCTCCGCTGTTCATTCTCCAGACCCAATTCTCGGCTGGTGTCTATCCCGTCTCGCTCGCCGTCGGAGACTTCACTGCTGACGCACGTCTGGACTTGATTGTGGCCGATCAGGGATCCGCGACGTTGGCCGTATTCCGGGGAATCGGCGACGGCTTCTTCCAGCCTTTGAACAACCAGGCTACCGGCTTGGGTCCACGCGTCCTGGCCACCGGAGACTTCAATCGCGACGGGCGCCTTGATTTGGCGGTTGCCAATTTCTCTTCAAACACCGTTTCCATACTCCTCGGGATTGGTTTTGGAGTGTTCGCGTCGGCGCCCAACCTGCTTGCGGCAGGTCCATCAGCGATCGCAGTCGGCGATTTCAACTCCGATGGGCGGCTGGACCTGGCTATTGCAGAAGCCAATTCCAACACTATCGCGCTGTACCTCGGCAGCGGAGTCGGAACATTTCCGATTGTCTTTCGGTTCACGGTTGGCGCCCGACCGGTTTCACTCGCAGTCAGTGACTTCAATGCGGACGGAATCCTGGACCTGGCAGTGGCTAATTCCAACTCGGGTAACGTTTCCATCCTGCTTGGCATAGGCAATGGAATATTCTTTCCGATTCTGAACTTCGTAGCCGGAGATGTCCCCACATACGTAGCGGTGGGTGATTTCAATGGCGACGGCAAGCCCGACCTGGCCATTGCGGACACCACCGGTTTTGCTACCGGCGAAGTCAACGTGCTGCTCGGCATGGGAAAGGGGTTCTTTGTCCCTTTCCTGGGCTTCCCTGTCGGAAGCAACAACTTTCCTGTAGGAACGAATCCATTATTCATTGCGGTGGCCGATTTCAACCTGGATGGCAAGCTCGATCTGGCAGTCGCCAATCGAGGCTCCAACACGATCTCAGTGCTTCAGGGTCTCGGTAACGGGATATTTCTTCCGCAACAGTTCTTCACAGTAGGCAGCGGCCCCGCTTGGATCGGCGTGGCAGACCTGAACTCTGACGGTAAGCCGGATCTGCTGGTTGCCAACAGTCTGTCGAACACCGTCTCGACGCTAATCAACCGCACTCCGTTCACTCAGCCGGTTCCCTTGGTCGACTCGGTGGTCAACGCGGCCAGTCTGCAATCGGGATCCGTCGCAGCCGGCGAAATGGTCACAATCTTCGGCAATGCCCTGGGACCAAACCAACCGGCCAGCGCGCAGCTCACGTCTTCAGGCGGTGTCTCCACAGCTCTGGCGCAGACTCGGGTGTTCTTTGGCAGCGTCACGGCGCCACTGATCAAGGTGAGCGCAAGCCAAGTAACGGCCATGGTGCCGTACAGTGTCGCAGGTAGTTCAAAGACCGCTCTGGTGATTGAGAATAACGGAATCTCGTCTCAGGCTGTGACGCTTTCCGTGGCCGAAAGCGCACCGGCATTGTTCACTGCGAATGGCAGCGGAGTTGGACCAGCGGCTGCACTCAACGAGAACGGATCTCTGAACTCCATCACGAATCCCGCGTCCAAAGGGTCCATCGTGGTGTTGTATGGAACGGGATTTGGCCAGACAGATCCTCAGGGCGTCGACGGCCAACTTGCGACCGCACCGCCCTCCCGATCGGTGCTGCCAGTCTCTGTGAGCTGCGATGGAAAGGAGGCTCAAGTTGTATACGCGGGAGCTGCGCCCGGACTAGTGGCTGGCGTCACGCAGATGAACTTTCGCCTCCCCAACGGAATTCGCTCCGGAGCAGTCTCAGTGGAAGTGCACGTTGGGAACGGGGCCAGCCAATCGGGAGTTACGCTGAGCGTGCAATAACCAGCCTTGCGTTGGCGGATCGGCCGATCGTGTCGGCTTGCCCCACGGATAATGTACCGGAAACCAGCCCCGGTCTCTCTCTAGATTTCCGCGAGGCGGCGAACTCCCATTCGTATTCTGTTGGCAATTGGGGCGCCCCTCGCGGTAATGCTCATCGGACCCCATCCAGAATGTGCCTCCAGGAATTCAGACCATGTCCCAATGCGGCTCCGGCTTGCTAGAGAAGGGCTACCCATTGGCGTTGGTTTCTTGAGCTGGCCTCGAACCTGTTAGGCCTGCCAGAAAGGCTTGCTCACGACCGCATCGAGGCATTCTGCCATCACAATCTCAGGAGTGACTTTCTTAATCAGCCGCCCGCCAAGATAGATCACCAACACGTCATCGAGCTGACCGATGAAGGGGACAAACGATGGCAGTAACTGCACGGGGCTCATTACATAAGCTGTGGCAAAGCTTGCCAGCAGCTTGGCAAGCCACGGCGAACCAGGGTGTTTGAGAATCCAGTAAATTAGCAGGACTTCGTCCACCCAAGACTTGATGTTTAGTGTCCATTTCAAGCAGATCTCCTAACCGCCCTTGAACATCCTTGTCGGGTCATATCGCCGCCCTGGTGTTTTGCTCGAAAGTCGAAATGCGCGGGCCAGTCAAGGCCGGGCCTGTTCACGCCTGTGTCAAGCTATAGAAATCCGGCGTGGATGCAGGTGGAGAAAAATGGTCGCCCGGAAAGGCCCGCCCCAAACCTTTCCGCCTAGAAATTTGGCTCGATGTTACAGTTCGCAGCCAGATTGCGTGCCTTAATGAGCGGGATGAACGGGTTGTCGCTGACTTTCACCAGCCGGGATGGCTGTGCGCTCACTTGCTCGATCACCGGTGAGGCGCCCTTGATCAAGGCCTCTGCCGGAATACGATAACCATTGCCGGTGGCTCGGCTCACGTAGAAACCGGGCGTTTCCAGATCATCCCAGTTCACCTCAGGATGTGAGCCTCGCTTTTCGTTCGGGTGATTGTGCTTCCATTGCTAGAATCTCCTATGTGAAATATTCCAAGGCATCAAGCCTTGGTTTGAACTGCTCCTGTTGACCAGCCAGGCAGCAATCCGCGCCATCAGGAGCTGTGCTCAGCAAAGCAGTGCGAGCCATAGATTCCGAGTTGGGCATTTCGGGCTCAATAAATTCTGCGCGACTGGTACCAGGCTGAATGGCGGCAGTGAGAGTGAGGAAGGCTGGCGTGTTTGAAGTCGACTAACACTTCCGATCGGGATGGAGAAAGTGCGCGCGCCGGACGCAGAACATGCCTGCATCACAAAGCGCGCGCGGGGGACTTTGTAATGGAATGATCAGACGCTATCCAAGAACCTTCTCAGTGAGGCCTCTGACTCCGCTGAGTATGCCGCCGTTGCCGGCACTGGCGATCTCACCGAGCTTCTTAGTCAAGTTGCCTTGCCCGCCATCAGCGCTTTTCGAGAGGACCGCAACCAGGGCGGTGGCTGCGATCGGCATCATGCGAGTCACGATGTTACTGCTGATGCCGGCCTTCTCGCCTACCATGGACGCGATACTACTTAGGTCTGCGTCTCCGAAAATCTGGTTCAGGAGAGACTTGCCCTGATCAAGAGCTGCGGAAGTTCCCAGACTCACGGGATCGTCGGCGAATCTGCTCAAGCCTCCGTTGCTGATGGTCTTCGATAACGCCGCGCCATTGCCGGTTGCTAGTTTCTGTTGTAAACCGGTGGCCAGAGCTGGCAACAAGTTTGACGCTACCGCTTTCGCTTGGGCCGGCTTGATTCCGAACTGATCCGCTAGTTGGTCCACAACACCCCCGTCACTGGTGGTTAGAATGGTATCCAGCATCTTCACTACCTGCCTTTCTCGCGGTTTTGATGCGCAATCGCGCGAGAAAGATCTATTAATAGAGATCTATTAATTCGGATGGCCCAAGACACGGGCCAGTTAGGCACTCTTCTTCGGTCCGGCGCCGACCGGGACACGCTCGATTTCAACTTGCTGGCGGCGAACCGTGTCGTGTACGGTTTGCACGCGATCCCGAGATTGCCGTCGGATGACTACCTCCTCCGTTAGGCGGACCGTCTTGTCGACTACCGCCTCCTCGGCTGTCTCCGGCACTTCGATGGTCTTGTCCGACCAGTCTATTTCTCGCAGGTAGGCACGATTTGAAATCGCACGCCGTATAACTTCCGCATGTTCTTCATGGAGTGTGATCCTTGCCTCCACGGGCTTCTCAACGATGTAGCGCCGGACGCGAGCAAGCCCAGATTCGACCAGCCGTTTACCGACGTCTAATTGCTCTTCTGCCAAACGCAGCGTTTCCTGAACGGCACGGGCCGTTTCCGTCGCCGTGCCATGAGGCCGGGAGATGCCCAGAACTTCCAGAGGATTCTGAGTGTCTAGCAGCCGGACTACTCTCAGGGCTTCCGAGCCGGGAACGCGAACCGAGACGACAATGTATCCTTCCTCTAAAGCATGGGCAAACGCAGCCGCCTCATCGTAGCCGATGTCGCTGCCAAAAAGGCGTTGCCAAACTCTGGGTTCCTGCAATCCAGCCTCCTCAGCTTCGCCTTCATTGCGGATGATGCTGATATCGCCGGCACGGTAGCCAGCGGATTTCAGGCCCTCGACTGAGGCGTTGGCGGCAGCTTCCGTATCGTAAACTGCAACAACCTTTTCGTACATAATTGCCTCGGTTCGTTGCTTTCTTGCGTGCCTGTTTCATTCCTGTCCGGGAACCACCGGCTACTTCTGCGTAACTCTCATCGAAACGCGGCGGTTTCTGGCGCGACCATCAGCGCTGGCGTTGTCGGCGATCGGATACTGCGCGCCATACCCCTTCGCATCCAGACGGTTTGGGGAGATGCCGAGCGCGACCAATCTGGCCCGGACCGCACTTGCGCGATCTTGCGAGAGCTTCATATTCTTTGCCGCATCACCTGTACTGTCAGTGAAACCCCCAATGATCATTTGCACAGCCGGGTAGGCCTTGAGGATTTTGGCGATGTTTGTCAATTGTTCCTGGGATTCTGGCAGAAGAGTAGCCGAATGGCTGTCGAACTTGAGCCGGTCGAAGTCAAACCAGGCCACTGAATCGATACCAAGGGACGGGTCCTGAACAAAAGTGAGCAACCGCCCCTCGACTCCGTTCGGCGGAATGTTCAGCGCGACATGGCCCGGAAGCATTCGGACAACGAAGCTGTTCATTCGGGCTGCAGGTAAACGATATCGCGTCTGATACGCCCAGTAGACCAGCAGAGGAACCAGAAGCGCCGGTACCAGCCACCACCAGGCCCGTGAACGTGACGGCTCTGGATAGGTGTCGATTGCGATTGGCCGGCTATCGATCGCTGGAGACGGCGCTGGCTGTGGGCCCAGGTGGAGCAGGTTGGAAACATTCGCCGGGAGCAAATCGCGGGCAGATTCCCCTTCGTGAACCAGGATTCGACCGAGCCCGGCTGCATTCAAGTGATCTTCTCGGACCATGCGCCCGAGCGCGGCCATCAGGGCCGGTGCGGCCACACTCATCAAACTTGAGACAACACCCGATCGTAAACCGGTGGATCGCGCCACCGCGTCAAAAATCGAAGACTCGTTGCCGCCCAGGGCGAGCGAAAGGAAGCTCTTTCCCGAATCGAGAAGAGATGAAATGCCCGATGACACGCGACTCGGTTCGGAGACAGCATTGATCAAGTCCGAGACATTCGCAGTCGCCGGCGCTTTGGAGATAAACCTGTGCAACTGGTCCATCCGCGTTGAGTCGCCGGTTTGATTTGCCAGCGCAGTCAAGATGGACGCGGTCGACAAATCCAGGCCTTCGGATATCGCCTGTCTGGGTTGAGCAAACCGCGACGCGATTTCGCCGATACCGCGCGAATCGACAATACTGAATAGCGAACTCAGAATAGGGCTGGCCATGACAAAACCTCCTGGTTCTTCCTGGGGCTTTTCGATCAGCCCGCGAGAAAGACCGATGCTTGAAGATCGAAGCGCGACTACTCCGCCCTCAGACGCTCTCGCTTCGGGAAGAGATCACCGCTATGGCTCCTGTTCTTAGTGATTCCAGGCCATTTGGGCGTGACTCAAATTTCTAGGTTTCGGCAGCTGGGTCCGCCCGGCGCTGAAATCCTGAGGCAAGGGCTAAGCCGCCGGCATGGACCATCACCGGACCAGCGGCGCCGGCCGCACTGGAGGGCTTGTCTGGCCACGAAGTCTTCGTAGTGAATGGCCATGCATCCCGGAGCATGTTCAGCTCACTCAATCAGCACCTTCGCGAGACCGGCAGGCCGAAGGCGAGAGTGAGCCTGTCTGATGAAAATCTCTCGAGCGATGATGTCCGCGAGATGGCGAACGCCGGTCTGTACCCGATGGCTGTGTCGGAACGCAATGTAGCTGAGCTGTGGTCGAAGGTCTTTGATAGTCTCACGGTGCGGAGCGTCTGTACACTTGCCCATGGCTCGTTGGTCTCGCCGTCCGAAAGAGCGCGCCTGGCCTGCTTGAGGAGCTGAACGATTTCATTCGGGACCACAAGGTAGGTACGGCATTCGGCAACACACTTGTCCGTCCATACCTGAAGAATGCGAAATGGGCGAAGGATGCAATCTCGCATCAGGAGCTTGCGAAATTCAACCAGATGATCGGGCTGTTCCGGGAACACGACGCCTAGTATGAACTTTCCTATCTGCTCGTCGCTGCCCCGAATACCAGCATCGGGCTTGAATCAGGGTCTCCGCAGCCCAGCCGGAGCGGTGGGCGTAATGCAAATCAAGCCTGCCACGGGCCCCTGCCCGCCGATCGACATCCAACGCATCACGAAGCTAGACCGAAACATCGAAGCCGGCGTCAAGTACCTGCACTTCTTGGGGGACCAATGCTACAAGGATCAGCCCATGACCCGGCTTAGCAAGGGCCTGTTTGTCTTTAGCGTCCTACAACGCGCGTCCGAACAAGATTGGGCCACTGCGAAAGGAAGCGGCCGATGCAGGCTTCGACCCAAATATTTGGTTCAACAATGTTGAAGTGACTGCCTCGCATCAGATCGGTCGTAAAACCATTCAGGTCGTCGCCAACAAACAAATACTACGTGGCATATAAGTTGGTGACGGAGCAGAGCGCATTCTCAGGGAACAGTCGCGTTCGCGACACTAACTCACTCCCTCGCTCTGCGAGGCTTCACTTGTTCGAGGCCAGTCGCGCTTGAGCGGTAGCGAGCCAGGACTCTAGGGCCGCGCGCTCACAGTTGTGAGCCGACGACTGCAGATACTGCTGCACCTGGACGACCGCCAAGTCATTCCGCCCGATTTCACCGAGAGCCCGTGCTGCCAGGAGGCGGAAGAATGGGAGATCCGTGACCGCTTGGTCGAGGTGTCCGAGGGCCTGTTCAATCGCCTTTCGCTGTTGGATAAGACTGATGGCGAGAACGCCATGCAGCACAGAGTTATAGTACGGTTCGCTGAGCATACGGCGGGCCGCCGTTTCTGCCTCGGGATAACGCTTGAGTCCCATGAGCAACAAAGCGAAATTGCAGCCTGCCTCCGGCAGTTGCGGATTCAGGCTAAAAGCTGTTCGGGCGTGTTCCAGAGCCTCGTCGATGCGTCCCATGCCTGCGTAGATTGCGGCGAGGTCGCTATGCGCCTCGGGAAAATCCGGGTCGATGGCGAGCGCGTCCTGAAGAAGTCGAATACACTTCTCGCGATCACCCGTTCCGTAGGCCTTCTGCGCAGCGTGAAAAGATTCCCAAGCCCGCTGGGCAGTCTTATGCTGTAGCGCTGCGTAGGAGACCGTATTTCTAGCCTCGATCGCCGATCTGGGATCCCGCACTACCAGGAACACAAAGCCATTCTCGCCGCCTACCGATTTGGTCTGGTCGAGAATGACGGCTCCGGAACGATCCGTGACTCGGAAATGATAGGCGCCGGCCGGTACAGGTTGGAAATCAAAGTTGCCGGTGGCTGACACATGAACCTTCTCTTTGGGACCGTGACCCACGCCGGCCATTTCAATGTCCAAGCCTTCTTGGAGCAAGCGGGCCGACCCGGCAATCTGACCCCAGATTTCACAGGGCGAGTGCTCGCCGCCGATTTGAGACGACGTTGCGGATTGGGCGGATGGTATCGTAACCAGGCTGGCAAGTATCAACAAAAGCGCAGGGTTCATCGCGAGTATCTCCAACAGCTACGCCGATCCGCCGCTAATTCTGGCGCCGCTGATCGGTCTGTCAACCACGATGGGTCTCAGATTGGTCGGGCGCTAGATTATTTGGACTGGAACAGGTGGGAGTTCGGAACTGGCTGCGGGTTGGCCACAGCGGTCGGAGAACGGAGTCGCGGCCACCCGCAGCAAACCACCGGAGCTTGGACGCAGTGGCCACAATTCCACTCGCAATCGTAAGCGCCGAACTAGTATTCGCCGGAACGGGCTTGCCTCTGCTACTTGAACGCCGCTGTCACAACCGGCGTCCACGTCTGGTCCGGATCGTAGGTCGTGTAGGCGCCCGCGATCTCAGGCGTGCTCTTTCCGAGATCTTTTTGGTAGACGATGCCTGCCTTATCCACGATGAAGGTCATGATTCCCGTTGAACCGTAGTCCGCGGGCCACGCGATCAACGCGAATCCCTTGGTCATCAGGCCGCCGTGGAGGTAGCTCAGCTCTCTTCCGGCATGTGGTCCCTGAGCGGACAAAATCCTGAAGTAGTAACCATGATAGGGGGCGCCCTTGTTGGTGTATCCTTCTGCGAACGCTCGTGCGACAACATCACCCATTGGGCTTTCATCCGCCTCGCCGCTGCTGGGCCAGTACAGCCCGTCGTGCTTGCCTGGCGAGCTGATGATCTTTTGCGCGTAGTGGCGTGTGCCGCTTGCGGTCCGATCCAGTTCGGCATAGTCATTCTGTGCCTCAACGTAGCCGCGGCACACATCGATGGCGTCCAACTCATTGGCGCCGATTCTCCGCGTCAGGATCTCTTCCTTGCCTTGGTCTAGGTCGAAGTACCACTTACCGTTTACCTGCAGGATTGGAATCGGAAGCGGCCAATCGTCTTTGCCGACCAGGAGAGTCTTGGCCTTCGGCTCTTTGGCATCATTGACCAACTTCATCTTTGCAGCCGCGCGAGCGGTGAATCTCTGACGTACTTGCCGATCGGCTACTGGATCGCTGGTCGCGAGGATCTTCTTCGAAGAAGGCCCCAGGATGGCGATGAGAGCCGACACGTCATCGCTCTTTGCGGCGCTGACTAGCGCCCTGGCGGCTGCGCCCGGCGACGCGAAGCCACGGCCTTCCGGTGTGGCAGCGTCGATTGGAATTCCTGACAGCAGTTGGCTGAATACGGCCAAAACGAGGATGCTGATCAAACGCATGTTCAATTCCTTTCTTATCTCCGGCGTCCGCCGCCTCGGAACCCACCGCCACCTCTACTCGAGAAACCTCTGCTGCTGCTCATGCGCGCGTGACCGCCGCCTCGATTCATCCCAGCGAATGCGTCACCGCCGCGGCTGGCAAAAGAGGCGCCACCGCCCACTTGGCGGTTTCCGACGCGATCACCGCCTCCTGACGGATTGAAGTTCCCTTGTCCGATTTGTCCGCCCCCCGGGCGTTGTCCGAGATTGCCCTGGCTTGGCCGGAGAGCGTTCCCACCGGCCTGTCCAAGGTTGCCCCTTCCGGGTTGCAGTGCATTGCCTGGGCGTTGGCCAAGGTTACCTGGACGTTGGCCCAGATTACCCTGATTGAAGCGTTGCTGAACCTGCGCCACACTCGGGCGTGCAGTAACATTGCCGGGTCTGGCGTTGAATCGATTCGCCACATTGCGGTTGTTGTAAGGAACGCCGCCGCGGTGGGCCGGATTGTGGATCCAGCGATTGCCGTTGGCCACGTTCACGCGATTGAAGTTGTTGTGGCTGATGAAGCTGTTGTTGATGACAACGTTGTTGTGCCCCCATCCGCAGCCCCAGCCCCAGCCTCCCCAGCCGCCGCTCCATATCGAGCCAACCGCTACGCCCAGGCCGAACGAGATGACGCTGGCGCCGATGATTGCGCCGGTCGACGGAGGATAGTAGATCGGCGGATAAGGATAGTACGCCGGCGGACCCCAAACCGCGACCGGATCGTATTCCGGTATGTAGACCACCTCCGGGCTCGCAGGCTGGATCTCGATGTAGGTGTTTCCACCTTGAGTGGAGGTGGTAACTTGTTGCTCCTTGGTCGACTGCAGCGCTCCCTTACTCTCAGCTTTCTGGCGCATGCGCTGCACCGCCGCCATGACGTCCTGCTCTTGCGCCAGGAAAGCGTTGCCGAGATCTGACGTCCAACCGATGTCTTGATTCAGGCGTTTGAGTACCTCCGGAAGCACCACCAGCGCTTGCACGCTGGCATCCCAGGACTGCTTCGCCGCGGCGTCGACGAGCGCCTTTCCTTGCAGGCTCGAGTTCTGGCTAAGCCATCGCTCGGCCTCCACGATTTCCAATGGATAGGTGGACGCCACCAATACCTGGCTCAGAATCGGGTCCGGGTAAAGGGCGATCGGGGCAACCAGACTGTCCAGTTGCTCCGGTTTCAGTTCGGGCTGACCCTGTTGACCGCCAGCGGCCTGCTGGTTGGGAGGCGGTTGCGGCTGCGCAAGCGCATAGGGCGGCATGATAAGTAGCTCTACGCACAGAATGGCTACCGGTCCTTGAAGTGTCATAGAAGACCTCGACGTCTCACTGTTGGAGATTGCGCGACACGAAGCCGTGGCGCAAAACTTCATATCTGGGATCACCCTCTACGCGCTCGTTGCAGAATCTGGAACTCCGGGGTTCAATCGAAAAAAAGAAGCCATATGGCCAAGAGACAGCATCACAGGCCATGGAATAGAGCACTTGACGAATAAGGAGAGCAGGATGGACCGATTGGATGAGTTAAAACAAAAATATGCGAGCGTGCTTGCGATCGTTCAGCAGCGAGGCGTCCGCTTGACGCACTTCCACGTGCAGGACAACAAGCTGTACCTGCAGGGCGCGGCACCTTCAGAAGCAATCAAAAACGCGCTGTGGACGCAAATCAAGGCGATCAATCCAGCCAGCGATGATATTATCGCGGACATCATTGTCGATTTGTCCTTGCCGCAACCCACTCTGCCCAGCAGTTCGAAGCGTACTTACACCGTGCAGGCCGGAGACTCGCTGTCGAAGATCGCCAAGCAGTTCTACGGAAATGCTAATGACTACGTGCGGATCTTCGAAGCCAACAAGGATCGTCTGAATGATCCGAACAAGATCCAAGTCGGCCAGGAACTCGTCATTCCGGGCGGTCGCTAGCAGCGAATTCCGCAGGAATTTGTGAGGCCTGCCAAACGCCTGAGAATATCCCTTGGTCTGATCTTGCTCGGCACAGCATTTTCGCAACAAGGGTCCCGCCAGAAGACCGAGCAGCGTCAATTAGAATTCTGCGGACTGGGTGCCGCGCACGAATGCCATTGTTTGGTGCGTACTCAACTTCTGCAATACGAGCAGGTAGCCGATTGCGCAAAGAAGTTCGACCGGTCTGACAAGAGACAGGTTAAGAAGTGGCTGGAGTGTGTCGGAGAACAGCCGCTACATTGCGCCGTGGTCTTGAATTCCACGGGCTACGCGCACCCATGGATCGAAGATCAGGATAGTCATGAATGGATGAACGCACAATGCAGCGTAGCCTGCAAGAAACATGATTGCAGGTGCGATGACGGCCCAATTTGCAATGACGTCCCCTGATCGTTTAGATCCCCAAGAGCCACCTGTAACCCAGCTCAATCGCGTTTCTCTAAGCCGCGGTCCGAACTCATTTCATCAACCTTTTCAGGAGCCGGTGACTGTACCTAAGTTTCGCTGTAAGCGCAGCGTGGATCTGGATCGACCGCGCCGCCCGGCGAAGGCTTCTGCGAGAGCCCCTTTCTCCTTGGCAACCCAGAAGCATGGTACACACCGGCTCCCTGCCCAAACTGGCTGGAGTGCTTCGGCACAAGGCTCCACCGACTCAAGACAAACTCATACGGACCAAAAATTGGCATGGAGCCGTGCAGTAGTTTGGGGGTGAGGAATACAGGCAGGACTTGCGTGGAGGGCGCTAGGACTCAGCCCTCCACGTGAACAGCATTCTCAGCGCCGGGCGACACTCTGTCAGACCGAGTGGTGACGGTGGGTACGGTGTGTTATGAATCGGTACAACGCCAGCAGTACAATCGCTCCCAGCGTTGACATGATGAAGCCAGCGCCTTCGCCAGGTCTGTACAGACCCACCATCCGGCCGAGGAATCCGGCAATCAGCGCGCCTGCGACACCAAGCAGCATCGTTACAAAGAATCCACCCGGATCACGTCCAGGCACTAGCAGCTTTGCGAGAGCACCGACAGCTAGTCCGATAAGCAACATCCAAAGGAACGCCAACATCGCGACCTCCTCTTCTTGACAGCCTCGCACAGACGGAGGCTGACGCCACCTTAGATGGTTGGTGAGCCGACTGGCTTCATTATTAGTCCAAACTAGTCCGGGGCTCCGACTGTATGAACCGCTCTTAGGCCCGGCGAGAGTTTTTGAATTAGTTACATACTCACCGCATCAACGGTCATGAGAAGGTAGCCGAAGCGTTGAGTCAATGCATGCTTCGTTGGAGTTCGAAACGGGGCGTGCGCTGGGCTTTCGGCACAATGTTACCGGGAGGTAAAAAGTGGCAACTTCTTCTGTGTTCTCCTCACTGTTCAATCTGCTCGACTCCAACAAGATCAACGATGTCGCAGACCTACCTCGGCGAGTCCGGAAGCGCGGTTGCACGAGGCCTGGAGGCGTCCACGGCCTCGCTAATCAGCGGTCTGGCCGGCCGATCTGGGGATTCCGCTTTGATGAGCCAGATATTCCGCCTGATCAGTCAGGCGCCTACGGATGTGAACGTAACCAACCTGGCGGGCGCGGTCGCCGGCTCTGGCGGGGCCTCGGCGACCACAGCATCTCTCCTGGATTCCGGCAAAAGATTGGCCTCGCTCGCCTTCGGGGGCAACCAATCCTCGATTCTGGATGCAATCGGAAAATCGTCAGGCTTGCGCGGTCCCTCGGTCACCAGCCTGTTGAGTCTGGCCGCGCCGCTCTTGATCACCGCGCTGGGGCGTTTGATTCGCAGCGAGCACTTGAGTCAACAGCAACTCGGCGGACTGCTGGCGAACGAAAGTGCTGGAGTTCAAAGCCTGCTGCCGGCCGGCTTGCAACACCATTTCGAGCGGGCGCCATCCACGCTTGAGACACCCCGACTGGACGCGAGGCCTCTTGCGATCGGCACGGTAGAAGAGACCAGGGCATCGCGATCGGCTTGGTGGTGGCTTATCCCTGCGTTGCTTCTCATCCCGCTGATGTTCTGGCTGTTCAATCGGGAGCATATGCGTGAAGTCTCACGAGCTACACAAACGGCGGCAGAACGCGCGAGATCTGGGCGCCACCCAACTGGGCAATTTTGTCGACCGAACGCTGCCGGGCAATGTCAAACTGAGTGTGCCACAGCTGGGAGTCGAATCCCGGCTGCTGGTGTTCATCCAAGATCCATCCAAACAGGTTGATAACCTCACTTGGTTCGATTTCGACCGTTTGACTTTCGACACCGACTCTGCACAACTTCGACCTGAGTCGCAAGAACAACTCCGCAACATCGCAGCCATTCTGAAGGCCTATCCTAACGTCTACATAAAGATTGGCGGGTACACCGATAACACAGGCGATCCCCGACACAATCTCAAACTCTCGCAGGATCGAGCGGACAGGGTGGTGGACGAACTAATCAGCCTGGGGGTCGAGCCCTTCCGTCTCGATTCCGAGGGTTATGGCGACCAGCATCCTGTGGCTGACAATTCCACCGAAGCGGGCCGCGCTAAGAACCGGCGTATTTCCATTCGTGTTACCCAAAAATGAACGATTCCGGCGTTCGTGGCACAAGAACATCATGAGAGCAGTAATAGAAGGAGTTTCATTATGTCTTACGAGAAAGTAGTCGCGGTTTATGATACAGCGGCCCACGCTGAGTCTGCAGTGAATACGCTGAAAAATGCCGGCTATTCCGCCAACGATATCAGCATCATGCGGAATGATGGCGACGCCTCCAAAACCGATTTCACAGAGCCTGGATTCTGGAGGCGTCTGTTTGGGCGCGACATTGAACTCCACGAGGCAGGAGTTTACGGCCGCTCGATTCTGCAAGGCGGCGCCATTGTCTCCGTTCGTGTGCCGGAGTCAGAGGCCCGGAAGGTCGTCGAGCTTTTGGACACCCACAGGCCGGTGGACGTTCTGGACCGAGCGCGAACGTATGGCTTGTCCGCCGAACCCAGAGTGGCTGTGCCTCCGCCCACGATGGCCTCGGCCGCTAGAAAAGATAAAGACGAGGAAATAGTGCGGCTTGCCGAAGAGGAACTCACCGTCGGAAAACGCCAAGTCGAAGCGGGTTTCACCCGCGTGCACCGCTTCATTGTAGAGAAGCCGGTGGAAGCCACGGTCACCCTGCACGAAGAACATGTAGAGGTGATGAGAAGGGCGATTACGGATCCTAACTACCTGAAAGATGTTGACTGGACCGAGCAGACGATCGAGATGAGAGAGACGGTTGAGCAGCCGGTGGTGAACAAGACAGCTCACGTAGCCGAGGAAGTGATCATACGCAGGAAGGGCTCCGAACACGTCGAGACGGTTCGCGACACTGTTCGCCAGCAACAACTGGAAGTCGAGAAGGTTCCGGCCGAAGCCATCAAGAAGTGAACGGCCGAGAATCTCCTATCCTCGGTATTATCCAAAGGCTTGTTTGCGGATTCCGAAGGCGTCCGCCGAGCAGGCCTTCTAGATCCCTTTCAGCGCAGCGATCCGCCGCTGCAGGACTTGAGTGTAACCTTCAACCTCCTCGGGCGAATAGCCGGCGGCTCGGAACGCGTCTCGGATCTGCTCTGGTGACAGCCGCGCCAGCAGTTGTCCCATCCACTTCGCATCCGGAAGTGGAATGTCTTGGCCGAGCCAGCGCAGATTGAAGCGCCGTGCCATCTCAGGAGCATTGAAGAACGTGTACACTTTCGGAGGCCCTGGAACGTTGAAGTCAACGGACTGGGATGCGACCTTGTCAATCAACTTCGAATGTGCGTACTCTTTCAAACCTCCCTTGGATCCCCAGGTCAAGCCCGGCAACCCGAAACTTGAGCCGAGATCGCTGACGAGGTATCGTTGCTCCGGCTGATCCCCGCGAATTTGAAAAATCGCCGTGTTCGAATCCTTCAAGTCCCAGTTACTGATGACCGCCATCAACACTCTCAACCCGTACAACTCCCTTGTTCCGGTGAAAGGATTTTTAGACCATGACCACGTGCCAATCTTCTTCTGATCCTTCAGATGCCTCTTCATGCGGACGTCGCGTACGCTGCCATCCGACGAAACGAAGTGCGAACCACGGTGAAGCCGCGGCATGTTTCGAACCTGCAGCACCGGTATGAAGTAGTCTTCATTGGCGAAGTATCCGACAGCCCACACAAGTCGAGACGCCACTGTCTCCGGACGCGCCTCTTCATCCAGCTTCGCTCCCCACTTGACGCCGTTCTGATCGATGACATCGAACTTGGGGTTGCTGCCTCCCCGGTCTTCCTTCTCGAATGTGAAGGTCCCGCTCGGTTCGTGGGCTTTGCCGCCGGGACCGTAGTACAGGTTGCGCGAAGTGATATCCACAGGATCGCGCCACAATACGGCTGGGCCTTCTCCGGATGTTTCCTTGGCGTTGATCTTCCTTTCTGGGTGTCGGGCGAATGCGGGTCCCAAGGTGACGACCACCACACAAGCTGCGAGTGCCAGCAGAAATCTGTACCTGTGAGCAACGTCGGTTGGGCGGCGGCCTCTAGTAAAGATTGAATCTGGTTTCATGTGTACCTCATAAAAGCGGAACTGCGCTGTAGACCGATTTACCGCGCTGCCGGATCGATGCATTCTTTCGCTCGATCAAAAAAGAAAGCTTATCGCCCGAGGCTGCATCGACAATGGGGAAGTCAGTTGTGCCTGCGGGGCGCCTCCCGCAGAGGACTTCATCTCACATTGATGGCGGAAGGCGGTCGAGTTGAGGAGGATTCGCATGCGTCTCAAATGGGAAAGGAAGCTGTTCCGTTCTATTTCACTAGCTGTCACTGCCCTATGTTTCGCACTTCCTTGCTTGGCCGACCATCCGTTCTTTGTAACGTACACGGCCGCGATGGAAGAGCCTGGTGAATTCGAAATCGCCAACAAGAGCGTCACGGGCAAACCGACTGACGGGAATCATTTCCTGGGAAGCGTATGGGAGTTCGAGTACGGCGCGAAGCCATGGTGGACAACCGAGTTCTACCTCGACGCACAGACCACGCATCACGAGGGCACGCTCTATACCGGCTTTCGTTGGGAGAACCGTTTTCGATTGAGTCCAACCGAACACTGGATCAACCCGGTGCTTTATTTCGAATATGAAAATCTGAATGGCGCTGACAAGGCCTTGCTCACGGTGGTGGGCCATGACGGAGTGGATGACCTCGATCAACCGCTTGCGGAGTCCCGGCAAGAGACAGAGCGAGAACTGGAAGCCAAGCTGATTCTGGACAGTTCCTTCGAAGGTTGGACGCTTGCCGAAAACCTCATCGCCGAGAAGAATCTCCAGTCCGGACCTTATGAGTTTGGCTATGCAGTCGGCATCTTCCGCCCCCTTGGCGATGGAAGCGGTCCTTGCAGAGTGTGCCTTGGAAAGGTTCAGGCCGGCGTGGAAATGTACGGCGGCCTCGGCACGAACAAAAACTTCGGACTCCGGCAGACGTCGCACTACGTAGGGCCAACCGTTGCCTGGACGCTACCGCACGGCGTAGCTCTGAGAGTGTCGCCGAACTTTGGGATTACGGACACGAGCGCCCGCTTGCTGGTCCGATTTGGAGTTTCTCTTGAAATCGAGGACCTCAAAGCTTCCATTCGGAATTTCTTCCGGTAGCTGCGCTAAGGACGTATGGATTTCAGTCCCGCATTACCGTTAAATCCGAAACTGTTTTGTCGTTTTCGTGGCTTCAACTTTTGCAAAGCCGTTGTCCGGAGCTGCGCCCGGCAAAGAGGATCCGCCGGAAGTCGCGATTGGCGAGCGCTTGTTTTTGGAAACCCGCTTCGCGCACGCTTTCGAGGCGTTCCTGCGGCCAGCCAGTAGCGCCGCATGTTCGCCTTGGCGGCCGAAGGATGCGCTCGCTAGGCAGCCTCAGGGAACGGCTAGTGGTTGAACTGTTCTCTCTTCGTCCCGGAACTGCAGTTCATACAGCTCCGAATAAAGACCGCCGCGCTTCATGAGCTCGGTGTGGTTCCCGCGCTCGACAATCTCTCCATTGTCCACAACGAAGATCACGTCAGCGTTGCGGATGGTTGAGAGCTTGTGTGCGATCACAATCGATGTTTTGTCCTGCCTAAGGCGTTCTAACGCATCGAACACCAGCTTCTCAGATGCCGCGTCGAGGCCGGTACAGGCTTCGTCCAGCACCAGGATCGGAGTATTGCGGATTACTGCCCTGGCAATCGCGATGCGTTGCCGTTGTCCGCCCGAGAGCGTTACTCCTCGCTCGCCAATTACCGTGTCATACCCCTGCGGCAGACGCTCGACAAACTCGTGGGCATTGGCTTGCATCGCGGCGCGAAGAATCTCGTCGCGGCTCGCGTCCGGTCTGCCGTAGGCGATGTTGTACCAGACCGGTCCGTGGAACAGCAGCGTTTCCTGCAGCACGAAACTGATCTGTTGGCGCAGTGATTCCTGGCGGAATAGTCTGACATCGGTGCCATCAACCTTCACTACACCGGCGTCCGGGTCATAAAAGCGTGGAATCAAGCTGATGATGGTGGTCTTACCAGCCCCGGTCGGTCCGACCAGCGCGGCCATTTGTCCCGGTTCGATTTTCAGACTAACTCGCTTGAGGATCGGGTAATTTGCACCGTAACTAAAGCTCACCTGGTCCAACTCGATCTGACCGTGGAACAGTGGAGCGCACCGCGCACCCGGGAGGTCCTTCACTTGATGGTCTGTTTCCAAGATTTCGCGGATGCGTTCGTAACCCACCGCGGCCTTTGAGTATGCGTCGGTCATCTTGGAGAGATCTCTCATCGGCTTGTACATCTTGCCGAGGTACCAGATGAAAAGCACCAGCGAGCCGGTGCTGAGCGTGCCTTTCAGCGCCATGCGCCCGCCGAACCACAGCACCAGCGAAGTGCCCACCGCCACGGCCATGTCGACCGCCGGCGCTAGCTTGGCCTTCAGACTGCGAGCACGTAGTGCGATACCCACAGACTGCAGACTCTCTTCGGCCAGACGCCGCTGTTCATGTTCCTCGCGGGCGAAGGCCTTGACTACATGGATCGCGGACAGGGCCTCCTGGATCATCGACACCATCTCGCCTTCCTTCTTCCGCACGGCGCGCGATGCCACCTTGATGCTGCGGGTGTAATGGAAAACAATGACGAACAGCACCGGCGCCACCGACAGCGCAATCAGCGTGAATTGCCAATTCAGGAAGGCCATGACGACGACCATTCCAATCAGAGTCAGACCGCTGATCAGAGCTCCCAGCAACCCGGAAGCGATGAAACTCTGGATCGCGTCGATGTCGCTGGTGAGACGGCTAATGAGGTCGCCCGTGTGCTTCTGATCGTGATAGGCAAGCGAAAGCCTTTGGATGTGAGAGTACAGCGCCTGGCGCAGATCGTGCATCACATGTTGGCCGACGCTGGTGGTCAGGTATCTCTCGGTGTAGTTGGAAACGGCCCCTACCGCGGCGATGACCAGTACGGTCAGGGCTGCGAACCTCAAAATGGCAATCTTGTCCGCTCCGCCGGCCAACAAGACGACCTGGTGCATCCAGCCACCCGAGGGCTTGGTCTTGAGTACGTTGTCGAGAACGATTTTCAGCGGCCAGGGTTCCGCAAGGCTCGCTGCCGCTCCTACCATCACGGCAGCGATTCCTATCACCAGGCTGGTGACGTGCGGCGTAAGGAGGTGACCGAGGGTGATCTGGCGTCGATCAGGATGGTTGACCATCGGCTCATACCGGACCAGCCGGGCGCATAAATGCCCCGTGATTCAACTGCTATGTGTTGATGACTCGAGCGATACTCCGGCTCAAACAAAAAGAAGCTCTGCCGGCCAAAAGACACTCAGAGAGACAAGAGGAAGGATTCGTATCAGAGGACAGGCTCGCAAGGAACGAACAGTTCATGGTGCGAGTCGGCCAACGAGGGAGACACAACTGAAAACAACCGATCTTAACCGCGCACGCGGCAGCTGGCGACGCAATGTCCCCGGGCTGCTGAACATATCCTCTGTGCTCTGGTCCTGCCTGTCCTGGTGTCCGGTCATCCCCACGGTGGGCTCCGAGCCCTCCAACGAAGAGATCCTGGTAAGAGTTGCCGATAGTAGTCTCAAAGCCCGCGCGGCCTCCTATTCCGGCATTCGGGAATATACTCTGCGCAGCATCAGATTTGACAAAAAAGCGACGGTCTCAGCAGAAGTGGCGTATCGCCCTCCGACAGGCAAGACCTACACTGTCTTAGAGCGGTCCGGCTCCGCAAGGCTGGCTGAGATTGTTGGGAAACTCCTGGCCTGGGAAGCCGACGCCAGCAAGCCCACGAAAGTAGCGGATCACGAAATCAGTCCCGCCAACTACCAGGCTGGCGTTCGCGGCACAGAAACCGCGGCTGGACGAACTTGCTACGTTGTCGATCTCACGCCAAAGCACAAGAGCAAATGCCTGATCAAGGGAACGATATGGGTGGATCGCAAAACCTATGGCGTAGTGCGCATAGAAGGATCCCCCTCTGCCAGCGTTTCGATATGGGCCGGGACACCCCATATTCAGCAGGAGTTCAGCGAGATAAATGGAGTTTGGTTGCCGGTTCACACGCAGGCGACCAGCTCAGGCCTCTTCCTCGGAACGAGCGAACTCGATGTGCGCTACAAGGACTACCATGTCGCGGACGTCCACTGCCCGAACCAGGAGAGGGCCGCAGAAGCGGTTCCAAAGCCCCAGCCCTAATTGATTTGCGCCGCCTGCGGAGCGAAAAGGCACTCGCACGGCGCAGGTGTTCCCGCGACCCCCAAAAAAGCACCCTGCGTCCGCAGCATCTCATCTTCTGATAATGAACCCGCTAAATCGCTAGTGGGGCGGGCGAGGAGGGCACCGTAGCGATGGTTTGCGAAGTGGACTGCAACACGATCCCACGGGACAATCACACAACCAAGGCCAAAATCCAGAAGCTGCTGGAAAACCAGGGCGTTGGTTCGAACCTTTTCAAGAAATTCAAGATCGAGCCGGGCACTACAGTAAAACTGGGCAATATTGATCCATTCTACTGCGGCGAGCACGATTCGCATGAGTCCGCTCTGCCTGAGATGCTGTCTCAGCTACACAGGTTGGATGAGCTGCAGAACCTCATGTACGCGGAAAAGAAGCATTCGCTTCTTGTAATTCTGCAGGGGCTGGACGCCTGCGGCAAAGACGGCGTGGTACGCCACCTCCTCACTGGGATGAACCCGGCGGGATGCCGTGTGGTCGCGTTCAGGCAACCTACACGAGAAGACCTCGGCCACGATTTCCTCTGGCGAGTACATCGTCACGTCCCCGCCAAGGGCGAGACGGTCATTTTCAACCGGTCGCACTACGAGGACATTCTCGTTGTTCGGGTCCATCAACTCGTTCCTGCCCAGGTATGGTCCCAGCGCTTTGATTTGATCAACAATCTTGAGAAGCTGCTGGTATCAGAGAATCACACGACGGTTCTCAAGTTCTTTTTACACATTTCGAAGGATGAGCAACTGGCCCGTTTCAAGAAGCGTCTGGATGATCCGGCCCGGCGCTGGAAGATCAGCGAGGCCGACTACCGGGAACGTGAATACTGGGATGATTACATCCACGCATTCGAGGACATGCTGCATAAGACTAGCACGCATCTGGCGCAATGGTTTGTTATCCCTTCGAACAACAAATGGTTTCGCGATCTGGCGGTATCCAGAATCATAACGTGCGCACTCGAGGATTTGAATATGAAGCGCCCCGACTCAGCTGTAGACATCGGCAGCATCCGTCGCCGATATCACGCGGCTGAGGCGCAAGCCAACGCAACCTCAACGGTCACTAGCGTCGAAGAAGGTCTGGAGCGGAAGGACGCAGATGGAAGCCGCCCGCAGTCTCCGAATGAATTCTGGTTACCTCGCTCGACGCCGAACTGGCCGCCAACGGATGCTCAGCTCCCGAGAGGAAGCATCGTCGAAGAAGGGTGAGTGGCTGACAGTGGCGCAGACTGGAGATCGAAAATGTTGCAGGTGTTCCCCAGAAGGAATCGGACGCCAAGTCGGATCGACTTGCTGGAACATGCCCTTCGCCAAATCACCGGGATTTCACGTTCCGGCTGGGCCGATATTCCAGACTACCTACATCCTTCATTTGCAAGATACATGGCTAAGGATGCGTGGACAAACGAGTATGATCCGTTTACATTGCGGGAAGCAGCCCTGCTGATCGTCCGCGATGCGATCGCGAAAACCGGCGAGTTTGCCGAAGATGAAGTCTAAGAGAGCAACACGGGCTGCGTGCATGCCACCCCTTGTCTCTAGGACGCCAGCAATCGCACTCAGTTTGGCGTTCCAAATTCGTCCGCCCAATTCAGTAGCTGCGCCAGAGTATGTCGCGAGTCACCCCAAAAAATAGTGCTCTATTCCGCCCAGGATGTCTATAGGACTGTGGGCCTGAACTCGTGACCAAGTGAAGTCTAAGCGCTTCACGCCGAGGAGCTTGAGAGCTTACCCACATTGCTTCAACAAGGAGAGTGCCAGCGGTACTCGAGAGAGCGGTAGCTATGCCCGACCACGGAACACGCAATCCAGTCTCCCCTTGTTTGCAGGAATCCGGCGACAACGCGAATCCACTTTCGGAGGTAGGGCTTCCACAGTGGTTCGCCCTGGCTGTGAAGCCGCGCTTCGACAAAGCCGTGGTTCGGGCGCTCGAAAGCAAAGGGTTTGAGACGTTTTTACCGTCGTACAGGAAGCAACACACGTATTCGGGACGCTGTAAGGAGTTCGAATTGCCACTGTTCCCGGGCTACGTGTTTTGCCGCTTCAATGTCTTGACCAGGCTGCCTATCCTGACCACGCCCGGCGTCACTCAAATTCTCGGCACAGGCAACACCCCGATCGCTCTGTCGGAAACGGAGGTCGTTTCCTTGCAGAAGGCCGTCAACGCTCAGCTCCCCCTTCAGCCGTTTCCGTTTCTCCAGATAGGTCAAAGGGTGCGAATCGAAAAAGGAGTGCTGGCGGGCGTTGTGGGAATCGTTACGAAGGTCAAGCATTCAGTGTGCCTGGTTCTATCCGTAACGCTTCTGCAGCGATCGGTTCTGCTGGAGATCGATCGGGATCGGGTCAGCGTCGAGGGAGAGCTTCAGTGGACGTCTTTGTAGCAACCGGCAAGACGTAGCGGTTCAACTCTCACTCGCTAAGAGATTGCGCGAAAGAATTGATCTACTTTGAGGCGGTCAAACTGTGAATGCCCCGCTCCATCCTCGATCCTGGTCTCCATCTCCCGGATACTTGCCGCCCCAGCCGGGCAACATCGGACAGACCAGTGGGCCTGACGCGGCAGGCCGACCGGAGTGGACCGCCGGCGATTGCTTGCGTGCTCTGTGGCGTCGCAAAGCCACCTTCATGTATATCGTGGGCGCCAGCCTCCTCGTCGCCGGACTCATTAGCCTGGCCCAACCCTGCTGGTACCGTTCGGACGCTTCGCTCGAGATCCAGGAAGTCAATGAGAATTTCTTGAATGCGCGGGATATCTATCCCACCATGACATCGAGTGCCTATTCGAATGGCGCGTATGTGCAGACTCAGGCTGAGATGCTCCGCCAAAACGTCCTGATGGAACAAGTTGTCAATCAACTTCACCTGGAGGCGCGGCCGGAGTTCCGGGGTGGTTCGAGCATCTGGGGCAGTTTGCGTCCGCGTTCTGGTTCGGGATCCGTAGCATCCATGGATGTGCAGAGTGCTGCCGAGATCCTGAAAAAGCGCGTTAAGATTGTGCCGTCACGGGATAGCCGCATCATTCAGATCGTCTGCGACGCACGCCAACCCCAGCTCGCGGCGCTCATTGCCAACACGCTGGCCCGAACGTTCATCGACCGCAGCATCGAGGAGAAGCGCCGCGTTGCCCAAGAGACTCACGCAGCGCTAAGCCTTGAGCTTGGTAGTCTCCGAGACAAACTGGTTAGATCCGAAGCTCAACTTGCTGCCGATGGACGCGATCTCGCTGCGGCACCAGGTGCGCACCGCTCGGTCTACAACACACTCAAGCGGGAGGTCGAGGCCGACCGTCGCTTCTACGAAACGATGGCGCAACGGGTCAATGACGCTCAAGTTGCGTCCGCTGTCCGCGAGTCCAACATTCGCCTGGTCGGCCCGGCTCGGCCGGCAACGCATCCTTACAAACCGAATCTGCCGCTCAATCTGGCGATCGGGATGTTCGGCGGACTGATACTTGCAACTAGCTGGGTAATGCTGCGTGAGCAAACCAACTCCCAATTGCGTACGGCGGGTGAGGCCGGGATGTACTTGACCATTCCAGAACTTGGCGCCATCCCACAAGTACCGAATCTCGACCTGGCGCGGCGCGGCAATGGCGTCGTACCTGGTACGGGACAGGCCGCGATGGAGCAGCAGTTTTCGGATTTCTCGGAGCCCTTTCGAGCTACCCTTGCATCTATCCTTTCCGCCGGTCGCAACGGCGACCACCCGCAAGTGTTCGTCGTCACCAGCGCCCATCCCATGGAAGGCAGGACAACCGTCGTAAGCAATTTAGGGATCGGCTTGGCGGAAATTGGCCACAAGGTGTTGTTGATCGACGGCGACATGCGCCGGCCGCGGCTGAACAAAATGTTCGATCTGGCGAACAGCTGGGGTTTGAGCGACGTGCTCAGCGAAAAGAATGCCATCGAGGACCTTCCACTCGATGCCCTGGTCAAAAAGACCGCCGTTCCCCGCGTCTATGTTCTCCCCAGCGGCGTTGGCGTGGACAACATTTTTGGCCTTTTGTGTTCCGGCCGTCTGGAGCGTCTGCTCCCTCGCTTCCGGGACGAATTCGACTACGTGCTCCTGGACGCGCCTCCTTGCCTGGAGTTTGCTGATGTCAGGATCATGGCACGCTACGCGGACCAGCTCCTATTGGTTGTGCGAGCGAATTTCACTGACCGAAGAACAGCCCAAGCCGCAGTACAAAGGCTCTTGTTGGATGAGATTCCGGTGATGGGAGTCATCCTCAATCGTTGCGATCCCGCGTGACACGATATGCACAGCCGGACTAACTGGCCGGGCCTCAAATGACCGCAAAGCAACTACTCCTGGAAACGGCGCCCGGCGCGGAAATATCCGGATCTCGGGTCCGAGTTGGTTCGGTGTCACCCATGCGCCGAGAAATCCTGGAGAGTGGCGCCGTTGCAGACCGAGCCGGCCTTTCTTTGCGTTCGAACTTCGCCTGGATCCTGACCGGTAACCTGGTCTTTGCGGCGTGCCAATGGGGCATGATTGTGGCGCTGGCGAAATTGGGTAGCACTTACGTGGTTGGTCAATTCTCGCTGGGGCTGGCCATCGCGACGCCCGTGCTGATGTTCACGAATCTCAATCTCCGGGCCGTACAAGCAACGGACGCAAATCGCCTCTATTCGTTCACTGAGTACCTGCATCTTCGGAGCGCTATGACTTTGGCCGCGATAACGGGGATCGCCGGACTGGCCTGGTTCGAACACTACGAACGCCAAACCACGATGGTCATCCTGGCAGTCGCGCTGGCGAAGGGCATCGAGACGCTAAGCGACATTCACTACGGCCTGTTTCAACTTCACGATCGAATGGACCAAACCGGACGATCCATGATGCTCCGGGGAGCCTTCGCGGTAGCTGCGCTAGGCGCCTGCCTCTATTTCACTCACGATGTTTTCCTGTCGTGCGTTGCTCTGGCGCTGGTGTGGCTGGCAGCTCTCCTGCTCTTCGACTTTCGGCGGGGGCGTCTCTTTGTGTCGCGGCCGGACGAGGCTCGCCGGCGCTCGATCTCGCTCTCGTCAGCTCACAGATTTCAGAGGCAATGGAACCTGGTCTGTCTTGCGCTCCCTCTGGGTATCGTGACAACTCTGGCCTCAATCAATCTCAACATGCCGCGTTACTTCATCGAAGCCCGGCTGGGAGAGCATCAACTCGGCATTTTTTCGGCGTTGGCTTACGCCACGGTGGCAATCACGCTGGTAAGCGACTCGTTGGGACATTGCGCTGTACCACGCATGTCCAGGCTTTACGCAAGTGGTCAGCTCGCGGAATTTCGTCTGCTCCTTCTCAAATTGGCGGCCATCGGCATAGCACTCGGGCTGGCTGGCCTGCTGACCGCAAAGGTTATGGGCGCGCGGTTGCTCACCATGTTCTACAGCCCGGAATACGCCGCCAGTTCGCGGGTCTTTCTAGTGCTCATGCTGGCAACTGCGATGCACTGCGTCGCTGGTATGCTTACCAGCGGAATCCTGTCAGCGCGATGCTTCAGGGTTCAAGCGCCGATGTTTGCGCTAGTAGTGTCATCCAGCGCCTGGGCCTGCTACCAATTGGTGCCCAAGTTCGGCCTGATGGGCGGCGCCGAAGCCATGGTCGTCGGGGCAGCCGTACGCCTCGTCCTGACCCTCGCCGTTGTAGGTTACTTGCTTTTGAAGCGCCCGAATCTTGGGGTGGGACACGGCACACTCTCGGGTCACGAGTCGCGGAATGGAATCCAAGTCTATGACCTGTTCCGTTGCTCGCCAGGCCTCCCCGATGATCCGGCATCGCAAGGACATCCTGATTCTCTTGGTCGCCGGCTACGTAGCGTTGCTTCCCTACTTGTTCGAGGCCGGGAACCACATGAATTTTGCCCCTGCCGATTGCTTCCTGTTGCTGGCGCTCATGCTGGCGGCTCCACAGCTCACATGCCGCAGATCGGCATGGACCATTTGGCACGCCGGGATTCTGCTGACTTTCGTCCTAGGATCGTTCGTCGCCGCATTGAGGTTCGGAGGACTCGAGCGCTATGAGCTCCTAAACAAGGATGCAGGGCTGCTCCTGCCGTTTCTCAGCTACGCTGCTGTCACGTCGATCGTGACCGAATGGGACGACCTGCGGCGCATCCTTCGTATCTTCACGGTGGGCGTAGTAATTGAAAATCTCGTGGCCGTCGGCGGCTTTCTCGCGGCGTACTTCTTTGGCGTAGCGACGCCGTTTACAAGATACGAGGGCCTCCGGCTCTCCGGCATGCTGTTGGATCCGAATGCGTACGGCGGTCTGCTAGTGGTCGCTCTAGTGATTTGCGAAGGGGGTTCGTGGGGTCCGGCGCCACTGTTCAATCGACCCATGCTCACGTTTTCGAGGCTGACCTTGACACTCGGAATTCTGTTCACCTTCTCGCGATCCGCCTGGTTAGGTCTCGGCTTCGCTTTCTTGGTTCTCTCTCTGGTCCGGCCCAGGGTGGCGATTCGACCGGTGTTGGCCGGCTTCGTGGCGGCGCCGGGCCTGCTTCTGTTGTTAGGATCCCGCTTCGTGCCGATTTTCCAGGAAATGGCCAGCCGGCCAAAGCAGGTCCAGGAGCGGTTTGATCTGATTCACCAGGCTCTGGACATTTTCGTGAGTCATCCGTTGCTCGGCGGAGGGCTCGGGAGTTTTCGTGCCGAGGCCGGAGAAGTCGCGCATAACAGCGCCATGTGGTTCCTCGCTGACTTCGGAATCGCAGGTCTGACGGTGTTAATGGCGTTTCTTGCCTGGTTCTTCACAAGAGCCTGGTTGGCCTACCGGTTAGCGCCTGAACGAGAGCGGCCTCTCGTGTTGGCGCTTCTCCTCAGCCACGCAGCAATGGTTGGTGTGGCGATGGGAATTGAGGCGTTTTATCAAAGACACTGGTGGCTGGTTTTGGGGCTGATTGGTTCAGCCTATTCGCTCGCGGTTCGGCCCACGCGATCCCTCCGTTGTGAATCTGGGGCGTTAGCCTATGGTCATCCGTAACGACACGAATCCTGTCAGACTGCTGCACGTGATCGGCGACTCACGCTTCGGCGGAGCAGGCCGCATCATCCTGCGGTTGGGCCAGGTTGCCCAGGCGGAAGGGTGGCACGTTGGCATTCTCACCACCGATCCCGTCTTTCCAACGAGCCGTAAGACAGTACGGTCTCGGTCTGGTGAATTTGGACGTAATCCGGCGAGAGATACGGCCGCAGTGGGACCTGGCCGGCCTGGTCCGCCTCCGTGACTTCCTGCGAGGTGAACACTACGGAATCGTTCATACCCACACATCCAAGGGAGGATTTGTGGGACGGCTGGCGGCGCGGCTCGCAAACGTTCCGGTCATCGTACATACCGTTCATGGATTCGCATTCCATGAGCAGACGCCGCTGCCGACTCGACTCTTCTATTCCACTTTGGAGCGCATCGCCTCGCGATGGTGTGATCGGATCGTCTCTGTAAGCGAGTTTCACCGCCGCTGGGCGCTGGAGCTGGGGATCTGCAATCCATCCAAGATCGTAGCGATTCCGAACGGGATTGCCCCTCTACCGAAGCCTGCAGTCACATCTGCCGAGATCCGCCGCCAACTGGGTGCGAGCGATGATGACCTTGCTGATCCTTAGCATGGCGAGGTTGGCGCCGGACAAAGGCCTCGAGTATCTCATTGAAGCGGCGGCAATGTTGTCGCAGACCGAACGGCGCTTTCGAGTTGTGATCGCCGGTGACGGACCGGTCCGCGCCCGGCTGGAGGAACACGCCCAGAATCTTCGCATCGCGGACCGGGTAATTTTTCTGGGATTTCGCGAAGATGTCAGCGATTTGCTCGCTGCTTGCGATCTGGTCGTGTTACCCAGCCTGCGCGAAGGTCTCTCCATCGCCTTGCTGGAAGCGATGGCCGCGGCCAAGCCCATCATCGCCACCAGCATTGGCAGCCACCGGGAACTCGCCTCTCAGGCCGAAATTGCGCGTCTGGTACCTCCGGCCGATGCTCCAGCTCTTTGCGAAGCGATTCAGCAGGTTGCCTGGAATCGCACGCAGATGGCGCGCCTCAGGATCAACGCGCGCAGTCTTTTCGAAAGCTACTACACCGAAGACAGAATGCTGAACAGCTATAAACAGTTGTACTTCGACCTTCTGAAAGAAAAATGCCAGGCGGAAGCGCCGCTGTCCGGCATCTGCACAAGCCAGGTCGCGCAGCGTCTCATGAACGAGTGAATTCTGAGTTTATTCGCCGCATAGCAAACCCGACATCCCCGCTCATGACACCGGCGTACTCAATCAACGATTATCCGGAACGGATAGCAAATGGCCGAAGGGGCTTCGTCCGTCCAGCCAGCGCGAAAGACCTTCCCGGCATCGTCACCATTCATCAGGAAGCGTTCAGCAATTTCTTCTTGACTCGGCTGGGTGGCGAGTTTCTGCGCCGGTACTATGCTCTCGTGCTTGATTATCACGCTGGAATTGTTCTGGTGAGCGAGAGAGGCGGCGTCCTCCAGGGATTTGTGTGCGGATTTATGGAGCCGGCGGATTTCTACGAACAGATGTGGCGCAACAAGCGGAGCTTCGTGCTCCCTGCCTTGTCCGCCCTGGTTCGTCACCCGTCCCTCGCCGCCGGGGTGATCCACGGCGTGCAGCGGATTCAAACGTCGGCGTCGCGATGCCCCGCTCGGTCCTGCGAGCTCTCGTCGATTGCTGTCGCGCCGGAAGCGAGCGGCAACGGCTTGGGTAAGGCTCTGGTTCAGGCTTTCGTAGCGCAGGCTCGGTCCATGGATGCAGAGTGCGTGTATCTGACCACTGACGCAGACGGCAACGAATCGGCGAACGCACTTTATCGGCAAGCCGGATTTCAACACACGCAGCGTTTCCTGCAGCGCAAGGGACGCTGGATGAACGAATACGTCATCCCGCGCATGACGGAGAGCGAACACCGCGGGAAGTATCCATGAATAACGCGCCCAAACGCCCCGCTCGACAAGCTCTGGAGAGGTTGTCCGACGCAACGTGCGCCGCACGTGGGGCTACTGGTGATTATCCCGATGATGGCCGCCATAGCCTTCATGATTCTTTTCGACGACGGCCCCCCTGTCTTATTCAGCCAGCCGAGAGTAGGTAAGAGCGGCAAGCCCTTCCGCATCTGGAAATTCCGAACCATGCGCGCGGGAAGCCAAGGCAGCGTCATCACGGCGGCAGGAGACGGTCGGGTCACCCGGATCGGTGCGATGCTCCGAAAATACAAGCTCGACGAGCTTCCCCAGCTCTTCAATGTGCTCATGGGCGACATGAGCCTGGTTGGACCTCGGCCGGAAGTACCGGAGCATGTGCAACTGGAAGCGCCGCTGTGGCAGGCGGTCTTGCGGGTTCGACCGGGAATTACGGACCTGGCCACGCTCCTGTATCGCGATGAGGAGCGAATATTGGGTGCCTACAGTGACCCGAACGCATACTACCGCGCTACCCTTTTGCCGACCAAACTCATCTTGAATCTCGCGTACCTCCGTACGAGATCCTTCTGGCGCGACCTGAAGCTTATCTTCCTTACTGTCCGCTACAGCCTGTTCGCTGATAGCTTCGACCCGGACCACATCAAGAATGCGTTTGGCATTGGAGTGAGACATGAACGAAACCTTCATCCCCTTTCACCGCCCCTCTATCGGTGAAGAAGAGATTAACGAGGTTGCCGAAACACTCAGGTCCGGCTGGTTGACAACCGGTCCTCGCGCGGCGCGCTTCGAGCGTGAATTCGGCGAGCAGGTCGGCGCCCCCTATACCGTGGCCTTGAATAGCGCTACGGCGGCGCTGCACCTTGCGCTAGCGAGTCTGAAAATCGGCCCGGGCGACGAAGTGATTACCACGCCGATGACTTTCTGCGCAACCGTGCAAGCCATACTGCACGTCGGGGCGGATCCGGTCCTGGCTGACATTGCACCGGATGGTAACATCGACCCGGAAGAGATACGAAAGCGCATCACCAATCGCACTCGGGCGATCCTGCCGGTTCATTTTGCCGGATTGCCTTGCGAGATGAAAGCCATCTGGTCGCTTGCCCGGAAACACGGCCTTCACGTGATCGAAGATGCCGCGCACGCAGCCGGAACTTACTACGAGGGCCGGCCGATCGGCGCGGGGCCTGCGGATGGCGCGGCGGCCAGCGATGCCGTTGCATTCAGTTTCTATGCCACCAAGAACCTGACCACCGGCGAAGGAGGCATGCTCACCACGCACCTGCCGGCTTTAGCTGAAGCTGCCAGGATGCTGTCCCTACATGGCACCAGCCACAACGCTTGGGGCCGATATACCAAGCACGGGGACTGGCACTATGATGTAGTAGCTCACGGCTACAAGTACAACCTCAGCGATATTCAAGCGGCCATCGGCATCCATCAACTACAAAAGCTGGAACAGTTCATCGAGCGACGGGCAGCTTACGTCGGCATCTACAATCGCGCGTTGGCCGGCATGGAAGAAGTCGAACTACCGCCGGACAAGCCCAACTGCCGTCACGCTTGGCACCTCTATGTTCTTCGACTCAATCTCCAGAGGCTTAAGATCGACCGCTCCGACTTCATCCGCGAGCTCCGGGAAAGAGGAATCGGCACCAGTGTGCACTTCATCCCGATTCCACTGCATCCGTTCTTTGCACAACTTCCGCTGTCCCGCTGTGCATGCCCACGCGCCTTGGGTCTGTATCCCCGCATCGTCTCGCTGCCGCTGTATCCGGCAATGACCGAGGAACAGGTCCATTACGTAGCACAAAGCGTTCGCGAAGTTCTGGAGAATGCGAGGCGCGTTCAATATACGAAGCTCGGTGCATCGACCGATGCCATGTCACTGCCAACATTGCAGACCTCGAGCTCTAAGAGGGACCTATGAACGACGATCGCCATACTGACCTGTGGTGCGAGCGAGCCTGCCAACTCTCCGCTGTTGGACTATCAGTGATAGCGGCCTTCCTGCTCCGGTTTGACTCTTCGATCCCGGCCTGGCGTCGCTCCGATCCTCAAACAAGCCATTCTGATTGCGATTCTGGTGAAACTGCCTATCTTCGAATGGGTCGGCTTTTATCGCGGCCTTCGGCGATTTGCAAGCATCCCGGACTTGTACGTCGTGTTCCTCGGCAATCTCATAGGCTCGGCGCTGTTCGCGACGGCGGCGATATTCTGGATCGGACCGGCCATGCCTCGGTCGATCTTGCTGATCGACGCGCTCCTGTGCTTTTTAGCGACGGCATTGGTGCGGTTTTCCGTGCGAATCAGCAACGAGGCGTTCCTGCGGGAACGTTCCGGGGACGGCCGCAAGGGCATCATCATTTACGGAGCTGGAGCCGCTGGTGCCGAGCTCGTTCATGAAATCCACTCCAACCGGTGCACCCGATACGACGTCAAAGGATTCCTGGACGACGACCCGTTGAAGAAGGGCGCGCTCATCATGGGCGTACCAGTTCTCGGGCCGGGACGCCAGGCATCTTCCATCGTTCGCTTCCTGAACCGGCGTAAGCCGGTCGTCGAGGAGATCATCATTGCGATGCCGTCTGCCAGCGGAAGGCAGATGCGTGAGGCCCTGGCCAACTGCCGCGCCGCGCGGATCAATTGCAAGACCATCCCCGGCATCGAGGAACTGCTCAGCGGGAAAGTATTGACGGCGCAAGTGCGCAACCTGTCAGTCCATGATTTGCTTGGGCGGCAACCCGTTAGTCTGGACGAGGCTCCTCTCCAGTCGAGCATCGCCGGCCGCTCAGTCTTGATCACTGGCGCCGCGGGTTCCATTGGTTCGGAGCTGTGCCGTCAGGTGGCCCGCTTCGGCCCGGCTTGTCTGGTTGCATTCGATCAGGCGGAAAGCGATCTCTTTCGGATCGAGAACGAGCTTCGGGAAAAGTATCCGGACCTCGAGTTGATCCCTGCACTGGGCGATATCCGCGATGCGGACGGTCTGGCTGAAGTGCTGCGCAGGCACGGAGTGGAATCTGTTTACCACGCGGCCGCGTACAAGCATGTGCCCATGATGGAGGCCCATGTCCTCGAGGCTGTGCGCAACAACATCCTCGGCACTTGGAATCTGGTGCGACACCGCACGCCATCACAACGTGCGGAACCTCCTGATGATTTCCTCCGACAAGGCCGTCAATCCGATCTGCGTGATGGGCGCGACCAAGCGCGTTTGCGAACGAATCGTCTCCGCACGGCTTCGCGACAGCGGGGAGATCAGAGGTTCTTCTGTCCGCTTCGGCAACGTACTGGGCAGCAATGGAAGCGTCGTTCCGATTTTCCAGGCACAAATCGCCGCTGGCGGACCCGTAAAAGTGACCCACCCGGAAGCGCGCCGCTACTTCATGACGATCTCCGAAGCCGTGTCGCTGGCATTGCAAGCCTCGACCAAGAGCCAGGGTTCGGAAATCTTCGTTCTCGACATGGGCGAGCCGGTCCGCATTGTGGACCTCGCCGAGACCATGATCCGGCTGGCCGGCAGGGTTCCCTACGAGGACATCGACATCGAGTTTACCGGGCTCCGGCCGGGTGAAAAGCTGTCGGAGGAAATCAACGGCAACAGCGAAGGTATCGTTGGCCACGTACCAGGAAAAGATCCAGATCATCCACGAGCAGCCCCTGGGTTGGGACACGATCGCAAGTTGGATGGATGGAGCTCGAAGATCTGCTCGCAGCCAGGCAGGAGCCGGAGATAATCAAACACATTCAAAGGTTGGTGCCTGAGTATAAGCCGGCTCCAAAATGTGCGCGCGACCCGTCGGAAGAAATGCGGCCGGCTCACAGCTCTGGCCGGTCGAATGCTTCTCTGCTGTTGCGTGATCGGCTCAGGAACGGCGAACGGCGAGAAAAACGGACAGACCTGGACGAACCGCTGCACCAGAGTCAGCTCGTTCCGCCAATCGCTTCCTGAAGTCAGTCGGACTGGACTGACGGAAGGCTTGCTTTGATCTCTAACGTAACTAGTTGAACCGAAGCTTCCTGCCCCGAAGAATATTCGAGTGCCAGCTCCATCTGATAGTGGAACTCGCGCACCTCGCTCCCGGAAGCGTCCTGGCGCGGTTCCTGGAACTGAGGGGACGGCGCATCATCAAGGCATGCGGCGCATTCTGGTACTCCGTGCCAGGACGTTTTCTCATGAGTCTTCCCTATCAGGCCATGCTCGATCCCGACCAAGAGGACGTGCGGCGGATGCTCCGAGAAACCGGGGCCTTCGGCGCTCGGTTCCCGTCCGTGAGCTGGACTGGTCTGAAGAGCGGTCTCTACGTGCTACGCAAGCGTGACTACGATATCGGATCCCTGCACGCAAAGCACCGGCCGCGAGTCCGGCACGCGCTGCAATGCTTTGAAGTCAGAACCGCCACAAAGCGGGAACTCCTGGAACAAGGCCGGGTGCTCAATCTTGAGCACCATGGCCCGGCAGGGGCGTTATGATCCTGAGTTTGGCGATCGGCGCCGGTGGGGACGATTCGTAGAGGCTGCGTTTGCTTGCCCTGATGTCGCATTCCCGGCCGTCTTCTCCGGACCGCGCATGGCCGCGTATATGGCCACTTGCCGTGAAGAGAACTGGCTGCACATTCTCCATCAAATGTCACGCCAGGAAGACCTTTCCGATTTCCCCAATCACCTGCTGACCTACACGGTTACCAAACAGGCGACCGCTGATGCTTCTCTCGAAGCAGTTTGTTACGGCTATGTTCCGCTATTCGCTGCCGATGGCCTGCACGAGTACAAGCTGCGCTTCGGCTACGAAATGATCCCGCACCGTTCGGTGATTCAACTTCATCCGGCTCTCAACGTCGTCTTCAATCGATCGGTGGCACGGGCTGCCGTTCGCGTCAGCCCGTCGCTGGCGACGCGAGAACCAACAACTTGAAACGCTCCAAACAGTCCTGGAGGGCGCGACGCTCGTCCGGACCGGATAGCAACCCATCTTGATGTCCCGCTTATACTGCATTCCCCGCTTCGCGCTGCCTTATACAGCCTCGGATTTCGCGGCCGCGCTGCATGGCGATTTTTCGCGGCGGCCTGCGATCCGGACGCGTTCGGACTTCTCGGCGACAGCCCGAAGTTCTGGACCCGCAGCGGCCGGCAGGCGCTCCGTCTGATTCTGAGTGCGCTCGATCTCAGACCGGAATCGGGCGTGGCCGTTCCCTTATTTACGGATCCTTCGCTCGTCTGGCGCCATTGTTGCCGCCGGCCACAGGCCCGTCTTTATTGATGTCGACCCCAGATACCTTGACTATGGATCCGCGGTCATTGGAAGCTGCTCGGGGCACTTTTTCCGCCGTCGTGGTTGTGCACCTGTTTGGACAGTTGGCGGATCTCCCGTCGCTGCTGACCATCGCCAAGGATGTCCCCGTGATCGAGGATACAGCCCATGCACCACTCAGCTACCTGTACGGTCGCATGGCAGGTAGCTTCGGACTGGCTTGCTTCTACAGCTTTGCCTCCACCAAGTATTGGCCGGCTGGCGGCGGAGGCCTGGCCGTGGTAAATGACCCAACTCTCGCGCGAAAATTGTCTCGTGCGACCGACGTCCCTTTTGCCGCCCTCGCGACTCGAGGAGTTGCGTGATCTCGTTCTTCAGGCGGCGAAGGCAGCTGTCTTCAGCCGTCACCTCTACGGCATCTTTGGAAAACCAATGCGCCGATGGGCGGAGAAGCTGGCCTTGTTGGAACCTCAGCCTCGATCTGAAGGCGATCCAGCGCCCGTACGCCGCGGTGGCATCCCGGCAAGCCGAGCGGTTTCCGCAGAGAGTCGAGCTGCAGCGGGCAAACAGCCTGCGGCTCCTGTCGCTACTTATCGATACTGACGACGTCGTGCTTCCCAGAGAACGGCCGGGAGCGCGCTACAACTATCATCTGTTTCCCGTTCTGCTCCGCGACAGTGCGGAGCGGAAGGCAGTGATGGGTGCGATGTGGGCGCGAGTCCGTAGACACGTCCATGATTTATTGCGAAGTGGTAAAGCACTGCCGGGCGTTCGGATATTCTGGCAACTGCCCGATGGCCGAATCCGTGGCAGATCGCCTGATCACTATTCCGAACTATGCGTCGCTAACTAGCCAGGACATCGATGGCGTCGCGGACGTTTTTCTTTCCAGCCTGCAAATTTACCGCAAGCAGCCCCTGGCCGCGGCTCCGAGTGCTCGCTTTCACCGCATACTCCCGCGGGCGAGGCAGGGATGATCGGTGAGACCGCTCGGCGCCATGCAATCTCAGATTGAACCAACCGCCCTCGCTTGAGGAGCCGCGAATCTTAGTATGCCAGCCGAACCTTACGACCGGAAGCTGTTCGAACGTGGAGTGGTCATTCTGTCGTTCGACACCGAGCAGATCTGGGGGTATTTCGATCGATTCGAATGAGCTTCAATTCAGGAGCCGTTATCCCCGGCGCGCTGGAGGCGCACGAGAAGCTACTCGAATGCCTGCTCGCAGCCGGAGTGAGCGCGACGTGGTTTGTGGTCGGCGGTATGACGCTCCGCGAAAGCAGCGGGCCAAAGGACTGGCGAATGGCAGGACTGGCGGTTGATTGGACAGCCAGAATCCCAAAGGGCTCCGAGTTGACGTCGCCGCTATGGTATCGCCGATCGTTCGTTGAGCGCCTGCGCGAGGCGCAACCGGCCCAGGACATCGGTCTGCATGCCGGACTCACTCATTTCATATGGACTGATCGACGAGCGTCACGAAAGATCATCAAGCGGGAATTGTCCGAGGGCGTCAAGGCGCTGCAGCAAGCACTTGTTCAGCCTCTCTCGTTTTCGTTCGCACGGGAACAAGAAGCGTATCACGCGCTGCTGCCGATGTACGGCATTCGCAGCTACCGGGGCCGAACTCCCGTTCTTGCCTGCCAGTTGGGTCCCACACTTCCCGGAGCCCTATTGCGCGCTCTCGACGAGTTGATTCGTGCAAGCCCTCCTCCGGTGTGGCCTCAAGAGACTCTCCCAGGTTTGTGGAACATTCCTTCCTCGTTGTTCCTCTACCCGATCGGACCCTCCCGAACCAGAGTTCTCGGGTTGCGATCGCGCCTTGAACGTTTCCGCCGGGGCGTGGAGGCAGCGGCCCGGTACAGGGGGATATTTCACTTCTGCCTTCATCCCGAGAATCTGGCCGAGTCCCCCCAAGGATTCTCGTTGTTCGAAGACATCCTTGAACACCTGACGCAAGCTCGCGATCGCGGGGATGTCGAAATCCTGACCATGCGTCAAGTAACAGCCCGGATGGAGCAGTCTCGAAGAGAGGCCGCCCCGGCTCCGTGGTCGAAGTCCCGTCCGACGTCCCTGGCAGCCGCTCAGAAAACGGCGACCGCACCGTTCTGAAAAGGATTATGAAAGGAAAACACCATGTCTCATCGAAACATCCTCCACACTCATGACTACCTTATGCTGATCGGCGTTCCTGACCTTCCTCCACTGACCAGCCCCTTCGATCCCGGCTATGATCCAGCCACCCTGGAGAGCCACCTTGAGCAGAGTTCACACCTGATGTCGATTCTGAAAGTATCGATGGCGTGCTGGATGGTTGCCAACGAGGACGCCACGCGGCGAAAGGTCGCCGCCGCAAACAAGTATCGCGTCCCAACCGTCACCGGAGGAGGTCCCTTCGAAATCGCCGTGGCACAAAAGCAGCTGCCGGCGTACTTGGACCTTTGCGCCAACATCGGGTTCACGCGGATTGAGTGTGGAGAGGGCTTCACCGACATGCCGCTCAGCGCCCGCGAAGTTCTGAGGATGGCCGCGACGCGGGAACTCGATGTGCAGTTCGAACTCGGGAAGAAGCACACCGGCGCCTTCGACACCGATACCGTGGAGCAGTTGATCGCTCAGGGACGCCGCTGGTTGGATGCCGGCGCCCTCGAACTGGTGGTGGAAGCTCGGGAGAGCGCCAAGGCAGTCGGACTCTTCGACGACAACGGAAAATTCAACCCTACGCTGGCGGACCGGTTCGCCAGAGAATTCGGTATGGATACCGTCACGTTCGAGGCGCCCAATAAGCCCAGCCAGTTCGCACTCCTCGATCACTTCGGGCCGCAGGTGCGGCTCTGCAACGTGAGACTCGAAGAACTGCTGCGCGTGGAGATCTACCGGCGGGGTTTGCACTCCGACGCATTTAGCCGGGAAAATCTGCGTCCACCCGCACCCAAGATGCCGGCTTTGCGCGCATCGTGAGGTCGTCCGATCCGTGCTCAGACTTCAGTACCAGGAGGTGAATTATGAGGAAATCGTTTGTCATTGATTGCCTGCCGGAGAGCGTGGCGCGTTATCGAATGGGTTGCGCGATCGTCGCTGTCGATGTCATCCGCGCAACTACGACGGCAATTACCGCCGTAGCAACCGGACGACGGTGCTTTCCGGCCCCAACCGTTGAGGCTGCCATTGCGCTAGCGGATGGAATTCAAGATCCGGTGCTCGCCGGTGAATCCAGTGGCGCCTTGCCCCCAGGCTTTGAATTGGACAATAGCCCATTCCAAATCTCCTGCCGTGCCGACGTACACCGCCCTCTCATTCTGGTTTCCTCTTCAGGCACAAAAGTAATTCATCAAGCGGCTGGTTGCGAGGCGACTTACTTGAGCTGCTTCCGCAATCACTCCGCCATGGCCGCTTATCTTCCGGACCGTCATTCTCGTGTCGCTATCATCGGCGCCGGAAGCAAGGGCGAGTTCCGTGAGGAGGACCAGATCTGCTGCGCCTGGGTGGCTGCCGGATTGATGAGCCAGGGATACTTGCCTGAAGACTCCGGGACCGAGTCGATCGTCAGCCGTTGGCGCGACGCTGCGCCTCAAGACTGTGATTGCAGCCATAGCGTCGCCTTCCTCAAGCGCACGGGCCGGTTGCGCGACCTCGACTTTATTCTCAAACACATTGACGACCTGAGCGCAGTGTTCCCGGTCGAGAACGGAGAAGTGAAGATGATCCCCACCGAACCAGCTTGTGTGCGCCCTCCCTGTCTCCCGGCGGGCTTGATCCCCCAGCGGGCCCTCCAGCCGAACGCGGAGCATTGGAGCAAACGGTGAACTCCACGTCGCCGGTCGTGATTCTCCGATCGGGACACCACGGAGGTCTCGGAATCGCGCGCAGTCTCGGTCGTCTCGGCGTGCCGGTGTACAGCGTCGACGCCGCACATTGGGAACCAGCATTCAGCTCCAGGTACTGCCGCGGCCGATTCGTCCTGGATATCGAGAGCGATTCCACGGAGAGACCGGTCGTCGCGCTACTGGAGATCGGACGCAAGCTGGGAGGTCGGCCGATTCTGGTCCCAGCCACGGATCAAATGGTGATCTGGGTGTCGGAACACGCCGCAGCTCTGCGCGAGGTATTCTGCTTCCCCTTCCAGCAGGCCTCGCTGGTACGCACGCTTTGCGACAAAGGCCGCATGCAGGAATTGGCGCGCCGAAGCGGTGTCCCTACGGCGCAGTCGGTAGTTCCGACCTCGAAGGAAGACGTGATGCACTACCTCGAGACGGCCTCTCTTCCCGTAATGGTGAAGGCGACCGACGCCGAACGTATGCGCCAACGCGTAGGCGGCACGAAATTCGTAGTCCACACACGCAGCGAGCTTCTGGATCTTTACACCAGAGCTGAGGATCCGGCGAAACCCAACCTGATGATTCAGGAGTTCATCCCCGGCGAAGACTGGATGTTCGACGGTTATTTTGACCGGAACTCTCGCTGCCTGTTTGGGGTCACAGGCAAGAAGATCCGCCGTTTTCCGGTCAACACCGGGGTGACCAGCCTGGGCGTCTGTCTTCGCAATAAAACCGTTGAAAGAACGACGGCCGAATTCATGAAAGCCATCGGATACCAGGGCATTCTTGACATCGGATACCGGCTCGATCAGCGCGACGGACAATACAAAGTTCTGGATGTGAACCCGCGAATCGGATGCACGTTCCGGCTCTTTGCGGCGGCCAACGGAATGGACGTGGCGCGCGCCCTTTATCTGGATTTGACCGGACAGCCCGTAACTCAGCGCAGGCGGAGGAGGGGCGCAAGTGGATGGTCGAGGACATGGATCTGGTTTCCGCGATGCGCTCCTGGCGAGATGGCGACCTGACCCTCAGGGCGTGGGCGAAATCGCTGCGCGGCGTGCAAGAAACCGCCTGCTTCGCGCTCGACGATCCACTCCCCTTCCTACTGATGCCCGTGGCGGACTGCTGTGAGCTGTACCGGTGGATGCGCAGGCAGAGTGGCACGAGACAGCTGGAGCCATCGAAGAAGCACGAGCTCGGTTGCGAAGCTTGATAGCCAACGAACTACCTCACCCATCTTTTCTTGCGCCGCGACCGGCTGAATTGCATCCATGCTTGGGAGGCCATGGCGTATCGGTGCGTCTTTTGAGAGACGCACGCGCCAGCGTTGAGTGGCCACAGTCGGATTCTGGTGTGGACGGCACCGGCCTTGAAGGGAGAAGACATGCGGTGCCAGAGTCGGCGCCTGGCGCTATCGATTTGGACAGCAGCCTGGATGGCCAGCGGGGCCTTTGGGCAGAAGACGTTGACCTGGGAAGAGGCTAAACGGGAGCTGGAATCCAGCAACCCGGTTCTCCGCGCAGGCCAGCTCGGAGTGCAAGAGTCGCGTGCCGATGAGATTACGGCATTCCTTCGACCCAACCCTGACTTGACACTGTCGACGGATCAAATCAATGTCTTCAATCGCAATCCTTATCGGCCTTTGACCAACAGTCTTCCATTTGTCGAGGGACGCTATCTGGTGGAGCGCCGGCACAAGCGCGAATTGCGGCGCGAGAGTGCCCAGACCGGCACAGTGCTCGCGATTTCGGGCCTGGCCGACCAGGAACGGAACCTGCTTTTCGACCTGCGCGCGGCTTTCGTGCAGGTGCTCCAGTCCAAGGCGGTGCTGGCCGTGACGCGCGAAAACCTGGGCTACTACGATCGCGTTCTCGCTGTGAGCCGCGACCGCTTTAAGGCTGGCGACATTGCGCAGATCGACCTCGACCGTCTGGAATTACAGCGAGTGCAGTTCGAGTCCGATGTGGAGAGCGCCTTAGTCAACCTGCGCACTGCGAAGATCCAGTTCCGAGCGCTGCTCAACGATCGGACGCCGGTGGAGCAACTCGATCTGATCGGGCCGTTCGATTTCAAGGAACTGCTCACCCCGTTGGAGGAGCTCCGGCAGATGGCCCTTGATAACCGCCCAGATTTGCGAGCGGCACAACAAGCCGTGGAAAAGGCCAGGATCGATCACCGGCTCGCGGCCGCCAACGGCTCCACGGATCCGGTTGTGGGTTTTGACTCGGCGCACGATCCGGATATTCGGACGTACTTCGGGGTAGGCGTCAGCATCCCCCTGCGGATCTTCGATCGGAACCAAGGCGAAAAAGCCCGCACGCTGCTCGATATCGGCCGGCAGCAGCGGCTTGCGGATGCAGCGCGGGCGCAGGTATTCAGCGACGTAGATTCGGCTTATGCCGCGCTCGATAGCAATCTAACGCTCCTGCGGCCTTACAAGGCCCGATACTTGCAACAGGCGGTGCGGGTGCGCGAGACAATTTCATTCTCCTATCAGCATGGCGGCGCATCTCTGCTGGACTTTCTGCAGGCGCAAGAGGATTATCGCGGCATCCAGCTCAGTTACCTGAACCTGATAGCGTCCTATCTGAATGCCGTAAACCAAATGAATCTGGCCGTGGGACGTGAGGTCATCCAATGAACTGTCTCATGGGCGCACAAGTCATGATCGCTCTGGCTCTTGGCACTCTGCTGGCGGGTTGTGAGCGAAAAGTCATAGCCAAGAATCCCAGCCTCGAGGAGCCGCTGACGGCTGAGGTGGAGCACGAGGCTCACGCCGGACTGATCACCGTGGATGATCCCGGGCGATTCCCACTCGCCGTCGCCACGCCGCATGTCTTCTCTCCGGAGTTGAACGCTACGGGTGTCGTGAGCCCCGACATCTCGCGTAACGTACCAGTGGTGTCGGTCGCTTCTGGCCGCGTCTTGGAAGTTCGTGCGCGTCTGGGCGACCAAGTTACGAAAGGGCAGGTTCTCATGCGCGTCGAAAGCGCTGACCTTGCCGACGCGTTCTCGGACTACCGGCAGGCACTTGCCGACGAGAAGCTGGCGGTCGCACAACTGGCACGTTCAAAAGTGCTGTACGAGAAAGGGGCGATCGCCCAAAAGGATCTGGAAGTGGTTCAGGATGCCGAAGAGAAAACCGACATCGCCGTGAAAACTGCCATCGAGCGGATCCGCGTGCTCGGTGCCGATAAGGATCATCCGGCGGCAGTCATCGACGTTACGGCGCCAGCCTCCGGCGTGATCACGGACCAGCAGGTTACCGTCGCTTCGGGCACGCAAGGTCTCGCGTCACCCAATGCGTTCACGATCTCCGATCTGTCCCAGGTCTGGATTATTTGTGACGTGTATGAGAACGATCTGAGTCTGGTGCGCGTCGGAGAGACCGCCGACATTCGACTCAATGCCTACCCCAACATGGTCCTGAAAGGATCTATCAGCAATATCGGGCCTATCCTGGACCCGAATACTCGTACCGCCAAAGTACGCATCGAAGTGGAGAACCGGGGACTGCTGCGGCTGGGCATGTTCGCCCGGGCCACGATTCATGGTGAGCCGAAGCAGGTGCACGTCGTCGTTCCGGCCTCCGCGATTTTGCACCTCCATGACCGTGATTGGGTCTACTTGCCTGCCGGCGTCAACACGTTCCGGCGGCTGGAGGTACAGACTGGCCCTATGATCCCTCCCGGCCGGCAGGAAGTCATATCGGGCATTCGGCCCGGCGACCGAGTGGTCGCGGATGCGCTGGTCCTTGAGAACAGGGTGGACCAGTAACGGCGGCCCATGATTCGCGCACTCGTCGATCTGGCATTGAACAACCGATTGCTGATCCTGTCGGCAGCCGTCTTGCTGATGATCTGGGGAGTAGTTTCGTTTCACAACCTGCCGGTGGAAGCGTATCCGGACGTAGCTAACAACTACGTCGAAATCATTACACAGTGGCCCGGACGTGCGACCGAGGAAGTCGAGCAGCAGGTGACCATCCCCATCGAAATCTCGGTGAACGGTATCCCGCACCTGGAGCACCTCCGCTCCATCACGATGTTCGGTCTCTCTACCCTGGTGTTGATCTTCGACGACGAGTCGAACAACAACTGGAACCGGCAGAAGGTTGTGGAGCGACTGGCCCAGGCCGAACTGCCGCCCGGCCTGGAGCCGGAGATGGGGGCCGATTTCAGTCCCGTGGGCGAAATCTACTTTTACACGCTACGAAGCACGAATCCGCAATACGACTTGATGGAACTGAAGACACTGGACGATTGGGTGGTCCACAAACACCTTTTCTCGGTGCCCAACGTCGTCGACGCCGGCGGCTTAGGTGGCATCACCAGGGAATACCAGGTGCGGATCGATCCCGATAAGCTCGTGTCCTATGGCTTGAGCTTGAGTCAGGTGGAGGACCAGTTAGCGGGCAACAACAGCAACGCGGGCGGCAGCTTTGTAGAAGTCGGCCTTCAGCAGGTCAACGTACGCGTGGTCGGTCTGGTGCGAAATGTGGATGACATCCGCAAGACCGTTATCAAGACCCAGAATGGAACGCCGATCCGAATCAGCGATATTGCTACGGTCGAGCAGGGCGCGAAGACCCGCCTGGGCAGGGCCGGCAAGGCGATTCATCGGGCGGACGGCAAGATCAGAGATGATGATGACGTTGTCGAGGGGAGCGTGTTTCTTCGCAAGGGCGCGAATGCCGATTTGACCCTACAGGCGATTCACAAAAAAGTAGAGGAACTCAATAACCGCATTCTGCCGGCGGGAGTGAAGGTCGTGCCATTTCTGGACCGGGGCGATCTGATCCACTACACCACTCATACAGTGCTTCGAAACCTGACGGAAGGTTTCATCCTGGTGGCGATAGTCCTTTTCCTGTTCCTCGGAAACGCTCGCAGTGCCCTGATTGTTGCGACGACCATTCCGTTTGCGCTGCTATTCGCGTCAATCTGCCTCGATCTTCGCCGCATTCCCGCGAATCTTCTGTCCCTGGGCGCACTGGACTTCGGCATGGTGGTGGACGGGGCCGTGGTAATGGTTGAAAACATCCTCCGTCACTTGAGCCGACAGGACAATGTGACGCAATCCATACCGGACAGAATTCGCGCGGCCGCGCATGAAGTGCAAAGGCCAGTTTTCTACGCTATCACGATCATCATTACCGCCTACTTGCCGATCTTTACGCTGCAGAAAGTGGAGGGCAGGATCTTCCGGCCGATGGCCTGGACGGTTGCGTTCGCGCTGCTTGGTGCGCTGACATTTTCGATTCTGGTGGCACCGGTGCTCACTTCTGTCTTGTTTCGCAAAGAAGTCCGCCAGTGGAACAATCCGGTGCTTGTCCTGATTACCAAAGGCTATCGGCGAGCCCTCACATCCGCGGTACATCATCGTTGGGCGATGATTTGCGTGGCCGTGGCCTCCGTTGGCTGCAGTGTCTACCTACTGTACGGCGGTGTCATTGGCTCCGAATTCCTGCCGCACCTTGATGAAGGCTCCATCTGGGCGTTCGGCACTGCCGCACCAAGTATCGGGCCGACGGAAGGTACACGGGTGATGGACCGCGCACGCATCATTTTCGCTTCCTTCCCGGAAGTAAAGCAGGTGATTTCGCGAGTCGGCCGTCCGGATGACGGCAAGGACCCGGCCGGGTTCGACAGTACCGAATACTTTGTCGATCTCAAGCCCAAAGAACAGTGGCGGCCGGTGTTTCATGAGGACAAGAACGAGTTGATCGCTGCCATGGATCGGCGTTTGGAGAAGATCCCCGGCGTGCTCTGGCATTTCACCCAGCCCATTGCGGACGAGATGGAAGAGGCGGAAACCGGTGTCAAAACGACAGCTCGCCGTCAAGATTTATGGTGACGACTTGAAGATTCTGGAAGAGAAGGGCGCGGAGGTCGTCCGAGCGATGCGGCCGATACGCGGAATCGATGACCTGGGCATGCTCCGCGTGACCGGGCAGCCGAATCTCAACCTGACGGTAGACCGCGATGCGGCGGCGCGCTATCAGATCAACGTCGCGGATGTGCAGGACGCCATCCAGACCGCCGTCGGTGGCAACGCCGTCAGCGAGGTGCTGCAAGGCGAACAGCGCTACGACCTGGTAGCGCGATATCTTCCGCGCTACCGGAACACCCAGGAAGCGATCATGAAAATTCGCCTGCTCTCTCCATCCGGGGAACGCGTCTCACTGGCGCAGCTTTGCACGATTCGGGTGGCTGACGGCGCCTCGACACTCTATCGCGAGGCGAACCAGCGATACATCCCCGTCTTGTACAGCGTGCGCGGCCGTGACCTGGGCAGCACGGTGGAAGAAGCCATCTACAAGGTCACCCAGCAAGTGCATCTGCCGTCGGGTTACATCTTCGAGTGGGCTGGCGAGTACGAGAGCCAGAAGCGCTCCGAGGCCCGCCTTATGATCATCGTGCCTCTAACTGTTTTTTTCATCTTCCTGATCATCTATGGCGCCTTCGGCTCCGCGAAATGGGCCTGCCTGCACTTGGTCAACGTGGCCGTGGCGCGGGTCGGCGGACTTCTGGCGCTATTTATTACCGGTACGCACTTCAGCGTGTCGTCCGGCGTTGGGTTCCTGGCTTTGTTCGGCGCTTCAGTTCAGACCGGCCTGATCATGGTGGATTACATCAACCAATTGCGCGCCCGCGGATATTCCATAGAAAACGCCGCTATCGAAGGAGCCGTGCGGAGGCTCAGGCCGATTATGATGACCATGCTGGTAGCCACCCTCGGACTTTTGCCTGCCGCACTCTCTCATGACATCGGATCGGATTCGCAGCGGCCGTTTGCCATCGTGATCGTCGGCGGACTCATCGTCGACCTTGTGATGAGCATCTTCCTCCTGCCCACGTTTTATGTCTGGTGGGCGCGACCTACCGACCGTTTGCCGGCGCCGGCGTAGCCGCCTCCGTTCCGGAAGCGCCCGGCTCTCTGCTGGCGGGAGACAAGTTGGAAGCGGCCGATGTCGTAGACGAACTCATGCTCTGACTGATCGCTTGTCCGAGCTTCTGGCGGGCCGCCTCAAGTGCGGCATGATCACGGGTCCAGTTTGTCCAGTCAGGTCCCACCGAGCGAGAAATCTGCATAGCCACGTCCTCCTTGCCGAGGTTCTTCAGCATCTGGACATATTCATAGTCCTCAACGCCGTCCCGCAGCCACTTCAGCCGCATCGAGGCAACCACGCCTGGAACGCCCACCGGCTGGCCTGGATATACAAGCATTCCTTCTCCCGGATAGTTGGAGGAGCTGTAGGTGCCCGCGTTGTTCACGTTGTTCCAAGCGTCGGCCGGAAAGCGATCGACGCGCCAATACAGCAGACCCGTGAGATTGAGGCTCTGGTTGATGAAGCCCGGCTGAATGCGGAAGTTGATCGGATCGAAATCGATCAGCCATTTGGGCGAGTACGCATCCTGCACCAACGTGTTATAGGACCAGACGGTGTCGCCTTTTTGGAGCACCTTCGAGACCTCAGTCTTGGCATTGTTGTACATGAGCGGCAGCAGGACCCAGATATCCACCGCCGAGCGTCCGGATCCGGAACCATCGCTATACAGGGCCGGGGTGGGCGACATCGAGATCAGATTGCTGATGCCCGCCTGGTGCATGTTGTTGGCCCACTGCCGAATCGTCGGATAGAGATTGCTGCAATGGCCGATCTCGTCGGCACTGTAGTCGTAAAGCATCAGGCCCGGCTGCTGCGCGGCCGCCAGAGACTTGAAGAAGCTGACCGGCGGCGCCGGCGACATCGAGCAGTGCCCTACATCCGCTCCACTGAACGGTCCGGTGTGGGTAGCGCTCAATCCGAAATCTTTCATCAGCGAAGTCTGATCTTTCGGACTCGTGGACAGCGGAAAGATCCGGTTCCGCAACAATTCCCGCTGCGCGGCGAGCGTTCCCGCTTGGAAGAAGAGGAACGCAGATTTGAGCGATGGAGAAGCAGGCAGCGTGAAATTCCAAACGGTCAGCGAGATGGAGCCGGTGCGGTCGCCTTGATTGCTGGTCACAGTATAAGTCCCAGCATACTGTCCCGCCGGTACATTCTTGGGTACCAGCAGATCCACCCAGATCGGCTGGTTGTTGCCGGCTTTGAGATCGAACGGCACGGCGGTCAGAGCTGCGCCTGACAGTGGTTTGCCGGTGTCTGGATCGGTGAACGGGATCAGCGCATCCGCATACCAACCCGGACCCATGGGCTTGTTGGTCCCGCCCCAGTTCGGACTTGACGAAGTTACGTCGACATACTTCTCGCGATATAGGGTAAAGCTGTTCTTCGGGATCACCTGCCCATCCGGACCCTGGAGATCCGAAATTTTCACGTTCACGTTGCTCAGACCCCTGGTTGCTCCATTCACCACGATCTGAAATGACTCATACTCATTCCGTGCCGCCGAGATCTTGACGTCGGTGCTACCGGCCGCCGGATCTGTCATGCCCACTCGATTCAGGCTGGGCGCAGTCCATATCACCGGTCCTGTTTCGGTCGCCGTCAGCGTGGACAACGCCGCGGACAATATTACAAATGCTGGAATTAAGACTAGCTTCATTATTACCTCACTGCTCGAAATCTGCTTCGGCGGCGATCCGCCGCGTTCGGACACACGTCTCCCGCTGTGGTTTCGCGGCAGAGATCAGGCGCCCGTGCTAATGGGAAATTCGCTGACTGGTAGCCGAAACCGTGTGCGCTCAAACGCGCGCTACAAGGCGGGTCGGAAATCCTTGATGTAATCCTTCAAGCCGAATTGGGTCCACCGCATACCAAGGGACTTTGCTTCGTGGAGAGCCTGCTTGTTCGCCCATCGGTCGTGCGCGATGCGGTAGCACGCGATAACTGCTCCAGTGCGGTCCGCACCGCGCTTGCAGTGGACAAAGACCGGGCCTTCGGAATTCAGCAGTGCGAGGACTTTGGTGATTTGTTCATTCGTCGGAGCGACGACGCCCTTCATCGGCACGTTAAAATAGGTCATGCCCGACGCCGTGACGGCCTGGGCTTCCGCTGCCGTAGAGTGCTCATCCTCCCGGCGCAGATCGATTACGACTTTCACTCCCAGCTTGGCGAGGCTGGGCCAGGCTTCCGCTGATGGCTGGGCGCCACGGAAGACATGGTCGTTGACTTGGTGGAAGTTAGGAATGCCGGTGACCTGGGCGATGACAGGTACCTTGCCCAGTGATTCGGCACGGGCTGGCGATAGAGAAAGAGAGAGGGCTAGCGCGAGTAGGGCTAACCCATGGTGATGCGGTTGCATGCTCATGGATTTATTATTTTTAGATACGAAGTAAGTAAGACGAGTTACTGTCCCAAACCGTTGCCAATCTGTAACCCCTACGCCGAATCCAAAGGCACCCTGCCCCGCTCCCTGCAGTAGCCGAATTCTCTAAGGCTGCGGGATCACACAAGCGTCAAAGTCGTCGGGCGGCCCAAGAGCGCCGCGCATCTGTTCGCGAGTGCTGACGATGTCCGATCTCCGAACCCGCGCCTTTACGGTGACCATCTGCTTCGCGATCTTTCCTGCCTTCACCGCGGCATTTGCGGCAGAATCGCGGGCATCCGAAGATTCCGAACTGTTACTGGAGCGCATTCGGGCCAGGATCGCAGAACACATCGCACAGCTACGCAACTACACCTGTCACGTGGCCATCGATCGACTGGTTCGATCTGCCGGCTTTACCAGCTTCGATCAGCGGGACAGAGTCGAGCTTGAAGTAGCTTTTGTCGGTGGGAGGGAGTTGTTTTCACGCCCGGGAGAGGCTCGATTTGGAGCGGAACCCATCAACCAGATCGTCCCGCTGGGCATGATCGGCAACGATGCCTTTGGTTCTCACGACTACGACGTGTTTTCCAGGGATGCGGCGATATTCAAGTACGCTGGATCCTGCAACAAGGACGGGCACAAGACTTTCCGCTACAAATTCAGCGTGCGTCAGTCGGATAGCCTGCTGCTCGTCAAGCAGGCTGACACTGCTGGCGCGATGGTGGGCTATCACGGGTCTTTCTGGGTGGACGCCGAGACGCTGGACCTGGTGCGGCTGGAGTGGAAGACGGACCATATACCTTTGTCAGTGGGTATCAGCTCCGTCGAAAAATCGATGCGATACAAAGTGTCGCGGATCGGGGACTCCGACTTCCTGCTTCCGGCTCGCGCCGACCTGGCGTCCTTCGACCAAGCCGGTAACTATCGTTTGAACATGATTAGCCTGGATCGTTGCCTGGAGTTCAAGGGACAGTCGGCGATCACCTATGGCCCTCCCGCCGTCGGGGCCTCGGCCCCGGACGCGGAACGACAGCAGCGTTGACAGCTTCCCGCTGGTATCGCTACGTCTGAGGCTGCCATGGCACATACAGAGTGTTGAGAGTCTTCGAATACGCGAAGCGGTCCGCCAGAAATTTTCAGTCCCTCGCCGAGCGGGGCGTCAAGTTCCGACACGCGTTGGATGACGCCGGAGATGCGTTCCATGTCCGACAGCGCTGTTGCGAGTTCCTCCCGTTAGTCCATCGGGGACCAGCGCTAGAGCGGCGAGCGTCGGCGAGGGTGGTTCTCCGTCTGGAATTGAGGTCTCGCGTAGCGGTACTGGACGCCTAGATGCAGGCGGAGAACCTCGAACCTCTCGTCAAGCCGGAACGGGTTTCGAACAAAGTCGTCCGCACCCGCAGCCAGCGCTTCGTCGCGGCTCTCGGTAAACGCCCAGGCGGTCAGCATGGCGATCTACACGTCACGCCCACCTGGCATGGCTCGGATCCGCCTTGTGGCTTCGACAGCGAGCGGAAACGGCCCATCGGCGAGCGGCATGCTGGCGAAGGATCGGGAACGCCTGCGATTCAGGGCCATAGGGCTTGGCCTGGCCGGATTCCAGGAGGTGCGATCGTCAGCGCATCGGATCTATTGTTTTTCTACGTCCGCAGCATACTCCGGAGTTAGTTCGTTTCTCACGAAAGCGCCCTTCTTGCCGACAGAAAGGAACTGTTCCCCGTCCAGCCGGCCAAACAGTTCGATCATTTTGGCGATCAAGCCCGTCCAGCCGGTCTGATGGCTGGCCCCCAGTCCGGCTCCGTTGTCTCCATGAAAGTACTCGTAAAACAGCAGGTAGTCCTTCCATTGCGGATCCGTTTGGAACTTTTGACTGCCTCCGTATACGGGCCGGCGGCCAGACTCATCGCGCAGGAAGATCCTGATCAGTCGCAGGGTAATCTCCCTAGCTACGTCGAACAGGTTCATCAGGTGCTTCGAGCCGGTAGGGCATTCGACCTTGAAGCTGTCGCCGTAATAGAGGTAGAAGGATAGCAGGCCGCGGATCAGGACGGCATTCAGCGGCATCCAAATTGGCCCTCGCCAGTTGGAATTTCCGCCGAACATTGCGGAATCCGACTCGGCAGGCAGATAGTTGACCCGGTATTCGTGCCCTTGTGCGTTGAAAACGTACGGATGCTCTTGATGGTAGCGGGATAGGGAACGGATCCCATACGGACTGAGGAATTCGTTTTCGTCAAGCATTCGCGAAAGGATACGGCGCAACCTTTCGGGTCGCACCAGCGCCACAATGCCCCGGTCCGCCACACCGAAGTGTCCAGGTCCGGTCGGGTGAATGCTTTCAAGGAGCGACGGCATGTGTCGCAGGCGCTCACCGTAGGTTGCAATGGTGTGTGGAACTAGTTTGCGTTGCCACGGCTCCACCACGGTCGTAGCACAGAGGGGCAGCAGGCCGACTATGGAGCGAACCTTGAGCCGCTTTGCGGAGCCATCCGGCAGCCGCAGAACGTCGTAGTAAAACCCGTCTTCCTCGTCCCACATGCCATCCGCGCCGATCTGATTCATGGCGCGGGCGATCCATAGGAAATGATCGAAGAACTTGGTAACCAAGTCCTCGTAGCTGGGATCAACAGATACGAGTTCGACCGCCATCTCCATCATGTTCTGGCAAAACAGTGCCATCCACGCGGTAGCGTCGGCTTGCTCCAGATAGCCGCCGCCTGGCAGCGAGGCGCTTCGGTCAAACACGCCGATATTGTCGAGACCCAAAAAACCGCCCTGAAACAGGTTCTTGCCCAGGCGATCTTTGCGGTTGATCCACCAACTGAAGTTCAACATCAGTTTTCGAAACGACCGGCTGAGAAAATCTAAGTCGCCTGCGCCGTGAAGCGCCTGCTCGGTCCGGTAGAGGACAATGGTCGCCCAGGCATGCACGGGAGGACTTACGTCGCTGAAATTCCATTCGTACGCCGGGATCTGTCCGGTGGGATGCAAGAAGAATTCCTGCAGCAACAAGTCGAGTTGCTCTTTGGCGAAATAAACGTCAACGGTCGAGAGCGCGATGGCGTGGAAGGCCAAGTCCCAGGCGGCGTACCAGGGATACTCCCACTTGTCGGGCATCGAAATGATGTTATCGTTCAACATGTGGAACCATTCGCTATTGCGAATTCGAGGCGCATCGGGGCGCAGCGGGTCGGCGCCATGTTCCTCCAGCCACTTGTCCACGTCAAACCCGAAATATTGTTTGCTCCAGAGCATCCCTGCCAGCGCCTGGCGCATCACTTGTCCCGCCTCGTCGCTCGTCCAGTCCGGTGTGATGGCTCGATAGAAATCGTCTGCCTCAGACCGGCGCGCGCGGATAATTTTGGCAAAGTCATTTCCGAAGGGCGCGCCCATCGAAACCGGCGCCCGGTCGCTCAGGCGTAGCCAGATCGTGCTCATGCCCCCGGCGGCTACGGTGATTTCGTATTGTGCCGAGGCCTTCGTGCCCGTCATTTCCGGATTGACAGCGTCCTGTTTGCCGCACACCACATAGTTGTTGATTCCGTCTTTTACATAAGGGCTGGAGTTGCGTGTTCCGAAAATCCGTTCGTTGTTCGTTTCGTTCTCCGTAAAAAGCAGGGGAACAAGATTCTCGCAATACAGGAAATGATCGCCCAGCTCGGCGTGGGCGGCTGCAATGGTTCGAAAGCCGTTCGCACCGGGAATTTCCTTCAAGACCGGCTTGAGCAACTTGGACGACCACCGCCAAGTGTTCCGAAACCAGACGGTGGGCAGGACATGAAGCGTGGCTGCTTCCGGCCCTCGATTGCATACGCTGATCTGGATGAGAATGTCTTCCGGCGTGTTCTTGGCATACTCTACGAACACGTCGAAGTACCGGTCATCACTAAAGACCCCAGTATCCAGAAGCTCGTACTCCATGTCGGTTCGGCTTCGCTGCTTATTCGTGCTGATCAGGTCATCATAAGGGAAGGCGGCCTGAGGATACTTGTAAAGATACTTCATGTAGGAATGGGTGGGCGTATTGTCGAGGTAAAAGTAGCATTCCTTCACGTCTTCGCCGTGGTTTCCCTCACTGTTGGTCAGGCCGAACAGCCGCTCTTTCAGGATGAGATCTTTGCCATTCCAGAGTGCCAGGCCGAAACACAGGAGTTGCCTCTCATCGCTGATACCGGCCAACCCGTCTTCGCCCCAATGGTAGGCGCGGGAGCGGGCCTGGTCATGAGTGAAGTAATCCCAGGCGTTCCCGTCCGGGCTGTAATCCTCGCGAACCGTACCCCACTGCCGTTCGCTGAGGTAGGGCCCCCACTTTTTCCATGGAACTCTTGACGTGCGAGCTTCCTGAAGCCTCGCGGTTTCTGCGTTGTCACTCATGTTTTCGGCTCCTGCCTGTTGTGGAGGCCAGCCTGCCTCCCCTTTTGGCGCTTCTTACTGACCCTGAGCTACTGAGACGGATACTTCTCAAACATCTTGCAGATGCCCTTTTGAAGGCGCTTCGTATTCTTCGCTGCCTTTGAGCTGATCGTGTCAGTCGAAACACCCTGAAAGACTAATTGCTTTTGGCGAGCGTCGGTCATACTTACTGTGAGCGTGCCGATCAAGACGGTTTGTGTCGTGGTGGTCGAGAATCCGCTACTCCAACCGCCACCCCAGCCACAACAACCCGCTCCCCAGTTCCAGTCGCTCCAGCCAGGGCCCGCGACATCGGTAAAGGTGACGAACAGCGGCTGCGCGGTGACATTCATGTCATACCCCACCAGGAGGTCACCACCTGTTTCAACGCGCTTCAGTTGCTTAGCCGCCAGTGCCTCCGCAACGAACCTCTGGATGCGCTCACGCATCAGTTGATTGGGGAATTCTGCGTCAGGAAATTGCGTCTGTTGTAACTCCACCCAACGGTACGTTTTATACCTGGAAAAGTTGCCACCGTGATCGTAGTCCACGCGGACCTTTTGCGCGACGCTGGGGAACACTGCGGATGCCAGCGCCAACAACACCATCATTCGCCTCATATGCACTCCAGTCGCCTTCCGGAAAGGGAAAACCAGTCCACGCTCGGTGAGTCAGCTTCCGATATTCTGGACAGACAGTCGGCGCCAGACGATTCATTTTTATGACCGTCCGTGCCACCCAGTTGAGAAACGTCACATTGTAGACCCTTCCCGCTGAGGAGATCATCTTGGTCGCTTGATGCACCCAAATCGAAACCACTTCTAATGACTTCGCGCGAGGAGCATTAAAACTATGTGCGATTATTCCCTGCTGTCTTTTCCAAACCGCATTGCAATCGATGGCGAAGAACTGATCGCCCACCGGTTCGCGTGTGGGGCCATGGGCCTGGTATCTCCGGTGAGTCTGAAGCCCAACCGGAATCACCTGACAAGTCGACTCAGAACTGTACGGTCCGCCCTGTGTGGGACCTCTCGCTCGGACAGAACTCATTCTGTCGTCGCCGTCTGTCTACCGCCTGGAACTCGCCTGCTGGTGTGTGATATCCCGGAACGCCTGCAGCGTGAAATCAATGTTCGGCGTATCGAGCCAGGGACTTTTACTCAGATAGCGGCAACGCCTTCCCGGTACCGGGATGCGATCCGGTTTCGGAATGGCCGCGAGATCCTGTTGCAAAGGTTGCAAGAGGGGCAGAGGGTTCGAGTACTGAACCTTTCCCTGGTTTGCCTTGCAGACTCAGCGCTGGAACTTGACGACTGGATTAGCCGATGGAGGATGCACCTTCCGGCAACTGTGGCAGCACGTGCGGCCTGAAAATACTAAATCTCCGCCGCCGGCGTGGGAATCCACGAAAAAGAAAAGGCCGCGGTCGTATGGACAGCCGACACGAAAGCAAGTTAAGCACCGTCTCGGAGAGGCGGTCCGGCAGTAGTTCTGGTCTACCGGCGCTGTTGGTCGCTGCAATTATCATTCTTCCCGCCACCTGGGCTTCCTATTCGCTGTATCGCCCTGTGGTGGCGCAGGTGAGGGCGATATCAAAACCGGATAACCGGTTCGAGCCGACCATCCCGAATACTGCACCGGCCCCGGGCACCGTGCCTTCAGGAATGGTGTGGATACCTGGCGGCGAATTTTCGATGGGTGCGGAAGACCCGCCTGGCAATGCCGAAGTCGGCATGCGAGCCACAATCGATTCGCGCCCGGTACATCGTGTCTATGTCGACGGCTTCTACATGGACAAAACCGACGTAACGAACGCGCAGTTTGCCGAGTTCGTAAGGGCGACGGGTTACGTGACAGTTGCCGAGAAGACGCCGAGCTCCACGGACTTCCCGGGCGCCCCGTTAGAGAATCTCATGGCCGGATCGGTAGTGTTCACACCGCCGGACCATCCTGTATCGCTTCGAAACCATTACCAGTGGTGGAGCTACATTCGTGCAGCGAACTGGCGTCAACCACAGGGTCCTGAGGATGACATCCGGGGCAAGGATCAATATCCGGTGGTCCAGATTGCGTACGAGGATGCGGTGGCCTTCGCTTCGTGGGCGGGTAAGCGACTACCCACTGAGGCCGAATGGGAATTTGCCGCGCGCGGGGGCCTGACGGGACAACCTTTCCCTTGGGGCGATGAATTTCGTCCTAAAGGCAAGTGGATGGCCAACACGCACCAGGGGACCTTTCCAACAAACGACACCGGAGCCGACGGGCACGCCGGGATCTCCGCCGTTGCTCAGTATCCTCCCAACGGCTATGGCCTGTACGACATGGCGGGTGACGTCTGGCAGTGGACGAGCGATTGGTATCGTCCTGTTTATTACCAGCAATTGGCTGCAGCACATCGGATTGCCAGGAATCCACTGGGGCCAAACTCTTCTTACGATCCATCGGAACCAGATCAGCCGAAGAAAGTTCAGCGCGGGGGATCATTTCTGTGCACGGATCAATACTGCTCTCGGTATGTCGTCGGCACACGCGGCAAGGGAGAGGTCAGCACCGGTACGAATCATCTTGGGTTTCGCTGCGTCCTGACGCGCTAACAGAAAGTGCTGTCTGGGCGGGCGACACTCGATGGCTGTGATCTGGACGTTCTGCTTACCGAAACAACCGTCGTGAGCCATGCGATGGCGATCGCGTAGCCGGCCAAGACATCGGTCGGATAGTGCACACCTAGATAGACACGGGACGCGCCCACGAGCAGGCTCACTACGCCGGCCGAGATCCAGATGGCCGAGCGGACTGCCGTGGACTGAACGCCATTTAGCAACCAGGCAGTGACGCCGTACAGGCAGATGCCGGTCATCGCGTGGCCGCTCGGAAAACTCTTCGAGTCGGGCAGCGGCAATCCGAAGAAGGGAACCGGGCGGCTGCGGTGAAATCCAGTCTTGAGAACCGATTCCAGAATCGCTTCTCCCATCAGGGTGATCCAAACGATCAGCATGGATCGCCATGCGCGCCGCGCGGCCAGCCATAGCGAAATGACTGTTGCTAGAACTGCCGCTGCGGCCTTCGATCCAAGGTTGGTCATCCAGAACATGAACTGCGTCAGCCCCGCATCGGCTGCTTGGTGGATTGTGTTCCTAACTTGGGCATCGAAATCGACGAACTCATTCTTCATCACACCGTTGCCAAGCCAGGCAAAAAGCGCCAGCGACACAACAACAACCGCGACGCGGCCACTGTTAGAAAAGCGCACTTCCGACCTCAACCTTTATCCGAGAGACTACGGCCGATTTTTTTGAAGCCTCGACTTAGCCAGTATCCCCAGGCGTCTTGCTCTACAGGGCCAGCAGCGCTACGCTGCAAGTAGGAGGTCAGCTTTATGCGAAGACTAGCGTACTTCCTTCTCATTGGTTGCTTCCTGGCATTACCCGCGGTCGCGCAGCGCGGCGGCGGCCACGGCGGCTTCCGCGGTAGTGGTATGGTTGGCGGCTTCCGCGGTGGCGGGATGGCCGGCGGGTTCCGTGGCGGCGGGATGGGCGGCGGTTTCCGTGGTGGTGGTTTCCATGGCGGCGGCTTCCGCGGTGGTGGCTTTCATGGGGGCGGCTTCGGTGGCTTTCACCGTGGATTCAATGGATTCCGCGGTGGGTTTCACGGTGGCTTTCCCCGAAACCGTTTCTTTTTCAACTACGGATACTCCTATCCCTATTACAGTGCTGGGTGGACTTACCCTTACTACGGCTACCCGTATGACTACGGTTACACTCCCTCTAGCTACTACTCGTACCCGTCTTATTACGATTATGGATCAGCAACCGCATCACCAGTTGTGATTTACCAATCGGTACCGGCGACAGTATATCAGGAACCGGCTCAAACGGAAGTTCGTGAGCAGCCGGCAACAACGTCGCAAGAAAATCAAAAGCCGATCTATCTGCTCGCGTTCAAAGGTCAGAACCAGATTAGTGCGGCACAGGCTTACTGGGTCACTGCCGATACCCTGAACTTCGTCACTTTGGAAGGTGAATTGAAGAAGGCACCGATCAGTTCCATCGATCGCGCTCTCACGGTCAGGCTGAATCACGATCGCCACCTGGACTTCTGGCTGCCTGCTGAGCACTAGGCGACTGGTTGCGTCAATTGAATCGAAACCCGAACGTTACGGGGACGAGTGTCGTGGGAATGAAGCTACTCCACGCGTAGTTATAGCGCGACTCCATGAAGAACGTCCAGCCAGGCGATGGCAGCTGGATGGTAAATCCCACTCCTGCGTTCACCCCCCCAGCGCTAGTGCCATGCGAGGCGATGGTTACCGATTGCACGTATCCACCGTTATCGCAGGCGAATCCCCACCAGTTGTAGATCGGTTGACAAACGGTAAGTGCCGGGACAAAGTAGTCCTTGCTAATGCTCATATGCCGGTAGTACCAACCCCCGCCGGCGATTACGTAAAAGCCGTACGCCGAATCGGCCACACTGTCCATATGAAACCGATAGTTTCCGGTTACGCTGTAAAGATTAACGCTTCCTCGCGGCCGGTCGATCAAAGGAACAAGCGAGCGGATGGGCGAAAGACCGTTCCACATGAAGTCGCCCTCGATTGAATTGTGCCGGTTGAAATTCGTCCCCACGCCCGTACTTACGCTGCCGTCCACACCGACGTATCGCGCCGTCGGATTCAGCGGTACTGAAAATCCCCCTCCCACATTGAAGTTAAGCCTTTCGAGATCCGGGTCCTGGGCACGCAGTGAAAAGGGAATTGCCATCAGAAGGTAGATAGAGGCAAAAATCTTGATTGACATAAGTCTCCTTCTTCGCCGTGAGGCCGCCGAGATCCGCCTCAACCCCTTGCGCCCCAAATGATGACCAATCGCGCAGGAGAGATCTCTTTTTTGTGTTTTGCTGAGCCGGATCGAGAAGCAGATCTTTAGATGACGGGCACTTTGTCGGCCAGGAATTCGTGGGCAGAAGTGCGGTCGCCATTTTCAGTGCGCTCCCCTTCTGCCTGCTCACACAGTTTGGGCACGCACGGCAGCAGGACCTCGAACGTCGAACCGAAGCCAGCCCTGCTTGTCACGTTAATGACGCCGTGGTGTGAGCGCACAATTCCCTGCACAGCAGCGAGTCCCAAACCACGTCCTAAGAATTTTGTCGTAAAGAATGGATCAAAGGCTCTGGCTTGCACCGCTTTGTTCATTCCAGAGCCTGTGTCCGAAACTGCCAGTCTTAGGTAATCGCCCGCGGGCAGATCGGGCGGTCGCTCCGGCGAAGACGTGTCGAGGCGTATCTGCTCGGTGCTCACCATGACAAGACCCTTCTCATTAACGAGAGCTTCCGAAGCATTCATCACCAAGTTCGAAACAATGTGACGGATCTGCTCTGCATTGGCCTTGACGGGCGAGAGATTCTTGGCGAGCTTAACATCGAGGAGGGCGCTCTTCGGAACGGCGACCCCGATCTGTTCAATAGCTTCCTTCACCAGCGTGGACAGATCTACCAGGTCTCTCGCCGATTCGCTGACGCCCGCGTAGGCAATTAGCAGATCGATGAGCTCGGATGCTCGATTTGCAACACCCCCAATACGCTCGAGATTCCCATGCACAGGTGAATCCTTCGGGACTTCTGCCAGCGCCAAGTCTGATTCGGCAAAGATTACGCCGAGGACATTGTTGAAATCGTGGGCGATACCTGCCGCCAGCGCACCCAGACTCTCTAACTTCTGGGTTGACAACATCTGTTCGTGATTGCGTTTTAGATCCGTTGTATCGATGATGGTCCCGATATGTCCAACGTAGACACGATCAACGAACCGAGGAACTCCCGTGTTCAGCACCCAGCGATATTCTCCATCGGCACGACGGATGCGGAATTCGATCCGAAAACTACGCCGTTCTGACGTAGCGGAAAGATAGGCGGAATAGGCCTTCTCGCGATCGTCCGGATGTAGAGCGTTGATCCAACCGTTCCCAGCGAGTTGGTCCTTCGGAGGCCCGACGAAATCGAGCGCGGTCTTGTTATAGAAGCAGGCGAGGTTGTCCGGGTCAGTGAGCCAGATGCCAACCGGAGCGGTGTCGGCCAGGTTGCGGAAACGTCCTTCGCTCTCGCGGAGCGCTTGCTCGGTGAGTCTAAGCTCAACAAGCTGTTCCTGCAGCCGGTTGTTCGCCACCCGTAGTTCGGAGGTGCGCTCCGCTACCTGCTTCTCCAAATCGGCTCGCAGTCGCCCGAGCTCCAGGTGAGTTCGGACTCGGGCCAGCAGTTCCTCCCTTCGGAAGGGCTTGGAAACGAAGTCAACGGCGCCCAGAGCCAGACCTTCCACTCGCTCTTCCATCTCATGGACAGCGGTGACGAAGATGATCGGTATGCCACGCGTCTTTTCGCTGGCCTGGAGACGCCTGCATACTTCAAATCCATCGATGTCCGGCATGCGAATGTCCAGCACGATCAGTTGGGGTGACATTATCCAGGCTGACGTCAGCGCCAACTGACCGCTGTCGGCGGGCCGTACATCATAGCCTTCCGCCATGAGGATTCGGGTGATTTGGCCTAAGGCTTCGAGGTCGTCTTCCACGACCAGAATCCGGCTGCTCTGATTCATGCCTTTCACCCTGCGAAGCTCGCCGATCGAAGGACGGCAAGTGCGGCAAATCCCCTGGACTTCCGTAACTCATACTAAGGGCGCTGCTCAAGCGACCAAATTTGAACCCGAGGAGAAACAAATTAAGGACCCGAGGGGGGACCAAGACCGAGCGCCCCTCGGGCCATAGGTCCAGGCGGAATGACACGCGCCTGCCATCACAAGATGCAAGTTGCTTGCATTGGATCTATTATTTTCAGGCTAAGGTTGTGGTTCAGCCAGAGTTGTAGCCGGGCAAAGTCCAAGCATTCCTTAGGGGCCGTAGTATCTGGCAGCAGAGGAAACCGCTAACTTCTCGCCAAAAAGCAAACATCTTCCCTTGCATCAATCAGCTGCGCGGAGAAAGACCTTCCGGCGGCTTCCAGAAACTGAGGGATAGCGGACGACGTCCCTACTGTAAGCCCCACTATTGCGGTTCTTCAAAACGGACGATTCTGTTCCTTGGGGGTTGTATGTCCGCCCGTTTTCGAGAACTTTCCATTGGATGATACCCGAAAAAAGCATGGTAACGCTAAACCGGTCCGCCATCGTAGTCAAAGCCAGACAGCCATTCCTGGATTGGCTTAGAGTCATGGACCCGACCAGCGGGGCGCTCGGTTTGGACGATCTGAACCGGGAGCCAACCATCTATCTGGTTCCGGAATCCGCGAACGAAAAAGAAGCGGTGGAGTACCTTCAGACTGTCTTCGTCGAGATTCTCCAGCAGGAGCTTGTCGAACGGCACCCGCACCGGGGCGACTGGCCATCAGCTCCAACGTTCGACTTGTTCTGCGACTGGTTCAGCTATCGGTTTTACTCGATGCTGGTTGACCTTTGCGAAGGACCGTGCATCAAGCAAACCGACGCGAGCCTGCAGGAGTAGTCGGGTTCGCGGCGTAGATGCCGCTCTCCGCTCAATCGGCCGTTTCCTCGATCGTGACCAACCATCCGCCTGAGCCGTCTGTCACTTCGGAAACCACGGACGCATTGATCTTGGCGCGGAACAACTCGCCATTTGCCCGTACGCATTCCTCGTCCAGCACGATCGAGGGACGCTCCGTCCAACTGAGTGTCAAAAGCGTCTCCAGAAGGGAGTCATGCCTGGTCTCTGGGAAGAGTTTTTCAATGTGCATCCCCGTGAACTGCTCACTGCTGTACCCGAATAAATCGCTGGCGGCGCGATTACCGCTTACGATATGTAAGGCATTATCCGTCAACACGATTGCAAACGGACTTTGCTCGAAAGCCGCGCGAAACTGCTGCGGCGGCTTGGCGCGTCGCGTCGCGTGTTTCGACTCGCTAACATCCGCGCTCCGGCCCACCAAGCGAACCGGATGGCCTTCCGCATCGCGGATGATATAGGCGTGGTCGGCTACGAAGGCCGTCTTGCCGCCTGGCCGCAGCCTTCTGTACTGGCACTGCCACTCCTCGCAACCCTGATTGAGAGCGGAACTGATACTTGCCGTCACTGCCGGGCGATCTTCCGGATGAATTTCTTGCAGCCAGGACGAAAAGCTCATCGTAGCAGCAGGAGTTTCGGGTCGCTGAGTCTCTGTGGTGCCCCGAGTCATACGATTGGAGGCCACATCCCATTCCCAGATCACATCCCTGGCAGTACGATGAAGCGCACGCACGTCTTCTTTGCTCCTTCGCAAGCGCTCCACGTACTGGTGCGCCAGGTCCATCGCATTGCTTGCAATGCGCCGAGTTTTTGGATAGTTCGCTCCGAGCGCGGAGATGACGACGCCCTCGGCAATGAAAAATAGCGATCCGCTGCTGCGTTGACCGGTGACGTGACGGAAAAGGAATGCCGGGGCACTATGAAAAAGTATCGGGCGGCCAAGCTCGACATCAGAGTTGCGGCCAAGCCGGGACCGAGGCCTCCCAGCCATGCGCTGGCTGCGATGGCCGCATAGAAAAACGCGAACGGCAGGGCCCGTTCCAAGTCCCTGAAGACCAGCAGCTTCAGACCTGTCGCGGTTGCGACTATCATGAGCGCGGGAAGGTATGCCTTGACCCGGGATTTTTCAATTTCGCGGGAATCTACGTCCCGGAAGAAACTCGCTACGAGACTGAGCAGTATCCCCTCGGCGCCAAAGAGAATCAGCCGCGCGGCCCTTTCCGGTGAGGCCACATCGATCGAGAATACCGGTGGTAGGAGCAGATAAGCGCTAGCGAATGCTGACAGCCCGGTCGCCAGCAATCCGGGTCCCAGTCCGCCTAACAGAGATGTAACGAGTATCGCGAGCGCAAATGCAAAATATCGGATGTCGGAATCCACATCGGGAGGGCCACCCAGCAGGTAAAGCAGCGACGCTGCGCCGGTTGCAATTAGTGCAGTCCCGTACTTGGCCGGTTCTGCTTCGATGCGCAACGCCGGCACCCGCCTGCTGCTCCTCACATGTCCAGATCCGGGCATCCTGGCCTCGCGTCAGTTCACCGAGTTGACTGGCTGGGGTCCCGCCGGAGGGTGTTGGCAATGCCCTCCGGCGAGACAACTGTGCTCAGCGGGGGCAACCAAGCGCGGCTACATCTAACGTAGCTGCGTCTTTGTAGTCCGCCAGAGGATTCAACCAGTTTGCCACCCGTAGCGACGAACCATACTTCGACGCGACGGAATTTTGCCTGCTGGTCATTTGGACTTACTGCGCTGCCGCTCACCTCGGGAGTGCTGGGAACCGTGGAAGTCCCGCAGAAGAAGGGTTGGAAGTCCACGCCGTTGTTGTTGTCGCCGACCGAGCTGACCAGAATCTGGTTGGCCGGGAAATCCACACAAATCCCCGAACCGGCGCTCATCACGGCAGCCGCGTTCATCGCGCGCTTCGCCGCCAGGCTTTGCGGGTTCGCCGGACGGCGGTATGACCGACGAACACAATCTTGCCGGTCGGATCCCTGTCAGTAAGTGCTTTCAACTGTTCCAGCAGGATGCGCTTATCGCAGTTGTTGACGCGAGCGCTGTTTCGCGGGAACAGGATGTCTGGCAGACGGACAGCTTCGACCGAGGCCGGCATTTTGACCGTGATTGTGGTGGTTGCGGTGCCGGAGCTCCGGTCGTCGCGTGCCATCGCCGTGAGAGTAATGACTTTCCGTTGTTCCGACGGAGGTGGCCGGACCGAACTGAACCCCTGTGGAGTCAAATTGGTCGCCATTCACGCCGCCCTCGGAAGCCGTGAAAGTGGCTGGCTGGATCGTGCCGCCGCACTGTCCATGGAAATTCGCCGAGACCGTAGCCTCCTCACCGACCCAGATTTCGTCGGGCGTCACACTTGCGGTGCCCGTGGGCGGTTCATAGGCAAGAACCTGTATGGTCGCGTTGGCCGCAGCATCGTTGTACCCCGGACTGGTTAGCCCTAGGGCGACATCATAGCTTCCCGCTGCCAAGCCTGTGGTGTCGAACTGAAACTGAGATGTTTTGCTAAGCGGCTTGCCGTTGACCGCCCAAAGATACGATCCGACGGATCCCGATGGTATATTGTCGGCGGCCGCCAGGTTCACCACGGTACCCTCACAGACCTGGGCTTGTACGCCGGTGATTCCGAGAGTGAGATTCGGCTTGGGGCACTCCTGCGTGGCCAGTACCGAGCTTCCATCCGGGCACTGCTTCATAGCAGGCGCGGGGGGGCAGGCGGTGCGAAGTGTTCCCCGCCGCCGAACCGAAATACGAGACCGGCGCTGACGCGAAAATTATTTTGATTGAAGGTCTGGAATCCTCCCAGGTTTCTGGATTCAAGTCGCGTCAGAAGATAGTCAGCCTGAAACGGCCCGCAAGGCGAGCTTGATGATTCAAGGCGATGTCCAGCGATCCGCCTGCCGCCATCGCGAAGGAGCTTCGTGCTCCCGTGAGGCGCGTATCGGGTACCGGTCAGGCACCTGATGCTGCCCGACACATAAGCTCCACCGAGCAACACCTCCAGCGACGGCACGATCCGCGAGGACCGCTTGGTGAGGGAGACGCGCGGCCCAAACAGATAGGTCGCCCAAGTATTGTCGAGATGAGCGTTGAACGGTTCAGCGTTGACGAGCGGATTAACTACTACGACACGGTCTACGTTGTGAATGTTGCCGTTGTGGTATCCACCCAGTTCCGCGACCATTCCGAAGTGTTCCCCGAAGTTGTATTGAAACCCCCCAACGCCGCCATTTGCGCTGAATGACGGAATATCTCTGGCCGAGTTGAGACGCAACATCGACCAACCCAAGCCGAGTTCGCCCTTTGGCATTTCATCCTGGGCGGCAGCCACACCCGTGAAAGCCAGAGCCACGCCCAGCGAACATAACACCCTAATCGAGTTCATACAAATCACTCCTCAAGTACCTTTCTCTGTGACTTTTCTTTGAAACTCTTGCGCGGCTACTTGCCGCCAAAGTTGAATACGATGCCGGCGCCATAGCGAAGATTGTTCTGGCTAAAGGTTTGAGTGCCGTTTAGCAGAGTCCTCGATCCCAAGCGAGTGAGCAGGTAGTCGAGTTGTATCGGCCGGATCGTAAAACGATGATTCAGTCTGATGTCGAGCGTGCCGCCGGTAGCCATGGCGAACGCACTCTTGCTGGCCATGAGCCGGGCTCCCGGAATATCGGGTAACAGTGGGGACTTTATGCTCCCTGACACGTCGACCCCGCCAAACAGGCATTCCAACGCCGGAATGAACCGCGAAGATCGTTTGGCGATTGACCAGCGCGGACCAGCGAGAAACGTAGTCCAGGTGTTGTCCAGGTGAATGTTGTGAATGTTTCCGTTGTGCTGAGCTCCGACTTCAACGACTCCAGCAAAGTGATCCGTGAAGTTGTACTGGAAACTGCCGCTGCCGCCGTTGGCAGTGAAAGATGGGATGCCGCGGCTCGAGTTGATCCGCAACATTTGATACTGGAGACCGGCTTCCGCTCGTGGCGTCTCTTCGTCTGCCATGAGTGCAAGACTGGTAATAGCAGCCAAACCTGCTAAGAGAATGACTCTCATGATCTGCGATCTCCTTTTTTGCTCTTCGCAAGAGCCCCTGTCTGGTGAGCTTGCGCGCACACACTCCCGAGGGCAGGCGCCTCAGTTGCGCCGACTTCACAAGGTAGTATCCACACCAAGCGGTTAGCCGGTTTCCCGGTAGCTGGAAAAATGATGCGGGTTCGATCGGTTCGGCGTAAAAAAGATTGGGAGATCACCAAGCGGGTCCGCTATTGTCGCCGCGTCGCGCCGGCTGCCGCGTTGTCCGGGAAGGAAAAGCCGCGTGGTTCGTCTTCAGTGGCGTGTTGATAAACCTGACTGAGAGCGTCACCCTGAACATATTCCGCTGACATCTCAAGTTGAACGCGGTGAACACCGGTCTCGGGCGACACTTTGATGAGCTGAGAAGTGCGTTCGCTACGCCCGATCCCTTTCACTGCAGATCGTACCGTTCGAAAGATATCTTCAAAAATGACGGGATCTGGATCACCGGTCTGATCAGGGCCTAGATCTTTCTGCGATACGATGACGTTCGGAGGCAATTGCAGGAGGGTCACCGCTATGACTGCATCGCCGCCTTGCAACGCCGGCGGAAGGACATTACTGAATCGCGCGGCGGCGGAATCGACTTCGGCTGCAGCCGCCATGAAGGTCCGTGCCAGCTGGTCGGTCTCTTTCCATCGCAGTGGGCGAGACCAGACCGGAACGCCGTTGAAGCAGTTGAAGAGATCCAAGGCGTGGCTGCACGGAAAACCGCGCTTTCCCAAGCGCGAAGGACACAGCTCTCTGGGCTTCGAGAAAGCGGGGATCTCCGCTTGCGAGTGCCCGGCCGAGATAAAGCCTGGCCCTAGCCTGAGGAAAGTAAACTTTGAGTCCCTGCTCAGGGAGTGGCACGCGCTGGTGCGTTGCTTTCGCTTCGGCGATCAAGATTTTGTCGTTCTGTTGCACTGACCGATTGGCTAGCTCCCACAATGCGTCGATGGCTTCAGACGCTGAAGCGTCGGCTGTCGACGGACGGAGACTGATCGCTTGCTGAAGTTCCGAAGGAGTCGGCAAAGCGGCATCCGGGCGCGACAGACTCTTCCAGATCCAATCTTGTACGTTCTCCGCAACATCGGCAACGCGAGCGCCGATGACACGATAGCCACCGTACTTGTGGCTCGTAACGGCATACCCGTACCGGACTGGATCCCCGGGATCGGAATACATCAAAATGGCGCGGGAGCGAACGACAGTATCGGTGCGCGTCTTGCCGGCACGCGATTGCAGAAGCGTTTCGAGAAAGACGTCCCCCTGCGCGCTCTTGCCGGAATAGGTCAGTCTGAGCTGGGAGCTGACGTTTCCCAGCGGGCGTCCGAGCCGGATTCCGAGAAACTCCGCCGTAGCATTCGGGCCATCCACACCCTGCCCCACCACCGCCGTCTCACCCAAAGTCAGGTGGATTGGAAACGTCTTCCGTGCACGAGCGCGTGCCGCCTCCGCGTGTTGTTCCGCCGTCCGTAACCTGCGCGTGAGATCCCGATAGTCTTTGGTGGAAATGGGCTCCGGATCGCCCCAGGCGATAGTCGCAGTCAAGCTTTTGGCGTCACGAGCCGTCTCAATCGTCTTTTGATAGGAATCGACTAATTTCTGAAGCTCTTCGAGATCGCGCAAGGGGTCGGGATCATAGTGTATGCCCGCAGTCACGACGATTGATCCGAACGCTGCCAGCTTCATCTGCCGCGTTTGCTCCGAATCCCCCGTTTGAATCTCCTGGCCAAAACCCTCCAACTTGCCGTGCAGAGGATCCTGGAAGCCTCCGGCGTAGTTCGTCAAGGCTTGTTCCAGATGTTTGTGATACCGCTGAATGCACTCTTCGTAGTCTTGGGCGAGCGTCTCCACAGCCTGGATCGTATGGTTCACTTCGATCCGGGTGACCTTTCTTCCCGGATGCCGGACATCGTGCGGTGACGTGTGATTGCCTTGCGGCGCAGCGGACTCTGATGGGTTCCTCTGAGCGAGCGCCTGACTGAGAGCGATGATGAAGATTACTGCCAGGCATCTGCTCATCCGAATATCTTTCCGGAAGCCAGATGGATTCCATGAGCCGTGTGGCGCAAAAAGATTTCAAGACTGAGGTGTTCGCGTTGGAGCGCGGCTCAGGCCGCCACCGTTCGGCCGTCACAAAAGGTGTAACCCCTTGCCCCTTTACGACCAGCTAGGACGGACCTATACTACGACTTAACCATTTGGAAAGCTGCAGCGGCGGGACTGTCGATTCTGCCGGAGGTTTATTCATGCTGTTCCCAGCAGGGGCAGAACGTGCCTGGACACGATCTGTCCTAGCCATCCTCGCGACCTCATCGATATTCGGCGCCTGTGTCCTGTGCCAGGAACCAAGCTCAGTGAACATTGTTCCCCGCGTCCGGCCCAGCGCGATGAGGAGTCTGGCCAGACGCCCTGCCTCCATTCGCTTCAATGTACAGATGGTTTTGATTCCCACCACGGTTACGGATCTTGGGGATCGTCCGATAATGGGCCTTCAGAAGGAAGACTTTCATTTGTTCGATGATTCGGTCGAGCAAAGGATCGAATCCTTCACAGTCGATCAAACGCCAGTGTCGTTGGGAATCGTCTTCGATGCCAGCGGCAGCATGAAGAACAAGATCGACCAGTCATTCAAGGCCGTAGACCAATTTCTAAAGACTAGCATCTCGGGAGACGAATTTTTTGTAGTGCAGTTTAGCGATACGCCGCAACTCCGTGTTGGTTTCACACCGGATGCGGATGAGGTTATGCGCGACTTGAGCATGGTCCGGCCTCAGGGCTGGACCGCCATGCTGGACGCAATGTATCTCGCGGTCAATCGAATGAAATCAGCCAAGAACCCGCACAAGGCTCTCCTGGTTCTGTCCGATGGTTCCGACAACAACAGCCGCTACAGTTCCGGGGAGATCATCAATCTCTTGCGGGAATCAGATATCCGAGTCTTCGCCATTGGACTCTTTGACCGTGCCCGTTTCCTCAAGAAGGCCGCAGAGGAGACCGGCGGCAGCATGATCGTTGTCCACAATCTAAACGAGCTGCCGGATGCAGTGGAGAAACTCAGTCTTCAGCTACGCAGTCAATACCTGCTTGGATACTATCCGAAGCGCGAGGTCAACGACGGCAAGTTTCACAAAGTCAAAGTCCAATTGGGCCAGATTGCCGAAAAGCTGAAGCTGAGAATGGCCTGGCGTCACGGCTACTACGCGCCTTACTAGTGCGCGTCGTCAGAGGTCGCAGGAGGGTCCACCGGCCGGCGTCCAACCACAACACGGGCGCCCTCCGGTGTCAACTGCAAAACGCGAACCTCCCCATGGTCTCCGATCCGGCCCACCGGCTTTCCGTTCAGTGAAACGGCCAGCCCACCAGCGTTACCGACCACGACCGTCATCTTGCTCGAGGCATCGAACTCCCGCGTTTGCTCTGATTCGAGGGTGCCGGTATATGCCGGCGTTCCGTCGGACTTGACCGAGAGCCAAACCGGCTCGGAGGCCTTGAAGGCCACCAGGATGGGCGGAGCCGGGCCACTCTCTTGAACGTTCAGTACCGGCTTGACCTCGGTAGGCGTCACCACCGGCGCGACTGCCTTCGGTGCGACTGTCTTCGGTGCGACGGCTACCATCGAGACGCTCGTCGGGTGGCGTTCGTCCCTGGCTTTCATCCGATAGACAAATGCACCGGCGGTCAATGTCACCAGCAACCAAAACGACAAGCCGAGCCACGAATATCGCCGCAGCCACGGTCGAATGTAGTCCAGTAGCGCACTCAACTGAGCGTTCGCAGAAGGACGTTTCGAAGCGCGTTCCGCAGATGCCGCCGGATGATCTGCACACTGGCGTTGGAAGGCGCCGATGATCTCCGTTTCATCCAGCCCGAGCGTTCGCGCGTATTGCCGGATGAAACTGTTTGCATAGATCTGGCCAGGGAGACGGTCGAACTGATTCGCCTCGATGGCTTCCAGCATGCGAGGGCTGATTCTCGTCTGACGAGTTATATCGGAAAAGCTCAATTTGCGGTGCAGGCGCTCGCGCCGGAGCGTTTCGCCGATTGGGGTCATACTGACTTCTGCCCGTCCTCGATAAACGACGATCATTTTTTGGGCTTCGCGGCTTACGAAAGTTTTTGGATGACTGCCGGTGCCAGAAACCTCCGCGGTCCAGCGATGAGCGGCCGGCCGGTCAGCAGCGTCAGTAATCCCAAGCGTGATCCTCAAGTTTCGCCAATCTTCGCAGCATCAACTTGGATACACGCTCTCTCTGCTCTCCGGTCAGAATGAACACGATTCGTTGGCGAGCATGGAGCCGAATCAGTTGCTCTTGCGATAGGATCTTCGCCACCCGAAAGATTCGGATTCCCACGGGTCTCCGCAAGCTGTAGCGCCTCGAACTCCATGATCTTCCGGACCGTGTGCCTCTGAGAATGGCTGAGATTGAGTCTCTCCAACGTCTCCTCGACATTCCGGCCGAGGCAATACTCGAGCGCTGGAACCCGGCCGAAGACTGCTGTCTGTGCCTGGGCGGTGAGCGCCGTGAAAAGAGTCATGACGCCGATTCGCTAGCATCGGGAGATGCCGTATGCGTATTGCCATGAAAATGTGCCCCCAGAATTCCCGTGATGCTTTGGAGAGTGCGCGGGTTCAATATCACGCAGTACGGGCCGAGTGCGACCAAAGGCGCGCTTGCTGGTAGTCGCCGTAATGTCTGGTTTGGGGAGGACAGACCAAGAAAATTCGCGGTTTTCTCTGGCCTGAAAGTCCACGGCTCAAGGACGCCCGTGCGGCTATGCTTGCGGCAACTAGCGGTGCCAGACAGTATTGGACGGAGAGTATTGACTTGGAGAGGTCATCCTTGAGCCTCCTGTCCGGGGTGACTCGAAGATGCATCTCATTTGCTGAACGCTGCATTAACTTTCGCGAAAGTTACGATGCTAAGGATTGAGGCAGGAAAACTACTACTCGGGTGGCAACCCCGCGAGCATACTACGGTTGTGTTTGGCGGGAGGTTCGCGGCGTTTCTTTACGACGCGGCGGCTCTCACTGCTTGGATCTCGATCAGTTCTGATCGCTCCTCGAGATCGCGACCGAAGACACGGACTACGCTACCCTCGTACTTGGCCTCGATCATTCCCCCAGCGTTGGGCTCACATAGCGGGATTAGAACCGATCCGCGGTTTAGGCTTCGCAAGATCTCATGCCCTTCGTGAAGAACAACAGCAGTGATTGCTTCCCTAACTAGATAGCCCGACTGAGCCATTTCGACATTCTCTTTCCGGGACGATGCAGCTGAAGTATCAAAACCGCTTCTAAGCCAGTTGTGATCGATTGATCACGCGGCTTGGATGCGCTTCGGCCACTTTTGAGAGCTCAGATGCGGGTTCTCCGTCCAGGGGTGTAAAAAATTCGAGAGAATGAAAGCTTGCCAATTTCTTCGCCGAGACATGCGCGATTCACATGCAGGTGGTGGTATTGGCGCTTACATTCCAGATGCGGACAACCTGTCTGAACAGGCGAACTTGCGCTCTCAGGACCTAAAAGAGACAACGATTACTGAAGCTATTTGATTCGCTACGCCCTCTACCATTAATGCGATTGTGTCGCGGAAAAGCCTTGACTTTGCCATCTGCATGTAACAGTATTACTGCTGGTTCGGCTGCGGCGGAGTTCCGGTCAGAGCCTGGAAGTGACGCCCGGGGGCGCTTGCCGTGGCGAAGGATTCGGAAATCTGAGCTAGACTGGAACACCAATCACATCGCTGCTCTGTTATTGGCGGCATGGTTGTTAGTATGAGGCGCAGGCGAATACTCATTGTAGAGGACGACGACGGCCTCCGCCATGCCACTCACCTGCACCTCACCAAGAGCGGATACTCCACGACAATGGCCGCGGATGCCTCTGAGGCGCTGGAGATACTGCAGCACGAACCGCAGGATTTGGTCATTAGCGATCTGAATCTACCCGGAATGTCCGGCCTGGAACTTTTGAAGAGGATCAAGACCAGATACCCGGAAACGGAGGTTGTGATGATCACAGCCTTCGGAACAGTCCCCACCGCGGTGGAGGCCATCAAATCGGGCGCCTACGATTATTTGACGAAGCCGATTCACTTGCACGAGCTCAGCACTATCGTGGAGCGTGTGTTGGAGCGCCTCAGCCTGATCGAAGAAGTTGGCGTGCTTCGCAAGACCGTCGATGAGAAGTACGGCTTCGACAAAATCATCGGACGGTCCAAAGCCCTCCTGTTTGCTGTGGACCAGGCCGCTGCGCGTGGCGCCCACCGATGCAACCATACTGATCCTCGGCGAAACGGGGACAGGCAAAGAAGTGCTCGCCAAAGCCATCCACTTCAGCAGCCTCCGGCGCGACCAGCCGTTTGTCACCATCAACTGCGCGGCAATTCCCAAAGATTTGTTGGAATCCGAGCTGTTTGGCCACCTGCGCGGCTCGTTTACAGGAGCCGTAACGCACAAGAGGGGCAAGGTCGAAGTAGCGGATCGGGGTACTCTGTTTCTGGACGAGATCGGCGAACTGCCGATGGAGTTGCAGGTTCGTTTGTTGCGGCTTATCCAAGAGCCGGGAGATCGAAAAGATCGGCGCTACCCGTCCGACCAAAGTGGACGTGAGGATTCTGGCAGCCACCAATCGGGACCTCAAGAGTCTGGTCGATCGCGGCAGCTTTCGCGAAGACCTTTACTACCGCCTGGTGGTGGTTCCTATTGTGCTGCCTCCGCTCAGGAATCGAGCCGAGGACATCCCGGATTTCGTTCAATACTTCTTTGAATCTTTCCGGCAAAAACACGGTAAGTCCGGACTTAGCTTTCCGCCCTCTCTCCTGCCTTACTTCAGCGCCTACAGTTGGCCAGGTAATGTCCGCCAACTGGAGAATGCCGTCGAGCGCATGGTCGTGCTCAGCACTGGGGGCGAGATCACGATAGACGAGCTGCCGGAGTTCCTGCGCCCAGTTGCTCCACGCCAAGACGACCGGCCGGATCCCTCAAAAGCCGGCGAGGCCGTAAACCTCGCAGTGATGGAAAAGGAACTGATTGTCCAAGCTCTAAAGAAGTTCAACTGGAACCAAACTCGCGCGGCGCAGTATCTCGGCCTCAGCAGGAAGACTTTGATGTATCGCATCGCGAAGTATGGAATCCAGAGGAGCGAATCCAAACCACCACTCCAAAGAGGAGCCCACCCGTGACGCAGTGGAGACTGCGTACGACACCATCTTGCACGTCTCGGTGGTGGCGCATTTCGATATCCGGCGAGAAATTGTAGAGCGTTTCGCTGGAGCGAAGCATCTGACCGGACACCGGCCGCTAGCCAGTGCCGGATCGATGTTTAGCAAAGGTGGAACACGAAAATGTGCGACTATTCTCTGATGACTTTTCCAAACCGGCTGGCGCTAGAGGGCGAGCAGTTGGTTGTGCACCAATTCCCCGGTGGAACGAAAGGACTGGCCTCGCCGTCGGATTTGCGGCCTGCACCGATTCCCTTTCCGGTACAAAGAAAGGGCTTCTGGTCGTTCCTGACGGACCTTAAGAAACCCAACGGCGGTTCGAACAAAAAGACCATTCCAGCAGTATGCATTCCGCCCGGGGCGAACTTACTTGTTTGGGATCTTCCACAGCATCTGCAGGAAGAGATCAAGGTCCGAGGGATTGAAGAAGTGGTGTTCACTCAGATAACCGCGGTGTCGGGCACTCATCGGGATGCTCTACATTTCGGCAACGGCCGGACCGTCTTGATTCAGCACCTCCAAGAGGGACAGCGCGTCCTGGTGTTGGGACTTTCGCCGACCGAGGTGCTGAGCCCGAATCGGGACGCCCTGGCCATCGCAGGCTAGTGGCTTTTGCGGCCTTTCCCCAAGACAGTGTGTTGTAGGCAGTATTGCTTCCCGCGTCCTAGCAGCCGGTAGGCGGACATCGACAACTGCTTCGGTGTCTGCCGCCGGCTTTCCTTCCTCGCCTCGTCATCCAAAGTGACTTCTAATTCGACCATGTCTCTCCACCAAAGCGGCCCGCGGCTGGCTTGGACCTGGATGCCTGATATGAGGCAAGGCGTTCCGTTGAATTAGCCCGAGGTCGGGCTATTCAGTCTTCCAAAATCGATGCGGCCAAGATTGAACCTATTGAAAACAAGTGCGTCTAAAGATTTCTCGCGGATTGGTCCCGAAGGTGCCTCCACCAGCACGCCTTCAACGGCGTTGCGAAGCGAAGAAAGAAATCCTAAGACGAAGGGGATCGACTGTGTACGACATAGAGGCCAGCGATGCGGAACTTGTCAGTCTAGCCCGACGGGGCGATAAGCAGGCATTCGGTGAACTAATCAAACGCCATCATCATTGGTGCGTAAGTCTTGCAGGGTATATGTTGAGGGATCGTGGAGACGCCGAGGACGAAGCCCAGAACGCATATTGGAAAGCATTTCAGCGTCTCGACCAATACCAGGGTGAGGCCGAGTTTTCAATCTGGCTCTCCAGAATCGTGGTGAACCAGTGCCTGATGTTTCTTAGAGCGAGCCGGCGCGCCCGTTTTCTGCGCATCGACGCAGGCATTGCAGGCGTTCCAGGCGGCACCATTGAGCTGCCGTCCTGGAGACTCGATCCAGAGGGAGAGCTCGGCAACCGCCAGGTACGCGATGTGCTGAATCAGGAAATTCGGCGCATTCCGCCCCTGCTTCGCAACGTCGTGCTGCTGCGGGATGTCGAGGAATTGCCGATCGCCGAGGTGGCGGATCGTCTCGGCATCACCATCCCGGCGGCGAAGTCGCGGCTATTGCGGGCGCGATCCGAACTCGGCAACGCGTGTTGCGCCATTGCGGCCGGTCGGGACATGCTGCCTTGATGTCGCGAACTACGGTGCATCCGCAAAGGCTGCGTTTGGCATCCTGAGCTCGGAATAAACTGCACCCTGGCTATTGACAGTGCCATCATGCCCGCCGGAAGCCGGTCGGGTCGCAAAGCCGGCGAAAATCGGGAGTCGAGGTTTTAGTCCTAATGAATCTGCGAAATCTCATGATTATTGTGAGCGGCGCTGGGTGTGGGCGCTGCGCCGGCTCTCGCAGTCGAGCAGGCCGTGGGCAGGACGTTGGTTGGTTTCTGGATCATGCCACAAGGTGGAGTGGTTCCGACGGAGCCTGGCTTCAGTTTCACCGTGATGCCGGTAGGATTCCTGGGGCGAATCTCGGGCAGCGCACCGGTAACGATCAATGGCCGGACTTTCAGCAACCCGGTGCCAATTGGTGGCCAGCTCTTTGGCAACGTCGATGTCAGCGTTAGCGAAAACCTGCTGGTGCCACAATACGTTTACAAGACGGAGTTTTCCAAGGTGAGCTTGTCCTCTACGTTCTACCTGCCGATCAACTGGATCGGTCTGGACTCGAACGAGCCAGCTCAATGGTGCGCCGTTGCCAAAGCTGACTAGTTCCACCTCAGGGCTAGCGGATGTGTTTTTCGCGCCTCTTACCGTTGGCATTCACTTCAGCGAGAATAACAATCTTGCGATCTCAACGCGAGTGTTTGCTCCGACCGGGCCTTACAAGGGCCCGAACTTGGCGAGCCTGGGGATGGCGATGAACGAATGGACCATCGAGCCGAACCTGACGCATACGTTCTTGTGGAAAAAACGAGGTCTGGAATTCGACAACTACCTGGGCTTTGACATCTACAGCCGGAACACTACGACAAAGTACACCAGCGGCAATGTGTTCAATTGGGGCGGCATGATCGTGCAATACTTTTCCGAGAGATTTGGCGTTGGCGCGGTGATTTCCAACATCACGCAAGTCACGGACGACAGCCGGGCCCCTTGCCGACCAGTTGCATGGGTTCAGGCTCAGCGCCTGGGGCGCTGGCCCTACCGTCTTGTATGTCGCCAAGACAGCAAAGCCGGACGTGACGCTTCAGTTCCGGTGGATCGATGTATTCACTGCTACCAATACGGTGAAAGGCAACGGCCTTCTATTCGGCCTCACGCTCGGATTGTGAGTGGACTCCGGCTGGCATCGTTGCCCGCATATGTCTCCGCGCGAAATAGATTGAATCTACAACGCCGGCGATTTCATCGTTGTGCTGAAGCTGGGACGCGCCGGCTGGCGCTCACTGAGGCAACCGCCTTTGTGGCGTGAGTTGGCAATAATCCTCTTCACTGGTTGGCCATTTCCTTCCGCTGGCTCTTCTTCTTCCCGTGGGCCAGCGGTTTTTTTTGGAGACTCGGCGCGAACTAGTGGACCAGCCGTCAATCTCGACGGCAGAACTAGCCGGTAGCCCGGTTGGAGAGCGCAGAGGCGGCCGGCCTTCGACGGGATCGCACCTGTTCCGGATGAGCAGGCAGGACACCGGACGGAGAAAGTGGTGCCATGCTCCGCCGTAGATGAGAACGCCACGGTACCCTTAAGATACTTCTCGCTCAAGATTTTGATACCGCGCATTCCCAAGCCACGACCTTCGCCTTTCGTCGAGACTGGCCGGTTGAAGATATCGCTACAAACGTTCTCTGGCATCGTGGTCGGATTGTGAACCGAGAACTCGACTTCACGGCCGACTCGCCGGTAAGCGATGGTAACCAGGCCTTCCGGGCCGGTGGCCTCTTCAGCGTTCCGCAGAAGATTATCGAGCACCCTGAGAAGAAGCGTCTTATCAGTCAGCAATTCAACACGCTCCTCCAGGTCTCCCACGATTTCGAGACGGCGGTTTCGCGCGAATGCTTCGTGCCAGCAGTCTCGTAGAAGCTCCTCCAGAATCTCGCGGGCGTCACATTTTGCCAACGCGAGCATTGGACTATCGAGCAGCATTTTCTCTTTGTCGATCCCGGACAACAAGCGTTCTGTGGCAATACGAAGCAAATGGACGTACTCGCCAATCTCCTTCGGCGAAGGAGTCGCGTCCAGTAGTTCAGCAATCATTTGAATGCCTCCCACTGAGTTCGTGACGTCATGCAGGAAGGCTTGCTCATGCAACAAATTCGCTCTCTCTTGCTCCGAGTCCACAATCGAGAAAGCGATAAGCTGGCCGAGTGGCTGCGCCAGAATGCGGATTTTGTCCTTTATGGAAGACCAGTCCGAATCCAGCCAGGCGTTGGCCAATTCCCGTCGCCCGGCACGTCGCAACGAGCCAGCGGGCAGGGTGGGCTGCCATGACTAGCTCGACGCCATGAGGTACCTCGGTTTTCAACATCCTCAGTTCCCGAGAGGCAAAGGTCATGAAAGCAATGTTGCAATAGGCTGGGCGAAGATGCTGATCCAAAATCACCATCGGAGTGACGGACCTGTCCAATGCCTCAAACAAGACTTCCCGGGAAAGCAGCGACTCGAGTTTGCGGCGATTCTTTCGGGAGCGCCTTAGCGAACGTCTAGTGCTTCGAGGCCGGCGGCGATTTCAGAGAGAGCCTGGCGCATGCTGCGTGCCGCATTCCCCCCCTCGGTGTCGACCGATTTCCGATCCCTTTGAGGCGGTTCTTCCAGCGAAATCGTATATCCCATGAGTTTTCCACCGATGATGTATTGTGGTACTCCGAACGCAATCAACCACACATACGAACCATCGACACTCCTGAATCGAAACTCAGACTGAAACGGCTGTCGAGACGCGTACGCCAGCCGAAGCATGGCCAGGCACGTCTGGCGGTCTTCCGGGTGGATTCCTTCGATCCAACCCTCGCCGCGCTCTTGCGCGAGCGTGCGGCCGCGAAAACGCAGCCAGTCCCGATTCACGGAAATACACTGCATGTCGCTGCCAAGGACGGCAAAGAGATGTCCTGGCTCCATGCGCTCCGGCGAGGCGAGCTTCTGGGGTATTGGATCGGACTCTGTTTGAGTCCGATTGGTTCTGACGGTGGAAGGAGGCGATGCACTCACTACGTCTTCTTCCAGAGTCACGAGACCCCGCCCGGGGGTGCGGGAAGCAGCCATGTCCGATACTACACCAGTGGCGTGGCGTTTGCCTGTTCAGAATTGTCCACAATTTCCAATTGGAAATAAATTTGTTTCATACCGAGGCCGGGAGTACTGAGCAGTGCGATGCCTGCTCGCGGTCCGGCCGAAGTTCAACAAAATCGAGCGGACCCTTTGCGAGGGAAACTATCCGAATGGTTCTTGGAGGCTATCCGATTGATTAGCCAATCCTGGCGCTGGAGAGCAACTGTGGGGGTCTCATGGTCGCATGCCTTACGAAGGGTTCGCGGGCTCACATAGGGCGAAAGGAAACGAATCGCCGGGGCAAATCCCTGCATCTTGTTGTCGAAATGGAAGCGGACACTCTCGCTGCTCCGGGAAAAGGTACGTACTCGCTTCCGCACTCCCGCTCGGGAATGCGGTGGCACGTGGTTTGCTGAGGTCCACGATTGAAGGATACGTGTCACCTGAATGTGCGCGGTTAGCTCATTCGGCGTGCGCGTCGTTCCTCCAAAGGGAGACTTCGTTGCCGCTATCCGCAGCAGGCCGATCAAAACCAGTAGATCTGTTGGAAGAGGCGGGTGCGCAACCTACGGTCGTCGAATACAGAAAAAGGCGAATCATTTATAACCAGGGCAGTCGAGCCGACACCTTATTTTTTCTACTGCGGGGGAGCGTGAAACTAACCGTCGTCTCCCCGGAAGGGAAAGAAGCCGTCATCACGATTCTTTCACCGGGCTGCTTTTTCGGAGAAGCGTGCCTGGCCGGACAAGACCTGAGACAGTCAACTGCCGCGGCGCTCACAGACAGCTCGGTTGCCATATTCAAGAAGAATGACGTGTGGCACGCAATTCGGGAAAAGAGCGACTTCGCAGACTTTTTCATATCGTATCTCATTCTGCGGAATTCACAGACAGAAGAAGATTTGGCAGACAAACTCTTCAATTCGAGTGAGAAGCGGCTGGCACGAATCCTGGTGCTGTTGGCGCATACCGGTAAGGACAGTCGGTCCCAAGAGATCGTCCCCAAGGTCGATCAGGCCACGCTCGCGAAAATGATCGGAACCACTCGCGGACGAGTGAGCTTCTTCATGACCAAATTCCGCCGCTTGGGCTTTATTGAATATAACGACGGGTTGCGGGTGCACTCGTCCATCTTGAAGGTTCTGCGCTAGGAGACAGTGAGGCCACCGGCCGGTAGTAGCGCTAGCTCCCTGGCGATTGTGTCCCAAGTCCCGGGTTGGAGGCTGATAAAGTGGAGTAGAGTAACTGCTCCAGGTCGCTAAAATGAAATGGCTTTCTAATAAAGCCTTGGACGTGTGCCGCATCGAGAGATTGCGCGGCCAGTTCACGATTGTAAGCGCTGGTGAGTATAACTCTCAGGCCGGGCTGAGTTAGACGGACTTCCTCCAGCACCTCCCGGCTGCTGACGCCAGGAATCGTGATGTCGAGTAGCATTACGTCCAGGCTGTAGGTGCCGGCGCGAAGGATGTCGATGGCCGCAGAACCGTCGCCGGCTTCGAACACGGAGAACCCTTTTTTGCGAAGCATGCTGGAGACAGATTGACGGAGCCGTTCCTCATCTTCAACGAGCAGTACGGTTCCGCCCAGGCTGGCATGGTGCTGGTTCAAAGATTGCACCGGAGCCGCTATAGATGCTTGTGCAGACATATGGGTGCAGGGGAAGAAAATCTGAATCGTGGTTCCCTTTCCGGGCGCACTTGACAGATTGATCGCGCCTCCGTGAGTTCGCACAATGCCCTGCACGACAGCCAAGCCAAGGCCGCGACCGACGAATTTCGTCGTGAAGAACGGATCGAAGATCTTGGCTTGCACATCTTTAGTCATGCCGCAGCCGGTATCCGAAACCTGGAGCAGCAAATGTTCCCCGGCCGGCACGTTCGGCCAGCCTTTGGCATCCAAACCGGGGGCTTGCAGCGCGCGCGATGCCGTGACGGTGATCACCCCATTGCCTTCTCCGATTGCCTCTGACGCATTGATGATCAGATTCATCACAATTTGTCGTATCTGGGAAGAATTGCCACGTACTTCCGGCAAGCCGTGTTGGAGATCGACTTTTAGCATCGCGTGTTTCGAGATGGATACCTTCAGCAGTTCGAGCATTTCATCGATCACGTCGGATAAATTGACCGCCTCGAAGTGTGCTTTGTCGTGTCCAGAATAGATCATCAGTTCGCGGACAATCTCGGAGGCGCGCAGTGCGATGGTCTTGATTCGATGGATCTCCGGAAGAGGCGACGTCCCCTCGGCCAGTTCCATCTCCGCCAGCTCCGCTTCGGCTATCACGCTGCCCAAGAGATTGTTGAAATCATGGGCGACACCGCCGGTCAAGATACCGAGACTCTCCAGTTTCTGCCTGGTCAGAGCCTCTTCCTGCGCTCGCTTCACTTCTGTAATATCGATTGCCGAAGCGATGTAGCCGGCAAAGACAGCTCCGGGGTCGTAGCGCGGAACGCCCCTACAAATCACCCATCGGTATTCTCCGTCAGCTCGACGCAACCGGTATTCAAGCTGGCAGTCTTGCCGGGCATCGAAAGATGCAGAGTAGCCGGCAAGGCACGTATCAAGATCCTGGGGATGAACACCCTCGGTCCAGCCGTATCCCAGTTCCTGATCCAAGGTGCGGCCCGTAAAGTCCAGCCATCCCTTGTTGAAGAAAGTAGCGTGCTTGTCCGGACCCGAGACACAGATCATGACTGCAGCGGTGTCGGCCATGCTCCGGAAACGTGCTTCGCTCTCACGCAGAAGGGCTTCTGCTTGCCTGCTCTGCTCCGCTTCCGCGCCAGCCTTCAAGGCTCTGCCCTCGGCCTCTTTCAAGTCCATCATGACCCCTTCGTCGGTCATCACGATGAGGCTGACTGAACAAGTAGCGAGGGCCAGGGAAGCAGCCATTATGAATGCCCCATTGATCCAGTTGGGAGCGAACAGTGAGTTAGAGGCTGGGCTTAAGACAAAGTAGATAGCACGGCCAATCAAAACCGCAGCACTGATTCCGAACGCGATTGCGCTGACCCGGATGCCCGTCCTATCTCTTGTCGCCGCCGCTTTAAGCAGCGTAAAAGAGCAAAGAATCCCCAGGGTGCCCATCAGCAACGACATCAGTGCGATCCGCGCATTCACACTCGGCTTGATGAAATCGAAGTAGGCTATTCCGAGCAGCGCGACGCCCGCAGCCACGTAGGTATACAACAGCCGGGGGTGAACGCCGCGGAATTGGCGAGCTCCTTCCAAGTACAGAATCGATGCGAACAGGAGAAGCAGGTTTGCCCCTAAGACGCTGAGCCAGTCGGGTCCAAACTCCCCCAGGGCTAACAGTGGCATGGACATGACCACCAGCAGGTTGGCCGTGGTCCAGCGGCCGAAGCCGGCCACCCTTCGCCTGGGCCACCAGGTGCCTACTCCAAGCAGACCCAGCAGCAGCGCTAGGAACATCGTGACCGTTACCCAAATTCGTGGGTCAGGCTGCATGGGGGATAGCTAATCTATGCGGAAATTGTGACCGGATACCGCAGCAACCTGGCTGCGCTTCACCGGTTTCGGGATGTATTGGCACAAATCTGCAGGAAGATGCTGATCGCAGGCGTGCGGGTTCAAAATATTTCGCGGGCCAGTGGAGCCAGGACATTTAGTGAGGCTGCTCGGTTCAGGCACGCATCGTTCCAATGTGGCTAAACATTCCGGAACAGCAAGGCAAGTCACAATCCCGTTCGCGACCGAAGAGAGAGGCCCTCGAACCGGTTCTCCGACTGGTGCCGAAGTTCGCGGCGAGCTCGATCGTATCGCCAGAAGCCGAACTGTGAGGCGTTCGGCAAAACTAGTCCGGCTCTTGCGGTTCCTGGTAGAGACCACGTTGAGCGGCAATGCGCATTACCTCAAAGAAACAACCGTCGGCGTGTCTGTTTACGGCCGGTCTCCAGACTATGATCCCAAGACCGACACCATCGTCCGCAGCCAAGCCTGGCGGCTTAGAGCTAAGCTGGCGAAATACTATGCGTCTGAGGGCAGTCAGGACCAGGTTCTCATCAGCATCCCGAAGGGGCAATATGTCACCGCTTTTTCGATTCGACCCGCCGGGATCACCGAGCCTCGTCCAATCTCGAACGCGTTCCGGCATCCAGGCCCGCGGAAGGTGACTCCAGAAGACGGGCACTGAGCAGCGGGCGATGCGTCCACCACAGCGGGAACCTGAACATGGTCCGATTCCGATCCTTCGCGCCGGGGCTTGGACTCTGGCTGGGATTCGTAGCAGGGGGCTTCAGCGCGCCTGCCGCTCCGCCCGACAGTCAAAGCGAGTTCTGGCCGGAAATTGACGCCTTCATAGGGCTGAACTCAACGACCAGACTATTCGTTCGGACCTCCTTTAAGAATCATCCAACGGGGGATTCGTGGCAAGGAAACTTCGGTCTTCACTTCGATTTCGCGTTGAAGCCGGTCTTCCGCCGTCAACTCCGCGAGCGAGATGACGTCTTTGAGAGGAAGTACCTGTCGTTCCGAGCGGGGTATCAGTATCTGACCAGTTTCACGGATCATTCTTCCCCAAGCTCAGAACGCCGTTGGATCGTCGAATGCACTTCTCGGTTTCTGTTGCCGGGGAAATTACTCTTGCTAGACCGTAACCGGGGCGATCTGCGCTTCGTGAGCGGCCAACCGTTTTCGACCCGCTATCGTAACCGGCTTCAACTCGAAAGCGATTTAAAGTTAGACCGCGTCGTGGTCACGCCGTTTGTTAACGCTGAACTGTTTTACGATACTCGCTACGATGCCTGGACGCGGAAGCGATATTCCGCCGGAATCGAGATTCCCGCCGGAGACCATCTCGTGATGCGAGCCTATGCTTTGCGGCAGAATGGTAGCAGATCGTCCATCCCGCACGTCAACGCGTTCGGTCTTAAGTTTCGTTTCTACTTCTGAACGTGACTGCCCGGTGTCAACCCCCGGCTGCTGCAGTCCTCTGCTGTATGGCGCCGTTAAGCATGCAATTCACTTCCTCGGGATTGAAAGGCTTGGGCAATACGCCGAATCCGCCCAGGTCATGAACTTCGGCGGCGAGATGCTCCGTAGCTTCCGTGGAGGTCACAATCAGCGCGGGTGAGTCGGTCAATCCGGCGACGTAACTTAGCAATTCTCTCCAAGTGCCGTCGGGAAGTTTTGATTCGCAAATGATAACAGCCGGGCGGTTCTTGCAGAGACAGTTTATGGCTTGACGAAACGTACCGGCATCTGCGATCTGCCAGAGCTGATCATCCAGGATGCGGCCAAGGCCGCGGTGGTCTTCCACTGTGGCGCTGATGGAAAGAATTGTCAAGGGTTGCCGCCGACCCGTACGGGCTGGATCTCGAGTTTGCTTCAGGGATCTCTCCAAAGGCAAGGAGAGTAAAGTGTCGGGTTCTTCGTAGCGCATTTCCGTTCTCCTTCCCATCGATTTCGCTGGCTTCGGGTGCCGGGTTCGGCCACGCTTGACACTACGCCGAAGCTCGTCACGTCGTAACCGCCCAACAAGTCCTGAAGGGAGTCAGTGCGTATCTTGCCGGAGCAGAGACTCCAGGACGGGCGGCCCAATTTGCGAGAACGCCTTCTCTCTGCGCCTGTATAGGCTAAGATGCGCCCCTGATCGCGGGGATTTATTTTCGTCCCCTCTTCAGCTTCGCGCTTGCACGGCCGGGGAAGCGTGATCGCCTGGCGCCGAAAAGCGCGCGGGCACTTACTGAGATACCCGGCCCGGCAAGTTTGCGCTATCCGCGGCCGGCCTGTCCAGCGAGAAAACGCCAGCCCGCTCCGTGAGTGCGAACAGGCGACCCGGCTGGCTCGGCATCACCAGCAATTGCACAACAGAATCGATTCCCGATCGCTTCGGAGTGAGACATTGCCAGGACCGTCCGCCGTCACGACTCTCGTACACCGCATCGAAGGCGGCTGCGAAATACACGTCTTTCAATGTCGGATGTTTGCAGATCGCCCGGATGCTGGTACCGCCGAGGACGCCGGCTACCGGGCGCCAGGTACGCCCGAAATCGTCAGACCTAAGCAATCCCGCGGAGGTAGCGGCAAGTAAACCATCCGAACCGGTCGATACCAGACCATTAATCTCCAACCGGTCTGTAGGTAGCGACACGGAACTCCAGGTCAAACCGTCGGAGGACAGAAATAGGTGTGCACCGCCGATGGCGGCAGTCCACTGAGGTGAAACTGGAATAAAAGCTCGGATCGGGGCATCCATCGCCGGGACCATGGCAGTATCCCATGTGAGACCCGCATCATCGCTGCTGAACAACCCGGCTTCGGAAGCAACCAAGAGGTGGTTCGATTCTCTAGAGGGAAGCACGGCGGTAAGCGGCGCGGTTGTAGATGGGCGGGAAGTTCCCATCCATGTTCGGCCCGCATCCGTTGACATGAGGATGCTATTGCCCCCCGCCGCATACAGTCGGTCGGGCGCGCCCGGTACGGGAACAATTTGTCGGACCACCTGACCGTCCGGGACACCCAGACTCTCCCACTCGCTCGCGTCTTTCGTCAGCCGGAGAAGACTTCCGCCAGACCCTACCGTATAGAGCGATCCTGCCGATTCCACCAATGGTGAAAGGCGCCGGTTGCAGAGGCCTAGATTCATTTCTGTAAAGGTGCTCCCACCGTCGTCGCTGCGCAGAATACCGGACTCATCGGTGGCGAGGAATACTCGGTTCGAGTGCGCAATATCGAAAGCGATCCCTCGAATCTGGCCGCTCCAGACCTTACTCCAAGTGTCTCCCGAGTCCAGCGATCGCACCAGACCGTGGGTAGTTCCTGCGAACAGCATGCTGTTTTGCTTTGAGTCCTGAGCAACGAAGTAGGTGCGATCAGATGCACTCTTGGGCACATTCAGTCTTACCCAGTTTGATCCACCATCGATACTTCGGTAGATTCCGCTGCACGCACTGGCGAATAGTCGTTCCGGACTGCTCGCGTCAACCTGGATGGAGAATACGTCGGAATCGTCTAGCATACCCGTCCGAATCGAGTGCCAAGTGATTCCTCCGTCGGTTGTTTTCCAAGGGAGGTGGGGCGTGCCCGCATAGATAACCTGGCTGTCTCCAGGATCGAACGCCAGCGAAACGACCGGGTGTAGCTCAGCCTTCGCGAAAGGCGAAATCCTGGCCCAGCTCTCTCCGCTATCTTGCGTCAGGTAGATACCATCTTGCGCGCCAGCCGCCAAGATACGGCTGTCTCCGGAAAAGAATGCGAGCGACCAAATCTTCTTCCCACGCAGGCCCGGCAACTGTTCCCAAGTGACACCGGCGTTACGTGTGCGAAACACGCCTGAGTACGCTGGCGACTCGTCCGCGAGTCCGACGAAGTAGCGGTCTGCATTGGCGGGGTCCAGAACCAGAGCGTGCAACGTAGACCGCAGTTCCGCCGGGAACGGCAGTTCCATCCAGGTTTGAGCTCCATCGCGTGATCGAAACAAGAGCGCATTGCTCGTAGCCGCGACCAGTGTGTTGGGGTGGTGGGGATCGGTTTGTACCACGGACACGGCGCCGCCGAAGGGTCCGAGCGCCCGCCATCCGGCTTGCGATTGCGACAGGGCTACCAGGAACAGCAGCCATCCTGCCGGGGCGACGGCAAAGCGGTGAGGCAGCATACCGTTAGTGGCCGATGCGATCAAGATCGGGGCGGTTCTAAAGAAATCCGTGACTGGCGAACTCATTCAAGTGTTGACTTGTTTTCGGTACACGTTGTCACCCCAACAAATGAGCCCGGCCGCTCGAAGCATCATCTAGGCGATCAGCACTGATTCGCTTGGGATCGATCAGGGGGCCGGCGGCAGACGGGGAGAACTTCATCCGGAGGGGCTCAAACGTGAGGGTTCGCATTCTTTCTATTGCGCTAGTAAGTCTGTTCGCAGCTACAGCATTTTCTCAATTCCCCGCGGATCGAACGATTGGCATAGACTCGAGCGGGTTAGACCGTAGCCTGGGCCTAGTGCGCGGGCAGGTCTACACCAACGAGAGGCTGATGGGCATGTTGACGGTCGAGCTAGCCGCGTTGGACCACATCGGGACTGTCAGGGCTTCCGTACAAGCCGACGGATCGTTCGAGTTACGGGGGCTGCCAGCGGGTCAGTATCAACTGAGGCTCACCGGCGCGGGCGGACAGATTGTCTATCAGGAGCCGATCGTGCTGACAGGAGGTTATCAAAACATTTCAGTTCAGATGCCCCGCAAAGTCCAAGAGAGCGCCGGCGGGCAAAGCACGGTCTCCATCCAGCAATTGCTGCACAAGGTTCCGCGGCAGGCCCAGAAGGAGTACGACAAAGGCAAGGCGGCTTCAACAAAAGGCGATGAACCTGCCGCCCTGGAGCACTTTCAGAAGGCGGTAGACATCGATCCCGATTTTGCCGACGCCATCAACGCTGTCGGCGCAAGCTATATGGCGCTGGAAGAATTTCAGCAAGCGGCAAACCAATTTCACAAGGCGATTGAATTGGTGCCGGACCACCTTGGTGCGATGGCCAATTTGAGCGTGGTTCTCTGCCGGATGGATAAATATCATGAATCGGAGCTCATGGCTAGGCGAGCTCTGAGGCTCGATCCTGGCCTCTTGAAGATCCGCTATGTGTTGGGGCTAAGCTTGTTCGTTGAAGGTCGTGACAAAGCCGAAGCGCTCGACAACTTGCAACTGGCCGCTTCCGAGATCCCGAAAGCCCGTCTGTTGTCCGCGCAGATCCTAGCTAGCAACGGCAGGAATGAAGACGCAGCCAGGCAGATCGAGGAGTACTTGCGATCCGCGCCGGGAGACGGAATAGACCGTCAAAAGGTTGGGGCTTGGCTGACGCGGCTTCGACAATAGTCGGGCCAGCAACGCCATGGTGAGTATGCCTCGCGTCTTCACCAGCGGGTCTGGGCGTGTCGTTCGCTCGTCGTGTTGAGGGTCATGCACGGACAATCAAAGTTGCGCGAAATGGCGGCTAAGACCATAGTCATCGTGGAAGACGACGAGAGCCTCCGACTCGCTATGCGGATGCAACTCGAGAAGCTCGGGTACGAGCCGACCTGTGCGTCGAATGCCGAAGAAGCCCTGCCGATCCTCCAGAAATCAAACCCGAGTCTCGTCATAACAGACCTGCAGTTGCCAGGCATGTCCGGAATCGACTTGCTGAAGCGAATTCGGTCTGATTCTCCGGACACTCCCGTGATTGTGCTGACCGCGTTTGGGACTGTTGACAGCGCTGTGAAGGCCATGAAAGCCGGCGCCCAAGACTACCTGACCAAGCCCATCCACATGCACGAGTTGAACGCCCGAGTGAAGAATGCGCTCAATCATCCCGGTCACGTGAGCGAGGCGGAGAGGACAAGTGGCGGCGTCCACCAGGACTTCGAACAGATCATCGGCTCCGCCAATTCTTTGAAGCGCGTGCTGGAAATCTTGGAACGAGTGGCGCCGACCGATGCGACCGTGTTGGTCCTAGGAGAAACGGGTACAGGAAAAGAGCTGGTAGCAAGGGCGATTCATCAAAGGAGCGCCAGACGAGACAAGGCGTTTGTCACGGTAAGCTGTGGGGCAATTCCAAAGGAGCTGCTGGAATCTGAATTGTTCGGCTACACCAAGGGGTCGTTCACCGGCGCAGTGGCCCCCAAAAAGGGCAAGGTAGAAATCGCCGATGGGGGAACACTCTTCTTGGACGAGATTGGCGAGATGCCCCTGGGTCTCCAGGTGAGGATTCTTCGCTTGCTCCAGGAGCGGGAAATCGAAAAGATAGGTGCCACGGCTCCGGCCAAAGTAGATGTTCGCATCATCGCGGCCACCCACCGGAATTTGGAGGCGATGGTGGCGGATGGATCTTTCCGCGAGGACTTATATTATCGGCTGCTGGTGGTGCCGATTCACTTGCCGCCACTACGCGAGCGGGCCGGGGATATCGCAGACCTGGTGCATCATTTCTTCAACAAGTACAAGTCGAAGTACGAGCGGAACGACTTGCGCCTGCCCCCCGACCTGCTCCCCTATTTCTCCAACTATAACTGGCCCGGCAACGTGCGGCAGTTGGAGAACGCCGTCGAAAGAATCGTACTGCTCAGCGGAGATTCTGAAGTGACGGTCAATGTCTTGCCGGAATACCTCACGCCAGGCCAAACATCTGGCGAGATTCCCGTGGAACTGCCGGATAGCGGGTTGGATATCGAAGCGATCGAAAAGCAACTGATCCTTCGGGCGCTGCAGAAGTTTGGGGGAAATCAGACGCGCGCGGCCCGCTTCCTGAACATGAGCCGGAGGGCGTTCGCCTATCGGCTGAAGAAACACGGCCTGGAAGATCAGGCTCGGCAGACCATCCCAGAGCGGGTGGCCGGTTAGCAGCCGGTTCAGAGTGACGTAGTGTTGAGTCTCATTCGTCGTGTCCTTGTGAGCGATTCGTCGCAGAAGAGCAACCAGGACCGGGATGGATGGGGCGGGACGACAACTTACTTTTCACGTCGGGCCAAAATTCCTTCAGAATGTTTGACAGCGCATCTGTTGCTAGTTGAAACGCGAACTTGTTGACGTTGTCACCGGCTTTCCTGCCATCCGGATAATATGAGTTGGAGATGCCGATGGCTATCGAAGTCCCTAATACTTTTGAAAAAGTAAAGCTCGAACTCACTTGCTGACATCTAAGAACCAGGGGCCTTGGTGGACGGCGTTTATGTTGCGATGTCTGTCCAACTGCGGGCCGCGACTGAATACTAATCGCATGCCGATTGGCGGGACGGAGGGTTGTCTGTAATTCGGTTCGTGTGTAAGCGAAATCTCAGGCATGCAAAGGTTCCCTGGTTTTAAGCTCCTCCAAACGGTTGATGGGGATGCTGGATGGAAGTTATTGCCGCCATCGCAGTGATTCCGGCCTGCTTCGGGCTGGCGTTACTTCTTCAGTTCGGAATCCTCAAGATTATCCTCTGGGCGCTTCAAGTGAGAATCGAAGGATTGCACAGAATCGTGAAGTAGCTCGCAAGCCGGCACCGCTCGCACGGTTTGTGTATCGGCTATTCGGATGCGATCAAGCTTGCTTCGTAACTGCGCTCATGACGCTGTCGTGCAAGCTCTGCAACCCTCGCTTCTTTTTTGAACCGGCGCAGGTAACGAAGTACTCGAGCCACGTACTGGCGGGTCTCGCGAAAAGGAGGCACGCCATGGTAGCGATCGACCGCACCCGGGCCTGCGTTATATGCAGCGATCACGTGCGTCAGCGTATTCCGGCGCTTTTGATACTTGTCGAACAGAAAGCGGAGGTATTGCGCACCGGCGTCCACGTTCTGGCTGGGGTCCGTGGGGTCCGCACCAAATTCTTTCGCCGTCTCAGGCATCAGCTGCATTAGCCCGATTGCACCTTTTGGTGAAACAACATCACAGATGAAATTGGATTCCGCGGCCATGATGCTCTTGATCAGCTCGGCCGGGACGCCGTGCTTACCAGCTGCCTCCCGAATCAGCGCATGCGGATCCACCACCTCACTGGGGGGTGGCGGAGGAGGCGGCGGCACCGGCACCCAGGGCAGATGTAAGAAAGATCCAAGGTCCGACCAACTGAAGTTAAAGGTTGGAGTTAGGGCGAACCCGCACGAACACGCGAAGGTAGCCATGATTAGGCACGATATGACAAACTTCATCCATTATTTCCTGTTCTAAGTCTTGATATTGCACTGCCTGACGTACTGGCAAACCGAGCTTATGCAGCGAAAAAACGCAACGGCTTGGACTAGAGACGCCGGGGCGTTATTCCCATTGAATGAGGATAGGCAAAAGCCCAGTTTAGCACGCCGAATCAATTCTTAGTGAACCATGGGGTTTCAAGTACAGTGATCTGGATCGCTGTTCGCCAAGCTGTGGCGAACGCACATGCTAACTCGATGAACGTGCCCCGCGCCTTACGAGGAGTTTAGAGCAGTGGGCTCTGAGCGGCGGGCGCTCGAAGAAGGGGCTGGCGAAGAGCGCACTCAGGCTTCGATTGTCAAAATACAATTCGGCCGACTAGCTGCAGCGTCCGCGGGTTGCTCGAGAAGACGCTCGAGAAGTCGTCAAAGTTGCGTGTGCCCGGCACCAGGAAAGAGCGCGTGCTGGTTAGCGAGGTCTGGTTGATGTTGTTTATCTGGCCAGGAACAAACTGCGGGTGGTTGAACACATTAAACGCCTGCACGCCGAACTGCAGGTTCATCGATTCCCTGATCGAGAACTTCTTCAGCAGCGACATGTCGAAGTCGTTTATGTGGCTGGTGGGGAGCGTGTCACGCCCGGCGTTGCCGAACGAGCCGAGACCCGCACGGATATAGCGCGCCGTTGGATCGTTCGCCAGATAGGCCACGATCTGGCCGCCACTGTTCGTCAGCGCCGTCACGTCGCTGCCTAGGTGGGCATTGCCGGCGGGATTCAGAACCGCCCGGTCGCCGGCGCTGTCGCCGTTGAGATTCGAGTCCTGGCCGGATTGAACGGTGGCGAACTCGGGGGATTCGAAAATATACGAGCCGGTATACAGCCAGTTGCCCAGCAGGTTCTTCATGTACCAGTTGTTGGACTCCTTGAACAGCGGCACGTCCCAAACAGCGCTGAAAGTGAACCGCTGGGTTCGGTTCAGTGGCGACACCGAGTAGTCGTTTCGAAGGTTCTGGAAATCTTGAGGACGGCGCGGCGTCAGGATAGTAGAGAAAACATCTGCGGTCGAGTTGTCCATCAGGCGGCTCCAGGTGTAGGAGCCGGTGAATTCCAAGCCGCTGGTGAAGCGACGCGTGCCTTGAATTGCCAGCCCATGATACGTAGAGCTGCCCCACGGCTCAAAAGCAGTAATGTTGCTGAGGAAGCCATACTGCGCGTACGAGTTGTTCTGGACGGCCAGCAAGGCATCGAGCGTCAAAGGAAGTGCATCCAATTGCGCTTGAGTCGGCCGCGTGAGATAAGTCGGTAGCTGATTGGTGGGAGTTACCGGAGAAATACTGTTCAGGCGGATCTGTGCGGGAAAGATGAATCCCGCGTGTACCCAGGTACCGGAGTTCAACGGTGTAGTTTTGCGCGAAGACATGTTGAACACCGAAGTTCCACTGGATGGAATAAGGCAGCACCTGGTTCGGAATGAAGGCCGAAGTCAGCGCTCGCGCCTCCGCCGGAGTGGTGGGCGGCGAAAATACAGGCAGGATGCCGCCATTCTGCAAAAAGTTTGGAGTGTTGGCAGTCAGGTCCGTATCGATCGTGGTCGAGAACTGGGGCGGCAGCGACAGAATGCCGAGGTTGTCATACAGCACGTCGTACACCATGCCAAAGCCCGCGCGGATCGAAGTATCGCCGCTGGTGCCCGGCGAATACGCGACACCAATGCGTGGCGCTACGGCTGTGGTCTGCGACTTCGGCGCCTTGAACTGGATCACGCCGGGTACATCGGAGATCGCGTTCAGTTTCTGCAGGGACTGGCTCTCAGGTACGGTGGTGTAGTCGTAACGCACTCCCAGGTTCAGCGTTAGATTTGGCCGCACGCGCCAGTTGTCGTTGGCATAGAAATAGAGAGCGATCTGATTCCCGTAGTAAGGACTGTTGGAGATACTGCGCTCGGATAAATCATCCGGGCTGAAGTCGTTCAAATACTGGTTGAGCGTGGAATAGTCGTAGTCGCCTCGCTGGCGCTGCGTGAATTGCTGCGGAGCAATCAGATCGCGGCCGTCGAATCCAAACTTGAAATTGTGCCTTCCGGTGATCCAGTTGACGTTGTTCACCAGTTGATAGGTGTTTATGACGCTGGATTGAGGACCATTCGGATCCGGACCGATCTGAAGGCTCAGATCGTTGTCGATAGTGATATTAGGGAACGTGTCCAGTCCGGGATAGGGAGGAGTCTTGACGGGTATTGTGTTGTTGTAGCGGTTGTAGCCGAACCTGAACTCGTTCGTGACCGAGGGACTAAAGGTATGATACTCAGCCAGCGTGAAAAGGTACTGTCGAGTCGGGAAGAGACTGTAAAACTGTGGCAGGTTCGGCGTATTGTCAATCGCATCGATGCGATTGCTGACCATTCGGCCGCGAAGCTGGTCCGCCTCCGAGATATTGTAATCCATGCTGTACAGCCAGGTGTGCTCATTGGTGAAATTCGGCGATGCCAGCGGCAACGGCCCGATGGGGATCGCAACACTTCCGGCAGGCGGTTGCCCGTTGAGATCGGCGGCGCACGATGGTGAGGGAACACCAGGACAAATCAGCGACGTCGAGGTTGCGGTCGGCGCGACCGGCAGGTACTGCTTGAGAATATTCAGGTTGGTCTGGTACAAGCCCGGAATGTTGGACAGTTGCGCGAAGCCGTCTGCCGTGGGACCGAAGACGCCGGGCGGAATGCTAGCCAGGCCGAGCGGGTTGTACTCATAGTTGCCGAAGAAGAACAGCTTATCCTTGATGAAAAATCCTCCGAACGTAGCCCCTAGCCGGTTCTGATCGTAGCGCGGGTTGTCGAAAGTACCCTGGTTCGCGAGCAACTGGTCGACCGCGTTCATGTTGCGGTTCTGAAAGTACTCGTAGATCTCGCCGTGCAGGTTGTTGGTGCCACTTTGGACAATCAAGTTGAACTGGCCGCCGGAGGAATGGCCATACTCCGGCGCAAACTGATTTTGGAGCAAGGTGAATTCAGAGGTGGCTTCGTTTGGAATATAAACCACTGGGCCAGTGACGTCCTTGCGGTTGTTATCGGTGCCCTCGACTGTGAAATTGTTATTGCGAGGACGCTGACCGCCGACGGAGGGACCGATTCCCACCCCGACCCCGCCGCTGCTGGTTACGCCCGCACTCAACAATGAGAGGTTCAGTGCGCCGAAGTTCAGCCCGGGCTGCCCGGTGGAAGGTAAGTCCTTGATCTGCGTTTCCGAGTAGGTGGATTGAATCTGGTTGGTGGTCGTATCGATCGTCACCGCGGATGAGATCACGTCGACCGTGGTGGACGCGACGCCCACCTCGAGCGTGATGTTGGCGGTAATCGTTTGGTTCAGTCTAACGCTTATGTCTCTCATGCTGGTCGTGCCGAAGCCGCTCGCAGTCGCCGTGAGACTGTAGGTGCCGACGGGCATGTCGGTGAAACGATACCCACCCTTTGAATTTGTCGTGACGGTAGTTTTCATGCCTGTTTGCGTGTTTTCCGCAGTGATAGTGGCATCCGGAATCAGCCCTTTGGTGGCGTCTGTCACCGTGCCGACGATGTCACCGCTGATTGCTTGCGCCAGCATGTTTACGCAGCCTATCGTCAGTATTGCGGCGGCCGCACTCAAAATGGCACTGTAACCACGCATTCTCGATTTGTCGATCATCTGGATTCTCCCGGGGCAACTTGGGTTGCAAGGACCTCCGATCTGCACAAACGATGCACGTCTTGGAAAAAAGATGCTAAATTTCCCCGACACCTGCGGGCGCGAGCCCGCGTGGTAACGCGGCGGTCGAGGCCGCATTCGGCGTTGACTCGTATCCCCAAGTTCTGCGTCAGAGTCCGAGCGCCGGGCGTCTCTGTGTCAGAGCGGAAGTGTCAGCCGTTTCGGTTTGAAGGTTCTGGACCACCAGCCGAGATAGCGCTGGTAGCGGCTGTTGGAAGGCCCGTTCCGCTTGACTGATGGATAGTGGACAATCTCACAGCGAACCAACACTCGTTCCTGTGAAACTTGTTCACTGTCTGGCGAGGCGCGGTGAGAATCCTCTCGGGACGCATGAGGAGGCTCTACCGCGCCTCCCGTTTTGCGCCCGAAATACCGTCTAGCGCTGGAAGAATTGTTTTGAAGAACAGCAGGCTCGTATCGCTCGCTAGCATTGGTTGGGCGGGAGTGATGGTCCTCAACGGTGAAAACCTTCCGGGCACGAGCTATAAGGTGAACGTTGACATGGTGCAGCTCACGTTCACCGTTACCGATAGCAGTGGCAGGTACGTGCGGGGCTTGCGGGCCGATGACGTGCGTGTCCGCGAGGATGGAGTGGTTCAGAAGATCGCTGCATTCGGTGAAAGCGCCGAGACTTCGGTCCAACAAAACGACATGGCGCGCGCGACAATTCCGGGAACAAAAGTCTTTGTTCTCTTCGATACCAGCAACTGGATGTACACGGGATTTTCGTATGCTTCAGACGCCATCGCCGAATTTATCCGCCAGCTCGACCAGGCGGATCCGGTTGCAGTCTATCGGCTCAGTCGTAACCTCTTCCGCGCAGTTACTCTCACCACAAACCGCAATTATGCTCTGTCGGCGGTACGAAGCGCAGTGGGCGGCGATGACACTGCGCTGTACAACTCCCTTCTGCTGACATTGCGGGATGCGGCCAAGGTGCCGGGCCAAAAGGTGGTGGTCGTGTTCTCCAACGGGCCTGACAATGCCAGCATCGTGAGCCCGTACGACGTGGGTGCGGTGGCTGAAGACGAAGGCATTCCAATCTATATTGTTTCGACCGACGATGCACGCAGGGATCAGATTTCGGCCCACGTGTTCCGTCATCTAACGTCGCGGACCGGGGGACAGTTGTTTTGGGCCCGAACCTGGAAGAAACAGGAGGAGGCTTTCGCCTCGATTCGCGACGACTTGCGGAACTCATATACCTTGGCTTATTATCCAGCTTCCAACGCCAACGGGGGCTTTCGGACCGTCAGCGTCGACCTGATCTCCGGCAAGCGAAAATACAACGTCCGGACTCGCCTCGGCTATCGGCCGCACGGAAAGCCTTCCAGGAAGCCGCCGGCACAGGCTTTCTCACGTCAGCCGTCAACACCTTAGAAGTTGTGCAGTGAGGTTGCCGCCCTCAGGGTCCCGATTGGGGTAGAATGCGCGAAGCGGGGCACTAAACCACGAAGCGGAAAACTTCACAGCAAACAAAGCGACCATCGAACAAAGTCGCAGGGAAACAGCCCGAGGCAGTTCGGGAAACCGCCCAAGTGCGATTAGAAGCCGCCCTGGAGACGATATGCGACGGCATCATCGTTGCCGGGAGGTCTGGCGAGATCTTGTCGATGAATCCCGCGGCCCTGGCGATGTACGAGTTTTCATCGCTTGAAGAAGCTAAGCGGGACTGGTCGGTCTTCCAGGACTTGTTCGAGGTTCGATACGCGGATGGGCGCAACTTACCTCTTGAAGAATGCCTGGTCGCGCGCGCGATGCGGGTGAAGTGCTTCGCTATGTCGAGATTCACGTGCGTAACCGGCGTACGGGCAAGGCCTGGTTCGGGAACTTTTCTGCTGCCCCAGTCCGGAATGAAGCCGGTGAGATCGTGCTGGTCGTGATCGGCGTCCGGGACATCACTCGTCAGAAAGAAATGGAGTTGGCTCTGCGGGAGACCGAGGAACTGGCACGTTTGGCGATGCAGGCGGGGCGCATGTACGCGTTCCAGTGGGACGCCCAGAGTGATGAAGTGCGGCGCTCGTACAATTGCGCCGAGATACTCGGCATTCCGGGCGATGCGACGCGGGATACAGGGACCAGTCACATACGGCGTATCCATCCCGAGGACCGGGGACGGTTAGTCAGGGCCATCACCAATCTGACGCCGGCCGACAACACGCATCGCACGGAATATCGCGTGAACCGGTCAGACGGGCGAGTCGCCACCCTGCACGAGAGCGCTCGCGGTTTTTTTGACGAGTCCGGCAAGCTGGTTCGGTTGATCGGTATGGTCGCCGACATCACGGAGCGGAAACATGCCGAAGCAGCGTTGCGCGAAAGCGAAGAGCGCTTCCGCAACATGGCCAACACCGCGCCGGTGATGATCTGGATGTCAGGCCCTGATAAGTTCTGCACATTCTTCAACCAAGGTTGGCTGACATTTACCGGGCGCCAGATGGAACAAGAACTGGGCGACGGCTGGGCAGCCGGCGTACATCCGGATGACGTCGAGCGCTGCCTTTCAACGTATTTCTCGGCGTTTGATGCACGGCGCAACTTGCAGATGGAATACCGCTTGCGCCGGGCGGATGGCGAATTCCGATGGCTGCTCGATACGGGCGTACCGCGCTTTGAGCCGGACGCTGGGTTCGCCGGATACATCGGCTCATGCATCGACATTACCGATTTCAAACGCGCGCAGCAGGAGGCACTTACCCGGCAGAAGCTGGAGAGCCTGGGCGTAATGGCCCGAGGCATTGCGCACGACTTCAACAACCTCCTGGGGAGCATACTGGCAGAAGCGGAACTCGCCCTTACCGGCATGGCCACGGGTTCAGGTCCTGAGGAGGAGCTTCGCAAAATAAAGACTGTGGCGCTGCGGGCTTCCGAGATCGTGCGTGAGTTGATGACCTACTCCGGCAATGAGAGCATCTCGATGACGCCGCTGGATGTTACCGTCGTGATCAATGACGTGCTCCATCTGCTTCGGCTGTCGATATCGAAACATGCAGTTCTAAAAACCGTATTTGGCAAGAACCTCCCTGCCGTAAGGGCTAACTCGTCTCAGATCGTGCAAATGGTCATGAACCTGATTACGAACGCCTCGGAAGCGATCGGAGAACGTTCCGGTGTGATCACCATAACCACGTCGCGTGTTCGAATCGTAGAGGATTCACGGCCAATGACAATCGGGACCGACCTCCTCGAAGGAGATTACGTCCAGTTGGAATTCTCTGACTCCGGGTGTGGCATGACTGAAGATGTGCGGTCAGCCATCTTCGATCCTTTCTTTACCACCAAGTCAGGAGGCCGCGGTCTCGGGCTGGCAGTAGTTCGGGGAATCGTCCTCGCTCATGGCGGTGCGATCACTGTCCAAAGTGCACCCGACAAAGGGACCACGATTCGGATTCTCTTGCCTTGCACGGCAGAACCCGCTGTCACTCCGCCACAGATCACCGCGACTCCACAAGCTTCTTCCGGAAGGCAGCGAAAGCCATCCGTTGCGGGAACCGTGCTAGTGGTGGATGACGAAGATATTCTTCGGGTCGCCGTATCGAGGATGCTAGAGAAGCGAGGATTCACAGTCCTGGATGCTAGAGACGGCAACGCAACGATCAAACTGTTTCGCGCACATAAGAACGAAATTGGAGCGATTCTGTTGGATGTGACCATACCAGGAACATCCAGTCGCGAAGTGCTCGCCGAGGTACGCCGGATTCGACCGGACGTAAAAGTAATTCTGACTACCGCCTACAGCCGCGAATTTGTTAGCGGGTCTTTTGACGAACTGCGCGTGGACGGGTTCATTCGCAAGCCCTACCAGATTGTGGACGTGGCGCGCTTGCTGGAAAGAGCTCTGGCCGACTGAGTCTCGCGCTGGCCTTGTCAAGGCGGCGCCGTCCGAGCCTGTGGTTTTACACGCAACGATATTTCGTCGCGGTGGGTCTCGGCCGAAAAAAACCAGCTGTACAAAATTTCTTCAAACCAATTCACGATCGATGGCATCGATAGCCTGGAAGGGAACGCAACAGACGCGGGAGGCCGGTTGCCCTTCCCCATGACGCTCACCGGCCTCCCTCTTAGCGCGCCCGTTGGGCACACATAAATCACGACGGCCCATCCATTCCTGAGACGGGTCACGCACATGTCGCGATTCTTGAATCCGCGGCCCTGAAGTCGGAACCGTAACATATGCACAAAAAATGGCTCAAGTTCGGTCGCGTGCGTATCGACGCGCCTTGGGGAGCTTGGACATGGGACAGTCTTTGGCCATTCGCAATCGGGCTTTGACGGCTTCACGCTTCAGCGTTCTGTGGGCATTGTTTTTCGCCGTTGCACTCCCTTTTTCGGACGGGCACGCCAAGGCCCAGAGTGCCTCAACTGCCACTCCCTCTATCGAAGTCCACTTGAAACCGGCAAACTCTGCGGTGAAGGAGTCATACGATCAAGCCACCAGGATCCGCGTGGATTCGGACTTAGTGCTTATCCCTGTATCAGTAACCGGTCATGATGGGTCGACGGTCCTAGGACTTGAAAAGGAGAGCTTCAGACTGTATGAGGATAAGGTTGAGCAAGAGATCAGTCACTTCGGCATGGAAGATGCGCCTGCCTCTCTTGGTCTCCTTTTTGACTCCAGCGCCAGCATGGATGACAAACTGCTCAAGGCACGCGAAGCGGTTGTCAGTTTTCTGGATGCTTCCAGGGCCGACGACGAGTTCTTTCTGGTCCAATTCAACAATCATGTTGATCTCACCGTTGCTTTCACGAAACAGACCGAGGAGATCGAACGACAACTGAAGTACGTACGCCCCTTTGGACAGACAGCCGTGTTGGATGCAACGATCTACTCAATACAGCAAATGCAGGATGCTCGATACGAACGGAAGGCCCTGATCATAATCTCCGATGGCGGAGATAACTGCAGCCGCTACACCATGAGCGAACTGAAGCGCTTGGTGCGGGAGAGCGCCGTCCAGATCTACGTTATGGGCATCTTCGAACCTCTCGATTCACGCCCCCGATCGTTGGAAGAGATCGAGGGGCCGGCATTGCTCAAGAAGATTGCCGAACAAAGTGGTGGGCGTTTGTTCGAAATCAGGAACGTGGATCAATTGCCCGCGGTCGCCGCCCAGATTGGTGAGGCCCTGCGCCAGCAATACGTCCTGGCCTACAGGCCCTCGAACCGTCGTCGCGACGGCAAGTATCATCATGTGGAAGTGAAGCTTGTGCACAAGCACGGTTCTCCAAAGTTGCGAGCCTTCTGGAGGCGCGGCTACTACGCGCCGGTTGACTGAGAGGCTCGGCATGCATTCAAAAAAACTAAAGCTCAAAGGCTCCAAACCGATCAAGCCCTAGCGAAGGGGTAATGAGGCGCAGCTTCCGCCTCTTGCAGGTTTGATTGCCCTGAGGGGTTTCGCCGTTCAAAGCGACAGGCGGTTATCGCATGAACATGTCCGCATTCGGAGTTAGGCTAACTGCGCCATTGAACTCGGCACTCCTGCGTGTCAGGATTTGCAGCCACGGTGGTGGCCCGCTGGAGCGAGAAATGAAACGACTTAGTATGGCAACTCTAATCGTCACCGTTTGTGGTGGTATGGCGCTCGCACAAAAGGTGGTTTGTGAATACGATCGAGTCGCGGATTTTTCAAAACTTAAGACTTACAAGTGGGTCGACATTCAGGGCACGGGGCCTCTCAACCCGAGCATCGCTCATGACATCGTCACCTTGATCAACACCGAACTCGCCGGGAAAGGGCTAGCGTTAACGCCCGGAAATGCGGACCTGCTTATCGGTTATCAAACCACGGTGAATCAGCCGAGGCAGATCAATTGGTACAACCGTAGCGGTCCCTGGGTGGTTGGGTACGGGTTTCCACAATTGTCTATTCAGACGGTTGACGTCGGAGCCCTGGTCCTAGATATGTACGACTCCGCCCAAGAACAATTGGTATGGCGAGGTAGCGCGACTAAGGCTTTGAACCTCAGCAGCAATGCCAACCAGAACCATGAAAATCTGCGAAAGGCCATTGAGAAGCTGATAGCAAAGTTTCCGCCGGACACAAGGAAGGCAATGGCGAATTAGGGGTTTCTCCGTGGTTCGGCAAACACTACATACATTAGCCTGCCAACTAATATCCAGTTTCAAAACCATTCGGTTAGTCTCGAAAGGAGCTATTTATGTCAAAAACAATCTTGATCGCAATCGGAGCACTTGCTGCTTCCTGTATTATTCCGGCGTGGGGACAGGACGAGGGTGAGCCTCAATGTCGCTCTCGGCGGCGGTCTATCGGTACCGCTTAACCCAACTGCGAACTATGCAGGCGTGGGAGGGAATTTCTTGGCAAGTGGCGGCTATAACATCGATCGTCACAACGCCATTGTCGGCCAGTTCTTATGGGCTGGGCTTCCTCCCTCTGTCGGCGCCTTGGCGCAACTGGTAGGAGGGTCAGCGAGCGTCAACCTCTACAGTATCACCGCCAACTACAAGTACAGCGGCAATTTCAGCGACACTTTCGGCTTTTACCTGATCGGCGGCAGCGGTTGGTATTACAGACACTCGTCCGTTTCCAAGAGCACGTTCATCCCAACCGAGACGGTATGCCAGCCAGTCTGGTTCTGGTACGGCTACACGTGTTCGGATGGTTTCGTAAATACTCGCGGGGTGGCCTTCGGCACTAGCTCCTTTGGCGCTAACGGCGGGGTTGGACTGACGATTAAGGTCAGGGACACACCCTGGAAATTCTTCGTGGAGTCACGTTATCACTACGCCGCCAGCAGAAGCATCAGCACGCAGGTGGCGCCGGTAACTTTCGGTTTCCAATATCAATAAGACACCATCGAACGCTACGCCGGGCCGAATACCCGGCGTAGCCTCGGACTTTCCAAGCCTCCGGGAGCGTCAGCAGGAAGCAGGTGTATGCAATGCGAAAGCGAGAAGCTGTGGGGCAGTTCGGCCGCCGAACATTTCTTCCGCTCGTTCTGGTGCTGGGCGGCCTGCCAGTTCGGATCAACGCTCAAACACCGGCAGCACAGGCAGCTACCGAGTCTAGGATCACGATCCACAATTCAACTTACAATCCTCAACTGAATACTTTGACCACGGCTCTGTCTGTCGCTCCGGCCGTTTCAGCCAACCCGTCGAGCTCGCCTCCGGCTGGCGGCTCTTCTGCCACCGCCAGGCTCACGATTACGATCGATTTGATCTACATCACCAGTGAAGCAGTAATGTTCGTCGGCACAGTTATTGATGGTTCTACCGTTCTCGGCCCAAACATCTGGGGCGCTCCGGTGAGCTTTTCCTTCGCGTACGCCCCTGGTGGAGTCAGCAAGATCAGTCGTGTGACAGAAGTTGTGGCCGGACGCGCCGTACTCTATTCCCTCGCCAGCAAAGGAAGCCTAACCATTACACAGCCGAGCGGAGACGTCAGCTTCGCTTTTAGCCAGCCCGAGATCACGGGAGACGTTGGCGGAGATGCGACTTGGCCACCGCCGCCGGACTGCAGTGGCAGCGACAATGGCGTGAACGTCGTCATCGTTGGGCCGAGCGGCAGCGCCATATCGGCCGACACCTTTCAGACATTCACCAATCAGATTGTTTTAGACGCGTCGAGATCGACTTCAACCAACGGCGGCGCCCTGTCGTATACCTGGACGGCCTCACCAGGCTTCCCAAAATCGGTCATCACGGGCGCCAACACAGCCTCGCCATTCATCGAACTGAGCAAGAAGGGAGACTATCAGTTCATCTTGACTGTAGTGAACTCGACAGGTGGCGTTTCAAAGGTCACTGTCACCGTGCGGTTCGTTTCGCTCGCCGATCAGGCAGCGGGCCGCACTCTGGGCAAATAAATCTCAAACACCGAACCGTTCCCCGGCTCGGTCTGGACCACGATGTAGCCGCCACTCTGGTGCACGATTCCATACACTGTGGAAAGGCCGAGGCCGGCTCTCTTCGATTGCTCCTTAGTTGTGTAGAACGGTTCGAATAGATGGGCCTGGGCTTCCTCGCTCATACCGACGCCGGAATCCGAGACACCCAGCAGCACATAGTTTCCACACGGAATTCCTGCGAGACGAGCCGGGCTGTCTTCGGTGACTTCGATGTTCGAAGTGTAGATTGCCAGCCGGCCTCCGTGCGGCATCGCTTCACGCGCATTTGCCGTCAAGTTCAGCAAGACCTGGTGGAATCGCCGGCTGTCGGCACGAACCAACCGCAGCTCAGGCTCCAGATCGACGTCAAGTTGGATGTCGTCGGGCAACAGTGGTTGCAGCGTTCGTGCGAACTCAATGATCAGCGGATTCAGATTGATGAGTTCCGGGTGCAGCATCTGCTGGCGAGTGAATGCCAGTAACTGCTGCGTGAGAGCTGTGCCCTGACCGGCAGCCGCCTTGATTTGGCTCAATGGAGTGTAGGCAGGGTCCGACTCGCTTCTACCTTGCAACAGAATCGTGCTGTATCCGGTAATGGTAGTTAGCAGCCCGCTAAAGTCGTGCACGATCTTGGCCAGCGAGCGCTCGATGCTGTTCAGTTTCTGAGATTGGCGGCGTGCCGCATCGAGCATGCTCTGCACTGTGACGTCCTTGCCGATTCCCCCGAATCCTGTGACCGTCCCCTCCGAATCTCTCAGTACAGTACTTTGCCACGCGATGAACCAGGTATGACCATCCTTGCCAACGAGTGTGCTTTCGAAACTGTGTGGCGAAGACGAATTCATAGCCGCCGACACGAATTCAGCCTTCAGCTTCTCGCGCTCTTCGGGCGGAACCATCAAGTCGAACCAGTTCTTGCCGGCAATTTCCGCCGTTTTCCAGCCGGTTAACCTCAATAGATAGTCATTGCAGAAGGTGATCGATCCCTCTTTGTCCCACATGACGGTGAGCAGGTGGACATTTTCCAGCAGTTCGCTCATTCGCTGTACCGACGCCTGAAGAGCTTCTTCAGTCCGCCTCAAATCCGTGATATCGCGGTTGGTGCCCCAAATCCGCTGGAGCACCCCATTCTCGACGATACCCCAGTGAGTCCGGAGGAAGCGCCGACTGCTACTGCCCAAATCCACTGGAGAGGTTTCCATAATGCTGAAACGGTATCCGGAACGAATTGCGGCTCGTAGGTGTTCGTCGACATTCGGATCTGCATACTGGACTAGATGATCAAATGAGGTGCCGATCAACTGGTCAGCGGACTTCGAACCGAGCAGCTTAGCCAAAGCATCGTTGCACTCGGCGAGATAGCCGAGACGATGGATGCGCTCAATCTGCTCATCTTCGGGCAAGTCAGTTGGAATTGGCGTTTCGAACTCGATGCGCCACATCGCATCGGTGTTCTGCGAGATGAAGACATGGTATCGCTGTTCGCTCTCGCGCAGGGCTTCGTCACTTTGCTTCCGCTTTAGCTCTGCCGTCGCCCGGGGAGCGAACAACTCGAGCGTCGATTTAGGCAGACGAGTGTCGGGCAGCGGATGGCGAAAAATCGCCATGATCACTCCCAAAGCCTCCCGTCTTGCGTCCAGCATGGGCACCGCTATACAGGCTTGCGCGTCCAACTCGGCAAGCAGTGCGTCGGAAGGAAACTTTTTCAGGACTCCCCGCGTGGAAGACCACGATTCACCGGTCGCGACCTGTGCCGCTACAGCCCCCGCCAAGGCGTAGTATTCGGAAGTTCCGTCAGCATGCTGATCCACCCAGGCAGCCAACGTCCTCACACGCTCCATCTGACCTCCGACGAACTCGCCGAGGTAGATACAGTCTGCGTCCAGCGCCTGGGCAAGATTCTTCACCAAGGATTGGAAGAATTCGGTACCGATTGCAGCAGACACCTGGGTAACCAGGCGCAAGCGGTTCGCGCGTCTCCTCCCCAGGGAGTCCAGTGTGGCTGTTGTACTGTGATTGTCAGACATACAGCTTTTGATTGATCCAGTTGCGAAAGCAGAGCTCAGCTGCCACGGGTATATGCCAGAGGTCCGTACCTCGATCGATATGTCAGCGTGCTATGACCTCTTCGGCCGCAGTGTTTCTGGAGACGAGATCGCAACGCAGCCCGCGCTCGTCCCAACCTTGATTTTGCGGCCGGAATAGAGACTCCTAATCGAGCCGCGACCTCGGGCATGGGCAAGCGCTCCACATCGCTTAGCAGCATGACATTGCGCAAGAGGGGTGGAATTCTCGAGATTTCCCTCCTCAGTAGGGTCTCCAATTGCTGATCGCCCAGTTCATCTTCAGGCCCTGGTACCTGAGCCACCAACTCGACACGCACATTCGACTCCGAAGATTGGTCGAGGTAGAGGAAACGTGCCTGACGGTCCTCTCGGATCCGCATCAGGCACTGATTCTCCACAATACGGCCCAACCAAGCCGCGAACGTTCCTTCACCCCGATACTGAGCTAGACGTTCAAATGCCTTCCAACATGCGTTCTGTACCTCATCTTCCGCATCGATGGGATTGCGGATAAGAGACGATGCCCGTCTGAGGCAATGTTGATAGTGCCGGCTGACAAGCTCTCCGAACGCACCCGTATCGCCGCCCCGTGCTAAGTCAATCAGATCCTGCTCAGTGGACGCAACGCCTGGTTGCTCGGTCCTCGGCGCCGGCAAACCGGCGGAGTCGTCTTTGGTTCTGGGTCGTTCCCCGAGGACTTGCTGCTCACTGGACGCGGCGCCCTGTTCCTCGGTCCTCGGCTCCAGCAGACCAACGGAGTCTTCGCTTGCCCCGACGGAGTCTTCGTCCTCTGTGATTCCGGGTCGTTCCCCAAGGACCTGCGACTCTGCTATGTCGTCATGAACAAGTGGTTCGCGGAGCACGCCTAACAGAACGCATGCGGAAGACCAACAACCCGATTCAGAGCACTCGCGCTGAAATCAGGCACTTGCGCGGACAGTCGCTAGCCCGGGTTAACAAAGTTGCACCTTTTGGTGCAGCACGGATAAGAGCAAGTCGACCATTTGGGACAGAAGAAACGGATGAGTGAGCTCTAGGATTTGCAATTAACGAATAAAACAAATCCATAAATCATGCGAGTGAATCTAATATATCCGCCGACGAAGACTCGGTCAGTCGTTGGCTACAATTGTTGGTCGAAGATCGCAGGCGCTGGTTCACTGAACTTCATTTACTGAAACGAACGACCGAATCCGTGCGGAACAGTCGATAGTCACGAAAGTCCATCCGGTTCAGGAAGCACGAGTAGGTACCGCGGAAACAGCCAAACCAGTAGCCGGTACTCGGGAGCAAGTACTGCTCTCCGCCGATCCGGATCATTCCGTAGTCAACAGAACGTTCGGCTCGATCCAGAGGAAATGTGGCCGGCAGCCCAGTCGCATCCACCTCGACATGCACCAGCTCGCCGGTCTCGGCTTTGGCTTTCAATAGCCCCTTGTAGGACGGATAGCTAATCTGTGACTGAACCAAAACGCCGAGACATTGCGCCTCTGGCGGTCCTTTGAATTCAAAAACTGCCAAGTCACCTTGATCGGAGTGCTCGACTCGAACTCTATGGAAATCAGAGTCTGCCAACTCAGAGAATACGCAGTGGGAGATGGTTTCATAGTCACCACTGCTCCACGCCTTATCTAAGGAACCCATGTAGTCCGAATCTGCGATGGCGGGAGCGCCGGCTGGAGCCCTGCCATCCACTCGCACTTCACTATATGACTCCCGGTCTTCCTCGTAGGCGATCTCAGCAGCGACCACACTATCTGGGATCCACTTGATCGGATCGGTGCGACTGCGGAACAAACTCGTGACTTGCCTGGCCCGGAAATTGGGGAGGTTTTCGAACGCCTGGTTCACGTTTCTCCGGATCAACGAAATCAATGTGCGTTCCCCACCGCCGGAAGTTGCGGATGGCTCCGTTGCAGGATGCGGTGATGAATGCTCTCCAGGCTCGCGGATGGGCGGAGGCTTCCCAACTTGGCTCAATGTACGATTGTCCTTCGCAGGCTCGACGCCTGTAGCCCTGAGAACGTTCTCTCGCGGTCTTCGCAAGATTTCAGGACTTCGAAGAACGTCTTGCTGTTCAGCCAATGAACTTCGCCGTATGAAGCGAACGCAGCGCGCCAGGAGGAAGCCCTTGCGATCCACTTCTGCTTCAACCGTCACGACATCAGCTAAACGAAATGCAGCCGGCGATGCGTCGGAGCCCCTCCGCCAGGTAGCTGGTTTGACGATCGACCAGAAAGCGGATGATGCGCCTGTCAGGCAACTCCATGGATAACGTTTCGCCGTCTGCCCGCGCGAGGAGTCCCTGAAACTTGACGATGCTTTGCGGTGGACCAAAAGGCCAGGCAGCCGATGCCAAAGTCCCTCTCAAAGAATCGGACGAAATGACTTGCGCTGGTGTAACGAAAGCTGAAATAGCCCCGAACCCGAGCAGGGCCACAACTCGTTTCATCGAACCGCCCTCATCGTCATGTACTCGACCTTAAGCGGCCACTCCGGGGGTAATCCTCTCTGCATCGGCGCCGAAGGCGCCGCGGAGGGCCAATTCTTGATCCCTCGAGAGATTCGATGTGATCAATTCAAATCCAGGCAGCGACTCGGTGGCATCGGCTAACTTTTCCAGAAAGCCCCGGCTCGTCAGAAGGAAGAGTGCCGAAAAACCCGGCTTCACCTTCTCACGCACATTCTTCACAAACTCGTCGCTGATTCCGTAATCGCGGAACCTCGCCGCCATGGGTCCGACCGCCGTACCAACGGCCATCCCGAAGAACGGCACGAAGAAGATCAGTCCGAACAACATCCCCCAGAACGCGCCATCGAGCGCGCCGCTGCCGGCGACGCCCGTCAACTGCTGGGTCCTGGGCCTCCTCGCTCCGGCCGGCCATGTAATGGTCGCGGCGTCGTAAACCTGAATCAGATCCTGCATTTGCAGTTGCTCTATCGCTTCCACCGCCCGGTCCGCTCCGTCCGCGGCCTCAAATCGCAGTGCCGTTATCGTCGCCATACTCTGTCGTGCCTTCGGCTCCTTTCCAACATTCTCGAGACCCCTGGCCTCGGCCACTACTGATCCTTCCACTGAGCCGGAGATAGATTTTTTTAAGGATCCGCCCGGCTTGAGATCCTAAGACCAACTCTGCTACTGGCCATGGCGCGATGCGAGCGCTTCGTGATTTCACAAGTGAGCGAGGCGCAAAATCTTCTGCGCGCTTGCGCTTGGTAGACTCGCTGGTTGTTACACGGGTGACTTCTGGCCTATGTACTGGTGCAACTGATCGATCGCGAAGGCTTGCTCGGAAATCAATGACCCGACCAAGTCCCCCATTGAAACGACGCCGATGACCCGGCCGTCTTCGAGCACCGGCAGATGTCGAATGTTGTGACGAGTCATGACTTGAAGGCCGTCAGCAACTGTCCACTCTGGCGATGCGGTAACAAGCGATGTGGTCATAATGTCGCCCACGCAGGTGTCCGTTGCGGATCGACCTTGCAGGACCACTCTTCGCCCGTAGTCCTTCGCAGAGACGATGCCGCATAGTGATCCAACGGACATGACTAACACGGCCGCCACGCCGTTTTCGGCCATTGAAGCCAAGGCGCTATAGACGGGAGCATCCGCGGAAACCGTACGAACAGTGTTTCCCTTCGTCTTGAGAATTGAAGCGATGGTTTCGTTCCCCATGTATGCTCTGATGAAAGTCCAGAGTTCAGGGCGGCAGTTCTTTGCATCCAACCGGATCAAGCTCCTCAGATTTTATAGATCTGAGTACCCGGTAATTGAATCGTTCAATGCGCTCGATGATATAAGGAGAAACTCATGCCAGTAAAGACCCCCAAAGATCTTTTCGTCCTGTTGCTTAGCGACATTCGTCAGGCCACGGAACGGACCACCAAAATCTTCCAAGAGATGAGCCAGGCGGCTCAGAATCCCGACATTAAGGAAGCCTTGCAGGCCCGGGTTTTCGTCTCAGACAAGACCCTCAACTCAATTGATGAATGTTTCAAGCTCATCGGTGAGAAACCCGTGAAGCTCAGTGGACACCTTCATGACGTATTCGTGGAAGACTTTCGCAAAGAACTCGCCGAGATGCAGTCGCCGGAAGCAAAGGCGCTGTTCATCCTGGTCAAGGCCAACCACTTGATCCACCTCCGGATCGGTGAGTATGTAGCTCTGATCGCGGCGGCTGACGCAACCGGGCACTTCGGCGTCGGCGTGCTTCTGGAGAGCTGCCTGGCTGATACTTTGGCGTTTGTCGATCGAACGCGGCGGCTCATACGGGCACTACATCGAGAGCCCGTTGCTGCTTAGTATCCATTTGCTGCGGCTCCTGCAGCGTGAATTGTTGGGTCTCGGCGTCGGGCGTGGGCCTGGGATGCTATAACTCCGGGCATTCCTGGGTTCCACGCCCAGTCGAGGGGAGAGACCAAGGCATGTTCATCAAGACAGTTTTCCGGGGCCTGGTGTTCGCACTCATTCCGGTTCTCCATGGATCGATCCCAGCGTTGCCACAAGACCAACGGCCTGACGGTGACCAAGCCAACCTGGAGAAAGCGACACAGAACCCGGTTGCAAATTTGATTGGTTTCCCCCTCCAGAACAATCTCAACTTCAACATAGGCCCCGCCCGGCGCACCCAGGATGTTTTGAATATTCAACCAGTGATTCCCATCAGTTTGACGAACCCTCGGCGCGTTGGCTAACAACATTTGGTCGGTAGCAGGTCCGAGCGGCCGCCCGGCAGTCAATCAATTCCTGATGCAGTTTCATCTCCTATCAGCTGTCGAAAGGTTGGTATTTAACCACCGCTCCAGTCGTCACCGCAGACTGGAGAGCTTCACGCGGAAACGAATGGGTTACGCCTGTGGGTGGTGGCGTAGGCCGAATCTTCCACTTGGGGACCGTGCCGCTGAACGTTTCGGTTCAGGCCTAGGGGAACGCCGTGCGTCCACACGACGGGTCACCGTGGACTCTGCGGATGCAGGTGCAACTGCTCTTCCAAAGAAACCCCGGTATGCGCACGATCCGCAGAGCCGGTTAGCCTAGGACGCCGTGTGCGGATGCCGCAATTCGAAGCCAAGCAGGATCTGAAGAATACCCATGGCGAGCGCATAACCTGCGATGACCCAGACCAGCGTGATGGCGCCGATCATCGGACGCAGCATGAGCATCAACGCCAAGAGTATCGAAAGCAAGCCGCTCAGCGCCAGCCAAACTTCGCCGGAGATCTCTTTCCGCAGATGAATAGCGGCCACGATTCTTAGTACGCCGGTTGCCATAGCCCAGATCGAGATAAAGAACACCAGCACAACAGCAGTGAGAGCCGGAGCGCGAAGAGTCACGATACCAGCCCAGATGCTGACGATGCTTTCGAGCGCAAGCAACCAGCGATTCTCGCGGCGATGCCGTCCGCCGATCACTGCAAACAGAGAAAAGACACCATCTACTAAGGCGTAAAATCCAAACAGCAGCACCAGGGTACTGAGCGTTACCGCCGGCCACGCGAACGCAACGATTCCAAAGGCGATCGCGATGACGCCTCGCAAAAGCACTGTCCACCAGCGTCTGGCGAACAGTCCGGTGAGGTCAGGCACAGAGTTTTCGGGTAGCACAGGGCACCTCCTCTGATACACAACGATGCTGCCCTGCGGGGGCGGATGGAAAGAAGGCCGATTCCGGCGGGTTACGCGTCTTTAGAAAAATCGTACGCCGGAGGCCGCTCTAGTGCATCAAAGCAAGAGTGCATGCCGGACGAGAGAGAAATCGCATATCAAGCGTAAACTATGAAGCTCTCTTGGACCATATTGGTGGCGGCGTTGCTCTGCTCTCCGACGCTGGGCCACGACGCTCGTCTTCAGCTCAAGAATCGTACCGTATATATCCTACCGATGGCGAATGGCCTCGATCGCTACATAGCCAGCCGGCTCACTAGTTCTGGTGTCTTCCGCGTGGTTGTGGATCCCCAAAGGGCATACGCCGTCATGACGGATCGAGTGGACGAGGCTCTCTGGGCCTAGTCGCTGGCATGCTATACGTCCTCCCACAGCCCTCACGCCGCATCCTGCTCGAATGACATCGCTTACGCGAAACTTGTGCGCCATCAATGACGACTCCACGCAAAGTACCTCGCCCAACGCGCTGGATGAGATTGCAGAAAGCGTCCCGAAACGGCTTGCTAAGAGCCTGGATGGAAAATAATCGTTTGCAGGCTCGCGAGATCTTAGAGAACCACCCGATTGATCGCTCTACTGATGTAACCCGGTAGACATCTTTCTTAACGCTGTCCGCGCACGACCGAATCAAGCGGTATTGGACGAAGTTGTTTTTATGCGGTCCTCTACGATGGCAGCAGCGTTCATCCTATTTGTTGCGTCCATGGCTTTGGCTCAGCGACGCGGTGGAGGAATGCCGGGAGGAGGCCCGCGCGGCGGGATATCGGGGCCGCGGCTGGGCCTACAAACCACAATCCAGTTGGAAACCTCGGCTCGACCTTTCCCAGTCGCCAGGGAGGTCCGTTCCAACGAGGAGGGACTGGCGGGCAAAGTTGGGGGCCAGGTTTTCACAACGGTTCGTGCGCATTCTCTGGACCCGGATGTTTGGGTGGGCGCCGGTTCGGGCAACCGGGCGTTGTTCCTTTTTTCAGCATACCGGCCTACACGCCTTTCACTGGATGGAATGGCCTGCCGTTTCCCGAAGCACCAGGCTTCTACCCGACTCCCTACCCGGCGTACAGTCCATACGACCTTGGTTCCTTCTATCCGATGAGCAATCCGAACTTTGGCCCGGGCCCTTATGGTCTACCACCCGCACCACCCACAATTCCGGACATGCTTAACGGTCCGGTATCGGGCGAACAAGCCAATCCCGGAGAAAACGCTCAGACAGACTCGGATGCACAGGCCGAAACATGGCGTGCAAAATTCTACACAGTGCCGACACCGGAGCCTGAATCCAGGCAAAAACATCCGCCGATGATCGCGCTGAAGAACGGTTGGGCATATTCGGTGTCGAAGTACTGGGTGGATGGCAAGAGTTTTCACTTCATCACGACTCAAGGCGATCACAAGAAAGTCCCATCCAATCAAGTGGACCGCGTTTACCCGGGCGACAAGCCTGAGACAACATCGTCGGCCCGCAAGACGCCTTCAAGTGATCTCCGTTGACCTCAACGATCCTGCCAACGAGTTTACTTGCGCGAACGATTGACCGAAACGGAGGTAGTGTGATGCTCAGCGCAGCTACGTGTGTTTCCGATATTAACCGATTGCTACGAGTTGAAGACCGGGTCCTTCTCGCGACCGATTTTGATGGCACGCTGTGCCCTCTTGTGGACAAGCCTGCAGAAGCCGCCGTTCCCGCGGCGATCATCGAGAATCTGCTGGCAATACTGGCGTCCAAGCGCGCAGTGATTGCCGTGATCAGCAGGCGCGCCCTGCAAGACCTGTCCTGCAGGCTGCCTCTTCCGATCGTGATGGCGGGAAATTGTGGACTTGAGATTCGAAGCCCGTTCCTCAAGTTCGAACATCCCGAAGCCCGTCGGCTGCAGCCGCGGCTCGCAAGAATAGGCCAGCAATTGAGCCGAAGCTTGACGCGATGGGAGGGCGCCTGGGTGGAGGATAAGACATTTACAGCTACCGTGCACTACCGGGAAGTTGACCGCAGCCAGCAGCCTGCTGTTATCCGAGCCGTACGAACTTGCATGGCCGCGCACCGCATGCTGTTTGGAATGCGCTTGGAAAATAACGCGATCGATATCCATCCCCGCATAGCGTGGCACAAGGGCACATCCCTGATCTGGATCAAAAGGAAGCTCCGGATGGATAACGCCGTATGCATCTGTATCGGTAACGACCCATCTGATGAGTTGATGTTCCGGGCAAACGCCGGTCAGATCAATATCAAAGTCGGCCGATTCGGGCATAGCCTGGCTCGCTATTCTGTTGCAGATGTGTTCGAAGTGGCGGCGTTGTTAGCCGAGGTCGCGCAAGTCATGCGTCCTGTTCACTCTGAACACCGGGAACTCGTTCCCGTAGCATGATACCTTCGGTCCGACAGTTCATGGTTGCTTCTTGGGCGCGTGATCAGCGGCTGTATGTCCGATGTGACATGTGGGTCCATCGTCGCATCGGCAGTCATGCTTCTTGCAAGCCATGGTACAGCGCTCGGACATGTCGGCGTCAGAACCTGAGTCCGGATTATCGGGATCGTAGTCTGCGCTTGCGTCGTACTGTGCCACGAGCGCGCAGTGACCGGGCGTATGAGCCATGCATTTACTCAACTCGTCCGGGGTCTTGCTGTTGAGCTGGCACCTCTTCAAGTAGTCATCCTGAACGGCCTGTGTATGTCGTATGCAGCGGCATTCGTGGGAGGAGCCATGTCCGCAGTATTCGAATCCCACCGGCTTTTCTTGCTTCTTGCTTTGTTGCGCTACCAGAGCGAGAGCGCAGGCGAGGACCAAAAGTGCCTTGGTCAGATTCATTTGCTCACATTCCTTTCGTCGCGGTTCCTAGTCCTATCTACGAAACTCAGGCACTACTGAACACGGATGCCACGGTTGCGATCGACTCGGTCAAGATGCGTTTCCTTGGCACGTCGGTGATGCCGGCACAAATCAGTTGGACCTTTTTTTTGCCGTAGCCTGCTCCAAAGCCAAAAAAGTGAGGCTGCCTCCGTGGAAGTGCATCTATCGATACCAGTCGAACGCTGCCCAATCTCGGAGAGGCTCGATAGGGAGCAAGGAACCGAGGTTGAACCACTGGCATCGTTCCAGAGGGGCAGACGTGAAAGCACCGAGCCGACAAGGCACTATCTTCGCTGGAGTTCGTTAGCGGTGAACGACTTCAGCCGCTTGCTGATTGCCACACCGGAAGGCATGCTTCGCCTGTTTCTCGACGCGAGTGTATCCGTCGAGACCCTAGCTGCCGCCTTTGACACGGATTCTCAAGTGGTTGAGGCTTCCCTGCGCGAAGCGATCCGAAAGCGCGACGCCATCCTTCGCTCCCGGCCACCGGGAGTCGAACTCGTGCCGGCGGCGCGAAGTGCCGCATGAAGACGTCCGGTTCGGGACCGAATTTGAGCCTGGTAGTCCCAACGAACGATCTTCCCAACGGATGTACTCTTCCAAGCATGCACGCAAGAAGAGTGATGCTTATGATGGCAGCAATCGTTTGAAGATTTCTCGACTACCTGCGATTTAGCTTGCTCTTTGTCTGTTGGATGCCCATGCTGGACGCTTTCACCAACGTTTTCGCCAGCCCGGAAAAGCGAACTTACCGGAACCAAGGCGAGTAACTTCGCCGTCACCGGCCCACAAAGTCTGGGGAGCGACACTCAAGAACGTGGTAGCCTTTGTACGGAATGCCCCCAGCCAGCGTAGTCCCGCTTGCCGGTCGGAAAACGCCTCGACAACGAGCCCCACGATTCCAAGCGACATGTGAGCCAAACCCGGTGACGATCGGTGGACCGCCGATAACTGCAACCTTAGGAGGTTTCAACTTACCTAAGCAGTGTTCCGCGATGGCCTTTCCGATTTCATATCGCTTCCGAACCGATAGCTCACCGGTGAGCCCACAACAGTCAAACAGGATCAAATCAAAACCTCGTTCCGTCGCGGCATCGCTGACAGTCCTGTTAAGGCTCAGGGCCGTCTCTAGAGTGACTTCTCCGGCGACAGTCGCAAACAAAATACCATCGTGTGTTTCGAGTCTTAGGTCCATACCAGCGGTCCGGCCTTCATGAAAGGGTTTTCCGAATCAGGTCGACAAGGTCGCGGAACCGATACGGTTTCTGTAGAAAGCGCTCCACTCTGACCTGCAATGATGCGGAAGCTGAGTCCTCCGGATACGCGCTTGTAATGACTGGTTTGATCTCTGGTCTTAGACGCTTGGCTTCTTCGAGGATCTCTCGGCTTGGTGTCCCCGGAAGATTGAGATCCAAGAAGAGGATGTCGACAGGGTCCTTGTACTCTCGGATAGTCTTCAAGGCTTCAGATCCGTCGCGCGCCTCTATGACAGAAAACCCTGAACTCCGAAGCATCTTTGCGACGGCTTGGCGCAGGGGATCTTCATCTTCCACAACTAAAATGGTGACCTTTTGAGAAGGAGCCTCCGTCTCCTCGCAAAGAGATACCTGCTCACTGATCATCTCCGCCCTGATTCCAGCACAAGGCAGCAGTATCTGGAACGTAGTCCCCATGTCCAGTTCGCTACTAAGACGGATTGCCCCGCAAAGACCCCGAACGATCCCGTCGACGACCGCAAGGCCTAGCCCATGGCCCGCTGATTTAGTGGTGAAAAATGGGTCGAACACCTTGGACTGCGACTCCTGCGGTATTCCGCAGCCGGTGTCGGAAACCTCTACCTGCACATAAGCTCCCCCGGTCAAACGCCATGTGATCGCGCTGGCCGGGTCTAAGGTTATGAATCTGGTGGCGACGCGGATCACTCCATCTCTTTCTCCGATCGCCTCGGAAGCGTTCGTAACAAGGTTCATCACAATTTGGCGAAGTTGGGCGGGATTCGCACGGACGGCTGGAAGATCTCTGCCAAGGTCAGTTTCCAACCTAGCGTGTTTCGACACGGAAACTGAAAGCAAAGAAGGCATCTCGTCTACGATGCGCGAGACGTCGACCAGTTCAAAAACTTCGCTCTCGTTCCCCGCATAAATCATCAACTGGCGCACGATTTCGGATCCCCGGATCGCTACCTCCTGAATCTCCTTTAACTCCTCCTTGGGATACGATCCTGTGGCAAGCTCAGCCAGAGCCAGTTCCGCTTGGGCCAGTATTGCGCCCAGAAGGTTATTGAAATCGTGTGCGATACCATTGGCCAGTGTTCCAACGGTCTCCAACTTCTGGCGGACGAGGTCTTCCTCCTGCCGATGTTTGAGATCGGTTATGTCGATTACCGAGCCTATCTGGCCGGCGTACCCGCGCCCGACATAGCGCGGGCTAGTGGTTGCGAGCATGTTGCGATACTCGCCGTCCGCGCGGCGGGCCCGATATTCGAACTGCTGACTGCTGCGTTGATCCACGGCTGCGTAATAGACCGCACGCACTGATTCCAGATCATCAGCGTGAATCACCTGCGTCCAACCATGGCCGAGGAGTTGCTCGGCAGGAAGGCCGGTGAACCGGATCATCTGTTCATTGACGAAGGTCAGACGCTTGTCGGTGTCGCCGAACCATATGATCAGGGGAGCGGCGTCCGCGGCGTTCCGAAAGCGTTCGTCGCTTTCGCGCAGTAAGGCATCGGTGCGTTGCCGGATCTCAGTTACGTCCTGAAAGGCAGCAACAGCGCCGCGAACCCTGCCTGCCGCATCGCGCAGTGGGCTTGCGTGGCCCCACAGCAAACTCCTCCTGCCGCTCGGCAGCAGCGCCTCGAGTTCGTAGTCCCGCACCTCCACTCCCCGCGCAGCCACGTAAAGCGGCAGTTCCTGAACAGGAATCTCAATCCCATCGCGAAAAAACCTCCGGGGCTCGTGCCCACCGCCAGGTGCGGAGGGCGACATATTAGCACCTTCCGCGGCTTCGGCCATCTCATTGGCCATCCGGTTGCCCGTAACCTCATGACAATCCGGGTCGTGAGCCACAAACAGGGCTACCGGGGCGACATCCATGATCTTCTGCAACTCTTCGGCGCGCTGGCGCAATTCCTCCTCCAGGCGCTTGCGGTCGCTGATGTCCAGCGTGGTGCCGGTAAAACGCTTGGCCCGGTTTTCCCGATCGAACAGCATGCGGCCCCGAACCGCGATCCACCGCTCTTTCCCATCCTCGACTCCGATGGTGCGATACTCGGTCGCAAACTTCCCCCCGTTGGCGGGAACGGGAGCGAGGTTCCCATCTGCCCTATGCGGTCGCGGTCGTCCGGGTGCAAAACACTCAGAAATTTCTCATAGTCCACACCGGTTTCAGGGGACATACCGAAGTGACTCTTGGTGATGTCGGACCAAAACAGCTTCCCCGATTGGGGATAGAAATCAAACGTACCCGCGCCCGTTGCCTCGAGCGCCAGCCGCAAACGCGCTTCACTTTCGCCCAGGGCTTCCTCCACGTGCTTCCGGTCAGTGATCTCACGGAAGGATCCGATCACACTCTCTTCTCCGGTTTCGAACCGGCTGAGCAAGGATGCGTTGACCAGAACATGCCGGAGCGCTCCGCTGGAATCGCGGATGACGAGTTCGCGATTCAATACCCGACCATGTGTGCGAAGCGCTGCGAGCAGCGCATCAAACTCGGATTGGTTCGCACAAAACGCCGCCAGCGGACTATCGATCATCTCCTTGCGCGGAACTCCGAACAATGCGGCGCTAGAGGGACTGAGTTCCAGCAGAGTGCCATCGGTGCGCATCTCGTAATACACATCTTGAACGTTTTCGAAAATACGCCGGTAACGGCTCTCGCTTTCGCGGACCAGGCGGAAGTCCTCTTCGATCCGCCGGGCAAACAATCGCCCTACCAGCGCCGCGGTCGCACACGTGAGCGTGAAGATGAAGAAGTCACCCATGTCGTTTGTGCTGAACCGCTCCGCGCGCAGCACGAAATACCGGAACGCGAGCATGCCCAAGGTTGCAAGAATTGCGGTGGCGGTGAAGAATACGATTGTCAGGCGGTCCAGAAGCAGGCCGCTTACCACGATCAGGACAGGAAGTATCGCAAGCCCGATGTTCTCGATACCGCTGGCCCGAGCCGCTGCGTGCATGACCGTATACGTGATGCCCATCAGAACAAGCAACAAGGCTGGTCTAATCCAGCCGCGGCGGCTTAACACCAGCGCTAGTAGGCATGACGCGGCCACTAGGAGGGCAAGTTGGGGGATGTGGTGCCATCTCAGGACAAGAGTCATTGCCGAGATGGCCAGAGCAGAAGCGAGAATAGCGACGAAAGTCACTCGGAGGGCGGGCGCAAGACCCCGCTCGAAAGCCACCGAAATATTGGTCATTCGAACCTCCTCGGTTGCGACGCATTATTGGGCATCAGGGTGACCTGACCAGTATTAGGTCCTTGCTGTCTGAAAGTTTCTTCTGGCATCTGAGATCCAACGTGTTAGAAATTGACGGGCGGAGCGATTCCGCAGTGGTCCTTCTTCTTTCCGAACGATTATATGACATAGCGTGCACGACAAGCGCTCGCTTAAACGCCTCTTCGTATGAACCTGACGAGCGAGCGATTGTGTCCGGATGGCCGGCGATACTTCTACTACTTTTTGCGGATCATCGGCGAGGGATAGTGGAAGGATGCGCCGTTAGAGTGCTGGATAACAGGTCTGCATGATGTGATCTTGAGTCCCTTCGCCAATGTCTGCTATAGTTCAACCTGCCCTTCATCGTCACGCCGGAAATCGAACATGCAGTCAGTCATGCGGGTCAAAGACGCTTGTTCGGCATTTCCCCACTCGTCGAGCAGTTCAATCGCGTCGTTCTTCGTTCCCGCACTTACCACAGAGAACTCGCCGTTGGGCCACCGACACAAGCAGATCGCCATGAACTGGGCGTAGCAACCCTAGCTGTGAGGTGTACGGAAAGATGTACGGAAGGAAGCGCTCTACCCACGCCTACCAAGCGAATCTTAGAGGTGATCAGGGTGACTCAGCCGAGGCGTTATCACCCTGTATTTCAAGCACCGTTTATCAACGGTGAGCAATGTTGAATAACTCACCCTGATAACTTGCAGGCAGCGGCGTCGCCTGCCGCTCTGTTTGGAACGTGCGAAAAAGCGAAACGGAGTAAACCTCGAGCCAGATCATCTGAGGGCTTCCGAATTGGCGTCATGGGTGTGTTTTCGAAGCAGGCGCTAACACCCTCGGCCAGTCTGTGCCGCCACACGCACACGGTGCCGGGCCGGTGCTGACGTAATGAACAACTAGATCTAGTTCAACCGGAGAACTGCGGCTTGGCTCATTCGATTCCCATTACTTGGTACCGACCTTTTGTGCCCAACAAATGGACGCTTTTCGGAATAGCGCATTGGGCCCCGCGCACCCGCAAACCGGAGGAGAGGCTCATCGAGGATGCGCGATCCTCCTGGCGCATGCGCGCGTATTGAGAAAACATTAGACATTGAGACTGTGAGAGCGTACTCTGGTGTTGGTTCTTGGAAACCTCCTTCGCGCACATGAACTCGCTGGAAAACCGAAGCAGTCGATACTCCGATATTGATAAGCTCGCAGGGCATCTGAGTACAGTTGCCTTCACCCAATCAAACACGTCTGATCACTTGGATTCGAACGACACGGATCGCCTCCTGAGGGCCACGGAAGTTCAACGCGAGCTCGGCGTGAGCCGCGCGACCGCGTATCGCATGATGACCGATGGCACGCTTCCCACGTACAGATTTGGAGGGGCAAAAAGAAGACGGGTCATGGTTCGGGTTTCTCTTCGAGACCTCCGCCTCTGGCTAGCAACCTACCGTAGCGGCGCCGGGAAAGAACCTGCCTGCTGATTTTTAGCTGACAATAGGGTAGTACGCTCCACTGGGGCAACGATGAAAGCATTCAAGGTTCAACGCAATGGCGAGCAGTACTACCGTGTGGATCTTCCTCGGACTCTCTTTGTTGATGGCAAGCGCCATTCGGTAATGGCTGCGACGCGAACGGAAGCGCTCAACAAGGCGCAGGACCTAATCGCGCGCAGACGCAAAGGTCTCGACCGAGCGGCTACGCAGACTCCTCTCGCCGATTTTCTGAAGCGCTTTTTGGAGTTCTACAAAACGGAGGGCGGAGTTTCGCTTCGCACCTGGCAAGATTACCGATATCACATCGAGGAAAACGTGGTCCCGCTAATCGGCGGCGTGGTGCTCGCCGAGTTGAAGCCGATCCACGTCGATGAATGGATGAAGAGCCTCCGGAGCCGTGGCCTCGGCGATCGCACAGTGGAATACGCGCAGTCGGTTCTGCGGCGCGCCTTGCAATTCGCGCTTGAATGGGAGCTCCTTGATCGCAATCCAGCCGGAGCACGGTTCCGCGTCGCGAAGCGAAAGCGAACGGTCAAGCCAGGCGGAGGCAAAATCAGATTTCTGAACCCCGACCAAGCGAAGGCGTTTCTGGCCGCCGTCAGCGAAGACCGGCATCAGACGCTCTATGCGCTTGCAGTCACAACGGGGTTGCGACCTGAGGAACTGTATGGTCTCCGCGTCGCGGATATCGATCTCCCGAATCGGCGCCTAACCGTAAATCAGGTTCTCGTCAAAACACGCCGCAAGAAAGGCGAGAAGGTCGCTCGATTCCAGTTCGGTCCGCCGAAAACGGATCGGAGTCGACGAACGATCGATTTCCCCCGCTTCGTCGCCGACCTGCTAGCGACAGAAATTCATGACGTGAAGGAGATGCAGCAGCTCGCGGGCGAATCCTGGCAGGAGAACGGACTGCTCTTTCCCTCTGAAGTCGGCACGCCGCTCGAAGAGCGGAACGTGCTGCGGCGTTTCCAGAGCATCTGCCAAGCGAACGGACTGACCAAGCTCCGACTTTATGATCTCCGCCACACCCACGCTTCACTCCTTATCCACGAAGGCGTGCATCCAAAAAAGATCTCTGAACGGCTCGGCCATTCCTCGATTAAGTTGACCATGGATACGTACGGGCACTTGTTCGAGGGCAGCGATCGCGACTCGGCCGAGAAGATGGAGAAGCTCCTCGGTGGCGAGCCGAAGGTGTCGAATCTGCTGACAATGCCTGACCGGAACCGAGTTGCTGACAAAACTGCTGACAAAAACACTGAAGCCCGCTCGCGGCGGGCCTCTAAGTGATTGAATTAATTCTGGAGCCACCCGCCGGGATCGAACCGGCGACCTGCTGATTACGAATCAGCCGCTCTACCAACTGAGCTAGGGTGGCCCGGGAAAGTACTCTCCCCCGATTTTAGCAGTTGACAGCTTCCTGCGAGTCACCGATCCACGCACCAGCATCATCGGGCCGCAGATCGCCTGCCGCTCATTCCGTGGTCTCCCTTTCGGGCGGGCCGCACCAGCGTTGAAGTTTGAAGCGCAGCGCGCCGATGTACGTTTAGGACGCATGCAAACCGTCGCTCTGGCCGACTCCGGCACGGATCAAACTCAAAGGACGGAGATCTATTTCCGGCGGATCGTCGTTGTCTTTGCGATCCTCGCTGTTTTGCTCGTCATCGGCCACTTTGCGGTTCTGCTTTGGGCACAAAACTGTTTCACGGGGGGCGAGTGCGTCGTCGCCGCCCACACGTTGATGTTGCTTCACGACGGTACGCTCTACTACGACTTCCATCACTACCCGTACACGGTGGCGCCCTACACGCCGCTGTTCTACCTCGCTGACGCCGGCTTACAAATCCTGGGGCTGCCTGTCTACATGGCTGGCCGCTTGATCAGTTTACTAGCCGCTATTGGCATCGTGGTCCTGAGCTGGTTCGTTACGCTGCTGTACACGAAGGACCGGTACAGTGCCTCCATCAGCGTTCTGCTGTGCGCGTCCAGCACTCTCCTGCTGACCTGGGGAACGGTCGGTCAAGTCGACGTGCTGGCGGTCTTTTGGTCGCTGGCGGCGTTCTACCTTTACTCGCGCTACGAGATCCTCAAAGAGAGCACGCTGTTCTGGGCCGGCGTGTGCGCCGTACTGGCATTCTTCACGAAGCAGACCATGTTGGCCTGCCCCGCTGCCATTTTCCTGCTTATGTTGCTCAGGCGCCGCAAAACGGCTTTGCTTTTCGGATGCGCTTGCGCTGCGGTCGTCGCCGTTGTCGCGTTAGCGTTGGATGCCGTGCTCGGCGGCCGCTTTCTGGCGGACACAGTGAGAGCCAACCTGAATCCCTACTCAATCGGGAAGCTGCAGCAGCATCTTCGATTCACTATCTTCGAAGCGGGCCCGTTGCTGATCATCGCGATGTGCGGGGCCAGAGCGGCCATCGCGAAGTGTGGCGCAGCGCTTTTCGTCTACTTGGGCCTGGCTGGCGGCGTCTTTCTGGTAAGCGCGCCCAAAGTCGGCTCAGATCTCAACTACCAGCTCGAATTCACGATCGTATTGATTCTTTGTGCGAGCGCCGGCCTGCATTCACTCGACTTCTTCCGCCTGTCGTTTCTTCGCAGCCGCGCGGCTGTCACCCTGCTGCAAGCCCCACTCGGGCTGTTTCTGGTCGTCAACTTATGCGCGACCAGCTTGGTTGTTCTAAAACGCGTTGTGGGCGAGCAGCAGAGCCGCGAAGTAGTCGCAGCGCTTCGAGACAGCTTGGCGGATGGCGGGCGCGTTCTTTCGGCGGACTATAACGCGTCTGTTCGCCTGCGGGGCCGCCTGGAAGTCGAAATGGCTTTCTACCACTTGTTGGTCGAATCAGGCGTCGTCGATCCGGAGCCTCTGCGGCGTGATCTCGCTGCATCGGCCTTTTCGACGGTGCTGTTACTCGAGGACGTGCGCACTCCCCACGCCCCTTTGGACATGGAAATCTCCAGCCTGCCCGCAGCGCAGCTCAATGAGATCCGCGAGCACTATAAGCTGGTGAAGCACGTTCCCGGACCGGCATTAGATGGCGTGTATGTGTACAAGCCCCGCGAGTGAGCAGCTACTCGACGCGCGCCGTCTTGATGTAATCGAGATTCGGAAACGAGCTCTCGAGATACGCGTTGCCCTGCGACTCGATCAGTGATTGGTCGGGTTGTTCACCGTATCCCGAATATAGGTTCGAAACGACATCCATTCCCTCGATCACCTCGCCGAACGGTGAGAAGCCCATCGCGTCGAGGCGGCCGTTGGGGCCGAGATTGATGAAGAGCTGCGTGGTGCGGGTGTTTGCCCCGCTGGTCGCGAACGTGATGGTGGCGGGACGATTGGTTTCCTTCACTGGATCGTCAGTAATGCGCTTCTCGCGCCACTCGGCTGTGACTTTGGGATCCTTCGAGATGCCCCACTGCACCACGAAGCCCGGGACGACGCGGAAGAATCGAGCGTCATCATAGAACCCGCTCTTCACCAGCTCATAGAACCGCGCGGCGCCAAGGGGCGCCCAGTCGCGATGCACCTGGACGACGAACACGCCTTTGCTCGTGTCGAACTTTACCTTGAACTCTGAAGGCGGGGCGGCCGACGTGCCGGACGAAGAACAGCCCGCCAGCAGCAGCGCCGCGCAGAACAGGATTAAACTTGCGTATCTCATTTTGCGTCTCGCCAATTATCTCCTACTCCGACGTCCACTACCAGCGGCACGTTAAGCTTATAGACGCCTTCCATTTCGCGCTTCACCATCGCGGCCACTCGCTCGGCCTCCGATGGCGGTGATTCAAACAGAAGTTCGTCATGCACCTGGAGCAGCATCCGGGTTTCCAGCTTTTCACGCTCGATAATTTCATCGATCCGGATCATGGCCAGCTTGATCAGATCGGCCGCGGTTCCCTGCAGCGGCGTGTTCACGGCAGTGCGCTCGGCGAACGACCGCGCGTTGGGATTCTTGCTGTGCATGTCGGGAATGGGACGCTTGCGTCCGAACAATGTCGGCGCGAACCCGGTCTTGCGCACTTCGGCGATGGTTTCCTGAATGAACTTGCGCACGCCCGAGTGCAGCTCGAAGTAAGTATGGATGTAGGCTTCGGCTTCTTTGCGGTCGATGCCGAGCGACGTCGCCAGGCCGAAAGGCGTCTGGCCGTACACGATTCCGAAGTTCACCGCCTTCGCATTGCGGCGCATTTCCGGCGTCACCATCAGCGGAGGAACGCGAAAAACCTCGGCCGCAGTGCGCGTGTGGATATCCTCGCCGTTGCGGAACGCGGCCACCAGTACCGGATCGTGCGACATGTGTGCGAGCAGCCGCAGTTCGATCTGCGAATAGTCGGCCACCACCAGCTTCCACCCCTCGCGCGGAACGAACGCGGCGCGGATCTCCCGGCCCAGCTCAGTGCGGATGGGGATGTTCTGCAGATTGGGATTCGACGACGATAGGCGTCCGGTTGCGGCGCCCGCCTGGTTGAACGTCGTGTGCAGGCGTCCGGTCTTGGGATCGATGAGCACGGGTAGCGCATCGATGTAAGTGCCTTTGAGTTTCGCGAGCTGGCGGTATTCGAGAACCTTGCGCGCGATTTCGTGATCGGCGGCGAGGCCCTCCAGCACGTCGGCAGCGGTCGAGATGGTCTTGCCCTTGCCGTACTTCACCGGAGCCGGCAGGTTCATTTCCTCGAACAGGATTTTGCCGAGCTGCACCGGCGAATTGATGTTGAACGGCTTGCCGGCCAGCTCGTGGATCTCGGCGGTCAGGCGTTGGATGTCGGAATCGAGTTGCTCAGAGAGAACCTTGAGCTGCCGCGGCTCGATGCGGATGCCGGTCTGCTCCATGCGCGCGAGCACGAACGCGAGCGGCAGATCGATGTCATCGTAAATCTTGCGGAAGCCCTGCTGATCGATTTCCGGCGCCAGACGCTCGGCCAGCGTGAACGCCAGGTCGGCGTGCTGTTCAGCGGCTGCACCCAGCTTCCGATCGAGATAGCGCTCGGCCAGCACCTCCGGCGTGCAAGCTGCGGGATCGGCACACAGCAGGAACGCGTACAGCATCACGTCGTGGCGGAAACCTTGAGGCTGGATGCCGTACTTGCCCAACGTAAGAGTCAGCCCCTTGACATCGTGCGCGATCTTCGCGCGGCGCGGGTCTTCGAGAATCGGCTTGAGCGCGTCGAGATAGTCGGTGGACAGCGCGCGCGCCACACCTGCTTTGAACGAGACGCCCAGCATGGTGAGCGGCAGGTCGCCGTCCACCGCGGATTCGATGGCGAAGGCAATCGGGGCGGCTGGATCGAGCTTCGCGAGCGCGGCGTAGGCGGCGACTTCGTCCTCCGTTGCAAGCGTCGCGTAGTCGCGCGCGGCGGAGTCGTCTGTTGGCCCAAGTTCCTTCAACAGACTGTAAAACTCAAGCTCTTTATAGACCTTTTTCAATTCGGCGACATCCGGTTCGCGCGCCGCCAGGTCTTCCAGGCGGAACTCGATCGGAACCGAAGTATCGATGGTCGCAAGTTTCTTGCTGAGCAGGATCTGCTCGCGATTGTTCTGCAGGCTTTCGCGATACGTCTTGCGCTCCACCTCGGCGGCGTGTTCGAGCGCGCCCTCCACCGATCCAAAGCGCTGGATCAAGTCACGCGCGCCTTTGTCGCCGATGCCCGGCGCGCCGGGGATGTTGTCCACCGAATCGCCCATCAGCGCGAGCATGTCGGCAACCTGCGAGGGCTTCACGCCCATGTATTGCTCGGCCGTCGCGGGATCGTACCAGACATCTTCCTTCACCGGATTGAACATGTGCACCTGCTCGTTGACCAGTTGCAGCATGTCCTTGTCGCTCGACACGATGACGACGTCGTGCTGACTGCTCGAGCGCTCCGCGATGGCGCCGATCACATCATCGGCCTCGAACCCCTCGTATTGAAGGATCGGGATGTGCATGGCTTCGAGCAATCGACGGATGTACGGAATCTGGTCGCGCAGATCCGGCGGCATTTCGGTGCGATTGGCTTTGTATTCGGCGTAGGTCTCTTCGCGGAAAGTCTTGCCGGATTCGAAAACAGCGGCGATGTACTCGGGATGGTACGCCGCGCGCAGCTTTCGCAGCATGTTGTGGAAGATGTAGACGGCCTCCGTGGATAGGCCGGTGGTGGTGCGCATGGGCGGGGCGGCGCTTCGCGCGCGCGCATGGTAGGCGCGGAAGATGAACCCGTAGCTGTCGATCAAGAACAGGCGAGACCGCGCGGTGGCGGGCGCCGAAGCCTGCACGCCGCGAGCCTTGGTAGTTGCTGGGGGCACTCAATCCAGAATAGCTTGGCTTGGGGGAGCGGTTACCCTGTTAGCAATGGTCTTGCGGTGGATTTTGCGCGCCGGCGCACTGGCGGGAATCGGTGTCGTGCTCATTCCGGCCGTCCATCGCGGATGGACGCACGTCGAGACCGATTTTCCGAACTACTACACCGCCGCGCGGCTGACTCTGCGCCACGAGCCGCTGCGCAATTTCTACGACTGGACCTGGTTCCAGCGCGAAATGAACTACGCGGGCTGGGGGATGCAGCTCGGCGGCTACATCCCGCATTCGCCCTTGACGATGTTGCCGATGCTGCCGCTGTCGGGACTGGCGCCGATGACGGCCAAGCAAGTGTGGCTGGCCGTGAACGTCGCGTTCTTGTTCGGAGCGATCTGGATTCTTGCGAAGCTCTCGAGCCTGCCTGCATCCGGTTTGATGCTGCTGGCGATGGCCGGCTACCAGGCGCTCTCGCTGAATTTCGTCTTCGGGCAATACTATGTTTTCATTCTGCTCTTGCTCGCGCTCAGCTTTTGGCTCTTGCTGCGCGGGCGCGAATTCTGGGCGGGAAGCGTGCTCGGCGCGATCTTCGTGCTGAAGCTCTACGCGGGGCCGTTCCTTTTGTACTTCGCCTGGAAGCGTCAGTGGCGGGCGGTGGCCGGGATGGCGTTGTCTTGCGCGGTCTTGATTGCGATATCGCTCGGCCTGCACGGCTGGCGAGACAATCTGTTTTATGTGACGGACGTGCTGCCGCGCGCGCTGGCCGGTGAAAGCACCGATCCGTATGCGCCCGGACTCGCGACACTGTCGAACATGTTTCGGCATGCGTTCGTTTTCGAGCCGGAGCTCAATCCGCATCCCATCGCGAATGTGCCCGCAGTCGCTTTCTTCCTGCAGCCGCTCTTCACCTTGGCCGCGGCACGCGTTCTGCTTGATTGCGATGCCGCGCTCCGCTGAAGGCGACACCAAACGCGAACTGGCCTGGTTCCTGGTGATGCTGCTGTTGGTGACGCCGAGCCGCGCGCCGTACATGGGCGTCATGCTGCTCATCCCGGTGGCGTTCCTATGGGAGCGGGCGACCGCTTGGGTTCGCGTCGCGCTGGTGGCTGTCTATCTGTCGCTCACCATCTCGCTGCCCGCATCCTGGAGCGGCGGGTTTCCCAGCGTGTGGATCCTTCTTGGCTTCTACGTCGCGCTAGGCATCGAGTACTGGCGCAAACTTCGGCCCGTGATCGCCGCCGCACTCGCGCTCGTCATCATCGCAGCCGCGGGCTTCAGCGCCAGCCGCCGTATGGCGAGCTTTCGCCTCGAGCCGCCGCAACGATTCGAGCGCGTCGCCGTGCAACCTCGCGCCATCTTCTCCGACTCGCCGGCAATCTCGGCCGATGGCGTCGTCTATGAATCCATGGGGCGAGGCCGCTATGAACTGCTGCGCTGGAATCGCGGGAGCTTCGAGACGCTGCGCTTCGATGGGCACGCGTTCCATCCTTCCGCCTCGGCGCATGCGATCTACTTCGAACTGGTGGCGGACGGACGTTCCCGCATCATGCGCTACGATCCAGCGACCAAAGATCTTCAGACCGTCGTGCCGGACGACTTGAATCCGACGCGCCCGGCGATCTCGCCCGACGGACGACGTGTCGCGTTCATCTCGCACGACAGAATTTTCGTCTTCGCGAACGGCGCCCCGACTCCGCTCGAAACGCCAGTGCCCGTGCACGACGTCGCCTGGTGGCCGGACGGCGAGCGCCTGGTCTTCTCCGCCGGACAGATCTACATCATGCCCGCATCGGGCGGACCGCCGACGCAACTCACTCACGACTCGGGCGACCACACCGATCCTGCCGTCTCGCCCGATGGCCTCGCGCTCGCGTACACATTGCGCCGCGGCGGCACGCGCCAGATTTTCGTCGAAGACCTCGCATCGCGCCGAACCGTGCAACTCACCGAAGGAAACTGCAACAGCTTCTCGCCCGCCTGGCAGCCGGACTCTCGTGGGTTCGTTTTTGCGAGTGACTGCGAGCGCGGTCTGGGTCTTCCTGCGCTTTACCGCTGGTCCCGAAAGTGACAATTCGGCTACAAAATCGCGTGCAAACTGTGGCGCATTAGCCACAGTTGGATCTTGCAAAACCTTTTTGAATCAAAAAGCTAGCCTCCCGTGTTGAACATTGATAGAATGTTTTGCTTTGAGGGTGACACCTGCTAAACAGCGACGAACGCCTGGTGGAGACGCCAGTGCGATTTGAAACCACCGTGCAGCGGCCGGTGGAGGCGCGAGGCGTTGGCCTGCACAGCGGCGTTCCGGTTTCGATTCGCATTCTTCCCGCGCCGCCATCGACCGGCATCGTTTTCGTCCGCACGGATCTCGACAACTTTCAGGTGCCGGCGAGCTGGCGCTACATCGCGCGCGTGAGCTACGCCACCAGCCTGATGCGGCATGGCGTTCTGATCTCTACTACCGAGCATCTGCTGAGTGTCTTCTACAGCTCGGGCGTCGACAATGCGTACGTCGAGATCGACAACCTGGAAGTTCCGATCCTGGACGGCAGCGGATCGCCGTACGTCGAACTGCTGCGCGCCGCCGGTCTCAAGGCGTATCGCAGGCGGAAGCGTTTTCTGCGGATCCGGCGCCCGGTGATGGTGGAGGCCGGCGGGAAGCGCATTTCGATTCTGCCGTCGGACCGTTTTCTTTTGACTTGCGACGTCTTCTACGACCATCCGCTGATCGGCCGCCAGTCGCTCGACATGGAAGTGACGCCCGAGCGATACGCGCAGGAGATCGCCCCGGCGCGCACGTTCGGTTTCGCGCATGAACTGGACCAGATGCGCAACATGGGACTGATTCGCGGCGCGGCGCTCGAGAACGCGATCTGCTTCGATCGCGAAGGCGTTCAGAATCCCGGCGGCCTGCGATTCCCGGACGAATGCTGCCGGCACAAGGCGCTGGACCTGATCGGCGACCTGGCGCTGATCGGCAAGCCGCTGCTCGGGCACGTCATCGCCGAGCGAGCCGGGCCACGCGATGCACACCGCGCTGGTGTCGCGCATCATGTCCGATCCGTCGCTGTACGAGATCCTGAGTTTCGACCAGTTGGCGACGCGCGTGGCGCATGCGTTGGTCTCCTAGGAACCACGGTGCCAGGTCATTGCTCAGGTGATTAGCGTTATAGGCGGTTTGCTCAACGCTCCCAACCTTTTCACCCTGCTGCGGCTGCTGCTGACACCGTTTGTCGCGGCGGCGATCCTGAACGGACAACATGGGCGAGCGATCACGCTGTTCTTCATCGCCGGCGCATCCGACGCCATCGACGGCTTTCTCGCCCGGCGCCTGGGCAGCTCAACGCGCGTCGGCGCATATTTCGATCCCATCGCCGACAAGATTCTGCTGGTGGCGATTTATCTCGCGCTCGGCTGGGTGCACGCGATTCCGCGGTGGATGGTCGCGCTGGTGTTCGCGAGAGACCTGCTGATTCTCGCGATGGCGGCGTACGGTTTGCGTTCACCTCCGTTCGGAAATTCCCGCCGTCGGTCTGGGGCAAGATCAGCACGATCCTGCAGATCTCGGCGGCGCTGGCGGTGATGTTCGATCGCGACGGCATCCCCGCGCCCGTGACTCTGGCGCTCTGGCTCATGGTGGCGGCGACCATCTGGAGCGGCGTGCACTACGCGTGGCGCGGCATCACACTCCTAAGGGCAAAGTCGAATTGACGGGTTAGGAGATAGGGAGGCTTGCCCACCGTGCCAGAGTTGCAAGAGAAGATAGACGCAGTTCGCTTCTCCATGACTGCGTATAAGCACTCCAACAGCACGTCGCTAACCGTTTTAAAAGGAGTCCTTTCACGGCAATGTATGTCGTTGGCGCTCAAATTGCCTAATTCCGTCTGCATGCTGTTTCGAGGTCCGCGTCGACTCATTCGAGCAACCAAGCCCGCTGCATGCTACGTGCGTGCTACACCAGAAGTGCCAGGAGAAACCACAGGATGGAAAAAGACGCTGTTGTGAAATCAAAATCACCGCGCGGATTGGGAACTTTTGAGCGATACCTGTCCCTGTGGGTGGCGCTTTGCATGGGCGCGGGAATCCTGCTCGGCAGGGCCTTGCCCGCCTTTGTCGCGACCCTGCGTCAGTTTGAGTTTGGAACGGGCAGCCGGATCAATGTGCCCATTGCGGTTCTCATCTGGCTGATGATCGTTCCAATGATGATGAAAGTAGACTTTGTCTCGATCCGGCGGGTCGGTCAGCAGCCCCGAGGTTTGTTCGTAACGCTTTTTGTCAACTGGCTGGTGAAGCCGTTTTCGATGGCATTTATCGCTTCGCTATTCTTCCGATATGTATTTGCGGAATGGATACCGGCAGCCGATGCGGACCAGTACATCGCTGGCTGCATCATCCTGGCGGCGGCGCCCTGCACAGCGATGGTTTTTGTCTGGAGCTATCTGACCGAGGGAGATCCGGCCTACACGCTGGTTCAGGTCTCTGTGAACGACCTGATCATGTTGCTTCTATTTGCTCCAATTGTTCGCTTCCTAGTGAATGGCGCATCCTCTCTCCACGTTCCTTTTCAAGTGTTGTTGTACGCCGTCGCGATTTTCATTGTCATCCCGCTGGTAGCAGGAATCGCGCTGCGGATCTACTTTATTCGCGCGCATGGAAAAGATTGGTTTGAGGACCGGCTTCTGCCACGTTTCGCGCCAGTGAGCATGATTGCGTTGCTGGCGACCCTGGTACTGATCTTTGCGTTTCAGGCTGATAACATTCTCGGGAAACCGCTTCATGTTTTGCTGATTGCAGTTCCGATCCTGATCCAGGTCTACTTCAATTCATCACTCACGTACGGATTGATGCGCCTGTTGAGGGTACGGCACACGGTAGCCGCGCCCGGAGCCCTGATCGGCGCAAGCAACTTTTTCGAGCTTGCAGTGGCAACAGCCATAGCACTCTTCGGGCCGGGATCAGGAGCGGCTTTGGCTACCGTTGTCGGAGTCTTGATCGAAGTGCCGGTGATGCTGTCGATTTGTTCGTTCTGTAATCGCACGCGGCATTGGTTCCCCAGCCCGGAGATTTCGAATTCGGTTTAGAGAGTTTGGAGGCAGACTATGCAATGCAGGCATTGCGACAAACACGCGCGGAAACGATAACGCCGGAGACATCGGAGAAGTGCTGCGTCTCGTGATTGGCTGGCGCAACCCTGCCGTTCGTATCGGCAAACGGGTTAGCGTGCCTACACCAGTCATATCGACGTAATCGTCGCCGACTCGGCCGGATGCTCCTCCGGCTCGAACAGCTTGTATTGTGCGTGGCGAGACAGTCCGCATCCTAAGGGCAAAGTCGAATTGACGGGATAGGAGATAGGAGGTTTTGAAAGTGCCCCCCTCCTTGTGCGCCAAACGCGAGGTGTTGTATTCCTTCGCTCGTCGTTGACAATAGCGCTGCATAACGATAGATGGTGTTTTGACGATGTTTGGGCGCAGGACTTTTGCTCCACGTACACATCAGTCGCGAAGTGCGGCAGGGCTGCTCAGAAGCAGCCGCATGAGTTCACTTTGACGACATGTGTTCGTCTTGCTGAAGATTCGTTTCAGATGAACGCGCGCTGTCTCTGAGGTAATACCAAGTTCGTCCGCCGCGTTGCCGAGGCTCTTGCCGCTGAGCAACTGTGCCGCTAGTCTCGACTCAGCAGGAGTCAATTCAAACATGGAGGCCAGACGTTCCAAGCTCGTCGGTTGCACCGCGTCGGGATCGGTAATGTACAGAGCGACCAAAGGTACCTGCGATAATGCCCACACAGGTGTGGGCATCAGTGGAGCTACCAGTACGGAAAGAGGCCGGTCACTCGAAGAACGGCTGATCGACAGGCTGCCTCCGCCCGCCACCCCCTCGCCGTTGGCAATCGACCTAGCGCCAGAGATCATTGCGCGGAGCTTCGACGATTGACCGGGAACCATTGCCGAAATGCCGTTGGGTGTTATATATAGGCCGTCTTTCTTTCTTACAATATCTTCCGCCGCGTGGTTGGCGTACTTGACAGTTCCACTCTCGTTGAGCACTATGATGCCCATCGGCAATCGGTTGAGAATCGCATCTCTTTCCTCCCGGATTTCCCAAAACCTGCTATTAAGTCTCGCGGCTCGTTGAAGGTGTGGTCTGAGAAAACCAAGGGAATCCCTCTCGGCTGCTGTCCATGCGTCAAATCTTCGGGAGCGTCCCAGACTCAAGAGGGCGCGTGACGTGGGAGTGGCGCTGACCACGACACCCATCAGATAGTGAATATCACGGCGCCTTAGAAAGTCTTGGTAGTATTCGCTCTTCAAAAGATCTTGGTCACAAATGTGGTCTGCCGAAGACACTACGCGACCGGGAGTTAAGTACGGTTGTACCCGCTTATAGATGACATTTATCGAATGATAGTACTGATTGTAAGCAAGACACCATTGCGTGTCGCCGCCGTCGTCGATGATTACCTCAGTCACCGGAGCATCTTCGTCAACCAAGTTAACTACATTGTCCGTTGATCCAAATTCGTTTCCGAGAACACCCAAGATGACGGACCACATTTCGGGACCCTCAGCAGCTTCATATATACGCCCGACGAGGTTCGATAACGCTCGCTCATTGTGTTCGATCATGCGGGCATAGTATAGCAGTTACGACGGTCAGACCGTATTCTCTTAAAGTCTCTGAAATTCCTCCGATTGAAATTCAAGCGTCACGACGCGTCTAAAACGACTTCCATACGGAACGGCACAGAGCGTCCTGCCCGGTCCGGCAAACACTCGATTGGCCGTTGACTACAACAGAACCGTAACCCATTTGGGGGACGCGTGCCCGACGCGCGCATCACATAATGGGCCGTATCAAGCAGAGACTTCGCATCAAGGTGAACCGAATTTTGGAGAAATGTCATGAACACACTTAACAGCTGGTTGTTGACAGTGCCTATCTTTGTGTTTCCCGCATTGGCGCAGGATTGGCAAATACACTCAAACTGGTGCGCGAACCTAGATCGAGGATCTTCCCATCAGGTATACCTGGACACTTGCAAAAGGGCTGATCAGTATGATTCAGTCTTGGCCTGCCAAAATGATGCTCTTAGGGGTAACGGCGACGGTGGACGTGCCGTTAGACAGGTTTCCGACGCTGGGAGAGCTGCTGTGAACGCGTTCATGGAGAACAGAAAACCATCACAGTGTCGTTCTTCTGATCCACCACTCCCATCAACTGCGCCGCCTCCTGCGAGCGCGAGCGACTACGTTAGCATACTCAACGATAGCGGTGCGGGTAATGCGTGTTCGAATAGGGTTGACAATGCATTTGGCGCTTGGTGGCTTAGGAACACCGGTTCTCGAAACATCGTGGCTACAGTGCATTTGACTATTCTCCATGGATCAGGCGCTGCTACCGAATCGGATCAACAAGTGAGGGTGCCGCCACGCACTTCCCAGATGTTGGGTTGTGGAGGGAACATCGGTTCGCAAGCGGTGTGGAGAATCGTGGGAGCACATTTCTAAGTGCGCCAGCTCTTCAAATGCGCCGCTTGATCGACGCCATCCAGCGCAGCGCTGTTGTAGCACCTATGATAGCGTCCGGTTGTTCCGCGCTGTTTTAGTCTGTGAGCGCATTGACCGAACAAAGCCAAGGAGGGACCAGTGCCTATTCTGAATTCGATGAGCGCAAACACTTGCCAGTTCCTTATCGTTGTTCTTTTCTCGTCCTTACTCGCAAAACCTAGCCCGGCGCAAACGATCAAACCAGAGATTGTCGCCCAGTTTCTCGGTCAATGGAATAGCACTGATACTGGGGAGCACCTCCGATTCGCGATCGAAAATGGCATGCTCACTTTTAGGTGGGGAAAGTCTACGGCTGAAACCGACATAAAAGCGAACGAGCGTGGCTGCCTCATTGTGTCTTACGCAGGTAACCAGACGACCATAGTCCGCTCTACTTGCATCGAAAACGGAGCACTTGTGATGAGGATGGAACCCGACAGCGGGCAAGGTGTGCGCCGATGGTTGCGTGACAAAAAGATCGCAGACCGCGAATCGAAAGCATTCGCCGAACGAGTGATGCGGGAGAACCCAGAAGATCTGCCGCGCGTTACAGTCCTGGATGGTATCAATGCGCAGCTCGCACAGCAACAAGCCACGAGCCAGGCACGGATCGACGCAGAGGTAAAGAGAAGACAGCAGCAGGCCACACTAGCCGCAAATCAGCAAGACGTCCTAAATCAACGCTTGGCCGCGCAGCGCGAACAGGAACAGCAGTTGGCGCTGCAACAGGCCGAGACTGAGCGTCAACAGCAAGAAAGTCTGAACGAGCGTTTAGCTGCACAGCGTCGATCCCAAGAGCAGCAGGCACAGCAACAGGCTAGCGAGCAGCGAACAAGACAACAGCAGGCGATAGACCAGCAGGCGCGGGAACAAGCGGCTGAAAGACTGGCTCTGACAAAATCCGTATGGAGTCCAGTTGAAGCCTCATTCGATCCGCGAAATCCTCACGCCGCGAACTTTAGCTTAATAACTCCAAGTGGGAGTGTAGTGGTGACTATGAGCATATCTATTGGGAGGGTGACCATAAACGAGAAAGCATTAGCCCAGGGTACTTTGTCAGTTGACGTGCTCAATGCTTCGCGGTGCACCCTGCTCGTGAGCGGATTTCTTTATTCAAAAGGATATCCGATCAAGGACCTCGGCGACAAGAACATTGGTCCAGATCAGCGCATTGAATCCAATGGACCCAGTGGGCGGTTTAGCTCAGACGCCAACAGCCGCCTTGTGTTTAAGCCTTCCGGGTTTTTACATGACTGTCAATGACACTCGCCTATGGTTCGCGCGACCAAAGTGAGAACACTGAAAAGGATTAGATCAAACCGATTTCTCGCACGACCGACGCAAGCCGCTCGCGGTTCTTGCGATGCGGCCTCGTCGTTCCGGCTCGCGTCTTCATCAGCATCCTTCTGGAGCGGCCACTAATTCTTTGGAGAAGCGACAGCGGCGCTTTTTTGAGGACAGGAAGAACTATCGCCTGCCATTCGTCTCGGCGCGAATCAACGTACTCGGTGTAAACGTTTTGCGGAGAGTGAACTAGACCGGCTTCAACGTCTTCAAGGCTGTTGGACTCCTTACCGATGTACTTGATCATCCCGATCTGAATGTGCCGACGCTCGTAAGCATACGGGTCTCTTAGTTCTGCGCAACGCTCTTCAAGACTCGGTTTCATGTGCCTGATGATACCCAAGCTACGCAATCGATGCGTCACTCGAACCGGATCATCTGCAATCAGTCTCATTGAGGTCCTCCAGGATGGCAGCTAGCCGCTCCCTGTTTTTGCGATGAGGCCTGGTGGTCCCTGCCCTCGCTTTCATCAACATTCTGTGGGAAAAGCCGCTCTTCTTGCAGAGAACCGACACGTATTGCGCTTCGTGTGGGGTGGAGACACGGCGTCAAAGGCGAGGAATATGAGAACGGTAATCGCCTTCGGTCTTCTTAGGGGCTATATACCTCATTGGTCCAGCATCATGAACAGCACTGAGGAAGTCGCATCGGAACGGGAATCGAAGCTTCTCTATGTGATCTGCTCCAGAGCCAAACGGCGTCTTCACCTGATCGCCGAATACGGTCGGACAACCCAAAAAGGCAATTCGTATGAAACTTCGCGCCTAATCGAGGCCGTACGATTCGACTGCGATTGAGCGCTTCCGAGTCACGTCAGAAGGGATTGATGGTCTCAGCGCCACGTGTGGTTTAAGCAGATTAGGTTCACTTCGTAAAGGCCGTCACTCTCGTGGAGCTAAATCCAAAACACTTAGCCCGGCTTCCCTGCGGGCAGCCCGCGCCTTCGTATCAACTTCGTCACTGATCACCAAGTCGCGGATGAGGCGATCCAGCGCCCCTTGGTAAGAAACGGGGTTCTGCCATGACGTCAAGTCGGCGATATGCCGCGTTCTCTTGATGAGTGCTGGCCATCCACTCTGAATTTCGAAAATCGAATTGTCGATTCGTATGGGAAACACCACCAACGGATCGCCCCGAAATTCCTCTGGCAGTTCTCGGCGGTGGCGCTCCTCATCGAGTGCTGCTTCAACTTCCGATTCCACCCAGGGACTCTTTATCGAAGACGCTGATAACACCAATAGCAGCCGGTCATATAGCCTGATGGTTCTATCAATCTTTGGCCGAAGCATGTCTCCCGTCTTGAGATCGTTAGGGGCGTACCAGGATTTGATGCCTGCATCGACGAGATCACTATTGAGCTTCTTAACGAGAGTCACATCGCGGCTGGAATGGCTTATGAAACAGGAATAGAACTCAGTATTTTGCAACGCCGCGCCGTCAGGTGGGATCTTGAAAACCTCTGTGACCCAAGCGAAGGAGGCCTCCGCCTCCAAGTGTGCGGAAGGCGATAATCCAGAAAAGCTGCACACCAGATCAGGATCTAGCTGGCCCGATGTTCTCATTGCAATAATCGCTTCCTCATGCGTAGATCCACGTCGATATGGTCGATTGGCAGTCAGCGCATCATAAATGTCGATGATCTGAAGCAATCGAGCGAGCAAGGGAATGGCCTCGCCGCATAGCCGGTCAGGATATCCGGTGCCGTCCCATCTCTCATGATGATGCCGGACGATTGGCAGCGACCCAGCGAACACCTCAATTGGACGGCAGATTTCAAATCCTCTTGCTGTGTGTGTCTTCATGATTCCAAACTCTTCGGGCGTTAGGCGACCAGGTTTGCGCCAGACTGACTCGGGAATTGCAATCTTTCCGATATCAAAGAGATAGCTGCCACAAAACAGCGCAAAGAGTTCCTCGTCTGCCAATCCGATTGTACGGCCCAGCAGGTTTGCAATTGCGGCAATCCTCTTGCAAGCACGAGGTCGTGTGACATGTTCAGCAAACTTCAGCAGTTGGATCTGAGCCGGACTGAGTCGGCAGGTAAGCGTTGCTACGTCCATTCTTAAGGGGCTGTCCTTGGCCTATGAAATAGCCTAACTCACCAGCAATCGGTTTAGATCATAATGTTCGAATCTGCGCGTCGGACGCCTCGCGTGGAGCCTTTTAGTAGTCGCCATGCGTTTCTTTTGCCGCGAGCAACGATGGGGGCACTTTCAAAACCTCCTATCTCCTATCCCAAAGTCGAATTGACGCGCGCGTTTCCATCAAGGTAGTCTGAAAGTGTGCCAGCCCCGATCGCTCGCTATGCAGTGCCGCGCCAGTATGCCTGGTCCGGCTTGGTCGCGCTGCTGCTGAGCGGTTTTTCCGCCTGGCTGTCCTGGACATATCCGTTGTGCTGGATCGCCACCGGTCTGTTTCTTGCGAGCGCCGGCGTGGTGCTGTACCTGGCTTCGCGCGCGCCGGTGGAAGTTCATGAGAGCCACGTCCAGATCGGCCGCACCGCGATTCCGTGGAAGCAGATTCGCAGACTGGATCGCAGCGCGAACATCCGTTAATCGTGCGATTGACCCTGGCCGACAAGAGCCGGCATCTGATCATTTATCCTGGCGAAGCGGAAACATCGAGCGGCTTGCTGCGCAACTTGCGCCGGTATGCGCGAGAAGCGTTGATCGACGGCGTGCCCTACCGGCAATTCTGGGGCGAGGCGCTGACTGCAGCCGGTGCAAAGAAGCAGTTGCCCGCGCCGCGCTATCCGCTGATGCTTCCTGACGACGAGGCCGAAGTGGAGCGCATGTTCCAGCGGCTGAAGTCGGTGGGGCACCTGGACCAGAAGACCTCTTCCGAGGACAAGTAGATCGCGCGTGAACCGCGGCCGGCGCCGTTTTCGATGGTTCCTCGGAGTGGCAGCCGCCCTCGTCGTCCTGGTTCTTGTAACTTCCCGATTGTGGCTCGCGCTGCTGGGCGGGTTTCTCGTCAAGTCGGATGCTCCGGCGCCGGCCGACTGCATCGTCGTGCTTGCGGGCGACTTTACCGGCGGCCGGATTCTGGTGGCGGCTGATCTGGTGCGCCAAGGGATCGCGCCGCGAGTGTTGGTGAGCGGACCTTCGGGCGCATACGGCCAGCACGAATCCGATCTCGCGATCGCGTTCGCCGTCCGCCACGGGTATCCCGAATCTTATTTCGTGGCGTTCCCCAACGAAGCGCGCAGTACAGCGTCGGAAGCGGACGCAGTGATCCCGGAACTTCGGCGGCGGCACGCGCATCGAATCGATATCGTCACCAGCAATTTCCATACGCGCAGAGCCGGGAGTATCTTCCGGTCGAAGGCTCCTGACTTGGAGTTCCACGTGGTGAGCGCGCCGGACCAGGACTTCACGCCGGACGGCTGGTGGAAAACTCGGGATGGCCGCAAGGTTTTTGCCTTTGAATGGATGAAGACTGTGGCGACCTGGATGGGAATGTAGGATGCGAACCGTGATCAAGACGGCCGGGCCGTATCTGTGGCGTCACCGCGGCGCGCTGGCGCTCGGAATGGGTTCGCTGCTCGTCCGCGATGTGCTGCACGCCTCGTTGCCTCTAGTGATCCGCGCCGGCATCGATTCGCTGACTCGCGGATTTCGCATCAGCCTGGTATTTGAATTCGCGGCTCTGCTGATCGGTCTTTCGGCTGTCAAGGGCATCTTCCAGTATTGGATGCGGGTGATCCTGATCGGCATGTCGCGCGACGTCGAATACGAGCTGCGCAACGATCTGTTCTCGCACCTGGTAACGCTCTCCTCGGATTTTTATGCCAAGTACCGCACCGGTGACATCATGGCGCGATCGACCAACGATCTGAATGCGGTTCGTATGATGTTGGGGCCCGGCGTCATGTACTGGACCGAGACCACGTTCCTGTCGCTGTTTGCAATCGGCGTGATGATGTCCACCAACTGGCAGCTCACGCTGATCTGCCTGATTCCCGCGCCGCTGATCGTCATGGTGGTGATCCTGTTCGGGCGCCGCATTCACGATCGTTTCGAAACCATCCAGAAGATGTTTTCCGACATCAGCAGCCGCGTTCAGGAAAATCTCTCGGGCGTGCGGGTGATCCGGGCCTACGCGCAGGAGGCGGCCGAGGTGCGCAAGTTCGAGTTGCTGAATCGCGGCTACGTGGGCGAAAACATCCGGCTGGCGCGGCTTTCGGCGTTGTTCATGCCGCTGCTGCAGGCGCTGATGGGGTTTAGCTTTCTGGTGGTGTTGTTCGCCGGAGGTTATCAACTGCTCCAGCATCGGATTTCGCTGGGCAGCTTCGTGATGTTCAACACGTACATGGGCATGCTGGTATGGCCGATGATCGCGGTGGGCTGGGTGGTGAACCTGACGCAGCGCGGGACCGCTTCGTGGGGCCGGTTGATGGAGCTGATGCACGAGAGGCCTACGATCGCGGCCAAAGAAGGGGCGATTCAGCCGACCGGGCACGCCGAGGGGTCACTCTGTTTTGAAAATGTCGAATTGAAATACCCGACTGGCACCGCGCTGCGCAACGTGGATCTGGAGATTCCCGCCGGAGCGACCGTGGCGCTGGTGGGGCACACTGGCAGCGGGAAGAGCACGCTGGTAAGTCTGATTCCAAGGCTGATCGATCCGACCAAAGGGACCGTGTCGCTCGATGGCGTGGACTTGCGCGATTTGGATCCGGAGTGGCTGCGGCGGCAGATCGGCTTCGTTCCGCAGGAGACGTTCTTGTTCAGCGCAACGTTGGCGGAGAACATCGCCTGGGGAGTGGAGCATGCGACCGAAGACGAGATCCGGCGAGCGGCGGAGCAGGCCGGGCTGGGTCCCGACATCGCCGGCTTCGCGGCCGGATTTGAGACCATGATCGGCGAACGCGGCCTGACGCTTTCGGGCGGACAGAAGCAGCGCGTAGCGATCGCGCGCGCGATCCTGCGAAACCCGCGCATTCTCATTCTGGACGACGCGCTGTCGAGCGTTGATACACTGACCGAGGAGCGCATTCTCACCAGCCTCGAGGCCGTCATGCGGGGGCGGACCACCATCCTGATTTCGCATCGCGTCTCCACTGTTCAGAGCGCCGGCCGGATCTTCGTGATCGAGCACGGCGAGATCGTCGAGCAAGGCACGCACGCCGAACTGGTTGCCAATGGCGGATACTATGCGGACTTGTACCAGAAGCAACTGCTCGAAGAGGAGCTGGAGACCATTTAGCCTCGCCGGGAGGCGAAATTCCGCGAACTGCGCGCCCGCCTGGCGCGTAGTGATACCTAGGTGGCTTATGAAATGGATACTCATTGTGTCTTTGCTCGTGGCTGGGAGCGCCAATATGGCGCTGGCCGATGAATGGTCGAAGCGGTTTCCAGTTTCCGGGAGGCCGGAGCTGCGAGTGGACACCAACGATGGCGCGGTGGTGGTGCGCACCTGGGATCGGCCGGAGATTGAAGCGCGGGTGACGACAACTAACTGGAAGATTCCGTCGCGACGTCGAGGTGATCGACCATCAAACCGGCGATCGCGTGGAATTGGAAGTGCGGATGACGCATCACCATTTTGTATTCAATTTCGGGAATCGCTCAATCCGCGTGGAGCTGACACGTTCCGCGCGAACTTCGGTCCGACATCCATACCGGAGACGGCAGCATCACCGTGGATGCGGTCCGAGGTGATACGCATCTTCAGACCGGCGACGGCCGTATCGAGGCCACAGCGGTGGATGGCACGCTGGAGGCGAAGACTGGGGACGGCAGTATTCACGTCGGGGGGCGGTTCGATCAGTTGAATCTGCGGACCGGCGACGGCAGTATCGAAGCCGAAGTCGGCGCCGGGTCGAAAATGAGTTCGGAATGGAGCGTGCGCACCGGCGACGGCCATGTCACGCTGCGCTTGCCGGAGCATTTCTCCGCCTACCTGGACGTGCACACTGGCGACGGGCACATTCAGTCGGATCTGCCGGTGTCGATTTCAGGCAGTATCCGAAGAAACGAGCTGCGCGGGAATCTCAATGCGGGCGGACCGGCGTTGATCGTGCACACCAATGACGGATCAGTGCGGCTGGAGCGGTTGTAGGATAAGATTCAGGTAGAGTCTGTCGATGAACAACGGGAATGAGCCGGCCACCAAGGCCGATCTGCAAGCGCTGGAACAGCGCATTGAGGGCAAGATGGATGCGCAGGAACAGCGCATTCTCGATAGCCTCGGCGAAATGATCCGTGAATCCGAGACCAACTTGCTAAAAGCCTTCTACTCCTACGCGGACACCAACAACAAGCGCGTGGACAATCTCGAAACCAGTGACGCTGGTATCGTTGCGCGTGTGAGTACGTTGGAGAACCGAATACTCGAGATTGAGAAGCGGCTCAACATGCCCCCACAGTAACCCGAGCAGAAGCAATAAAGCCGGCACGGTGGTGAAACCATGCCGGCTCGATTTGTCTAAGAGCGAACTAGAAGCGGAACTGCGCGCCGAATTCGCCGGAGAACGATCGCGGCACCACGGTGCCGGCCGGTGTCACGAATCCGTTGGGAGTTGCGAAGGCCGAGCTTCGGACGTTGTTGTTATAGCTGGATCCGAAGTTGGCGCGGTTGGTGAGGTCGAACGCCTGGAAGAATAGTTCCAGTTTCGCGCGCTCGCCGAAGTTAAGCTGCTTGCCGGCGCGAATGTCCCATTGGAAGAACGGGGTGCCGCGCGCGCTGTCCCACTTGGTGGGCACGCACGATCCGGCGGCCAGGCAGGCCTGGATGGTCGCAGCGGAAGCCGAAGTATAGGCGGCGTAGTTGGTGGGCTGATCCTTGGGCACGATCGCGTGGCGAGTGGCGAAGACTCGCCCTGACCGGTGACGTCGATGCCTTCGTTCGGATTGTAGGGACGGCCGGATTCGGCCTGCATGCTGCTCGAGAAGCGAATGCCCCACGGAAGCTCCACGATGGCGCTGACGACACCGCGATGCGTGCTATCGCTCGGCGTGGGACCCAAGTCGTAAGACGCGAAGTAGTTGGTTTGGTCGAATGGCCGGTTGCGGAATGCAGCGGCCGAGCCGTTGTAAGCCAGCGAGCGGCTCAGCACGTAGCTGGAGTTGATGCTGAAGTGCCTGCTCAGCCGGCGACGATAGGAGAAGTTGAGGCCGTCGTAACGCGACCGGCCCACCGCGCTCTCCACATCAACGCGGCCCAACTTAGGCAAGCCGGCTGCCACGAAAGCGCTGTCCAACAGGCGACCGCCGCCGAGCGCCGGACTCTTGTAATTGATATCCAGCGTTTTCGACTCGCGCAAGCCCAAGCTGTGCACATAGTCGACCTCGACCACGTTGGCGTTGTCAATCTGGAATGCGTAGCCGATGTTGAACTGCTCGGTATAGGGGTTGTGATAGAACGGATCCATCAAGCGCCCGACGGAGCCAGCTTCAAGATTGGTTGGGGGCGGCGGAACGGCTGGAATCGGATCGATTCCGTAGCGCCATTGCGAAAGAAGTTTTCCGGTGCCGGGCACCAGGTCGGCGTGAGCATCGGTGGGACCGCTGCTGGTGATGTCGAGCGTGGTGGCAAACAGCGTGGAGTTCACCTGCTGCAACATGAACAGCGGAATGTTCAGGAACGTCTGGCCGTAGTAGATTCCGAATCCGCCGCGGACAACGTGCTTTCCGCTGCCCATAACGTCATATGCGAAGCCGATTCGAGGGCTGAAGTCCTTGCTGTCGTCCTCCGGCACGCGGCCAACGTACGGGCTGTTGATCGCCTTCAGGAACTGGTAGGTGCGGCTCTTGGGTACCTCGGCGCCGGCGATGAGGTCGAAATCTTTATCCCATCGCAAACCCAGGTTCAGGGTAAGCCGACGGGTGATCTTCCAGTCATCCTGGAAATAGAGGCCGAACATCTTGGGCTTAATCAGGAAGTACGGGTTGCCGGAGGTCTCGATGATTTCGCCCACTGCTCCCGGCGTGGAGAATCCTTGCGGGTACAGAGTTTTGTCCGAGAGGATCTTGCTGGGCAGATCGATGAAGAGCACCTGGGGCGTGGGATTGAATTCAAAGAATCCGCCGACCTTGGGTGCGTACACGTAATCGAAGCCCGTGCGGAAGGTGTGCTTGCCGTGCGTGATCGAAAGATCGTCGCGGAACTGCCACTTCGCCTGGTAGGATTCTTGTGGAACGTTGACGTTGGTGCCGAACTGAATGGAAATAGTCTGGGGCGCGAACGTAACGTTGGGCACTTTGAGATTGGAGTCGATCAGATTGTGCCAGTATTGGTAGCCGGCGGTGAACGAGTTCACGATGGTTGGCGTCAACACCGAGTTGAAGGTCAGATTGGCCAGGATCAACTGGTTGGTGGTGAAGTTTCCCGCCGTCAGATCGTTGGTGGAAGTGGACTGATCGTTCTGCCCGGTGTTGTTCTGGTTCGAGTAGCTGAAAAACATGTTGTGTTTGTCGTTGAAGCGGTGATCCCAGCGGCCGTTGTAGCGCCAGTCGAAGAAGGGCGTCGGAATGTTCCGGGACGGGTTTGCGCCGAGGCTGGTGACGAGCGAAAGTTCGGAAAAGGCCGTCGGATCGGTCACGATGCTGGTGGATTCCCGCTGGCGCTCCAGGGCGAAGAACAGGAAGTCCTTGTCCTTGATGACCGGCCCGCCGATGGATCCTCCGAACTGCTGGCGGCTGAATGGAGATTTTTCGCCGCTCCCGCCGTTCTCGGTCTTCTCGAAATAGTTCAGAGGTGTTGAATTGCTGCTCGCGATCGAAGAAGAACAGCGATCCGTGGAAGACGTTGGTGCCGGACTTGGTGATGACGTTGGCAGCCGCGCCTTCACTGCGCCCGTTGGCGGCGGAGAAACGCTGCGTGCTGATGAGGAATTCCTGGACGGCCTCGAGCGGTAGTTGCATCACTGGGCCGCCGACGGTGTTGTCCTTGTCGTCGATGCCGTTTACGGTAAGATTCACGTTGCGGCCGCTCGATCCGTTCACCGCAAACACGCTGACGCGGTTCTTGGTGGGATCGTAAGAGTCCACCGGTTTGGCGCCGGGCGCCAGGGTGGCCAGCGTAACGAAGTCGCGCCCGTTGATCGGCATGTCCTGCACCATGCTGGCGTTAACCGGAAGACTAATGTCGGATTTCGTGGTGTCGACTAGCGGGGCGCCGGTGGATTCCACCGTGACTGTTTCGCTTTGACTGCTCGGTGAGAAGCTCACGTCGATCGTAGTGGTTCGGCTGACGAAGAAACCCACGTTCTCCACCGTCGAGGCGGCAAACCCGGCCATCATGATTTCGACTTTGTAGGTGCCCGAGGGCAGAAAATCAAGACGATACAAGCCAGCCCCACCGGTTTTGGTCTGCCGCGTGAGACCAGTAGCGGTGTTTGTGATTTTGACGTTAGCGTTCGGAACTACCGCGCCGGTTTTGTCGGTTACGGTCCCCGCCAGCGATCCGGTGGCGGTGATTTGTGCCTGTGCCAGCATGCCGGTCAGCACGATGCAGGCAAGCAATAGAAATGTTAGTTTTTTCATGCTTTCTCCCTGAAATCGATTCTTCTAATTGCGAGTGAGGGTTCGGTGCGCATTCGGTCAAGCGCGGACCCACAGTACGCTAACTCACCATACGTGCTAGTTAGCTAAGCAACGACAACTAGGGAGATCCTAACACAGAATTAATGGCATTGTCACGTCTTTAGTGCATCTGCAGAATGCACCAAATTCATCGCGCGAATTGCTCCAGCGTTCGAGATTCACTACACTGGCTGGGATGATCCTGAAGCCTGCTAATTTTCAAACATTCGAGTTAAGAAACAGAAGAAGATTTCTGCGGTTCCTGGCGGCGAGTCCGCTGGCCGGCACGCTTCCCGCTATGGCGTGGCAGGCCTGCACAAGCGCCAGGTGGTCTAGCGAGTCCGCGGGATGCGGTCAACGTGATGGATTTCGAGGAGGCCGCTGCGAAAGATCCTGCCGCCGGCGCATTTTGGTTACTTGAGCACGGGCGTGGACGACGACCTTACGCTCAAAGCGAATCACGAAGCGTACCAGCACATCCAACTTCGCCCGCGCCGTTTGATGGACGTGCGGCAAGCCAGCATGAAGACCGAACTCTTCGGGACGACTTGGGACACGCCGATCTTTCTGTGCCCGTGCGGGAGTCAAAAAGCGTATCATCCGGAAGGCGAGTTGGCCGCGGCTCGCGCGGCGAAATCGAAAAGCACGCTGCAGATTCTCTCGACGGTGACCTCGACGTCAGTCGAAGAAGTGAACCAGGCGCGCGGGACACCGGTGTGGTATCAACTCTATTCGACTTCGCGCTGGGACGTGACCGAGAAGCTGGTGCAGCGCGCGGAAGCGGCGGGTTGTCCGGTGCTGGTGTGGACCATCGACTTGATGGCGGGCCGCAACACAGAAACGCAGACGCGGCTGACGCGGCTGGACACGCGGCAATGCTCGACTTGCCACGGGCAGGCGCCGCCGGGAGCATTGACCAAGAAACCGATGTTCGCGGGACTCGACGTTGCGGGCGTGGGTGTCGCGACTCCGGCCGCCACCTGGGACTACGTGGATCGTCTCAAGAAAATGACGCGAATGAAACTGGTGCTCAAGGGCGTCGAAACGCGCGAGGACGCGGAACTGTGTGTTCGAGCACGGCGTCGACGGGATCATCGTCTCGAACCACGGAGGACGCGCCGAAGAAAGCGGCCGGGCGACCATCGAGTGTCTGCCCGAAGTGGTGGAAGCGGTGCGCGGGCGCGTACCGGTGCTGGTGGATGGAGGTATTCGGCGGGGCAGCGATGTGTTCAAAGCGCTGGCGCTAGGGGCGCGCGCGGTGGGAATCGGGCGGCCGTATTTGTGGGGCTTGGCGGCTTTCGGCCAGCCTGGCGTCGAGCGCGTTCTGGATCTCTTGCGAGCCGAGTTTTCGCTGGTGATGCGGCAGTGCGGGGCGCGGTCGATCGGCGAGATCGGAAGATCGTCGGTGATCGTGAAGAACGCCTAAACGTGCATGGGCTGCCGGTCGAGCAGTTCGACGATGCGATGCCGGACTTCGGCGGTGAGGCGGGCACGGTCGCGGTCGGTGGCCTGACTGGTGGGGATCGGATCGCCGATCCGCATGATCACTTCTCCGCTGCGAACGGTCCCGGAGCCGAACGGGAGGACTTCGCGCGTTCCCTGCAGGCACATGGGGACCATCGGAACCCCGGCGCGAATCGCGATGAATGCCGCACCTTCCTTGAACGAGCCGAGCTCGCCGTCGCGCGACCGCCCGCCTTCCGGAAAAATGATCAGCGAAATTCCGCAAGTTCGTACCACCTCGGCGGCGCGATTCATGGTCTTGACGCCGGCGCGCGCATCGCCGCGCGGGACTTGAATGTGGCCGGCGCGGGCAAGATGCCAACCGAGAAACGGGATTTGGAAGAGTCCACGTTTTGCGAGAAAGCGGAACTGCACTGGGATGTTTGCCAGCACGACGGGCGTGTCCATGTAGCTGAGGTGGTTGGAGACGAACACGTAGCTGCCGTCGCGGGAGATTTTTTCGAGTCCTTCAACCTTCACTCTGACGCCGCTGATCCTTAGCAGAGCGCGAGCCCAGGCTGCGGCCAGCGCGGCCTGCCGCTTTTTTTCTGGATCAAACAGCGACACCGCCAGGCTCACCGACGCATAGGCGATGGTCGCGAGGACGATCAGCGGATCGGTGAACAAGATGGCGCGCAGAGACGGCACTGGTCTTATTGTACGAGCAACGCGCGCGCTTCACCGACCACGAACAGAGAGCCGGTAATGAAGATGACGGCGGCGGGGTCGGCCTGGCGCGCCAGAGCGACGGCTTCACCGACTGTGTGTGTGATCGTCGCGCCCAGAGCCGGAATTTGTTCCGGCGGCATGGCGCGGGAGTTGGCCGGAGTTGTCAGAATGACACGCTCCGCCAGGGGAAAAAGCATGGCGGCCATTTCGCTGACGTCTTTGTCGCGCATCACGCCGTAGACGATCCAAATGCGGCGGCCGGAATAGAAGCGGCGGACATATTCGATCAGAGCGCGCGTTCCCGCCGCGTTGTGCGCGCCGTCCAGGATGATTTCGGGACGCAGCGAAACGCGCTCCAGACGTCCGGGCCAGCGGGTGTGCTCGATTCCCGCCGCGGAGGCGCCGAGCTCATGCAGCGCGATGGCTGCGGTTCGAGCGTTCTCCACCTGGTGCGCGCCTGCGAGCGGGCAGACAATCTCGTGTCCGCGCATGCGAAAGCGGCTCCCTCGGGCGTCCAGCGCGAGATCTTCGATGGCCCAATCGCGCGACAGCGTGTAGGGTCCCTTGGCGTGCGCGCGCAGGACCACTTCGGCCTCCGGCGGCTGCTCGGAGAACACGGCCGGCACGTCCGGTTTCAAGATGCCGGCTTTTTCGGCCGCGATTTGTGAAAGCGTGTTGCCCAGGAAAACCTGGTGGTCGAAATCGATCGGCGTGATGACGCACAGCGCGGGCGTGACGACGTTGGTTGCATCCAGGCGCCCGCCCAAACCGACTTCGAGGACCACCATATCCAGCGACTCGCGCGCGAATATCAGGAAGCCCATCGCCGTGACGGTCTCAAAGTAAGTGGGATGCAGGTCGAGATCGCCTTCTTCGAGCATGCGCTCGGCGGTTTCGTGAACCTCGGTGAAGAGGTCCGCGAACTGAGCCGGACTGACGGGCTGGCCGGCGATCTGAATGCGTTCGGTGGGTTCGACAAGATGCGGCGAGGTGTAAAGTCCGGTGCGCACGCCGCTGAAGCGCAGCCCGGCTTCGATCATCGCGCAAGTGGATCCTTTGCCGTTGGTTCCAGCGACGTGAACCCAGCGGCACGCGCAATGCGGATTACCGAGCACATCAAGCAGACGCGTGATGCGCTCCAGCCCGAACTTGGCGGTCTGGATCTCGTTGCCGAGCGAGTAGAGAAAGTGGACGGCGTGCGAGTAGTTCACGCTTGGCCCGCCTTGCTGCGCAAGAACGTCGCGCGCCCGGCCAGCGCGAGCAACAGGCTTCCGCCGGCGACCTTGAGTTCGAATAGCCAGATGGAGGCCACTTCAGGTGGCGGGCTCATGGACAGGATCACGCCTGCGACCGCGATCAGCCCGCCGGAAACACCGGCCCAGCGGTGGCCGAACTTGAAGCCGCTGGCGAATATATAGATGAAGGGAATGAGCGTCGCGATGACTACCATGTCCACCAGGATTTGATAGCCGGCGCGCAGCGTCTCGCCGAGTTGCGCGAACAGCAGGAGCAGAGTCCCGAGGGCGGCCTGCGTCAGGATCGAGACGTGCGGCGTGCGCCAATGCGGGTGCAGTTTCGCAAAGACGGGCGGGAAATAATGATCCACTCCGAGCGCGAAGGGCAAGCGGGTTGTGGCGGCAATGTAGGTGCTGAGCTGCCCAACAAAGCCGATGGTGATCAGCAACGCGAAGCAGGGCGATAGCCAATTGGCGCCGAATCGTGTGCCCGCGACATCGCCCGCTTCAGCCAGACCGGTCAGGATACTGATGCGATCCGGCGGCAGAATGGCCAGCAGGCCGGCGGTACCTAGTATGTAAAACGCCGCGCAACAGAAGCCGCTGATCCAGGCGGCGCGTGGAAGAGTCTTCTGGGGATCGTGGATCTCGCCGGCCAGGACCGTAGTGAGTTCGAGGCCCGTCATGGCTAGTGCGATTTGAGACCAGAAGTTCAAGCTGCTCCAACTCGCCTGCGGAATCAGGTGAAAATGCGTCGCCGATCCGTAACGCCAGGCGACCATCACGGCGAAGGCCGAGAGCAGCGCCACGATGAGATATGTCGATGCGCCGCCCAGAACAGAGGGCCACTTTCCGAATCGCAGCCCCACCAGGTTGGCTAGAAAAGCGAACCACAACGCGGCCAGAGTCACGGGGATCGCGTACGCAGGATTTTCCGAGTACTTGATGCCGGCCGGCCCGAACATGTAGCTGGCCATGGTGACGCCGGAGAGCAGCAGCGTCGGATAAAACAGAATGTTGGCGATCATGTACATCCAGGCGCAGAGGAACCCATGCCAGTCGCCGAACGCGCGCTTGGTCCAGATGTAGAAGCCGCCCTCTTGGGGGAAACGCGCGCCGAGCGACGCGACAATCAGCGCAGAGGGCACCAGAAAAGCGAGCGCCGCCAGCAGCCAGAGCGTGAGGGATCCGGGACCGGCGTGCGCGGCCGTGGCGAGCCATCGCAACCCGGCGACGGCTGAGATGTTGAAGAACACCAGGTGAGGGAGCCGAAGCTCGCGCCGCAGCGCTGGGCGGCTCTCAGGCATATTTCACGCCCCATCGTATAACATGGGCCCGCTGTCCCTGGCCGAAATAGAAAAGCGCCGGATGCTCGATGCACCCGGCGCTGGATGATAGTAAGACCCGCTTATTTCGGGCAGCCGATCCTTCTCAGCTCGGCGTCCGGCAGATCGTTGGCGTTCGCCGCCGCCGCCGGCAAGCGACATGCCCCGCGGAACCAGCCAGATTTCGACGCGCCGATTCTTGGCTGCCGCGCTGCTGGAATCCACCGATGCTCCCCTGCGCTCCCTGGTGGACACTTCGCAGGAAGTAGGCACTTGTTCGCTTTCCTGTGTGGTTCCCACCCAGGATCCTTTGATACGCGAGCGATCAAGTGACGAGCAAGTTCCCGAGCCTCCGCTGAGGACCGCCGCGACCTGAAGGACGCGGTTGCGATCCAGATTGCGGTTTCGAGCGCCGCGCGGTGTTTCGGCCGAGTCAATATGACCCACTAGCACGACATCGTAGTTGGTGTTCGCGGTGAGCTCCGGATACAACTGCTCGATGAGAGTACGCTTGCCGCAGTTGTTGACGCGCGCGCTGTTCGCCGGGAACAGAATATCGCCGAAGTGCCGCGCCTGCGCCTCGAAGTTGACGGTGAGATTGGTGGACGCGCTGGCCGAGCCGCCCTTGGCGTCGCTGACGGTGGCGGTGACGCGGACTTGCTTGGATTGCGGCCGGCTGCGGTCGCCTTCGTTGAACGACACCGAGCCGGAGTTGAACGTCGCGCTATTGCCGCTGCCGGACACGTTGCCCTCGCTCGCCGCCCAACTGTAGGTCAGCGTTCCGCTGCATTCCGATCCCGTGCCGGTGACGCGCAACTGCGAGGTCTGGCCGCGGTCAAGCGTCGAAGGATTGGCCGTGAGACCAGTTGCGGTAGGCCGGTTGTACACGCCGACGTGCACCGAGACCGGACTTACATCCACCGGGTTGGCCGTGCCTTCGCCGGCCGTATCGGTGACGTGCAGACCGATTCGATAGTCACCGGAATTCTCCGGCCGATACGCATAGCTGGAATTGTCGGGTCCCTGGTTGGCGCCGTTGACGGACCACTGGTAGTTCAACCGATGACCTTGCGGTCCCGATGCGTTGGAAGTGAGTGTCACCGTATCGCCGGGGCAAACAGAAGTCGCGCTCGCCGAAATGGTTCCGGGATTGATTGTGCCGGGCGTGGGCGGCGGTGGCGGAGGAGGCGGCGGTGGCGGTGGTGGAGGAGGCGGTGGAAGTTCGCCGCGATGCCCGAAGTAAAAGCTCATCCCAATCGAGGTTTCCAAGCTCTGCAGGAACCGGAACGACGGAATGTAGGCGCTGTTTACCGCGGTCTTAGGCAGTCCGTAGGACGGATTTCTTCCAACTCCCCCAAGGATGTCCGCGCGGACGCCGATTCTCGGATGGACCTGCCACTTGATGCCGGCCCCGTAAGTTAGATCGATCCCATAGTCCTTTTGAAAGGCCTGCAATCCGAGCGTCGGATCCAACGTGGCAATTGCACGCTTGGCTTCCTTCGCCGGAGTGTAAAATGACCCGCGCCCCCCGACCGTCAGAAAAGGACGGACGGTGCTGGTCCGCGGCGTGAAGTAGAACAAAGCATTCAAGCCTACTTCGTGGACGTGCACTTCGAGCGGCGGAATCAACGGTGCGGTGGGCCGGATGGGATGCTGGAAAGTCAACTCGTGCGATGAGAACGCCATTACACTTTGCTCGATGCCGACGTGGTTCCAGAAATTCTCGGTGAGGCGGGCGCCCACCATGCCGTCGGTGTTGTACCGGACACCCAAGCCGGACTCCATCGGTGCGTAGTATGAGACGCCGCCGAACACGCCGGCCTCAAGGAAATTGAAATAGTCGTTCGAGGTTCGCCCGTTTTGGGAATAAGCCGCCTGTGGCGCGATCGCCAGCAAAAGCAAGGCAAAAGCCAGAACCGGAATCTTCCAAACTGCTCGTACGTTTTTCACTTGTCCCCCCTGATTCATTGATCGTTCGTAGAAATATCGCTGTGAGCCTGCGCCGCTCGATCTTGCGGCGGCAAGTCGAAAACGAGAGCGCCACGCGCGGCGCTCAGAGCAACAATGCGTCCGGGAAGGCCCGGCGCGAACCACAGGCGTCGAACAGAAGAGTTCTCCAATCCGTCGCTTGCGAAAAGTTTCCAGGACGTGCCACCATCCCAGGACTGGTACACCTTTCCATATTGAACCAAAAAAGCCTCGCGCTGGTTCTCGGGGTAGTATCCGACCGATTCCACGGTGGAGGCGGGAACTCCATCGGTGACCAGCCTCCAATGGCTGCCACCGTCGAGCAATTGCAGTATCCCGCGTGAGGTCGCGGCCAAGATGGGAGCATCGGAATCGCTGGAGAGCGCCAGGTCATATACGTAGTAGCTCGAGTCAGGCAGCGCTGCCGCGCGCCAGGACGACCCGGAGTCAACGGAAAGGAACAGGCCCGAATGCGTTTGCGCCGCCATGGGCGTAGCGCCGTGCGAAGGAGCGTAGATGGCAATCACGGGCGTGCCTGCCAAACCGGGCTCCTTGACCAACTGCCAACTCGCGCCGGCGTTCGAGCTGCGGAACAGTCCGGCGTCGGTGCCGGCGAAAAGCACCAGCTTGTCCGTCTGAACGGCGCGCAGCGCGTAAATGCGTTGACGAGAAGCGAGTCGGTTTCCCGCGCGCGCGAGCCCAGGTTGTGCCAGGAGGCGAGTCCAGGTTTGGCCGCCGTTCACGGACTTCAGGACTGCGTCTTCGCTGGCTGCAAAAACCAAGTCGGGTCGCTCGGGCGCCGCTGCCAGGCTGTTCAGATTCCGGCCCTCGAGGGCTTGCTGGTTAGCGCGCAACATCCAGTTGATTCCACCGTCGGTGCTCGAGAACACTCCGCCGAAGCGTCCTTCATATGCACTGCTGGCGTACAGGCGAAGGCCCGTTCCGGTGATTTGCGTGAGACTGTGGTTCGCGAATCCCGCGTTGACGTCGCGGAATGTTCGGCCCGAGTCCACGCTTTTCAAAATGCCCGCGTATTCGGTGGCCAGGTAGATGGTCGTTGGATACTCCGGGTCAAAGACCATCCAGTTCACCTGTTCGTTGGTGAGCTGACGCCAGGTGCGTCCTGCGTCCGTCGACTTAAGAAGCCCCAAGGTGGTGCCGGCGAAAATCGTGTTGGGGGCCGCCGGGTCCTCTGCGATGATATGCGTGCGGCGGTGCGTGCCGGGAATGCCTGGCAGCTTGACCCACGAGCCGCCGGCGTTTTCGCTGCGGTAGATTCCGCTGCACGCGCTCGCCAGGACTGTTTGCGGGTGCTGGGGATCGATGCGGATCGAGAAAATATCGGAGTCGTCGATGAGGCCGTCGTGAATCGAATACCAGGTGGCGCCGGCGTCGGTGGTTTTCCATGGCAGATGCGGCGTGCCCGCGTAAATCACCCGTGCATCCATCGGATCGAAAGCCAGAGCGGTAATCTCCTGCATCTCTGGATCGTCTTCGCGGGAGATTCGCTTCCAATGATTGCCGCCGTCGTCGCTGAAGAAGACGCCTTGCGAGGTTCCGGCAGCCAGAAAATGCGAATCTTTGGGCCACATCGCCAGTGACTCGATGCGCGAACCGCGCAACCCGGCCTGCGCCTGCCAGTGCTCTCCACCGTCTTTGCTTTCCCAGACTCCGGATCCAGGCGCATCGGCGGCATCCAGTCCGGCGAAGTAATGCGAACTGTCGCGAGGATCGATCACCAGCGCGTTCACGGTACCGGGGCCGCCTCGCGGGAACGGAAGCAGGCGCCAGGACGCCCCTGCGTCGTCGGAACGGAACAGCATCGAATCGCGCGAGCCTGCCAGGAGCATATTGCGATTCTGAGGATTGATGGCCAGCGATCGAGCGCTGCCTCCGAATGGACCCGCAAGGCGCCACTCGCCGAAGCCGGGCATCGATACAATCAGGCCGACAACTGCAAGAAGTGAAGCTTGCCCTCCGTAAGTTGCAATTTTCACTACCTTTTCAGCGTATCAGACCGGAGGCGAAAGTGGGCGTGGGAGAGTCGACCCGGAGGAAAGCTAACCCCCAAGGCTTCAGCGGTTTTCAGTGCAGCCCGGGTTCCGGAGCGTGGCCGGCGAGGTCGGTAATCTGCTCGGCGAGTTCCCGCGGGCGATCGAGGTTCTCCACCAGCAGGCGGCTGTATTCGCCGGCGGTTTCGATGGCCAGATCGCCGACATTGAACAAGCGCTGCCACAGCGATTGAATCGCGCGCACGTCCTGCACCTTGGGCAGTTGGATGATGCGCGTGTTCTTTGAAAACACGCCCGTCTCGTAGCGGAGCTTCTCGCCGGCGATGACGACCTTGACGGTTTGGCGATCCAGGTGGCGCTTGACGGGCCAAAGGAAAAGCGCGAAGGCCGCGATCGGCAGCAACGGTATGGGATATTTGTCCGCGAGGTAGCGGTAGTGGATGACGACGGCGGCCAAGACGACCAGCAGGGTCAGAGCGTAACCCGCCTTGATGAACTTCAGGCTGGGGCGGATGACGAGGTCGGCCATGGCGCCTGCGTAGATTGTACCTTGATAGATATCTGTGAGGACTCCAGCCGAGAATCGGGTTGCGAAGCGACGTCGTAAGACCGGCGCGCGGATCGGCAAATATCTGGTCACTCTGCCAGAGCGATTGGTTCGTTCTGGCGCGGCGCTGGCCGGAGGGCTGCTGCGCGAACTCGGCGACGTGACTCTGCCGGCGGCGGTGCGGCGTACCAAGACGTATCAGACGATGGTCGAGATCGCACTACGATTCATGATCGAACAGCTCGGCCAGGTGAAAGGCGTTTTTCCGCCCGAGGGCGAGTTGGCGAATAATTTCATTCTGCGCCGGACTGCCGGTCATGGACTCGAACTGGCGGGCCTGCTGGTGTTTAGCGCTTCGCCGGTATGGATCATGGCGGCGCTGGCTGACATATCGGGCGCCGGACGGCAGATCGTTCAGGAGATCGCCGAGACGATGAAGGAAGAAGGACTGCTCCAGCGCGATGCGAAGTTCGAAAACATCGATCAGATTCTGGACGGGCTGGAACACACCGCAGGGTGGGCCGCGGAGTTCTGCAACACGCCACCGATGGACGTGGAGGGGTTGCGGCGGGAATGGAACACGTTCCGCACGAGCGTCGCGAAAATTCCCCCACGCAACCTGCCGTCGGCCGCGCTCATCCGCCGTCACTGGGAGGAGTTGAAGGCCGAGGCGGCGTCGCAGCACCGGCCGGTGTTCGAGCTTTCGACCATGATGGCGCTGGCGGCCGTGGCTCGTGCACCCGACACGCTGTTGCGGCTGGCGCGTGCCGCGAATCGTGCGGTGTGGCGCACCGGCCAGTCGTTCGCCACCGGAGTGCTGGACCACTACAGCCTGACGTTGCGCGAGATCGGCGAGCGGGGCTACGCGGCGTATTGGGCGGAAGCCTTCCGTCCCTATCTGCTCGCCGCGGCGCGCCAGTTTTCGCCGAAGCACCGGTCTCTGACCTCGCGCTGGCTGCGAAAACGAAAACCAGTCCGGTAGATTTGGATCGGTTGTGTCATACTGGGGCCGGTGAACAGGCGAAGCATCACTTGGCTGCTCGCGGTGCTGATGACGCTATGCGCGTCGCAGGCCATGCCGGTGGTGCGCGCGCAAAATGCCGGCGACCGTTGCGCCATCGTCTGGATCGCGCCGGAGCGGGCTCGCGCCGAGCAGCGTGTGGTCATCGCAAAGCCTGGGAGTCCCGCGACTCCTTGCGCGCTGGTCAGCCGATCACTCGCGCCGCCGCTCCTACGCCTCTTTTCGAATTTCCTCTATCAACGTCCTCCACCTTTCTCGCTCTCGTAGCACGACTTCGAGAACAGAAAGGAGGGCGTCGACATGCGACGCTTCTTAGAGCATTTGTTTTCCGGTCCGGACCGTACCGGGGCGAATATTCAATCCATCAACCGGCGTCGCGCGGAGTTTGCCAAGCTGACGGACGACGAACTGAGAGCGGCCGGTCGCGAGGCCTCGGATCTGCTGGAAGTATTCGCGGCTGCTTCAGCGGTGGCTGCACGAGTGCTTGGATTCGAAATGTTCGATGTCCAGCTCCAAGGTGCATTGTCGCTGGCCGGCGGCAAGATCGCCGAGATGCAAACCGGCGAAGGCAAGACGCTGGCTGCGGTGCCGGCGATCGCTTGGTACGCGAAAGCGGGCGCGGGCGTTCACGTCATGACCGTCAACGATTACCTGGCGCGGCGCGACGCTCGATGGATGGGCCGGATCTACGAATTTCTGGGCCTGTCGGTCGGGCTTCATCCAGCAGGGCATGCCGGTCGAGGAGCGGAAGCGCGCTTATGCCTGCGACATCACTTATTCGACGGCCAACGAAATCGGCTTCGACCATCTGCGCGACGGGTTGGCTTTGTATCCTCAGGACCAGGTGCATCGGCCGTTTGCGGTGGCGGTGATCGACGAAGCCGATTCCATCTTGATCGATGAAGCGCGCATCCCGCTGGTGATCGCGGGCGGCCGCTCGGATGAGGAGCCTCTGGCCTACCGCGTGGATCGCCTCACTCGAAACTTCCGGCGCTACCGGCATTTCACGCTGGACGAATACGGAAGAAACATCGCGCTGACGGATTCCGGCATTCGAGCGGTGGAAACATCGTTCGGCGTGGAGAATCTGTTCGCCGAGGGCAACCTGACTCTGCTCACGGCGGTGCAGGATTCGCTGCATGCGCACACGTTGCTGCGGCGCGACGTCGATTATTTGGTGAAGGATGGCGCAATCGAGTCAGTGGACGAGTTCAAGGGCCGCATCGCGCAGAATCGCCGTTGGCCGGCCGGGCTGCACACCGCGATCGAAGCCAAAGAGGGAGTCGCGCTGAAGACGCAGGGCCGCGTACTCGGCTCCATCACGCTGCAGAACCTGGTAGCGATGTATCCGAAAGTGTGCGGCATGACCGGAACCGCGGCGACGCAGGCCGACGAGTTTCGCATCGTGTATAACCTGGACGTCAAGGTGATTCCAACCAACCGCCCCGTGATCCGCATCGACTATCCCGACGAGCTGTTCGACGCGAAGCGGGAGAAGGAACGCGCGGTGATCGACGAGATCCGCGGCGTTCACGAAACCGGCCGGCCGGTGCTGGTGGGGACGCGGAGCGTCGAGGAGTCCGAGCGATTGAGCGCGCGGCTCCACGGCATCGATCACCAGGTTTTGAACGCGCGCCACGAAGAGCAGGAGGCGCAAATGATCGCGCAAGCGGGCGAGCGCGGCGCGGTGACCATCTCGACCAACATGGCCGGGCGCGGCACCGACATCCGGTTGGGCGAAGGCGTCGCCGAACTGGGCGGCCTGCACGTCGTCGGCACGAACCGGCACGAGAGCCGGCGCATCGACAATCAGCTTCGCGGGCGCGCCGGCCGCCAGGGCGATCCGGGTAGTTCGCGCTTCTTCGTGTCGGCCGAAGATGACTTGTTCGTCAAGTACGGCGCCGACATGGACCGGCTGGAGCAGGACATCGAGGGGGTGCAGCGCCTGGTGGAAGGCCAGAATCTGGACATCCGCCAATTTCTGAACAAGTACGAAAGCGCGATCGAAGGACAGCGCCAGCAGATCCAGCGCATGCGCCAGCAGATCCTCACGGGCGAGACGGCGTGCGACTCCGAACTCGAACGGCTGGTTTCGCTCGCGACCATCGACGACTTGTGGTCCGAGTTTCTGGCCACCATCACCGATCTTCGCGAAGGCGTCCAGTGGCTTTCCTGGGGAGGCCGTCAGCCGCTGTACGAATATTTGAATTCGGTGCATTCGCTCTATCAGCAACTACTGGTGCGCATCGAGGAGGAGATCCCTCGAAGCGTTTGGCGGATGCGCAAGCGCGGGGCATCGATCCTAGCGAGCGCGGCGCGACGTGGACTTATCTCACCACGGACCAGCCGTTCGGAAGCTGGAGTGAGCGAGTCATGAAGGGGCTAATGCGAAGATACGGACGCGGCGGCTGACCGCGACTTCATTTCGCTGCCCAGCTCTTCGTATTGATCGGTGGCAATGAAATCTGACACCGGCGTCGATGGCGGCGCGCCACCGCACGCGCGCGGCTTCGATCGAACCGAAGTTGTAGCCCTTGTCCCAGCCGTGATCATCCTCTGCCGAGAAGCCGTCCAGAGTGTAGAAGCGAATCCAATATCCCAACTCGTGCGCTCGATTCACCAGCGCTCGGAGTCGCGCGGCGTCGGCGGTGGTCCAATCTCCTGCGCGCTCTTGTCCGCCTTCCTCCACCTCGTGCCAGGAATTGTTCCACCAGCGCCGATAGTTTGTGGGGCGTTCCGTTAGCAGCTTGTCGGCGGGAAGCGTGGCGGCGTAATGCGCACGCTCTTCATCGGTGCCGTCCGGAATGTTGGCCGAATGCGCCGATCCGAACAGCCGGAGTTTTCCGCCCACCGGAACCTGGTTGAAGAAAACTTCTTCCTGAGCGCTGGAATCTTCGGTCACAACTAGGATTGGCTTACGGTCGAACGGCGCGAGCTCATGCGAGTCTGCCGTTTTGCGCGCCGTCGTGAGCCAGGCTTCGTACTCGCCCAGCAGGTCCCACACCGCGTGCAACAGCGGGGCATCGTTGTTTTTGAAATCGAAGTGCAGAATGATGAGCGGCCAGCGCGCGCGGTTGTTCTCGCGGAGCGCTTTTTCGACGATGGGCCGGACCTGATCAAAGAAGTATTGGTGCAGCGTCGGCTCGGTGCCCTCGGGCTTGCGCCGGTGCGACAACACCGCGCGGCCTTGGTGTGTCGCCGGATCAACGTACCAAGCCATGTCCTGTTCGATGGAAACTGGAGATCCCGATTCGAGAGCGCGCTGCAGCCGATCGGACCAGCGGCCATCGTATGGATAGCAGTTGTGCGCGTCGAGCACCGGGCGATTGTGGTTGAGAAACTCGAGCGCGGGCGGTTGCGCGAGCATCGTGGCGGCGAGCAGGAGACCGCACAGGATCTTGATCACGGAGCCATCGTAGCACCGGAATCGGAAACAATCTGTTACAAGAACGTCATCAAGCGCTCGTAGAATGAGTCATGCTCAAGATCACTCGACTCGTCTCGGTTCTTGCGACGCTCACGATGACGGCTGGATGGGGACCGCGCGGTCACATGACAGCGAATCGTGCCGCCGTGGACGCGATCCCCGCCGACGGTCCGGTGTTCTTGCGCGAGTACAGAGAATGGATCGGCGCCACCGGCCCGCTGCCCGATTCTTGGCGCGGCGTCTCTGAACCGTACTCGAAAATCTTCGAAGATCCGAATCACGGCTGGTTCAAAGAGCAGTTCAGTTTCCTAAAGGAGATTCCGCGCAACCGTTACGAATTCGTGCTACGGCTTTACGATGAATACCTGCGCATCAAGAAAACCGATCCCGAGCTGGCGCGTCTAACCAATGTTCGCTGGACCGGCACGCTTCCGTACGCGGCGATGGAGAATTTCGACCGGATGAAAGCGGCGATGCGCGCATATCGCGCGGCGCCCGAAGGCGGAATCGAACGACGGTATCTGGCGCGCGACATCGCGTTCTACGTGGGATGGCTCGGGCACTACACCGCCGACGGCGCGCAGCCGTTGCACGACACTATTCATCACGATGGCTGGTTGGGACCGAATCCGAAAGACTACACGCGCGATCCGCGCATCCACGGCCGATTTGAGACCGCGTTCGTCAACTTGATCGAGCTCAACGAAGAGGACCTCAAGCCACAGGTGTCTGCACCGCAGGTGCTGGCCGACCCGTTCGCCGCGGTGATCGCGCATCTCGACGACGCCTACACGCATGTCGAAGAGGTTTATCAGATGGACAAACGCGGCGCCTTCTCGCGCAAGGAGGACCAGCAGGCTCGAGCCTTGGTCACGCGCCAGCTCGCGCGAGCGGCGTCGCTGCTGCGGGATCTGACGTACACCGCGTGGATCGAAAGCGGCCAGCCACCAGCGGCGAGATCGGCCAACCCTATCTCACCGGCGAATCCCGCTTACAACGGCGAAACTGGCACCGCTCCACCACCCGGCGCCGCGGTGATCAACAAGCAGTAGCACGCGCAGCGGACGACTCGTACACTTCATCGAGGACCGACCACAGGGCGGCGAGCACGCGATCGGCAACCTCGGCGGCTTGCTGCGGGTTCACGCAGTGGTCGGCGATCAACTGCTCCCACTGCGCGGCATGCTCGACGTCGGCGGTCTCATGAACGCGGAAGTAACGCAGCGTGGCCTCGTCCGTGATGCCGTAGTTCTTTTGCAGCCCGGCGATCTTCGCGCCGGATACCCCGGGGATCTGCTTTTCGTAACAGTAGAGGCCAGCCGCCGCGAGGCCTGTATCCATCCTGGCGACCGCTCGAAACTCTTCGACCAAGGCGTTCATCCGCGGACCCGGCGCCGCGCCGAGCACAGCATCGCGATCCACGCCGAGCCCGGCCGCGAAGTCTAGCCATAGTTCGGGATGCGTGGGCGGCACGGCTTCTTCATCGGCGAGATTGAGGGCGATGATGTGGCGCGACTTCAGATCCGCGCAGCGCGAGTGCATCTCGCTCAGATATGCCGGAAACGCGCGCACGTGCGCGAAATACTGCCGGCTGTAGTGCTGCAGGCATTCCAGGGAAAGCTCGCCCGCGCTCCAGGCCTGATAGAACGGATGCTTCAGCAAATGTTTTTGCTCGATCTTGTCATTCAAAATTGAGATTGTCGAAGATGACGGATGAAATGGCATGAGTCAAGCCTAACAAACGGTCCGAAGGGACAACTGTGACGCCCGGGTTCATCTACATCTGTTTCGCTGGTTTGGACATCAGCCGCAGTGAGATCAGTTCCACCACCGAGACGCCACGCCCTTCCCAATTCTGAATTACGAGGCGCCCCATCGTCGTCGAGGCATCGATATCGATCCGGAGAGTCTGCGGCTTGATACTCGCGGCCACCGCCTGTCTGCACAGGAAGTCACCCTCCACTTGATTCAGAATTCCCACACCGACCTTCCCTTGATGAACCACCAGCTCTACGATGAGCGTGTATTGCGGTGACGCTTCCCGGGGCCGCCGCAGCAACAGTGCCGCTCCATACGACCACGGCTCGCTGGGCGTCTGAATCGACGCCGCACCGGTAGCTGGATTGACAGAGCGCGACTCAGGGGCCAATGCACTTCCTTTTAGTTCGAAACCTCCCCCAATTTCTTCCCAGTCTCTGAGAATCGTTTCAAGCTGCGTCTGCTCGCCCGTCTCTCCCTGCGAGAGACCAGGCAATTTTCGTTGTCCCCAATACTCCGATAGAGCCATCCATGTGTCTTGGGTGAGGAAGCGCGGCCGATCGCGGCCCAGCAACCGAAGCTGGATTGACAACTCATCCTCATAGCGAGATGGATGTTCGGCAAAACTCGAGTGCTGCGTCAGCGACCGGTCATAGATGCTCGTGGCGGCATATGAAAAACGTGGTTGCAGCTGCGCGAGCAGCGACAAAATCAGATAGCTGTCCTCCGCCGTTTCCATCTGGGGACAAACCATCAGGCGCGGGTGCAGTAAATCACTCGATGCGACGAAGCAGTTAGACGCAAACGCGGAGGTGGCCGCGGACCAGGAATCTACAGACTCGATTCCGAAGCGGTGCAGATGACGATCATCGCAGCCGCCTCCGTCAATGGGGACGGGATCCCGAAGGACGGCGATTATGCCGGAATACGCCATGAACTTCTTGAGCGGTGCATCTGGAAGGGGTTTGAATAACTGTTCCATGTGACCGCTAAACCACCAATCGTCATCGTCCAGAATGCTGAAGTATTCGCCATCCACGGCGTGCAAGCCAGCCCACAGGCTCGCGGCCCGGTTACCTCCGAGGCATTCGATGGTGCGCTTTCGCACGATCCGCGAAAAGTCGTACGCGTCGAGGAATGAAAGGTCGATGTCTCGATGCTTTACAAAAATCACTTCAAAACGGCCATAGGTTTGCCGCTCGATGGATTCGATTGCTCTTTTTACAAATTCCGTCTCGCGCGAACCGCAGCGGACGATCACGGAAACTAACGGGGAATATTTCTCTTCCGCCTTCTTGCGCGCGAGGGAACGGCATGAAGTCATTCGTTCGTGATACCGGACTGCATTCTCGATCATGACCTCAGCCGCAAAGTGAGACTCGAAAATCTCCCTGGCTCGGTTGGCCTTGGCGATGGCGTCCTCGGGGTTTCGGTAGACAAGCTCCCGCAATTCGAGGATCGCCGCTTTCAGCGCATCGTCATTCAGGGTTTGGTCGAAATAGTAAACGTTATTGTGAAAGTGCTTTCTTATCCAGGGAATATCGCAACACAGCGCGATGCTCCCAACTGATGTGATCTCGAAAAGGCGATTTGAAATAATATCGTCGCGCAGGTGAAAATCCGAAAGCATGCAAAGGCCGATGCCGTTTGCGGCGTACCGCGCCTGGACGCTAGCGCCATCGAACGGGATCGGGCCTCCGTATCCGTCCGGGCTGATGTGCGGCCAACAATGATCGGGGCCATGAATCTGGACGCCTTCAGAGCGGCTCAGGGCCTGAAAGAACGCTTGGCGGCGCTTGTCCCAGTTCGTGCCGAAATACGTAATCCGGAGTTCACGACGTTGAAGGAGATCCCGCAGGTTCGCGGAGATGTGCTGGCGTTGGCAGGTATTGTAGTAAAAACCTGCCGGCTTCGGATCGCCCGCGCCAAAAGTCACGTCCCGGATGAACCTCTCCAGTGTGTCCGCGATCGTAAGGTACCCGTCGTAAGACAGGAAGTTGTAAAAGTAATCTCGGTTCGTAAAGAACCGGTCACGCGGTTCATGAATCACTCCGTAGTGCGGAACATCATTCAGCTTGGGTTGGGTGGAGGCCGAAGCAAGCACGAAATCGGGCTTGCAGTCCTCGACTTCAGCGCTGTTGGAACAGTGCACGAGCTTATGTCCAACTCGTTCGGCGGCAATGCGGAGCGATGAAAAGGCCTGATTCTCGGCGGCGTTTCTCCATGGGTTGAGGAAAGCTATTTTCACAGAAGGCGTCCGGAGTGGGTCATGATATCAAACCAAAAAGGTTATGGAAGATACGTTGCTGGCAGAAGGCCGACTTGCCAACTTGTGCTGCATTGCGGGAAACGGACTGATAGGTTCGGCACACGCTCTTTCGATCAAGGACTGGGATCGGCGGGGGCTGCCGGCGAATAGGGAACCGGGCTGAAAGTGAGCTGTCACCTCAGTCTTAAGCCCTCTAGCGTCACACGTTCCGGGAATCTGATGAAGCTACTATCATTCGGAAGCAGCGCTATGCGTATTTGGCGAGTGGTTGGAGACAAGGCCACGATGTCTGAGCGCTTTCCTAAGAGTGTCCCGCTGGCATACAGGACACTGTAGTCTTGGTTTTGCAGGATCAAGTTTACTGGGCCAAAAGGATCCTCCGCGCGCTGGTCAACAACGGTAACGCGAATCGCAACTATTCCGTCCGATGGCGCAAGCGCTTGGAAGTCCGTCGCAGCGTGATCTCGTGGATCTGTGCTTTTCACGATCCAAGGCGGCTCCGGGACCGCGTTCTGAGATGAATGGCCATACCGTATGCGAGAGGTGTGTGCGGCTAGCGCTGGTGCGTCGTAGTCCATGAGTTCGCGGCTTGACAACAGCGTCGCCTCGGCTGGCGAACTGGTATAAACAGTCGGCGCGGTCTCACGTTTCGTTACTTGCACGAGATTTATGAGAAGTTTCGCCGTTCCAATGGTCGATGTAAGCCGTTTGACCTGTCTCACTTTCACACCACAGCGCGCCAGGGCAGTGATGCCCTCATCTTGCGTGGTCTGCCGATCGTTCATTATCGCCACATAGGTCCCGCGACCCAACGCGTCCAAGCGCAGGTTCGTAGTGTCCGGGAAGGTTCTGTTCAAAAGCCGCGCCGCCCATATGTAAGTAGATGCGACCGACGTGTAGTACTCGTTGCCGGGGCTATAAGAATACCAAAACCAAAGAGGTCCATTGCGGCTAAGCCGAGTCAGTTCCCGAGATGTTCGATCGGTATACAAGTAGGCTTCGCGGCTCGTCTTGCTGCCAACCGACTCTCGCAACTCAATGTGTCCGAGGCGAATCAGTACAAAGCCTACCGCGACGCCCATCAAAACACCCGCGAAGATCTGTGGCCGTAGGCAGACTGCAACAAGAACTCCGACGGCTACAATCGCGGCTAAGTACTCTGCATTCAGGTCTGGTCTTCCCCGCAGAGCAACGTAGTCTGCAGCAATAGAAGTGGGGAACAGACGAGGGATCTCAGTGCCGACGAGGAAAGCAAGAACAATGCACGCGCCGATTACAAAAGCAACCCGAGAGATGCTCAGAGACTCCAGCTTGTATCCGATCAAAGCTGCCGCAGTGACTGCAACGAAAGCCGTCAAGTAGTCCGCATAGTAGGGAATCTGAAGAACAGGTGAGCCAGTTGCTTGGAGAATGATGAGGATAGTGAATGACGAAGCTAGCAATCCGGCATCGACCAACCGCACTATCGCCTTCCGATCCCAACCGGAACGAACACTCGAAAGGAAACGTATGAGAAAAACGATGCTGACAAATAACACCGCAGATGGGATAACCAACCACCAAGCGTGAGACAGCCAGAGTGCGGGCTTTGAATACGATGGATTGGGTGCAGTACCTAAGCTACGGGCTGCAGACACCGACGGAAGAAAAAACAGAAAAGGCCCCCCTAACTTGAGACTGATCAGGCCGAGGGCGATCGTCAGAGCGCTAAAACCAGCAACGCCCGCAAGTGCGATGCGTACAAACCTGATTCCAGCCCTAACCAGACAATAGAGAGACATTACGGGAAGCAGTACGAGCAGGAAAATATTGGAGTGGACAGCTGCGCCGAATGCCATTCCACTGAAGACGGCCCGAGCAATGCCCCAGCGTGAAGACGAAACGGCTGCCGCGCCGGCCTCCTCCATGCAAAGTAGCGAATAGGCGATGCCAGCGCCGTCCACGTAATCCCAGCCCGCTGCGGCCAAAAAGACAGGATAAGAGCTTAGGAGAAGTGTCACCAATAAGGCACACCGTGTGCCGTACGTTCTCCTGATAAGAAAAAAGGTCGAAAGGACCGCGGTCCAACAAACAACCAGGCGCAGCGCCGCGTTTGCAAGCAACGTCGGAAAAATGGAGTGCGCGAGGTAACCAGGTAAGATCCAGGCCAGCCGTGTTCCGTAATAAGACCCGGCAAAGGCGGCCACGTGACTTTTCAGGTCGATAAAGTAGCCGTGATAAAACCACTGATCAAAGCCGTCCGGAGTATAAATCCAGGAGGGTTGCGCCAGGATCTGTATCAATGGAACAAGAAGAACCACTGCGACGGCCGCGTTCGGATTCGTGAGAAGGCCCAGCCGAAGCGCGTGGGCCGGGCGAGAGTGGTGCTCAATTGTCACGGCTTTAACAAGTCGCGGTCAACGTCAAGTTTGGGCGGCTCTCCGATCCCTGGACGCGGCACGCCGACTGATTCCTTCCTTGCGGTTGCTTGGGGAGTCTGGGCTGGAAGGATCTCGATGGCATTGATCACGGGTTCACGAAGCTCTGCTGTCAGCCCGACCAGAACTTCGCCGGCAGTCACGACGACAGGATAGTGCAAGTCGAACGCTGTGTTTGGACCGCCGGCTGACGCACAAATGTCCAGATTTGAGCCAATTTGTTTGCCATTGACCGCGATGTTAAACTGCCTCTTGCCGGCCGAGGCGTGCCAAATCTCGGCGAATTTCAGCACCAGGACATAGTCGCCATTTGGAACAACGAATCGATAGAGGAGCTTGCCGTTGTCACTATAGTGTGCAGTTTGATACAAAGCAGGGTCAGCTGTTCCTCCAACACCAGCGTTCGTCGACATAGCCCAGCCATCTTGCGTGCCTACATCAGCCTGCCAGTAATGCCCTAAATGATCCGTGTAACCGATGCCTCCAGCATTCACACGTATAGGCAGGCTTATGTCTACGCTCGCCGGCCGGTTGGCAAACGGCGAGGTTGCGCCGTGGGTCGGAAGCGTGCGCCATCGCACCCGCTCAAGGTAAATCGGCTCCAAGTAACTCCAAGGCATGCAAGGCAGTTGCGTATCCCAGCATTGATCATTGGTCTGATCCGGTGCTCGAAGAGGTATCCCCCAAGGGCCGTCGACCGTGCGCATCGCGAACGGCAGGGTCTTCGGCGGTATGACTGGTAGCTTCCACCAATCATTGATGAGAGCTAAGTGAACCATCCAGGCTGCCATTCCAGGGACCAATACCGCTGTTCCGACTCCCCGAGCCTTCGGCGCAGCGAACAGCGAAGCGGCAGTGAATGCAAGGCATAGAATGAGCATCGCTCCCAGGTATCCGGCGCCAAAGCGCGGGTCGGGAGCGCTCCAGAACCAGAACGCAATGCACCCAACAAGAAAAGCTCCAACAGATAAAGATGCGAAGTCGATCTTCTTGTGAGCCAGTGCTCGCAACCCAACGGCCCAAAGGCCCAATAGGCACGCCCAGCCTAGTTCGGGGATTGGTTCCCTACGGCGGGCGTCGGCGAACCACGGTTTGAACCACTTCCAGTTGCTGAGCACCGCCTGATAGTCCATAACTCCCGGGGCCCGGGCATACGAACGAATACCAATCGCTTCGCCAACGGTCCGGTCGTGACCGACCGCCCACGGAAGCGAAAAAACGCACGTCTGCGCGACAGGATATGCCGCACATCCGGAAAGCAAGAAACCACGGGCTATCCAAATTGCCAGACATCCTGCGGCGGCAAACGCAGCCTTCCGAGAAGGGCGCATAATCTTGCGAAAAATAGCCGTACCAACGCTGACAGCCAATAAGGGAGCCGCGGCGAGCTTGATCATAACGGCAAAAACAGTCAGAAGCAACATTAACGCTGGAGTTGTATCCGGTCTCATGTCTTCGAAGTACTCGAACAGCAGGAATATCGAATAGACGATCAATGCCGCGACGAAGGCATCCGCGTTTAAAATGCCCAGCCAGTTCATGAGATATGCGTTGAACGTGAACGCCGCGACCGCAATCGCAAGGAACCAGAAGCTTGCTGCACGGCCATCGCCCTTCGCGTGATCCCGCAACCTCTCCAGGCATGCCAGAAGCGTGAAACTCGCTACCAGACTATTCGCAATCCAACCGAACTCCGGCTTGGTGACGATAGGCGATATCAAGAACAAGATAGAGTTGAATCCGAGTCTTCCATGCAGATTTGCCAATCCAGGCGTGGCAGCAGTCTGCGTATTCCACAGGAGAGTCGGAACATGGTACAAGCCGTTGTCGTGATATGGAACATAGCTCGGTTGAAAGAAAACTACACCAAATGCCAAGATGGCAAAGCCCACCGTGGCGAGGCCGCCAAGCTCCTTCCGCCAAAGCACGCAACCAATCAGACCCGTGGTTAACAGAGCGTATTGTACCGGAGCCGAAATCGGAACGAAGAAATGCACTAATGCCGCCAGCATTCCGAACCACAGGAGTCCGAGAAGGCCGCGTTCGCCTGCATTCGGGCGAATCCGCAACAACCTAGAAGCAATGGAGCCGGAGCCTATGGCCGAAAGGGCGGAAACGACCGTGTATAAGACCACGAAGGCCATGGCGCCTTAGTGTAGCAAAAGACCTGAGCCGGACCGCGCGCCGGCCGTTGCAGGACCTCAACACGTGAACGGCCGGAGTTCGAGGAAATGCATGCAAGACATATAATCGATGATTGGAGTGCGACTTGCTTTCTGTCGTTGTGCCCGTCTACAACTCGGAACAGACATTGCAGATGCTCGCGAGCCGTTTGGAGCGTGTCTGCATGGCATTTGGATCCCATGAACTGATCCTGGTTGACGATGATAGCAGCGACGAGAGCTGGCGTGTGATTCAGACGTTGACTCGGACCTATCCTTGGATTAGAGGAATCCGGCTCGGCCGTAACTACGGCCAACATGGTGCCCTGCTGTGCGGTATTCGAGCAGCCAGGTACGACCTCATTGTTACCATGGACGATGACTTGCAGAACCCGCCCGAAGAGATTCCCAAACTCCTCGACAAACTCGCAGAGGGTTATGACGTCGTCTACGGCTATCCAATCGCAGAGGCGCATGGGGTTCCGCGCAATTTGGCCTCGACCATTACCAAGATGGTTCTCCAGAGGTCTATGGGTGTGGCCACAGCCCGGCACGTTAGCGCTTTTCGAGCGTTTCGCGCATCCATAAGAGACGCCTTCCAGTCCTTCAATGGACCGTTCGTCTCCATCGATGTGCTTTTAACGTGGGGCGCTGGCAAGTTCTTCGCTATACCGGTTCGCAACGACCCTCGACAGATTGGCGCTTCCAACTATACAGTCGGCAAGCTCATCACGCATGCGACAAACATGATGACGGGCTTCAGCACCCTGCCATTGCAATTGGCAAGCATCACCGGATTCGGCGCTGCGGCGTTTGGCCTCATCGTGCTTCTCTATGTGATCCTAAACTATGTTGTCCGTGGCGGATCGGTTCCGGGCTTCTCTTTTCTTGCCTGTGTCATTGCTATCTTCGCTGGTGCGCAACTCTTTGCGTTGGGGATCATTGGGGAGTATCTTGCGCGTGTGCATTTCCACGTGATGGCAAAACCGAGCTACACAGTCCAAGAATGTACGGAGCAAGTCGGGGAACAACATTTTCAACAAACTGAAGCATGAACACCACTCGCTTCCCTATGCCGATAGCATGTGCCCGCGACGTTGATCGCCGCGGCGGCCTCAAGTCTTGAGCATGGAATCGTTTACTTTAGAACAGATCCGGGATTACTGGACCAAGCAGGCACAGCAACACGGCGTATCACCTGTGGCGTCCTGGTCTGATCAACCGGTCATCGACATGGAAATCCGCGAGATCGCGAAATATCTCGATGCGGGCGACCGAGTGTTGGACGTGGGCTGCGCCAATGGCTATTCAACCGTGCAATACGCCGCTCTCAAGCCGTGCCATCTTCGCGGGCTAGATTACATCCCCGAGATGATCGATCAGGCGCGTCTTCGTGTGTCGGCCTTGGAGATTGCGCTGCAGGGCACGGTCGAGTTCGCCGTCGGTGACATCACCGCTTTGGCGGAACCGAGCGCGTCCTACGACAAAATCATTGTCACACGCGTTCTGATTAATCTGCAGAATGAGAAACGGCAGCTTATTGCTCTCCAGGAATGCGCCCGCTCGCTCCGGCCGGGAGGCCTGCTCTTGCTGTCGGAAGCCACGCGGCAGGGTTGGAGTCAGCTCAACAGCTTTCGGCAAGAGTGGGGTCTTCCGCCCATTCCTATGCCTCCTTTTAACCTTTACTTGGACCAAGAGGCCTTGATCGAAGCTGCACGTACAGAATTTTCCACGGAAGCTGTCGTCAATTTCGCGAGTAGCTATTACGTGGGCACACGCGTGCTAAAGCCGCTGCTGGCTCGCACCCTCGACTGCAACATTGACGTGGCAGACCCACAAATGCACTGGAACCGATGGTTCTCCCATCTGCCGTCGGCCGGGGATTACGGCACACAGAAGTTGTTTGTGCTCCGCAAGCGCTAGATATCAAACCTGTGCCGGTGAAAGGAACCAGGTCTCATCTCTCGACGCCTTCGAAAATGGTCGGGAGGTTCACGGCCGGCTGAGCTCCGCAGGCGTCTACTGAAGTGCGATAGGATCATGATCACCGAACCGCCGAGAAACGCTTTGGTCCGAATGGCGCATAGGGCAGCGTCGGTCGGCTGGTGCTACGATCTTTCCCAATTCTTGGCGGGCGCACCTGTGGTGCGCTGGCGTCTGCGCGAAGCGTTCCGATACTGTACACCAGGATCTCGCGTGTTGGATATCGGCGGCGGTACGGGTGCGGTGGCCAGACTACTACCTGAAGGGTGTCGCTACGTTTGCCTCGATAGTGAAATGCCGAAGCTGAGGCGATGCCGCGAAAATGTTCCAGCGGCGCAAACTCTGCTTGCTGACGCAACGCAGACACCCATCCAGGAACATAGCGCCGATGTGATTACGTGCATGTTTGTCTTGCATCATCTAACGGACTGCCAAGTCAGCCATGTTGTCGACGAATGCCGCCGAGTCCTAAAGCCGGATGGGTACGTGATCATCGTCGAGCCAGTGTGGAATCATAACCGCTTGCCGGGTCGGTTCTTGTGGTGGATGGATCGCGGGTCTTTTCCACGTTTGCCGGAAACGCTCCGAGCCTCTGTTGAGGGCGCATTTCGGTTGGTACGTTGGGACTCATTTTCTGTTTTTCATGAATACATAGTCGCCGTCGGCCAGAACTGCCGATAGCGCGCTCGCGGGCACAGATCGGTGCCATTGCGAGCCCAGCGGCAACAAAACAGGCTTTGTAACCAACTTCAATGGCGGCTTTCCCCCCGCTATGAGACCATGAAGAAAATGTATTGGATGATGGACTCCGAATACGACTCATGACGCCTCATCAATCTCGTGCGCCTGGGCCTGCTCCAATCCCCTTCAACCGTCCGTCAGTGATCGGGAAAGAATACGAGTACATCCGCCAAGCCATCGAGCAAGGCCACATCTCGGGCGACGGGCCTTTCACAAAAGCTTGCGAGCGGTGCCTGGAGACCCTGCATTCCGCTCCACGTGTGCTGTTGACCACGTCTTGTACTGATGCCTTGGAGATGTCGGCTCTGTTGATGGATCTTGAGCTGGGCTCCGAGGTGATCGTTCCTGCGTATACGTTCGTGTCCACGGCCAACGCGTTTGTGCTGCGCGGCGCTCGGCCGGTATTTGCGGACATTCGGCCTGACACGCTCAACCTCGATGAGACGGCCCTTCCTGATCTGATCACCTCCAAAACTCGAGTGATTGTGCCGGTTCATTACGCCGGTGTCGCGTGTGAAATGAAATGCATAATGAAGCTCGCCGCTGCGCGGGGTCTGCAGGTTGTGGAAGACAATGCTCAAGGGATCTTCGGACGATACTGTGGCCAGCCCCTGGGCACGTTCGGTGGACTTTCCACGATGAGCTTTCACGAAACGAAGAACCTGAGTTGTGGCGAAGGCGGTGCTCTGGTAATTAATGACGCCTCGCTGATTGAACGCGCTGAGATCTTACGGGAAAAAGGTACCAACCGAAGCCGCTTTTTCCGCGGCCAAGTGGACAAGTACACGTGGGTCGACCTTGGTTCGAGTTTTCTTCCATCTGATCTGCTGGCAGCTTTTCTGTACGCTCAATTGGAAGGCCGTGAGCGCATTCAATCCGCTCGCTGCATGATTTGGAACAGGTACGCGGAAGCCTTGCGTGGATGGGCCGCAACCAGTGGCGTTCGTCTTCCCCTAATTCCTGGCGATTGCGACCAGCCTTTTCATATGTTCTATCTGCTCTTGCCGACAGAGGACGTCCGAGACCGGTTGATCGAGCACCTTAGATGCCGGCGCATCTTGAGCGTGTTTCATTATGTGCCGCTCAATCTATCGGAGATGGGCTTGCGCTATGGAGGAATGGTAGGCCAGTGCCCTGTAGCCGAGGAGACGAGCCGCCGGCTTCTCAGGCTGCCTTTTTACACCTCGCTGACGCCGTCCGATCAAGACCGAGTCATCGATGCTGTGCTCGCCTTTACCGTATCTTAAGCGAGATTTCCGTGGTTTTCTGCGTGGCGGACTGTCTTGTCGGTCCTCGCCAGCCTTCCTGGCAGGCATCCACTCCTGCTACGGCACCGTCCAGGTCCCCTTCTGAGACCAGTCGCTGTCCACGTTCGCATTCCTGACGTCCATGTAGATGTTCTTGGAGCCGGCAAACGCTGAGGCGAAACTCAACGCCAGGTTCAAGGTCAAGGTGTTGCCCGAGGCCGAGACAGAGGAAGCGCCCGCATTCAGGGTGCACTGGCTGTTCTGCGAGGTTCCGGCGTTGCCCACCGTCAGTGCAGTCTGCCAGGCCCCGGCATCGTCGGCCAGGGTGACCGTGTTGCTGGCCCGCGTATACGACAGGTAGCAGGCATTGTTCGGGACCAGCGCCGCGTTGATGTCCATCTTGGCGGTAACGATGCCTGTTACGCCGCCCGGGTCTGAGAAGGTAAACGCGAAAGTCTGGTTCCTTCCGTTCCCGATACTAGGCGTCACAGACACGACCGATGGAGTCATCGGTGTGCCAGGCACCGTCCAGGTCCCCTTCTGAGACCAGTCGCTGTCTATGTTCGCGTTCCTGACCTCCATGTAGATGTTCTTGGATCCGGCAAACGCTGAGGCGAAAGTCAACGCCAGGTTCAAGGTCAAGGTGTTGCCCGAGGCCGAGACTGAGGAAGCGCCCGCATTCAGGGTGCACTGGCTGTTCTGCGAGGTTCCGGCGCTGCCCACCGTCAGTGCAGTCTGCCAGGCCCCGGCATTGTCGGCCAGAGTGATCGTATTGCTGGCCCGCGTATACGACAGGTAGCAGGCATTGTTCGGGACCAGCGCCGCGTTGATGTCCATCTTGGCGGTAACGATGTCCGCCGCCCCATTCGAATCCGTGAACGTAAAGGCGAACGTTTGAGCCGACCCGCTGCCGCTGCCCGGCGTTACCGAGACAGCCGACATAGTTGCGTAGGTTGAACCACCGGACGGCACCGTCCAGGTCCCCTTCTGAGACCAGTCGCTGTCCATGTTCGCGTTCCTGACCTCCATGTAGATGTTCTTGGATCCGGCAAACGCTGAGGCGAAAGTCAACGCCAGGTTCAAGGTCAAGGTGTTGCCCGAGGCCGAGACTGAGGAAGCGCCCGCATTCAGGGTGCACTGGCTGTTCTGCGAGGTTCCGGCGCTGCCCACCGTCAGTGCAGTCTGCCAGGCCCCGGCATTGTCGGCCAGAGTGATCGTATTGCTGGCCCGCGTATACGACAGGTAGCAGGCATTGTTCGGGACCAGCGCCGCGTTGATGTCCATCTTGGCGGTAACGATGTCCGCCGCCCCATTCGAATCCGTGAACGTAAAGGCGAACGTTTGAGCCGACCCGCTGCCGCTGCCCGGCGTTACCGAGACAGCCGACATAGTTGCGTAGGTTGAACCACCGGACGGCACCGTCCAGGTCCCCTTCTGAGACCAGTCGCTGTCCATGTTCGCGTTCCTGACCTCCATGTAGATGTTCTTGGATCCGGCAAACGCTGAGGCGAAACTCAACGCCAGGTTCAAGGTCAAGGTGTTGCCCGAGGCGGAGACTGAGGAAGCGCCCGCATTCAGGGTGCACTGGCTGTTCTGCGAGGTTCCGGCGCTGCCCACCGTCAGTGCAGTCTGCCAGGCCCCGGCATTGTCGGCCAGGGTGATCGTATTGCTGGCCCGCGTATACGACAGGTAGCAGGCATTGTTCGGGACCAGCGCCGCGTTGATGTCCATCTTGGCGGTAACGATGTCCGCCGCCCCCTTTGAATCCGTGAACGTAAAGGCGAACGTTTGAGCCGACCCGCTGCCGCTGCCCGGCGTTACCGAGACAGCCGACATAGTTGCGTAGGTTGAACCACCGGACGGCACCGTCCAGGTCCCCTTCTGAGACCAGTCGCTGTCCATGTTCGCGTTCCTGACCTCCATGTAGATGTTCTTGGATCCGGCAAACGCTGAGGCGAAAGTCAACGCCAGGTTCAAGGTCAAGGTGTTGCCCGAGGCCGAGACTGAGGAAGCGCCCGCATTCAGGGTGCACTGGCTGTTCTGCGAGGTTCCGGCGCTGCCCACCGTCAGTGCAGTCTGCCAGGCCCCGGCATTGTCGGCCAGAGTGATCGTGTTGCTGGCACGCGTATACGACAGGTAGCAGGCATTGTTCGGGACCAGCGCCGCGTTGATGTCCATCTTGGCGGTAACGATGTCCGCCGCCCCATTCGAATCCGTGAACGTAAAGGCGAACGTTTGAGCCGACCCGCTGCCGCTGCCCGGCGTTACCGAGACAGCCGAAGGAGGTGCTGCGCTGACACTGAGTCCCGAAATGGCAACTAAGAATCCATCGTAAGAACCGCCCGTCCCGCTCGACGTCCAACCACCGGCATACGCCGTGCTCCCGCTGGCGACTACTTGGTAGAGGCGATCCTCACCGCTGCCGCCTTGGTAGGTCGAGAAGTCCAGCCCGGTCCCGCCGGGATTCAACAATGAGACGAAGCCGTCGAATGATCCCGCGAAAAAGGATTGCGAAGCTTGCACGGTCGGAAATTGGGACGAAGTCGTATAGCCGCCAACCAGTGTTTGCCCGGTAGGAAGTGCCATGACGCTGGTCGCCGCATCTGTTCCTTCGCCCCCCAACAGAGTGCAATACGATATGGAATTTCCCGCCGGAGGCAGCTTGCAGACGAAAGCATCATAGGCCCCCTTCTCCGCCGATTGGAAGGCGCCGGGCGTCACCGGGAAGTCGGTTGAAGCCGTTGCCCCCGCGACGTAGATGTTCCTGGAACTGTCCAGCGTGACTGCATTGCCTTCCTCGGTGCCGTTGCCTCCCAGGTAGCTGGAGAACAGTAGCGCGGAACCGCTGGGATTCAGGCCGGAGACGAAAGCATTCGACTCCCCTTGAGGGATGTTTGAAACGCCGAGGCCAGAGGAAAATTCGATGAACTGGTGGTGCCCGACACCACGGCGTTGCCGCTCGCATCCACCGCGATTCCGCTGCAGAGATCCATTGCCGATCCGCCCAGAAAGGTCAGATAGGCCAGCGAATTTCCCGCAGGATTCAGCTTGGCTGCGAAACAGTCGGAGTAACCACCCCCAAAATTGGATTGCACGGAGCCGGTTGAAGTAGCCAGCGTCACGGAAGCCGTCTGCCCCGCTATGTATGCTGCGCCGTTGCCGTCCACCGCAATGCCGAGTCCATAATCGGCGCCCGGCCCTCCCAGATAGGTGCTGTAGACCACCTGTCCGCTGGCGTTCAGTTTCGCGACAAAAGCATCGGGAGTTCCAGCCGGACCCGTTTGCACTCCGCCGACCACGATGAAGTCAGTAGAATTTGTTACACCCGTAACATAGATGTTGCCTTGAGCGTCCACTGCAATCGCACGCGCAGAGTCATACGAGCTGCCGCCCAGGAAGGTCAAGTACAGCGCGTGAGACCCGGCCGCGTCGAGCTTCATGATCCAGGCGTCAGCGCTCGTGATCGGAGAGCCGCGAAAACTAGGCGATGCAGTTTCTCCTGCCAGGTAGATGTTGCCGGCTTCATCCACCAGCGTTCCATAGACGGTGTCCATTGCGGCGCCGCCGAAGTGCGCGGAAATCGATACCTGAGGGTCGACCGTCAGTTTCGCGCGATGATCATACTCACCCAGGCTGAACGCGAGCTCATTCTGAGCGCTGACCTTGTATTGGCTGTCAATCGGCGTGAGGCGATCCGTTCCTGGCGTTTCCTGAAAGGTATCGGGTTTGAGTTGTCGGATCTCGACTCCATTCGATCGCCCGACCACGGCGCCGGCCGCATCCAGCGTTAGTCCGTCGAGGCCAAACCATCGGATGCGCACGCTGTGAATATCGGCGTGCGGCGCAAGTTCAATGTCGAACTCCAGGCGGCGCTCCGCCAGCCGGAACACTAGGTCTATTCCTGGATATGCCTGACGGTAGCGGATCCGCGAATACCGAACCGAGCTTCGCCACTGTTCACCGGCGCCCACATAATACCTGACTGGCATCGTCCAGGAACCTTCGCCCTCCGGTACAGCGCTGGGATTTGCACCCAGAAACTCCAGGCCAAGCTCGGCGCCATCTTCGGTGGCCTTCAACGAGGCCACGGCTCCTGGCTTGAACTTGATATCTACCCCGGACACTGTCAGGTTGTATTCCGGCCCTCCACTCTCCTCGAAGCCACTCGCCAAGTCGCTCGGAGCAACGCGCGTGGCTGGCTTGTCCGCCCGAAGGGGCGCGAGTAGCGAGAGCGCGCCGCAGAACAGACATGCCGTGAGAACCAATCTGTGCGTCGTTCCTTGGGGTGTCACACATCGTTGGTGCCGCGCTCAGCGGATTTTTCTCGATCAGACTACTCCAGGCCCAACTTTTTCAGGATCGGCGCGAGATCCGACTTGAGAATCAGCGGGGCTTCCTTGCTCGCGGCGTCTCCCTCCTTGAGCTGAATGTCCACGCCCCGGTCTTCGATCTGTTTCACAAAATCCGGATCCTCCCACAACCCGTCCGGCACGTCCTGAAACGCATACAGCTTGTAGGCGCCGGGAGCGAGGTTGTCGAAAGCAAAGCCGCCGTTCTGATCGGCGACGGCCGCGAGGGCATCGCCGTGTCCTGGCGCGGGAATCAATACAACCTGCGAAGGCGTTGTCGCTGCGTCGCTGATTCGAGCCACCAAACGCGCGCCCCGAGTGCTCACCGTCACCGCCAGAATGTCTCCCGCGCCGGCGACGGAGATGGTTCCATCGCTCGATTCGGTCTCGCCGTAGCGGAGTTCCTTCAAGTAAAACGCCGCGGTCAACGCGCCCTGAATGCGGACGCGATACCGTTCCGAGCCGACCAGCGCGAAAGTGAAATTCCCATCGTCGTGCGATTCGGTGGACTGGCTCCAACTGCGGCGCTCGAGCGAGATGAGCGTGACAGTGAGGCCCGAGGGCTTCATCGATGGGTCGCCCTCGATCCGGATCTTCCCCTGAAGCGGCCGCGGGGCGATCAGCGCTATGGACAGGTCATCGACGTCGCGATCGTTCACTTGAACCGCCGCGCGTCCCAAGATGATGGAAGGCCACCCTTGTCGAATGAGAATTTCGTAGGACCCCGGCGGGACTCCCGGAATTTCAAACGAGCCGTCGGGCTTGGAGACACCCCCGTAGCTGTTCGCCGCGACGCCCGATTTCAACTCCGCCGAAATGGTCCGGCGGAAGAATTGTCCGCGATCGGGGAACTCAGGGATGCTCTCGCTTCCCGATACGCTGCCCCGGATGCGGTAGACGGTCCCGCGCTGGAGGCGGATTTCGAGACCCGCTACTTGCTGGCCTGGTTCCAGAAGAATTGCGCTCGCGCCATCCACTTCGCGCGAACTCGGATACCAGGTCGGCTGCAGCCGCAAGGCCGGTGCTTTGGTTGCCGGGCGGTTATTGCTTTCCCAGCGTGCGTCGGGTTCGGCGGCGAGATAGTATTTTCCCGGCGGAAGTTGAGGGATGCGAAATTGCCCTTGATCGTCGACTTCTGCGCCGCTGAAGCCCTGGAGTCGCTTGCGGCCGTGTTCCCATACCACGCGACTCAACTCAACTTGCGCATGAAACCACACATCGCCATCGTCGTCCACCACTCGGCCCGAGATCACCGCTTGCGGCGTCAGCTTGAAGTCGATGCCGGTGAGTTTGTCGCCGGGTGTCAAGCGCAATCGGATCGGCCGGCCGTTCGCGTCGCTATATTGGCTCTCGACGAATCCCTGGCGCTCGGCTTCCAGAATGTAGGAGCCTGGCTCGACGCTCTTGATCGCGAAGGCGCCCGCGTCGTTCGTCACCGCCGGGTACGTTTTGCCCGAAGCCCGCAGCCTGACGAATGCTTTTCGAAGCGGGTCGCCTGTGCCCGCGGCGGTGACGCTCCCCTGGATCGAGCAGAGACGTTTATCGTTGTCCGACTGATACGGTGCGGAAGCGCACGGGAACGCCGCTGTCATCGTCCAGGTGAGCACCGCAGCCGGAATTGCGGGCAGTCGCCAGACGGTAGACTTGGTTGGCATTCTTAAACCAGGCCGCTAGAATCCAAGATACATCCGATCCTATCGGCCGGTGCTACTGTTCGGACCGTATTCTAATTCCGTTGGCGATCCGTTCGGCCTGATCCTTCGTGAAATTGCCAGTGATCCGCGCCGATTCCCCGATTTCCGATCGAAGCGTGGGAGCGAGCGCCACCTGGCCATCCAGCAGGATCGCAAGGGGCCTTCCGAGATGCTCTCGAGTTGCCGCGCGTATCTTTTCAGCTCCGGCCGCGTTGAACTCGATGCCCACACTATAGTGCGATGAGTCGCCGCTATCGGCAACTTGCGTCGATGCGATGTCTCTGTTGCTTACGATTATTTCCCGGTGAAGGTAAACCTTCCGCCCTGAACCCGCTTCCTTCGCCTCACGCAGGCCTGGACCAGGTTTGTCTTCGGCCAGCCTGATTTCAAACCGCACGGCTGCCTCCACATCGCCGACGAACAACGACCACACACGGGCGCCCAGCAGCGAGGCGACCATGGCGACTAGGGCCACCGCCGCCAAAACAGCAACGCGTCGCCGGGATCTTGCCTGGATAGGCGAACGGGCGCGTGAAGCAGCCGCAAGGATAATCTCACGGTAATGATCGCGCTCGTCCGAAGGCCGCGCCGGTTCGTTCCGAAGCGGGTCTGCGTCTTGCAACAGCTCTTTAATATCGCTCATGCGTGTCTCCCTCATTCGGGTCTCCTATGCAGGTCTTGAGTGCTCGGCTCAATTCTCGCCTGCCCACCGACAAGTGCCAGCGCACCGTGATTGCCGTGATGCCGAGGAGCGATGCGATCTCAGGAACGGCCAGTCCCTCTAGCTCATGCATGACCACAATTGCGCGCCGCCGCGGCGGAACGATATTCAGCGCTTGCCACACAGCCGTCCTGGCGATCAGAGCCGCCTCATGATTTCGGCCGCTGTCGGCCAGGCGCCGGGACTCCGTTTCATCGTGTCGCTTTCGTACAGATCTCTTCCGCCACTGGTCACGGCGGATATTTACGAGCACCCGCACGAGCCAGGCCTCCTCATCGGGAGCGCCGCCCGGTATGGAGTTCGGGGACCGGGCCGCCTTGAGAAATGTTTCCTGCACCAGGTCGAGTGCATCGTCGGCCGTCGGCGTAAGTCGCCTCGCCAGCCGGTACAGACGGTCGTAGTGGGCATCGAAAAGCGATGCGAGCCGCTCGACCGGCTCGGCGACGACGCCCAGCGGAACTGCCCGGGCCAGGTACTGTCCGTTCATACCTTATTAAACGCTCGAGAGCCGGATTATGTTGGTCTAGGTTGAAAGTTTCAAGGTCGTCGCACCTGCGAACGCCGCTCTTGCGCCAACCGCTCCGCCAAGAAGACCTTTAGCAGCGATTGGTACGGCACATCTCGTCGATTTGCCAATACCTTCAGGTCTTCGATCATTGAAACCGGGAGACGCAACGATATGGTCCGCAGCGTCGGCTTCAAACGCGGCAGCTTGCTGCGCCGCCCCGACTCCCAATCCAGATATTCGGTAGAGTCCGCGGTTGCCCAGAAGCGCCGTTCTTCGTTCTCGTTCTTAAATTTCGGAATCTTCTTTTTCGCGTTTGGCATAAGTGGCTCTTTCATTTCGTTTCATGTCCCTGACTGATATCACGCGAATCCGGGTGCGCCGCAGCGTGAAGGCCACGAACAGATACCGCCCCGCGCCTGTCTGTCCGAGCGCGTAATAACGCTTTTCCGCCTTCGAATGCCGAGGGTCGCTACGGACGACGAAGGGCTCGATGAAAAAACATGTCCTCGGCTTCTTCGGGAGTGACGTCCGATTGCCAACTTCGGTCATTTCTAGCGCTGTAACAGAGCAATACTCGCCCTTCGAACCCTCTGCTACCCTGGTTGTTTGAATCGACGGGAATTTCTCGCGACCGCGGCCGCCGGCGCCGGGTCTCTCGGTGCGGCGCAGCTCGCATCAGCCGCGCCCAGGCAAGCTGACTTCTCGTTCATCCACTTCACCGATCTTCACATCCAGCCGGAGCTGCACGCCGCCGACGGCTGCGCGAAATGCATCGCGAAGATGAACGCGCTCAAGCCGGACTTCGCTATCTGCGGCGGCGACCTGGTTTTTGACGCCGCCGAGGTTCAGTATCCGCGCGCGAAACAGCTTTTCGATCTCTACGTAGAAACTCTGAAGCCGTTCCACATGCCGGTGCGAACGGTCCCCGGCAATCACGATGTTTTCGGTGTGTCGAGCAAAAGCGGGGTTCCGCAGACTGATCCGCACTACGGCAAGCGCATTTTCGAGGACCGCATCGGAGCGCTTTTTTCGTCCTTCGACCATCAGGGCTGGCATTTCGTCCTGCTGGACTCCATCGGAAGCAAGGCCGGCCGCGACTTCATCGGCCTAGTGGACGCTGCCCAGATCGACTGGCTGCAAGCCGACTTGGCCCGCTTGAGACCCGGGACTCCGTTGGTTGTCGTAACGCACATTCCGCTGGTGAGCGCAGTGCTGCAGACCGTGGCCGATCCGTGGAAAACCGCGGAGACCTACCTGGTCACCAACGCGCGCGACGTGCTCGAAGTTTTGTGGCCGTATCGTCCGCGAATGGTGCTGCAGGGCCACACGCACATCCGCGAAACTGTCATATACAACGGTTGCCAATTCATCACCTCGGGCGCCGTGTGCGGCAATTGGTGGAAAGGCCCGCGCGAAGGTCATCCGGAAGGCTTCGGCGTCTTGACCGTCCGGGGCGACAACATCGATTGGCGCTATGAGACCTACGGATTCGTGGCGGACCCGTCGTGAGAATCGACCGGCGAGAGTTTGGCGGAGCGCTCGCCACGCCGCTACTCGCAGCGCCCTTTCTACAGGCTCAGCCGAGCCGCCGCCCGAATATCGTCCTGCTCCTGCCCGATCAAGTTCCGGCGCACGTGCTGGGCGTGAACGGCGAGCGCAATGTGCTGGATCGATCCGGTGCGCGACCTCAGCACCAGAGTCTCGGGACGGCGCGCCCCATCCATGCGCTGTCGCGGAGCCTGATGTATCAGTCCATCGTCGACTAATCTGGTCCGGCACGCTGGCCGGTCAGTCCCGCTGACTTAGACTGCGCGGCGAGCCGGGCGTCTGCCGGCTTTGCCTCTTGGCGCGAACGATCTTGTATGCCGCTGCTGTGAGCGCGGCGCCGATGGAATGACCACGACCGGCGTTTGCTTCACCTCGCGCGGAACGTCGGCCGATACGTGACGCCGTGCCAGCCGCGTGTCGATGGTGCGCTCGATGTGCGCAATGCCGGCCCGTTCCGAAGGCGTGGCGAAAGTCGAAGCCGTTCCGCGAGCGCCAGCGCGTCCCGTGCGGCCAACCCGGTGAATGAAGTCCTCCGGAACTTGCGGAAGATCGTAGTTCACCACGTGCGCGATCTCTTCCACGTGGATGCCGCGCGCCGCGACGTCGGTGGCCACCAGCACGCGATAGTCGCCCTCCTGGAATCCGCGCAGCGCCTGATTGCGCTGGCTCTGGCTGCGGTTGCCGTGGATTGCCGTCACCTTTACGCCGTCGCGCGCGAGCTTCTTCGACAGCTTGTCGGCGCCGCGTTTGGTGCGCACGAATACCAGGAACGACCCGGCTTGCTCGCGCAGCATCCGGGAGAGAAGGCCCAGCTTGCGGTCCTGCTCGACTTCGTATAGATGCAGCTCCACCTGCTCGATCGGCTTGGTAGTGGATCCGACCGCGATGCGCACCGCGTTTCGGGTGTGCGCCTCTACCAGGTGTTTGACCGAGCTTTCCAGCGTCGCCGAGAAGAACAGCGTTTGGCGATCGGCCGGAATCGTCGCGATGATGCGTTTGATGGTGGGCAGAAACCCCATGTCCAGCATCCGGTCGGCCTCGTCCAGCACCAGCAAATGGACGCCGCCGAGGTCGACCAGCTTCCGGCTGATGAAATCGTACAGCCTTCCCGGAGTCGCGATCAGCACTTGCGCGCCCTTGCGAATGGACTGCAACTGAGTTCGCTCGTTGAGTCCGCCGACCGCGACGGTGGCGCGAAGGCCGGTGCCGGTCGACATGAGGGCGAAGGTCTCGCTGATTTGGATGGCGAGTTCGCGGGTCGGAGTCAGGATCACGGCGCGGATGCCGGATTGTGACGGGTGCTTTCCGATCCGCTGGATGAGGGGCAGGACAAACGCGAGCGTTTTGCCGGTGCCGGTTTGCGCGGTGGCGATCAGGTCATGGCCGGCCAGCGCCGGCTCGATGGCCAGGGCTTGGACGGGTGTGGGCTCGGTAAAGCCATGCTTTCCGAGATTGCTCTTCAGCAGGGCAGAGAGCGAGAGTTCAGAGAAACTTTTCATTTTATGTTTTGAGGAGGAGAATCGACGAGCCGACTACCGGTCAGGGGAGAGGGGGTTGTGGATCAACTTCCAGTAGTTTTCATTGTACCGCGGTTTGCTTCTCCCTGTGCTTCCGGCGGCTGAAGCGCCCCAGAGCGGCTGCGGGACCAGAGCGGTGCCGGCGCGCACCAGAGCCGCGGCGCCCTGATACGTCCGGCGTGGCTCTTGCGAACAATGCCAGGCGGGCGGGTGTTATGATAACCAAAATCGACGACTCGTTTGCGAACCAGCATCGCGTCGAAAAGAGGAGAAGATCTATGACACGTCAGTTCCGCCCCGTGGCCCTTGGGATGGTCGCCCTGTTCGCCGCCACATGGCTCGCGCCGACGGCATTGGCTCAGAGGCGCCGCCCTGCTGTTTCTGCCGCTGCCAAAGTGGCGGAGGCGCGCGTTCGCGATCTCGCGCCGGCGTCGGCCGAATCGGTCGGCATATCTACGGAACGGTTGAACCGCCTGGACGCCGCCATGAAGCGCCTGGTGGAAGACAAGCGCGTCGCCGGCCTGGTCACACTGCTCGAGCGTCACGGCAAAATCGTGGACTACCATGCCAACGGCGTGCTCGACGTGCGCAAACCGGACCCGATGCAAAAGGACTCGATCTTCCGCATCTACTCGATGACCAAGCCGATCACCGGCGTCGCGATGATGATGTTGTACGAAGAGGGAAAGTGGCAGATCAACGATCCGGTCTCGCGCTACATTCCGGAGTTCAGCCGGCTGAAAGTTTACGTCGGCAAGAACGAGGACGGTACGCCGAAGCTGGAAGACGCGAAGCGCTCCATGACGATGCGCGAGCTGATGACCCACACGGCCGGCCTCGGCTACGTCCTCAGCGCCAACAATCCGGTGGACAAGATGATCATCGACCAGAACGTGCTGAACGCGGCGCGCCGCTGCAAACCATGATCGATGGCCTGGCGAAAATCCCGCTGCTCGCGCAGCCCGGCACGCGCTGGTCCTACAGCATCGCCGTCGACGTCCAGGGCTATCTCATCGAGAAATTCTCGGGCATGTCGTTCGCGGATTTCGCGCGCAACGCGAATCTTCGAACCGCTCGGGATGAAGGACACCGGGTTCTACGTGCCGAAGGAAAAGCTGTCGCGGCTGGCGCTGGTCCACACCGGCGCCGGAGCGAATCTCGCGGTGGACTTGAACCGGCCCGACCCGGCCGTGGTTCCGCTCGGTGCGTCGGGCGGCGGCGGCCTGTTCTCCACGGCCATGGATTACGCGCGCTTCTGCGAGATGCTGCTCGAGGGCGGGCAGCTCAACGGCGTCCGCCTGCTCGCGCCGCGCACAGTGGAAATGATGCGCACCAACTACGTCAATCCCGAGCCGCTCAAGACCATGCCGCCGGGCACCGGCTGGGGCATGGACTTTCAGATCATGATGGATGCGGCCGCCGCGGGCGATCCGGTCTCGGACGGCACCTTCAGCTGGTTCGGCATCGCCGGCACTTGGTTCTGGATCGATCCGGTGCGCGACCTCGCGTTTGTTGGGATGGTGCAGCACCAGAATCTCGGAACGACGCGGCCCATCCATGCGCTGTCGCGGAGCCTGGTCTATCAGTCGATCGTGAACTGAACTGTCATAGCGCCGGCCACGCAAAGCGCCTAGCCGTCCAATGCCGCCGATCGCGAAACAGCCTCTGGGAAAGGACAACCGGCCCAGCCGCCGCGAGCAGGCCAATCACCGCGTACAAGATAATGATGACCGCGAACCCGATGGTGCTCGACATAGCCAATCGCTTTCCCTTAGGCCCTCTAGTCGCCCGCGGCCAGGAACTTGGCGATATTGTCGTTCAGAAACTTCGCATCCGCTGGATTGCTTGCAGCGCCGGCGGTATGTCCCCACAACGAAGGAATCGCCAAAAACTTGACGTGCGGGATGAATGCTTGTTCGTAGCGTGCGTCGTTGATCGGAAAATAGAGATCCGTCTCCGAAGGCATATAGAGGAACGGAACCTTGATCGATCGCAGAGCCTTTTCCACGTCACCGTCGAAGCCGGGCGTTGTGCCGACGTCGTGTTTCTCCCAGGTACGGGCCTGCAGGATATAGTCGTTCGCGTCGGCGGAGAAGCGCGTCCGGAATCCATTCATCACTTGTTCGAATGTGGTGCCCGGCTTTGCCCCCGCGCGCCACAACTCTTTGCGCCACCATTCTTGTGAATAGAGCCAGCCGGCCCACACCATTCCGAATGCGGCCAGCCCATTTTTCGGCGGCGAAGCATAGTCGCCGTCCTGAAATGCCGGATCTGTGGTGAGCGCGGCGATCTGTCCCTCGAGTCGCACCACGCCGTGCGGATAAGTCTTCGCCGTTCCCGATGTCGCCACGATACGGCTGGCGAAATCCGGATAACTCACCGCCCACTGGAACGCCTGTTGCGCCCCCATGGAAAATCCGATCAGCGCGCGCAGGTGTGTGATTTTCAGTTCTTCGGTAAGCAGGCGGTGCACCGCATCGACGTTATCGCGGATGGTCGTCACCGGAAATCGCGGACCATGAAACGGCTCCGGCGTATTGCTGGGCGACGACGAATTGCCGCTGCCAAACAGTTCCGTCGCCACCAGGAAGAGCTTGGCGGGATCCAGCGCGCGATCCTGTCCGATCAGCCACAGGTAGCCGCGATAGTTGGCCATGTAGTGCGACGGGAGCAGCACCACGTTGTCCTTCGCGGCATTCAGACGCCCCCAGGTTCCGTAAACGACATGGGCCTCCGGTAGGACGGCGCCGCTTTCGGTGTGGAAATTCCGGATGACGAACTCGTGGCGAACGCCGTCGTCCGGCGCCTGGGCGAGCAAACCGTGCGTGACGAAGAGGAGCGGGAGCAGTAGCCTCATCTTCTCCAGGGTAGATCACTCGGTCGAGCGAGACGGCGGGTCACGAAATTCCCCAAGCCGCGGTCTCGAAGCGATCGTGTTCCGAAGCCTGCCAAGTTTGCCGCATTCAAGAAAGCGGGGCTTTGGAACTCACCCAGGCGGCGATGAGCAAAGTTTCTCGGCACACGCCGCACCTTCCATCGACCGCGCCATCGCCGGCGCCGTTGCTTCTTAGGACCCGCCGCGTCATCCCGAATGGCCTGTATACTCAAAGTAGATACATATGCGAAACGAAACCACAATTTCGAAATGGGGAAACAGCCTGGCTGTCCGGATTCCGCTCGCGATCGCCAAGCAGGCCAGCCTGAGTGAAGGGGACAGCGTCGCGCTGGCGCTCGACCGGGACGGAGGCATCGTTTTGCGCCCGACCCGAAAGAAGTACGAGCTGTCAGACCTGGTCGCCCAGATCACCCCCAAGAACCGTCACCGCGCGACAGCCTGGGGCAAGCCGGAAGGCCAGGAATCCTGGTGAGAGCCACGTTTGTGCCGGATGCCGGCGATTTCGTCTGGTTGACGTTCGACCCCCAGGCCGGTCGCGAGCAGGCAGGACGCCGCCCCGCCCTGGTGCTGAGCCCGAAAGCGTATAACGCGAAGTCCGGCCTCGCGCTCGCGTGCCCCATCACGAATCAGGCGAAGGGCTACCCATTCGAGGTGGCCGTTCCCGCAGGTCGAGGAACGGCCGGCGTCATCCTGGCGGATCATCTGAAAAGCATCGATTGGAAAGCGCGTCACGCCGAGCGCCTCGGGCGCTGCACTAGTGAGGTATTGGAAGAAGTGCGGGCAAAGCTGGCGCCGCTGCTCGGGTATTGAGCGCGTCCCGCTCCTACGCGCAAACACGTAGTCGCTTTACCTGCAGTAAGATATTATTATGGATAGAGTTACGGTGTCATCAAAAGGCCAGATCGCTATCCCGAAGAACATCCGGGACGCGTTGAACTTGTCCGAGGGCGCCAAGTTGAACCTCGAAGTCAGAGGCCAAGAAATCATCCTCTCGAAGGAGCCGGCCTGGAGAAAACTGCGCGGCGCGGCCGCAGGCGGCGACTTGATGCGTAAGTTTGCCGCGTTCAAGAAAGCCGAGCGCAAGCGTGAAGACTCGCGTTCTTGACTCCTGGGCGATCCTGGAATGGATGAGCGGGCGGACTCCGGCGAGCGAGCGAGTCGAACAACTCCTAGCGGACGCGGAAAGCGGGCAAGCCCGGCTCTTGATGAGCGCCATCAACGTCGGCGAGGTTTACTATTTCCTGCGGAAGCATCACAGCCAGACGCTCGCCGAATCGTGGCGCGAATCCTCGCGCACGCTGCCGGTGACGATCGAAGCGCCGTCGAGCGACGACATCTGGAGCGCCGCGACACTGAAGAGCCGGTTTCCGATCGCCTATGCCGATGCGTTCGCCGCCGCGCTTGCGCAGAAGTACAACTGCCCTCTGGTCACTGGTGATCCGGAGTTGCGGCGCGCGGATCAGTTGGAGGTCGATTGGATTGGGAGCAGCTAGCCTGCGTGCTTAGTCCGGAATCGATCGTCGGGCAGCGGGAGCTAAGCTTCTAGTATGGATTGCGTCGAAAACATTGAGGCAGCCATCGAGGGCTGGGCGCCGGATGAATACCAGCGCTTCGTCCAGTGGTTCCGTGAACGCGAGCAAACTCGCTGGGATGAGCAAATGGATCGAGATTCCTCCGCCGGCAAGTTGGATTTCCTGTTTGACGAGGCGGAGCGCGACGCCGCCCAGAGCCTCGTCCGCGACTGGCCACTCCCGAAGTGAAATCAGTCGCGACCCGCCGATTTTGGACCTTGTTTGGCGCGTTGCCAGCGGATGTTCAGAAGCTCGCCGTCAAGAAAGTATCATCTATGGCATCCAATTCCGCGAGATGGCCGTTATACAACCAAGTGGACACAACCACATTGCATAAAGGGTGAGTTTTGAGACGCGACAAACCGGCGCATTTGTTCTGGTAGGGTTAAGCTTTGGAACACGCTTTAGGCAGCCCTTCTCATTCGCAACCACCTACCGACGGCAACGAATAAAAGAGCGGGGACGCCGACGGCGACCGCAGTCCATGCAAGTGCCCCGACAAGAATTAGCGGCACCATCCACCAATCCACGTGGTCCTTGCCACTGTCAATTACCGAGTCGATCGCGATCACGGAATATGTTGCTGCCGTCAGCCAACGAGCCGTGGCCCACAGTCCGCGAACTCGTTCAAAGTACCCGGCGGCAATCGCCAGCGCTACCGGAATTAAGAGAACGAAAGGCGACCCGGTGTAGCGTTTGAAATTGACCCAAAGGACGTAAGCCGGGACCGGCGCGAAAATGACCGCGATCCATGGCGTCACTCCACGAAAACTTTGCGATAAGCGGTTCCGCATCAGAAAACACAATTATCTCCCGGTTGATGATTGTTTCGTAAAGGTAGGTTTTGCGACGCTCGGCGATGTCAATGAAATCAGGCCTTTCAGAATCTCATAACTCAGTCTCAAAACAGAACGTTGTAGAGTTGGCCACGGGCCCTGCTCAGCGCGGGCGACTAGGTCTCTGACCGCGTGGAGGATTTCCCTTTATAGCCGAACGTGCGCCGGGCTGCCGTGCTGATTTTTGATTCGGTGAACTGATCCACGTATCACGTCGCAGCGTTTTCGAACCATCCGGACGTATAGTCGCCATCTCGTACCCGTGATCCGATTCGGCGCGAGAGACAGCCGAAATAAACAGGCTTCTTTTTTTCATACGGGTAGGCGTGGGAGTAACAGATCTCCGGCTACCCGATATCCTGGTCCTAGATGCCCCTGCTCTCCCGCATCGCCGGCTTCGCCGCCCGCCACGACATGTTCCTCCACGGCGCGCGTATTGGCATCGCCGTCTCCGGCGGCGCCGACTCCGTCTTCCTGCTGCACGCCCTCCGCGAACTCGCCCCGCGCTGGAACCTCGCACTCAGCGTCGTCCACATCGAGCACGGCATCCGCGGCGCGGCCTCGCTCGCCGACGCCGAATTCGTCCGCAAACCTCGCGGCCTCCTTCGGCCTCCCGTTCCATCTCCACACGCGCCAACGTCGCCGCCGACCCCGGCAACCTGGAGCAGGCCGCGCGCCGCGCCCGCACGGCCTTCTATCGTGAGCTGATCGCCTCCGGCGACAGTCGACCGCATCGCCACCGGCCACACCCGCTCCGATCAAGCCGAAACCGTGCTGTATCGCATCCTGCGCGGCTCCGGCCTGGCCGGCCTCGCCGGAATTCTGCCGGTCACCGCCGAAGGCCTGGTCCGGCCGCTGCTCGAACTCACGCGCGCCGAAATCGAAGCCTGGCTCCGCGAGCGCGGCATCCAATGGCGCGAAGACGAAACCAACCAGGACCGAGCCTACGCCCGCAACCGGCTGCGCCACGAAATCCTGCCGCTGCTCGCCGAGCACTTCAACCCGCGCCTCGACGAAGCCCTCGCGAACCTGGCCACGCTGGCGCAGCGACGAAGAAGCCTACTGGGACGCTCGAGCTCGACCAGCCGCAGCCCGCCGGCCGACCGTCGACACCCCGCATCGTTGTTCCCAGCCTCCCTGCTCACCACCGCACCCCCGGCCGTCGCCCGCCGCCTGGTCCGCCGCCTGATCCGCCGCCAAAGGCGACCTGCGCCAGATCGACTTCGCCCACGTCGAACGCATCCTCGAAATGGCCCGGTCACCCGAAGGCCACGACCGCGTCCAGCTCCCCGTCGCTCGACGTCGTCCGCTCGTTCGAATGGATCCGTTTCACCGCCAAATTGACACCGGTACCCGCGCCGGTCGACGCGGATTTCTCGTTCCGCTCTGCCGGCCCCCGGATCCGTGGAACTACCCCGCGCTGCCTCTCGTATCACATTGCAGGTGCTGGAGAAAACAGATCGCCGCGGAACCCTATGCTACAGTAGTGAATGAACTGGACTGGGAGCGCTTCGCGGCTTGGACGGCGTACGTCCCCGGTCTGGAGGTCCGCAACTGGAGACCTGGTGACCAGTACCGACGAGTGGGGCAGTCCACAGAACAAAAGATTAAACTTCTTGTTCCAGGAAGCCCGTGTACCCTTGTGGGAACGCCGGAACTGGCCGATCATTACTTATAATGGAATCATTCTATGGACCCGGCGGTTCGGAGCGGCCGCTGAATTCGCTGCCGGACCGTCGACCCGCATCGTCCTTCGGGTCGACGAATCCGGATGCTGGAAGTTCGCACCAATCCGAGGTCTGGTGACGTCTAACAGTGTGGGGCTTCCGCGAGCGCAGGGAGAAGTGATGAATAATTCGAATATCAAGACCGCGGTTTTCTGGGTGGTCATCATCATGGCGGTGGTGTTGTTCTGGACGCTGGTCCACAACACCAAGTCGCGCCCCGACGCACAGCTCTCCTACACGCAACTTGATGAACGACGTGAACGCCGGCAAGATCAAGTCCGTGACCATCACCGGCACCGACCTGGTCGGCAAGTACAAGGACGACGACCAGCAGTTGCACGCCATCATTCCCAGCAATCACCAGCCGCTGGACGACGCCATGCTGGCGCACAAGGCGTGGACGTCACCTATAAGCCCGGAAGCGGCACGCGGCTGGGTTTCCATTCTGATCAACGCGATTCCGTTCGTGCTGCTGCTGGGATTCTGGATTTTCATGATGCGGCAGATGCAGAGCGGCGGCAACAAGGCGCTCAGTTTCGGCAAGAGCCGCGCGCGCCTGCATTCCTCGCAGCAGAAGAAGGTCACGTTCAAGGACGTCGCCGGCGTCGAAGAGGCCAAGGAAGAGCTGCAGGAGATCATCGAGTTTCTGCGCGAGCCGCAAAAATTCCAGAAGCTGGGCGGCCGGATTCCCAAAGGCGTGCTGCTGATCGGGCCTCCGGGAACCGGCAAGACGCTGCTGGCGCGCGCCATCGCCGGCGAGGCCAACGTTCCGTTCTTCTCCATCTCCGGTTCGGATTTCGTCGAGATGTTCGTCGGCGTGGGCGCAAGCCGCGTGCGCGATCTGTTCGAGCAGGGCAAGAAGAACGCCCCGTGCATCATCTTCATCGACGAAATCGACGCCGTCGGCCGTCATCGCGGCGCGGGTCTCGGCGGCGGGCACGACGAGCGCGAGCAGACGCTCAACCAGTTGCTGGTGGAGATGGACGGATTTGAATCCAACGAAGGCGTGATCCTGGTGGCGGCCACCAACCGTCCCGACGTGCTGGATCCGGCGCTGCTGCGGCCCGGCCGTTTCGACCGCCGCGTGGTGGTGGGCCGTCCCGACGTCAAGGGCCGCGAGATGATTCTGCGGGTGCACACCAAGAAGACGCCGCTGGCCGACGACGTGGATCTCTCCGTGGTCGCGCGCGGCACGCCGGGATTTGCCGGCGCCGATCTGGCCAACCTGGTGAACGAAGCCGCGCTGGTGGCGGCCCGCCAGAATCGCAAGGTGGTCACGCAGTTCGATTTCGAACTCGCCAAAGACAAGGTCATGATGGGCGTGGAGCGCAAGTCGCTCATCATCAGCGAAGAGGAAAAGCGCAACACCGCTTATCACGAAGCCGGCCATGCGCTGGTGGCCGCCATGATTCCGGAAGCCGACCCGCTGCACAAGGTCACCATCATCCCGCGCGGCATGGCGCTGGGCTTGACCATGCAGCTTCCGCATCGACGACAAGCATTCCTACAACAAGGGCTATCTCGAAGCGCAGCTCGCCATCCTGATGGCCGGCCGCATCGCCGAAGAGATCTTCATGCATCACATCACCACCGGCGCCGGCAACGACATCGAGCGGGCCACCGACATGGCCCGCAAGATGGTTTGCGAGTGGGGCATGAGCGAGCTCGGTCCGATGAGCTTCGGCAAGAAGGAAGAGCAGATCTTCCTGGGCCGCGAGATCGCGCAGCATCGCGATTACAGCGAGGCCACTGCCATCCGGATCGACGAGCAGGTTCGCAAGCTGGTGGATCAGCGGCTACGCGCGCGCGCGCGGCATCATCGAAGAGAAATCCGAAGGCCTGGTGCGCATCGCCGAAGCGTTGCTCGAGCGCGAAGTGCTGGATGGCGCCGAAGTCCGGCTGCTCATCGAGGGCGGCGACGCTGCCCGCGATGACGCGTCCCAAAGTCATGCCGCCCGGAGCGGCGGCGAGAAGCAGCAGGTGATCCGGCCCGGACGGCGGCAAGCCGCCGTGCCCGGATTGCTGGGCGGCGAACGGCCTCAGCCGGCCTGAGTCGATTCCGCGATTTCCGGTTTATCTGTTCGACGTCGACGGCACTCTGCTCGACTCCGCCGCCGACATCTGCGGCGCCATCCAGATCGTTCTCGCCACGACGCGCCAGAACGACGTTACTGACGAATTCCTGCGGCGCTACATCGGCCGGCACCTGCTCGATCTGTTCCAGGATCTGCTGCCGGAATATCGCGCGAGCAGATGGACGCGATGATCGCCGATTATCGCCGCGTCTATCTGGCGCGCAACCACGCTTCGACGCAGGCCGTATCCCGGGAGTCGCCGAGGCGCTGGCGGCGCTGCCCGGCCGGAAGTCGACCGCGACCACGAAGGGCACGCCGACCACGCGCGCGCGTGCTCGAAATGTTCGGCCTGCTCCCGTACTTCGATCACGTGCAAGGCACCGACGGTTTCCCCGCGAAGCCGGAACCGGACGTGAATCTTCGCGTCGCTTCAAGGCCTGGGCGCCGCGCCGGAAGATGTCCTGCTGGTGGGCGATTCGCCCGCCGACATGGAAGCCGGCCGGCGCGCCGGCGTCAAGACGTGCGCGGTGCTGTGGGGCTATGGCAAGCGCGAGGACGCTGGCCGAATGGCAGCCCGACTACTGGGTCGCAGCACCCGAGCGATCAGCTATCACGCGATCGCTGAAGCGCAGCCAGATCGTCCAAGTGCTTCAGGCCAGCCGCCGGTATAGATCGCCATTCCCAGCGCGGCGTGAATCCCAAGCTGCTGTAGTTCGCGAATTTCGTCGATGGTCGTGATGCCGCCCGCCGCGGTCAGCTCGTGCTGCGTCGCGCGCGCGCAGCCGCCGGAACCAATCGAGGTCGGTGCCCTGCATGAGACCTTCTTTGTCGACATAGGTGCACAGGAACCCGGAGCAGTACGGCTCGAAGTGCGGGATCATTTCTTCGGCGGTGAACTCGGTGGCTTCCTGCCAGCCGCGGACCACGATCTTGCCGCGCGCGCGAATCGAGCGCGATGATCAGGCGCTCGGGCGTCGCGGCGTCGGCGATCTCTTTGAGCAGTTCCCGATCGAAACGCCGCGGTGCCGACGATGACGCGGTGGGCGCCTTGCTCGATCAAGCAGTCGCGCGCGGTCGGGCGACCTGACGCCGCCGCCGACGCGCGCCACCGAGCGCGATGCTACCAGCTCCACCAGATCGTCGTTCGATCCTTTGCCCATCGCCGCATCGAGATCGATCACCTGAATTTGCGGGAACGCTGCGAAGCGCTCCAGCATCTCGAGCGGCGTGCCGCCTTCGAGCGCCTTCTCGCGGCCCTGCACGAGCTGCACCACCTTGCCGCCCATCAGGTCGATGCAAGGGATGATCATGGCGCCGGCCTCACCGGGACGCCGCGCTCGCCGAGGAACTTCTTGAGATCGCCCACCGTGTAGGTGCCGTAGTGGAAGATCGACGCGGCCAGCGCGGCATCGGCGTGGCCCTCCGTCAACACTTGCTCGAAGTCTTCCGGTTTGCCCGCGCCGCCCGATGCGATCACCGGAATGTGCGTCACGCTCGAAACCGCCGAAGTCAGCTCGCAATCGAATCCGCCCTGCACGCCGTCGGTGTCCATCGAAGTGAGCAGGATCTCGCCGGCGCCCAGCATCTCGCCTTCGAGCGCCCACTCCACCGCGTCCATGCCTTCGTCGTCGCGGCCGCCGCGGGTAAAGACGTTCCAGCCGCCGCTCGCGTTGCGCCGTGCATCGATCGCCAGCACCACCGCCTGCGCGCCGAACTCCTCGCTCAGTTCGCGTGATCAGCTTCGGGCGCCGCACCGCGGCCGTGTTGACGCTGACCTTCTCGGCGCCGGACAGCAGGATCTTGCGCGCATCGGCGACCGAGCGGATCCCGCCGCCCACCGTCAGCGGGATGAAAACCTTGCGCGCGGTGCGCGCCACCAGGTCGGCCATGATGTCGCGCGCGTCGCTCGAAGCGGTGATGTCGAGGAAGACCAGCTCGTCGGCGCCTTGATCGTTGTAGCGCTCGGCCAGCTCCACCGGATCGCCGGCGTCGCGCAGCCCGACGAAGTTCACGCCTTTGACGACGCGGCCGCCGGTGACGTCGAGGCAGGGAATGATGCGCTTGGCCAGCATCGCTACAACTCGAACGAAGTTGCGGACGATCTGCAGTCCCAGCGGGCCGGACTTCTCCGGATGAAACTGCACGCCGTAGACGTTGTTCGATTCGAGCACCGCCGTGTACTCGACCGAGTAGGTGCAGGTCGCAGCCGTGGCATCGGTCAGCGGCGCGTAGTAGCTGTGCGCGAAGTAGAGATACGGATGCGCGCCGAGATTGCGAAGCAGCCGCGCGCCGTTGCGCGGCTCGATTTCGTTCCAGCCCATGTGCGGAACGCGCGCGTCGGCGGGAAAGCGGCGGATCTCGCCGCGAATAGAGTCCGAGGCCGCGCTCGTCGGGCGCTTCTTCGCTCTTTTCGAACAGCGCCTGCAGGCCGAGGCAGATTCCGAGGAACGGCACGCCCGCGCGAATGCGATCGAGCAGAGCATCGCGAACCTGCATCTGGTCGAGCGCGCGCATCATCTGTCCGAAGTGGCCGACGCCCGGCAGGATGATCTTGGTCGCGCGCGCGGAGTCCTTCGGCATCCCGCACCAGCTCGTGCTCCGCGCCGATCTCGCGCCAGCGTGTTCTGGACCGAGCGAAGATTGCCCGCGCCGTAATCGAGAATCGTGATCATCAAGCAACCCCTTCGTCGACGGAAGCTGGTCTTTCAGCCGCTGGTCCTTCGAACACGCATAGCGCAGCGCGCGCGCGAAGCACTTGAAGATGGCTTCGATCTTGTGATGGCTCGATCGGCCGTACAGCACCTTGGCGTGCAGATTCGCGCCGGCGTGATTCGACGAAGCCGCCGAAGAAATCCTCCACCAGTTCCGTCTGCAGATCGCCGACCAGCCGGACCTTGACCTTGTCGTCGTAGACCAGCGCCGGCCGGCCGCTCAGATCGAGCGCGACCAACGCCAGCGTCTCGTCCATGGTCATGACGAAGTAGCCGGCGCGATTGATCCCCTTGCGATCGCCCAGCGCTTTCGAAACCAGTTGCCCGAGCACGATGCCGACGTCTTCGACCGTGTGGTGCTGATCGACATCCAGGTCGCCCGTGGCCTTCAACTTCAGATCGAAGCCGCCGTGCTTGGTGAACAGCTCCAGCATGTGATCGAAGAACCGAATGCCGGTGGAGATGTCGTATCGCCCGCGGCCGTCGATCTTCAGCGATCCGCTGATCTGCGTCTCTTTGGTGTTGCGCCGGATGCTAGCCGATCTCATTGATGTCTCCCAGCACCTGGATCGCGCCTTCCTGGCGGAAGCAGATCAAGCAGAGTGTCGCGGCGCTCGTGGCCCGGCGCGGCGATTCCGATGAACGGAACGTTGGCCGCGCGCGCACAGCGCGCGTCGTCGACCGTGTCGCCGACGTACAGCAATTTCTTCGACGGCCTGCAGCGACGCGATCTTGAGCAGACCATCGGGCGCCGGCTTCTCGCGCTCGACATTGCTGGCGGTCATCAGCAGGAACCGGTCCCGCACGCGCTCGCGATTCAGAGTGATCTCGGCTTCTTCGGTGGTGCGGCCGGTGAAGATCGCCAGCTCGAACTTCGCACGCAGCCGGTCGAGCAGCCCGTCGCGCGGCATCCAGCGCTCGCGATGAATCATGCCCTGATCGAGGAACAGGTAGTTGAAGTACTCGACCACCTTCGAATACGGAACCTCGACGCCGAGGTCCGCGCACATCTTCTGCGACAGCGCCCAGTCGTTGTTCCAGCCGCCCTGGTTCTTGTAATCCTGAATCTAGCGCGCGCGTAACGGTCTTGCCGGTGAAGTGCTCGACCGACGAGGACGATGGTCTCGCGATACGAATCGGTGACGTCCACCAGAACGCCGTCCATGTCGAACACGATCACTTCTGCTGAATCGGTCACCAGATCTGCTCCAGCTCGCCTAGGAATGTTCCGGACCTGATCGCGCGTGCCCACGGTGACGCGCACGCAGCCGGCGATTTCGTAACTGCGGTCGCGCACCAGCACGCCGCGCCGGCGCAGCTCGTCGCGAATCGGAATCGCGCGGCGGCCGGCCTCGAACAGCACGAAGTTCGCCTTGCTCTCGTAATACTTGATGCCGAGCTTCTCGAGTCCGACGTACAGCAGCTCGCGCGCCGGCCAGAACTTCGGTCACGTATTTCTCGATGAACGTGCGATCCTGGATCGCGGCGTGCGCCGCCAGCACCGCCACGCTGTTCACGCTGTACGGCGACTGCGCCTTGTGCAGAAACTCGACGTTGCCGGATTGCGAGAACAGGCAGCCGAGGCGCATCGCGGCCATGCCGTAAACTTTCGAAAACGTGCGGCTGACGAACAGGTTCGGATAATCGTTGAGCAGCGGCAGCGCGGTGACGCCGCAGAATTCGTAGTACGCTTCGTCGACCAGAACCGCGGCGCCGTCGGCCTTGTCGAGAATGCGCTCGATGCCCGCGCGCGACGTTCCGGTCCCCGTGGGATTGTTCGGATTCGCGATCAGGATGGCGCGCGTTGTCGGCCGGATCGCCAGCAGCAGCTCTTCGAGCGGGAAGGCCAGCTTCTCGGCGCGATAGCGGAATCTCGCGAATCGACGCGCCCGCCACTTGCGCGTAGAAGCGGTACATGGCGTAGCGAGGGCTGCAGCAGCAGCACGTCGTCGCCGTCGTCGACATAGGTATTGATGAGCACCTGGATCGCTTCGTCGGTGCCGTTGGTGAGGATGAAGTCGTCGGTCTCGACGCCGAAGAACTCCGCCAGCTCCTGCTTGATTTCGCCGTACTCCGGGATACACGGCGAGGCCCGCTTCAGTGAGGTGCTCGCGCAGATATTCGATCACTTTGGGCGAGGCGCCGACGGTGTTCTCGTTGAAATCCAGCCGCAGCTTTCCGGCGCGCCCGGCAGTGGGCGGCGAATAGGGCGCCATGTTGAGAACAGCGTCGCGCGGCTGCAGCACACCGGGCGGCAGATCGAGTCTCTTACTTGCCAAGGCGCACCTCCACGGAGCGGGCGTGCGCTTCGAGGCCCTCGGCGCGAGCCAGCGTGGTGATGGCGGGCGCAAGCTGCGCGAGGCCGCGCGAGGTCAGTTCCTGAACCGAGATGACCTTCACGAAGTCGGCCGCCGAGAGTCCGCCGCGAATGCGCGCTGCGCCGGAAGTGGGAAGCACATGATTGGGGCCCGACGCGTAGTCGCCTGCCGCTTCCGGGCTGGTGGGTCCGAGAAAGATGCTGCCTGCATGTTGGATCTTCTGTCAGCAGGGTCTCATCGTAAAGCAGCCAGGTGCTCGGGCGCCAGCCGATTCGACGCGTCCACGGCGGCATCGAGCGACGGGCAGAGAATCACCGCGCTGTGGTTCGCGGATCGATTGGCAGGCCACCGGGGCGGTGGGCAGCGTTTCGAGCTGGCGGGCCACTTCGGTCGCAACCTGTTCGGCCAGTTTCGCCGAAGTGGTCAGCAGGATGGCGGACGCTTCGACGTCGTGCTCCGCCTGCGCCAGCATGTCGGCGGCGACGTGGCGCGGATCGGCGTCGTCGGCGATGATGACGATCTCGGTGGGGCCGGCGACGAAATCGATGCCGACTTCACCCGCCAGAAGTTTCTTCGCAGCCGCGACGTAGATGTTGCCGGGGCCGACGATGCGATCGACTTTCGGGAATCGTCGCGGTGCCGAACGCCAGTGCGGCGATGGCTTGCGCGCCGCCGATGCGGAACACGATGCGAGACGTCGAGGTAGCGGGCCGCGAACAGGATCTCCGGAGCTGGGTCGCGGCGACGTAGCGCAGATGGTCTTCACGCCCGCCACCTGCGCCGGGATCACGGTCATCAGCAGCGTCGAGGGCAGAGGATAGCGGCCGGCGGGAATGTAGGCGCCCATCGACTCGAGCGGGCGGACGACATGCCCGAGCCGCCGGCCATCTGGCGAACTGCACCCAGGATTCAGCCGGGAGCTGGAGCTGCGCATATTCGCGAATATTGTTCGCGACGCGGTCTCGATGGCGGTGCGAAATTCGGTCGGAGACCTGCGCTTCGGCCCCGCGCCACTCCGATTCGGGAACCGTGAAGCTGTCGCCTTCCAGGCCGTCGAACTTGCGCGCGTATTCGAGCACCGCTTCGTCGCCGCGCTGGCGCACGGCTTCGAGAATCGGCGCGACCATCTGCTCGGCTTCGGCCAGGCGCACCGCCTTGCGCGTGATGAAATTCTGGGCTTCTTCGAGCGGCAGAATCCTGAGCATACTCACATCACGATCTTGTTGAGCGGATATTCGACGATGCCTTGCCCGCCCGCTTCCTTGAGGCGCGGGATGATGTTGCGCACCGTGATCTCTTCGAGAATGGTGTGCACGGCCACCCACTCGTCGTCGCTGAGATTGCGAGATGGTCGGTTTCTTCAGCGCGGGCAGGATGCCGAGCACCGCCGGCAGGCATTCCTTGCGCACGTTCAGCATGAGGCCGACTTTGCCGAGCGCATTGATGGCGCCTTCGAGCAGCAGGCGGATGTCTTCCAGCTTGCGGCGCTTCCACGTCGTCGCGCCAGGAATCGACGTTGGCGATCAGTTGCGTGTTGGATTCGAGCACGGTCTCGACGATGCGCAGCTTGTTGGCGCGCAGCGAGGATCCGGTCTCGGTGACTTCGACGATGGCGTCGGCCAGCACCGGCGGCTTCACTTCGGTGGCGCCCCAACTGAACTCGACCTTGGCCTTCACGCCGTTTTTCGCCAGGTACCGCTCGGTGGTGGAGACCAGCTCGGTGGCGATGACTTTGCCTTCCAGATCCTTGACGCTCTGGAACGGTGACGCCTCGGGCACGGCCAGCACCCAGCGCACTTTTCCGAAGCTCTGCTTGGCGTAGATCAGATCGGCGACGGCGTGCACATTGGCTTCGCCTTCTTCGATCCAGTCGCGGCCGGTGAGTCCGGCATCGAGAACGCCGTCTTCGACGTAGCGCGCCATTTCCTGCGCGCGGATCATCATGCACTCGATCTCGGGATCGTCGATGGCGGGGAAGTAGGATCGCGAGCTGGTGGTGATGTTGAAGCCGGCGCGGCGGAACAGATCGATGGTGGCGTTCTCGAGGCTGCCCTTGGGGATGCCGAGCTTGAGTTTCACGAGTTGCTCCCGTAGACGGCCGCGGGGTCGTAAGCGCGCGGCTCGGATTCCTTCCATTGGCCGTTGTCGAGCCGCCGGAAGAAGCAGCTCTCGTAGCCTTCGTGGCAGACGCCCGGGCCCGAGCGCTTCCACTTTGACGAGCAGCGCGTCGCGATCGCAATCGGTCGAGATTTCTTTGACCACCAGCCGATGGCCGGAGGTCTCGCCTTTGAGCCAGAGCTTGTTGCGCGAGCGGCTGAAGAACGTGGCGTAGCCGGTTTCCACGGTCTTGCGGAAGGCTTCGTCGTTCATGAAGCCGACCATGAGGACGCGGCCGGTTTTGTGGTCTTGGATGACGGCCGTGATGAGGCCGCCTAGTTTGCTGAAGTCGAGATCCATGTGTCGATACCAATAAAAAAGCCCGCCGGATTTGGTCGGCGGGCTGTTGTTCACTTCAAAATTCGATCAGAAGGCCGCCGATCGCCAGACGATCCGATGATGGTGGTGATGGGCGGTGAACATGAAACCCTAGTATAGCACACGTATGTTCAGGACGGGGCCATGCCCCGTCAGCGTGAAAACAGATTGCCTGCGATTAAGCAGCCAGTCGGGATCGAGGCGGCGCTTGACTTCTTTCATGGCTTCGATCTGATCGGCGGTGTACTGGATTTCGAGCAGATGCGCTTTGCGCTTGCCTAGGCCGTGTTCGGCCGAGACGGTGCCTCCGAGCGCGACGGCGTGGCGCGCGAAGTCGAGCATCAGGCGCTGGCCGGCGTCGAACTGCTCCTGCGACGACGGCAGAATGTTGACGTGAACGTGCGCGTCGCCGATGTGTCCGAAGATCACGTAGTCGAGCGACTGCTCGCGCAGGCCCGCGTGATAGTAGCGCCAGCATTTCGCGATTGCGCGTCAGCGGCACAGCGTAGTCGGAATTCAGCTTCATAAAGCCGCGCCGCCGCACGGTGTCGTTGACCAGCTCGGGCAAGCGCGTGGCGGAAGCTTGCGGAAGCGCTCGCGGTCCTTGTCGTTGTCGGCGAACCAGCTGTCTTCGGGCGCGTGGTCGGCCCAGAAATCGATGTCGCCGTTTTCCTGTTCGATCAGCAGGGCCGCGCCGGCGTTCTCCGGCGTCTCGGGAAAGCGCTGGCGCAGGAACGCGAGCGAATTGCGGTCGAAATATTCGATCATGCGCAGGCCGGCGAGGCTCGCGCCACGATTCCACGGCGTCGAGCGCGGCGTCGTCGTTCGGCAAAGAAGATGACGCCGGCGAGAACGTCCGACGGCTTCGGAAGAAGCTGCAGCTCGGCTTCGATCACGATGCCCAGCGTGCCTTCGCTGCCGGTGAACAGGTCGATCCAGTCCATGCCGGGCGCGAGCAAGTAGCCGGCGGTGTTCTTGGTGGTGTCGGGCAGCGGGATCTGCGGGCACGCGGAAAATCGACCTTGTCGCCGCGGCGGACATCGAGCACGCGGCCGTCCATCAGGGCGACGCGCAGGCCGAGGATGTGGCGGCGCGTGCTGCCGTAGCGGAAGCTGCGCGAGCCGCTGGCGTTGGTGGCGATGGTGCCGCCGACGCTGGCGGTGCGTTCGGTGGGATCGGGCGCGTAGAACTGGCCGGTGCGCGACGCCGCGGCCTGCAGGGCTTCGAGCGAGACTCCCGCGCCGGCGATCGCGCGGCCGGATGCGATTTCGAGCCGCTGGAATCTTTCGAGTGAGATGGACCAGCCGCCTTGAGGGACGGCGCCGCCGGTCAGTCCGGTGCGGGCGCCGGAGATGGTGACGGGCGTCTGATCGCGCGAGCGGCGCTCGCAGAGAATTTCCAGCAGCTCGGATTCGGTCGCGGGGCGCAAAGACGCCGGATGCCTGCCGAGGCCTTCGATATCCGGAGGCGTCTTCTGAGGTTCACACGATGTGAACGCGGCACGCGATGCGTGCAGCTACACTTCCAGGATCACCGGCATGATCAGCGGCCGGCGCTGAGGTCTGCTTGCTCAGGAAGCGCTTCAGGTCGGCGCGGATCTTTTCCTGCATCACGCCCCAGTCGGTGCGCTCCTCCTGGCTCGAGGATTCGAGCGTCCTCGCCACCACCTGGCGGGCTTCCTGCAACAGATCCGAGCCGTCCTCGAACGACATGAAGCCGCGGCTGACGATCTCGGGCAGCGTTTCGCTCTTGCCCGGTGTGCTTGTTGATGGCGATGATGGGCAGCACGAAGCCGTCTTCGGAAAGATGCCGGCGGTCGCGGATGACGATGTCCTCCACCACTTCGTCGATGGTGCCGGAATCGATGCACACGCGGCCCACCGGTACCTTCTCGCCTTTGCGCGCGCCGTTGCGATCGATTTCCAGCGTCTCGCCGGTTTCGAGCACGAACGTCTCTTCCAGGCCCGCGTGGCGCAGGTGCTGCGCCAGCTCGGCGTGTTTGGCCAGCTGCCGGTATTCGCCGTGCACCGGCACGAAAGTAGCGCGGCCGCACCAGATTCAGCACCAGCCTCAGCTCTTCGGCGCTGCCGTGACCCGGAGACGTGCACCGGCGGATTCATGGCGCCGTAGATCACGTCCGCGCCGCGCTTGGCGAAGTGGTTGATCATCCGGTAAATGCCCTTCTCGTTCCCGGGAATGATGCGGGCGCTCAGCACCACCGTATCGCCGCGCTCGACCGAAAGATTCTTGTGATTGTCGACGGCGACGCGCGACAGCGCCGACATCGGCTCGCCCTGCGTGCCCGACGCCACCACCACCACTTTGTTGGGATCGGCCTGCATGATGTCCTGCGGGCGCAGCAGAATGCCGTCGGGCAGACTGAGCAGTCCCATGGAGTGCGCGATCTCGGTGACGTTCATCATGCTGCGGCCGAGAAACGCCACTTTGCGGCCGTACTCGGCGCGAGAGATCCAGAATCTGCTGCAGGCGGTGAATGGAGGAGCTGAAGCAGGAGATCACCAGGCGGCGTCGGCGCGATAGAAGAGGTCCTCGAGGCGCGGGCCGCACCGCGCGTTCGCTTTCGGTGTAGCCGGGCCGGTCGACGTTGGTCGAATCCGACAGCAGCAGCAGCACGCCGCGCTTGCCGTAGTCGGCCAAGGTGTGCAGGTCGAACAGCTCGTTGTCGGTGGGCGTGGGGTCGACCTTGAAATCGCCGGTGTGGATGATCACGCCGAGCGGCGTGGTGATGGCCAGCGCGACGCAGCTCACGATGGAATGCGTGACGTGGATGAACTCGACCTGAGAACGGGCCGAGTTCGACGCGTGCGCCGGGCTTGACCGTGTGCAGCTTGGCTTCATCGAGCGATCCGTGCTCTTCGAGGCGCCGCTCGACCAGCGCCAGCGTGAAGGCGGTGCCGTACACCGGCACGTTGATCTCGCTCGAGCAGGAACGGCACGCGCGCCGATGTGGTCTTCGTGGCCGTGCGTCAGGATCAGCGCGCGGACGTGCTCGCGGTTCTGCTCCAGATACGCGAAGTCGGGCGTGACGATGTCGACGCCCAGCAGCTCGGCGTCGGGAAACATCATGCCGGCGTCCACTACGATGATGTCGTCGCCGTAGCGGATGGCCATGGAGTTCATGCCGAACTCGCCCAGGCCGCCGAGCGGAACTAGTTGAAGCTTCTGATCGGGCATTTAAGATCTCAGGGTATCAGGTGTGTGGGCCGTGGTCGGCTGAGCGTTCGGCCTAAGGAAATTGGGCCGAAGTGCCGAATAGAAGATTGTGGAGAAGTGTCGGCGGGAGAATTGTCGGCGCAGGCGCGAAATGGGCTTCGTGCTCATCGTCACCTGCATCGCGATGACGCTGGTGCTGGGGTTTGCGGCGCTGGGGGTCGACCTCGGGCGGATGTACGTGATCCAGAGCGAGTTGCAGGCGTTCACGGATGCGGCGGCGCTGAGTGCCGCGACTGGAATTGGACGGCACCGATGCCGGGATCGAGCGGGCGCGGCGGGCGGCTTCTGGATTGGCGAACGGTCCTCACGCCATGAAGTGGGACATGGGGACGAAGGCGATCACGGAGATCGCGGCGACCTTTGCGCAGGGTGACTGTCACGCGCGATCCCCGGACTTGGTCGGCCGACGCCTAAGGATGCCGGCGCGATTCATTTTGCGCGCGTGACCGCGAGTGCGCCCGCGCCGCTGGTGTTCATGCGAATTTTTCAGACTGCGGGAATCTTCGATGGTGGCGGCGTCGAGCGTGGCGATGAAATCGGCGGGCGCGGCGAGGTTGATCCGATGATGGGAACGACGCGCCGGGAGCGGCAGTCCGGCAGCCTGCTGATCGAGTTCGCCGGATCGCTGATCGTTTTGTCGACGCTGTTCGCGGGGATCTTTCAGGTCGGCTACACGTTCTACGCGTACGAGAAACTGGTGAACGCGGTGCGGGCGGGGGCGCGGTATGCTTCGCTCAGGGCGGCGGGGCCGGATGCGGGGCGCCTCGGTTCGAAATCTCGTGGTGTTCGGGGAGACCAAGCCCGCGGCGGGCGCCAAGCCGATCGTGGCGGGTCTCAAGACCCGAGAACGTCGAGGTTATTTTGGATCCGCGCGCGGCTACCGTTTCGATTCGCGGATTCGAGATCGACTCGCTGTTCGCGAAATTCGGAGCTGGACGGGCGGCCGACGGTATCGTTTCCGCGCGCCAAGGCGGTGGCGCAATGAACCGCCGTCGCAGAGGGCAGGCGCATGATCGAGACGGCGCTGATCCTGGCCGCGTTCATGGGTCTGGTCCTGGGGATGACCAGCGTCGGACAGATGATCTTTACGCGGCAGACTCTGGTTGAGCGGGCGCACGATGCGGCGCGATGGGGCGCCATGAATCCTTATGATCCGCGGAGTATTCGCAACGTGGTGTTGTTCGGAACCACAACGCCCGCGAGCGATGCACGGCCGGTGCTGGGCCTGGCCGTCGACGCGGTGGAGGTCGGCAACCCGGGATGCCCGGGGCCGGAATGCCGCGTCAGCGTTGCGATTCCTGGTCAGGGAATCCGCTGCGGTCGAACCGGTGGAGTAGACTCGCGCGCTGCTTTCCACCGCATAAAATAGAAACAATGATTTTTGAGCGGCTGTGTCGCTGCCACTTGTTGTCTGGACGTTGGCGTGCTGCGTGACGCGTGCCAGGCGCAGAATCCGACTGGCGCTACTGTCTATGCTCGTTCTTGCGCCGCGTGTCATGACGGCGGGGATGCGCGCGCGCCTGGCCGGGAAGCGATTGGCGCAACGGTCGCCGGAGGCGATCTGTCGGCTCTCTGACGGCCGGCTTGATGCGGCCGCAAGGCGCTCGCATCGATGGCATGGAGCGACGCGCGGTCGCTGAATTTCTCAGCGGCAAGGCTCTGGGTGGCGACGTCACGGGCGCGACGGTCGGACGGTGCACTGCGCAGCCGGCGTTTCCGATGCATCCGGATCATCAGCCAACCTGGACAAGCTGGGGCGTCAACATCCGCAACACGCGCTTTCAGCCGCCCGAACAAGCCGGACTCACCGCCTCGCAAGTGCCGCATCTGGTGCTGAAGTGGGCCTTCGGATTTCCCGATGCGACATCGGCATGGTCGCAGCCTACCATCTTCGGCGGGCGCCTATTCGTCGGCAGTCACAACGGCACGGTCTATTCGCTGGATGCCAAGAGCGGGTGCATCTATTGGACCTACAGCGCAAGAAGCAGCGTGCGGAGCGCATTCGTGATCGGCCCGCGCGGTAGCGGTGGGCGGACCTACGCGGTTTATTTCGGCGACACGGCGGCGAATGCTTATGCGTCTCGATGCCGCCACAGGGAATGAGATCTGGACGCGCAAAGTCGGACCAGCACCCGCTGGCGCGCATCACCGGATCGCCGACACTGTATCAAGGCCGGCTGTACGTCGGCGTATCGTCGTTTGAAGAAACGATGGGCCGCGATCCAAAGTACGAATGCTGTACGTTTCGAGGCAAGCCTGAGCGCGCTGGATACGAAGACCGGCGCAGTGGTGTGGAAGACTTACGTGGTTCCCGAACCCAAAGGCGCTCAGCAAGAACTCGCAGGGGACGACGCTGTGGGGACCATCGGGAGCGGGCATCTGGTCGTCCCCCGCGATCGACGTGAAGCGCGGCGTGGTGTATGCGGCCACCGGCAACACCTACACGCCGCCGCAGCTCGCCACCAGCGACGCGGTGATCGCGTTCGATTTGAAAACCGGCAAGATCAAGTGGACTCGGCAGGTCACGCCGAACGATATTTTCGGCGGCTGGTGCCGGCCGAGCGTTGAAGAACCCGTTTGTCCCGAGGAGAATGGGTCGGACTTCGATTTCGGCAACGCGCCGATCCTGGCGCGGCTTCCGAACGGCAAGGACGCAATCATCATCGGCCAGAAGTCGGGCGTCGGTTGGGCGCTCGATCCGGACAAGGAAGGTGCGGTGATCTGGCAATATCGCGCGGGGAAGGGAACCGCGCTGGGCGGGATGGAATGGGGATCGGCGGTGGACGATCAGAATGCGTATTTCCCGGTCTCAGACATCACGCTGCCGAATCCCGGCGGGTTGCACGCCGTGCAGCTCACCACTGGCGAACGCGTCTGGTACGCTCCGCCACCGCCGCCGATTTGCCAGGCTGGGCGAGGGTGCAACGCGGCGCAGACGGCCGCCATCACGGTGATCAAAGGCGTAATATTTTCGGGATCGAATGATGGGGCGCTGCGCGCTTATTCGACCAAGGACGGCTCGATCATCTGGACGTACGACACCAATCGCGAATTCAAGACGCTTGAATGGCGTGCCGGCCAAAGGCGCGTCGATGCACAGCGCGGGCGCGACGGTCGCGGGCGGCATGCTGTATGTCAACTCCGGATACGGCGATCATCTGGGACGCCCGGGCAACGTGCTGCTGGCGTTCGGTGTCGAGTAGCTACAGCTTAGAACGCGGAACCGGTAGCCTTCGCCGTCGCGCACGATGTGCCCGGCCACCGGCGCGGCGAAATGCGTTCCGATTACCAGTTCGCCTTTTTCTGCGCGCTGGGTCACGAACGCGTGGCGCGTCACGCAGGCCTGCTGCGGATCGACATCGGCGACTGAGTTCCACTCCGGGTGCGCGATCTGGCAGGGGTGATGCATCAGGTCGCCGGTGATGATGGCCTGCTCGCCGTTGGATTCGATGCGCACTGAGACGTGGCCGGGCGTATGACCCGGCGTCGGCTCCAGCCACACTTCGTCGGTGATGCGATGATCGGTCTCGACCAGCTTGTGCAGGCGCGCGTCCAGGATCGGCTGGATCGACTCTTCGATGATGGTCGGCGTCCAGTTCTCGCGCGTGCGATCCCAGTGCTCCCACTCGATGCGGCCGAACAGGTATTGCGCGTTCGGGAAAAGTCGGGACCCATTTGTCGCCGATCGAGCATGGTGTTCCAGCCGACGTGATCCATGTGGAGGTGCGTGCAGAGCACCGTGTCGATGCTCTGGCGCGGGAACCCGGCGCGCCGCCAGATCTTCGAGGAATGGCCCCTTGCGATTGGCCCAGCGGCGGATGGGAAGCTTCTTGTCGTTGCCGAGGCAGGTGTCGACGATGATGCGCTTGCCTTGGGACTCGACGATGAAAGCCTGGATGCTCGCGATCGCTTCGCCCTCGTGCGTCATGAAGTGCGGCGCCAGCCACTGGATGGGCAGCAGCTTTTCGGGAATCGCGTCGGGCAGAACGAAACTCAAGCCCGGCAGTTCCAGCTCAACGATGCGCGTGATCTGACGTTACCGATTGTCCACATTTCAGGCGCGTCGTTCTCGGGCTGCCGCGGCGCGCGCCGGAGCGCTCTTGATCGATTCCAGATCGGCCAGCATCAGCTCGCCGCAGATCTGGCTCATGGTGGCCATCTGATTTACGAAGTGGCCGGCGTCGAGATAATCGATGCGCGCCTTGGTGGACCAATACGCGGTCATCGATCCCATGGTGGACGCGCCGGGCACACCGATGCGCCGCGCGATTCCGCCCAGCCCGTACCAGGGACCTTGCTCGCCGCCGTGAATCCCTTTGCGGCCCGGGGCACTGGACTTGAACGCGCCGCAGATGGTTGTCCTTCACCGCTTTGATCGCGATGTCGACCAGGTGCTGGTTGTCGGTGATCCAGACCGACGACATTTCCATGCAGGCTGGTCTTGTGATACGGCTTGCCGTTGCCTTCGGCTACCTGGATCTGGCCCAGGTGCTCGATGCCCATCGCGGCGATCACTTTCTTATAGATGTCGGGATGGCTGGCGGCGTAGTCCTGCTTGGCGAACGCGCGCTCGGCGCCCGGCATGTAGTGGCGGCAATCGTAGAACAGCATCAGCGTGCGCGGGCGTTCGGCTTGCGGGATGTGCGAAAAATATTTCGCCACCGCGAGGATGCCCAGCGCGCCGTTCTCCTGCGAGATGGACGGACCGTCGGTGTGGGTGATCAGCATGATCTGCTGGTCGTTCGGTTTGCCGTAGTCTTTGCCGGGCAGATAGCCGAAGAGCTGGTAGGCTTCGGCTTCTTCGGTGTGTGCGATGAGGCGAAGCGTCGCGTGCTTGCCCGCGTTGGCGGCTTCGATGATCTGCGCGCCGGTGTCGCGATCCAGGTACAAGCTCGGCATGTCGTGCAGCGCGGGAACGCCGAACGTGTAGACGCCGGACAGAGCGTCGAAGGAGAGCGGCATCACGATCAGCGCACCGAGCGCGCCGGCATCGATGAGCGGTTTTCTGCGCGGGGCCGAGGCCCATGATCGGGAACGGGCTGAGCGCGCCTTCTTCCGATCGCGGCTTCAGCGGATTCGGAGAATGTCTCCGGGTTCGAAAGATACTCGTAGTCGTCGGTGCCCGAGCTGCCGCCGCGGCCCTGTTCCTTCACCACGAATCGCGATCTTGCCGCGCAGCGCCTCGGCCGGCATGCCTTCCTTGTAGACCACCAGGGCGCCGGTGACGCCTGCGTCGGGCGTCTTGCCGGAATTGCATCCGTAGCTCGCCACTTTGATTTTCTTGCCGTCGACGTGCAGCGACCAGTTCGAGTCGTCCGGATACTCGGTCGTCGACCAGCGCGTGAACGGGAACGGATTGCGGAAAATATCCACGACGCCGATTTCGCGCCAGTTCTTTTCGAGAAATTCCAGATAATTCTTCCAGGACGGACTTCCGCTCATGGTGGGGCCGCCCTTGGAATCCTTCACGACGTGCCAGCCGTGGACCTCCTTGGGGCTGACCAGGAATTTCGGATTCACTTTGGTCAGACTTCGGATTGGACCCGCCTTCCTCGCGCGCCGCCGCGAACGTGAGTCCGGGCGCGAGCGAAACCGACGCGCCCAGACCGGTGATGAAGGTTCTGCGTTTCATGTCGCTCATGATTCGCCTCGAATCGCGCTCAGCCTAGCGGGCTCGGGGCGAAGGCATGTCATCCCAGAACTTGCGGATCTCGCCGCGCGGATCGTTTTCGGCGCGCACGTTGTTGTCGAAAATCATGGTCGCGCGCTTGGCTGCTTCGTACGCCGGCCAGTTGGGAATCTTCGCGTTGTTCGGATTGCCGGTTTTGGCGAAGGCGACCCAGGCTGACGCGAACTTCTCCCACAGCGCGCGCTGCTCTTGCGAACCGGTGCCGCCGATTCCGTCGCGATAGTTGTTGAACGACGCCGAGACGTCGGTGCCGTGGACTGCGCCGAACTTTCCATCGAAGCCGGGGCTGGCGTAGGCCCACAGATACATGTAGGCCGGCGCTTTGCCGAGCGCGGCCTTGCGTTCGGCCTGCGTGATGGCGCTGCGGCGGAATCCCGAGTCGGTGAAGATCTGCGCCTGGATCAGGTACGGCGTCTTCTTCTCGGTCCAAGGCGACCGCTTGTACATCGCGTAGATCTCGTCGCCCTTGCCTTTGAAGCGCTGGTTCAGCAGCGCCTTGAGGCCGGCGTCGGTCAGGTTGAAATTGGTGAGCGCCAGCGCGGCGTCTTCGAGCGTCGTCGAGATGACCACCGGAACGTCAGCCGACTCGGGCGGCGCCACTGGATCGAACGGATGATGCGGCAGCACGCTGCCGTCGACGACTGGTGCGAAGCCGCCCAGGCCCAGGCCCATGGAACTCTGCGCTTCGAGAATCTGTTGCCATGTGAGTTTTTGCAGGTCGGCGATATTGCTCTTCGAGATGTTGAGCTTCGCCAGCAGCGCAGACGCGAGCTTGGTGCCATGCTTCGCGCGTCGTGAGGCGCAGCGACGATCCGCTCTGCACGCCGGCGCGATGGAACAGGCCCTTGCCCGACGGCATCGCGAGAACGGTGGACGTCTTGGCGCCGCCGCCGGATTGGCCGAAGATCATCACCTTGCCGGATCGCCGCCGAACCTTTCGATGTTGTCGCGCACCCATTCGAGCGACGCGACCAGATCCATCACGCCCGTGACGCCGGCTTTCGCGAACTCGGGCGGCGCGCCCAGGTCGGCCAGATGCAGATAGCCGAAGCTGGCCAGCCGATGGTTCACCGTCACGACGACGACGTCGCCGAACTTCGCCAGTTGCGCGCCGTCGAATCCCGGCGCATTGCCCGAGCCGGTGGCGAATCCGCCGCCGTGGAACGACACCATCACGGCGCGCTTGGCGCCGTCGTTGACGCCCGGGGTCCAGACGTTCAGCACCAGGCAATCTTCGCCCATGCCGCCGGGCTGCTGGTCCCACTGGATCATCATGCCGTAGTCGCTGCGCAGGTCGGCGACGGTCTGCGGCGAGATCTGCCCGTGCGCGAAGCACTCGCGCACTCCCGTCCAGGAGGCCGGCTGCTTCGGCGGCATGAAGCGGTTCTTGCCGCCTGTCGGCGCGCCATACGGAATGCCTTTGAATTCTTTGATGCCGGTGTTGGCGATGCCCTGAACTTTTCCGTGCGTGGTTTCGACTTCCCAGAAAAGTTGCCGGTCGCTCGATGGCGCCGAGCGCGGAAGGACGCGGCGGCGTCTGTGCCTGCGCCGAGGCTTTCGATGCGAGCGATGAGCTGGCGGCTGCGGCGACGGCCAGCGACGTGCCTGTCAAGAAATTGCGGCGACTGGGCGCACCCGCGACGGGGTTGTTGGTGGAATTCTTCATGCGGTCCTCCTTAGTCAATCTGAGCTCGCCTTTTAGCATACGCCCAAATCACTAATACCAGCAGACGTGGCGGACCGGCAGCGTTACTTAGATGTCGTCGTTGGTGCGATCGCGCCGCATCGACTGTCCCAATCCGCCCGCACCGACCCAGGCGCGTTCGCGCTTGTCGTAAACCGTGATCCCCAAGCTGCGCGTTTCGGAAATGAAAACATTGTCGCGCGTGTAGCGAATGTAGCCGCCCATCGAGTGCGCCTTTTCCGGCCCGGCATGCAACACGCGTGAATCCGCCAGGTGCATAGTGTAGCCGTAGTGACCCACGCCGCCGCCCGCCATCGAAAAGAACCAGCCGGGCTGGCCCGAGGACGTGACGATGTTGGTCTTGCCGAGAGTGCGCTCGTAATCCGCAATCTCGCCGTGCTGCGCCGAAAGCGCGTTGATCTGCGCCGCCTCAGGTACGCCGGCGACGCTGAGCCTGCTCTTGCGACCCTTGGAATTGTACGGCTCCATCGGCTTTTCGGCCCAGCCCGACAGGAAGAACGTCGTGGCGCCGGGTGCGCCCGCGATGCTGGCAGTCTTTCGCGCCCGCCGCCGATTTCCTTCACCTGCGCCCCAGCCCAAATTTGTCAGAAGATCGTAGTCATGGTCGCCAAAGGCCGCCATGCCGGTGCGGCCCTGGCGCAACATGGCTTCCTCGGCGTCCTTGTACTGCACGCCAATGTATTCAGTCGGCGTGAAAATAATTGAGCTGAGTTGGATTCCCCATTTGCCGTCGTTGTTGGTGACAGCATAGATGCCCTGGTTGATTCCGATGCGGTAGCCGTCGGCGCGATAACGCGTGTAGGACAATTCCAAGCCCACGTTCACGGGATTGTAGGTGTGTACCTGCAGCACGTCCAGAATGTCGTAGCTTCCGGGGCGAAGCTGGCTGTCGGGTTTGGCGCTTTCGAAAATCGACGGAGGCGGGTTGTTGATGAATTCCTGCGCGGTCTGATAAATGAGCGGCTCGGTGGTTTCGTAAGTAGCGTAGGGAAAATGCAGCGTACGCGCAACCGCAGCCAGGTCCCGATCGTTGAACGCCGCGAAATACTCAGTGACGAGCCGCATGGCCTCCGGCACCGAAGTCTTGTAGTAAACGGGGAATCGCGCGTCCAGCATACCGCCGGGTTTGAGATTTTTCGGCTTGGGGAGTTCTTCGGCTGCCGCGGCGCGCATTTCGAGATCTTTCTTGATGTCGGGCTCGATCGCGGCCAGCATGTCCTGCCGCAATTGCTGGCGCGTTTCGCCGTTCTGCGCAAACGCGGTTGCCGACACGCCCAACAGTCCCGCCGCGGCGCCTTTCAAGAAACCGCGCCGGTCGCGCTTGGTTGAGGGGCCTTTCGCCATGTTCATGTTTGAGACTCCAGTTATGCCGCGCGTTTCTTCTTCGGCACAAACGCCAGGAAACGGCGCGGGTTGTCCACCGTGATTCCGTGCAGGACCTCGTCGCTAACACCGGCCTCGCGCAATTTCGGCAGCCACACGGTAAGGGTCTTGCCGTATCCGGCGCCGCCGTTCTTCTTGATTTGCGCGGGGCTCGACAGGTCCGACGAAAACATCAGATTGCCGGCGTAACCGGCTTCGAGCAGTGCCAGCACCATCGGCACTTGCCGCGCATCGCCCGCGCCGCCTTGCCGGTCGAACCCGATGAACGCGCCGCGCTTGCAGATGGCTTTCTGCACCTCGACCTTCGGATCCACCAGGTTGCCAAGATGCCCGATGACGATGTGCTCGGGCTTCCCGCCTGCGCCCTCCAGCAGGTCGAGCTGTTCCATGGCCGACTTGCCGGGGATACCGGTGTGGGTGAAGATCGGCAGATTAGTCTGCTTCTGCGCCTTGCCCACGGCGCGAAACACCTTGCGTTCATCGTCGGTGATCTCGTCCCAACTTCCGATCTCGCCGAATGCGCCCACCGGTTGCGAATTCGCCTGCCGGATCAAATCTTGCGTGATTTGTTCTTCGCTCCAGGTGCCAATCTCGGGCGGATAAAAGGGCTGCGAATAGAAGCCGCAGCCGGCCACGATCGGTAATCCGGCCTTGATGCTGAGCTGCTTCAAAAAATCAAAGTCGCGGCCCATGTCCGGATGCCCGCCGTCGACGATGCACGCTACGCCGTCTTTGGCGGCCGCGCGCATCTCCTCCGTCATCACGTCGAGATCCCGCATGAAATAGGGTTCGTTCGATGCGGCTGGCATTCGCCGGAGCTGGCCCGCCTCGACGCCCGCCCTGTGCTGCCGCCGCCTTGTGCCCCGCCGGCGCCGCGCGAATTCCGAGCATTCGTCTCTCGCGAGTACTGCATCCAGCGCGTCATGAAATCGGGCGCCAGCGACATGTGCTCGTGAAACAGCGTCGCGCCGCCGGAGAGATCCTCGGGCTTCAGGTCCTTTAAGACGGTCCGGATGATCGCGCCTTTCGGAAATTTCGAGCTCGGCGCCCGACGCGGCGCGCGGCCACACTGCGGCTGCCGCTGCCCCGAAACCGAAAATGCTCAGCGCTTCGCGGCGCGTCAGTCGCGCGGAACTACGATCTGCCGACATAGGCACACTCCTTATTGCGTTTTAGGATAACTCATCGCGAAACTTTAGCGACGTAGCGGCCCGCGCCCCGGCGGATTCTCCGGCGGCCGCTGCAGATCCTTGAGGTCCAGCGTGTTCACGCCGTCGATGATCATAGCGTAGGCGCGCGTGATCGCTTCGAGACCGGTCCACGGCACCGTGTCCGGCGATTCATGGTCCGAGTGGAAGAACACGTTGTAGTCCGAAGCCTGGACGCCCGGCACGTACGGCCACAAGCGGCTCATTTCGCCGCCCGGCGCGGCGCGCTCGGGAGTGGCGTACGTCACGACGCCCGCGTCATGAAACGCCTTCACGGCGATGTCCTGCGAGCTTCGGCCTGCGCGGACCGCCGGCGTACCAGAACATGCCGGTATACATGTTGGCTTTGCGAATGTCCTCGCCCAACAGGTAGGTCTGCACGGTGGAAGTGTGCTCGCAGTTGATGAGCAGCGCCGATTTTCGCGAACACTTCGTCGCGATGCTCGAGCAGCCAGGTTCCGCTCATGTTCCCGCCGTTGTGATGGCCGGTGGTTCCGATGAACACCATGGTACGGCGGCGCTTCTCTTTCGGGAATTTTCGCGAAGTACTCCGCCAGCCCCACCATGGTCGCGACGCCCGACGCGTTGTCGGTTCCCGCTTCGAACCAGCCGTCGCGATGCGCCAGCACGTCGAATGGTCTCGTCGGTTGCGCCCGGCAGCGTTCCCCATACCGTGCCGGTTTTCAGGCCTTCCTCCATCTTGACGTCCAGCCGGATTTTCACGTGCGGCGCCTGGCCGGCGGGCGCTTCGCCGATCAGATCGCGGACCGCGTAGCCGTCGTCCATTCCCAGCGAGAAAGTCGGGACGTTGGTTCGAGTTGGGTAGAGCTGCGTGCGGACGTTGCCCGGCAGCGCGATGATTGCGAAAATCGCGGCCGCGCCTTTCTCTTCCGCGCGACGGACCGCGCCTTCCGCCATGGCGGTGTGCCGCCACGACCCGGGAAGCGGCATGCTGAAAATGAACACGGCTTTGCCGCGCACGTCGCGGCCGGCGAAATCCGCTTCGCTTCCGGTGCCGACATAGGCAGCTTCGAGATCCAGGCCGTCGGTCGATTTGGTCTGATACGCGGGCTGCGCCGAATCGAGATGCAGCGTCTTGCCGCCGCCGGCCGCGGTGATCTCCCAGGACTGCGGCATCCACTGCGGTGGCAGTTCGAACGGCTGGATGCGCACGTCGGAGAGTCCAAACTTTTTGAACTTGTCGACCATCCACTGCGCCGTGTCGGCGTCGGCCTGCGTTCCGATGATTCGCCCCCAGAACTGCGGATGCCCGCTATCGCGATATTTGCGCGAAATTGCGGTCAGGTCCTCGACATATTGGTGGATGTGCCGGCCGTCAATCGCGGCGTAAGCTTTCTCGCGCCGGCGCGAGCGGCCACTCCAGAAACGCATCGTCGAGCTTATACAAGGGATCGGCTGGAATTTGCGCCGAAGGCCGCGGCGCGGGCGCCTGCGCTAGCGACAAGCCACAGGCCGCCATTACGCTAATGATACTCAGTAACACTTTGTTCATGTCGCCTCCTGCTACCGTCTGAATGACGATACTACAGTTTGGCGGCGTGTAGAGTGAGCGCCGAGTCCCTTCGGCATGCCAGCTTGCGCGACCGCGCCGTGGAGTGCGGCATCCGGCAGCGCAGCCTGAAGAATTTTGCGGACTTCGATCAGCCGATCGAGGTCGACACCGGTGCGCAGACCGGAGGCCTCGAGCAGAAAAACCAGATCTTCGATGACGATATTGCCCGTCGCGCCCGGGCGCCCAGGGACATCCGCCGAGTCCGCCCAGCGTCGCGTCGAAAGCGCGGATGCCGGCTTCGAGCGCCGCGTAGACGTTCGCCAAACCGAGGCCGCGCGTGTCGTGGAAGTGTCCCGCCAGCTCGATCTTGCCGAGCTCCTGCCGCAGCCGCGTGAACATGCGTTTCACCTGCGCCGGATTCGCGTAACCGACCGTGTCGGCGATGCTCAGCATGTTGGCGCCCCGTTCGACATATTGCCCGGCCAGCCGTAGTACGGCATCTTCGGCGACGGCGCCCTCGATGGTGCACCCGAAAGCCGTCGAGATGGCTCCACAGAGTTGAATGTCGCGCCATTCAGCCCGCGAATCCCGCAGCTCGGCGATACGCCGGAAATCTTCCATCGATTCCGCGGTGGAGCGCCGCACATTGCTGCGGTTGTGACTCTCGGATACCGAGAGCACGAAGTTGACTTTGTGCACGCCGGCTTCGAACGCTCGCTCGGCGCCTCTGAAATTTGGGACCAGCGCCGACACAGTCAGACCGGAGTGCGAGGCCGCGCCGGCCACCACCTCGGCCGCGTCCTGGAATTGCGGAAGGATGCTCGGCGGCACGAACGAACAGACTTCGATCTCAGGAACGCCGGCAGCCGCTTCCGCCGCGATCCACTCGAGCTTCGCGGCAGTGGGCACAGTCTGTTGGATCATCTGCAGACCGTCGCGCGGCCCGACTTCACAGACAGTCACGTCCCGCATGGTGCTCATTCGCCTTTGAAGTCCGGCTTGCGCTTTTCATTGAAAGCCCGGACACCCTCCAGACGGTCGTGCGTCGGCACCAGACGGTTGTAAGCCTCGATCTCGAATGCATAGCCGGTCTTCAAGTCGAGTTGAGTCGCCATGCCGATGGATTTCTTGGCCTGGCGGATGGCGAGGGGTCCGTTAGCGGCGATCCGTCGGGCCGTCGCGAGCGTATCATCCATCAGGCTCGTGTCGTCGCACAGCTTGTTGACGATGCCCCACTCGAGCGCCTGCTCGGCGGAGAACGGCGCGGCGGTGAAGATAATCTCCTTGGCGCGCCGCACACCACACGCGCGCGGAAGATTCTGCGTTCCTCCGGCGCCCGGGATGATTCCGAGGCTGGTTTCGGTGAGTGCGAACTTCGCCGACCGCGCCGCATAGATGAAATCGGCCGACAGCGCCATCTCCAATCCTCCGCCGTAGGCTGCTCCGTTTACAGCGGCGATGATCGGCACCGGGCAGTCCAGCATGGCGGCGACGTGCTGCTCGAAAATCGCGTGCTGCTCGAGCCAGGCCTGGTTGGTCATTTCGTTACGCTGCTTCAGATCGCCCCCGGCGCAGAACGCCTTCGTTCCTGCCCCAGTTAGAACAATGCACCGTAGCTCTTCCGAATCGACATATAAGCCGCTGAACAGACTTAGTAAGTCGAGTCCCATTTGGGTGTTCAGCGCATTACTTCGGTCCGGCCGGTTGAGCGTAACCAACAGCAAATGCTCTTCCGGCCTGTCCACTAAGAGCGTTTCGTAGGTCAAGGAAGTCCGACCATCAATCTATCACGCCCCGGACGCCCGTTTGGCGGTTTCGGCGCCGTTCGAATTTCTTGGTTCGTTTTCAAATCCACTGCGTCTAATGTTGCTGACAGTTTGAGATCGATCCATCACCGGAGGAAGCTTTCACTATGAATCGAATTGCTTTAGCCTTCAGCATTGGCGTATTCGGCGCCGGCACAATAGCGGCGCAAACCGCGAGTCCAGCCAATCCCATCACCAACGGAACCAAGGGCATTTATGCCTATCTGAAGAACAACGTCGCCCGGGCTGCCGAGAAGATGCCCGAGTCCAACTATGCTTTCAAGCCGACGCCGGAAGTCCGCAGCTTTGGCCAGCTTGTGGGCCACATCGCCGACGCCCAGTACATCTTCTGCTCCATGGCAACCGGCAAACCGAACAACGGTCCAGGCGTTGAAAAGACCAAAACGGCCAAGGCGGACTTGATCGAGGCGCTGCACGAAGCATTCGCCTACTGCGACGAAGTGTTCAGCGGAATGACCGACGCCTCAGGCGCGGAGCTGGTCAAATTCCTGGGGCGCGATATGCCGCGCATTTCCGTGCTCGACTTTAATAATGCACATACAGACGAGCATTATGGAAATATCGTGACCTATATGCGGCTAAAAGGTCTGGTGCCGCCGACCAGCGAAGCGCAACCGCCGGCCAGCCGTTAGCGAAGATTGTTCCTGGTCAACGCCCCACTGCTCGCAGCTCGCGGTGCAGCACGTACGACGTTTCCAGGGGGACTCGATCCTGGAATCGAACTTTGAACAAAATCTGGTAGTACCTTGGTAGTTCCCCGGAGCGCGTTCGCAGTTTCGCGACTAGTTCGCGGGCGAATCCGGGTTCCGTAAACCAAGAAACCGCCCCGGTCATTCCTGGGCCGTCGCGCGCGAAAAAGTCGATCACGTTGGTGCTTCCATCCGGACCGGGTGTTAAGCTCGCGACAGCGTAGGTGACTCCGGTCGATCCCGAGCGTTGGTTCACGTAAACGGCCGATTCGCCCGCCTTCGGGTGTAAGATTTCGGACGCCGACGGCCTCGTCGATTTCAAGCTCGGGGCGAACCGGCAGTCCGGCAAGTTGAAGTCTGAAAAATCTGGGGCGGCCAATCAAGATCATGTCGTTCTTCGACATCTGAGACCACGATAACGTGCTGCCGTCGATCGTGGATATGTTGGCTCTCCGTACACCCACTATCCGGCCCAGCGTAAATGCAGCCTGCGCGGCCCCGAGACTGGCATAGCCGTTCATGGTCCGAACGTTCGTGACATGCAGCGCCTGCTGAATTTCGGCCAGCGCCTTGGACTGAGGAATCGCATCGGGTGTGTTCACCGAGGGATCGCGAAAGTAGCCCCAGCCCGGCAATTCCACCAGCATGGGTGTGCCAATCGATAGCAATATCGGGCCGGTCGCTGTCGATGAAAGGACGCCAGAGCGCAGCGATATCCGGTGTCCATTCTGAAGTGAACAGATGGGTCTGTTCCCGCACGTCCCGGAGTTGCATCGTCTGGTACACGGCCCAGGCGCAAACAACGATGAAGCCGGCCGAGACCGCTGCAAGCAAGTGGCGCATGCGTGCGCGCGATCCGAGGCTCGCTCGACTGCACTGCTCGAGAAGGGACGTCATCCGCCGCCGCTCTCAATTCCCATTGGAGCCGGTAGTGTCCTTTGGGGAGGTCGACGACAATCGGGTCCTCTTTCCCTTCGGTTCGATAGTACTCAGCTAATTTCTGGCGCAACCGCGCGGCTTGGATGCGGACCGTGGAGTCTTGCCTGGGATCGTAGGTCGACGGTTTGCCGAAAGCGTCAATCCCGATCGCGTATTCCTTCAAGTCGGTCTGCTTCACCCGACAAAGATTTTTCCGCCAGGAAGCTCAGGAGGCGCTTCAGCCCGGCGGAAGACTTGAACACGTTGCTCTTCAGGATACGGTCGATCTGGAGTCTTGTTGCTTCATCCACCGCAATCATGGCAAATCCCCCCTGGATGTTAGGAGCAGTATATCACTAGTTTTTTGGCGCCGAGCGGGGAGCTGGTCTTTTGTGCACATTCTTGGATCCCATTCTGAATCAGATATTTAACGTTTCGTGACTCACCGGACATACCGGTTTGTCACCGGAAACATAGCGTCATCTTGATGGAGGCTGGCATAGAATCTCCCTGTACGTTGCCGACCAGTGTCGGTTTGTCCACCGAACCACGGGGTCGGTGGGGGGTTCGCAAGATCATTTCCTGGAGGCGGGGTGTGTCTCAAGCCAAGTTTGCTAGCTGGTTTCGCAGTTCTTTTCCTTTTCGTTCTGCTGCCGACATCGGCCGGAGCGAGCTCCATCGTCGGCACCGTCAAAGATTCGTCGGGCGCGCTTATGCCCAACGTCACCGTGGAGGCCACCAGCCCGGTGCTGATCGAGAAATCGCGCACCGTGACCACCAACGGGCAGGGCCGCTACGAGATCATCGATCTCAGGCCCGGCACGCTATTCGCTGTCGTTCACCATGAGCGGCTTCAAGACGATGCGGCGAGAGCAGTGGACGTGCCGGCCGATACTTCGGTGCCGGTATACATCGAAATGAGCGTCGGCGCGGTCGGTGAAACGGTCGAGGTTCAGGCGGTGGCGAACGTGGTGGACGTCGAGAACGCCGCCAACCGCCAGGTCCTGACGCGCCAGGTTCAGGACTCGATTCCGATCCCGCGCAACATGCAGGCACTGGGCGGACTCACGCCCGGCATCCAGTTGCACAACGCGGCCGGCGGCAATCCCGACGTGGGCGGCTCGCAGCAGATGGAGCAGACCTACATCGTCGGCCATGGCAGCAGCGCCAATCAGACCACGGTGTTGCTGGACGGCATGAACATCAACTCCAACTATCTGGACGGCACCATCCAGAACTACGTCGACAACGGGATCATTCAGCAGGCCACCTACCAGACCAGCGGCGTGACGGCCGAGGTGTCGTGCCGGCGGCGCGCTGGTCAACCAGATTCCGAAAGACGGCGGCAACGAATTCCATACCGACATCTTTCTCAGCGGAACCGGCCAGGGCGGCTGGTGGCAGGCCAGCAACCTCAGCCAGGGCCTGATCGACCGTTTCAAGGCGTTCAAGTCCACGCCCAGCGTGAACAGCATCGTCCATATCGAAGACTTCAACGGTACCGTCGGCGGCCCGATCCTCAGGGACCGGCTCTGGTTCCTGGCTTCGTTACGCTACCAGAGCACCTATGATTCGCCCGCCGGCGTGTTCAACAAGGACGGCTCGCGCGCGGTCGAGGATCAATACATCAAGCAGGGAGCGCTGCGAATCTCCTGGCAGATTTCTTCCAAGGACAAATTCTCGGGCACCTGGGATCGCATTCAGAAATTCAAGGGACATGAGCTGAGCGGCCTGGCGCAGCCTCCGAATGACCCCGAGGTTGCCGCTTCCCGCCGCGGACCGCCCAACTACTACGTCGGCCAAGCCAAGTGGACGCGCATTCAGTCGCCGAAATTGCTGTTTGATGCGGGCTTCTCCACCGACGTCATCTACTTCAGCATCATCTATCTGCCTGGCCAGGAGGAGGTTCCGTTCTCGCCGGCGTGGTATGCGCACACGTCGCACGTCGACAGCTTCCTCAACATTCGCAGCAACGCTCCGGGGGTTCAGTCGTATTTTCTGCCGGAGCGGAAAAACTTCTCCGGATCCGTGACCTATATCGCGGGTGCGCACACCATCCGGGCCGGCGTCCAGGATGGCTTCGGCAAGAATGACCGCGTTTCTTCCATGAACGGGGATCTCTACCAGAACTATAGCAACGGTGTCCCCACCAGCGTCACGGCCTTTAACACGCCGATCGCTGTCCGGCAGAAAGTGAACGCCGATGTCGGCCTCTGGGTGATGGACACCTGGCACATCAAGCGGCTCTCACTGACCGCCGGCCTGCGCTGGGAGTATCAGAAGTCGTCGATCGAGCCTTCGCTTGATGCCCGGCGGCCGCTTCATCGGCGTCCGCTCGTTCCCGCGCATCAATTGCGAAACCATCAAGGGGCTGGGTTGCTGGAAAACCTGGTCGCCGCGCATCGGCGGGGCCTACGATCTGTTCGGCAACGGCAAGACCGCGATCAAGGCTTCCTTCGGCAAATACTATATCCCGCAGGAGACCGGTTATCTGACCAACTTCAATCCGATGTCTCTGTCGACGGATACCCGATCCTGGACAGATGCCAACAAAGACAACATCGCCCAGGACAGTGAAATCGGGCCGAGCACCAATCCCAACTTCGGAAAAGTCACCGGCACGCCGAAACTCGATCCGCATTTCAGCCGCGAGTACGACTTGCAATACAGCGCCGGCGTGCAACACCAGATCAACGCCAAACATGACCGTCAGCTTCAACTGGTTCCGGCGCACCGATTACGACCCCTATTGGATCGTCAATCGGGCCGTTGATCCGGTGAATGACTGGACTCCGTTCAGCATGATCAATCCGCTGGACGGCTCCACCATCACCGCATACAACCTGAACAAGACTGCCTTCGGGCGCCCGGCGGATCTGTATCAGACCAACGCCGACCAGGACAAACGGCGGAACACTTATACCGGCTATGAGATGAGCTTCACCGGCAGGCTTCCGCATGGCGGGCATCTGTTGGCGAGTTGGACCATCGACCGCATCACCGATATTACCTGCGACGCGCCGATCGGCACCAACTACTACGGCTATCCGCTGGTGGACGGCAACAACTTCATCAACTCGAGCTTGAACGATCCCAACAGCCTCGGTTTTGCGATGAAAGCGGCAAGATCCCCTTCCGCAGCGAGGGCAAGATCATCGCTACCATGCCGATCAAGTGGGGTATCGATGGAAGCATGGTGTGGCAGAGCTCTCCGGAAAGCCTCAAGTACGTGAACTGGGACATCACCAAGGCCAGCGTGTATCCGGTGGACTGCAAGTGGATGCACTCCCGGAGCGGTCGTCAATTCCGAGCCTCACCAACCCCACGCGAGAGGATTGCTTTGTCTGTTCCCGGATCGCGCTACGCCGACCGGCTGAACCAGCTCGACCTGGGCATCAAGAAGAACTTCGTGATCCGCGAGAAGTACCGGATCCAGGCGCAGTTGGACGTCTTCAACGTCAACAATGCCCATACTGTGCTGGTGGAAGGCGCAGAACCTGGGAACAACCGCTGGCTCGTCCATCGCGCCGTTTGTGTTGGGCGGCCCCGGAGGAAAGCCCACCAGCATTCTGCAGGCTCGCCTGCTGCGCCTGGCGATGCAGTTCCACTTCTAGTCTCCCGCCCCTTTCGGGTTCCTCGGCCGGCGTCGATTTACGACCGGCGGGGGTGCCCGATTCGTCGAACACCGACTTGTTGGACACACGGCCGCAAAGAACGTTAATCATGAACCGGAATTGTCGAAATATCTCGGCAATATTGTCGCCATGCACTGCAGAAGCGTCTCGTGCCCTGCGACTCAATCGTTCGACGGCTCAGCTATTTGGAACGCCAGCGGCGCCTGGCGGTTCCTGCGGAGCTTGCATGGGCTCGCTAAAACCCGCTGCGGTCGTCCTGCCGATGGGTGAGTTGGGCTGCAGATCTCCTGTTTGTCCAACAGGTTAGAAAATGCTCTCCGGCACTGCCGGCTTCGGCGAGCCGAATTGCTGTTATCGTTTCGCTAGTTAAAAATATCCTTGACAGATTTTATTTACTGCTGTATTGTTGCTCCAATCCAGATTGGTTCGATAGAGATCAACTGGAATTAATTGGGGTTTAGCAACGGATTCTTCAGGAGGCGGGGTGTGTCTCAAGCCAAGTCAGCTCGGTATATCTGTGTCTGCTCACTGCTTCTGATTCTGTTGCCATCGTCTGGCTACAGCGCAGAGCGCAATCGATGGAATCGTAAAGGACTCTTCCGGCGCTGTCATGCCGAACGTGACGGTGGAAGCCTCGAGTCCCGCGCTCATCGAAAAAACCAAAACCATCACCACCAACGGACAGGGCCGCTACACCATCATCGATCTCAGACCCGGTGTGTATTCGGTGACCTTCCGCGCTGACGGATTCAAGACCCAGCGGCACGACAACATCAACGTGCTGGCCAATATGACTGTCCCGCTGTATGTGGAAATGGCCCTTGGAGCTGTCGGTGAGACCGTCGAGGTGCAAGCCACGGCGCCGGTGGTGGACGTTCAGAGCACCGCCCACACCGAGGTCCAGGACCGCGAATTCATGGACCAGGTCCCCAGTTCCCGCACCTTCCAACAATTGGCGGGATTGACGCCAGGCATCCGGCTGACGACGCCCGACGTCGGCGGTTCGCAGCAGATGGAGCAGACCTACGTGCAGGGGCACGGCTCGGCGGCGGTGGCCACCACCGTCATGCTGGACGGCATGTACGCCAACTCGAATTACCTGGACGGCCTGATTCAGAACTACATCGACGACGCGATCGTCCAGCAGACCACTTACGGCACTAGCGGCGCATCGGCGGAAATCTCCTCCGGCGGCCCAGTGATTAACCTGGTCCCCAAGGACGGCGGCAACTCGATTCATGGACAGGTGTTTCTCGGTATGACTGGCCAGGGAGGCTGGTGGCAGGCTTCCAACGTCACGCCGGAATTAAAGGCCCGGGGCTTGTTGGGCGCTCAGATCATCGAGCACATCCGCAATTTCGACGGAGCTGTGTCCGGCCCATTCATCAAGGACCGGCTGTGGTTCTCGGGATCCAGTCGCTACAACACCACGTTCGATTCGCCGCCCGGAACATTCTACCCGAAGCCGGACGGCACCCCCGACCTGAGCCGCCCCGGAGTCGAGGAACAGTGGATCGCTAGCGGGACCCTGCGTCTCACCTGGCAGATCAGCTCCAAGATGAAGTTCTCGGGCACCTACGAGCGGAACATCAAGCATAAGGGTCACGAGCTGACCGGGACCGGCGGCATCACGCCGGTGGACCCGTCAACGGCGGCTTACCGGCGTGGCGGAACGCTGTACTACGTCGCGCAAGGCAAATGGACTTACGTCGCCAGCCCCAGGCTGCTGTTTGACGCCGGCTTCACCACCAACATCATCCACTACTCAGTGGTCTATCAGCCTGGCATCGAAAAGGAACCGTTCACGCCCGAGTGGTATGCTACTGCGTCGCGTGTAGACTCTGTGCTTGCCCAGCGCACCGTTGCGTCGGGCGTCCAAAGCTTCTTCCACCCCGACCGCCGGGGCGTGTCCGGGTCCGTATCGTACATCATCGGCCAGCACTCCCTTCGCGCAGGAGTCCAGGACGGCTGGGGAAAGAACGACAACGTCCGGTCCATCAATGCCGACCTGCAGCAGAACTACCAGAATGGCGATTCCGGTCTCGATCACGGCCTATAACACGCCGGTGGCTTCGCGGGTTCGCGTTGACGCCGACCTGGGTCTCTGGGCCGAGGACAAATGGACATTCAAGAGAATGGTGATCACAGCCGGTATTCGCTGGGAGTATCAAAAGGCTTCCATCCAGCCGACCTTGGTTCAACCGGGCCGCTTTGTGGGAGTGCGTTCCTTCGACAAGATCGACTGCGGCACCATCCCTGGGCTAGGCTGCTGGAAGACCTGGGCGCCGCGCGTGGGCGTTGCCTATGATGTCTTCGGCAACGGCAAGACTGCCATCCGAGCCAGCTTCGGCAAGTTCAATACGCCGCAGGATACTGGGTATACCGATCCCTTCAATCTGATGGCGCTGTCTACCGACAGTCGGGTCTGGAAGGATTGCCCCTATCCGCAGACCTCGTGCGTGAAGGGCGGCACGAACGGCGACAACATTGCTCAGGACAGCGAAATCGGTCCGAGCACCAATGTCAACTTCGGGAAGATCACTGACCGCACACTCGATCCGAACTGGAAGCGCGAATACGCCCTGCAGTACAAAGTTGGCGTTCAGCACGCCATCCGGCAGGGACTCGCCGTGGGCTTCGACTGGTTCCGCTCGACCAACTATGATACGGCGGTTACGATTGACCGTTCCTACGACATAGTCAAGGACTGGACACCCTTCCAGATCGTCAATCCGCTCACGGGCGATCCGGTCACCGTCTACAATCTGAATTCCAATGCCGTCGGCAGGAAGCACGATTACTATCAGACTAACGGCGACCAGGACTTGCGGCACGTTACCTACACCGGCTTCGAGTTCGACGTCAACGCGCGGCTGCCGCACGGTGCGTTCGTCCACGGAGGCTGGACCATCGATCATTCCGTGGTGGTGGCCTGTGATGGCTTGACGACGGCGGCGCTGGGCACGGCGGCGCTGGTAAACAGCACGCAAGATCCGAATTCCTTCCGGTATTGCGACAATTTCGGGTCGTTGTACCAGGACCTGGGCAAGAGCGCCAGCATCCCCTTCCGCAACGAATTCAAGATGGCCGGCAACTTCCCCATCTGGTGGGGATTCCACATCAGCTCGGCGCTCCAAATCAATCCGGAGCCAGACAAAACGGTCACCTGGGCCATTACTCGAACGACCAAGTATCCGTTCGACTGCAGCGCGCCGGGTTGCACGCCGGGTGGATCCATCTTCCCCGCCGGCGTGACCCTAACCAACTCCAGCGAATCGATCCCGCTGGTGGCGCCGGGCACGCGGTATCGCGATCGTTTAGTCCAGCTCGACCTCGGCTTGCGGCGCGTCTTCAAAGTGGGCGAGCGCTGGAGCTTTTCGCCTCAGCTCGATGTGTTCAACGTGAACAACTCGAGCGCGGTATTGCTGGAGAGCCAGAACCTCGGCACTTCGGGCGCCAACACCTTCACCGGGTTGGTGAGCACTTTCAAAGACGGCGGACCTGGCGGATCACCGACGACACTGTTGACGCCGCGCATTCTCCGGCTGTCACTCCAGATCCGGTTCTAAACCCCAACACCTTCGGCCCTCGGTCGCCCGCGGCGGCCGGGGGTTTCTTATTGCTCTACCGTGCAATCGGTTAACATGAATTGCCGCCATGAATCGACTCTGGGGCTTGCTGCTATCCACGGCGATGATCGCTGCCGCCCAGGAGACTCCCATCAAGGTGGACGTGGACGTCGTCAACGTCCTCTGCACGGTCTACGACAAGCGCGGCGCGCTGGTCCAGGATCTCCAGAAGGCCGATTTCGAAATTCGCGAAAATGGCAAGCTCCAGGAGATTCGCTACTTCGCGCGCGACACGGACCTGCCGCTGACCGTCGCGCTGCTGGTGGACGTCAGCGGCAGCGTGGGCCGGTTCATCGCGGAAGAAAAGGACGCCGCCTGCGAAGTTTCTCGAGACCGTTCTGCGGCCCACCGACCATGCCATGCTGCTGGGCTTTTCGAGCACCATGATTCTCTGGCAGGATTTCACGTCGTCGCCGGAATTGCTGCGTAAAGCGCTGGCGCGGCTTCGCTCCGTGCCGTTCCGCGGTCTTGCCGGAGGCGGGACAGCCCATGCCGAGCACGCTGCTCTATGACGCGGTTTCATTGACTGCGGCGAAGAAGCTGGCCGGCGTTCCCGGCCGCAAGACGATGGTGATCATCTCCGACGGTCTGGACAACGGCAGCCATTCGCATCTGGAGGAAGCGGTGAAAGCCGTGCAGACGACCGACACCATCGTATACGCCATCTGCTATGAGTCCGGATTCTCGGGCTGTTCGTTTTTGAAGGACATGGCGGAGCCTACCGGCGGCCGCATGTTCGAAGCCGGCAGGAAGATGCCGCTCGGAGAAAATCTTCGAGACTATCGAAGCGGAGCTGCGCAGCCAGTACGCGCTGGGCTACGTGTCGACGAACCTGGCGCACGACGGCTCGTTCCGGAAGCTCATGTGCGCGTGCTGCGGCGTGGCTTGAAAGTGCAAACCCGCAAGGGTTACTACGCTCTCGAAGGGTCAATAAAAAAGGGCGGATCCGAAGATCCGCCCTTGGTTGCACCTTGGTGCGATGTGGTCAGAATTTGTAGGTAGCCGTGAACTGGATCAGCCGGGGATCCAGAGCAGTTGGTGATTCGCCCGAAGCTCGACGACGCGATGTTGCGCGCCGGTGGTGCTGAGGCGGGTTGGTGAAATTGGTGTGGTTGAAGAGATTGAAAGCCTCGCCGCGTATCTCGAAGCTGTGATTTTCGGTAACCCGGAAGCTCTTCGCCAACCGATATCGGAATTGATGATACCGGGTCCGTGGAAAACATTGCGTCCCAGCGCTGCCATAGCGTCCTGCGCCCAGCGGCAGCTGTATGCCGCTGCCCACGCGCCGGAAATACGGATTGGTGGCCGCAGTGGCCGTACCGCCGCCGGTTCCGTCGAAGTAGGAATTTTGCTTGCCGAAGGCGTTGCTGCGCGGATCGACGAACTGAACATGCCCCGCCGATGTAGTCGGGCCGGTTGCCTCCAGCGCTGGTCAGGGATCGGTCGTTGGATTCGCTGATCGTGAACGGCAAGCCGGTCTGGAAAGTCTGAATCCAGTCGACCGTCCAGCCTCCCAGAATGTGACCCGACCACGCCCCGCTGGTCCTGCATCCAGGGCAGTTGATAGCTGAAAAGATGCCGCTGTAGCGGTGGCGGACGTCAAACTCGGAATTCCCGCGATCCAGCCGGCGGTTGTAGATATTTCCCGTGCTGCTGCCTGGCTGCCGCGGAGGCCGGAAGCATCGTCGATAGCGTGGCTCCAGGTGTAGGAATGGTCCATCGTCAGGCCGTGAGAGAAATTGGTTCTCAACTCGGCCTGCAATGCGTGGTAATTGGAACTCGACGGCCGTCGCCTGATCGGTGATCCCGCTGAACACCGCGCCGCCATAAGCGGCATCCTGCGGATTGCCGAGATTGTAGACCCGCCGCGCGTCGGTATTCCCAGTGGTCGCAGTGGGCGTCACTACCGAAGGGTTGTACTCATAGCCGGTACAGCAGCTTCGTGCCGGTGGTTCCGACATAAGTGAGTGCCGCCAGCCATTTCGGCGCAAATTGGTATTCCGCTCGCAGGTTCCACTGCTGCGAATACGGTGTGGCGAAGTGAGGATCCATCACGGTCAGGCCGACCGGAGCGATGGCTGTGTAATCGAACGGCCGCTCCGGGCTTGACAGGCGAGAACGGAAACGGCTGGGCAATCGGGTTCACCAAGGAACTGGAGTACGGGTGCGTGATATCGGTATCGAACAGCGTGAAGGGCTGGATCCCGAATGGCGGCGCCGTGCAGGAACTGCAGGGTCAGTTCGCTGACCGGGACATCAAAGAAGACGCCATAGCCGCCGCGCACGCTGAATTTGCCGTTGGAGAACGGATCCCAAGCAAAACCGAAGCGAGGAGCGAAATTGTTGTAGTCGTGGGCGTACGTGGAATCGGGCACGCCCTTGTCGCCGGGATAGACCAAGCCGACCGGCGCAGTCGGAAAGACCGTGGACTGCTGGCCCGGCCGGAAAGCATTCAAGCGATTGTGGAGCTCGGTCAGTGGAGCCGCATATTCCCAGCGCATTCCCAGGTTCAGGGTGAAGTTGGGCGCGAGCTTCCAGTCGTCCTGGAAGAACAGGCTGCCAAACTTGTCGCGGTATCCCTGGCGAGCCGAGCTGTTCTGAACGTACTCGGTAGTGAAGCCCTGGATGAAATCGGCGACTGCGTTGGAGACGCCGGGAATCGGATGCGCAGATCCCGTTGTCTATGCCGCTGCCGTCAAAAATGTAATAGCCGTTATTGATAAACGTAAAGAGCTGGTTTTGCTCGTAGGCCCGGAAATCGCCGCCGAACTTAAACGCATGCCGGCCCTTCACCCAACTCAGCGTGTCGGCATACTGCCAGGTATTGTCGGCGCGGGTCTGGGGTCCCTGGATGGTGTTGCCGAAGCTCGAGTAGCCGGTGATGATGACCCAGGGCGGTCCGGCGTTGGCGGCATCGTCCGGAATGATCTCGTTGAAACCCAAGTCGGCCGGAGTGGTATGGTTCACCGGAATCACGCCGGGAGAGAAGCGGCGATGGAAATCGGCGCGAGCATCGTTCACGAGATTGGCCGTGAAGGTGTGGGTATCGCGGAGAATAAAGAACGTGTAGTTGGTGTTGCTCGTTGTTCCGAAGCCAGGCAGCGAGGATCCGCCGAAAGCGAACGGGTCGGCAAAGCGATCCCTCTCATAGAAGAACGTGAAGTGCAAGGCATTGCGATCGGTGAAATTGTGGTCGAGCTTGGCCATGCCTTGATCGCGGTCCAGCGAATTCGCCGGTGATGAAAACAGCGTGTTCCCCGTAGAAGGCAGCGGGGACCAAAGCCAGAAGGGCCTTGGATGCGGGTGTGCCCAGGGCTTGGATTGCGGCGCGGTCTGCGGCGGTGAAAACGGTGGCGCTGGAAGTCACGCCCTGCCGGCGGCGGAAACCAAGATAGTCGATGAAGAAAAAGGTCTTGTCGCGGATGATCGGTCCGCCGAACTTCGCGTCAAAATCGTTCGTGTTCCACTGTGGTTTGCGCTTCAAACCGTTGGTGAAGAAAGTTGGGCGGGCCGGGTGTTACGTTCTGGAAGAAAGGAGTGGCGTTCAGTTTCGTATTGCGGAAGACTTCCGTGGCTTGGCCGTGGAATTGGTTGCCACCGCCCTTCGTGATTCCCTCGATCACCGCGCCGCCGTTGCGGCCATACTCGGCCTTCATGGCTCCAGTGACCACACGAAATTCAGCCAGGGCATTCGGTGAAATCTGTCCGATGCCATCGGGGACGTTGATCGCCAGATCGTTGGCGTCCGCGCCATCCAGCAGGTAGTTGTTGGCTTGGGCACGCTGGCCGTTCACGGCCGGACCAAAACTCAGATTCGTCGAAGTGACCACCTGCGGTACAGGCGAAACGCCAGGCAGCAGGCCGACGAGAGCTCAGGGGATTGCGTCCGTTTGCGCCCGAGATGTTCGGCAGATTCCCAACCACCGCGCGCCCTAACTGCGCATCTTCGGTATTCACCCGCGATGCTGTGGTTGTGACCGTCACGGTCTCGGTAACCTGCCCAATCTCAAGACCTACGTCCACACGCAGCGCCTGGGCGATGTTCAACGGCAGCGGCGACGTCGTGGTCTTGCGGAATCCCGCCGCTTCCACGCTGACCGTGTAATCCGCCGGTACCAGGTTCAAGATCGCGGTAGAAGCCGGTGTCGTCCGTCATGGTTTCGGATTCGGCGTTGGTGGCGACATTCTTCGCCGTTACCTTGGCCTTGGGAATGACCGCGCCGTTCGGGTCTTTCACTAACCCGGAAATACTTCCCGTGAGTCCCTGTCCGAAAGCGGTGGTTGCCGTCAGGACAGCAAAGAGGCAAAGCGAAAGCGTTGCTCTCGTTAGATTTGCATGCTTCCTCCTACTGGTTGGTTTGTGGTGCGCTTGGGACTGCTTTGTCTTGGTGCGAGTGTCTGATTGCGACGCTTGCCCCGGCCGCTAAGAAGCTCATAAGAACCCATACTTTGCAATAGTATAACCTGTTCTTAACCAAGATGGAATGTGCTGAACACTAAGGCGGGTTGTGGAGCACTCCAGCGACCAAACGGGCACCGGAAATTTAGAAAAAGAAATGCTCCTTGTTTACCATTAAGTTGCGGCAGGTCAACTATCTTTGAACTTTCTCAGCGCTATGTTTTCCAATATTCATTTGCACAGGGAATCTTCAAGAAACGGGAGATTGGAAGGGATCGGGCGGGCTACAAAAACGCAGGCAGGATGGCTCCCGCCTGCGTCTTCGAAGCGAAGCGTGCCTTCCAAGAACCGGAGAATGCCCCAACTTTGAGTGGGGCTACTGGAGGGGAAGCGAACGAAGAGGTAGGAGAGGCCGCCCGGGGAGCGAGCGGCCTCGGCAGGTTTAGAACTGGTAGCGGGCGGTGATTTGGATCAGCCGCGGTTCGAGAGCGCCGGTGATGCGCCCAAAGGAAGCCGATCCGATGTTCCCGCCCGTGGTGCTGACCGGGTTCAGGAAATTGGTGTGATTGAAGAGGTTGAATGCCTCACCAGACAACTCCAGGCTTTGACCCTCAGTGATGCGCAGGCGTTTGGTCAGGCCGAAGTCGGTGTTGACGGCTCCGGGTCCATGGAAAACGTTGCGTGCGAAATTGCCGTAGCGTCCGGCGCCAAGCGCGGCCGAATTGCCGCTGCCGACACGCCGGAAATAAGGATTGGCCGCGGCGGTCGCCGAACCGCCGCCGGTCCCGTTGAAGTAGGAATTCTGTTTGCCAAAAGCGTTGCTGCGCGGATCGACAAACTGAACGTCGCCGCCGATGTAGTCGGGCCGTTGTCCGCCTCCGGCACACAGGCAGCGATCTACGCCGGTGCTGGATTCGGAGATGTTGAACGGCAGACCGCTGTGAATCGTCTCAATGACCGACAGGCTCCAGCCGCCCAAGATGTAACCGGTCACACCTCGCTGGTCCTTCATCCAGGGCAGATCGTAGATGACCGAGCCAACGTAGTTGTGCCGGATGTCGAACTCCGCGTTGCCTCGATCGAAGCGGCGGTCGTAGACGTTGCCGGTGCTGTTAATGCGCAGGCCGGAGGAATTGTCAATGGCGTGGCTCCAGGTATAGGAGTGGGTCATTTGGAGGCCGCGCCACTGCTTGGTCCTCAGCTCAGCCTGCAAGGAGTTGAAGTTGGAATTGGCAGCGGTTGACTGATTGGTGATTCCGGAAAAAACCGCTCCACCATAGGCCGCATCCTGCGGATTTCCCAAATTGTAAATCCGGCGCGCATCCGTGTCCGCGGTGGTGGCGGTGGGTGTGACCACCGAAGGATTAATTTCGCTGCGGTACAGCAGCTTGGTCCCAGTGGTTCCCACGTACGATACCGAAGCGAGCCAGCTCGGAGCGAACTGATACTGCACCTGCAAATTCCATTGCTGCGAATAAGGAGTCGCGAACTTCGGATCCATCACGGTCAGGCTGATGGGGGCGATGTCGTGAAGTCGAAGGGGCTGCCGGATTGCGGAATGCGGAACGGAAACGGTTGGGGAATCGGGTTCACCAGTGAACTGGACCACGGGTGAGTCATATCGGTGTCGAACAGGGTGAAGGGCTGAATTCCGAACGGCGGCGCGCCCAGGAATTGCAGGGTCAGCTCGCTGATCGGCGCGTCGTAGAAAAGCCCGTATCCGCCGCGCACGCTGACTTTGCCGTTGGAGAACGGATCCCAGGCAAAGCCAACGCGGGGACCGAAGTTGTTCCAATCGGCGTTGTAGGTGGAATCCGAAACACCTTTGTCGCCGGGATAGAGCAAGCCGACCGGCGCGGTTGGGAAGACTGTGGACTGCTGTCCCGGACGGAACGCATTCGGCGCGGCCGCGCAGTTCGTTGAGCGGAGCAGCGTATTCCCAGCGCACTCCCAGGTTCAGCGTGAAGTTGGGCGCCACCTTCCAATCGTCCTGGAAGAAGAGGCTTCCGAACTTGTCGCGGTAGCCTTGAGCCGCGGAGCTGTTCTGCACGTAGGTGCTCACGAATCCATGGATGAAATCGTTCAAGGGCGACGCGATGCCGGGGATGGCATCCACCAGCCCGTTGTCGGTTCCGCTGCCGTCGTAGATGAAATAGCCATTGTTGATGAAGGTGAACCGCTGGTTCTGTTCGTAGGCCCGGAAGTCGCCGCCGAACTTTAGAGAATGCCGGCCCTTGACCCAGGAAATCGTGTCGGCGTATTGCCACGTGTTGTCGAAGCGCGCCTGGGGACCCTGGATCGTGTTGCCGAAGCTCGAATAACCGGCAATGTCGAACCGCGGGGGGCCGGCGTTGGCGGGATCATCGGGAATAACTTCGCTGAAGCCCAACGAGGCGGGCGTCGTGTGGTTGGCTGGCACTACGCCGGGCTGCGCGCGGCGGTGGAAACCAGCGCGTGCGTCATTCACCAGGTTAGCCGTGAACGTGTGGGTGTCGCGGAGCACGTAGTTGTAAAACCTAACTTCGCCGGTGCTTCCGAAACCGGGAACCGTTGAACCGCCGAATGCAAACGGGTCCGCGGTGAGCGCCTTCTCAATGAAATATGTGAATGCGAGCGCGTTACGATCGCTGAAGTGATGATCGAAGCGCAGCAGTCCCTGGTCGCGGTCCAGCATGTTGGATGGCGATGAGAACAGGGTGTTGCCGGTGGACGCCGCTGGAACTAAGTCCAGAACCGCCTTGGCGGCCGGACGTGCCGTATTGCAGGATCGCAGCGCGGTCAGCCGCTGTGAATACCGTGGCGCTGCTGGTCACGCCCTGGCGGCGCCGGAATCCCAGATAGCTGACGAAGAAAAATGTTTTGTCGCGGATGATCGGTCCGCCGAAGTTCGCGTCAAAGTCGTTCGTATTCCACTGCGGTTTCCGCTTCAGGCCATTGGTGAAGAAAGTGGGCGGTCCGGGCGTGACGTTCTGGAAGAACGGCGTGGCGTTCAGCGACGTGTTGCGGAACACTTCTTCGGCGCCGCCATGAAACGCGTTGCCTCCGCTGCGGGTCACTGCTTCGATTACGGCGCCGCCATTGCGGCCGTATTCTGCCTTCATCGCGCCGGTGACGACTCGGAACTCGGACAGCGCGTTGGGGGAGATCTGGGCCAGTGCGTCCGGGATGTTGATCGACAGATCATTGGAGTCTACGCCATCCAGCAGGTAGTTGTTGGCCTGCGTCCGCTGTCCGTTGATCGAGGGCGTGCCGAATCCCATGTTGGTCGAAAAGCCGGTGGGCGGCGGCGTGACGACCCCGGATTGCAGGCCGATCAGGTTCAAAGGATTGCGGCCGCCTGCGCCCGAAATATTTGGAAGGCCCTGGCCGACCACGGTTTGACCCAACTGAGCATCTTCGGTATTGATCTGCGACACGGAAGTGTTCACCGTGACCGTCTCGGTCACCTGGCCGATCTCGAGGCTCACGTCCACACGCAGGGCCTGGGAGATGTTGAGCTGCAGCGGCGCGGTGGTGGTGCGGCGAAAGCCCGAAGCTTCCGCTGTGATCGTGTATTCGGCCGGATCAAGGTTGAGGATCCGGTAGAAACCGGTGTCGTCGGTCAACGTTTGAATTTCTGCGTTGGTGGCCACGTTTCTGGCGGATACCTTGGCCTTGGGGATCACGGCGCCGTTCGGGTCTTTCACCAACCCGGAAATGCTTCCTGTGAGTCCTTGCCCGAAAAGAGTGCCGGCTGTCAGTGCAGCGCTGAGGCAGAACAGGAGTCTTAATTTTGTGATGTGCATGCTTCCTCCTACTGGTGGCTTGTGAAGTCTTGATGCCCGTTGCTAAGAACTTTATACAAACAGTTGTTTGTTGATAAATATGTGCGTATTTCGACTAAGTTCGGTACGACGGATCAGCATCCGCATTACCAAACTCGGCTAAGAATATTTTCGAAATAGAGGTTCTTTGTTTGATAGCTCTTGGCGGGACTGTAACTCCGCGTGCGCTATGTATTTCAATAGTAACTAAGCGGACTTCTACCAACATTCGGATGACGCCACGAATGTTAGCAGCACGAAAATTAAGATAATTCTATAGACGCTAACAATCGGCAATGCCGAATGCCAGTCGCGAGCTTCTAGAAACTGATCTTGCCGTAAACCTGGACCTGGCGCGAATTGCTGCTGTAGAACTGATCGAATCGACCGAACAACGCATTGCCGGGAATCAGATCATTGCGGCTGCCGATATAGCCGTTGCCCGACACGTCACTCAGGTATCCGCCGGTGTACTGCGCGTGATTGAAGACGTTGAAGAACTGGCCGCCGAAATCCACGTGCCACTGCTCGTTGAAATCGAGGCGTTTCGAAAGGCCCAGATCGACGTTGTTGATCCGGCGCAGCGGGAAGGTGTTGCGACCGGCGTTGGGAAGCGCGCCGAGAGCGGCTTTGACGTAGCGCGCGTTCGGGTTCTTCGCGACGAACGCTACCACGTCCGCACCCGGCGCCGCCGCGGTGCCCGACACCTGGCCCTTGGCGTTGTAAGGAAGCACGTCAGAGCCGACGTTCGACGCGCCTGCGGGATTCACGATAGCACGATCCAGCGAGTCGTTGTTCAGGTTCGAATCGACGCCGCTCTGCACCGTTGCGTATTCCGGCGATTCGAACGTGTAAGTGCCGGAGACGGTCCAGTTACCCACCAGGTTTTTCATGACCCAACCCATGCCGCGGAACGGACGCCAGTCATATACCGGCGAGAGCGTGAAGCGATGCCGCCGGTCGAGCGCCGACGAGGCCCATTCGGCGCGCATGTCCTGAAAATCCTGCGGCCGCCTCGGTGTCAGATGTGTCGAAAAGTTAGTCGCTGTGGAGTCGTCCAGTAAGTGGCTCCAGGTATAGGCGGCTATGTAAGAAAGCCCGTTCGAGTAATGCCGGGTAAGTTCGAGCGCCAGGCCGTTGTACGACGAGTTACCCTGCGGCGCATAACTCAAAATGTTTTGTTTGAACCCTAGCGATGCAAACTGATCGTACGGACGCTGCGCAGTCCCGCCCGGCACGATGTACGATTTCACCTGGGCATACGTCTTTGTCAAGCTGGCCAACGTGCCCGCGTCGGGCATCGCGAAGAACGTCGGGATGTAATTCGACGCGCTCACTCGCGGCGCGACGTTGAGCCGCGTCTGGTTCCACAGATGCACACCCTTGGTTCCGATGTAGCGCGCCTCCAGCGTGTAGTTCCGGCCCAGCAGGCGTTGAACCCCCAGCGTCCAGGTCAACGCATAGGGCCGCTGGCCGCCGAACGTGTAGGTGCTGATGACGGAGCGCGCCGCGACCGGATCGCTCGGCAGCGTGCCTCCGCCGCCGTTCAGCCCCCCGTTTGCGAGGAAATTCGCGGTGCTGCTGATGAGACTCACGTCCTGCGAGGTCTGGAAAAACGCCGGCGCCGTATTGGCCGCCAGATTTCCGTATGCCAGCGCGAACGACCGGCTGAATCCGCCGCGGATCACCCACACCTGGTCACGGCCCGGCGAATAAGCGAAGCCGATGCGCGGCGACCAATCGTTCTTGCTGAAGTACGGCCGTCCGAATGTGATGCCGCCAGGCACGCTGGCCGGTGCGCTATACGCTTGCGTCCGCGCCGCTACCGGCATCGTCACGTATTCATACCGCACGCCCAGGTTCAGCGTCAGGTTGGGATGAATCCGGAAATCGTCGTTGAAGAACGCCGCGTTTTCGAGGAACCCGAGCGGATCGGCCTGGGGACCCGCGCTGCGTGCGCCGAACACGTCCGGCGTGCGGTCCAACAGAAACTGCTCCAGCGTCGAGTATTCGTATTCCCCGCGGGTGCGCTGCACAAAGTAATTCGTCAGAATCACGTCAGAGAAGCTGTAGCCAAACTTCAGCGCGTGGCGGCCCGCGATCCGGCTCACGTTGTTCTGCAACTGCAGCAGATTCTGAATGAACCCGCTGGGCGTGTTCGGATCCGGCCCGATTTGAAGCGAGTTCAAATCATCGATCCACAGCGTCGGGAACGCATCCAGGCCGGGATAACTGAAGTTGCCGGCTTGCGTCGACTGATAGTTCCGGCTGAAGGACGAGCGGAATTCGTTCTGCCAGGCCGGCCCGAAGCTGTGAAACTCGGAAATCGATCCGAACTGGCTGTTGTTCGGCGACGGTTGAAAGAACACCGGAAGCTGCGCCGCGGCGTCGATGCCCGTCAGCCGGTTGAATACGTAGCGGCCGCGCAGTTGATCGCGATCGCTCAGGTTGTAGTCGATGGATGCCACCGCGTCGTAGTTGTTGGCGTAGCTTGGAGCGACTACCGGAATGCTGCCAGAAGAAATCGCGGCGCCGCCCACCTGAATGGTTCCCTCGCTCACCGACGCCACCGGAACATACTTCGTGAACACGCCGAGGTTGGTTTTGCTGATCCCGGGAATGTTCGCCAGCGCCGCAAGACCCGCGGCCGTCGGCGCCACCAGCGGCGTCCCCGGAACCGACGATTGGCCGATGGGATTGTATTCGAAATCGCCGAAGTAGAACAGCTTGTTTTTCACGATGGGGCCGCCAATGGTCGCGCCCAGCCGGTTGTTGTCGTAGCGCGGCGGCGAAGTGAGTCCCTGCGTCCACTGCAGCGCATCCACTGCGTTCAGGCTTCGATTCTGGAAATACTCGAACAGCGAGCCGTGCAGTTCGTTCGAGCCGCTCTTCACGATGGCGCCGAAGACTCCACCCGACGCCCCGCCGAACTCGGAGCTGAAATGGTTTTTCAGGATGGACACTTCGGCCACCGCGTCATTGCCGACCGCGACGATCGGCCCGGTGGTGTAGTGGTTGCGATTGCCCACGCCATCCAGAAAGAATGTGTTGCTATCGGGCCGCTGCCCCGCGATCGCCGGACCTACGCCTTGCCCCACGCCGCCCTGCGAAGAAACGCCCGAGCCCAGCAGGCTCAGGTTCCAGACCGGCGAAGAATTCCAACTGCCCGCCAGGCCCGCGGTCTTTCCGAAGCTCGCCGCCGGAAGTTTCTGGATCTCGCGCGTCGAGTAATTCGCCTGAACCTGTCCCGTGATTGTGTCGAGCGGCGGCGCGGCGCTCGTAACTTCGATCACCGTGTTGACCGTCTCCACGTGCAGCGAGATGTTCTGCGTGACAACACTGTTGAGCTGCACGTCGACAGCTTTCACCGTCGCCTTCATGAATCCCGGCGCCGTTGCCGTCAACGTGTAAGTGCCCACGGCGAGGTTGGCGAATCGAAACGCACCTTCCGGGCTGGTTGTGCCGGAGGTCTTAACGCCCGTCAGGTCGTTGGTCGCCTCGACTTGCGCGTTTGCGATAACGCCCGCCGTGGCATCGAACACCGTGCCTGCCAGGTCGCCGCTCACCGCTTGAGCCGGAAGTTGGGTTGGATTGACTGCGACGATTGCGGCCAGCGCCGCCGCATGGAACCAGGACCTCGTGTAAGTGGTGAGTATCATATTTCGCCTCGCTAACCAGACACCTGTAGCTCGTCAGTATTCGGATCAGTAATCTTCCATCGGGACCTTCGACTAACTGCATTACGGTTAGCGGTGTACAATTCCGGCTTGTTCCGTCCTATCGCGGCGTGCTACCAGTGACAACCCCTGCCCCTTCAATTCGGGGCGCATGCCTCGGAGGTCCTATAATTCCTCTAGGGCCATGCAAAAGCGAAAGCGCATCCTGTTCGGCTCCGGCGTCGTGCTGCTCGCCATCCTGGTGACGCTGGTGGTGTGGCAAGGCTCGTTTACGCTCGGCTCGTTCGCGCCCTCCAGCCTGCAGCAGACTTTCCTGTTCTGGGTGCTGTCGACGGTCATCTTCATTCTCACCGTCACGCTCGGCTTCATCCTGTTCCGCACCGCCGTCAAGCTGTACCTGGAGCGCCAGAGCAATCGGCCCGGCTCGCATATCAAGTCCAAGCTGATCGTCGGCGCCATCGCGTCTGAGCGTCGTGCCGGTGTTTTTCCTGGTGCTGTGGAGCGTCTCGGTGCTGAATCGGAATCTGGAAAGCTGGTTCAGGCACCCGGCGCGGAGCGTCAATGCCGACCTGATCCAGGTGGCCAACGCTCTCAACCAGGAGGTGCGCGACAAACTCACCGCGCAAGCGCAGTGGCTGGGATCGCAATCCATGGCCGAGAGCGCCGACTTTTATGAACGCTTCTGCCAGGCCAACCAGATCGAGCGCGCCGAGATCGAAAATCCCACCGGCGTCCGTCGCGTGCTTTGCTCGGTCCAGAAAATTCGCGACACCGACCTGGTCACCGTGCAACGCCCAGACAGCCGGCGGAATTCTCGACCGTCTCCGCCCGCACGCCGCTCGATCTGGCCGCCAAGCAGCGCGAGATCAGCGGCCATGTCTCCGAATACAACCGCCTGGCCGTCGATCGCAAAGCCGTCCGCAGCTTCTACCTGATGCTGCTGTCGCTCATCACGCTGTTCATCCTGTTCTTCGCCGTGTGGGTGGCGCGCTACCTGGCCGCGCAGATCAGCACGCCTATCACGGCGCTGCTCAAGGCCGCCGAGCAGATCCGCAAAGGCAATCTTGGATATCGCGTGCACGTCGGCGCCATCGACGAACTGGCCACGCTGGTCAAGGCGTTCAACGAAATGACCGAGGCGCTCGAAACCAACAGCCGCGAGCTGGAGGCCCGCCGCCGCTTCACCGAAGCCATTCTCGAGAGCATTCCCACCGGCGTGATTTCGCTGACTTCCGACGGCCGCATCCAGCGCGTGAATCGCGCGCTCATGGGCATCTTTCCGGAAGAGCAAGTGGCGCGCGCGGCCCGCTTGAGCGATCTGTTCTCGCGCGAGGACACCGCCGAAATCCGCTACCTGATGAATCGCGCCCGCCGCACCGGAGCCGCCGGCATGCAGCTTGAATACAAGGCCGAGCGCCGCGTGCTGCACCTGGCCCTCACCGTGGCCGCGCTCGATGAACAGCGCAGCTCGGGGTTCGTGCTGGTGGTGGAAGACACCAGCGATCTGCTGCGCGCGCAAAAGGCCGCCGCCTGGCACGAGGTCGCGCGCCGCGTCGCGCACGAAATCAAGAACCCGCTTACGCCCATCGCTCTGTGCGCCGACCGCATCGCCCTGCAACTGCAGCGCTCGGAGAATTCCCGCGAAACGGTTGCGCATTCTGCGCGAGTGCTCCGCCACCATCGCGCGCGAGGTGGAGAGCGTTCGCGCACTGGTCGACGAATTCTCGCAATTCAGCCGGTTTCCCGCCGCTCAGCCCGTCCCTTCCGACTTGAACGAAGTGGTCGAGAACGCACTCACCGTCTTCGACGGCCGCCTGGCCGGCATTCAGGTGCACAAGGATCTCGCGCCCGGCCTGCCTGCCGTCAATGTCGATCGCGAGCAGTTCAAGCGCGCCGTCGTCAACCTGGTGGACAACGCCGCCGAAGCCATGCAGGATTCGCTGGTGAAACATCTCTACATCTCGACGCGCTGCCACCGAAGCCGATTCGGTGGAGTTGATCGTCGCCGACACCGGCTGCGGCGTCTCGCGCGAGGACAAGGAAAAGCTGTTCCTGCCGTACTTCTCCACCAAGGGCCGCGGCACCGGCCTGGGCCTCGCCATCGTCAACCGCATCCTGGCCGACCACGAAGCCACCATTCGCGTCGAAGACAACCGCCCGGCTCGGCGCGCGCTTCATCGTGGATCTTCCCACCTTGACCGCCGCCGATCAGACCGCCGCCGAACCCGATGCCGCCGAGCTCGAGACCAAAGTCGCCGAAGTGTCCCTCCGGGAAAGCCGCTCGTGAAGCCCGCCCGCATCCTCATCGTCGATGACGAGCCGCTCATCCGCCAGTCGCTGGCCGGCGTGCTCGAAGACGAGGGCTACCAGACCAACGCCGTCGCCACCGGCGAAGAATGCTGCGAGGAGCTCAACCACTCGCCCTACGATCTGGTGCTGCTGGACGTCTGGCTGCCCGGCATGGACGGCCTGGAAACGCTGGCCCGCATCCAGGAGCGCCCTTTCGCCGACCGCCCCGTGGTCGTCATCATCTCCGGCCACGGCACCATCGAGACCGCGGTGAAAGCCACCAAGCTGGGCGCGTTCGATTTCATCGAGAAGCCGCTCACCATCGAGAAAGTTTCGGTGGTGGTCGAAGAACGCCATCCAGCAGCACCGCCTGGAACTCGAACTCGAGCGCTTCAAAGAAGACGGCCGCCTGCGCTCGCAGATCATCGGCGAAAGCGTGCCCATGAAGGCGCTGCGCCAGCAGCTCGCGCTGATGGCGGCCACCAACGGGCGCGTGCTGATCTACGGCGAGAGCGGAACCGGCAAGGAGCTGGTGGCCCACGCCATTCACGCCTCCAGCGCCCGCGCCTCCGAGCCGTTCGTCGAAGTGAATTGCGCCGCGATCCCCGAAGACCTGATCGAGAGCGAGCTGTTCGGCCACCGCAAGGGCAGCTTTCCGGGCGCGCTCGACGACAAGATCGGCAAGCTGCAGAAGGCCGACAGCGGCACGCTGTTTCTCGACGAAGTCGGCGACATGAGCCTGAAGACCCAGTCGAAGGTGCTGCGCTCGCTCGACGAGCAGCGCTTCGAGCCGGTGGGCGCCGACTACATCCATCCAGGTGGACGTCCGCGTGGTCGCCGCCACCAACAAGAATCTCGAAGAAGAAATCGAGCGCGGTAATTTTCGCGAGGACCTCTTCTACCGGCTGAACGTGATTCCTTTCTATGTGCCGCCGCTGCGCCAGCGCATCGAAGACATTCCGCTGCTGGCCGATCACTTCCTTCGCGAGTTCACGCTGGCCTACGGCCGCAAGCCCAAGGAGCTGACGCCGGAAGCGTACCAGGTGCTGCAGGAACATCGCTGGCCGGGCAACGTGCGCGAGCTGCGCAATCTGATGGAGCGCATCGTCATCATGAACCCGCAGGTGCGCATCGATGCGCGGCACATCCCGCTCAACGCGCAAAAGCGCACGGCCGACGGATCGCGCGCCCGAACGCTTCGGAAGCCTGCACGAAGTTCGTGCCGCCGCCGAGCGCGAATACATCCTCAAGACGCTCGACGAAACCAAGGGCAACGTCACGCGCACCGCCGAACTGCTGGGCCTGGAGCGCAGCAACCTATACCGGAAGATGAAGGCGCTGGGCATCGCGCCGAAAGAGTAGCGCGCGTCGCACTGTGGCGAATACCGCTACTTCAGATGGCAGCCCATGCACGTGAACTTGCGCCCGTGACACACCGCGCACGAACTCATGTCCAGGCCCGCGTCATTCTTGTGATGGCTGTCCACGAAACCCGCCACATGATTGGCCGGCTTCAGTTTCGCGTCCTTGGGATGGCAAAACTCGCAACTGAACGGCGGGTCTTCTTCGCTGTGGCACACCAGGCAATCCGCCATCTGCGGCATGTTCGCCTGGCTCACCGTATCAGAATCCTCCAGGCCGCGATGACACGCCGCGCACACGTTCGACGAATTGAGCAGCGGCCGGATCTTCGCGCCGTTCTGCCCCAGATACGTGCCTCGATCGATCGCCTGCGCGATCACCGGCGCCACGTTGCCCAGCTTCAGATGCTTCTTGTGACTGAACGCCTTCAGTGGCGGCCGCGCCGTCTGCGCGAAAAGCATGCCCGACACCGCCGCGAGCACCACCGACCAGCGCAGCAATCTAGCCCCTGTACACAATCCGCCAGATCTTCTTCCCGCCGTCATCGGTCAGCAGAACACTTCCGTCCGGCAACTGGAGGAACGCCACCGGGCGACCCCAGACATCCGGCGAATCCGGCGACGTCACCCAGCCCGTCAGAAACTCGCGCACCGGTCCGCTCGGCTTCGCGTCCTTGAATGGAACGAACACCACTTCGTACCCCACGCGCTTCGATCGATTCCAGGACCCGTGCAGTGCCACGAACGCGCCGCCCTGGTACTCGGCCGGAAACTGCTTCCCGGTGTAGAACAGAAAATCGATGACCGCGGTGTGCGACTGCATCAGCACATCGCCCGGAATCGTCTTCGCCACCAGATCGGGCCGATCGCCTTTGTGACGCGGCTCTTCGTGCTTGCCCGTGTAGGCGTAAGGCCAACCGTAGAACGCGCCCTGCTGGACGTGCGTGAAGTAGTCCGGCACCAGGTCGTCGCCCAGCGCGTCGCGTTCCTGCACCGTAACCCACAGGGTGTCGGTGCCGGGATACCAATGCAGGCCGATTGGATTGCGCGTGCCCGACGCATAGATCTCGTGCCCGCTGCCATCCGGATTGAAGCGATTGATCGCCGCGCGCATCGGGTCCTCGCCCGTATCCACGTTCGACCCTGATCCGACTCCGACGTACAGCTTCTCGCCCTTGCCGTCGAACAGCAGGCTGCGTGTCCAATGCCCGCGCTCAAAATCTTTCAGCGAAGCGATCTCCTGGCCAGCGCTGGCCGTCATGTTCTTGGCATCGTACTTGTAGCGTTTGATGGACGTCTGCTCGCCGACGTACAGGTAGTCCTTCCACAGCGCGAGGCCGTACGGCCGATTCAGCCCTTCCAGGATCGGCTTGCGCACCGGACTCTTGTACGACTTGTTCTTGTCCACCAGCACGTACACGATTCCGGCCGAACTGTCGCTGAGCAGGATCTCCCCGCTCGGACCCGTCAGCATGTAGCGCGGCGTATCGAACCCGGTCGCGTATTCTTCGATCGCGAATCCCGGAGGCAAATGCAACTGCGCACCTGCGGGACGCGCCACCACGTGCGGCCGATTGTTCGCCGAGTCGGTCGCGAATGGCGGCGGCAATTTGTCGGCGTGCTGCTGGACCTGTGCCGATGCAACGCCGGCGACGAGCAAGAGCAAAGTGAATTTCCGCATTTGATCAGCCTCACATATCAGTCTACAGGCTGTGCCGCGATTACGCCCCGTCATCCATGTAATAATCTGGGCAAGAACGCCGGAGGACCCGCATGGCCCGAAACCTCATCCTCATCTTGTTTGCGTCCGCCCTTTGTCTCCAAGCCCAGCCCGAAAAGACCGCCTGGGAAGTCCTCAAGCAGGACCTTGCCGACAAGAATCCCGACAAGCGCCGCCAGGCCGTTACCGCGACCGGCTCTATCGGACTCGCGCCCGAAGCGATCCAACTCGTCGAGCACGCGCTCAAGGACGATGACCCGATCGTCCGTCAAACCTCCGCCGCCGTGCTCGGCGAAATGAAGTCCAAGCAATCCATTCCTACGCTCAAGACCGAACTCGACGATCCCTCGCCCGAAGTCGCATTCACCGCGGCTAAGGCGCTCTGGGACATCGGGGACCGAAGTGGCCGCGGCTTGATCGAGGACGTTCTCACCGGCCAGCAGAAGGCGAACGATGGCATGATCAGCGGCGCCATGCGCGACGCCAAGAAGAAAATGCACGACCCCAAGGCCCTCGCCATGATGGGACTGAAGGAAGGATCCGGCGCGCTGCTCGGACCGTTCAGCCTCGGCATCGTCGCCGCGGAGCAGGCGTTCAAGGACGGCTCGGTAGGCGCCCGCACGCTCTCGATCACGCTGCTCGCACAGGATTGCGACGCTGAGACCAACCGCTTGCTCGACTGGGCCTACGACAACGACAAGAACTGGGCCGTCAAAGCCGCCGCCGCCAAAGCTATCGGCCAATGCGGCAACCACGACTCGATCCCGCATCTTGAAACTGGCCTCTCGGACTCGAACGTGGCCATCCGCTGCATGTCCGCCGCGGCCATCATCAAGCTCAGCATGAAACCTTCACGCAAACGCTCCGGCGCCGAGTAGCGCTGCTCGATGCGAGCCGCATCTATCAGTCGGCCATATTGCCGCGGCGAACAGCCCGTGACCCTATTGAAGTGTGCTGAAGGCGCTTTCGGATTCGTAGCCGAGCGACACGCGATGACCTATTGATCGAAAACCGGGACCTCGAACTCAACGGAAAAGTCCGCTCCCTTCAGCGGCGCGTTCGCCGAAAGCAACCAGGAGAACTGATCCCCGGTGCCGCGGCAACTGTCCGGAAAACCCAATGGGAGATCGATGGCTACTGCCACCAACACTCCTCCGCTTGGCCCCAGGTCGCGAATCACCGGCGTCGCCGAGTCGTGCCGCCAAACGTCCTCAATTCCAGAGGCGCCGGCCTTGCCCGTCGTGCTTCCTCCGATTGCCGACGATGGTCCAAAGGTTCTTTCGCATCGCAAGGTCAGCGCAACGTCGGCTGCGCCCGCTAACGCCTTCGGCGCATGAATCTGCCCGCGCAACGGTCCACCCGGCCGGCCCGGTATCGTGTCCAAATGCAGATAGGTCCTGGAGAAGCGCTTGGCTCGCGCCAGCGCCACGAGCGCCCACCAGGCCAGGCCTGCGCCGATCAACGGAATCACCAGAAATGTCAGAGCCACATATCGGCCGCTCGCAAGCTCCCGTGGAATCACCAGCAGCACTGGAAATGTTGCCACGTTCCAGAAAACTGCAATCGAGACTTCCATGATCGCGTCGGTTCCCACCGACGACTTGATTTCCGGCTTCGACCATGCCAGCCGCTGCTTCCAGGGTTCGTCCGGATATCGCTCCATCAGGGCCGCTTCCTTCCGCCCCCGCATGATCTGCAGACACGAAGAAGTAATAATCGCCCAGCCGAGACCTCCAAAAACCACTATGAACACGAGATAGAATCCGATGACCTCCCAGCGCAGCACCGGCATGAGCACCGCTTCATCCGGAGCCTTCGGATTCACGTGAACCGGATAGGGAGCTTTCCGGGTAAGGTAAGTGTGCAATTCCCTGTAAGCATCCCGGTAAAAGGTTCCCAGGTTGTCTGAGGTATATAAGGAGACCCGGTGCCCCGTGTAGCGTTTTCCCTGGAAGACGTATGTATAGGAGGTGACTACCTGCTCGGTCTGCGAACCCATCGACTTCAGCTCGACGCTCTCGATTGTGGCAGGAACGGTTGGCCATCCTTGCGCGGTAACAACTCGGACCAGCGTCAGCAGCGTGAGATAAGCCATCAAGGTTCCCATCACCGCAAACGGCAAAGCCAGCAGCGATAGGCACCCCAGGCGCGAAATCGAGCCGGGGAGGCGAGCGCTCAAGCTACGCACGTACACCAGCCCCTTCGTGCCTCCGATTTGGCATATCGCAATGATAGTTCAAATGGGGGACTAACTGATCCTCCCGTTCCAGGATCGGGCGCCAAGCTTGGTGTCGAGGGGATAAACACGACAACTGCAATCCCGCGACCAGCATGCTGTTCACCGTCGCTTCGGTAGGATAGCGGTCCTGGTCCGCGACTAGGAGCTGCGAAACTCCTTTCATCCTTCAAGAGAGCAACGCATGAACCCGCTGCGCGCGGTAGTCAAAAATCCCCGACAGATCCCGGGCAACCTGAAGCCGATGGACTATCCGGCCAACAATTCCGAGCGGAAGTGCGTACTCGACGTTGTCCACGCTTAAGGTGCCACGGCCGAGTTCAGAAAACCGATGCGTGTGGCGCCACAATTGATAAGGTCCCTTGGCTTGGACATCCACAAATTCGAACGGTGGAATCCATCGCTCTATCTCCGTCAGCCATCGCAGTGGAATTCCCCGGACGCGCAACGCGTAGGCGACCTGGGATCCCTGCTTCATCGTGATGGGCGGCGGCGTCAGAATCCGGAAGCTCATCCATGGCGGCGTGATTCGTTCCAGGTTCTCAGCACGCGAGAAAAAATCGAAGACCGTCGGCAACGGCTTCGGAATCCACAGCTCGCGCTGGAGCAGATACGTGCTCATATCGAATATCAGTCCCAGGCCGCCGGAACCGCGCCCGCCACAGACCGTGCCTCTCGAACGTCAGCCGGCGGAACTTGGTGAAGCGACGTGCCGGCAATGCGCCGCAGCATTCCCCGGAACATCAGCTCGTGAACGGGACTGAGAAGATACCAGTACAGCAGTCCGGTCAGCCCTCGCGGTTCGAACTGTGCGAGTTGCCTGATCACCGTCGAACAACCACTCGGGTTCCGCCCGGAACTCCAGCCAGGCCCGTCCCGGGAACCTTCATTTCAGCCGACAAGCCGCAACCGCCTGTCGGGCTCGTAAGCTTCCACGCGCCAGAAATCCAGAGTGGTTCCGGGAAATGGTGTCTCAGGATCGGGCCGGCCTCGCCGCATCCCTACGCCGCCGATCATCAGATCCATCAGGCCGCGAATTCTCCAGAGCAAATTGCCGAAGTACCAACCCGTGCGTCCGCCAATCCTTCGAATCGGGTCGAAGGCGCGAAGCAGGCGCAACCGGTACGCGGATGCTCTGTTCATTGATGAGAAGGTCGTTAGCGGGTTCCGGCTGCGCACCGCCGGCGGCCCGCCACGGGCGTCGCACCAGCGGGTTTCCGCCAACTCTTGATCCTCGTTCGTCAAGGCTCGTTCGATTGCTCGCGTAATTCCCATTGGACGAATTTTGAACGCCTCGAGAGCCGCGGGGTTCCGCACCACACTGGGATTCCGCACGCTTGCGATAAGACGGCGCCCAATGGCCGCATAAACAGGCGTGATCAGCGTCAACCATCGGCTGGACAACGATAGACTCAGGAAAGGCACTCGCACAATCCAACGCCGCAGGTTCCGTTGCCGCGCATACTCTCGCATCAGCCCCGCATAAGACGTGACATCCGCTCCGCCGATTTCGAAGGTGCGGTGCCCCGCTAAGGGCAATTGAGCCGCCGCCACCAGATACTCCACCACGTCCTCGACGGCTATGGGCTGTGCGGCTGTGTTCACCCAGCGCGGCGTAATCATAACCGGAAGCCGCTCCACCAAAGCACGCATCATTTCAAAGGACGCGCTACCCGAACCGATCACGATGGACGCCTTGAAGCTCGATCACAGGAATGCCGCTAGAGCGCAGGATGTCGCCGGTCTCGGCCCGGCTTCGCATGTGTGGAGAAAGCTCCGCGCCATGGCCTAAGACCGCCCAGGTAGACGATCCGCTGTACTCCCGCCGCTGCGCGCCGCCTGGGCGAAGTTAGAAGCCACGGTACGCTCCTCCGCCTCGAATTCTTCACCGCTATTCATGGAGTGGACCAAGTAGAATGCGGTATCCACACCGGACAATGCCGCACCCAGGGACGCCGGATCCAGCAGATCTCCCCGCACCAATTCGGTGCCGGGAGCCACGCGCCAGTCCAGCGACTCCGGGTTGCGGCACAAGCATCTGACTGCCGGCCCGTTTCTCTCGAGGCGCCTTAAGAGGCGTCCCCCTATGTATCCAGTTGCCCCGGTCAGCAGATGCATGAGTCGGCCTTATTTCGGTAACAGAACCGTGTCGATGACGTGAATCACGCCATTGGAAGCTGCGATATCGGTTTTGATCACGTGCGCGTTGTTTACCATCACACCACCATTCATGATCTTGATGGTGACGTTCTGGCCTTCCGCGGTCTTGGCCGAATCGAGGTTCACCACATCCTGTGCCAGCACCCGGCCCGGCACAACATGATACAGGAGAATACTCTGCAACTTGGCCTTGTTCTCCGGCTTTAGCAGAGTTTCCAGCGTGCCGGCCGGCAGCTTGGAGAAGGCTTCATCGGTGGGCGCGAACACGGTGAACGGTCCAGGACCTTTCAGCGTATCCACCAGCCCCGCGGCCTTCACCGCAGCCACCAGAGTGTTGAACTTTCCGGCGACAGCCGTATCCACGATGTCGGCTGCGGAAGCGATAGTTGCAGCAAAACCGAGCGCCAAAGCGCCGGCCAGTAATGTGGGCAAATAAATTGTCATCTTTTTCTCCCTTTTCTTGATTTGTTCAGTCTTATGCTCGCGCGCCGGCCATTTCACCGTGCCAGCGGCGCTGGATCGACTTCCAGGTCAGCGCCTGATACAGTCCCGCCAACCCCACCAGGCTGTAAACCACCGTGCTGAGTGCGTTGGTCTCGCCAAATTTCATGCCGAACAAGGCCGCCACCAGATCCAAATGGATTGTTCCAGCCAGCCCCCAGTTGAGGGCGCCGATGATGACCAGCGCCGCGGCAATTACATCAATCTTCTTCATGTTGAAAACTTCCTTTCTTTCGTGGCCAACTTCGTCAACCACATTTTGATCTTAGAGAAAATCTGTTTTACTGTAAAGAACAGCGGCAAGCTGCCTTTCTTCAGCGGAAAAAACGCCCGGCAAACAGGTATTGAGAGGAAAACGAACTTCAACATGGTGTCCGACACCATCACCACCGGCCTAAAGAACTACGCGATTGGAAGCAAAATACGCCGCCTGCGCCTGCGCAAGAGCATGGGGCTGGTGGAGTTAGGCAAGCACACCGGCCTTTCGCCCGCGCTGCTCTCGAAACTGGAGCGGGACCTGATGCACCCCACCTTGCCTACGCTTCTGCGCATCGCCATGGTGTTCAGCGTGGGACTGGAGTATTTCTTCAATCCGGAGCCGAAGCCGATGCTGGAGATCGTCCGCAAGAAAGATCGCTCCGTTTTCCCGATTCGCCGGACGCCGATAAGGTCACCTACCACTTCGAGAGCCTGGACTTCCCCGTACCCAACCGCGAGCTGAATTCCTACCTCGCCGACTTCGAACCGGGCGAGGACGAGAACAGGCCGGCTTCACGAACACCCCGGCATCGAGTTGCTGTACGTTCTGTCCGGCAAACTGGAGCTGCGCATCGGCGAAGACAGAACACGAGTTTGGGAAGGCGACGCCATCTATTTCGAGTCCTCCAGGCCACATGGATACAGAAGAATCGGCGTCTAAGCGCACCCAGGCGCTCGTGGTGACCCTGGACCCGCGGGAGTGAAGGGTTGCGCTAGAGAACGATCTCTACCATGCTCCCTGAGCTGTGCGACGCGACAGTTCGACAATACCGGCGTATACGATCGGACATTGCCGGGACCGCGCTGAAACCAACTACGACACACGGTTACAAAAGTCACATGGTCGAGCCTTTTGACAACACCGCCCATACGCTTGTATCTTGCATTAAGCGAAAGAGAGGTCCACTATGAAACTCGCCAGCCGTTCCGCCGTTTGTCTTTGGGTCGCCCTCGGCCTTGCCGCCGGTTTGTCCGTCCTGATCGCCCAGGAGGGCCGACAACCTCTGAACAATCCGAACTTCTCCAGCACGGTTTACCAGGTGACGGAGAACTCCACCGCGACTTTCGCCCACATCTACTTCCCGCCGGGCGCCCGCACCAAGTGGCATTCGCATGAAAACGGTCAGGTCATCCTGTGCGAAGAGGGCACTTGCCTCAACGCGCTCAAGGGCGGACCTGTGATCGAGCTCCACGCGGGCGAAACTTCGTACGCGCCGCCGGGAGTGCCTCACTGGCAGGGCGCAGCGCCAAACGCCGGCGGGCACCCAGTTCAACAACCACCGCGGCAAAATCACCTGGATGGACGCCGTCACCGACGAGGAGTACAACTCCGCCAGATCGCACCTCGCCGTCGTGCCGAACAAGAAGTAGGCGGGACGCCGCCGTCGCACCGGCCGAGAGCTACTTCAAGACGACCGTGAAGCTCGTCACTGCACTCTGCGTGTGCAGCACTCCCGCGTCGATTCCCGTCGCCGTGAACGGCACGTCCGTCTCACCTGACGAGACCGCCAGATTAGCGGCGCCGCCTGCCGGAAGCGCCAGCAAAATGTAAGGCGGAATCGCAAATGTTCCCGCAGTGGCCGGCGCCTTGCACTGCGCCGTGGCGCCGTTGCCGAAGAACGTATTATCGACACTGGCTGCCAAAGTGATGTCGAGGGCCCCGCTCGGATCGCCGCCTGTCCACGTGAGCGTCATGCCGTTGGCCCGCGTGACAGTTGGCGCGGGCGTTGCCGGCGGACTCGTCAGCGTGGGCAATTGCGGAATCGTGATCGTCGCATTGAAAGCGCCCACATCCTTGCCTCCGGCTCCCGACACCGTCACGGCGCCTGGCACCAGAAACTTGCCTCCCGCATCGATGGTCACACCATTTCCGTTGCCGCCCTGCGCGTTCACAGTCCCGCTCGGACCTTTTAGCGTGATGCTCGAACCGCCGTCGAGAAACGTCAGGGCCGCGCTGAAATCATTGTTGTTCGGGCTGAGCCTGCTGTACACGATGCAAGTCCCCAGCGGCAGCGGGTCGAAATGCGTCGTGAAGTAAGCCTGATAGGACGCAAGGAACGGCCCGATCCCCGGCTGCAGCTTGACGTTGGCGAAGTAGAAACTGGCCGAATCAAGGCTGCCGCCGTTATCGGGAAACTTCTCCAGATCGATATCGCCGATCGCCAAAGAACCGCTCGCGGCAAGGTCGAGACTCGTTCAACGACGCGAACGCAGCATTGTTCGAAGTGCAATCACGGCTCCCCTTGGCGGCAACGGGCATGACGGTGCTGTTGCTGATCGCGGTTCCGATCTGCACTACCAGCGGCACAGCGCAGCCAAGAGGAGCGTTGTCCGGCACCGTAAAGACAATCTGATCCTCCCCAACGCAGCAGCCCGACCGGCCTTGGTAGCCCACCGCTGCCTCGACCCCGCCGAGCCATAACTTGAGTGGAACGTCCGGCATGTTCTGCCCCAACCCCGCGCCCGAAGCTTCGTCTCCGGTCACCGGACCCAGCCCAGTCGCCCACAGGATCAGCGTGTCGCCAGGATTCGCGGCCCCGCAGGCCGTGTTCGGTCCACCACAGGGGTTCGCCTTGTTGGCGGAAACCAGGCTGTAGTCTGCATAAGTCACGATCCCCGGTCCTTGCCCCGACGAATTCACCGTGAAGATGCCCAAGTTGCTGGCCGCCACGGTCTGAACCACGGGCTTGCTGGTCAAGCCGTTGGTCGTGACCGTGAAGCTGGCGGAGCCGGTGGGCGTGTTGGAAGGCAGCAGCGCCGCAACCTGCCCGGAAGACGTGTAGTACATCAATGCGTCCACCTTCGTGCCTCCGACGTTCACCGCCACCGACGTGCCGCTCAAGCTCGTGCTCTGAAACGCCGCCGAAGCGATGGAGATCTTCCCGGGACCCAGCGCGGTCCCCTTAATCACGAAGACTCCGCCTTGCGCCAGCGGGAAATTGAACGCGATATTGCTGGCCGCGTTCTGCACGCTGGTGATGACCGGCGGGGCGAATGCAGCTTTTACGGTCGGGCTGGGGCCGCGCAAGTGGCGTCACTCCTTGGAGCGTGATCGTGAATCCGCTGGTTTTCGTCAGTTCTCCCGGTATCAGAAAATTCGGGCCGGCCACCGCGGCCAGAGGTGTTGCCAGATTCCAGGCTTTCAATCCGGCGGCGGTGATCCCGATTCCACCCGCCGAACTGCCGAAGCTAAGGGTGCCGTTGCTCGTGTCCAGAGTCACGGTGACGTTGGCGAGATCCAGGCCGTCCGCCACATCCTTGATCGAGAGTGAACTGCTGATCGCTGCGTTCGTGAACATTCCCGCCGACGGACTGCTAATCGAGTCGGTGTCCGCGGTCACAGTCCAGGTAAAGCTGGAGTTTGCGTTCTGCCCGGTCCCGCCGCCGGAACATTGAATGTATCCGGTGAGCGTGTAAGTGATCGGCGCCGCGAAAGTCTGCGCCGAGAAAATCGAGACAAGAAACAATCCGGAGCGAAGACGGAGGGCCAGCATATACTGAAAACGGAAACGGTCGCCGCCAGGGCTCATTATTGTTTCTTAGGAGATTCCCACAGGCACGACTCCGGCGTCGTGATAGAATCGCGGCTAAAGCACCGTAAAATGAGGAGGCTATCCGAATGGCCCTACGAAGCCGTGCTCTTTGGCTTTTGCTTCTTGCCTTCACGGCATTTGCTCAAAACCAGCAAGGCACAATCACCGGTTCCGTGACTGACGTGGACGGCGCCGCAGTCGCCAACGCCCAGGTGCAGGCCAAGAACGACAAAGGCACTGAGTTTCAAGCCAAGACTTCCGCGTCCGGAAGCTATTCGCTCCCGAACCTGCCGGCCGGAACATACGAAATCTCGATCGCCTCACCCGGACTGCGGCCATTTTCAAAGGATAAAATCGTCGTTCAGGCCGGACAGACTGCTCGCTTGGATGCACGGCTGGCCGACTTTGAATCTTTAGGTTCTCTAGGCGAAGACCGGACATTCTTCTCGGCAGTCTTCGAGGCGCACAAAACCGCAGCCGGGCCCACGCCTCGCACGCCCGACGGCAAGCCGGATTTCTCAGGCGTCTGGCATCCGATGCGCACCGTCGACGCCGGACATCCCGAGGCTTTGCCTTGGGCTGAAAAACTCGCTCAAGAACGAGTGGCCAACAATTTCAAAGACCTTCCGACTTCGTTTTGCCTGCCCGGTGGAATCTTCACGTCGGGAACTCTTGTGCCGTTCCGAGTCATGCAAAACCCAATCCTCCTGGCGGTCCTCTATGAAGAAGATCTACCCCGGCAGATTTACCTGGATGGCCGAAAACATCCCGACGAAACGCTGTCGCCCTTCGTCGGGCATTCAGTCGGAAAGTGGGACCGAGATACTCTCGTGGTCGACACCGTGGACTTCAACGACAAGACCTGGCTTGAGAACGGTTACCCGCACACCGAGAAAATGCGTGTTACCGAGCGGTGGGCGCGGAAAGACCTCGGCCATCTGGAAGTCGAGATCACGGTCGACGATCCCGGCGCTTTGAAGTCGCCCTGGACCATCAAAAAGGCCACCGAGCTGGCAGGCCCTGACGACGAGGTCGGCCAGTACGTCTGCACGGAGAACAATCGCGACGTGCAGCATCTGGTCGGCAAGTGAGGAGAGAACATATATGAGGAACACGACTCTACTTGGCGCCTCGCTCACTCTGGCGCTGCTGTCTGTCGCGCTGCCTGCGCTAGCCCACCACGCCTTCATCGCCGAGTTCGACGCCAACAAACGAGTGAAAGTGTCGGGAACCGTCACCAAGCTCGAATGGACCAACCCGCATGCCTGGCTCTATGTCGACATGAAGGACGACAGCGGCAAAACCGTCAACTGGGCATTCGAAATGGGCAGCCCCAACACGCTCATCCGCCAAGGATGGCGAAAAACTGCATTGAAAGAGGGCGACCAGATCGTCGTCGAAGGCTACGCCGCAAAAGACGGCAGCAACACCGCCAACGCCCGCAGCGTCACCATGCCCGACGGCCGCAAGATCTTCGCTGGTTCGCCGCAGACCGACGGCGGTCCACCCAGGTAGTTCCTTCAGGCGGGCGCTCACTTCTTCCAACACGCCTGAATCACCTTGCGCGCTTCCTCCGGCCCGCCCCACCACCCCGATCCAGCCGGAAAACGCCCAGCTCCGGGTCATATTCATACTTGTTGGTCGACCCTTTCGGGATTTCCACCACCATCCGGACGATCTCCGGACAGTTCGGGCCGGGGTCGAGATCGTATAGGGAGGGTTTCATGCGTTCCTGGCTACCAGCATGGTGGTCCACCCGCTAAACCGTTCACCGGCCTCCCCTAACCGCAAAAAATCCTTGCATTCCGTTGAGGACTCATGTGAAAATCGCACAAGGCCCAAAGTGGTCGAAAGCGGACAAAAGTGGAAGATCAGCCCAAAACGACGCCGGTCGAGCCTCCTCGCGGGTTCTTTTCGGCCCATGTCGACGAGAAAGGCAGGCTGAAGCTTCCCGTGGACGTGCAAACCTTCTTGGGCGGATTTGGAGATGACAAGCTGTTCGTGACCAGCATCGACGATCGCACAGCTCGAATTTACCCCATTTCAGTCTGGAGGGGAAACGAAAAAGTTCTCGAGGAGCTCGCGACCGAGGATCCGGACGCCGCCGACGCGCTCGCGTTCGTCGCGAACGACTATGGCGCCGAGGCGAAGCTCGACCCGCAGGGGCGCATCACGCTGCCCACCGATCTCCGCCGCGCGCTTCGCCGTCGAGAACCAGGAAGTGCGGCTGGATTGCACGCAGAGCGCGATCAATGTTTATTCCAAGGCCGAGTACGAAGCGCGCAAGCGCCAGTCGCGCGAAAAGCTGGCCGACAAACTGAAGGCCGCCAAACTGAAAGGTTTCAAGTAGCGGTTATGTATGCACGTGCCGGTCATGCTCGCCGAATGCCTGGAATACCTGGCAATCCGGCCGGACGGCATGTATCTGGACGCAACCGCGGGTTTGGGTGGACATACGGCTGCCATCGCGCAGCGGCTCACCACTGGTCTGGTGATCGCGAACGATCGCGATGCCGAGTCGCTCGAAATGGCGAAGCAGAACACGGCGCAGTGGGCGGATCGCATCCGGTTTCACCACGGATCGTTTTCGGAATCTCGGCCGGCGCTGGCATCCGACGGCGTCGAGCAAGTGAACGGCTTGCTGGCGGACCTGGGCGTCAGCCGCTACCAGCTCACCTCGCCGGAGCGCGGATTTTCGTTGATGGCGGACGGTCCCCTGGACATGCGCATGGATCGCAGCCAGCCGCTCACCGCCGACGAGATCGTGAATTCTACTTCAGAAAAAGAACTAGCCGACTTGATTTATCAACTCGGCGAAGAAAGGAGGTCGCGGAGAATCAGCAGAGCAATCGTTCGGGCGCGGCCGATCCACACGACACAGCGACTGTCGAGCGTGATCGAAAAGGCCGTGCCCCGGACGAACAGACTTCATCCCGCCACGCAGACGTTCATGGCCTTGCGCATGGCGGTGAACGACGAGCAGGCCGAACTGGACCGGCTGCTCGAAATCGCACCGGATTTGGTCGAAGACGGCGGACGAATCGTCATCCTTTCGTTCATGTCGCTCGAAGACCGAAAAGTGAAGCACAGTTTTCAGGCGCTGGCGCGCGCGGGGAGAGCAACGCTGCTCACCCGGCACGTGGTCAAGCCAACGCCCGAAGAAACTAAAAACAATCCTCCCTCCCGCAGCGCTAAGCTCCGGGCCGTGGAGATGAGGTAGTCAAACGAGAACATGGCAACTCTGGCAACCTTTTTAGATCGATTCACGGCGGCGAAGATCGCCGGCGAGCAGACGCCGCGGCCCCGCGTCCTCGAACCCGAGGATCCGTTCGAGATCCCGCTCTTTCCGAACGAGGACGTGTACTTCTACGTCAAGTACATCGCCAATTCCGGCGTGGTGCGCGTGGCGGACCCGGCGGCGCGCAAAGTGTGCTGGCGCATGATCGGCTATTCGTTCGTTCTCGCGATGCTGGTCATCAGCTTGCTGCTGCCCACGCTTTACGAACTGATGGCGGGCTACAAGATGGAAGCATTGCGGCAGGAAAGAGAGCGCCTGGAACTCGATCGCTCCGCGCTCGAACTCGAAGAGGCCAAGCTGGTGAGCCCGGCGCGCCTGGAAGAGCTGGCGCGCATGCAGCGCTTCGTCGACCCCGGCGCCGCCAGCGTAGTGTACCTGGACAGCAAGTCGGATCAAATCCTGGCCAAGAGATGAAGGCGCCGGGGACGGACGAATCTGTCCCGAAGCGTTAAGCACGAAGACACGACCGGCCGATAACAGCCGGCAGCAGATGCGTCGAAGTTCATTTTGAGGAGCGGTGAATGGATACGTTGGCGACCAAGCGCGTGCACATGCTGGCGCGGCTGGCCTTTGTCTGGGCCGTGCTGATCCTCGCCCGCCTGGTTCAGCTCCAAGTCATCCAGCACTGCCGAATTCAAGCGCCTGGCCGACCAGCAGCAGCAGCGTCGCGTCGAAGTGCGGGCCGCGCGCGGCATGATTCTCGACCGCCACGGCGAGCGCCTGGCCATGAGCCTGCCCGGTCGAATCGGTATGCGTCAATCCCATGCGCGTGCCGGACCCCGGCATCGCTTCGGAAATTCTCTCCAAGATCCTCGACCTCGACACCGCCGACCTGCTCGAGCAAATCAAAACGGCCGCCGAAAAGCGCCGCGGCTTCCTGTGGGTGAAGCGCCGCATCACTCGCGACGAAGCCGAGAGCCTCCGCGATCTGAATCTCGACTGGATCGAGTTCCGCACCGAAAGCCAGCGCTTCTACCCCAACAAATCGCTGGCCGCGCACCTGCTCGGCGGCGTCGACTTCGAAGGCAAGGGCAACGCCGGCATCGAGCAAAGCCTCGAATCACGAACTGGAGGGCCATCCCGGACGAACTGCTGGTCACCGCCGATGTCCGCCGGCGCGGCTTCGACTCCGAAATGGCGACCGAGCCCGAGCCCGGCAAGGACGTGCATCTCACCATCGATGCCAGCATCCAGTTCGTCGCCGAACGCGAACTTCAGCGAAAATGGTCGACGAGCATCACGCCCGCTCCGGCAGCGTCATCGCGATGGATCCGCGCACCGGCGACGTGCTGCGCTTACGCCAACTACCCGACCTACGATCCCAACCTGCCGCCCAAGTCATCGCGACCTATCCGCTCGCGAGAATCTGGCGATCGCGCGCGCCCTACGAGCCGGGATCGGTGTTCAAAGTAATCACGCTCTCCGCCGCGCTCGAAACCACGCGCCTGCGTCCGGAAACCATGATCAACTGCGGCGGCGGCAAAATCACGCTGTTCGGCCGCACCATCCACGACGACCATCGCTACGGCATGCTGTCGATGGAAGACGTGCTGGCGCGGTCCAGCAACATCGGCGCCATCAACATCGGCCTCACCGTCGGGCAGGAAAAACTCTACGATTACGTCCGCCGCTTCGGATTCGGCCAGCAAAACCGGAATCGCCGCTGCCTGGCGAGTCCGCCGGCATGGTCCGGCCGCTCAAGCGCTGGCAGAAAACCTCCATCGCTTCGGTCGCGATGGGTCACGAGATCGGCGTCACGGCGCATCCAGCTTGCGCAGGCTTGCTCCATCATCGCCAGCGGCGGACTGCGCGTCAGCCCGCGCCTCACGCTCGATGCTCCCAGTCACCCAGCCGTACGCGTCATCAAGCCCGAGACCGCCATCACCATGCGCCGCATGATGGAAGGCGTCATGATCAAGCCTTACGGCACCGGCCATCATTACGCGCGCCTGATCGGCTACACCTCCGGCGGCAAGACCGGCACCGCCATGATCTACGATTATCAAACCCATCACTACACGCACTTCTACAACGCGTCGTTCGTCGGGATTCGCGCCGGTTGCGAATCCGGCCATCGTGGTCGCGGTCACCATCAACCGCACCGAAGGCCAGGTCGGCTATGGCGCTCCAACCTCGGGGCCCGTGTTTCGCGAAGTGACCACCGCCGCGCTGCGCATCAAGGATGTGCCCAAGGATTTGCCCGAGATGCTTCCGTCCGAGGACGGCGATCAGGCCGATGAAAACGACGTGGCGATCGCCGGCCTCGGTTCTTCCATCCCTCCCCCGCTGGTCCAGAGCGGAAGATGCCGACTGCCGCCGCCGACCGACCGGCTGCTTCCGCAAACGACGCTTTGGACCAGCGGCCTTTTTCGGCGGGGGACGACGACGATCCCATGGCCGATCGCGTCGCGGCCGCGCGTGCCGAACTTTCGCGGGAAGACCGTGCGCGACGTGATTCAGGAATCGGCGGCGCTGGGCATTCCGGTCGAGTTTACAGGCAGTGGAGTTGCGCGCGCGCAGGTTCCCGGACCCGGGCGCCGTTCTGGCTTCCGGGCAGACCGTTCGCGTCGAATTCGGCCGATGACGCTCGAACAGATCCTCGCCGGCGTGCAGCTCACGGCCGCGCTTCCGGCGGAGTTGGGGAGAACGACAGGTGACAGGGTTGGACTATGATTCGCGGCGCGTCGAGGCGGGATTCCTGTTCTTCGCCTTCCCGGGCGCGCGCGCCGATGGCCGCAAAGTTCGCGCAAGCTGCTATCCCGAGCGGCGCCATCGCCGTCGTCAGCGAACTTCCTTCGCCCGAAAATTTCCAGGGAACCTGGATCCAGGTGGAGCACGGCCGCCAGGCGCTGGCGCTCGCCGCGCGCAACTTCTACGGAAAGCCGGATGAGCGCCTGAGCCTCACCGGCGTCACCGGCACCAACGGAAAGACCACCACAACATTCCTGATCGATTCTGTTTTGCGCGCCGCCGGCAAGACCACCGCCATGGTCGGGACCATCGAATACCGCATGGCCGGCGAAGTTCGCGCCGCCGTCAACACGACGCCCGAATCGCTCGATCTGTACCGGATCTTCCACGAACTGGAGCAGGCCGGCGGCACGCACGCCACCATGGAAGTCTCCTCGCACGCGCTCGCGCTGGGCCGCGTCTATGGCATGACGTTCCACACCGCGGTCTTCACCAACTTCACGCGCGATCATCTGGATTTCCACCAGCACCATGGACAACTACTTCGCCGCCAAGCGCCTGTTGTTCGCTCCCGAAGGCGCTCCGCCGCCGCAGTGGTCGGTGATCAACGCCGACGATCCGCGTGCCGCCGAGATCCATCCCGCCGGCGGCGAAGTCCTGCGCTACGGATTCGGCGACAGCGCCGACCTCAAGGCCACCGATGCTCGAAACCAGCTTCGCCGGCCTGCGATTCACCATTCGAGCATCGCAACCTGAAAGTCTCGCTCGCGTCTTCCTTAATGGGCCGGATCAACGCGTATAACATCCTGGCCGCTTGCGGCGCCGCGCTCAGCTACGGCTTCGACTGGAACACCATCGCCAGCGGCATCGCGGATTGCCAGCCGCGTGCCCGGACGATTCGAAACCGTCCATGCCAGGCCAGCCCTTCCTGGTCGCAGTCGACTACGCCCACACCGACGACGCCATCCGCAACGTCATCTCCGTGGCGCGCGAGCTGAAGCCCCGCCGCGTGATCACGCTGTTCGGCTGCGGCGGCGATCGCGACCGCACCAAGCGTCCGCTCATGGGCATGGCCGCCGGCCGAAGCGAGCGATTTCGTCGTGCTGACCTCCGACAACCCGCGCTCGGAAGACCCCATCGCCATCATGAACGACGCGCTGGTCGGTCTCCGCCGCTTCGACACGCCGCACTTGGTCGAGCCCGATCGCGCCAAGGCCATCCGCGCGGCCATCCGGCAGGCCGAACCCGGCGACGTCGTGTTGCTGTGTGGAAAAGGACACGAACCGTATCAAATTTTGAAGGATCGCGTCATACATTTTGACGACCGTGAAGCGGCCGGCGCTGTTTTGAAAGACCTGGGGTATGAAGGATGACCGCGTGCACGCACACGTGCGAGGCGTTAGCTAACGAGCCATGGAGTTTCGCGTGCAACAGATAGCACAAGTCTTGGGCCTCGCCACGCAACTCGACGCCCCGATCACCGGCTGGAGTGTCGACACCCGCACGCTGGCGCCCGGCGATTTGTTCTTCGCGCTCCGCGGCCCCAATCACGACGGCAACGCCTACGTCGATCAGGCGCTTCAAAAAGGCGCCGCCGCCGCCATCGCCAATCAGCCGCATCCCGGTCCCGTGCTGGTTGTACCGGATTCGCTCGCGGCTCTTCAAGACATCGCAGCGTGGGCTCGCCGTCAATGGGGCGGCGAGGTTGTGGGGGTGACCGGCAGCGCGGGCAAGACGTCCACCAAAGACATTATTGCCCGCATGCTCGGTGTCGCCCTGCCCGTTGGCAAAACCATCGGCAATTTGAACAACCACGTGGGCCTTCCGCTCTCCATCCTGCGGCTCCCCCGAGAGGCCCGCGTGGCGGTGCTCGAAATGGCGATGAATCACGCCGGCGAAATTCGCGACCTGTGCGCCATCGCGCGGCCGAACATCGGCGTCGTGACCAACGTTGGATACGCGCACATGGAAGCATTCGATTCCATCGAAGGCGTCGCCCGGGCCAAGCGCGAGCTGATCGAATCGCTGCCCGCTGACGGCATCGCGGTGCTCAACGCCGACGATCCGCTGGTCTCGCGGCTTCCGCGAAATTCACCGCGGCCGAACCGTGACCTTCGGCCTTAGCGCGACAGCCGATGTCCGCGCCGAGAACGTCGAACAAACTCCCGACGGCGTTCGCTTCAGCGTCGCCGGCGTCCCATTCGAAAGCCCGCTGCATCGGCCGCCACAACGTCTTGAACCTTCTCGCGGGAATCGCGGTCGCCGGCCTGTTCCACATTCGCCCGGACCAGCTCACCGACGTCGTCCGCGAAATCTCGCCCGCTTCCATGCGCGGCGAAAAGTTCCTGCACCACGGAATTCTGATTTTGAACGATTGCTATAACTCCAATCCCGACGCAGCGCGCGCCATGATCGACGTGCTCCGGGATACACCAGCCCAACGGCGCATCGCCGTGCTGGGGGAGATGCTCGAGCTCGGCCGCTGGGCCGGGTCCCTGCACCGCGACGTCGGTCAACTACGTCGCGCGCAGCGGAATTGATGTGCTCGTTGGAATACGCGGCGAGGCCCGCCACCTAGTCGACGCAGCTAGGGAAGCAGGCCAGGCAGTCGACGCCGCGTTTTTTTTCAACGACGCCGCTGCAGCCGGGGACCACTTGCGGAAAATCGCCAAACCTGGCGACGTGATTTTGTTTAAGGGTTCGCGCGGAACGCACGTCGAACGCGCCCTGGAGAGGTTTCTCGCGCCCCCGGCGTTCGCCTAGATGCTCTATTGGCTGTTCTACGAAAACTCTTCCACACGCTTCACGCCTTTCCGCGTGTTCGGATACGCCACGTTTCGCACCGCGTTCGCCAGCCTCACTGCGCTGTTTCTCGGCATCGTGCTCGGCCCCTGGCTCATCCGCAAACTGCGCGAGTTTCAGATCGGCCAATACATCCGCGAAGAAGGTCCCAAGTCGCACATGCCGCCAAGGCCGGCACTCCCACCATGGGCGGAATCCTGATCATCATCTCGATCGTCGTCCCCACGCTGCTGTGGGCCAACCTGACGAACCCCTACGTGTGGATCGCGCTGTTCGGCCTGGTCAGCTTCGGCCTGATCGGCTTCTGGGACGACTACGCGAAGATCCGCCGCAAGCAGAATCTCGGCTTGACCGTGCAACAGAAATTCGCACTGCAGGTGCTGGCGGCTTTGATCGTCGGTTTCATTCTGCTGACTCTGCACGCGCAGAAGGCCTATTCCACCGGCATCAACGTGCCGTTCTTCAAAACCTTCAAGCCGGATCTGCTGATCGATTCGCTGACCCACAACTGGTACACTTATCCGCTCGCGTTCGTGGGTTTCTACGCCTTCATGGTGCTGGTGATCGTCGGATCGTCCGACGCCGTGAATCTCACCGACGGCCTGGACGGCCTCGCCATCGGATTGATGATCATCGCTTCCGGCGCCATGACGGCGCTGACTTACGTCACCGGCCACGCGCAGTTCGCCGCCTATCTGGATCTGGCGCGCGTGCCGGGCGCGTCCGAACTCGCCATCTTCTGCGGCTCCATCGTCGGCGCGTCGCTCGGCTTTCTCTGGTACAACGCGCATCCGGCCCAGATTTTCATGGGCGACGTGGGATCGCTCGCGCTCGGCGGAGCCCTGGGAGTCGTGGCGGTTCTGATCAAGCAGGAAATTCTGCTGCTGTTCATCGGCGGCGTCTACGTCATCGAAGCGCTCTCGGTGATCCTGCAAGTCGGCAGCTACAAGCTGCGCAAGAAGCGAATTTTCAAGATGGCGCCCATCCATCATCATTTCGAGGCGCTGGGCTGGCCGGAGTCGAAAATCATTACCCGATTCTGGATCGCGGGACTGGTGATGGCGTTCTTCGCGCTGTCGACGCTGAAGCTGAGGTAAAGCCGGCTGAAAGCCGGTTGAGGTAAATGACTTGTGGATCTCGAAGGACGACATGTCGTGGTGGTCGGGATGGCGCGATCCGGCGTCGCGGCCTTGCGGATTGCTCCGCGAGAAGGGCGCGCTTGTGCGCGCCGTGGATGAAAAACCGATGGGCGAGGTGGAAGGCGTGATCGGTAGAACCTCAGACCGAAGCCGCTTTCCGCGATGCGGATCTGGTCGTCATCTCGCCCGGCGTTCCTGCCGATCTCGATCTGCTCGCCAGCGTGCGCGTCGCGCGGCGTTCCGGTGATCGGCGAACTCGAACTGGCCGCGCCGTTCCTGCGAAGGGCCAACCATCGGCATCACCGGATCCAACGGCAAAACCACCACCACCGCGCTCACCGGCCACATCCTGCGACGAATCCGGCATCGCCTGCCAGGTTGGCGGCAACATCGGAAAGCCGCCCGCCTCCATGGTCGAGACTTCGCGGCCCGACCAGTGGAACGTCCTCGAACTATCCAGCTTCCAGCTGGAAACCATCGCGACCTTTCACGCGCGCATCGCCGTCTGCCTCAACGTCACGCCCGATCATCTCGACCGCCACCACACTTTCGAAAACTACGCCGCCGCCAAGCGCGCGCCTGTTCGAAACGCAGGACACGCGCGACTTCGCGGTGTTGAATGCCGACGATCCCGACTTGCGCGGCGTTCGCCGCCTGCACTCGCGCCAAGCGATCTACTGGTTCAGCCTGGATCACGTCGGTGTCGCCCGGCGCATGGCTCGACAACGGAATCATGCGTCTGGACGGCGACGCCGCTGCTTGAAGCGCGCGAGATTCCGCCTGCGCGGCCGGCACAACATCGAAAACACACTGGCCGCCGTCCATCGCCGCGCGGCTGGCCGGCGCCGATCTCGCGCGGATCGCAGCCGCCGTCCGCACGCTTCCCGGGCGTCGAGCATCGCCTCGAATTCGTTCGCGAGATCGACGGCGTCGCCTACTACAACGATTCGAAAGCCACCAACGTGGATGCCACGCTCAAAGCCATCGACGCATTCGACGGCGGCCTCTGGATCATCCTCGGCGGAAAAGACAAAGGCAGCGACTACACCGTCGCTGCGCGAGCCGTTGCGCTCGAAAGCTCGCGCGGCGCTGCTGATCGGCGCGGCGGCCGCGAAGATCGCCGGCACAACTCGGCGAGCGATTCCGCGCCCGTCGTTCGCTGCGGCACGCTGGCCTCCGCGCTGCAGGAAGCCTATCGCTCTGGCCGACCCCGGCGACACCGTCCTGCTCGCCCCCGCTTGCGCCAGCTTCGATCAGTTCGAAAATTTCGAGCAGCGCGGCCGGGTCTTCAAGGAACTGGTCGACAAGCTCGCGGAAGGAAACCGCTAATGGCACAACGATTGAAATCGGACTGGCTGCTGTTCTCCACCATCGTCGCCATGGTGACAGCTTCGGCATCGTCATGGTCTACAGCGCGTCGTCGGTGTCGGCGCAGCTGAACCCGCGAATCAACTCCAGCTTCTACTACGCCTCGCACCAGTTGGTCTGGGCGGTGGTCTCGTTCATCGCGCTGATGTTTTTCAAGCGCCGCGATTACCGCGCGCTGCAAAGCGCCGGCGTGGGCCTTCGGATCGCTGGGCGTGGTGTTGTTCCTGCAGATCCTGGTCTTCTTCTTCGACAGCAAAACGCATCGCTGGTTTCGTCTGGAAGGCATCGGCACGCTGCAGCCTTCCGAATTCGCCAAACCGGCGCTGATCATTTTCTTCTCCTACTTCGTCACGCTCAAGCAGGACGCCATCAACAGCCGGCGCACCATGTTCGCGGCCTCGCTTGCGCTGGCGGTTCTGGCGGCCTGCGTCGGGTTGGGCGATTTCGGCACCGCCATCGTGCTCATCGTCCCGGCCGCCATCGTTTTTTATGTTGCCGGGTTGCAGCGCAAGTTCGTCGTCGCGGCGCCGTGCTCGGATCGTTGTTCTCCATCGGCTTCGTCGTCTCGAAGCCCTACCGCATGGCGCGCGTCATCGGCTTCTTCGATCCCGAGTACAAGCACATCGCCTTCTTCGATCCTGAAGGCAAGATCAAGAAATACGTCAGCCGAATCGCTTGACCACGCGCGACACCAGCTATCAGGTGCGCCAGTCGAAGATCGCGGTGGGCAGCGGCGGCGTGCTCGGCCTCGGTCTCATGCAAGGCAAGCAGAAGATCCTCTATCTTCCCGAAGCCCATACCGATTTCATCTACGCCGTGGTGGGCGAAGAGCTGGGCCTGTTCGGCTGCACCGCGCTGCTCACGGGTTTCCTGATCATCTTGTGGCGCGGTCTGGAGCTGTGCTGGGTGGCGCACGACGCTTTCGGCCGATACCTGGCGCTGGGCGTGACTTCGTCGATCGTGATCCAGGCGTTGATGAACATGAGCGTGGTGCTCGGCATGGGTCCCACCAAAGGAATTCCGCTGCCGATGATCAGCGCCGGCGGCAGTTCGCTGTTGAGCACCATGATCTGCCTCGGCATGCTGCTGAGCGTCAAGCGAGCATTCGTCTTGAGATGACGCACTTGAATCGGATGGCGACCATTATGATGGCGGGTGGCGGAACCGGAGGACACGTCGTGCCTCTGCTCGCCGTGGCGCGCGAGCTCGAATCGCGCGGGCACGCGCCCGTCTTCGTCGGCACACGCACCGGCTTCGAAGCCAAGCTGGTTCCGGCCGCGGGCTTTCCGCTCGAGTTCATCGAGATCGGCGGACTGAAGCGCGTCGGCTTGGTTCGAACCGCTCGAACTCTAGCGCAGCTTCCGCTCAGCGTGCGGCGAGTGTTCTGCGATCCTGCGCCGGCTTCAGCCTTCCGCGGTCTTCAGCCTGGGCGGTTACGCGGCCGGCCCGGTGGTGCTGGCCGCGCTGTGGAAGCGGCTGCCCATCGTCGTGATGGAGCCGAACGCGATGCCCGGTCTCACCAATCGCCAGATCGGCCGCTTCGTCGCGCGCGCGCTGGTGAACTTTCCCGAAGCCGCGCGATTCTTCCCGGCCGGCAAGTCCGAAGTCACGGGTCTTCCGGTGCGCGCGGAATTTTTCCGCATCCAGCCCAAGCCGCGCGAGGCGAAGCTCACGGTCCTGATCACCGGCGGCAGCCAGGGATCGCGCACGTTGAATGAAGCCGCGGCCGGAAGCTGGCGATACTTTCGAGAGGCCGCGTTCCCGGTCCGATTCATCCATCAGACCGGCTCGCCCGCGTACGAAGCGCTGGCGCGCAAATTCGCCGAGAGCCGCATGGAAGGCGAGATCGCGCCGTTCATCGACAACATGCCGGCGGCCTTCGCGCAGGCCGACGTGGTGGTTTGCCGCGCCGGCGCAGGCACGGTCGCCGAATTGGCCGCGGCCGGCAAGCCGTCGATTCTGGTTCCGCTTCCGCACGCCGCCGACGAGCACCAGCTTCGCAACGCCGGAGTCGTTCGCGCGGGCCGGCGCGGCGCAATTGGTTCTGGATCGCGACATGGACGGCGGCCGGCTGTTCGAAGAAATCGGCAAACTGCGGTCGCAGCCGCGGCTGCTCGACGAGATGGGAGAGCGCGCGCGGACGTTCGCGCATCCGGACGCCGCCCGTCGCGCGGCTGAAGTGCTGGAGGAGGCATTCCGGCATTGACATTACTCCCCAAAACTCGAAACAATACATAGTTAAAAATGTTTTTTAAGCCCCAACACCTGCACTTCATCGGCATCGGCGGAATCGGCATGAGCGGAATCGCCGAGGTGTTGCTCAACCTGGGCTACCAGATCTCGGGATCGGACCTCAAACTGAGCGCCACCACCGAGCGGCTGGCGCGGCTCGGCGCGCGCATCTTCGAAGGCCACGCGGCCTCGAACGTCGGCTCGGCCAAGGCCGTGGTCGTCAGCTCCGCCGTCGACGAGCGCAATCCGGAAGTGCAGGAAGCGCGCCGCCTGAAGATCCCGGTGATCCCGCGCGGCGAGCTGCTGGCCGAGCTGATGCGCCTGAAGTACGGCATCGCCATCGCCGGCAGCCACGGCAAAACCACCACCACTTCCATGACCGCGACCGTGCTCAACGTGGCCGGACTCGACCCCACCGTCGTGGTCGGCGGCAAGGCCGCTTCCATGGGCGGCTCGAACGCGCGCGTCGGCCAGAGCGACTTCCTGGTGGTCGAGTCGGACGAAAGCGACGGATCGTTTCTGAAGCTCAGCCCGATTCTCGCCGTGGTCACCAACATCGATCGCGAGCACCTGGATCACTATCCGTCCATCGCCGAGATCCGCGCCGCGTTTCTCGAATTCATCCAGAAGGTGCCGTTCTACGGCGCCGCGATTCTCTGCCTGGACGACGAGAACATCCAGCAGCTTCTGCCCTCGGTCAATCGCCGCAACATTACTTATGGGCGCAGCAGCCAGGCCGCTCTGCAGATCGTCGAAACCGAATGCGGACGCATTCGAGAGCCGGTTCGTGGTGCAGCGGGCGCCGCCAGAATCTGGGCCGGTTTCACTTGCGCGTTCCCGGCATGCACAACGTGCTGAACGCCACCGCGGCCATCGCCGTCGGACTCGAACTCGAAATCAAGCTCGACACGATTCGCGAAGGCATCGCGTCCTACGCCGGCGTCGACCGCCGCTTTCAGATGCGCGGCGAAGCGCGCGGCGTCACCGTCATCGACGACTACGGCCATCACCCCACCGAGATTCGCGCCACGCTCGCCGCCGCGCGGCTGTGCAACTTCGGACGCATCCTGGCGGTCTTCCAGCCGCATCGCTACACGCGCACGCAGGCCCTGATGGACGAGTTCGCGAAAAGTTTTCACCAGGCCGACCTGGTGTTCGTCCTGGATATCTACGCCGCTTCGGAAGCGCCCATCGAAGGAGTCACCGCGCAGGCGCTGGCGCAGCGCATCCGCGATTTCGGACATCGCGCCGTGGAGTACACCGGCACCATCGAGAAGACCGCGGAAGTCGTCGTGAAGCAGTCGCGCGAACGCGACCTGGTGTTGACGCTGGGCGCGGGCAACGTCTGGCAAGTGGGCGAACGCGTGCTCGAAAAACTTCGGGAGGCTGCCTGAGTGGCCGCTGAGTCCAAGAAGCGCCGCGCAGTGCCCGCGCGAGCGATCGTGCGCTACGGCGGCATCGCCGTCGTCGATGTGCGTGGTCCTCACCGGCGCGATCTACGCCTCGCAGCGCTTCGAGCAATTTCTCATTCGCGATCCGCGCTTCTTCCTGCCGGGTCCTGCCGACTACGGACTCGAAAGCGCCAACATCCAATTGCAACGGCGTGAAGTACGCGTCGCGCGAAGCGATCCTGCGGTTGTTCAACGAGGACTACGGCCGCAGCGTCTACCTGCTTCCCATGGCGGAGCGCCGCAAAGCGCTGCTCCGCATGACCTGGATTCAGAACGCCTCGATCTGCGCGTGTGGCCGGATCACGTCGTGGTGTCCGATCACGGAGCGAAAGCCGGTTGCGTTCGTCAAAGTGCCGGCCGACGGCATCACGCGCTGGGCCCTGATCGACCCGCATGGCGTGATTCTCGATCCGCCGCAGAAGGCGGTCTTCCAGCTTCCGGTGTTGACCGGCATTTCGCTGAGCGAAGCGGTGCCGCCGAGCGCGCGCGCCGCGTCCGGCGCATGCAGCAGCTCATGAACGATCTGGGGCCGCTGGGCGACAACGTCTCGGAAGTGGACGCCGGCGATCTCGACAACCTGAAGATCATCGCGAAAATGCAGGGCCGCGCCGTCTCGCTGCTGATGGGCGACCGCAACTTCTCCGCGCGCCTGAAACATTTCCTCGAACATTACGCCGACATTCATCGCCGCCTGCCGCGCGCCGCCGCGTTCGATTTGCGCCTGGACGACCGCATCACTGGACTGGAGGACTCTGGAAATGCCCGATAAGGCGCCGCCATTGGCCGTTGGACTCGATCTCGGCAGCGCCTTCACTCGCTGCATGATCCTATCCATGGACGACGGCCGCCTCCGCTATCTCGGGCACGGCGAAGTGGCGTCCGCTCGGATGGAGCAAGAGCCGGCTGACCGATCAGCAGGCGCTCACTTCGTGCGTGCAGGCAGCGGTGCGGCGCGCCGAGTTCGAAGCGCAGGTGGTCGTCGACGCGATGGTGGTCGGCATCGGCGGCAGCGGCATCGACGGGCACAATATCCGCGGCATCTACGAATTCGGGCGGCCGCGCCCGGTGACCATCGAAGACATGGCGTACGCGGTGGAGCGCAGCGAGCAGGTGCGCCTGGAAGAGGACCGCATGATCCTGCAGCTGTTCCCGCAGGATTTCACGCTCGACGGCCGCTCCGGCAAACGCTATCCGCGCGGATCGACGTGCTCGCGCCTGGAAGCCAACGTCCACATCGTCACCGCATCGGAGCACGAGCACGATTCCATCGTGCACGCCGTCCAGCAGGCTTCCTACGCGGTGGAGGAAACGGTGTTCGAGCCGGTGGCCGCCGCCTACGCGTGCATGTCGCGCGACGATCGCAACCGCGGCGCGGCGCTGGTGGACATCGGCATGCACTCCACCGAACTGGTGGTTTACGACGGCGAGGCCGTGCTGCTGGCGCGCAGCCTGCCGATCTCGGCCGATCATTTCACGCGCGACGTCGCGGTGGGCTTGACGGTGCAGTACGACGACGCCGAGCGGCTGAAGATCGAATACGGATGCGCCATCCTGGGGCTCACTTCCGACAACAGCTTTATCGAAGTGCCGTCGCCGGACGGCCGCGCGCCGCGTGAAGCGCCGCGCAAACATTTGAACGAGATTCTGGAAGCGCGCGCCGAGGAGCTGTTCATCCACATCGGCAGCGAGCTGGTGACCATCCGGATGGATCAGAAGCTGCTCGAAGGCGTGATCCTGGCCGGCGGCGGCGCGCTGCTCAACGGCATGTGCGACATGGCCGAGCGCGTGCTGAACTGCCCGGCGCGCAACGCGCTGCCCACGGGCATTTTGGATTTTCCGGAAGAGCTGGAGAACCCGGCCTGGACGACGGCCGCGGGTCTGGCGAAATATTCCGCGCGATTGAAGACCAAACGGGAGAACAAGCGCAGGTCTCCCGGAGTGATGGGGCTGTTGTTCCGATGAGGGAGAAATGCGCCGCCGAAAATTAGAAACGCTAGGAGGTTGTGAATGGACACATTGAAGTTTGCGATCCAGGAAGAAGCTCTGCTCGGCACCAAGATCAAAGTGGTCGGCGTGGGCGGCGGAGGTTCGAACGCGGTGGCCCGCATGATGAACGAGGGCCTCAGCGGCGTCGAATTTCACATCATGAACACCGACATCCAGGCGCTCAACGCGTCGCCGGTGCCGAACAAGCTGGCCATCGGGTCGAAGGTGACCAACGGCCTCGGCGCGGGATCGGATCCGGCGCTCGGCAAGCAGGCTGCGCTCGAAGACACCGAGCGGATCATCGAAGTTCTGGAAGGCGCCGACATGGTGTTCGTCACCGCGGGACTCGGCGGCGGAACCGGAACCGGAGCTGCGCCCGTGGTGGCGTCGCTCGCCAAGGAACTCAACGCGCTCACCGTGGCGGTGGTCACCAAGCCGTTCGGCTTCGAAGGGCCGCGCCGCATGAAGCAGGCCGACCGCGGGCTTTCGGACATCGGCGGCACGGTGGACACTGTCATCACGGTGCCCAACGACCGCTTGCTCGAACTGGTCCCGCGCGGCACCAGTTTCTTCGAAGCGTTCCGCGTCGCCGACGACATTCTGCGGCAGGCGGTGCAGGGCATCAGCGACATCATCACCACGCCGGGTCTGATCAATCGCGACTTCTCCGACATCCGCGCCATCATGCTCGGCATGGGCTACGCGATGATGGGGACCGCGGCGGCCAAGGGCGAGAACGCGTCCATCGAAGCGGCGCGCCAGGCCATCAGCTCGCCGCTGATGGAAGAAGGCGGAGTGCGCGGCGCGCGCGGCGTGCTGATCAACATCACCGGGTCGAGCAAGCTGAGCCTGCACGACGTCAACGAAGCCTGCTCGCTGATTCGCGGCGCGACGGCGAACGAAGACGCGCAGATCAATTTCGGCGTGGTGCTGAACGAAGTCGATGAAGGACGAAGTGAAGATCACGGTGATCGCGACCGGATTCCAGCGCGACAATCTGCCGATGCTGGCGCGGCGCGCCGCCGCCGGAGCGGTGGATTGGTTGTCGCCAGAACCGGTGCAGCCGTACCCGCGCCCGTCGCGCAAGCTCCGGTGCACGTCCGGAAGCGCCGCGCATCGCTGTTCCGCGAGACGCCGGCGGCTCGCGCTCCGCCGCCTGCGCCCGCACCCGAGCCGGAGATGGAAGAGCCGGCTCCGGTGGCGATGGACGATCTCGAAGTTCCGGCGTTCATGCGCCGCGAGCGTAGAATGTATCAATGAGGCTCGGGCGGCGTCCAAGAATAAATCAGAAAGTTTTTCGCGCCGCTGTTCATCGTGACCAGCAGGCCATGCGGGAAGCGCGGGCCGAGCGGGTGAGAGGTTGCTTCGATGCCGTCGGTTTCGTCCGCGCCGCCCGCAATCATCGCGACCACTTCGCCGTGATCGTTCGGATTCGCCGCGCTGCCTTCGCGCCGATAGAGATAGTAGCGGCTCCCTCCCTTCACCTGGTCCGTTGAAATCAGATAGCCGGTCTTCTCGCCGGTGGCGTAGATCGCCAAGCCTTCGCGATCGCCCAGGTAACCGGATCTTGCGAAAAACGCCAACTGCTTGTCCGCGCCAGCGTGATCCGGATCGGCGTCGTATTTGCGAATGCCGGCTTTCTCATCGGAGTAATAGACGAAGCCGAGAGCGTTGTCCACTACGATCGCTTCGATCTCGCCGATGCCGCTGAACTCGCCGAATTTCCGCACCAGCTCGAGGGACGGACCTGGTTTTACGCGATACTCCCACAGGTAACTGCCGGAAGGCCCGGCCTTGCGGCTGAGGATGACGAACACCGCTCCATCGCTAGCGCGCTTGAAAAGCGCGATGCCCATCGGGGCGGCGAGCTGGACCGGACTCGCCTTCGAACACCGGGGCGGAGCCGCAGCTCCTGCAATCGCCGTGTTGCGGCATCAACCGAGTAGAAGCGAACGGCACGTTCATAACGTGCAGTGACGGCCACCAAGTCGAGCGTACGGTCTCCCAACTGCACGCCCTGCAGAACATCGACATTGTTCGGCCGGCCGATCCCGAAAACGGTTTGCAGGATCTTACCGTCGAGATCGAACACCACCAGCGCGCCGGCGGGTGCAGCGGCTTTGTTCGTGCCGATGATGAGGCTGAGCGCGGGATCAGTGGGATGGATCCAGATGGCCGGGTCGTCGGGGTCGGTCGGCAACCGGCTGCGTCGCGACCGCCGGCTTCCAAGTGAGAACCGGCGTTTTGACGACGTTGCTGGGGTTGGCCGTTGCAGCCGACCAGCGCGAGCGAAAGCAGGCCGAGTAACTTCATCGCACCCCAATCTTAGCGTGGGCAACGAAGGAGTATGCTGAACGATATGTTAAGAACGCGTTTCAACCGTCGTGAAGTTTTGTCCACAATTGCGGCTAGCGCGTTTGTTCGGAAGGCGGTTGCCGCCGACGCCGCGCTGCAGTTCGCTGCGCTGGATCATGTCGCCATCGCTGTGACTGATGTTGACCGGGCGGTCGCGTTCTACGCCCGCATTTTCGGCAACACGGTGCTGAAGGACAAGCGCAGCACGCGGCGCTATCTGAAGCTCGGTCCATGTTACGTCGCGATCGCGGAGCCGGGGCCGAGGCCAGGCGGCGCATCGAGTGGATCACATCTGCACGGGTATCGATGGAGTTCGAGATGGCGTGCGTGAAGCACCAGTCTGCGAAGTGCTCGGCATGAAGCCGCGCGAGACATCGGTCGGATGGTTTGTCGCCGATCCCGACGGAATCCAGCTCCAGTTCTTCAAGATGAACTCCTGGAACGACCTCAGCGCGACGGCATCGCCCGAGCAGGTTCCGGCGAGCCGCGTGATCGTCGAGCCGACCGGGATCGATCACGTGCTGCTGCGCGTAACGGATCTCGCGAAGTCGGAGCAATTCTACTCGAAGCTGTTCGGTCCGGTGACGCAGCGCAACGCGAACGGCCGGATCTTCTTTCAAGTCGGCAAGTCGAGGATCGCGGTGACCACGGCCGACGCGGCGCATCCGGTGGGCGTGGATCATTTCTGCGTCGCGTCGCCGAAGTTCGACTATGCCGAAGTGACGAAGAAGCTCGAAGCCGCCGGTGCGAAAGTGCAACCACCCGAGGTGCAGGGCGCGCCGGAGTTTCACGATCCCGAAAACATTCTGGTGCAGGTGATGACGCCGCGCGGAGCGTAGCTATTGCCCGGCGGCCTTGGCGTGCGCGACCGTCTCTGCTTCGATCTCGACGCCCGGCGGTTTGCGAGGAGGCGCTTCGAATTCGGTGGCGCAACCGTTCGGGCACACCAGCCAGTCGCTGCCGTCGCGATCTTCGAGTTGCATGGCCCCCAAACAGAAGGGGCATTCCTCCGAGTAGTCCAAACCAATTGAAAGTTAGCACCAATCGATCTCGGTGACAAGCCTTATATAATACGGAGTCATGCATGCCGCTCAAAAACTTCTGATTATTTCGCTCGCCGGTTCGCTGGCCGCGCTGGCGCAGGAGGTTCGCGATCCGGAGAAGTGGGGACCCTATCCGGTGGGCGTCACCGGCATGCAGTTGGACGACACCAGCCGACCGGATGCCGAGTTGAACGGTGTGAGGCCGCTGCGCACCGAGATCTGGTATCCGGCGACGGACGGGGCGCGCGCGATGCCGAAGAATAAGTACTCCGAGTTCATTCTGCGCGGCGTGGTACCGGGTTCGATCGCGGACGCCGAAGAAGCGCTGGGCGGGTATCGCAAAGGGCTGACCATCGCGGAGCTGGACCGCACATATAAGAATGTTGCGGTGCGCGATGCCGAGGTGCGCGACGGCAAATGGCCGCTGATTGTGTTTTCGCACGGCAGCGGGGGAACGCGCGTTGGGTATGTGTACTTCACCGAGTTCATGGCGTCCCACGGTTTCATCGTCGTGGCGGCGGATCATATCGGCAACAGCCGCTTCACCATCGTGAACGGAAAAGTGGTGAAGGCGGGCGGCGTGCGCGCCTTGGCGTCGGCGAAGGACCGGCCCAGGGATGTGAGCTTCCTGATCGATGCGATGACGCGCATGAACGAGGGCGGCGACAGCCGGTTCGCCGGTCGCGTGGACCTCGACAAAATCGCGGCGGCGGGAATGTCGTTTGGCGGGTCGACCACCGAGAACGTGCTCGAGCACGAGCGGCGCGTGAAGGCCGGCGTGATGCTGGCGCCGGGCGGCCCGGTAGACGATCGCACGAATTTCACGACGCCGATTTTCATGATGATCGCGACCGAGGATGCGACCATTCGCGAGCGCGGCAACGCGCGCAATCGCGAGTATTACGAGGCGTCGAAGGGGCCGAAGTATTTCGTCGAGATCAAGGATGCCGGGCATTTTACGTTCACCAGCGTGGACCAGTACAACCCGAATTACGGAAACGGAATCGGCACGGGCAAGCGCGTGAACACGGCGCCCGACCAGGACGTGACGTACCTGGCGCCGGAGGAGTCGCACAAGATCATCGATGCGTATGCGCTGGCTTTTCTGAGCGTGTATGCGCGAGGCGAGGCGGGGTACAAGCCGTTCCTCGAGCGGAATCATTACGGGGACAAGATCGTCTACAAGTTCTCAGAGTAGGCGGAAGTTGACCTCGATGGTGGCCTGCACGGTGACGGGAGCGCCGTCTTTCTTGCCGGAATCGAAATGCCACTGGCTAACGGCGGCGATGGCAGCGTCGTCGAGGCCGAGGCCGAGCCCTTTGACGACTTGCATGTTGCGAGCGATTCCATCGGGACCGATTTCGGCAAATAGTTGGACTGTGCCTTGGTATTTGGCGGCGCGGGCCTCGTCGGTGTATAGCGGCTCTACTTGGTAGAGCAAGTGCGGGGGAGAGATGCCGGCGCCAATTCGGTAGGCAGTGGTCACGGGCGGGGGAAGTTTTCGAACTTCGGCCGCGGCATCGGACATGACTTTGGCTTCGTCGTCACGTCCCTGGTCCTTCAAGAAACGAGCGTAGAGTTCCATGACGGTGGCGGAATCGTCGGAGTAAGGATTCGCGAGCGCCAAGGCTGACCGATAGAGAGCGTCGGCATCCGCTGCATTCGACTCGCGCTCGTTTGCCACAGCCAACCACATCTGGGCGCGTCCGGCCTGTTTCGGATCGAGACTTTGTGCTTGCTGGAAATAGTCGATGGCCTGGGCGTAATGCTTGTCGCGGAGAGCGATCACGCCTTGATGGATCAGTGCACTGGTCGATTCGTGCCTAACGTCAGCGGATGGGGCGGCTGGGGGTTGGGCATGCAGTGCGGCAAACGGCGCGATCAAGACGAGCGCAGCGACCGCGGCGATGAGAGCGGAAGCGCGGTTCGCGGCCCCACGTTTCAGGCGTGAGTCGAGAATGGCGACGAGCCGTCCTTCGAGTTCCGAGCGTCGCGCCATGGCGAGAGCGGCGGGCGCAAGGACGCGCGAGGTTTCGAAACTGCGGGCGACGTCGAGCAGGTGACCGGCGTAGTCGGAGGCGCGGGCGCCGGAGTTGAGGACCAGGTCGTCGGTAGCGCGCTCGCGTTCCTTGAGGAATTCGCGCCAGGCGATCCAGGCGAGCGGATTCCACCAATGCAGGGTGAGAGCGAAGCGAGCGAGGATGTGGGTGGCTACATCGGCGCGGCGCACGTGCGCGAGTTCATGCAGGAGCACGATACGGCGGCGGTCTTCGGTCCAGCGTGCTGCGTCGCGCGGCATGAGAATGGCGGGGCGCAGGACGCCGCAGGTCATCGGCATGGTTCCCGCGGAGGTTTCAAGCACGCGTACGCGCTGTGAAAGGCCAAGGTCGCTGGCGAGTTGAACGGCGAGATGCTGATCGGGCGAGGGCCGGGCGGATCCGCGGAGTCGCCAGAGCGCGATGGAAGAGACGAGGAGTTGCGCGAGCGACGCGACGATGCCCAAGCCCCAAACGAGCATGATCGCGAGACGCCAATCCGGCCGCCACGCGGGCGCCAACGGCGCGGGCGGCGCAGACCGTGAAGCAGTCATCGACGAGTGTGAGTCCGCTTGCGATGTCACGGTGGTTTCGAACATCGCGACGAGTCCGGGCGGGAGCGTCCCAAACGAGGGAACGCGCCAGGCGGGCAGTGACACGGAGAACAGCGGCAGGAGCAGCACACCGGCCAGCGCGGCGGTCCAGAGCAGATGTCGCGCGGCGGCCGAACGCCCGCGCAGCAGGAGCGATGCGACCCACGCGACGCCGAGCACGGCCGTGCTCTTGAGCGTGACACCGGCTAAGAATGAAAACCAGAATGTCGTGTTCATTTGCCCTCCTTGCGGGCTTTGTCGATCATGGCGGCCATGCGGTCGAGCTCTTCGGGCTTTAGTTTGGCGGAGCCGTCGAGGAGCGCGGCGACGATCTGTTCGGGCGAACCGTTGAAGTAAGTCTTCAGCAAGTGTTTGACCGCGGTGCGCTTGGCCTTCTCGCGCCCGACGGTGGGCACGTAGACGTAACGCAGGCCTTCGGCGCGGTGGCGCACGTGGCCTTTCTCTTCGAGCACTCGCAGCAGGGTGCGGACGGCGGAATAGCTGGGTGCGTCGGGCATGGCGGCGCGGACGTCGGAGGCCGACGCTTTGCCGCGCTCGATGAGGATGTCGAGGATCTGGCGCTCGCGCCGGCTCAAGCCGCCGAGGTCGCTCACGGGCGGGGATCCTGCGTAAGGCTTAGCAACATGCTAAAAAATTAGCACAGGCCGCCCGCGCCGTCAAGGAAGATTTTGAGTGGGCCGGCGGCGTCAGGCTGGGGCAGCGGTGGTTTGGGGGCGAGCGTTGGCCTCTGGGAGCCGGAACGCGACTCCGGAAGCTGGGCGTTGGGTTCGTTTTGTAATTTCACTCGCCCAGGCGAGCGGCGCCTCGACCTGGGTGGTTTCGGGCAACTGGGCCGAGAGCACCGCGTTGGTTTGTAGAGTTTTCAACTCCTTGAGGCTGCGGGTGAAAGTGCGTTCCAGGCGGGAGCGATGGCGCCCGAGGCGGTCTAACTGGAGTTGCAGTTGGCCGTCGTTCGCCATGTCGCGATACGAGCCGGCGTCGGCATAGAGTTCCGCCTCCATGCGCCGGACGCGCCGCAGATTCCAGGCCGCGCCGACCAGCTCATTAAACAAGGTCTGCTGGATGTAGCCTTGCGGGTTGATCTCGGCTGTGAAGCCGGCGATGAACTCTTCAAGTTCCTCGGCGGTCTCGCTTGGGAGCACCATCAGATCGTTGGCGGTGAGGCCGTGCTTGCGAGCGTTTTGGGCGGAGCGGGCTTTGCCCTCGGGCGTGCGCGGTCCGGTGGATTGTTGCGCGTTGCGGGCGTTAGCCGCGAGTTTTGCAGGTGAGGAAGCTGCCATGGTTGAGTCTCCGGCTTGAATTGTAGGACCGCCGAGCGCCTGGCCTGCTGGCGCGCGTTTCTAAGTTCGCGCGGCGTGACGAGATAAAGGTCGGGGAAAGTGGTTAACGGGATTAGCTACAGCTAGGGCGCGCGAAGTCACGGGACTTGGATTCGCTCGGCTAGCTCGGGCGCAATTGCCTGGAAATGTTTCAGATCGTCCGTGCCTTGGCCTTCGCTGCACAAGCCAATAACAACGCGTCATAGACGCGGCCGCTGGTGAAGCCGCGTTCGGCCGCTTTTTGGATGGCACTGAAGTACTCGAATTCATTCAGGGCAATCGGCGTCAGACGTTCGCGCAGTTCTTGAACGTGGCCGCCCAAAAAAGCCGCGACCAAAACCGAAGTGTCGAAGAAGTCTCTCACTCGGCTGATCCGCGAAGGCGTTTCTCACGCTCGCGATCGATCAGATCAGGAATCGAAGTATCGGCAGCTTGCCCCTGATACACCCATACTCCGAACTCTTTCTTGAGCGCGGCCTTGGGGGCGAAGCGGTCGCAGTGTGATTCTTTCGTCTTCGCTGTCGAGTTGGAGCGAGTCGCCCGGCGACAGGCGCATTTTTTCGCGGACTTGCTTGGGAAGCACGACGCGGCCAGCCTTGTCCAGGGTGATCTTTGCCGTCATGATGGCATGATGCCGTCGTTTCACCCAGTTTTCAATGCCATTGCCCGAGATGTGAATGGGCCGGAACTAGTGGTGCGCGTCGCGGACCGCGTCGCGGACTTCGCGGCGAGCGTCGCGAACGGCATCGCGGACATCCTCGCGCGCCTGGTGGAGCGAATCGCGGACGTCGCGGTGGGCGTCCTTGAGGTTCTCGTGTACCTCGCGCTGGGCGTCTTGCACTTGCTTGCGGACTTCGCGCTGCGCGTCGTGGATCTGGTCGCGCGCGTCGCGCATGTCGCGGTGGCTGCAGGCGGCGAGCGAGGCGGCGAGCATCAGAGCGGCCGGGATTGTCAGCTTGCGCATAAAACCCTCAGATCCCATGGTACGCCGGATCATTGGTTCACAATGGCGATGGTTGGCTGGCTTCCCGCCGGCACTCCCGCCGAAGTGATTTGAATAAGAACCACGCCCGGAGCGTTGACGGCCGGCACCGTGACGTTCACTTGATTCACTCCGACGAACTCGGGCGAGAGTCCCGCAAAGGGCACGTCGACGGAGATGCCCCCGATCAGCACGGTCGGTTTCGTGAGGGCCTCGCGCAAAGTGTCGCTGGCAGCCGCGCCATCAGAAATCGAGGGTGCAACCGCGCCCAGTCCCGTGCCGAGCAGGATGAGCGGATCGCCGGCGCGTGCCGGGCGTGTGGCGATTCCAGGAATGGATCCGGAGGGAGCCGCCAAAGAACCATCGGGATTGATGGCGATCGCCTGGCCGGAGCTCAGGGCGAAGATTCCGGGGCCGGTACTCGCCAGGGTCAGCGAAAACTCAGGATATGTGACGCCGTTGGCTTTGACCACAACCTTCACCGAGCCGGACGAGGGCAGGCCCCACGGTACCTGTGCGTTGATCTGCTTCTGGCCGACGAAGAGCAACGGCGCGGAGATGCCGTTCATGGTGACTGAAACGCCGGCTAACTCGGTGGGGAGCGGAATGGATGCGGCTTGCGCGAACGTGCCGGAAGGAGCGAATTCGCCTCCGAAGATGGAGGCCAGCGAACCGGGAGCGACGGCTTGTCCGACCGCGAACGATGCGCCATTCCGTATCCGGCTCACAAACTGCGAAGACGAGGTGTTGAGCGCGACATGCGCGAGATTGTCGGGGTCGATTGCGACGGCGTCCGGTTTGCCGTCCGTGTTGAGGTCCGACGTCAGGAAATAATTGGGAGTCAGATCGAAGAGGCTACCGACGGATTGAAAACTCCCTTGCCCGTTGGCGTTGAGTATCGGCATGCGGTTGGTTTCAACGTCGACGATATCGGCGAGGTCATCACCGTTGAGGTCGACCGCAGCCAGCGGCATGGTGAATCCGGGGATGCGAACTGGAGTGCCGAAGCCACCCTTGCCGTCCCCAGGCAACAAGGCCAGTGCGCGGGCAGTGTCATCACCGATGACCAGGTCGATCTTGCCGTCCTCGTTGAAATCGGTGGCCACCACGCTGTTACCGAAGTCAAGTTCGATTGGATCCTTGAAGGTACCATCGCCGTTGCCAAGCTGTATGTAGGTGAACGTAGGGAGGCTGACGGCGATGTCGAGAATGCCGTCGCGATTGAAATCAGCGATGGCCGGAACCGACAGAAGAGAACTGGGACTAAACTGATTGATGTGCGTAGCGGGCGCGAATCCGCCGGTCTTTTGTGCGAGCATCACGACCAGCGTTGTCAGGCTGTTCGACGATACCACTGCTGCGAACAGATCGGGAAGCTGATCGCGGTTCAGGTCAACAATTCGCAGTGGGATGATTTGATCCGGCACGTTGGCGACCTGCGGAACCCCGAAGCCGGTGGAAGTGCCAAAGATGGTGATGAGAGACAGTACCACGCGTTCGCCGGGTGCGGGGAAAGTACAGCCGCCAGCGATCACGTCCGTACGGCCATCGCCGTTCAAATCTCCAGCCGCGATGGGGTTGCGGCAGTAGGTTGCGTTGGGGGGCCGGGGCGCTTGAACCACGGGTTGAAAGGCGCCGTCATTTTTTCCCGCGAAGAGGAATAAGTCGAGGACCTCGGGCGAGGAAGCTGAGTTGCACATCAGCGCCAGGTCGGATTTCTTGTCACCGTTGAAGTCGCCCAACGTGACGCCGGTTGGTCGACTGATGAGGCCAAATGGATTAGGTTGCAAGGAGCACGGCAGCGCGAAGCTACTCAGCTTGAAGGTCGAGGATTGAGCGCGGCACGGGGTTGCACAAGCAAGCATAGCGAGCGCCAACGCCGCCCAGCGCCTGGTGGAAGCCTGTTGGCCCGGCAATATCAAGGTCATTCTAGCGGCCTCCCAAATAGTAGTAGTGTTTGGAACGTATGTGGACAGCATGAGGATACGAGCCACGGTAGAATGGTAACAGGCGCCCCATGCTCGATCCGATCCTGGCAAAAATTTTCGGCACGAAGAACGAGCGCGAAGTCAAGCGCATGCGGCCGACTCGTTGCCGCCATCAACGATCTGGAGCCGCAGATCCAGCCGCTTTCCGACGCCGAGCTGGCCGCGAAAACCGCCGAATTCAAGCAACGCATCGCCAACGGCGAGCCGATCGACGACCTGCTGATCGAAGCCTTCGCGGTGACGCGCGAGGTCGGGCGCCGCGTGCTCAACATGCGGCATTTCGACGTGCAGTTGATCGGCGGCACGTCCTGCATCAGGGCAAGATCGCCGAAATGCGAACCGGTGAAGGAAAGACGCTGGTGGCGACGCTGCCGGTGTACCTGAACGCGCTGGCCGGCAAGGGCGTGCACGTCGTCACCGTCAACGATTACCTGGCCAAGCGCGACTCGGAATGGATGGGCCGGATCTACAAGTTCCTGGGCATGTCGGTGGGCGTGATCGTGCACGATCTGGACGACGAAGAACGCCGCGCCGCCTACAACTCCGACATCACCTACGGCACCAACAACGAGTACGGCTTCGACTATCTGCGCGACAACATGAAGTTCCGCCTGGAGGACTGCGTGCAGCGCTCGCACCACTTCGCCATCGTCGACGAAGTGGACTCGATCCTGATCGACGAAGCGCGCACGCCGCTGATCATTTCCGGGCCGAGCGAAGAATCCACCGACAAGTATTACAAGATCAACCGCATCATTCCCAAGCTGGTGCGCGGCGAAGAGATCAAGGGCAAGGAGCCGGGCGAAAGCTACACCACCGGCGACTACACGGTCGAAGAAAAGCACCGCAGCGCGGCGCTCACCGAAGAAGGCATCGCGAAGGTGGAAAAGCTGCTGGGCTGCGGCAATCTGTATCAGCCGGAGAACTGGACCATCCTGCACCACGTGCAGCAGGCGCTGCGCGCGCACGTGCTGTACCATCGCGACAAGGATTACCTGGTGCAGGACGGCCAGGTGATCATCGTCGACGAGTTCACCGGGCGCGTGATGCCCGGCCGCCGCTGGAGCGACGGGCTTGCACCAGGCCATCGAGGCCAAGGAAACGGTGAAGATCGAGCGCGAGAACCAGACGCTCGCCACCATCACCTTCCAGAATTACTTCCGCATGTTCAAGAAGCTGGCCGGCATGACCGGCACGGCGGAAACGGAAGCGGCCGAGTTCCAGAAGATCTACAACCTGGACGTCGTGGTGATTCCGACCAACCGCATCATGCTAGCGCGAAAGAATTCCAGGACGTCGGTCTACCGCACCGAGGACGAGAAATTCCGCAACGCCGCCAAAGAGATCAAGGAGCTGTACGAAAAGGGCCAGCCGGTGCTGGTGGGCACGATTTCGGTGGAGAAATCCGAGCGGCTCTCGAGCGCGCTGAAGAAGATGGGCGTCCAGCACGAAGTTTTGAACGCCAAGAATCACGAGCGCGAGGCGTTCATCGTGGCGCAGGCCGGGCGCAAGGGCGCCATCACGGTTTCCACCAACATGGCCGGCCGCGGCACCGACATTCTGCTGGGCGGCAATCCGGAGTTCCTGACCAAGGAGCATCTGAAGAAGCAGAACAAGGATCCGGATCTGCTGCAGACCAGCGCGGTGGGCATCGCCCGAGCGCGCCGAGTGGGACGCGATCTTCACGCGCTATAAGGACGGAGACCTCGAAGGAGCACGACGAAGTGATCGCAGCTGGGCGGGCTGCACGTGCTGGGCACCGAGCGGCACGAATCGCGGCGCATCGATAACCAGCTTCGCGGACGCGCCGGCCGGCAAGGCGATCCGGGCAGTTCGCGCTTTTATCTTTCGCTGCAAGACGATCTGATGCGCATCTTCGGCGGCGAGCGCATGCAGAACCTGATGCTGCGGCTGGGCATGGAGGAAGACGTGCCGATCGAGTCGAAGCTCATCACCAAGCGCATCGCGGCCGCGCAGAAAGCGGTGGAGGCGCAGAACTTCGCTTCGCGCAAACACCTGATCGAATACGACGACGTCATGAACAAGCAGCGCCAGGCGGTGTACGGAATGCGCCGCGCGCTGCTGGAAGGAAAAGATCAGAAGGAGCGCATCGCCGAAATCATCGAAGGCATCGTGGCGACCTTCATCGACCTGCGGTGTCCGGAGCGCGTGCATCCGTCGAACTTCGATCTGGCGGCGCTGCAGTCGGACGTGCTGTCGGCCGTTCGGCGTGAAGATCGATCTCGAGGAGCTGGGCGGCATGAACCGGCCGGAGATCGAGGACGCACATCAAGGAGATGCTGGAGCAGCGCTACCAGGAAAAAGAAGAGCTGATCGGCCCGGAGAACATGCGCGAGGCCGAGCGCATCATCATGCTGCACGTGATCGACAACCAGTGGAAAGACCACCTGCTGTCGATGGATCACCTGAAGGAAGGCATCGGGCTGCGCGGGTACGGGCAGAAAGATCCGCTGATCGAGTACAAGAAGGAATCGTTCGCGATGTTCCAGGACATGATGGACCGGATCGAGGACGAGACCATCCGGTATCTGTTCTTCCTGCAGGTGGAAGGCGGGCCGGCGGGACAGCGCGGTCCCGGCGATGGCGACGGCGGCGCGATGGTTTCCGGGCGCGCCGCGGCCGGTGTTGCCGTTCCCGTCAGACGAGGACGAAGAGGAAGAAGAGGACGAGGAAGAAGCGCTGGTGGCCGCCGGCACCGAGCAGCGGCGCGCGGCGCAGAACGTGGTGGAAGACTTCACGCGCAATATCCAGCGCAAGAAGGAAAAGGAAATGGCCGAGCTGCAGTTCGTCGGCGGCGGCGGAACGGCGACCGAGAAGAAGCAGGCCATCTCGCAAAAGAAGGCGGGCCGGAACGATCCGTGCCCGTGCGGGAGCGGGAAGAAGTACAAGAAATGTTGCGGAGCGTAGTTCTCGGTTTCATCGCGATCTCGGCGGCGACCGTGGCTAGCGCCGCGATCTGGCCGGAGCATCTGGGCAAGTATCGAGCGCAAGTCGGTCGCGGACGTGCCGGCGGCGGGCAACGAACGAATACGGGCGCGACGGAGCCGAAGAAGCCGACTACGGCCAATTCAAAGTTCAGGCGACGCGCTACAAAGATTCCACCGGCGCATATGCGGCGTCGCTCGAGAGCGCGGACCATCCGGTTCAGGATGGGCAATTACTTGATCACTTGTTCGGGGCGCTGCCCGAAGGATCTCGCGAGCCTGGCGGAAGGCCTGCCGCGCATCTCGCACCAGCCGATGCCGATCTTGAAAGACTACATGCCGTCGAAGAACATGGTGGCCGGATCGGAGCGCTACATCATGGGGCCGGTTGGGTTGCACGCGAACCTGCCTCGGATCAGCCAGTCGGCGGTCGCGCTACAGTTCGGAACCGAGGGCATGGCGGCTCGCTACCGGGCATCCAAAGGGGAGTTGACGCTGGCCATTTTTTCGTACCCGACGCCGCAAATCGCCCGTCAGCAGGCCGGGGCGTTCGAGGGGATATCCCGGGCTAGTGTAAAGCGAACAGGGCCGCTGGTGGCCGTCGCGCTGCCCGCAGAGGGCGCTTCACAGGCGGATACCGGTGACGTCCAAAAACTGCTTTCCGAGGTAAATTACCAGGCGTCGATATCCATGAACGAGCCTCTGCCGCTGATCATTACTCCCCAGACAGCGGCGCAGATGGTCCTGGGAATTCTTAAGCTTGCGGGCATTGTGCTGGGCTTTTGCCTGGTGTCCGGGCTGGCGTTCGCGGCCCTGCGACTAGTCGCCCGGAGGTTTGGCTATTCAGATGCTGGCACGGCGATGACGACGCTGCATCTAGGCGGCAAGTAACTCCCCGGATTTCTCCACGCTTAGAAACCAAACCACTCGGCGTCCACCGGAAATCCACAGGCTTTCGACAGGATTCCCGAAATCGTAGCCAGGCTGTAAATATTTCATTATGAGCCGCTTATGTGGCGTTTCGAGGCCGCCAGTTTTTTTCTTGACTCACGACTTTCGACGCCCTATCATCTGAATCACAAACAGGTTTTGACGGTTGCGTTTCCGTCGAATCTGATTCTCCCGTACATCGCCCTGGTAGAACAGGGAGCCTGTAAATTCAGGCAGAATGATGTCGAATGCTCACCTTCGGGTGAGCATTCCTGTTTCCGGCCGCATTACACTGGAATTTGAACCCCCATCAGCACAAAACCGCGGAGGCACCGGCTACCTGGCGAGACCGGATCCGGGCGCTGCGAAACGTTCCGCCGCTGCTGCGGATGGTCTGGAAGACAAGTCCAAGCGTAACCTGCGCTACAGTTGTGCTACGACTGGTGGCGGCCTTGATACCCGTGGTCCAGCTTTGGGTGGGTAAGCTGATCATCGACCAGGTGGTGCAGTCGATCACCGGGCAGCCGGTGGATGCGAATCGGATCTGGGTGCTACTGGCGTATGAAATCGCGCTGGCGGTGGTGAGCGATCTGCTGTCGCGCGCGGTGAATTTGTGCGACAGCCTGCTGGGCGATCAGTTCACCAATCACGTCAGCCTGAAGCTGATGGAGCACGCCGCGGATTTGGATCTGGTTTCGTTTGAGGATCCGGTTTTTTACGACAAGCTGGAGCGGGCGCGGCGGCAGACCACGGCGCGGCTGGGAATGCTGGCGGTGCTGGCCGGGATGGCGCAGCAATCGGTGACGCTGCTGTCGTTGTCGGCGGCGGTGGTTTCGTTTTCGCCATGGTTCCTGGTGCTTGCTGGTGGCGGCGGTGATTCCGGCGTTTTTGGGCGAAACGCGCTTCGCGATGCTGGCGTATTCGATCCTGTATCGCTGGACGCCGGAGCGGCGCGAACTCGATTATCTGCGGATGCTGGGGGCGAGCAACCAGAGCGCGAAAGAAGTCAAAATATTCGGACTGGGGCGGTATCTGGCGGAGCGGTCGCGAGTGCTGTTCGAGCGCTTCTATCGCGAGAACAAGGCGCTGGCGATCAAGCGCGCGGTCAGCGGGTCGCTGCTGAATCTGCTGCCGACGGCCGGATACTACGGCGCGTACGTTTTGATTCTGGTGCGGACGCTGGCGGGCGCGTTGACGGTGGGATCGATGTCGTTTCTGGTGGGCGCGTTCGCGCGTTCGCGCGGCTTGATCGAAAGCCTGTTTTCGAGTCTGAACAATATCGCCGAGCAGGCGCTGTATATCAAAGATCTGTTCGACTTTTTCGAGACCAAGCCAGGGATCGTGTCGGGGCCGGATGCGATTCCGGCGCCGCGGCCGATTCGGTCGGGCTTCGAGTTTCGCGACGTGTCGTTCGCGTACCCGGGGTCGGAGCGGCGTGTGCTGCGCGACGTGAGTTTTCGGTTCGATGCAGGCGAGCGGATCGCGCTGATCGGCGAGAACGGGGCGGGGAAGACGACGCTGGTGAAGTTGCTGGCGCGGTTGTATGATCCGACCGGCGGCGCGATTCTGCTGGACGGCGTCGATCTTGCGCGACTACGACGTGGATTCGCTGCGCGGCGAGATCGGCGTGATTTTTCAGGATTACATGCGCTACGACATGCTGGCGCGCGAGAACATCGGGCTGGGACGAGTGGCGGAGCTGGAGAACCAGGACGCGCGTCGAGAGCGCGGCGCGCAAGAGCCTGGCCGAGCCGCTGATCGCGCAGTTCGAACGCGGGTATCAGCAGATGCTCGGGCGGCGATTCGAAGACGGCGTGGATCTATCGGCCGGGCAATGGCAGAAGATCGCGCTGGCGCGGGCCTACATGCGCGATGCGCAGGTGCTGATTCTGGATGAGCCGACCGCGAGCCTGGACGCGCGGGCCGAGTACGAAGTGTTCCTGCGGTTCGCGGATCTGACGCGCGACAAAATGGCGGTGCTCATTTCGCATCGCTTCTCGACGGTGCGGATGGCGGATCGGATTCTGGTGTTGGCGGACGGCGAGGTGATCGAGCAGGGGACGCATCAACATCTGGTGGCGTTAGGCGGGCGGTACGCGGAGTTGTTCGAGCTGCAGGCGGCGGGGTACCGGTAGAGATATTATTCAACTGACGTCATCTGAGCGAAGCGGGAAGTGGCCTAGTTTGATTCCGATGGTATTTCTATCCAAGGTCGAACATGCTTTCACTATTCCAGGACGCGGTTGCGTCATAGTTCCAATCGCTCTGACCGATACAGTAGTGCACAACGGAGATACTCTTCAACTGCGAAGGCCTAACGCAACCATCATCGATGCTCGTGTTCTCGGTATAGAGCTAATCAAGCAACGATCCGGCCCGTGTCGTGTAGGCTTCTTACTATCAAAGGAAGTTGTGAAGGAGGACGCGCCACCAGAGACGGAAATTTGGCTTGATGCGTCAAGGTAGACGACTACCCGAAGCGGCGCAAAGGCTTGGGATTCGCGTGAGCCGGCCCATGGGTATGTGGGGAGAGATGCAAGGAGGAAAGAGCAATATAGCGTTGCGCCTCCAGACGTCTTTGCTGGAGGAGGCGCGGCGTGTCGCCGAGTCGGAAGGCGTGGCATTGAATCAGTTGATCAATGTTGCTGTCGCCGAAAAGCTTTCGGCGCTGCGCACCGAGGAATAATTCGCGAGCGGTCGAGCCGGGCTGATATCGGCAAGGCGAAGCGGATCCTCAAGAAGGCGGGCCGAGGCAAGCCGCCGGTGTCGGGCGACGAACTGCGTTGATCGTGCGCGCGACGCGCTATCATAAGAAACTTACTTATGAAAGCCGTCAGAATCCACGAATACGGCGGGCCGGAAGTCCTGAAGTACGAGGACATCGAGGTCCCCACTCCGAAACCGACTGAAGTGCTGTTGCGCGTGAAGGCGTGCGCGCTGAATCATCTGGATCTTTGGATCCGGCAGGGGATGCCGAAAGTGAAAACGCTGCCGCACATTTTGGGCAGCGATATTGCGGGCGAAGTCACCGCTGTCGGCGCAGACTGCTGGCGAGTGAAGCCGGGGCAGCGCGTGCTGCTTGCGCCAGCGGTGAGCTGCCGGCAATGCGAGCAGTGCGTTTCGGGTTTCGACAACCAGTGCCGCCAGTACACCCTGTTCGGGAGCGGCGTTTGGGGCGGTAATCGCGAATTCATGGCGGCGCCTGAGTACACGGTGATTCCGATTCCCGACCACCTGAGTTTCGAAGAAGCCGCCGCAGCGCCGCTGGTGTTCCTGACGGCGTGGCACATGCTGTTCGGACGCGCGGGATTGCAGGCCGGCGAAGACGTGCTGGTGATGGCGGCGTCGAGCGGCGTGGGCATGGCGGCGGTGCAACTCGCGAAGCTGTTCCACTGCCGCGTGATCGCGACCGCGGGCGGCGAAGCGAAAATGGCGAAGGCGAAAGCGCTGGGCGCCGATCACGTGATCGATCATTACAAGCAGGACATCGCTGCGGAGGTGAAGGCCTTCACGGGCAAGCGCGGCGTGGACGTGGTGTTCGAGCACGTGGGCGCGGCGACGTTCGCCGGCAGCACCGCCAGCATGGCGCCGGGGGGACGTTGGGTCACGTGCGGGATCACGACCGGCTACGACGTCAAGCTCGACCTTCGGCCGCTGTTTACCAAGCACCAGGCGCTGCTCGGGTCGTTCATGGGAACGCTCGGCGAGCTGCATCGCGTGCTGAAGTTCGTGTTCAACGGCAAGCTCAAGCCGGTGGTGGACCGCGTTTATCCGATGCAAGAGATCGCCGCGGCGCATCAGCACCTGGAGAACAAGGAACAGTTCGGAAAAGTAGTAGTGGTGCCCTAAGAGAGGGACGGCGGGCAGTTCGGAAAAGTGGTTGTCGTTCGCTAGGACTTGCCGAACAGCGATTTGAACCACGCGCCCAGTCGCAGGTGGCGGCCCGGGCACTCGGCCCACGGGGCGAAGCTGATGATCCCGGTGTCGCGCTCCACCCACAGCGCGACTGCTTCTGCGGCATTCTTGTAGTCCAGGCGAATGACCACACCCGATCCGCAGGATTGCGACAGCGCGATCGTGGCGGTGGCCTGGTCGGCGTGCGGGCTTTCGGGGCCCCAGTCTTCCTGGAATTTTCCGAACGTGTAGCCCGGGCACGGATGCGTGTCGGTGCAACCCCACATGCGGTAGGCGGCCTGGTAATCGTGCTTTTCGAGCAGCGCGATGAATGTCTTGATCTGCTGCTCCTCGGAGTGGTTTCGAAAAACAGCGAAGAGCGTGCCGCCGGCGACCAGCAGAATGGCCAAGCCGATCAGGAGGAACTTGACCACCCGGACGCGTTTGGAGCGTTGCTCCTCGGCGGCCCCGTAGGCTTCCAGGTAGCTGGACATCGTACCGCGCTACTTCACCGGATAAGCTTTGTTGTAAGCCGCCACAGCTTCGGCGGTAATATCGTAAACCGGTTTGAAGTAGTGCATGTTGGCGGTGTCGAGTACGAAATCCAGGCCTTTCTCGTCGGCCAGCTTCTTGATGACCTCCTGCATATGGTTGCCGGCGCGCACCAGGATGTCGTTGCGTTCGCGATCGACGTCGTCCTGCAAGTCTTGCTGCATGCGCTGGAGCTGGCGCTGCTTTTTCTGGCCCTGCGCGGTGACGTCCTGCTCGCCGAACTGGTTCAGCTTGCCGCTCTGGAGCTGCTGCTGGAGATCCTGGATCTCTTTTTCGAGTTTGGCCATGGCATCCTGGCGCGGTTTGAACTTGGCCTCCAGATCAGCCTGAGCTTTCTTGATCTCGTCGGTGTCGAGGACAGCTTTCTGGACGTTCAAGACGCCGACTTTGAGTTGCGCGGATGCGATGCCGGACCCGGCGAAGGCGGCGAGAATCAGGCAAGCGAGCTGTTTCATGCCAGCACCCCCAGGATTTCGTCTTCGCGCAGGATCAAGTATTCCTGGCCTTCGATCTTGATGTCGGATCCCGAGTACTTGCCGAACAGGATGCGGTCGCCGGCCTTGACTTCGATGGCGGCGCGCTGGCCGTCGTCGAGCAATTTGCCGTTGCCGACGGCAACTACTTCGGCTTGCTGCGGTTTTTCTTTCGCCGTGTCGGGAATGATGATGCCTCCGCGGACAGATTCCTGTTCCTCCAGGCGGCGGACGAGGATGCGGTCGTGGAGCGGACGAAGATTCATAGACTAACTCCTGTCATTTTCTGTAGTACGAGGTTGGAAGAAAGACACACCCGCAGGTAGTCAATATAGCACAACGGGACGCGGCCCGGCGAAATTGTAACCGCGCTAAAGCCGTACAAAAGATCTATGTTTGGCCGGTCCAGTCCGGCTTCGCCACCGCGCTCCAGCGGGCTCGGATGGCGTCGAATTGGGCGGTATCGAGCGCGCCGGATTCGAGCAGCGCGGCGTTTTCGCGCCAACGATCGGGCCGCGTGGTTCCTACGATGGCGGTGTGAACGCCATCGACGGAAAGCGTGAAGCTGAGCGCGATGGCGACCGCACGATTGAGGTCGTCTTTCAAAAAATCGTAGTCGAGCTGGCGCAGACGGTTCCAATAGGTTTCGTAGTACGCATCGGGTTTCGAAGACTCCTTCCAGACCGCGTTGGCGATGGGGCGTTTTGCGATGACGCCGATGCCGTTGGCGCGCGCTGCGGGCAGAACCAGGTCGATGGCTTCCTGATCGGCGATGCTGACCGAGATCTGCAGAGTGTCGAACGCGCCCGACTCGACCGCATACACCGCTGCCGGGCCGTCGCCGCTATAGCCGATGAAACGTATTTTGCCGGCGGCGCGTGCGCGGCGCAACACATCGATGACATCGCCGTGGCGCAGTTGCTGTTCGGTGCAACTGTGCAATTGCACGAGATCGACGCGATCGGTGCGGAGGCGCTTCAGGCTGCGGTCGATTTGCTGGTCCATCTTTTTCGGATTCCAGTGGTCGGCATCGTTGTCGTGGCCGCACTTGGAAAACAGGAAATACTCGCTGCGGCGCGAGGACACGGCCTGGCCGATCTTCTCTTCACTGCCTGGATAACATTCGGCCGTGTCGATGATGTTGAGGCCGGCATCGAGCGCGCTGTTGATGAGGCGGTCGACGGTGTCTTGCGGGACGCCGCGGTATCCGATCTCGGCGGCGCCGAAACCCAGGACGGTGACGTCCATGCCGGTCTTGCCGAGTGTGCGTTTTTCCATTGGTCGAGATCCTTTCTCAGTAAGAGCCGCCTGCGAGTGCGTCGACGAAGGCGCGCGCGATGGGCCATTGGCCGTAGACCCGGCGATCGTCGCGATGGAAGGTGCCGGCCACCAGGACGGCGGTCAGGTCGGCCGGGTCGGGATGCTCATGCTGGCGCGCGATCAGTTTCCGCAGCTCGTTGGTGGCAGCTTCGAGATCGACCATGAGAGCCGAGGCCGCCGGCACATCGCGGCATGTGACGTTGAGGGCCAGTTGCAGATGATCGCCGTCCGGGCCGAGCGCGAACACGATCTGCTCGGCGTTGCCGAGCGCGGAGACGTAGGGCTTGGTTCCGTCGGGCAGCGCGCCGGCGTTTTTCAACGCCAGGATCGGAACGACCGCCCAGATCGGCTGGCCGGGCGGCAGCAGCGGGAGCGCGCTGGACTGGCGCTTGATCTGGTACGCGGCGAAATCGTCGGAGCTGATAGCCATGGCCATGAGGTCGGGCTTGAGCGCGTAGAACGAAATGCGGCGATTGGGTCGACTGCCGCTGGTAACACAGAAACCGTTGTGGCAGGAGCCTCCCTGGTGCACGGCATAGTCCATCAGGTTTTTCCAGTGGAAGCGGCCGCGCAAGGCGAAAAAAATCTGGTTGTCTTTGAAGGCGGCAGCGAAGGCGTCGAGGTCCTGGCGGTAGTCGAAGAGAGTCTGATCGACGAACTGTTTGTACTCGATTTCTTCGGCCGCTTTCGAGCCGGCGATCATATCCAGGATGCCGGCGCGCCGGATTGCGTCGACGTCGATGAAGAGCACGGTGGCGTCGCGCGTGGGCAGGTACGAAGCGAGATCCGACGGGCTGGCGCCGCCGCGCATCCGATACACGTACAGTCCGGCGGCGGCCAACGCGCAAACTATAATCAGCGCGCCGGTGAGTTGCCAGGCATTGAGACGCAATCGCACAATCGGAGATTACACCGCCGCGGCGGTCTCTGTCACGCGCGATTCCTTCCAGAGGTCGACGTAGGGGCGCAGGTCCTGCATCATTTTGTGGAACTGCGGAAGGTCGAGCGATTGCGCGCCGTCGCTCATGGCTTTTTCGGGCGCGGGGTGAACTTCGACCAGCAATCCGTCGGCGCCGATGGCAACCGCGGCGCGCGAGAGCGACGGGACCAGGCTGCGCTTGCCGGTGGCGTGGCTGGGATCGAGAATGACGGGCAAGTGCGAAAGCTCGTTCAGCGCGGCGACGGCGGCGATGTCGCAGGTGTTGCGCGTAAAGGTTTCAAAAGTGCGGATGCCGCGCTCGCACAGGATGACGTTGGGATTGCCGTGCGCGACCACGTACTCGGCCGACATGAGCAGCTCCTTGATGGTGGAACTCATGCCGCGCTTGAGCAGCACGGCGCGGCCGCATTTGCCGAGCGTCTTGAGCAGCGCGAAATTCTGCATGTTGCGCGCGCCGATCTGCATGACGTCGGCGTATTCGGCGACCAAGTCGACGTCGCGATCGCTCATGACTTCGGTGATGATGCCGAGTCCGGTGGCGCGCTTGGCTTTGGCGAGCAGCTTGAGGCCTTCGGTTTCGAGTCCCTGAAAATCGTAGGGCGAGGTGCGCGGTTTGAATGCGCCGCCGCGCAGGAGCTTAGCGCCGGAAGCCGCGACGCCCTCGGCGGCTTCCATGATCTGCTTTTCGGACTCGACCGAGCAGGGGCCGGCCATCACGATGAACTCGTCGCCGCCGATCTCGCAGCCGTTGACGCGAATGCGCGAGCGCTCGGTGTGAAACTCCTTGCTGACGAATTTGTAGGGCGCCGAGATGCGGACGGCTTTTTCGACCTGCGGCATGGCTTCGACCGATTCGAGGCATTGCGTGACGTCGCCGACGCCGACCGCGCCGATGACGACGCGCTCCTCGCCCTCGATGGCGTGGATCTTATAGCCGAAGTCGCGAATGCGGTCGCACACTTGCTGGATCTCCTCTTTGGTCGAGTGGAGTTTCATGGAGATGATCATCGGTAGCTCCTAAAAACGAAAAACCCACTCTTTCGAGTGGGCCGGTTGATTTTATCCTTTTAATCTATGCCAACGCCACTCGTCCCGATTCAGGTGCGATACCAGAACCAAAATCGAAACGAGTTGTAGCTGGCCTGCATGAAGTAATGAGTATAGCAGAGGCGGGGGGAGATGCAAGCGGGGTGGATTACCTGTCGAGTTAGCGATGCGCCGGTAAAGCGGGCGTGTCCCTTTGTAAACGTTACACACGGTTCTAAGGGGAAATGTTTCGGGGCTTCACGCCATGTGATTGACGGGACGGCCATTCGCTCGGCCGGGACACGATGGCCCCTGTGTTGCACTAACCACGGCCAGAGGCCGGGAGAGAAGTAACGCAGTCCCGGCGTCTCTCGGAATAGGAGAAAAATCGTATGTCCTTGGATGATCCCAGTAAGCCACGTGAAGTAACGGAAATCAACGAAGCCCCGCGTGGCGAATCGCACACAGGCCTGATGTGGGTGTTGTGCGCGGGCCTGGCGTTGGCCCTGGCCGCAGGTGTCTACCAGTTCGTGAGAGCCGAACATCTGTCGCAGGATCTGGCGACGATGCAAACCAGCACGGAGAAACGCATCGCGGAGTTAAACGATCGCGCGGCCATCGACGCGCAGTCGACGCAGCAGAAGTTTGAGGCGCTGAAGAGCCAGCTCGAAGGAGCAACGGAAACGGCGCTGCGGCAAGCGCGGAGCGAAGCAGTGCGGACGCGCACGCAGGTGACCAAGAACATCGAGCAGACGCAACAGGAACTGGAGCAGAAGCGCCAGGAGATGGCGAGCCAGTTGTCCGATTTGAAGCAGGACACCAGCAGCAAACTGCAAGAAACCAGCGCCAAGCTGGATAACACCAGCGGCAAGCTGCAGGAGACCAACGTGAAGCTGGACAAGGTGTCGAGCGACGTCGAGAAGACCACGTCGGACCTGAAGCGCATGGTGGGCGACATGGGAGTCATGAGCGGCGACATCGCCACCAACGGCAAGGAACTGACGGCGCTAAAGCAACTGGGCGAGCGCAACTACTTTGAGTTCGACCTTTCCAAGGCCAAGGCGCCGCAAAAGGTCGGGAACATTCGCATCGCGCTGAAGAAGGCCGACACCAAGCACAATCGCTTCACGATGGATGTGTACGCCGACGACAAGCGAGTGGAGAAGAAGGATCGGACCATCAACGAGCCGGTGCAATTTTATGTCTCGGGCAGCCACCAGCCTCTTGAGATCGTGGTGAACGAGGTGAGGAAGAACGAGGTAGTGGGATACCTTGCGACGCCGAAGGTGAATCAGGCGAGAGCCGGAGCGGGAGGCGCGAGCTTCTAGACTTCGGACAACCGAACGAAGGCTATCCGGCGTTGACGCGAGTGCGTTGGCGCCGGATTTTTGTTGTGTATGGCGGCGCGCCGCCGAAACAGAATTGGTACATTTTGGACGTGGCGCATCGTGCGCCCGCCTCGCTTGAAAACGCCGAGCAAACAGACGCTGGGTTATGTCGCGGTGCTGGCCGCCAGCCTGGCGCTGGCGATCGTGTCGGGGTGGACCGCGGTGGCGAATCAGATCGACGATGCGGCATACGACTGGATGTTTCGCCTGGAGCCGCCGGTCGCGGGGGCGCCGGATTCGGTGGTGCTGGGGATCGACGACGAGTCGCTGAACGCGATGGGCGGGCAGCGGGCGATCCGCAGCATGCTGGCGACGGCGCTCGAACGGATCGCTCCGGCAAAACCCAAGGCGGTGGCGATCGACGTCGTGCTGGCGGATCCCTGCTGACGCGGCCGAGGACCAGCGCCTGGCGCGCGCGATGCAGCGGCGACGAAGAATCTCGTGCTGGTCACGCGATCTGGCCGAGGGGCGCTGGCAGAATCCGCTGCCTGACTTCGCGCAGTACGCGGCCGGCGTGGGACACGACAAAGCCGATGAAGTCTCGCGCGACGGCGTGACGCGGCAGATTCCGCTGGAAGAACGAACCGAGCGCGAGCGGTACTGGGCGCTGGCACTCGAGACGTTTCGCGTGACGCGAGGGCAGAGCGTCATCGTCGAGTCGCCCCAGGATCTCCAGGTTGGAAAAGAGATCATCCCCGCCGCGCGAACCGAGCAAGGCAACCGGCCGGTGCGCGTCATGTTTTCGCGCGATCCTGCGCCGCATGTTTCGCTGAAAGACCTGGCGGACAATCCGGCGCTCGCGTCGCAGCTCGCGGGCAAGGTGGTCTTCATCGGCGTCACATCCATCACTGGCGCGCAGGACCGTGTGAGAACGCCCAACGGAAACGGCCGGATCCCCGGCGTCGAAGTGCACGCGCAGCTTTTTGAGACGCTGGAGCGCGGCCATTTCCTGACCGATGCATCGAACCTGGCGGTGCTTGGTTACTCGGTGGCAATGGGAACTCTGGCCGGATTAATTTTCGCGCTGCTGGCCGGGTGGCCGGCGTATCTCGCGGGTGGCGCATTGCTGGTAGTGGCGACGATGGCGCCGTTCATGGTGTTTCGTCAGGGAGTCGTGATTCCGTTTTTTGCGCCGCTTGTTGTCGGCTTGGCTGACGTCGGCGGCCGCGGCCAGCTACCAGCATTTCGTGGTGCGGCGCCAGCTTCGCAAGTCTGAATCCGACCGCAAACGCTACCAGCAGGCCATCCAATTCGTCACGCACGAGATGCGGACACCTCTCACGGCGATTCAAGGATCGAGCGAGCTGATGGGGCGCTACAACCTGAGCGAGGACAAGCGCAAGCAGATCGCCGAGATGATCAACCAGGAATCCAAGCGGCTGGCGCGCATGATCCAGACGTTCCTGGATGTCGAGCGGCTCTCGGACGGCCAGATGGAGTTGAAGCGCGAGCAGTTCGGAGCGCGCGAGGTTGTGGAGACCTGCGTGCAGCGCGCGCGTCCGCTGGCGGAGAGGAAAAGCATCGGGATCGAGGTGCAGGAACTCGACGGCGCATCTGGAAGGCGACCGCGAATTGATGGAGTACGTGGTCTACAATCTGCTGACGAACGCCGTGAAGTACTCCAATTCGGGAACGCACATCACGGTAGGCGTGCCGCCCGGATGCCGGCCAGCTCCGGCTGTCGGTACGCGACCAGGGAATCGGGATGGACGCGAAAGAACTGCGCCAGATTTTCCAGAAATTCTATCGGACCAAGCGCGCCGAGGCGTCGGGCGAAACGGGCACGGGCATCGGGCTGTCGATCGTGGAGCAGATCGTGCATCGGCACGGCGGCAAAATGGAAGTGACCAGCGAGCCGGGCAAAGGTTCCTGCTTTACAGTAGTGTTGCCGGCGCGCTAGCGTGCGTCGCAGCCTCCGGCTGTGTCAGTCTAGACGTAATAGGTTTACAACCAGTGCAACGCCTGTTGGTGGTGGAAGACGATTCGTCTGTTAGAACGACGATTACGACTTTTCTCGAACTGGAGGGCTACTCGGTGGATGCGGTTTCGTCCACGCGCGAAGCCCTGGAGCGGCTGCGCGACGACGCCTATCCGATCGTGATCTCGGATATTTACGTCGACGAACGAACCGGGTTGGACGTGCTGGAAACGGCGCGCAAGAAGAATCCCAATTGCGCGGTGATTCTGATGACGGCGCGCGGCACCATGGAAACGGTGATGAAGGCCACGCAGGGCGGCGCGTTCGATTACATCGCCAAGCCGTTCGAGCTGGACCGCATGCTGGACACGGTGAAGCGCGCCGAGGCGTCGGTCGCCGAGCAACCCGAGGAAGAAGGAATCGGAAATCGACGATCTTCCGCCCAGCGACATGATCGGCAGCTCGGCCAGGATGGTGGAGATTTACAAGACCATCTCGCTGGTGGCGCCGACCAATGCTACGGTGCTGATCGAGGGCGAGACGGGAACCGGCAAAGAGATGATCGCGCGCATGATCCACAACAACAGCACGCGCGCGAATCAGCCATTCGTGCCGGTGGACTGCGGGTCCATCGCGCCGACTTTGATTGAAAGCGAGCTGTTCGGCGCGGTGAAGGGCGCTTACACGGGAGCGGATCGCGACCGCATGGGCGTGTTCGAAGCGGCCAACAACGGCACGGTTTTTCTGGACGAGATCGGCGATCTGGAACTCGGGTTCCAGCTCAGCCTGCTGCGCTTTCTGCAGGAGAAGGAGATTCGCCCGCTGGGATCGGCGCGCGGGCGCAAGGTGGATGTGCGGGTGATCGCGGCCACCAATCGCGATCTGCAGAAGATGGTGGAGACCGGAAAATTCCGCGAGGACCTGTGGTACCGGCTTAACGTGGTGCGGGTGATTCTGCCGCCTTTGGTGGACCGCCGCGGCGATGTTCCACTGCTGGCGCATTACTTCCTGAAGAAGTACAACGAACGCTACGGGCAGCAGGCCAAGCTGACGGCTTCGGGTCTGGCGACGCTCGAGAATTACAGTTGGCCGGGCAACGTCCGCCAGTTGCAGCACATGATGGAGCGGCTGACGATTCTGGCGCCGCAGGGGAAGATCGATGAAGTGGCGGTGAAGGAGGCCATCGAGCTGACCGAGCCGCGCGATTCGGCGAGCGACACGCTGGCCGACACCGAAGCCGATCAGATCCGCCGCGTGATGGCCGCGACGGGCGGCAACAAGAGCCGCGCCGCGAAGATCCTGGGGATCGAGCGGAAGACGCTGTATCGCAAGCTGGAGCGGATGGGGCTGTAGCTCGCGCCGGGTTGAGCGCCGCTGTGGAGCATTTTCCAATCGAAGAATGAGCATGAAATCGGTTCCGGTCGACGTAGGGAGAACGGATAGGGAATGAGGAGGCCGCGCAGCGGCCGACTTCCTTTCTTTTGTTTTTGGTTTTCAGAGATAGAACAGGAGTCATGGTCGCGAGTGGCTGTGGGAAAGTGGGAATCTCGCGCTGTCTGCGAGATTTCCAAGGGACGGTGGAAAGGGTGGGAAAGCTGCTTTTGCTTTTCCACGCTTTCCACGGACCCGGCATTTCCACGGCCCTGTGTCAGCGGAACTTCGGCAACGCCGGCGTTTGGCACTGCCGCAGTAACTTGATCTTGGCCGCGCTCATCCGGCGAGCGCATTCGGTGTCGCTGATGGCCAGCGCCCGTTTCTCCAACTCCGGCAAACTCAACCCCGGTTTCAACAACCGCTCCGCTTCCGGCAGCGATTGCAGTTTCTCGAACGGCGTCCGATAGTCTTCGGTCTTGTATTTGCGTTTCCGTTTGCCGCGCTCGTCCAAGCTCACCGTGGCGAAGCCGCAGGGCCGGTGAAAGTTCAGGTACGGATTCAGGTGCTGGACGTAGAACTCCTGCAGCTTGGCGGCGTGTGGGCCGGCGATGTGTCCGTAGCCGATCAACTTGCGGATCACCGCGCCGTTTTTGCCTTCCACCAGAGCATTGTCCTGGCTCCGGCACGCCCGGCTCTTGGTGAATTCGGCGTGCAGCTTCCGCAACATCTCCGCCACCCGATGATTGATATACTCCGAGCCGTTGTCGGCATGAAAACCGCGGATGGGAAAGGGAAACTGCGCTAACACCGCTTCCAGCACCGGTACCAGATACGCCTCGCTGATCTTCTCGGCGCAGCCCACCACTTGCCATTGCGTCACCGCGTCCACGGAGTTGATATGGTACACGCCCTTGGCTCCCGCGCTGTCGCCTTGATGCACCGTGTCCACGCGCACATACCCGGGCCGCCCTTGCGGGTCCGGCTTGCGGCGTTGTCCGATCGCGGCTGCCGTGGACTGCGTCGGCTCGAACACCGCCGCCTGGTTGCGATAGCGCGCGCTCGCCCGCAGATTGTACAAGTGCGCCACGCTGATCTTCGCCAGCCGCTCGTACTGCTGCTCTCGGAACTGCTCGTAGGCGCGCTGCAAAATCCGCCGGGTGGCCGGCCCGCTCAATCGCCCATGCGCCCGATCCACTTCCGCCAACAACGCAATGTCTTCGGCCGTGTACTTGGCTGCGAACGTGTGCCGTTGGTATGGCTGCGCCCGTACCGCCCCGTGATCCAAAAACGCCCGGATCAACCGCGTGGTCTGCGCCTCGCTCAACCCGCTCACTTTCCGCAGGTAGGCCCGCACCAATCCTCGCTCGCGTTTTCTTAACACCCGGTACTTCTGCGCCGCCAATACCCGCTCCACCCACTGGTATCGTTCGTCCCGCCCGCCGCTGGTGAACTCGATCGGCTCGCTCGACCGTAAAAACTCCTGGATCTGATCCTGGCTCAGGCTCTCGGCATTTTGCATCCGTATCTGCACCCAGCCGCGCCACGCCTACACCATTGTTCCCTTTTTCATGCTCATCTTGCGTTGGAAACCGCCCCGAACACTCCCCCAGTTTCATGCTCATCTTGTGTTGGATAATTCTGTGGCGCGGCCCCCCCTATCCTTTTGGGATTTCCGAGCCTATAATTGGTACCAACTTATATTCGGTTCAGGCTTCATAGGAGGTTTCCGTGTTTGAAAGCCTGGAAGAGCAAATCAAGAGCGATGCGCACAAAGCATCATCCAACACCGAACGGGTGATTCGGTGGGCGCTGATCGTCGCGATTTCGGTGATCGTGTTCGGCGGTTTATATTTCGGCGTTCACCTGATGCAGGGCACCTAAGGCCGCTCTTTCGTAAGTATCGGTAGCGAGCCAAGGGATACTCGGGGACTTGGGGGAGTCCGAGCGTCCAGCGATTCGCACGCGTGTGTCAATTCCAGATCTTGACCTGCGGCCACATTTTGTCGAGCGGCTGCTTCAAACCGCGGCAATAGAAGACATCGAAGTGCTCGTACGGCATGGAGTACGGGTGATCGACGTGGCCCACTTTTTCGACGCTTTGAAAAAGCGTTTCGAGCCGTGCGCGGCGGTCGCCCATCACGATCATGCTTTCGCCGGTGTAGCGGCGCGGACCCCACAGAAAGTAGCTTTGGTGGCCGCTCAGGGCCTTGGGCAGGCCATACTTGGGGCCGAAGAAATCGATCGCGCCGGCTTGGCCGTAGCTCTGTCCGAAGATCGCGGTCTTCGGCCGGACGTCCGCGGGCAGATTGTTGTAAGCGCGGGCCACGGTTTGGGCCATCTCGTCCCAGCCGAATTGATCTGCGAAGAGCTGTGGAAGCGGGCCAAGTTGTGCAGTCTCGATGCGGGGTTGCTGCAGATGGATGGCTTGCGCGTAGCGGATGTAAGCCGGCACTGAGAGCAACGGGACGGCCAGTGGAGCGAGCGCCGCCGCGAGCAGGGTCATCGATACAGGCCACGCGAACTTCAACCAGCGCAGGCGCGGTCTTGCCAGCCAGGATTCGCAGCGAACGGCGCCGCCGGCAAACAAGAGCGGGAAGGCCGGGAAGAGATAGTAGACGCGAGGGTCTAGCGTCATGATGATCGCCGCTGCGATAAGGAACGCGTAGCCGAGCGATCGATACTCTTTGCCTTCGCGGTCACCCACGAAGAACCAAAGACCAGCGGCCCAAAGAGGCAGGCTCAGGGGAAGCATCGCAAGGATCTCCTGCGCCCAGAATTGCAGCGGCGACAGATCGACGTTGCGGTGGCTGGCGCGGATATTCGCCTGCAGCTCGAGGAATGGAAAGTGATGCTGGATATTCCATAGCAGGTTCGGCGCGAAAATCAGAAACGCGGCGGCGCCGCCGATCCACAGCCAAGGGCCGCGCAGAAGCTTGCGTTGGGCGGTCAGGAGCAGGCCGGCGATCAGAGCGAAGCCGAAGATCAGCATGGAGTGCTTGTTTTCGAGACCCACGCCGGCCAGCACGCCGAACCACAGCCACAGCTTGCGGTCGCCGGTGTTGATCATGCGAATCAAGAGGGCCGCGCAGCCCATCCAGAACAGCGGTTCGAAGGCGTTCATGGTGAGCAGATTGTCGAGGCCAAGAAACGCGGGCGCGAGCAGCACACCCAGAGCCGCGAATCCCTGGGCAAAGCGCCGGCCGCCCAATTCGCGCGTCATCCATCCGGTAAGCAGCACCAGGGTCACGCCCGCGAGAGCCGCCGGAAACCGGATGGCGCCGAGAGAATCGCCCAGCAACAAGCGCGTCAGCTTCGCGACGAAAGCGATCAGGGGCGGTTGATCGACGTAGCCCCAGGCCAGATGCTCGCCGCAGGCAAAGTAATAAAGCTCGTCGACAAAGTAACCGTAGTGCCGGCCCGTGTACAGGTGAACGATCAGTTTTGCAGCGGCGAGGCCGGCGACTGCTGCGGCGCCGCTAGTGATCCAGATTTTGCGTTGAGGCTCCGAATTCAATCCGCCGCGTCCAGATGCAAGTCACTGGGTCCCAAGGCCGCCATCACTGCTTTGACTTTGTGCGGATAGGCGGGATTCGGGTTGTAGAGTCTAAGCTTGGCATCCAGGTTCTTGCCTTTGTATAGATCGGATTGTGCGAGCCGGCCCGCGACGAAATGAATGCCTTCGCGAACCGACGAGAAGCGCTCCTTGCAGGAATCCCAACCGAAGACGTTGTTGTTTCTGTAGTCCTTGCCGCCGCTCGATTCGATGATGGAGATGCTGGGCAGCAGGCGCCAATCGAGGGCGTTCTGATCCGACGCGGCTAGAAAATCCTCGGCCGCATCCCGAAGGGGGCAATCGCGCTGGCTGAAGAACTCCTGCAGGCGCGCCAGCCTGGGGTCGACGGGATCCGGTCTTCGTGCATCCTGGCTCTGCTGCGAGCTCACCACGATGGGTGCTGCAACAAAACCGGCAATCAAAAGAATCCTCTTCATGGGTTCCTCCTCTGCTGTTGGAATCCTGGACGCGTGGAAGTTAGAAGTTGTTGAAAACGAAAGAAATAACTAGGACCGGATGATTTTCCGCTGTAGAATCAATGACATAGGTTAGATGCTGTACTGGCTTAAGACAGGATTTAGTGTACCACAGCCGGGATCAGTCAAGCCGGCCCCGGTGCCGCCGGTAGCTGCCTCGGACCAAGCCGAGGTCCAGGATCGCCGCGAGCAGGAGAAAGGCGAGATTCAGACCTTCGAGAGCCACGTGGTTGTTGACCATCCATGCGTACAGCAGGGTAGTGAGCGGTAGGAAGATGAAGCCCAGGAGCAGAGTCAGGAAATTGCCGCTATAGGGGCGATTGAGGTAGGAAGTGAACAGGAAAAGGAGCGCCAGGACCAGGCGCGGGAACAGCACGATGAGAATAAGGGCTAGACATGCCATGAGCGGGGCAAAGCGCTGCTGCCCGTTGGACGCGAGTACGAGGGAGTAGTTTCGGGGGCCATGAATCGCGGGGGCGGGCGGCAAATCCGATATGATCGTGCCGAGCGAGTTTGGTTCCGACGGGCCGGCGGCAGACGAATGGGAGGAATGGTGCAGACTGACGCCCGAGCAGCGGTTTCTCGAATCGATGAAGCTGTGGGAGACGTATCTGGCGCTGGGGGGATCGCTTGACCCGAGCCCGATACTCAAAGCCCTTTGTTCGATGCGGAAGAGTTTCGCGAGAACGCTGCTCATGGGCGGCTAGGCCTGCGTGTTTTACGGCGCGGCGGAGTTTAGCCGCGATCTGGATCGGTTGGTGCTGATGGCGAGTCTTCGGGGCGTGGGGCCATTCGAGGAACTGTGGAGGCGCCGAACGACCTTCGAGGTGGCAGGGGATAGCATAGATCTGCTGTCGCTCGAAAGCCTATCCGGACAAAGCACGTCGAATTGCTGAGATCGGTCCGGCGGTTGCGGCGGTCTCGGCGAGGTTGAGAATGTGCAGTGTTAGAGTGGCAGTGTGATGAAGAGGCCGCTGAGGCTCGCAGGTAGCGTCGGCGCGTGGTTCGCGCTGGCGATGAGCTTGGCGGGCGACACGGTTTATCGAAAGGCGATCGAGCAGTGGCGCTCGCAGCACGAAGCCGAGTTGAAGGCCGAAGACGGATGGCTGGCCGTGGCCGGGCTGTTCTGGCTGAAGGAAGGCCGCAACACGGTGGGGTCGGATTCATCCAATAGCATCGTGCTGCCGCGCGGGCCGGCTCGGGCCGGCGTGTTCGATATCCATGCCGGCAAGACCACGTTTCTTGCAGCGAAAGGAGTTGGCGCGCTGGTGAATGGCAAGCCGGCGAGCGCAACGGCGCAGTTGAAGGCGGACACGGACGGAGGGCCAGACCAGGTGCGCGTCGATGGCCTCACGATGTTCGTGATCCATCGCGGCGACCGCTTCGGTATCCGGCTCAAAGATCCGCGGAGCAAGCGTCGGCGAGAGTTCGCGGGTGAGCGATGGTTCCCGGTGAACGAGAGCTATCGGGTGACGGCCAATTTCGTCGCGTACGAAAAGCCGAAGATGATTCCGATCGCCAATGTGCTGGGCCAGACCGAGCCGGAGGCGAGTCCCGGATACGCGACGTTCACCTTACAGGGTCGCGCGCTGCGGCTCGAGCCAGTGACCGAAGACGATCACCTGTTTTTCATCTTTCGAGATTTGACGGCGGGGCGCGAGACCTATGCGGCCGGCCGGTTCCTGTACGCGGCCTTGCCGAAGAACGGCGTCGTCGAGCTAGACTTCAACAAAGCCGAAAGTCCGCCCTGCGCGTTCACCGACTTCGCCACCTGCCCGCTGCCGCCGAAACAGAACCGGCTGGAGATTCGCATCGAAGCGGGGGAGCTAAGTTCCGCTCATTGAGCGCCGGTGTAACACGCGCGAGAGGGCGCGCCACGTACAATAAGAGTTCAGATGGTGATCGATGGGATCTACTACGCGTTGGCGCTCACGGCCGGAGGCGCGGCGGTTTGGTATCTGACGCGCCCTGGCTTCGCGATTCCACTCTTCGTGCTGGCGCTGTTCTGTCTTTATTTCTTCCGCGATCCCGAGCGCGCGATTCCCGATGGACCGGTGGCCGTTTCACCGGCCGACGGTAAGGTGGTCGCGATCCGCAGCGATCAGACGCCGGCGCGGATCAGCATTTTCCTGAACATTTTCGACGTGCACGTCAATCGCGCGCCCATCGCGGGAAAGATCGGCAAAGTGGAATACACGAAGGGTCAGTTTCTGGTGGCGAGCCGCGAGGTGGCCAGTTCGCAGAATGAGCGCAACACCGTTACGATCCGAGGCGACGGCACCGACGTCAGCTTTGCGCAGATCGCCGGACTGATCGCGCGCCGCATCGTCTTCTGGAAGAAGCCGGGCGATGACGTGGCCAAGGGCGAGCGCGTCGGCTTGATCAAGTTCGGATCGCGCGTGGACGTTTTCCTGGGTCCCGAATGGGAGATCACGGTGCAGCCGGGCGAGCACGTCAAGGGCGGCTCCAGCATCCTGGCGCGGAGAAGGCAGGCCTGATGGCGAAACTCACCTGGAGGGAACGATTCATCGATCCGCGCTCGCCGTCGCGCAGGCCGCGGCGGGCCGCCTACGCGCTGCCGACGCTGTTCACGGCCGGCAACATCTTTCTCGGCTTCCTCGCGATTCTGCGCGCCATCGAGGGCGCGCTGCTGGCGGCGCAGCGGCCAGTTGGGATCGAATCATCATTTCGAAGTCGCGGCCAAGGCGATCGGCAGCCGCCGTGGTGCTGGACGGGCTGGACGGAAGGATCGCGCGGCTCACGAACACGGTGAGCGATTTCGGCCGCGAGATGGATTCGCTCGCCGACGTGATCACTTTCGGAATCGCGCCGGCGGTTTTGGCGTATTGCTGGGGCGTTCAATTTGTCGGGCCGGGCGGGCTCCTGCTGGATCATCGCGCCGGCTATTTCATCGCGTTTCTTGTATCTGGTGTGCGGCGCGGCGCGTCTGGCGCGCTTCAACGTCCAGACCAATCCGGTTCCGAAGAATCCGGGCCGCGCGGATCGGAAATACTTCGTCGGCCTTCCGATTCCGGCCGCTGCCGCGATACTCGCCGCCATCGTGTACGCTTCCGACAGCGCGCCGCTGGAGTGGTGGTTCCTTTCGGTGCTGTGGCTCGCCTGCTGGCGCTGCTTTCGTTCCTGATGGTGAGCACGTGGCGCTACCCGAGCTTCAAGGAAGTGAATCTCACCGGGCCGAGGTCGCCGCTGACGGTGATCCTGTTCGCCGCGCTCATTTACCTGATCTGGAACTATTCGCAGCCGGTGCTGCTGGCACTGTCGATGCTGTATGTCGGCACGGGAATTTTCATTCGCGCCGGCGGCATCATCCGGCGGCGGTTCCGCCCGCATCCGCCGCAGCCCCATCCGGAGCACCAGGCCGGCTGATATGCACGCTCATCGCGGAACATCCAGACCCGCTGTAGCCGTCGTCGGCGGCGAATCGCTGATGGGCAAGGAAGTGCGGGACGTCTTGGAGTCGGGCGATCTCAAGGCCGAGATCAAACTGATCACCGCCGACGACAGGCGAGGACACGATCATCACGCGCGGCCAGGACGAGCCGTTGTTGATGCAGTTCGCTCGAGACGGCCGACCTGGACGAAGCGCGCATCGTGGTGCTGGCCGGATCGCGCGATTCGAGCCGCAAGGCTTACGAACAGATCCGCAAGAAGAACCCCAGCGCCGGTCGTGATCGACGTGAGCGGAGCGTTGGAGGAGCGGCCCGAGACGCGGCTGCGCGCGCCCATGGTGGAGCCGGCGGGCTATCAGGTGTCGAGTGCGATTCACGAGATCGCGCATCCCGCCGCCATTGCCGTTGGCGCTGTTGCTGACCCATCTTCAGAAAGCCAGGCCGCTGCGGGGCGCCGTGATCAACATCTTCGAGCCGGTGAGCGAGCGCGGCCAGGCGGGCATCGACGAGCTGCAGAAGCAGACCGTGGGCCTGCTGTCGTTCAAGCCGCTGGTGAACGAAGTGTTCGACGCGCAGGTGAGCTTCAACATGCTGGCGCAATATGGGTCGGAATCGCGCGCACTCGTTGGGCGAGATCGAGTTGAAGATCGACCGGCACCTGGCCAGTCTTCTGGCTGCCGAGGGATCGACGCCCATGCCGTCGCTGCGCGTGCTGCACGCGCCGGTGTTTCATGGCTACAGCATGTCGGTGTGGGCGGAGTTCGAAAAAAATCCGGGCGTCGAAGCGATCGAGCGTGCGCTTGCCTCGGACCACATCGACTTGCGGGGAGCCGAGCACGAATCGCCCACCAACGTCGGCGTCGCCGGGCAGGGCGGGATCACCGTGGGAGCGATCGCAGCGGACCGCAATCAGCCGCGCGCCTGCTGGTTCTGGCTGGTGGCGGACAATTTCAGGATCGCCGCGGAGAATGCGGCCGAGGTGGCGCGTGAACTTCTCAAGTAGAGCCGCGGCTTTGCTGGCTCGCGAGTCTTGCATTGTCATCCTGCGGATACCACGTGGCCGGAACAGCCGACTTGGCGCCCAAGAGCATCCATACTATCGCGATTCCGGCTTTCGCGAACGCCACCACTCGCTACCGGCTCACAGATCGGCTACCGCAGGCCATCAGCCACGAGTTCATCACGCGCACGCGCTACCGGGTGGTTACCGATCCCGGTCAGGCCGACGCGGTGCTACGCGGCACGGTTGTGAACCTGGTGAGTTACCCGATTCTGTTCGATCAAGCTACCGGACGGGCCAGCGGACTGCAAGTGAACCTCACCATGCAGATCAGCCTGGTGGAGCGCGCCACGGGAAAGGTCATCTTCTCGCGGCCCAATTTCGAACTGCACGACCGCTACGAAATCTCGGTGACCAACACCAGCCAATATTTTGAAGAAAGCGAGCCGGCCATGGCGCGGCTGAGCGCGACGGCTGCGCGCAACCTGGTGAGCGCGATTCTGGAGAACTTTTGAGTCCCGAGCAATTCCTGCAGCGAATTCGCAAAGGCGCGCCGGCGGCGGCGTACTTGTTTGTCGGCGCGGAGGCGTATCAACTGGGCGCGTGCCGGCGTGCGTTGATCGAGCGGGTGCTCGAGGGCGAGGATCGCGAGAGCGGACTAGAGCATTACGATCTGCAGGAGACCGCCCTCGCTGCGATTCTGGATGGCGCGCGGTCGCTGTCGCTGTTCGCCTCGAATCGCGTGATCTGGGTTTCGGGCGCGGAAGCTGCGCTGCCGCGCGGACGGGCTTCAAGCTCGGAGGAAGGATCGGCGGCGGGCGCGCTGGCCGACTATCTGAGCCATGCGACTCCCGGCACGGTGCTGGTGTTCGAGTGCAATCGCTACGAGTACGAAGGTGAGGATCGGGCGAAAATCGAGCGCGTCGAGAAATTTTATTCGGCGATTCCCGAGATCGTCGAGTTTCGTCCTTACTCGCTCGAAGCGGCGCGCAGCCTGGCGCAGGATCTGGCCAGGGAAGCCGGAATTGAAATCGGATTGTCCGAGATCGGGCTACTGGTGGAATCGCTGGGCGCCGACGCCGCACGCATCGCGAACGAGATCGAGAAGCTGCGGCTGTACGCAGGCGGCGCGCGCAAGATCACGCGGGCGACATCGCGCGGCTGGTTCCGAACGCGCAGGCGTCCAACATTTTTGCGCTAGTTGGCGCGCTGGGCCGGGGCGACCGCAAACGCTCGCTCTCGAGCCTGGACACGCTGTTGCGCGAAGGCGAGTACCTGCCGCTCGCGCTGACGTTTCTGGCCACGCAGTTTCGCCTGGCGATGGTGGCGCACGAAGCGGGCCTGCGCAACGTTCAGCAGATCCAGGGCTACTTCACCAAGCAGGGGATTCGCATGTGGCGCGATCGCGCCGAGCAGGTGCAGCAGACCGTGGCTGCGTTTCCAGGCGAGAAACTGGGCCGCGCCATCGAAAGCGTCTCCTGGGCCGACAAGGCGTTGCGCGACACGCGTCCCGACGATCGCGTGGTGATGGAAGAACTCGTGTTTAGTTTGACGAGTTGAAGCGCGCTACGACGCCAGCGCCTTCAACCGCGCAGTGAGCCGGCTCTTGTAGCGCGAGGCGGTGTTCTTTTTGATGATGCCCCACTTGGCGGAGCGATCGATCATCGAGAACGTGGCCGGAAGCGCGGCGGTCGCCGCCTTGGCGTCCTTGCCTTCGATGAGACGGCGCATGGATCGGATCTGGTGGCGGAGCCGCGACTTGCGCAGACGATTCACGTGCGTCTTGCGCCTGGTTTGTCGCACCCGCTTAAGGGCGGAAAGGGTATTTGCCATTCGCTAACTTAGATTCCTTCGGTAGTGTACAGCTTCTAGAATATCGTAGCGCCGGGCGAAACTCAATTCGGGCAGGAGCGCCAGGCTGGATTCGCCGGTGGCCGCGCGGTTATTCGCCCAGCACCGGCTCGTAGGCTTCGTCGGGCCGCGGGCGCAGGTTCGGGTTGCGCATCAGGATGCGCGCGCAGGTGTTCCAGCGCAGCACGGCGTCGTCATTGCCGGGCGGATGGATGGCGGCGGCCTTTTCGTAAAGCTCCATGGCTTGCCGGAAACCCTCGTAGGCGGCGAAGGCGGCATTGGGCGAACCTTTGCGGAGCTGGGCATGCGCGGCGCGCTCCCAAATGATACCGGCGTAGTATTGTTGATCGTATTCGCTCTTGAGGCGCGGCAGGATTTCGCGCGCTTTGGCCGGGCCGGCGCCGTGACCGAACTGGTCGGTGAGCGAGAGCAGCAGCATGACCAGCGCATGCTGGTTTCCCGGATCGGCGTGCAACACGTCCAGGCAGATGCTCTCGGCCAGCGTCGGCTCGTTCAGGAGGCGGTAACGTTCCGCCTTCTCGAGCGCTTCGGAAATACCGCTCTTGGAGATCGTCTTCAGTTCAAACTGCATGCTGTGTTCCTTGGCTCTAATTAGCATAGTCGCACCGGAGGGCATGGTGCGAGAGCGACCGGCTACGGGCAGGATTACAATCTAGTCATATGCCGCTGCCACGGACCGTGTGCCTGCTGCTGGCGATTGCGCCGACCCTGTGCGCGCAGAAGCAGCCTTTTGACGTGCAGGCGCTGTTGAAGATCGGGCGCATCAGCGAGCCGCAGCTTTCACCCGACGGAAGCACGGTTGCGTTCACGGTGCAAGGGATCGATCTCGACCAGAACACCAAGCCGAAGCAGATCTACACGGTGGCGGCCTCGGGCGGCGTCCCGCGCCAGATCACAACCGAAGGCACCGACAACGAGCGGCCGCAGTGGATGCCGGATTCGAAGAGCATCGCATTCATTTCCGGCCGCGGTGGATCGTCCCAGGTCTGGATCATGAACGCGGATGGATCCGCGGCGCGCCCGGTGACCAACCTTTCCACCGAAGCTTCGGGCGTTATGGTTTCGCCCGACGGCAAGAAGCTCATCTTTACCAGCCAGGTTTATCCGGATTGCCCAGACGACGCATGCAACAAGGCCCGCGTTGACGCCGAGAAAAACAACAAGGTGAAGGCGCGCAGCTACACCACGCTGCTCTTTCGCCATTGGACCGAGTGGCAAACGAAGCGACGCTCGCATCTGATGGTGGTGGACGCCGAAGGCGGCCCGGTGAAGGACCTGACGCCCGGCGATCGCGACGTTCCGCCGTTTTCGCTCGGCGGTCCCGATGACTACGCCATTTCGCCGGATTCCAAAGAAGTCTGCTACGTGATGAACGCCGACGCGGCGCCTGCCACCAGCACCAATTCGGATTTGTTCGTGGTTCCGATCACCGGCGGCGAATCGAAAAAGATCACGCTGAATCCCGGCGCCGATGCGAGTCCGCGGTATTCTCCGGACGGCAAATTGCTGGCCTACCGGAGCCAGGCGCGCGGCGGCTACGAGAGCGACCGTTGGCGCATGCTGGTGCTGGAACGCGCCACCGGCAAAGTCACGTCGCTGACCGAGACGCTGGATCGATCTGTCGAAAGCTTCGCATGGTCGCCCGATTCCAACGTGCTGTTCTTTACTGTGATCGATCGCGGCCGGCAGAACATCGAGATGATTCCAGCGGCCGGCGGCGCCACGCGTATCATCGCCAGCGGCCCCAGCTCGCTCGACGACATGCAGTTTTCCCCCGATGGCAAGACCATGATTTATTCGGGACAGAGCGGCTCGGCTCCGGTGGAATTGTATCGCGCGACGTCGACGGGCGGCACACCGGTGGCGCTGACGCATTTGAACGATGCGTTGCTGGCGGGCTACGCGCTCACGCCGCTCGAAGAATTCTGGGTCGACAGTTCCGATAAGACTCGCGTCCAGAGCTTCGTGGTCAAGCCGCCTAATTTTGAGGCGAATCGAAAATATCCGGTATTGTTTCTGATCCACGGAGGGCCGGAGGGCGAATGGGGCGAGAGCTGGACGTATCGCTGGAACGCGCAGGTGTTCGCGTCGGCCGGCTACGTGATCGTGATGCCCAATCCTCGCGGGTCGTTCGGCTACGGACAAAAGTTCACCGAAGACATCAAGGACGACTGGGGCGGCAAGGTGTACGACGACATCATGGCGGTGACGGACTACGTGACCGCGCAGCCCTACGCGGATCCAAATCGGATGGCGGCGGCGGGCGGCTCCTACGGCGGGTACATGATCGACTGGATGCTCGGGCACACGCAGCGCTTCAAGGCGTTCATTTCGCACGCCGGTGTTTACGATCTGCGCAGCATGTTCGGCGCCACCGAGGAGCTATGGTTTCCGCTGTGGGAATTCAGCGGCGCGCCGTGGGAGAATCCGGATTCCTATTCCAAGTGGTCGCCCAGTTATTACGTGAAGGATTTTCACACGCCCACGTTGGTAATTACCGGAGAGATGGACTATCGAGTGCCGTACACGCAGAGCCTGCAGCTATTCACCGCGCTACAGCTTCAAAATGTGCCGTCCAAGCTGCTCGAATTTCCGGACGAGGGCCACTGGGTGTTGAAGCCGCAGAACAGCGTGCTCTGGTACAAATCGTTTCTGGATTGGATCGGGGAGTGGACCAAGACGCCGCCGCCGGCCGCGGCATCGGCGAGATAACGCAATCGGAGTGCGTGAGTCTCCAGGCGGTGGCCGTCACGGGCCAAGGCCGAGGGCGGCACAAGTACGCGCACTGTTTCTCGAGGACGCCGAAAACGGAGTTTGGTGGTTGCTCCCACTCTCCGACCGTTTCTTGCTGCGGGTCGGAGCGCTCGTGCCACGGTACCGGGATCCCTCTATTTGCGCGCAGGTGATGCCATCCACCTCGCAGCCGCGCAAGGAGCGGGGTTCACGGAGATTTGGTCAAATGATCGGCGATTGTTGGAGGCGGCGGCCGCGTTTGGTTTGACTGGACGGACTGTATAGAGGGCCTTTTGTGGGCGGATGAATTGCGCCCGGCCCGATTTGATATACTCGGCCAAGATCCCAGGTCTTTCCTTATGTCCGATTTTCGTCTAGGGGATGTAATCGACGATCACTGCATCAAGTGCCGTCGCATTACAAACCACGCTATCGTATCTCTGGTGGACAGCGCGCCGGCCAAGGTTCGTTGCCGCACTTGTTATCACGATCACGACTATCGCCACGAGCAGGCGCCGCCATCGAAGAAAGACCTGAAGAAGCAGGAACTGTTCAATTCCGTGCTAGCGTCGGCGGTCGGCGGTCCGGTTGACGGCGGGGATCCGGCGGACGCCACCGAGGCGGAACAAGAATCCAAGTCCAAGAAGCCCAAGGCGCGCGGCAAGAAGGCGTGACCGCTCCGTCTGCCTGGGATCCGCAGCGTTACCAAGGCAAGCACTCTTACGTGTGGCAATTCGGCGCGACTCTGCTTGAATTGCTGCAGCCAAGGGCCGGCGAACGGATTCTGGATGTCGGATGCGGCACGGGACAATTGACGGCTGATATCGCGCGCTCGGGCGCGGAGGTGATCGGCCTCGATAATTCGGCGGAAATGCTGGCCGAAGCACGCAAGAATTTTCCTCAAATCGAGTTTGTAATCGGCGACGCCGCCAGCTTTCGATTCCCCGGTCAATTCGACGCGGTGTTCTCGAATGCGGCGTTGCATTGGGTGCGGGACCAGGCGGCCGCGGCGTCAGCCATAGCGCGAGCAGTTCGTCCGGGCGGCCGGTTCGTTGCCGAGTTTGGTGGTAAGGGCTGTATCGCGTCCATCGTTTCGGCGATGCGCGACGTGTTTGGAGCCGAAGCCGATCAACGTTGCCCCTGGACCTTCCCGAGCGTCGGCGAGTTCGCGCCGCTGCTCGAGCGCAACGGCCTCGAAGTTCGCCAAGCCCATCTCTTCGACCGAGCGACCCCCGTGGAAGGCGAACATGGCATCGAAGACTGGCTGCGCATGTTCTGCGCCAGCTATTTTCGCGGGCTTACGCTCGATGAGGTTCGCGACGCGCTGGCCCAACTTGCCGCACACTTGCGGCCGGCGCTGTATCGCGACGCTGTTTGGACGCTCGACTATCGCCGCTTGCGCATCGTCGCGGTGAAAGTTGAAATCTAGGTCTTTCGCAGCTCGTTCTTCAAGTCCTTGAGTACTTGATCGCTAACGCCCTCGGTCAAATCGCGCTCCAGTCGCCGCAGTGCCAGTCCCACGATATCGCGATGGTGTAGCTTCGATCCCACTTCGTCGGCGTCGCTCAACCGCAGCCACAGCTCGTGCAGCCGGTCGACGTCTTCGGGCCACAGTCGCGGCGGATGCGGCCCCAGGTTGACGAAGATCGAGGGCCGGTCCGGACTGATGATCTCGAGCGAAAATGCGTGGCGCGGCTCCGGCAGGTGCTCCCACGCCAAGCCGATCCGCCGAGCCAGCTCTTCCGACGGCATGCGCGCCGACACGCCCGTCACCAGCCGCGAGGCTTTCAGCTTGGCCGCCGATTGCACCATGGCGTCGAAAGGATTCACCGCCGGAACCACCAGCAGTTCCACCGGCTTGCCTTCCTTCTCGGCCAACTCGACCACGTGGGTGAACAGCTCCTGCTCGTAGTCGGTGAAAATCTGGTTCTCGGACAAGTCGTACTCGCCCGCGCCGGTAGAGATAGTTCGCACGGTCATCACCACGATGTCGTGCCGGCGCAGATTGGTTTTTTGCAGCACCTTCCGGAGGTGCTCCATGTTGTGATAGTCGCGCGCTGCCACCAGAACGCTACCCGGCCGTGCATGAACCGCCGCGGGGCTGACCTGCTGCTGATGATCCAGGTTAAATTCTTCGAGCGGCTTTGTCTCCAGGTTCTGGCGGCGCCTCCGCCATTCATTGACGCGGCCCGAGATAGTGAATAGTGCGAACAGGACCAAAGTGAACGAAATGCCGTAAACGGTGGCGATCTGTTTGGTGAACAGGTTTGCGACCGCGATGAAGCCAAGGATCAGAGTCGTAGTTCCCAAACCAAGCGGAATTTCGAGGCGGCCTATGCGGATGTTGAACGGGAATTTGTATTCCTGGTCGTGACGCTGGTAGCGCAGGGCCAGCACGCCCAGCGACTTGAGGAAGAAACTCCACACCACGCCGAACGCGTAGGCTTCACCCAGCAGGTACATATCGCCGCGGCTGGCGACGATGGTGGCCAGTTGCAGGAGCGTCACCAGGTTGATGATTCGCGACGTGGTTCCGAAGCGCTTGTGCGGACGGCGGAACCAATCCAGCAGAACGCCGTCTTCGGCCACGCGGTTCAAAATGCCGTTCGCGCCGATGATGGAGGTGTTCACGGCGCCGGATAGAATCAGAGATGCCCACGACGACGACGAACATGTGGAAGACCAGCTTCAACAGCTCGGGGCCTTCTAGCTGCATCGCGAGCGCACCCAACAGGTTGTCGGAATATTTTGTCCGGATGTCGTCGGCGCTGATGATCAATGCCGCCAGCACGGTGACCACGCCGGTGCCGATGGTGGCGTACCAGCACACGATGTTGGCGGTGATGCGAAGATTCTTGAGCTTGGGGTAGGCGATTTCGCGATACACCTGCGCCAGCGTCTCGAACCCGCTCATCGACAGGATGGCGTGTCCGAACGCGATCAGCATCGCGATGGCCGGAATGCTGGGCCACTTGGTGCCCTTCAGCCACCCGAGCGCTTCAGTTGCCGAAATGCAGATTGCTTGGCACCGGAGCCGGCGGAACGTACATGTGCCCGCGCAGCAGGATGGTCAGCGGGCACCAGATCAACAGCGCGACGAACATCACGGTGGTGATCTGCATGATGCGCAGCGCCTTGCCGCTGGATTCGTGAATGCCCTTGATGTTCATCCACCAGAAGTAGCCGGTGATCAGGACCGCGAAGAAGGCGGCGAAATGATTCACGTTGAACGGGAACGATTGCCCGAGCATGTGGGCGATCTCGTCCAGCAGGTGTCCGAGATACTGGCCGGCGCTGACCACGCTGATCGGTCCGGTGAGAATGTAGTCGAACACCAGAGCCGACACCGAGAGCCGCGCCATGAACGGCCCCATGCTGTCGCGCACCACGATGTACACGCCGCCGCGCACGAACATGCTGCAGCTTTCCATGTACACGGAGCGGACCGCGAAGCTGAAGAGCATCACGCCGAGCACGAACCACGGCGCCGCGGGACCGATGGCGATGGCGGCGATGCCGCCCACGTAGAACGCCGACGAAGCCAGGTCGGAGAGAACGATGGCTGCGCCTCGCCAAAAGCTGATGAATGACAGCGCTACGGTGGTCGCCACCACGACCTTGGCGGTGTTCGTGGTGGGCCTGCTACCTTCGGGTGACATCGATAGGGAACATTCCCCAGTTCCATTCTACTGCGCGCACAGTTTCTATCCTACGATGAGCATGTGGGACGTACCAAGGCGATCGAGATCGCGTCCGGGCTTCACTCGCATGGCTACGAGGCCTGGCTGGTGGGCGGCTGCGTACGCGACCTGGTGCTTGGCCGAGAACCGCAGGACTATGATATCGCAACCAATGCCACGCCCGACGCAGTTGCTGAAACTGTTCCCGCACGCCCAGTTGGTGGGCGCGCAGTTCGGCGTGGTTCTGGTGGACGGCGTCGAGGTTGCGACGTTTCGTAGCGATCATTCGTACCAGGACGGCCGGCATCCCGAGGCGGTGACGTTTGAGTCCGACGCGCGGCAGGACGTTCTGCGGCGCGACTTCACCATCAACGCGCTGCTGCTGGATCCGCGGCACTTGGATGCGCCGGCGGCGAATGTCGTCGACTACACCGGCGGTTTGCGCGACCTGCACGCTCATGTCATCCGCGCCATCGGCGATCCGGCGCTGCGCTTCGCCGAGGATCATCTCCGTATGTTGCGTGCCGTGCGATTCGCCGCGCGCTTCGGGTTCGAGATCGAGACCCAGACGATGGCGGCCATCCGGAGCATGCACCAGCGCATCACGCGCGTGTCGCCCGAGCGGATTCGCGATGAACTGGTCCGCATCCTGACCGAAGGAGGCGCGCGTCGCGGCTTCGAGTTGCTGGACGAATCCGGGCTGCTCGGCGACATCCTGCCCGAAATCGCCGCGATGCAGGGCGTTGAGCAGCCGCCTCAGTTTCATCCCGAAGGAGACGTCTGGATCCATACGATGCTGATGCTGGAGGGGCTCGAGTCGCCGACGCCCGAGCTGGCGCTGGGCGTGCTGCTGCACGATGTCGGCAAGCCGGGCACGTTCCGCGTTGCCGACCGCATCCGCTTCGACGGCCATGTCGAGCTGGGCGAGCGAATCGCGCGTGACATCCTGACGCGGCTGCGTTTTTCCAACGCCATGATCGACCAGGTGGTGGCGCTGATCGCGAATCACATGCGCTTCACGCACGTCCACCAGATGCGCGAGAGCACGCTCAAGCGGATGCTGCGCATGGACCGCTTCGAAGAGCACCTGGAACTGCATCGACTGGATTGCAGCTTCCAGCCACCGCAATCTGGAGAACTACGAATTCGCGAAGTCGCGATTCGAGCAGTCGCCCGGAAGAAGTGTTGCGCCCGCCGCGCCTCCTCACGGGCCACGACTTGATCGAAGCCGGCTATGTTTCGGGGCCGGATTTCGCGCGCATGCTGGAAGTGGTGGAGGATGCGCAGCTCGAATCGCGCATTCACACCAAGGAAGAAGCGCTGGAACTGGTGCGCTCGTTGTTCGGAGCGCCTGCCCCGCATTGACACATCAAACACGCGAACGATATAGTGTTACGCAAACGCAGAGACTCGTTCCGGGGGGAGTTTGGCCAAGAAAGGAAGAACGTGAGCCGAAGATTTTTGGTTTGCCTTGTCCCCGCGATGGGACTGCTATTGTGCGCGACGTTGCCGCTGCTCGCTCAGTCCGGAACGAAGAACGGAGAATGGACCACCTACGCGGGCGACCTGGGCGCAACGCGTTACGCGCCGCTCGATCAGATCAACGCGTCGAACTTCAACAAGCTCGAAGTCGCCTGGCGGTTCAAGACCGACAATCTCGGACCGCGCCCCGAGTTTCAATTTGAAGCCACTCCGCTGATGGTGCACGGCGTCATCTACACCACTGCCGGATCGCGACGCGCTGTCGTGGCGCTCGACGCCGCCACGGGCGAAATGCTGTGGATGCACTCGGAGAACGAAGGCAAGCGCGGGCAGAACGCCCCGCGCCAACTTTCCGGCCACGGCGTTTCCTACTGGACCGATGGCAAGGAAGAGCGCATTCTCTATGTCACGCCCGGCTACCGGCTTGATCGCGCTGAATGCGAAAAACGGCGTACTGGTTTCGACATTCGGGAACGACGGCGCGGTTGATCTGAAGGAAAACGACGATCAGGAAATCGATCTTGAAACCGGCGAGGTTGGGCCTGCACTCGACGCCGCTGGTGGCGGGCGACGTGGTGGTGGTGGGCGCGGCTCACAAAGCCGGCGGGAACATCCCGAGCTACAAGCATCTCAAAGGCTACGTCCGCGGATTCGACGCGCGCACCGGCAAGCGCCTCTGGATTTTCCACACCATCCCCAGCCCCGGCGAGTTCGGCATCGACACCTGGCTCAACGATTCGTGGTCCTATACCGGCAATGCCGGCGTGTGGGCGCAGATGTCCGCCGACGAAAAAACCAACACGCTGTATCTGCCGGTCGAACTGGCCACCGGCGATTACTACGGCGGCCATCGGCCCGGCGCCGGGCTGTTCGGCGAAAGCATCGTCGCGGTCGACCTCAAAACCGGCAAGCGCAAGTGGCATTTCCAGCTTGTGCATCACGGTATCTGGGACATGGACATTCCGTGCGCGCCGATCCTTGCCGACATCAACATCAACGGCCAGACCGTGCCGGCGCTCGCGCAGCCCACCAAGCAGGCATTCCTGTATGTGTTCAATCGCGTCACCGGGAAACCGATCTGGCCGATCGAAGAGCGGCCCGTGCCGCAGGGCGACGTGCCGGGCGAATGGTATTCGCCGACGCAGCCCATTCCCACCAAGCCTCCGGCTTACGACAACCAGGGCGTCACGCTGGACGACTTGATCAACTTCACGCCGGAGCTGCACGAGGAAGCAGTGAAGTTGGTTTCGCGATACAAGATCGGACCGCTCTTCACGCCTGCCGTGGTCTCGCAGGCCGAAGGACCGTTGGCTGCGATCACTTCGCCTGGGTCGCTCGGCGGCACCAACTGGCCGGGCGGATCCTATGATCCGGAGACACACAACGTGTACGTGTTCTCGCAGACCACGACGGCCAGCCTTGGGCTGGTGCAGCCACCCCCGGGCCGATCCGACATGAACTACGTGCAAGGCAGCGCGGCCGCCGGCCGTGGACGCGGGGGCCGCGGAGTCCCGGCTGCGAATGGTGGAGTCGGCGCTCCGCCGGCAGCGCCAGCGGCGGGTCGCGGAGGTCGCGGTGGCGGAGGCGGCGAAGGCGGATTCGGGTTGAATGTTCACGGGCTGCCGTTGCTCAAGCCGCCGTACGGGCGCATCACGGCGATCAATCTCGACAAAGGCGAGATCACTTGGCAGATTGCGCACGGCGAGACACCCGACAACGTGCGCAACAATCCCGCGCTTAAAGGTCTCGACATCCCTCGAACCGGACGGTCGGGAATCATCGGCGTGTTGACCACCAAGACGTTGGTCATTGCGGGCGAAGCCGGGTTCTTCATGACGCCCAACGGCGTGCGCGGCGCGATGCTGCGGGCCTACGACAAGGCCACCGGCAAGGAAGTCGGCGCGGTTTTCATGCCGGCGCCGCAGACCGGTTCGCCGATGACGTACATGTTGAACGGCCAGCAATACATCGTGATCGCGATCAGCGGCGCGGGTTATAGCGGTGAGCTGCTGGCGTTCAAACTCGGCTCGTAAGAAGCACAGCCACACCTGACCACGTTGGCGCGACGCCCCGCGTTGTTAGAATGAAGCGCTATGATGCGCTTGGTCATTCTTTTCTTCGCCGCCGTGCTTGCCTCGGCGCAAACGGGCGGCCCGATCGTCCTGCGCGCCGCGCGAATGTTCGACGGCAAATCGGATCGCGTCGTCTCGCCAGGCGTCGTGGTGGTGCTCGGCGACAAGATCCGCAGCGTCGGACCGCAGTCTGAGATTCCCGATGGCGCCCGTACCATCGATCTCGGCGATGCCACTCTGCTTCCCGGCTTCATGGACGCGCACACGCACGTCACCGGGCCACATTTCAACGACTACCGCGATGGCATGATCTACGACCTGCGCACCAGTCCCGCCGAGCGAGCTTTGGACGCCACCGAGACGCTACGCCGCACGCTGGACGCCGGATTCACTACCGTGCGGGATGTGGGCGCGCCTGATCTGGTCGACATAGCGTTGCGCAATGCGGTGCGTAACGGGAAGATCGCCGGTCCGCGGATGCTGGTAGCTACGCACGCGATCGGCACCACCGGAGGCCATTGCGATGATGCGGCGGGGTTGCGCCAGGGAATCTTCGGCCGCGAAATGGGAATCCAGGACGGCATCGCGAGCGGCCCGCAGCAGATGCGCGAAGCCGTTCGCTACAACATCAAGTATGGCGCCGACGTGATCAAGGTCTGTGCGACGGGCGGCGTTCTTTCGCTTGCCGATGCGGTGGACACGCCACAACTCACGCAAGCCGAGCTCGACGCGCTAGTGGACGAAGCGCACTCGCTGCGCCGCAAAACGGCCGCGCACGCACACGGCGCCGAGGGAGCGAAGCGCGCGATTCGGGCCGGGATCGATTCGATCGAGCACGGATCCTTTCTCGACGACGAAGCGCTCGACATGATGAAGCAGCGCGGTACGTATTATGTCCCGACGCTGATGGCGCTGGTCGGCGTCAAAGAAGGGCTGGAACGCGGCGCGTATCCGCCCGCAGTTGCCGCCAAGGGGAGGGCCGCTGCGGCGGCTCTCGACGATACGGTTCGCAAGGCCATCGCCAAAGGCGTCAAGATCGCGCTCGGAACGGACGCCGCCGTTTACGAGCACGGCCGGAACGCGGGCGAATTCGTCGAGCTGGTGCGCCTCGGCATGCGGCCGATCGATGCGCTGAAGGCCGGAACCTCGGTGGACGCCGACTTGCTCGGAATCGTCGGACAAACCGGGTCGCTCGAAACGGGGAAGTTCGCCGACATCGTTGCCGTGGCAGGCGATCCTTCGGCCACCATCAGCGCGGTGCAGCACGTGGTCTTCGTCATGAAAGAGGGAGTCGTCTACAAGGGCCGATGAGACCGTCTGAACAGGTGGCGGCTTGAGCCAGTCGGATCACGCGCCGTCGTCGCGACAGGATCGACTGCGCCATGCGGTTGAACATGCGGCACACCTGCTTCCGATGCAGGGGCCGATCGGCGTTTTCGTCCACCACAACACGCTGCACACTTTCGAGCGCTTGCCATTTGAGGACGCCGTGATCGAGGCTTCGCATCTGTTCGGTACCGAGCCGTACATGAGCGAAGCGGCCTATCGAGCCGAGCTGGCACGCGGCCGCATCCAATCGCAGGACATCGACGCAGTGCTGGACAGCGAGCCGAATGCCAGTCATCTTTGCGCAGTTGAGCCGGCGCTCGCTTCGTCGAGCCATGATCACGCCGGGCGTCCGTGAGTTTGACGCCGCCACGATCCTGTGGCGCTTTGAGCAGGGCGATCTGGCGAAAGATTTTCGACACCCCGCTCTTCTGGCCTTGTTCGACGCCTGCTTTGCGCGTGCGGTCGCGCATGAGGACGAGCCTGCGCCACCGCGTCCAGTGGATGAGATCATCCACCCCTGGTTGATCCGATTGTGCTCCGTCTTCCTGGATCAAGGCACCGCCTATTGGCCGATGCCGAATCGCGAAAAGGGTTTCTATGAGAGCGTGCGCACGTTGCTCTCGCAGCCCTCCGGCATCTTCCCGCAATACCTGGTGGGCTTGGACGAGGAGTTCCAGCGGCAGGAGTACTTTTCCTACTCCGCCATCGATGCCGTCTTGGACTTGCTCGACACTCTGCGCTTTAAAGAGTCTGAATGGCAGGAGGTGCTTGAGGCCGAGTTGCTGGCGCTGCCCGGTTGGGCGGGACTGATGCGCAGACTCGAGGAAAATCCGGGCCTGGTTCCGCATGCCGCTCTGCCATGCTCGCTCATGGATTTTCTTGCGGTGCGTCTGACCATGGCGCGTGTGGCCTCGCGGATGGGAGCGGCTGAGACGGTTCCCCAAGACAGCCCGCTGAAGAGTCAAGAGAAGCGCCGTTTGAGCCGCGCAGCGCGCTTCTATGATGCAGCTCGCGTGCTGTCGCTCTCCGCCGCCGAGATGTCCGCGCTTTCCGAGACCGCGTGGGAGGCCTTCGCGCGCGAAGTGAAGGCATGCAATGGAGTAGAACGCCGCCGTATCCTGCACCTGGCTTACGAGCGCTGGCACGAACGCGAGATTCTGAGCGGTCTGGCGAGCCACCGGAGCTACCGCGGCATATCCGATTTCAAAGTCCGGCCCTGCGCGCAGATGTTCTTCTGCATCGACGAGCGCGAAGAGTCTATGCGGCGGGCGGTGGAGGAAGTGGATCCGGAAGTGGAGACTTTCAGCTCCGCCGGGTACTTCGGCGTTGCGGTGGACTACCGGGGCATCGACGACCCCCATAGCGCGGCGCTCTGTCCGGTGGTGGTTAAGCCTGGTCACGCTGTCATCGAGAAGCCCAAGGCGGCTGACAGCGCTCTGCTGGAAACGCGCCGCTGGCGCAGGCGTGTTCTCGGACTGTTGATGCGGAACTCGTTCGTTTCTTCAAAGACTCTGCTGCGCGGATGGCTTTCGACTACCGTGCTGGGATTGCTCTCGGCCGTGCCGCTCATTGGACATCTGCTCGCGCCGAGGCGCTACGCTCAACTGCGCGAATGGCTGAACAGGGAGTTTCTTCCCGAGCCGCGCACGGAACTGACGCTGATGCGGAACACCGCGCAATCGCAAGGCGCTGTGAGCGGCCTGCTACTTGGATTCGCGGCCGACGAAAAGGCGCAGAGCGTGGCGAGCGTCCTGGTCCCGGCGGGCTTGGTGCGCGGTTTCGCACGCGTCGTGCTCATCCTGGGCCACGGGTCGACCAGCCTGAACAACCCGCACGAATCGGCGCACGACTGTGGAGCGTGTGGTGGACGCCGCGGAGGACCGAATGCGAGGTTATTCGCCGCCATGGCGAACCGGCCCGAGGTCCGCGATCGTCTGCGTGAGCGCGGCGTTGATATTCCAGCCGACACGTGGTTCATTGGCGGGTATCACGATTCATGCAGCGACGAAGTGGAACTCTACGATCTTGACGCGATTCCTGCGTCGCACCGGGCCGATCTGGAACGCATTCGCGAATCGCTCGACCAGGCGCGTGCACGAAACGCCCACGAGCGCGCCCGACGGTTCGAGTCTGCTCCGAGAAACGCGTCGCCGGAGGCCGCATTGCGTCATGTGGAAGAACGTAGCGAGCATTTGGCGGAGCCGCGGCCCGAATACGGGCATTGCACGAACGCGGTCTGCGTCGTCGGACGGCGCAGCTTGACGCGCGGCCTGTTTCTCGACCGGCGCGCGTTTCTCGTTTCCTATGACGCCGACCAGGACCTCGATGACCAGAGCCTCGCGTCGCTCATGGCCGGCGTGGTTCCGGTGTGCGCCGGGATCAGCCTGGAATACTATTTCTCCTTCGTCGACAACGACCGCTACGGCTGCGGCACAAAACTTCCGCACAATGTGACCGGACTGGTCGGCGTCATGGACGGCCACGCCAGCGATCTGCGCACCGGTTTGCCTTGGCAGATGGTCGAAATCCATGAGCCGGTCCGCATTCTTTTCGTGATCGAAACGTCGCCCCATCGCCTCCAGAAAGTCGTGAATGCGAGCGCTTCGCTCAAACAGTTGGTAGAGAATCGCTGGATTCGCGTCGCCACGATCGAGCCTGCCTCGGGCCGCGTCCATATTCGCCGCAACGACGGGTTCGAAGAGTTTGACGGGACCTTGGAACGCCTGCCCGTCGCGCTTTCTTCCGCCGAGTGGTACGACGGCAAAATCCAACACCTCCCCATGGCTTGGATTCAAAGCGGGGCAGGGGGCGGATCAGCGTGAATTTTTCGCAAGCCACACTGGTGTTCGCCGTCTTGGCGCCAGGCGCCGCTTTCGCTGTGCTGGCTTTGCTGTGGCTGCTCGGCTGGGTCCCAACAGAACGTGTTATGGGCCGGATCACGGCTCTAACATTTTCCGCGTGCGTGCTCGGGATCGCGATGATCTTTTGGAAGCTGGCCTCAACCGGAGCTGACGCCATCGTCGTGCATTTCGGCAACTGGTTTAGCGTCCACGATTACCATTTCCCGCTCGTGCTCATGGCGGATCGGCTCTCGGTGCCATTCCTGGCGTTGACGGTCGCGCTCTCGGGGCTGATTGGACAGTTTTCCGCCACGTACCTGCACCGCGAGACCGGTTTTCTCCGCTTCTTTCTTTTGTTGCATCTCTTCGCGTTCGGATCTTTGCTCGCGTTCGCGGCCGGCTCGTTCGACTTGCTCATTGCCGGATGGGAGATCGTCGGCATTACTTCGGTCTTGCTGATCGCCTTCTTCCAGCAGCGGACCGCTCCGGTGGAAAACGGTCTGCGCGTATTCGCGGTCTACCGTGCTTGCGACATCGGATTGCTGGTGGGCGTCTTCGCGATGAATCAATGGGCCGGAACGGCGTCGTTCGAGGGCGGCCTTCCTAGACTCTCCAGTGCACAGGCGGTGATCGTCGGCCTGCTTTTGCTGCTGGCGGCCGCCGGAAAAGGCGCGCAGGTTCCGTTCTCCGGATGGCTTCCGCGCGCGATGGAAGGACCCACGCCGTCCAGCGCGATATTCTACGGCGCCATCTCGATCCACGCCGGCGCGTACTTGCTGCTGCGCGCTCAACCCATGCTTGCGCAGTCTTGGCTAGCTTGCGCGCTGGTCGTCGCGATCGGGCTGACCACCGCCATCTACGGCACCATCGCCGGACGCGCCAGCGCCGACGCAAAAACGTCTTTGGCGTTTGCGTCCCTCACACAAGTCGGCGTGATCTTCGCGGAGATTGGATTCGGCTTGAAGTGGATCGCCGTGGCCCACATCCTGGGACACGCCACGGTTCGCACGCTGCAGTTCTTGCGTGCGCCGTCCATGCTTCACGACTATCATCAGATGACCTCCGCCATGGGCGGCGAACTCTCGCCCACAGGCGCTCAACTCGAGGATCTGTTTCCGAGACGCGCGCAGTTGTGGCTCTATCGCTGGGCGCTCGATCGCGGGCATCTCGATACCATTCTGGATCGCTGGGTGGTGCATCCGCTGATGCGCCTCTCAAAGCTTTTCGCGAAGCTGGACGCCATCGGATTCCGCGCTCCCTCGGGCCAGCGCCACGAAGCGGCGATTCCAACGCCCGCCGGTCAGGGAGGCGATTAGTGGCTGAGCACACGCTGGTTCTCCGTGTGGTCGCGATCTCTGTCCCTTGGCTCGGCGCGATTCTCGTTGTGTTGAACAAACGTCAACCACGCATCGCCGGTTTCGTCGCGTCGCTAGTGTCGGTGCTCGCAAGCGCGCTTCTGCTGCAGACCGCGCCGGCTGGCGAGTCGCTGTACCAGGCCTTGATGGTTCTGTATTCTTGCCTCGCGCTCGCCGCAACGCTGGTGATTCCGCGCCGCGATTGTACCTCCGGTACGATGGCCGGAATCCTTTTCGTTCTCGGAGCCACTCTGCTCGGCTACGCCACTGACAACCTACTGGTTCTGCTGGCCGGTTGGACCTTGTCAACTCTGCCGTTCCTGCTGGCGCACTGGTTGCGGGCCCAAAGCTGGCGGCCGTCCACCGCCTTGCTGCTTTCGAGCACCGCCCTGGCGCTGGCTATCGCGCTCATTGCAGTCGACGGCGGCGCAATGTCGATCGACAGCTTAAGAGGCCGCAGCCCGGGAGGAATGGCCGTCTTCGGCCTTCTGGTTGTCGCCGTTCTGTTCCGCAAAGGAATCTGCCCAGCGCACGCCTGGGTGGCGGATGCGGCTGAGACAGGCTCCGCGATTCCGACGGCTCTACTGCTGAACGGACATTTCGGGGCCCTGCTGATCGCCAAGCTGATTGTGCCGCTGTTTTCCGACTCGGTCCACAAACTGTTTCCGGTGCTCTCGTATCTCGCGATTGCGACGGCCCTGTATGTCGGCATCCGGTCACTGACGGAAAATTCGCCGCGCCGGCTCATTGCGTTTCTGGCGCTCAGCCAGTCGGCATGCATTCTCGCCGGCCTCGAGAGCGGAACCGCGGAGGGAGTTGCCGGAGCAGTCGTGCACTGGTTCGTAGTGACGGCATCGACGATGGGTCTGTTTGGGATTTTGCGTCTTCTGGAAGTCCGCTTCGGCGAGAACCTTACGGCGAGCACACACTTCGGATTGGCACAACATGCGCCGCGGCTAGCAGTTTTCTTCGCGGTCTTTGGGCTGGCGCTGGTTGGCTTGCCGGGCACTCTCAGCTTCTGTTCACAGGATCTGCTGATTCATGGGACGCTGGCGTCGCACCCGCTTATCGGGTTGCTCCTGCCCATCGCCACCGCGATGAATGCAGTGAGCGTGTTCCGCTTGTTCGTGCGCCTCTTCCTGGGCAAGCGTCGAACCGGCTTCACGGTGATGGCGGACGCTCTGCCCCGCGAGCGCTGGATCTTGACCGCCGGCGTGTTGTTCGTCGTCTTAGGTGGATTGTTCCCGAATGCCATCGTCGCCCAGCGATCGGCGGAGGCGGACTCTGTCGCGCACGCGATTCAGGCCCCTCTGCACCCTTAGCGATTCGCTTACACTGGACGCTGTAGCCGAATCCGCGGAGGTGAATCAATGCCGCTTCTGGCCGTTCGCTTCGCCGTGCGCCAGTTGCGCCGCAGTCCGTTGGCATCGCTCGCCGTCATCCTCACATTGACGCTCGCCATCGGCGTCAACACCGCAGTCTTCAGCGTGCTCGACGGCTTTTTGCTGCGCAAGCTGCCGTACTCACAACCCGAGCGCGTCGCCGCGCTGGTTGTTCACCTAGAAGGCGCCAACCGCGGCCAATCGTTTTCCGACGATGACGACAGTTTCACCGGCGAGTCCTGGCAATTTCTGAAGGACCGCCTGAGCGGCGTGTCGTTCGCCTCCTGGGGCGGCAGTGGCGGAGTGAATCTCAAGGCCGGTACCGTGGTGCGCTACGTGACTGGCGCTCGCGTATCGGCAGGGTACTTCGATGTTCTCGGCGTTCCGCTTTATCTCGGCCGCAGCTTCAGCGAAAACGAAGATGTTCCCCACGGACCGGCGGTCGCGGTGCTCAGCTACTCGTTGTGGGCCTCGACCTTCAATTCCGATCCTCGGATCGTCGGCAAGACGATCGACTTGAAAGGCGAGCCGCACACTATTGTCGGCGTTCTGCCGCGCCACGCCGAGACTCCCAGCAAAGCCGATGTCTTCACGCCGCTGCGTCCCGCGCCAACAGGCGAGTGCGGCGGCAACAATTGCGGCATCATGGTCCGGCTGAAGCCCGATGCGAGCTGGGTCCAGGTGGATGCGCAACTCGGTCGCGTGCGTCTGCCATATTTCGACAAGATCGAAACACGGAACGGCAGGGCCTGGATCTACGCGCCGGCCGCTACAACTCGAAATCGCCGGCGACACGGCGGGTGACGTGATCGTGCTGATGCTGGCAGTCGGTTTCATTCTGCTGATAGCGTGCGCAAATCTCGCCGGCTTGACGCTGGCGCGCATGCTGCGCCGTTCCCAAGAAATCGCGACGAAGTTTGCGCTCGGTGCTTCGCGCCTCAACGTACTGTGCGAATTGTGGTTGGAGAATCTGGTGCTGGCCCTCTTCGGCGCGGCGGGCGGTATTGGGCTGGCTTTCGTCCTAGTCAACTTTCTGCGCAACTTCCTTCCCGAGTTGATGATCCCCGTGGGCGGCTTCTCGATCGATGCACGTGTGCTTGCTTTCACGCTCGGCGCTTCTGTGGCGACCAGCCTCTTGTTTGGCGCGCTACCCGCTTTGAAGGCATGGCGTTTCGAGATGCATCCGGCGGAGGACGCTCGGTTACGCGTGGCGCCGGCCGCGCGCGGCAGGCACTGATCGCAGCCGAAGTTGCGCTTACGGTGATGCTGCTGGCGGGAGCCGGCCTGCTGGTTCGCACGCTGATCCATCTCGAAACCCTGCCGCCGGGATTCGATGCGCGCAACGTCATGACCGCTACCGTCTCGCTCGACGACGCGCGCTATCACGATGCCGCGGCGTTCCACGCGCTGCTCGACAAGAGCGGCGCCGCGATGCGCGAGATCCCTGGCGTGGAGGATGCTGGGGTTGGCCTGAGCGTGCCGTATGAACGCGGGCTGAACAACGGCGTCACGATCCTGGACGGAGTGAGAGCCGGATCGAAAGAAGGATCGAGCATCACTTACGCCACGCCCGGATATTTCTCGACACTTCGTATTCCGTTGTTGAATGGGCGTGCCACTACCGGCCGGGACACGCCGGACTCAGAGCCGGTCGCCGTAGTCAACGCGAAGTTCGCGCGGCGCTTGTTCGCTGACCCATCGCCCATCGGCCGCCACTTCAAGACTGCAGGGGCGACGTTCACAATCGTGGGCGTGGTCGCGGACGTTGCCAAGCGTCCCGGACTGGAGGGCAGGACTCCGATTGGCACCGAGCCGGTCGCCTACATTCCAGCGACACAAATGCCGCAGGGCCTCGTCAACATCGCGCACGTCTGGTTTCAACCGAGCTGGATCGTTCGCACCCGCGGCTCGGTGAGCGGACTAACCGCATCCATGCAGCGCGCGCTCGCCTCGGTGGATCCCAACCTGCCGTTTTCCGGCTTCCGCTCGATGGAGCAGGTGCTGGCCGCGCAGCTTCAATTGCAGCGCATCGAAGTGTTGTTGCTGGCGACTTTGGCCGGTCTTGCGCTGCTGCTGTCCGCGATCGGTATCTACGCGCTGGTGTCGAATCTGGTGGTGCAACGCACCCGCGAGATCGGAATTCGCATTGCACTCGGGTCCACTATCCATCAGGCGATGCTCCACGTCGGGTCTGCCGGAGTCACCGCCGCGGCGGCCGGCTTGGTCAGTGGCCTCGCTCTCTCATTCCTTGCGCTGCGTGTTCTGGCGAGCCAGATCTACGGCGTCAGCACCTATGATCCGCTGACGCTCATCGCGGTTCTCGCAATCCTGGCTGCGAGCTCCGGCGCTGCCAGTTTTCTTCCGACTTTGCGCATCAGCCGCATTCACCCCGCTGAAACTCTCCGCGCCGAATAACCGCATCGCCACAAAAAATCTTGGCAACTTCCGGCCATCTCGTCCGTATAGATCTCCATGAGGCCGTTTCGCCACTCCTTCCGCCGCCTCGGCCAGAGCCCGTCTTCACAGTCGTCGCTCTGATCACGCTCGCGCTCGGCATCGGCGCCAACACGGCCATCTTTAGCGTCATCAACGGCGTCCTGATCAAGCCGCTGCCTTATCCGAACAGCGACGAGCTGGTCGGCGTGTGGCATGTCGCGCCCGGAATTCCCTCCATCGGCGGCAATTTGAATTGCTCGCCCACCATGTATTTCACGTACCGCGACGAAAACCGGACCTTTCAACAGTTCGGATTGTGGTCGGGCGGAGGTGCGAGCGTCACCGGCCTGGCCGAACCCGAGCAGGTGCGCGCGTTGTATGTCACCTATGGCGCGCTGGACGCGCTCGCGGTTCAGCCCACATCCGGCCGTCTGTTTTCGAGAGCCGACGACACTCCTGGCACGCCGCAAACCGTGATCCTCAGCTACGGCTATTGGCAGCGGCGCTTCGGCGGAAGCCGCTCCGCGCTCGGACGCTCGCTCACCGTGGACTCGCGCCCGCGCACCATCATCGGCATCATGCCACGCACGTTCCGCTTCTTGGACGAAACAGCCGACCTGATTCTGCCGCAGCGCTTCGATCGCGACAAGGTCTTCCTCGGAAATTTCAGCTACCAGGGAATCGCGCGGCTCAAACCTGGTGTCAGCTTACAACAGGCCAACGCGGACGTAGCGCGCATGCTGTCGATCTGGATCAATGCTTGGCCGCCTCCGCCCGGATTCGATCGTGGGCTTTTTTCAAATGCGCGTCTCGCTCCGCACCTACAGCCTTTGAAGAAGGACGTCGTAGGCGACATCGGCTCGGTGCTGTGGGTTCTGATGGGAACCATCGGACTGGTGCTGCTGATCGCGTGCGCCAACATTGCGAACCTGCTGCTGATTCGGGCCGAGGGCAGGCAGCAGGAACTCGCCATTCGCGCTGCGCTCGGCGCCGACTGGAGACAACTCGCGCGCGAGCTGCTGCTCGAAAGTCTCATGCTTGGACTCGTGGGCGGCGCGCTCGGCCTGGCGCTGGCGTACGGCGCGCTCAAGCTTGTAGTTGCGTTGGGTCCGGCCACGCTGCCGCGGCTGAACGAAATCGGAATCGATCCTTTGGTCCTCGTCTTCGCTCTGGCGATTTCGCTCTTCGCCGGCCTGGTCTCCGGCGTGATCCCGGTGGTGAAGTATGCTGGCCCTCACATCGCCGGTGCGTTGCGCGGCGGAGGACGGACGCTCAGCCAGAGCCGCGAGCGTCACCGTGCCCGCAACACGCTCGTGGTCGTGCAGGTCGGCTTGGCGCTGGTGTTGCTCATCGGTTCCGGCCTGATGATTCGCACGTTCCTCGCGTTGCGCAATGTTCAGCCCGGCTTCACGCATCCTGAGTCGATTCAGATGATGCGCATTGCGATCCCCGAGGCGCGGGTGCACGATCCGAAAGCCGTCATGCGCCTCCAGCAGCAGATGATCGAGAAGCTAGCCGCGATTCCCGGAGTCGAGTCCGCCAGTTTCGCCAGTGCGGCGCCGCTCGAAGGATTCAACTCCAACGATCTCGTGTTCGCCGAAGACAAAGTCTACGCGAAGGGGCAAATTCCTCCCATCCGGCGATTCCGTTACACTGCGCCAGGCTATTTCAAGGCTACCGGGATTCGCATGGTCGCCGGCCGCGATTTCAACTGGACCGACCTCTATGAGACTCGTCATGTGGTGATGATGTCGGAAAATCTCGCCCGCGAATTCTGGGGCGATCCCCGCGCCGCACTCGGCAAACGAATTCGCGAGGGCCCGGACGATCCCTGGCGCGAGGTGATCGGCGTGGTGGGTGACGTCTACGACGACGGCCTAAGGAAGAAGGCCACGGAGATTGTGTACTGGCCGGCCATGATGGACCTCTTCTATGGCGACCCCATCCATGTGCAGCGCGGTGGCGTGTTCGTGATCCGAACCAATCGCGCGGCGACCGAAAGCTTTTTGGCCGAGGCGCGCAAAGCCATCTGGTCGGTGGATGCCAATCTGCCCATCTTCCTGGTGCGAACGTTGAAGGACGTCTACGATGCCTCCCTGGCGCGGACTTCCTTCACGCTGGTGATGCTGGCCATCGCGGGCGGGATGGCGCTGGTACTGGGGATCGTCGGAATCTACGGCGTCATCGCCTATTCGGTTTCGCAGCGCACGCGCGAGATCGGCATTCGCATGGCGCTCGGTGCGCGATCCGGCGAACTGCAACGCATGTTCGTGCGCCAGGGGCTGGTGCTGGCCGCGATCGGCTCTGCGATCGGACTGGCGGCCGGCGCCGGCGTCACACGACTCATGACGTCTCTGCTCTTCGGCGTGACTGCGCTCGACGCGTTGACGTACGCGCTAGTTCCCGCGATCCTGATCGCCGCCGCGGCGCTCGCCAGTTACGTGCCGGCCCGCCGCGCGTCATCGGTGGACCCGGTGGACGCGCTCAGATCCGAATAGTCCAGCCATTCGGGGGCGCAGCACACGGTTCCACCACATGATCGCGCCGGTGACGAACATCACCGCCGGCGCCGTTCCGAATAACGCCCAAATCGCCTTGATTGTCTGGTCGCAGATCCCGGGGCCGCGACAAACAAATCCAATGCCGCAAATGCGGCCAAAATGCAAGATCGCCAGCCAGTAAATAATCTGGTCGCCGACGCGTGTTCCGGCGTTGGCCGCAGTGAGCGGCTCCAGCCGGTCGGCGAGATCCTGCAGCGGCTGGGGATCGCTGAGATAGAGCCCGCTCAGCGCGAAGATCAACGTGAATGCCAGACTCCAGAAGCCGATCATGCTATGCAATTCCCAGATCGAGCGCTTCCATCCCACGCCACCGTGCATCCTGAGGCTTCGCCGCCAGGACTGGACCCCCGGCCACCAGATGACCAGGCCCGTGACAGCCAGCGCGAGCGCGGCCAGTGCGCCAAGAGCATTCACCCTTCGGCCGGTTTCTCCGGCGAGCAGATTGTCGTGCAAGTCAATCAGCGTTGAAACGAGCCAGATGCCCGTTGGGACCGATTTGCCGAGGTCGCGGCCGCTCCGAGGATCGAACAGCCGTTTCTTCGTGTCCTTGCCGCGCTCCAGCCAGACATCGACGGCCTGATTCGGATTCACTGGCCGGCCGAGATGCACAACCCGATATCCCGGGTACACGCGCGTGGCGGCCTCCGAGAGTTGCGTGTCGGTCAGCAGAGGTCCCGATCCCGTCAGGATCATCGGCTGGGGCGTCGCTGCTCTATAAAGCTCGTTCGAATAAATCAGCACGCTGCCGGTGACGCTGATCATGAGGATGTAAAGCCCGGCGGCGATGCCGCTCCACAAGTGCACTTGAAACAGCGCTCTACGTAACCAGATCTTCTGCGGCTGCCGGACCCAGCGTTGCCACAGGGTCAACTGATTGCTCCCGGTCACTAGCGAGAGCCTACAACGCACAGCCGAATGTGTCAAACGCAGGCAAGCTCCGGCCAGCCGGATGATTGTCTGTTGCGAAAGATGGTCTAATGAATTTCGTAACGCGAGGCGAGAGGAGGACGACATGAGTCTGGTGAAGGTTTTGGCTGCGTGCATTCTGGCGGCGACAATCGCGACGGCGCAAGAAAGCGGAATTCGAGTGCGCAGCATCCGAGTGCTGGCAACCGATCCGGAAGCGATCGCGAAATTCTACGAGCGCGCCTTCGGCATGTCCGAAACACGCCGGCCCGCGAACACCGCGACGTTCAAGGAGATCGTCATCAATTCAGGCTCGACTGCTGAGCTCGCCAAGGCGGCCGCTACCACACCCATCGTGATCGCGACCCGTGCCAAAGATGCTCCGGCCGGCGCGATGGCGTCGCTGATTCTCGAGGTGCCCGATCTCGATAAAGCGATCGAGTCGGCCAAGGCCAACGGCGGCACGTTGATGCGCCCGCCTGCCAAGTCAGGAGAGGGTCTCAACTACGCTTTTGTCAAGGACCCGGACGGCAACCAGATCGAGTTGTTGATGGCGCCGAAGTAATCGCCGAGCCAATTAGGCCAGCGGCAAATCAATTTCGACGATCAGGCCGCCTTCCGCCGCATTCATCGCGCGGATCTTTCCACCGTGAACAGTCACGGCGCGCTCGGCGATCGCGAGGCCCAGTCCACCGCCATCGGAAGCGCCGCCCGCGACCCGGCGGAAGGGCAGAAAGATTTCCGACAGCATGCTGTCCGGCACTCCCGGGCCGTAGTCGCGCACGCGAAGCATCGCCCGCGAATCGGCGGCATGGAGCGAAAGCTCAACCGCGGTTCCTTCGGCCGTGTGCCGGATGGCATTGCGCACGACGTTCTCCACCGCGCTCCGCATCAACTCTTCGAATCCGTTTACCGTACACGCATCGGCATGCTGGATCACAACGCTGCGGTTATGGGCGCGAGCTTCAAAATCGCCGTCGCTAGCGACCTCCTGCATCAGATTCGTCAGATCGAATCGCGCCGCGAGGCCCCGGTCCACTCCGCTATCGATGCGCGTCAGCGCCAGCAATTGACCGATCAGCGTGTCCAGCCGGCGTGCCTCCAACCCGATGCGCTCCAGGTTTTCGGCGGTTTCTTCGGCCGGACCTTGCTTCACCAGCCCCAGTGCCACGATCAGCCGCGACAATGGCGACCGCAGTTCGTGCGATACATCGCCTAGCAATCTGCGCTGCCCGCCAACCAGCGCTTCGATGCGCTCGGCCATGCGATCAAAGTTGGCCGCGAGGTCGGCGATTTCGTCGCGCCGGTTTCTCAAAGCAGGATCGACGCGCGTGTCCAGGCGCCCTTCCGCGATGTTCGCCGCCGCCTGGCCGAGCTTGTAAAGCGGCTTCGTTACGTAGCGGCTCATCAGGTAGCAGAAGACAATACCGGCGAGCGAGAACAGCAACAGATCGTGGAGCGTCAAGCGGAGCACCGATGCGTGTCCGAACCCTGCGTGCGCGACTAAGTAAACCAGGAGCAGGGCGATTACGACCACCGGCGCCAGCCAAAACCACAAGAAAATAGTGACGAACAGCTTTCTCATCGCGCCCCCGGCTTCGCTGGCGAGGCATACAGGTAACCTGCGCCCCGAACTCCCTTGATGCGCTCTCCGCCGCCTTCCAGCGGGCCGAGCTTCCGGCGCAGGTTGCAGACGTGCGTGTCGATGCTGCGGTCGAATGGAGAGAAGTCGCGCCCCAGGACTCCGCGCACCAGATCCTCCCGGCTGACCGTGTTCCCCGCGACACGCAGCAATGCGGCCAGCAAGTCGAATTCGACGGTGGTGAGATCCACCGGAGTGCCGCCCCGGCGCACCGTGCGAGATCCTCCATCCAGCTCGATATCGCCAACCTGGAGTGCCGCCGAAGCCGGCCGCTGCGGCGCCGATCTCCGCAATATCGCGCGGATGCGCGCCACCAGTTCCGCCGGATCGAACGGCTTCGGCAGATAATCGTCGGCGCCCAGTTCAAGACCGCGGATGCGGTCGTGCGTGTCGCCCCGCGCCGTCAGCATCAACACCGGAGTCCGCGACCGCTGCCGGATGCGGCGCAGCACATCGAAGCCGTCCGTGTCCGGCATCATCACGTCCAGCATGATGAGGGAGTAGTCTTCAGCGAAGGCTCGTTCGACGCCCGCATCGCCGCTGGGAACCCAGCTAATCTCGAACCCTTCGCGCTCCAGAAAACGCGTGACCAGCCGGCAAAGCTCTGCATCGTCGTCGACAACCAGCACGCGTTCCATCAGTGACCCGGCGACCTTTATTCTAAAACCCCGCTTCGCAGTGCCACCGTCAAGAAGTGTCAAGCAACTTAACCGTTCTTGACGAAGCTTGGCATTTCTAGACTGCCGCCGCGGCGGCCGGCCTTATATTCGAACACATGACAAGAATCATCGCGCTTGCAACTGTGCTCGCCTTCTCAATCGGGCACGGCCATTGCCAACACTTTGCGTCAGCTCCGGCTTTTGAAGTGGCATCCATCACGCCGTGCGAACCGGGAACTCCCGAGCCTCCGGGCGAACACGCCGGGATGGTCCAGTTCACCTATCCGGGTGGCCGGTTCAATGCGAAAGCCACGACCGTCAAGTTCCTGCTCGAATGGGCATATGGAATCCAGGCAGCACAGCACTCCGGCGGCCCCGGATGGATGGAGACGGACCGCTTCGACATCGTCGCGAAGGCGGAGGGCAACGCCTCAGACGCTCAGATGAAACTGATGGTGCGGACGCTGCTGGCCGACCGATTCAAGTTGAAGTTCCATCGTGAGAGCAAGGGGCTTTCCGTCTACGTCATTTCCATCGGCAAGACTGCTCCCAAGCTCTTCCCGCCCAAGGATGGAGAAAAGCACTCGCTCCGCATCGAGCCGCAAATGGATGCAGATCACAAACTGGCGTCGTATCATGTCGTCGCCACGCGGTTCTCGCTCACGCAATTGACCGACACGTTCGCGCGGCAAATCGGGCGCGTGATCGTGAACCAGACGGGCCTCGAAGATGACTACGACTTCACCCTGGACCTGACGCCGGACGAAGGCCACTCCAGCGCTCTCGACCCTTCCATGCTCATCAACGCGATGCGCGACCAACTCGGCCTGGCGCTGAAATCGCAGAAGGCGCCGGTGGACGTGATGGTGATCGACAGCGTCGAGAAAGTAGCTGCCGGAAACTAGCCGCGCTACGGGCGACCGGCTTTCGTCGGCGAGGCCACGGGTTGTTAAAGATGTTCGCCGCCCGCCGCGACAACCCCTGCCGCACTCTGCTATCGTACTCTGAAGTACTCGAAGGAGGTCCCCGTTGAAACTCTATCCACTGATCGCAGCAGCGTGCCTCGGCGCTCTCGCGTTCGCCCAGGAACCGGCCACACCCGCGCCCGAAATCCCGTTTGATTCGGCGCCCAATTTGCTCAAGCTTCCCCCAGATCTCTATCTCGGCGAGGCATCCGGCGTCGCTATCAACTCGAAGAAACACATCTTCGTATACTCGCGCGGCAACTCCACCGGTCCCGCGTTTGGCGCCACCGCGTCACAAATTCTCGAGTTCGGCCCGGACGGCAAGTACATCCGCGAAATCGGCCACAACCTGTATGCCTGGTCGTTCGCGCACGTGATTCGATTCGACAAGGACGACAACCTGTGGGCGGTTGACAAGGGCAGCAACATGATCATCAAGTTCGATCCGCAAGGCCGCGTGCAGATGGTCTTCGGCCGGAAGGCAGAAGCGTCCGACGAAAACGCCCACCCGCTGGAACATCCCCGCCCGCCGCTGCCGGCGCAGGACAATTCGTTCCGCCAACCCACCGACGTGACTTGGGATCCGGAGGGGAACATCTTCATCAGCGACGGCTACATCAATTCGCGCGTGGCAAAAATCAGCAAGGACGGCGACTGGATCAAGCAGTGGGGCGGGCCAGTTAAGGATCGCGCCAATTTGAAACCGGATGAGCTCAGTACGCCGCACAGCATCGCCGCCGACGCGAAGGGCAATATCTACGTGGCCGACCGCGGCAACCGCCGCATCCAGGTGTTCGATCACGACGGTAATTTCCTGAGGAGCATCCACATCAACGTGCCTCCGCCGCAGACGATTCATGCGGTCTTTGGTCCGGCATCCCCCAGCGCGCAGGCCGTGGCCGCCCAAAACGGCGCTCCCTGGGCCATCTGCATTACGCCCGGCCCCACCCAATATCTCTACAGCGCCGACGCCATGCCTGGACGCATCTACAAACTCAATCTGGATGGCCAAGTGCTTGGTGTTCTTGGCACTTCCGGCCGCCAATTGAAGCAGTTCGGCTGGATTCACGAGCTCGCCTGCCCGTCGGAAAACGAGATCTATGCGGCAGAAATCTTGAACTGGCGCGTGCAAAAACTCACGCTGCACCCTGGCAAAGCGAGCACGTCGACCAACTGAGCCGGGCGGCGGGCGTCGAAACCCTGCGTCGAAACTACGACGGCCCCACCCCGGAGTGGGGTCGTCGCAACCCCATTGACACAAATTTATCAAGGACTTAAACTGTTACAAGCTGTACCTTAAGGAGGGAATGGGTCGTGACTACTAATGTCAGATTCCAATCTGGGCTGTGGCGCAGTCTCGGAATGAGCGTACTCGCTGCGGGCGCTTTGATGGCGGCAGGCGAGGGAACCGTCGGAACGCAGGCCGCGAAACAGGTAACTTTCGCCAAAGACATTGCTCCGATCTTTCAGGAGAAATGCGACGAGTGTCATCGCCAAGGCGCGATGGCCCCGATGTCGCTCGAGAGCTATCAGTCAGCGCGTCCCTGGGCGCGTTCCATCAAAGAACGAGTGATCAAGCGGCAGATGCCGCCGTGGCATCTCGACCCCAGCGTTGGCATTCAGAAATTTAAGAATGATGCCTCGCTTTCTGATGATCAGATCGCCGCCATCGTGAAGTGGGTGGACGCCGGCGCGCCGCAAGGCGATCCCAAGGACATGCCGGCCGCCAAGGTCTGGCCGTCGGACGATGCCTGGCAGCTCGCGAAAGTGTTCAACCGCCCGCCCGACATGATCATCAAGTCCGACGACTACACCATGCCTGCAGTCAGCCAGGATCAATGGTGGAAGCCGGTTGTCGACCTCGGCCTCACTGACGAGCGCTGGGTCCGCGCCGTCGAAATGCGTCCGGGCACCTCCGCCGGCCGTAAGATCACCCATCACGCGCTCGCTCACCTCATTCAGAAAGAGACCGATGCTCTGGCCAACGATCCCGACGATGCTGCCAACGATCAGGGCGGTGTGCTGATGGAATGGGCCGTCGGCAAGAACTACGACATCTACAGCCCGAACACCGGCAAAGTGCTCAAACCCGGCGCCAAGGTTTGGTGGGACATCCACTATCACGCCGTCGGCGAGCAGGTCACCGATCACGTCGAACTCGGCGTCTGGCTCTATCCAAAAGACGAAAAGCCGAAGTACCGGACCTATCTGACCGGCTTCCAGGGCACCAACTCCGGCGCCGGCAGCCGTCTGGACATCGAGCCGAATTCCATCAGCGTTAGCCAAGCCTTCCGTGTCCTGAAGGAACCGGCCATCCTCGGCAACTTCCAGCCGCATATGCACCTGCGCGGCAAGGCCATGTTGCTCGAAGCGATTCTGCCGGACGGCACCACGCAGACCATCAGCTACGTCGATCACTTCAACTTCAACTGGATGACCAACTACATCTATGCTGACGACGCCGCTCCGGTGCTGCCGAAAGGCACCATCATCCACGTGACTGCGTGGCATGACAACACCACCGCGAATCGGAACAACCCGGATCCGAACCAGTGGGTGGGATGGGGCGATCGCACGGTCGACGAAATGGCGCACGCCTGGGTCAACGTCACCTACATTTCGGACGAAGACTACGCCGCCTGGGCCGCCAAGCACAAGCCGGCACAGCGCGGTGCTCGGACTCGCGCGGCGCTTACGCCGCCTGCCGACACCAACAACTAGAGCATTATTCGAAACAGAGGAGCAGCCGTCGCACGCGCGATAGCTGCTCTTTTTGTTTGCGCGCGATCAGGGAATCGCCGCGTGCTTGGCTTCCTCCATCAGATCCTGGCCGTCCTCGGCAGTAATCTCGCGCTTCGAAACCAGCTTGGCGACGTCGTCTGAAACAGCGCGCACGTAATCGCGGTGCGTGGGGTAAAGCTCTTTCAGACGAGCATGGTCGAACGCCACTTCGTGCCCGGCGATCATGCAGAACGATTCACCGGTCGAGTTGCCGAACCACGTGCTGGTTGGAACGTCGACGTACGGCGAGCGCAGCCCGCCCATCACGTTGCCGAACTTGTCGAGCACTGGCGCGCCGTTCTCCACCTGAATCGGCTCGCCGGGCGGCGGCGCAACGCCTTTGCGCACCCACTCGTCCAGATTCCGGAAAATCGCGTTGAAGGCGACGCTGTTCGGAAACCTGCTGCGCGGTCCTTCATTGCAGTTCATGGGTGGCGGAGTGCGGCCGCCCTTTACGAGGTCGGCAGGAGCCGCGGCGAAGTTCAGTTCATCCGGTGTCGCGTGCGCGGATCCCGCGATCTCGTAGTTCCGGTACAGATCCGGCGCCGTGTCGCCGTCCGGCCGCCGCGCCGCGATGGTGCGCAGATAGTCCGACTGGCTCATCACCCGGATCACCGGCACACCCGCGTTGCGGATCATCCGCCGCGAATCACCCTGCGGAATCTGCCCGGCGCACTGATTGATGGCCGAAGGACCGCTCGCCACCGCGATGAGATACCCGTCGAACATCGGCTTGCCGGTCGCCTGGACGTCCAGCGGATGGATCGCGTTGACGTAGGTATACAGAAACGACCCGGTCTGCGAATAGCCCCAGGCGTAAAGGTGCTGGACTCGACCAGCCAACGGATTCGACGCATCGCCGCTCCGGAGCCACGCGCCCACCTGCCGGTAGATGTCCCACGCCAGGCCGTTCTCGGTGGTGCGCGCACTGTCGCGCGGCACCGTGCTGCAGTTCTTCGGATCGTCGAGGGGCAGGGGATTCGCCCACGAGAGCGCCGCATAGCGCGATGGATTGAAGTTCTTCAGCGTCGCAACCGACACCGGCTTGGCTGTGATGCCCACCCAAGCATCGCCGTTACGCACGAATTGCTTGTGCGAGATCGCCCAGCCCAGGTTCAGGTCGAACAGGTTCGACGGATTCAGCATCTCCACCGCAACGTTCCCGCTGAACCGCGCGCCATTCGCAGGGCGTCGCACCAGGACGCGCGTCGTGTACGGCGCGTTCGACGTTCGCACCACGGCCGGGCCGGGAGCCGGCCAATCGTAGACGTTGGCTGTGCCGCTTACCAAGAACTCCTCTTCGACATAGCCGTCCTTCGCGAGATCGCTCGGAACGCGCGTGTGGTCGGCTGCACCGAAGGGATACGAATCGGCGGAAACTGGAAGCGGGCCGGTGATCTTCGGCACGGGGATCGCCTGCGGCCGCTGTAGTTGCCGCCGCGCCTGCATCCACCACGAACACCTGCATCGCGAGCGACACGTGCCCTTCGATCAGATGCCCGCCGCGCGTGCTTCCGTCCGATAGCGCGACCACGCAGTGCGCATGCACGACTGGCTTGCCGTTTTCAACCGTGATGTTCCCGGCGAGCGAAACGACTTCGGCTTCCTCTTTGATCTCGATCTTCTTGTAAGCGCGCTTTGCGGGATCGAACCACCCCAGCACGCCCGAGTCGATCGCGCCCACTGCCGTGAAGTGAGCCATCGCGACGTGGTTCAGTTCGGCGAACTCGGTCAGCCCGGCCAATACCTCATCGCCTCGCCGCATGGTCACTTCGAACGTACGCCCGGTGTCGGCGAGTTTGGTCACCTTCATGCCCGGCGCCATCCCGCGAGCCGGCGCCGGCGCGCGGCGCACATAACCTTCTTCGAGAGGCGGCGGTGTTTGCGCCGACATCACGCCCACCACCAGGATTGAAACCAGTGGAATTCTTCGCATGGCCACTAGTGTGGCACAGGCGCGGCAACGCGTTGCAGCCGTTGCCAGGCGGAACCTTCGAGCTGCGGCGCGAACACATCCGGGTGCAGAATCTCGGCCAGAATCTGGAGCGATTCGACGATGCGCGGCCCCGGCCGGTTCATGAATTGATTGCCGTCCACCAGGTATACTTCGCCGTTGCGCACGGCTCGCAACTCAGGCCAGCCTGCCCGATCCGTGAGCCAGTACATCTCGCGCCGCGTCCGGTCCAGATCGAAACCGCACGGCATGATCACGATTACGTCGGGGTCCGACCCCGCCAGGTCGTCCCAGGTCATCCAGGGTGAATGCGCGCCCGCTTTGCCGAAGAGGTTCTCTGCCGCGGCGAGATCGATCAGCTCCGGAACCCAATTCCCGGTCGCCATCAGAGGCTCCAGCCATTCGATGCACGCGATGCGCGGGCGACGCGTCGCGGCATGCGCACGCTTTGAGATCGCATCCATCCGGTCCTGCAACCTGCTCACGACTTGCTTGCCCTTCGCCCCCACGCCGCACGCATCCGCGACCAGACGGATGTCGCTCCAGATGTCGGCCAGGGCATTCGGCACGAGCGACACCAGCTTGGGCCGGCTTGATACCGAACCAGCGAGCGCGCGCTCGACATCCTCCAGGCTCACCGCGCAAACCCGGCATTGCGTTTGCGTGATGACGTGCGTCGGCTGCAGGCGCTCCAACTGGTCCGGGAACACTTCGTACACCGAGAGCGCATTCGCCAACTGTTGTTTCACGCGCGCGTCGACTTCGGCGCTGGTCCCATCCACTGGAAAGCTGGGCGTGGTGCAAACCGGCAGCGCGCGAATCTCATCCGGATAGTCGCATTCGTGCGAGCGTCCCACCTGATGGGGCGTCAGGTCGAGCGCGTGAACGATCTCGGTCGCGCTCGCGATGAGCGACACAATCCGCGGCATGCTTTTACTCTATCGCCCCGACGAACCGAACCCGCCGGCGCCTCGAACGGTGTCGCCCAGTTCGCCTTCTTCCCACTGGACGGCGTCATAGGGAGCGACGATCAGTTGCGCGATGCGATCGCCTTTCTCGACTGTGTAGTCAGCGCGGCCGAGGTTGAACATCACCACGCGGATCTCGCCGCGGTAACCGGGATCGATGGTGCCGAAGTTGACCGTGATGGAGTGCTTGAGCGCGCGGAGATCGATCCCTGCGTCTTCATCGGATCCGTGGGCGTAGCTCGGCAGGATGGCGTCGGCATGCAGCTTCTTGATTCGAATTTGTCATGCTTCAGATATAGTGACTCGACCGGCTTGGCGGCCACGCAATGGCAAAACTGGGCGTAGACATTTCCTTCCAGATCTCCGGTTGTCTAATGGTAGGACCGCGGCTTTTGGAGCCGTGAATCGTGGCTCGAATCCATGCCGGGGAGCCAATCATCAATTGCTGAAGCTCGCGCTATCCTTGCTTTGATTGCGTGCCTTTGAAGGCTTCTCTCAAATTGATACTGGTAGATCTGCTACCCCAGCATGGACTCGAACCAGCATGGACCCAATCGCTTGAGCCCGTACCTGCGGATGATGCGATGCTCGCCTAAGACGATGGCCCTCTGGGTTCCGCAAAAGCAGGGCGCGAGCCCATCATGGATTGCTTCAACGACAACTGTCTCAATCCGCTTGGTTCCCGGGCAACTTCCGAGTGCGCGACCATACACCCACAACTGCGTCATCCGCCGCGCGCCGACTGAGCTCCCTGGGCTCGGGCTAACGGATCGCGCCGGTTCGAAACTGAATGACACCCGAGTCGAGCTCCGCCATGGATTGCTAGAAAAAAGATTCTTGAGCCGTCGTGGCTTACGGCCAGCGGCCGGGAGCGACTGGCCAAGCCGAGCGGCTGGGACACTGAAAACGGCCGTTCAGGGGCGGCGAAGCGCAGTTGAGCGTCCATCCGCGCGGACATTCCAGCCAGATTTGGTTTGGATCTCGGTTAAAGCATAGGATCTCTTTGCCATCCCTGCGCCACATGGCAATGCGATGAAGGTGTGACTCAATGGCGAATCTTGGCTTCGTTTCAATTTCAGCAACCATGTTCCGCTTGGTGCTGTTCCAAGGCGTCACGTGCCGCTTCGTATGCGCGGCGAGCGACTCTTATTCGCCGATGAGCCAGATTGAAGTCTGGGTCTGCGACCGAATCGTCGACAAGTGTGACTAAGTCGCGGATGGACGCACGAAGGTTCTGAACGGCTGCCTGATGCTCGTGCCGCAACGAATCGCGCTCTGCACACATCATCTAAAAAAATCCTGTCGCAGTTCTCGCTGGTCTTTCTAACCCCGTTCCTCGGCTTCGAGTAGGGCCACCGAGTCTGTCGCGCGCGAAGTGAGCGTCCGCAAAGCTAAGAAGGATCGACGCAGACAGCAATGATGCCGTATGGGCCACTCACGGGCAGAGACCGAACAGGCTGAACTCGAGAAAAAGGCTGGAAGACCCTCCTCCGATATAGGGACCTCGGTTCACTTTATCCTCTCCCTTGCGTATGCTGATGCAGCTTCAGCATACGCAAAGACAATTATGCTGACTCCGCTTCAGCAATGTCAATCGGCAATTGAAACAGGTAGCATTAATACCAATGGCTCGCAAGACGACGGTGTCGAAATACCTGGCTGGGATCGGCCGCAAGGGCGGGAAAGCCAGCGGCAAGGCCCGTATGGAAAAGCTCACGCCAGAGCAACGCGTGGCAGTCGCCAAGACGGCCGCCGCCGCCAGATGGGCGAAACCGGTTACCCAGGAAGATCTTGAGAAGCAATCAGCATTTCAGGTCGCTGAATGGACCGCTGACCGCGCTGCCCAGATGGGCGCGGAGGATATCAACTCGAGGATAGCGGGCGGGGCCCCGGTAAAGCCCGGGAAGCTGACGTTTGACAAGAAGCTAAAGATGGCCACGAAGGCGAAGAAGACCACGGACGCCAAAAAGAGTAAAGCTCAGCCTCGAAACCGACGCAAACGAAAACCTTAAGACTTGGCCGTTCCGGCCGAGCCTGCTGATATCCGCCAATACCAACACTGGCGTCGGATCGTTCGGAGGGGCCGAGTTTCTCGTCGGAAGATAGCGGCATTTGATTGATTCCGCTCAATTTAACCGATCAAGAAGCCGACCAATCCTGTATCGCGGCGCATCCGTAAGTAATACCGGGTCTCCACTGGCGAGTTCGAGACGTGTCCAGACTGGGTCCCCGGCATGGATACAGCTCGTCCCTGCTTCACGCGCGCGTCGACCTCGGCGCTCGTTCCATTCATCGGGAAACTGGGCATGGTGCAAACCGGCAGCGCGCGAATCTCATCCGGATAGTCGCATTCGTGCGATCGGCCCACCTGATAGGGGCGTCAGTTCGAGCGCGTGAACGATCTCGGTCGCGCTCGCGATGAGCGACACAATCCGCAGCATGCTTTTACTCTATCGCCCCGACGATCCGAAGCCGCCGGCGCCTCGAACGGAGTCGCCCAGCTCGCCTTCTTCCCACTGGACCGCGTCGTAAGGCGCGACGATCAGTTGCGCGATGCGGTCGCCCTTCTCGACCGTGTAATCAGCCCGGCCGAGATTAAACATGACCACGCGGATCTCGCCGCGATAGCCGGGATCGATGGTGCCGAAGTTGACCGTGATGGAGTGCTTGAGCGCCAGCCCGCTGCGTGGCCGCACTTGCGCTTCATGACCGGCGGGCAGCGCGATCGCGATGCCGGTGGGGACGGCTTGGGCGATGCCCGGCGAAAGCACTACGCGTTCCAGCGCGCAAAGATCGAGCGCCGCGTCTTCATCGGGTCCGTGGGCGTAGCTCGGCAGGATGGCGTCGACGTGCAGCTTCTTGATTCGAATTTTCATGCTTCAGATATAGTGACACGACCGGCGCCACGCCCACGCAATGCTAAACTGGGGTAGTCATTCCTTCCAGGTCCCCGGTCGTCTAATGGTAGGACAGCGGCCTTTGGAGCCGTGAATCGTGGTTCGAATCCATGCCGGGGAGCCAACTCAGGCTCTACGCCAACAATGCGATCACTGCGCTTGGTTTTCGCCGCCACGCTGGTCATAGCTCCCAGTGCAACCACAACAGCAGGCGACAGCCACGCCGTTTCGCCCGCGACATGCTCGCCGCGCACAACGAAATCCGGGCGCGCGTCGATGTCCCTCCGCTCACCTGGTCCGCACGGCTGGCCGAGTACGCGCAGGAGTGGGCCGATCGACTGCTCCGCGAAGGAAAGTTCCAGCATCGCTCCCACCCCGTCTACGGCGAAAATATCTTCGAGATCACCGGCGCGCGCGCTTCTTCCGCGGAAGTCGTCGCAGCTTGGGCTTCCGAGGCGCGCGACTACGATTACCGCGCTAACGCCTGCCACCGCATGCGCGGCCACTACACGCAGTTGATCTGGAGCCGAACTACACAGGTCGGATGTGCCGCGGCCGGCGACGGACGCCGCGAAGTGTGGGTCTGCAACTACGACCCACCCGGCAACTGGATCGGACAGCGCCCCTAGTAGGTCTGCACGAAGGCGGCTCGGTCTATAATAAGGGCGGCTCGGGCTCTACGATGAGTGATCCCGAATACACCGTCCATCCATCCGAAAGCTGCGGCGACGACCCACTCGCTAGTCTCGCCCTGGATCTGCGCTGGTCATGGAATCACGCCGCCGACGAGTTGTGGCGCCAGCTCGACCCCGAGCTTTGGGACCTGACCCACAACCCCTGGAACATCCTGCAGACCGTCTCTGGCGAGAAACTGCACGGCCTCCTCCGGGACGCCGCATTTCAGCAAGAGTTGCAAGGGCTGCTCGAAAGCCAGCGCCAGGCCAGAGAATCGCCTGCCTGGTTTCAAAAAGCGCATCCCAATACCGGCTTGAACTCCGTGGCCTACTTCAGCATGGAATTCATGCTCAGCGAAGCACTGCCGATTTACTCCGGCGGCCTGGGCAACGTGGCCGGTGATCAGCTCAAGACAGCCAGCGACCTGGGCGTACCGGTAATTGGAGTGGGACTGCTCTATCAACAGGGTTACTTCCGGCAACAGATCGATTTCGAGGGACGTCAACTCGCTCTTTACCCATTCAACGATCCTGGACAGCTACCCATCACTCCCGTGCGCCAGCCGAACGGAGAGTGGCTGCGAATCCCCATCGATCTCCCCGGCTTTCCGCTGTTGGTTCGTGCCTGGCAGGCGCAGGTCGGGCGAAACAAGCTCTACCTGCTCGACACCAACGACCCGGCGAACCTGCCCGCCCACCGCGGCATTACAGGAGAGCTTTACGGAGGAGGCCCGGACCTGCGCTTGAAGCAGGAACTGGTGCTGGGAATCGCCGGTTGGCGACTGCTTCGCGCTTTGGATATTTCTCCGGAAGTCTGCCATCTGAACGAAGGCCACGCAGCGTTCGCCATCCTGGATCGCGCGCGCACTTGGATGGAAGACCACGCAAAGCCGTTCGATCTCGCGCTGACCGTGACGCGCGCCGGCAACTTGTTCACCACGCACACGCCAGTAGCCGCCGGATTCGATCGCTTCTCTCCGGATCTGATCGACTGCTACCTCCGCGCTTATGCCGAGCAGAAGCTCGGAATCCCGCTCGAGGCTCTGCTCGCGCTCGGCCGCATCAATCCTGACGATGCCGCGGAGCCATTCAACATGGCCTATCTGGCCGCGCGAGGAAGCGGGCGCATCAACGGCGTGAGCCGTCTGCACGGCAAGGTCAGCCGCCGCATATTTCAGCCGCTCTTCCCACGCTGGCCGCAGGAACAGGTCCCGATCACTCACGTTACCAACGGCGTTCACATGCCGAGCTGGGACTCTGCCGAAGCCGACAGCCTGTGGACAGCAGCGTGCGGCAAGGATCGCTGGATCGGCAGTCTGGAGAACCTTGAGATGAGGTGTCGCACGGTGGACGACGCTACACTCTGGCAGCTGCGCGCCGCAATGCGGAGCGCTCTCGTTCCTTACGTCCGCACGCGCCTGGCTCGCCAGCTTGCCGGCCAAGGCGCTTCGGAGGCGGCCATCCAGCAGGCTCAACAGATCTTCGATCCCAACACCCTTACGATGGGCTTCGCCCGCCGCTTCGCGACATACAAGCGTCCCAACCTCCTGTTGCACGATCCCGAGCGCCTGCTGCGCATTCTCACTGACTCGCAGCGGCCGGTCCAGTTGATCCTGGCAGGAAAAGCGCATCCGCAGGATCTCGCAGGCCAGGCCATGATCCAGCAGTGGATTAGTTTCCTGCGGCGGGCTGAAGTGCGCCCTCACGTCATGTTCCTGAGCGACGACGACATGCTTCTCACCGAGCGCCTGGTGCAGGGCGTCGATCTGTGGATCAACACGCCGAGGCGTCCTTGGGAAGCTTGCGGCACCAGCGGCATGAAGGTGCTCGTGAATGGCGGGCTGAATCTTTCCGAACTCGACGGATGGTGGGCCGAGGCTTACTCCGCCGATGTGGGCTGGTCACTCGGCGATCGAAGGGAGCATGGCGACGATCCCGCTTGGGATGCAGCGGAAGCCGGCGCCTTGTACTCGCTGCTCGAGCGGGAAATCGTTCCAGAATTTTACGCTCGCGACGAACACGGCATCCCCACCCGCTGGGTGGCTCGCATGCGCGAGAGCATGGCCCGGCTGACGCCCATGTTCTCAGCCAATCGCACACTGCGCGAATACACTGACGATTTCTATCTGCCGTCTGCGGATGCCTACCGGCAGCGGTCCGCTGAACAGGGCAAGCTGGCGGCAGCGCTGCTCGATTGGAGCAGGCAGCTCTCCAACCACTGGGCCGCCCTGCGATTCGGTTCCCTTACTGTTGAGACACAGGGCGATCACTATCAGTTCGAGGTTCAGGTTTTTCTCGATGAGCTGGAGCCGGAGAGCGTCAGTGTGGAGTTGTATGCGGACCGGAGCGACGACGATCCCTTCGTGCAGAAGATGAATCGGGATCGGCCATTGATCGGATCGACGCATGGTTACTTGTATACGGCGCGTGTACCCGCCGATCGGCCTGCCGAGAGCTACACGCCGCGTATCGTTCCATTCAAATCTGGAGGCCTTGTCCCTCTCGAAGCGAATCAGATTCTCTGGCAGCGCTAGGCGGTCTAGATTCTGTCTTGAGCCTTCCGCCATCGCCAGCCGGCCGTAGTACGCTTGTCAGGAGGCGCAAATTGGATATCGATCCCCGCGAATTCGCGCGCCAGTACGACCAGTTGTCCGATGAAGCTCTGCTCGAGATCGATCGCGGCGACCTGACCGACATCGCGCGATCCTACTACGACGCCGAAGTCGCGCGGCGCGGCCTCACGCCCGATCCGGCCGCACAACCGGCCGACGGCGCGGGCGAGGGCGAGGAACTGGTCGAGGTGGCCACTTATATCAACTTCGAAGAAGCTAATCTCGCCAAGACGCTGCTCCGAAGCGCGGACATCCCGGCCTTTCTTGATAACGAAATAAGTAATACGTGGACCGGTGCCGGCGGACTGCGCCTCATGGTTCCTCGATCGTTCGCCGAGCAGGCCGAAGAAGTTCTGAATGCCGCGCCAATCTCCGACGAAGAACTCGCCGCACAGGCCGAGGCCGCCGCAGCCGCCGAGACCGACGATCCCCCCGAAGAAGACGACGCTTAGATAAACGACAGCTTCTGCGCTGCGAAGTTTCCCAGATTCGGAAACACGCTGGTGAGGTTCGCATCGGCCACGCCGAACCACGACGCCATGGTCGCCGCGTATTGGTCGAGCGACAGCGCCGGCAGCCACACGCCGCGGCCCGTGACATCGTCCGGACCCGAAAGCTGCATGGTCGGGAACGTGCCGTAAGCATCGGCGCCCTTCACCGGCCCGCCGATCGCGAAGTGATGGCTGCCCCAGGCGTGGTCCGACCCGTTGGTCGCGCTCGAATTTCCGGTGCGATTGAACTCGGACTCGGTGAACGTGATCACGTTCTGCTCCACTCCCAACTCCCCCAGCGCCGACTGGAACGCGCCAATCGCGCCGTCCAGTTGGTTCATCAGCGGATCCTGGTCCTGGATGAGGTTGCTGTGCGTGTCGAAACCGCCAACGCTCGCGAAGAAAATCTGGCGGTCCATGCCCAGCGCCCCGCGGACTTGAATCACTTTGGCCACCTGCGCCAGTTGCTGGCCGAGGCCCGTGTTGGGAAACACCGTGGTCAGCGGCGCGCCGCTGGTCAGCGCCTTGTTGATCTCCTGCGCCGACTTCAGCGCGTTCGTAAGCACTCCGCTCGCGGAGCTGATCATCTGCACGCCGGTGTCGAACGTAAGAATATTCTGCAACGCTGCGAACCGTGCGGCGGACGCGGCATCGCTTCCGAAACCGTCCAGACCGAAGTTCGACCCGGGCGAAATGCTCACGCCGCCAGTCGTGACGCCGTTGAGCAGCGCCGAATTCCCCGCTACTGAAACGCCCGCGGGAAACGGCGTTCCCGCCGCGACCAGATCGGTCACGCGGCCGCCCCAGCCCGTTCCGCCCGCCACCGTCGGATTCGACGTCTGCCACTGCGATTGTTGATCGGCGTGCGAGAAGAGATTGCGCGGAAGCGCCACTTGATTCTGCTGATACTGGGCCTTGGTGGTCGGCCGCACCAGCGTCCCGACATTGAAGATCATCGCGGCCTTGCCCTGGCTGTACAAATTGCGGATGTTCGCGAGGCGCGGATGCAGCCCGTACGCGACGCCTCCTTTGGTGTTCACCGGAAGCAACGTGCCCTGCCCCAGCGCCAGCCCGCCGCGCACGCCTTGATACGCCGAGAAGCCCGCCGAACTCAGCGGCACGATCATGTTGTTCGCGTCGTTGCCGCCGAACATGAAAATGCACACCAGAGCCTTGTACGTGGATGTGCTCTGCGCATTCGCGGTCATCAGGCCGAAGCGCGTCAGATGCATCGCCGCGCCCGCGGCGCCGAAGGTGCAGCAGCGCTTGAGAAATTCACGCCGGTTCGCCATGTTCATCATTGTCGTCGTGTTCCTTCCTGTCTCTCAGTGCTCGACTTGATATTGCATGGAGGCCGCGGTCAGGTAGATCGCCGTCTGCACGCGCTCCTTGTTGCTGCGCGCGGACGCCAGCGCTTTGAGTATCTCGGTTCGCACATTCGACGGCATTGTGCCGCCCGCCAGCAGCGAATTCACCGTATCGAGCAACGCATTCGGATCCGCGGCCACCGCGTTGAACGGCCCCAGATTCAGCGTCACGTCACTTCCGAATCCGCCGGATACCAGCGACGCCACCCAGTTGGCCCGCGTCATCGCGGTCGCCGTGGTCCAGATTTGCAACTCGGGCGCGAAAATGCTTCCGGCCCGGTAGTTCGGCGAAAAATAATTGAACACGCTAGGAGCGAACCAGATACGCTGCGACATGCTCTGGGAAAAATCGCTCATGAACGGATGATCCACGATGCTGCCGCACAGCACGCGGCACACGGTTGTCAGGAACAGGGCCGGTTCGGGAAATTTCACCGCCGCCGGAGACGACGCCTCGGGATGCAGCAGAATCGCGCGCACCACCGCCTTCAGGTCGCCGCGCACACCCTGCCCGTTGTTGTTGAAAACCTGCACCACGTCCCGGATATACGTTGGACTCGGATTCGAGCTGACCAGCTTCTGGATCAACTCACGCACCAGGAACGGTCCCACGTTGTGGTGATTGAAGACCACACTCAGCGCGTGCTCGAAGTCTTCCTGAGTGGTCTGGCCGCCCGGGAAATTCTCGCCGAGAATGGTCTTCGGGTCCGTATCGTGATACCGGTCCACTGGCTCCATTGGGCCGTCGTAGAAGGCCTTGTTGGTTTTGGTCGGGTTGCCCGCCACCTTGTCGCCATAGGTCCAACCAGTCAGCACCCGCGCCATGTCGCCGATGTCCGCCTGCGCGTAAGTCACCGGATTTCCCGCCATCGGAGTTCCGTCGTCGTTCAACTCCACCAGACCGATCGAGAAAAGCTGCAGCCACTCGCGCGCATAATTTTCATTCGGCAGAATACCGGTCTCCGGATTGGCTTTCTTGTTGTTCACCATGTCCAGAAACTCGCCCATGGCCGGACTCAGCGACACGTCGTGCATGATGTCCTTTACGTTGTCGAACGCCCGCGCTTCCAGCATGCGGATGTACGGCACCATCGCGTGCGTGTTATCTACCTTCTCCGCCGAAACGACGAAGATCTGGCTGAGCGCCCATGCCACCCGCTGACGAAGCTGATCCTGCCCGGTCATGGCGTTCTGGAAAAACTGCTCTGACACCAGCTCCATGTTCGGCTTGGTGATCAGAGCGTCCGGATAAGGCGTCGGCGGCAGCGCGAACTGCTCGTCCAGGAACGCTGCCTTGCCGACGTCCACCACGTGATCCACCAGGGCCTGCGTCGCTCCGAACGTCGACTGCCGCAGGAACCGGAAGGCGTCCTTTTGGGTCTGGGTCAGTAACAAGCCCGGGGCCGTCGGCATGGCGCTCGCCTCGTTCGATTTCTCGCTCGTCCCGTTCGCGTTTACCGCCGCCACTTTAAAGAAGTAAGTCGTACCGTTAGTAAGTTCCGTATTTGTCCATGTCGGTGTAGTTAGTCCCGTGATAACAGCCGTCGATGCTTCCTTGGTGGCGGCAGTTCCACGATAGACGTTGTAACTCGTGGCCTCGGCGACCGCATTCCACGTAAGCACGATCTGCTTATCGCCCGCCACAGCCGCCAGACCCGTGGGTCCCGCCGGCGGAGGAGGCGCAACCGGCTTGGCGCTCGCCTCATTCGACTTGTCGCTGGCGCCATTTCCATTCACGGCTGCGACTTTGAAGAAGTAAGTCTTGCCGTTCGTAAGTCCCGTGTTGGTCCAGGTCAGCACAGAGATGCTGGTCATAACGGGTGTCGAAGATTCGCCATTCGAGCTGGTCCCGCGGTAAACGTTGTAACTCGACGCTCCCGCAACCGCATTCCACGACAGCGTCGCCTGCTTGTCGGCGGCCACTGCCGCTAGCCCCGTGGGCGCGGGCGGCGGAGGAGGCGCAACCGGCTTCCCGCTGGCCTCGTTCGATTTCTCGCTCGACCCGTTCGCACTTACTGACGCAACTTTGAAGAAGTAAGTCGTTCCGTTCGTCAAGCCGGTGTTGACAAACGCTGGAGTTATCACTCCAGTCGCGATTGGCGTTCCAGATTCTCCGTTGGCATTCGTCCCACGATACACGTTGTAAGTGATACCGGCTCCACTTACTGGGTTCCACGCCAGCGCGACCTGTTTATCTCCAGGCGTCGCCACCAGCCCGGTGGGCGCACCCGGAGGCGGAACCGGAAGCGGAGCCGGAGTCGGAGTACCGCCGCCCGATCCCACTAACACTCGTGCGCTCGCCCAATCCGCGTGATCATATCCGTTCCCGTCGCCTCCGTCGAGAACGATCAGCTTCAGCTCATTCTTGCCGGCGATTTTCAAGTCCACCAGCATGGCTTTGTCCGAACCATGCAGCACCGGACTCCCGAACGCCTTCACCCCGTCCAGCCAGACTTCGAACGTCACGCTGCCGCGATCGCCCACTTCATCGTCCACACCGATAGCAGCTAGAAGCTCGGAGTACTTGCCGCCCAGCGCATAACGCAGCTCGCTGCGCGCGTGTACTCCGAGGCCACGCTGGAACTTCACGCCTCCAATCGAAATCAGACCGCCGTCGCCGCCGCCGCGTTCTCCGTTGCTTCGGTCGTGCTGGTAAACTCCCCACCCGTTTTCCGCGAACGTTGGCTTCAGAGAACTCAGAAACACCGGCTCAGACTGCGTGCTCACGCTCGCAGGCGTCGAGAACAATCGCGCCTGTGGCACCACCACCGCTTCCGATTTCCCCGGCTCTATCCACAGCAGCTTCGCCACCGCGCTTCCCATGTTGTCGAAAAACTCGATCCGGATATTGGCGCGCTGTCCCGCTGTCAAGCTGATGGCTTTGCTCGTGTCTTTCTCGCTTGCGTGTGATCCCCAATTGTCGATGATCAACGCATTGTCGAGCCACACGCGAATTCCGTTGTTGGAATAGGTGACGAAACGATACGACCCGCTGGCTGGCGCTTCTACTTGCCCCGTCCAGCGCGTCGAGAAGTAATTTTTGGTTACGCCAGGCCCGGGATTTGCACGCACCCAGTCGAAATCCACGGCCGGATCGGTTCGAGTCAGCACAGGTGATCCGAAAACGCCGGTGTTATCAAAGTATTCGCCTGTCAGTCCATTCCCTGATCCCAGCGAACTTCCCGCGGCGAACAATAGTCCTGCTACTAGAATTGCGATTCGTTCTTTCACCGCTTCCCCCCATCCAGCAGCGCGCGAAATCGAAGAGTAACGTTACACGACGAGTTGACCAATTGGAGAAAACACAATAAATGGAACCAGGAAAGCCCTAGTACTAAGCCAGGATTGCCGCGACGGGCGTAGTGGCTTGGCGCGCCTTACTTAATCACCTCAGAGTCAAACCGACGACTATCCTATAATTTGAACTCCATGCCGTCAGGGTACAACGACTCGCAGTCCAATGCACCGTACCTGTCCGTGGTCGTGATCTTGAGCCATGAGCGCGACCTCCCCGCACGCGCGCAGGCCTTCTTAGATCGCTGGATCACGCAGTCGAAACAGCATGGGGTCTCATCCGAGCTGATCATCGTCGAATTAGCTCCACCCGCCGGCCGCGAACCGCTGATCAAAACCTTGCGCTGGTCCACCGGCACATCCACCTGCCAGATTCGAATCATCGAAGTTCCGGCCGCATATCCGATGCTCGCCATGAACGCCGGCATCCGGCGCGCGCGCGGCCAGTTCATCCTGGCCACCAATATCGACATAGTATTCTCGGACGAGCTCGTGCAGTTCCTCGCAGCGCGCCGGTTAGAGAAGGGCCGTATGTACCGGATCGACCGGCACAACCTCGCCGGCGAGTTTCCAAGCGGCGCCTCGCTCGATCAACAACTCGCCTATTGCCGCAGCCACTCGATCCGCCTGCACGCACGCGAAGGCATTTTTTCGCTCTCACCCGAAGGGTTCCGGCAAAACCAACCTGAAGACATCACTTCACCAGGCTCTTGCCTGACTTTCGGCGAAGGATGGTTTCCACCGGAGCGCTATCCTTCCGGTGAAACGATTCGTTGGCTCTACAATGACGCGGAGATTGTCGCGCGCCTGCCCGAAAACGGCTCGATCCTGCTGCTCGAGTGCGAGCCAGGTCCGGGCCTCGTTCCGCTTCCTCAACCGCTCGAAGTCTTCGACGAACACGGCGCGAAGGTCGCGGAATGGACGCTCACCGGCCGCATGACCCTAGCGCTCGCGGTGCCCGGGCCGGCAACCGATGGCCTTCGAAAATTCCGGCTGCGCGTTCCCGGCGGCGGCTCGCCAATCGTCACCGAGCCACGCATCCTCAACCTGGCCGTCTTTGGTTGCGACTGGGCGAAGCCCAACCCGCCGTTATCCCCGATGCCCTCCGCCCTGACCGTGGCCCGCGAGAACAGAGCGACTCTGCAGCGCATGCTGGGAGCCATGCGCCACTATCGATCCCTCGCCTCGCTGCCGCTGCACGGGCCGCCCACCGTCTGGCGCGCCGTCGTCCTCCTTCGCCGACGTGGTCCCGACATCTTCGAAGCCGGACTCGATTTTCAATTGGGCCCCGGCTGGTCCTACCTCGAACAGGTCAACGGCGAACGCTTCCGCTGGGTCTCGCACGACGCGCAATTCGCCATTCGCATTCCACCGCGCAGCTCCAGCCTAGCGCTGCTCATCGAGCCTGGCCCCGGACAGGGTTCGCGCCCCTTTGTTCTCGTGGTCCGTCACCTCCACAACCGCGACGCCGTGATTGCGCGCGCCACCGTCCAAGGCTTGACTTATCTCGAATTCGCCGTTCCCGCACCCCGCGACACAATCACGACACTATCTCTCTCCACCGAAAAGCCCGGCCTTCCGGCCGGAGACGACGACCGCGTGCTGAACTTTCGCGTCCTGGCTTTCGGCGCCCGCAAGCGCACCGCGCCTCCATCGGATCTACGCGTGCCCTTAGACTGGCCGACCCTGACGCTCGACTCCCGTGCCCTTACAAAAGACTGGGCGGCCGACCTCGCGCCGAGCCAGCTGCAAATCCGCGAAATGGGAAAGCCCGACTTCCTCCACACCAACGCCTGCGCCGACTTCGTCCTCATGGCCCGCGAACATTGGTTCGATCTGCGTGGCTACCCCGAGATCCACCTGCCCTCACGTCATCTGCACCCGCTGTTCTGCTATTCCGCCCATCATGCCGGCGCCCGCGAGGAAGTCCTGAGGAATCCGATGCGCATCTACCACGTTGAACCTCCAGCCATCGCCAGTCGGCCGTCGCAGCAAGAAGCTCCCGCCGGCTTGACCCCCATCATGCCCGGGGATTTTGCCTGGCTCGTGGCTCAAATGCGCACACTGCACACGCCAATTCTCTTCAACATGGATGAGTGGGGCCTGGCGGGCCTCCCTCTGGTCGAAACGTCGCCGCAGCAAACACCGGTTCCGGCTGTCTCGGAGGCGAGTCGCTAGCGAATGGCTGGTACGTCAACGTTGAATCGGAGCATGACGCCGTACATCTCCGTAGTGGTGGGCGCGCGCAACGACGACCATGGCGGCAACATGCTCCAGCGCATGCAGGCTTTTCTCGACGCCTGGATCAGCCAATCCCAGCGCTATGGTCTGCCCTCCGAGATCATCATCGTGGAGTGGAACCCTCCGGAAGGGCGGCCCAGGCTGATCGACGCTTTGAAGTGGCCGCGCGGCACAGCGCTCTGCAGTGTCCGAATAGTCGAAGTCCCGCGGGAAATTCACCAGCGCTTTCGAAACTTCCAGACCATTCCCCTGCACCAGATGATCGCCAAGAACGCCGGCATCCGCCGCGCCCGCGGAGAATTCGTCATCGCGATGAATCTCGATATCGTCTGTTCGGCTGAGCTGATGCAGTTCCTGGCTGAACGCCGGCTCGAGCCGCGCAAGATCTACCGCATCGATCGCCACGACGTCGCCAACAACGTTCCGCCGGGCGCCGGCGTCGACCAACTGCTGGCCTTCTGCAACAGCCATATCTTGCAGATCTTCGCCGCCGAGGGTTATTCCGCGATCGCCCCGGATGGTCTGCGCCAGTTGGAACCGCGCGATGTTGCGCCGCCCGGGGCCGGACTTCGCTTGGGCGCCGGCTGGTACGAGGTGGAATCCTACCAGGACGTCTATTTTCGTTGGATTGCACCGGAAGCCCAGATCGTGTTTCAACAACCCGACGGTGCGCCTCGACTGGCGATGGATGTCGAGGTGGGCCCGAGCGCCGGAGCCGAACCGGTCACGCTTGAAATCTTGGATCCATCCGGCCGTATGCTCGCCGAAACCAGTCTTACAGGGCGTTGCGAGATCTTCCTGTCCGTGCCTGAGCAAGACCGTTCGGGAGTTGTGTTCTTGCGCCTCAAGAGCGCCGGTATTCCCATCGCGAAAGATGCGCGCATGTTGAACCTGCGTTCCTTCAGCCTCCGGTGGGAGCATGTTCCCGTACCATCTTCGCCCTCGTCCAACGCCGAACCGACGGGACGCTGGTCCCTCGAGGTCGTCCACACAGGCCCGTCGACCGATTGGGACGCCACCTTCGAGGCTGCCAGCCCGGTCGCCCACCTGATGCGGAATCCTGTCTACTTGCACACTAATGCTGCTGGCGATTTTACGATGCTTTCCCGAGACGACTGGTTCGCCCTGCGCGCTTATCCGGAGTTTACGAGCTGGCCGATGCACATCGACGCCCTGTTTTGTTACGCAGCCTTTTACGGCGGCCTCGAAGAAGTGGTGCTGCGCGATCCCATGCGCATCTTTCATATCCAGCATCTCTCCGGCGCCGGCTGGTCGCCGGAAGGCGAACGGGAACGCAATGCGCGTGTCGCAGCCAAAGGCGTCCTGCAGATGCCGTTCTCAGAATTCGTGCAGTGGATCGATGCGATGCGCCGCTTCAATGCGCCGTTCATCTTCGGCTCCGAGAATTGGGGCCTCGCCGATGTCACTTTGCCGGAAACGAACGTGGCCGGTTTGTGACGCAAATGGTACGCCCGGTAAGATTCGAACTTACGACCTCTTGCTCCGGAGGCAAGCGCTCTATCCAGACTGAGCTACGGGCGCACTGAAGCCATTATAGCGTCGCGGCGCGGAATCGGTGGCGTTTGTTCGGTGCGCGCTTACGGGTTCTTCTTCGCCGAAGTTGTGCGCGCCGGCGTAGTGCGATGCGTAGTCGTCTTGTGCGCGGCTGGCGCGGACCGCTCGCTGGTGAGCGTCTCGATCATGTGACGCCAGTACGACTCCTGGAGCAGGCTCATTTCGGGTTGCACCGAAGTTTGAGATCGGATGTTGCCGTCGCGATCGATCCACACGATTTGCGGCACCGCATATCGCTCCATCACCGAAAAACCCAGGAAACCGAGCGCATTTTCCGGCGAATCGAAACCGACCGGGTAGCTGATGTGATGATCCCTCACAAAATCGCGCACGTACAGATTGGCCATGGTGTTGAAGGCCACGTCGATGGGTTGAAATCCTTTTGAACCGTACTCGGCTGCCAGCTGTGTGAACACTTCGGAAGCATGCTGGCAGTGCGGGCAGGTGGTATGAACAAAAAGCAGTGCCACCACTTTGCCCCGGAAACTGCTGAGCGGGATTTGGGTTCCGTCAACGAATCGGATCTTGTAGTCAGGGGCGGGCCGAATCACCTTGGGCGCTTGCTCCGCCGCAAACGCCAGTGCCGCCGCGCTAAGGAGGACGGCGCCTCGGATCAATCGCATCGCAATCTCCTTTATGGTCCCAGTGTAGCGAATTCCGAAAAACAGGGTGGCGTGTTGCGAGCGGGCTGCGGGTGGTCTGAGCCGCATTGCCGTGGCGGGTTGCGGCTGGTGGCTCGGCCGGCTGCCGCGTAAAGCCGGGGGCGCGATCTTCCGATCAGTTGATGGGGGCACAATGTCTTACATCGAGTACATTACCGCCGACCAGGAGCACGAGAACCCGCTCGACGAACTGGCCCGCTCCAACGGTTTCACCATCGCTGACCTGGAAGCCAACCGCAACGGCAAGATCAGTGATTCGCAGTGGTTCGGCCTGCTGGTTCGCGCGGTCCGGCCGGTCCGCTACAGTGGCGGAGCGCTGCTGGGCTGGCTGCTGTGTTGCTTCGTCGTCAAGACCATCGTTCCCAGCTTCGTGCTTTGGATCATCTCCATATTGGGCGCGAAGAGCATCGGCATTCTTTTCGGCGCTGTAACGCTGGCGTGTGTCGGCGCGTTCATCATGGCGCGGTTCAAGAGTTCCCACACGATGGCCCTGCTGATTGCGGATCTCAAGACCGGCAAAGCAGCGTGCATTGAAGGCCGCGTGACGCCAAGCAAAGAAGACGAGGGTGGGCTTGGAATGGCTCGCATGTACGGAGAAAAGCACACCAACTACCGGTACGTGGCGAAGAACGAGTACTTCGAAGTCGACCAGCAGGCGCATGCCGCGCTGCCGGCCGGCGGGTTATTTCGTCTCTACTACACGCCGCTGAGCAAGCTGTTGTTGTCGATCGAGCCGAAGTGAGCCCGGCGAGCGACGCGCGCTACCAGCTTCCGGGCGCGCTGATGTTCAGCGTGTAAACCACCGGCTCGGGTTTCTCTTCGAAGATTAGAGCAAATTCCTCCCGGAAGACACGATTGCGATAGACGGTGACGGCCGCGATCGCGGCAGCCGCCGCTAAGTAGAACAACGCCATTCGGATCGACTCGCGAAGGAACCACAACTCCAGGTTGGCCATCGTGTAGGCATAAATGGCGAACCCCATCCAATAGAACACCCAGCGCGTGGTGAGTTGCGCCTGGCCGGGGAGATACGAACAAGTGAACGGAATCTTGTAAAACCGGAACAGCAGCACTTCGACCAGCAGCAGCGACAGCACCAGATCGAAGAAGGTGTGAAAGATCGCGGTGGGCCAGCCCCAGAGGAACGCGTAAACCGGCAGCAACGCCCCGAGCAGGGGAAGAACGCCGAAGACCAGCATGGCTTTGCGGACTCCGGCAAGACACTCCGGGCGGCCGTCGGCTTCAGAGAGACGGAAAGCCCAGTTGGCCCGGAGATCGGACGGGATCGGGAAGATCACCCGCATTCCGGAGAGCACGAAGAACGACAGGATCAGGGGAATCGAAAGCAGCGCGGGCGAGGGCTTTCCGATCACGAGGCCCGTGCTCCGCGAGTAGGCGCCCACCAGCCCTTGCAGCACGAGCGCGAATCCAACGCCCACGTACGCTGCCAGGTAGAGCCAGTGCTTGCGGCTGCGAAGCATGGTCTTGCCGGTGAAATAGAACGAAGCCTGCTCGAGCGGATTCCGAACCAGAACGCGATTGGCGAGCCGGCTGAGTCCGGTGGAAATCCAGGTGGGCACGACGTCGAAGATTTCTTCCGACTCGAGCGATCGCTTGACGTGGCGCTTGTAGCTGAGCAGGTAGGCGAGGGCGGCGGCAACCACCACGGCGACGAGCGCTTCGACGGCGATAGCGCTGCATCCCGGCAAAGGATCGGGTTCGCCGAGCATGGTCTCGTAGAGTCCCAAAAACCACATGGGTGGGAAGTAGTAGAGCAGATGGCGGTTGGCGGGCGAGTGCAGCAGCGACGAAGTGTCCAGGAACAGCAACAGCATTAGCAGCAGCACGAAGACCGAAAGCAGTTGGATGTAGGTTGAGGCACGCTGGAACAGCCGATAGCTGAGCACGTTCATAAGCAGACCCTGGATGGCCACGAAAAAGAGAAACACGAAGGCGTTTCCCGCGAGAATCACAGTGGCGTGGATGCGGACTCCGTTCAGAATGTCGAGAAACGATGGGCCAAGGTGGATGGCAATGAACGGATACAGCAGCATCGAGATGGCGTTGGTGGCGGCGAAGAACAGCAGGACGAACGCGCACAGCGAGACGATTTTCGCCGCGAAGATGGCGGACAGGCGGATGGGGAGCGGCACCAGGATGGTAAAGTCGCGGCGGTCGGGAAACAGCGCGTCCCATTCCAGCACGGTGACGAACCCCATCACCACCATCGAAAAGGTGAGGAAGAAGAGCTTGTCGGAAAGCGATCCGGCTTCGAAGACGCGGTGCGGCTGCACGGAGAGAAACGTGTACTTAGGCAGCATCCACATACAGATCATGCCGGGCGACGCCAGCAGGGCGATGATCTTGCCGATGCTGGAGTGCATCTCGCCCTCGGGCGACACCAACTCGTTGTCGAAGAAGCGTCCGAAGAAATGACGGATCAGGACCTGAAAGAGGTCAAGCATGGGCGCTCATGACCTGCACGATCTGGTTGGCAACTTGCTCGGCGTCTTCTTCGACGACGAGCTGCGCGAAAATCTGTTCGAGCGAGGGAAGCTGCATCAGGTTGCGCAGGCTTTCCACCGAGTCGTCCGCCACCACGTGGCCCTGGTGCAGGATGATCACCGAGGAGCAGACCTTTTCGACGACCTCGAGCACGTGCGAACTGTAGAGGATAATCTTGCCGGCTGCCGAGAGCGACTTGACCAGGTTCTTGAAGACCAGCGCGGAGGTGACGTCCAGCCCCGACAGCGGCTCGTCGAAGATCAACACCTGCGGATTGTGAAGCAGCGCGGCACAGATGAGGATCTTCTGCTTCATGCCTTTCGAGTAGGACGAGATGAGCGAGTGGCGGTGGGGATGCATGGCGAATAGTTCGAGCAGGTCGGTGATCTTGCGCTCGGCGGCGCGCTGATCGAGCGAGCGGAGGCGTCCGATCAACTGCAGGTATTCGCGGCCGGTGAGGTACGGATAGATGTAGGGGACTTCGGGGACGTAGCCGATGACGCGTTTGTAGTCCATCAGGTTCGTGCGGACGTCCTGGCCATCGTAGTAGATGTGGCCGCGCGTCGGCTCGAGCAGGCCGGTGAGCATGTTGACGGTGGTGGTTTTCCCCGAGCCGTTCGGTCCGAGATAGCCGAGCACCTGGTGCGGTTGGATTCGGAAGCTGACGCCTTCGACTGCCGGGATGCTGGTGTAGTATTTCGTCAGGTCCTTGACTTCGAGTGTGGGCACACGGATTCTCCGATGATCGTTAGACACCGGGAGGGCATTGCGGGTTCCCGCGACTACAGCACAAGCATGCAGTCGCCGTAGGAGTAGAAGCGGTAGCCGGTTTCGACCGCGTGACGATAGGCTGACAAAACGAATTCGCGGCCGGCGAATGCGCACACCAGCATCAGCAGGCTGGACTGCGGCAGGTGGAAATTGGTGAGCATCGCGTCCGTCCTTTGAAACTGGAAGCCGGGGTGGATGAAGAGGTCGGTTTGATTCGTGCGGCCGAGGTACAGGCTCTCGACGGCGCGAACCGCGGTGGTGCCGATGCAGATGGCACGCGCGGCGTCGCGGATCATAGCGGCGTTCTCCTGGGTGACGTGGAATCGTTCGGCATGCAGGGACTCGCCACGGACCGGCTGAAAAGTTCCCAGGCCGACGTGCAGTGTGACATAGGCGATTTCCGCCCCGGAGTTGCGGCAGGCGTCCAGAATCTCAGGCGTGAAGTGCAGGCCCGCGGTGGGGGCCGCGACTGAACCGGTCTCCCGGGCAAACACGGTCTGGTATCTGTCGCGGTCGTCGGGGGCATCGGGACGCTTGATATAGGGCGGCAACGGCACGTGGCCGATGCGATCGAGCAGCGCGTAGATGTCGCCGGCGTCGAGAAAGCGCACCGTTCGTTCCCCGTACTCGCCACGGCCGACGATCTCGGCCTCGGTGTCGCCGAAGCGGATGCGTTCGCCGACGCGCATCTTGCGTCCGGGATGCACCAGCGCCGTCCAGGTTGTGGCATCGGCTGTGACCGGCTCGATCAGCAGCACCTCGACTTCGCCCGATAGATTTTGCCAACGCTTGGGGTTTTTCTTTCCCACCGGCAGAGCATGCACGCCGGCGCGGTGGCCGAACAGGCGCGAGGGGAAAACTTTCGAGTCGTTGAGAACCAGGCAGTCGCCGCGACGCAGGAATGCGGGTAAGTCGCGAAACTGGCGGTCCTCCCAGCGTTGCGCTTCGCGATAGAGGACCAGCATGCGCGAGCCGGCGCGATCGGCGGGCGGCTGTTGCGCGATCGACGAATCGGGCAAGTGATAATTGAACTGGGAGAGATCCAAGAATCACGATAGCAATGCTCGTCACTTACCAATGAAAATCCTGGGCATCGAATCTTCGTGCGATGAGACGGCGGCGGCGGTGGTCGCCGATGGCCGGGCGATTCTATCGTCGGTGGTGGCGTCGCAGCTTGCCACCCATGGGAAATACGGCGGCGTGGTTCCCGAACTCGCGTCGCGCGAGCATTTGCGGGCCATCGTTCCCGTGGTGCGGCTGGCGCTCGAGCAGGCGCGGACGAGTCTCGATGAGCTGGACGCCGTGGCCGTGACCGAGGGGCCGGGGCTGGTGGGCTCGCTGCTGGTCGGCATCACGTACGCCAAGGCGGTGTGTTTCGCGCGCGGGCTGCCGCTCATCGGCGTGAATCACATCGAAGGGCACATTCATGCAGTAGTGCTGGAAGCGGGCGCGCAAATCGAATTCCCCGCGCTGGCGCTGGTCGTGAGCGGCGGCCACACACATCTGTTCGAGGTGCGCGAAGGCTTCGCGTACCGGCTGCTCGGCAAGACGCGCGATGACGCCGCGGGCGAAGCTTACGACAAAGTCGCAAAGCTGCTGGGGTTCGGTTATCCGGGCGGACCGATCATCGATCAGCTGGCCCCGTATGGCGATCCGCGCGCGGTGCGGTTCACGCTGGCGCACATGAAGGGCAATGCGCTCGATTTCAGCTTCAGCGGATTGAAGACCGCGGTGCTGCGTTGGGTGGAGCAGCGCGACATGGCCGGCGAGATTGCAGCGCGGCGCAAATTGAAAAGCGCCAAGTCTTGAAGACTGGCTGCGTGCGACGCCGCAGGCTACGCTCGATCTGCTGGCGTCGTTCCAGAGCACGGTGATCGAGGAATTGTTGCGACGGTTGCGCACCGCGGCTGAAGAGATCGGCGCGCAGTCGCTGATCGTCTCCGGCGGCGTCGCATCCAACGCCGGTCTGCGCGCGGCGGCGCTGAACGGCGGGCTTCCCGGACCGGTGTTCTTTCCGACCCCGGCACTGTCGACCGACAACGCCGTCATGATTGCGGCGGCGGCGTTTCCGAAACTGGCGCGCCGGGAATTTGACGATTTCGCGCTGCGTGCGCAGGCGAATCTGGCTCTGGCCTAGACTCCTGCAGCGGGCTTGACTCTGCAGTGTAAAGTACTCTATACTGCGGGGCATGAGCACCTCACTGGCCGCTTCCGCTCCGTTTGTTGCGTCGCAGTATGAACGATGGCATCGCCATTTTCAGGCGAACGCCGATTCCTTCTACTCTTTGCCCTGGCACGATTCCTATGTACTCACCGCTGCGGAGCGGCGCAGCGTGGTCCGCTCCATTCAACAGTTCGAGCTGGGGGAATGGGCGCGCGGCCGAGGGTTGAAGCGGAGAGCGCAGAGCCACAGCGAGCTGGCCGCCGATCCCTGGTTTGTTCCGGCTCTCGAACTGTTCATCCAAGAGGAGCAGGGGCACAGCGTATGCTGGCGAGCTTCCTGGGTCAGCAGGGCATCCAGGGGCTCGGATCAAACTGGGTGGATGGCGTGTTCCGGTTTCTCCGCAAGTTGGCGGGGCTGGAGGTCTGCGCTTCGGTGCTGGTCACAGCCGAGGTACTCGCCGTTCCGTTCTACCAGGCGCTGCGAGATGCTACCAAATCGCGCCTGTTGCGAGCCATCTGCTCGCGGATCCTGGAGGACGAAGCAGCGCACTTGAACTATCAAGGACTCACGCTGGGTCTGATCCGCGGGCGGCTCGGCGAGCGGGCGCGGACATTCCATGCGTTCTATCACCGCGTACTGTTCGACGTCACGAGCCTGCTGCTTTGGCAACAGCATCGCCGGGTGTTTCGAGCCGCTGGTTGGGGATTCTTCCGCTTCTGGAACGAAGCGCAGCGCTGGTTCGCGATCCTGGAAATGAAAATCCGGAACAGCAGTGCAGCGGTCTCAGGCCGACGTACAATGGTCAAATGATCCGCCGCTTCCTGCTGCTCGTCTCGCTGCTCAGTTCGCTTTCTTTTGGCGCCGTTACCCGCGTTGAGATCACCGATCGCGGCGACGTCCTCGAAGGCGCGTCGTTCGGATCCGCGGGTGCGTACGAGCGCATCGCCGGCAAAGTTTATTTCGCGGTCGACCCGAAGCTCGCGCCCAACCGCATCATCGCCGACATCGATCTTGCGCCGCGCAACGCCGAAGGCAAAGTGGAATTTTCCGCCGACCTTTACATGCTGAAACCGCGCGATCGCGGCGAAGGGAAACGGGACTGCGCTGATTGAGATCTCGAATCGCGGCGGCAAGGGGTTGCTGGGCATGTTCGATCTCGCGTCCGGGGCCAGCGATCCGCGCACACCCGCGCAATTCGGCGACAATTTTCTGCTCGAACAAGGCTTCACGCTGGTGTGGATCGGATGGGAGTTCGACGTTCCGGCCGACGCTCAGGCTTTTGCATCTGTATGCGCCCATCGCCACCGACAAACGGCAAGCCGATCACCGGTCTGGTGCGATCGGAATGGGAAGGCGACAAGCGCGTCACGACCATCTCGCTGGGCGACCGCAATCAGATCGGATACCCGGTGGCGGATCCGGATGCGCCGGAGAACCAGATGCTACGTCCGCGACACAGTGGCGGGCGAGCGCCGCACCATCGCGCGCGACAAGTGGACGTTTTCGGACGCAACGCACGTCACCATGGCGGACGGCTTCGAGCCGGGAAAGATTTATGAGGTGGTGTACAAGGCCAAGGACCCGGTGCTGGCCGGTCTCGGTCCGGCGGCCGTGCGCGACTTCGCTTCTTACCTGAAGTATGGCGGCGCCGAGACTCCGCTCAGTGATCACCAGAAGACCACCAAACGCGCGCTCTGGCGTTCGGCGTTTCGCAGAGCGGCCGCTTCCTGCGCTACGTTCGTCTACGACGGATTCAACCAGGACGAAAAGAATCGCCAGGTGTTCGATGGCGTGTGGGCTCACATCGCGGGCGCGGGCCGGGGCAGCTTCAACGAGCGCTTCGCGCAGCCTTCGCGCGACGGCCATCCGTTCCTGAATGTCGCCTATCCGGTGGATCTCCCGCCGTTCACCGACAATGACGGGATGCTGGCGAAAGCCGTCGACGACCAACGTTGTCCCCAAGATTTTCTACAGCAACGGATCCTACGAATACTGGGGCCGCTCGGCTTCGTTGATCCACACCACGCCGGACGGAAAGCAGGATGCGCCGATCGCCAAAGACACGCGCATTTATTTCTTCGCCGGATCGCAGCACGGCAACGGCTCCATCCCGCCGCGCGACGTGGAAGCGCAGAACCCGGCAAGCGTCAATGATTATCGCGCGTCGATGCGCGCGCTGCTGGTGGCGATGCAAGCCTGGCTCAAAGACGGCAAGGAGCCGCCCGCTTCCGAGTATCCGCGCATCGGCAAGGATCAATTGGTCGGCGCTTCGGCGCTGGCCTTTCCGAAAATCGCGGATGTCGAGCTACCCAAAGTCAAGCGCGAAGCTTACCGGCTGGACTTTTCCGTGGAGCCACCGAAGATGGGCGCGGCGTATCCGACGCTGGTGCCGCAGGTGGACCTGCGACGGCAACGAAACTCGGGCATCAGGATGCCGGAGGTGGCGGTGCCGCTGGCTTCGAATACCGGCTGGAACCTGCGCAGCAAGACGATCGGCGCGCCGGATGAGCTGTACAGCATGGTCGGGATCGTGGATTCGCTTCCCGGTGAATCGCACCGAGCGCGAGAATCGCAGAGACCCGCGAATGTCGATCGAAGAGCGCTACAAGAGCAAGCGCGACTATCTGGAACAGATCACTGCAGCGGCGCAACAACTGGTGAGCCGCGGCCTCCTTCTCGATCGCGACGTCGCGAAAGTTCGCGATCGCGCCGCGAAGGAATGGGACTACGCGCTAAAGTTGAACTGATGGGTCCACATCCCGCGCAAGCTGAGCAGCCCAAGCTCCCGATACCTGGCGTCAAGAACCTGATCGCAATCGGATCCGGAAAGGGCGGCGTCGGAAAGACCACCGTTTCGGTGAACCTGGCGATCGCGCTGGCGCGTCTGGGCCACAAGGTCGGCCTGCTGGACGCCGACGTCTACGGCCCCAACGTGCCGCTCATGATGGGCGTGCGCGAGACGCCGCACGCGATCGGCGAACGCATCCAGCCGATCGAAAAGAACGGCGTGCGCATCATGTCGATGGGATTTCTGAATCCCGGCGACAAGCCGCTGGTGTGGCGCGGGCCGATGCTGCACAGCGTGATCCAGCAGTTTCTGCGCGGCGTCGACTGGGGCGAACTGGACTATTTGCTGATCGATCTGCCGCCCGGCACCGGCGACGTGCAGCTCACTTTGATCCAGACCGCGCCGCTGACCGGCGCAGTGGTGGTAACCACGCCATCGGATGTTTCGCTCGAAGACGCGCGCAAGGCGATCCACATGTTCCAGCAGGTGCGCGTGCCGATTCTGGGCCTGGTGGAGAACATGAGTTACCTGGTGTGCCCGCACTGCAAGCGAGCGCATCGATGTGTTCAGCCACGGCGGCGGGAAGAAGACCGCCGAGACGATGCAGGTGCCGTTTTCTGGGCGAGCTGGCGCTCGATCCGGCGGTGCGCGTGGGCGGGGATTCGGGCAGTCCGGTGACGCTGGGCGAGGCTGGGGCGCCGTTCGTCGCGATCGCGCACGAAGTGGAGCGCAGGGCGGCAGAGGAATCGAGCAAGACGGGCCCTCGATCAAGATCGAGGATTGAATATCAGCGGCGCGTCAAGCTGGCCTGGATGAAATCGTGGTTCATGCGCGCGATTACTTCCAGCTTGATCTCTTTCGGACACACCGCCTCGCATTCGCCGATGTTGGTGCAGCTTCCGAAGCCTTCGCGATTGAATTGCGCCACCATGCGCAGCGCGCGCTCGTGCCGTTCGGGCTGGCCTTGCGGCAGCAGCCCCAGGTGCGAGATCTTCGCGCCGGTGAACAGCGCCGCCGAAGCGTTCGGGCAAGCCGCCACGCAGGCGCCGCAGCCGATGCACGCCGCGGCGTCCATGGCGCGATCGGCATCTTCTTTTGGAACCGGGATGGCGTTGCCGTCCGGCGCGCTGCCGGTGGGAACGCTGATGTAGCCGCCGGCCGAGATGATGCGATCGAACGCGCTGCGATCGACCACCAGATCCTTGATCACCGGAAACGCCTTGGCGCGCCACGGCTCGATGTACAGCTCCTGGCCGTCCTTGAAGTGGCGCATGCTGAGCTGGCACACCGTGGTGGCGGGCAGCGGGCCGTGCGCGATGCCGTTGATCATGAATCCGCACGAGCCGCAGATGCCTTCGCGGCAATCGTGCTCGAAGGCGATCGGCTCCTCGCCCTTGAGCATCAGGTCTTCGTTGATCACGTCCAGCAGTTCGAGCATGGACATGTCCGGATTCGCATTCGATGGCATCGTAGCGGACCATCCGCCCGCGCGAGCCGCGGCTCTTCTGCCGCCAGATATGCAGAGTCAGCCGCATCACTTGTAGCTCCGCTGGCTGGGATGCACGTATTCGAACTGCAGCGGCTCTTTGTTCAGTACCGGCGGGCTGTCCGGGCCCTTGATATTCCCACGCCGCCGCGTAGGAGAATTCCTGGTCGTTGCGCTGCGCTTCACCGTCGGGCGTCTGATATTCTTCGCGGAAATGCCCGCCGCAGGATTCGTTGCGGTGCAGCGCGTCCAGGCACATCAGTTCGGCCAGTTCGAAGAAATCGGCGACGCGGCCGGCCTTTTCGAGCGATTGATTCAGATCGTCGGCGCTGCCGGTGACGTTGACGTCTTTCCAATATTGTTCGCGCAGCTCGCGGATCTGGCCGATGCGCAAATTCAAGACCCTGCGCGTTGCGCGACATGCCGCAATAGTCCCACAGCACGCGGCCCAGCTGGCGATGGAACGAATCCACGGTCTGGCTGCCTTTGATCGAAAGCAGGCGCTGGGTCAGATCGGAAACCGCGGCTCCGCGCCTTCGCGAATTCCGCATGCCCGGTATCGATTTTTTCCAGCTTGGATTTCGCGATGTAATCGCCCACCGTGTACGGCAGAATGAAATAGCCGTCCGAAAGCCCTTGCATCAGGGCGCTGGCGCCCAGCCGATTGGCGCCGTGGTCGGAGAAGTTGGCTTCGCCGATCACGAACAGACCGGGGATGGTGCTCATCAGGTAGTAATCCACCCACAGGCCGCCCATGGTGTAATGGATGGCGGGATAAATGCGCATGGGGACCTGGTAGGGATTTTCGTCGGTGATGCGCTGGTACATGTCGAAAAGATTGCCGTAGCGCTCGCGAATCACGTCTTCGCCCAGGCTCTTGGATGGCGTCCGAGAAATCCAGATACACGCCGAGCCCGGTTTCGCCGACGCCGCGGCCTTCGTCGCACACCGCTTTGGCGTTGCGGGACGCCACGTCGCGCGGCACCAGGTTGCCGAAGCTCGGATAGCGGCGCTCGAGATAGTAGTCGCGCTCGGCTTCGGGAATCTGATTCGGCGGACGCTTGTCGCCGGCCTTGAGCGGGACCCAGATGCGCCCGTCGTTGCGCAGCGACTCGCTCATCAGCGTCAGTTTCGATTGGTAGTGCGCCAGAAACCGGAATGCAGGTGGGATGAATCTGCGTGAAGCAGGGATTGGCGAACGCGGCGCCGCGCTTGTAGGCGCGCCAGATGGCGGTGCAGTTCGATCCCTTGGCGTTGGTCGAAAGAAAGTAGACATTGCCGTAGCCGCCGGTCCCCAGAACCACGGCGTCGGCGACGTGCGATTCGATTTGCTCCGGTCACCAGGTTGCGCGTGACGATGCCGCGCGCGTGGCCGTCGATCACCACCAGATCCAGCATTTCGGTGCGCGGGAACATGGTGACGCGTCCGGCATCCACCTGGTGCTCCAGCGCCTGGTAGGCGCCCAGCAGAAGCTGCTGCCCGGTCTGGCCGCGGGCGTAGAAGGTTCGCGAAACCTGCGCGCCGCCGAAGGACCGGTTGGCCAGCGTGCCGCCATACTCGCGCGCGAACGGAACGCCCTGCGCGACGCACTGGTCGATGATGTTGACGCTGATCTGCGCCAGCCGATAGACGTTGGCTTCGCGCGACCGGAAGTCGCCGCCCTTCACCGTGTCGTAGAACAGGCGGAACACGCTGTCGCCGTCGTTGTGGTAATTCTTGGCGGCGTTGATGCCGCCCTGCGCGGCGATGCTAGTGCGCGCGGCGCGGCGAATCCTGAAAGCAGAAGCACTTCACGTTGTAGCCCAGTTCGCCCAGCGTGGCCGCGGCCGACGCTCCCGCCAGTCCCGATCCCACCACGATGATGGTGTGCTTGCGCTTGTTGGCCGGATTCACCAGCTTCATTTCGAAGCGCGCCTGGTCCCACAGCTTTTCGATGGGGCCGTGCGGGACGCGCGAATTCGAGTTGGATGCTCATCTCACCAATCCCGCCAGCACCGAAACGGGAATGGAGATGTTCCCCGCGGCGATCAGGATGGCCACCACCGCCGCCGCGCGCTTCAGCGATCGGCGTGTAGCGGGGATGGTAGAAGCCCAGCGATTGAAACATGCTCCACAGGCCGTGATAGAGATGCATGCACGAGCAGCAGCATCGCCAGGATGTAGAACGCCGATACCGGGATCACCTGGAAGCTGGCGACCACATTGCCGTAGACGTTGCCTTCCTCGAAGTGCGGATTCACGCGTGCCGAAAGTGAAATCCAGCAGGTGATAGATGACGAACGCCAGGATGATGGGGCCGCTCCAGTACATGGTCCGCGAAGCGTAGGACGATTGCGTGGCTTTCTTCTTGACGTAGCCGGTGGGCCGCGCGTCGAAATTGCGCAGCGGCGAGTTGAACGGAAGACCAGATGTGCAGCCCGACCATCAGCCAGCAGGATCGCGCGCACGGCCCACAGCAACGCCGGCATGGAGCGCAGCAGGACCGCGTAGTGATTCAGCTTCTCCGGGCCCTTCGTAGATCTGCAGATTGCCGATCAGATGCCCGATCACAAAGGCAAACAGAATGCATCCGCTGACAGCCATGACGGCTTTCTTGCCGACGGTAGGCGTGTAGAAACGGTCCGCGGCTATTTCCAACTAGCTTGGTTCCCATCTTCTATTCGGTTCGGAATGAGGCAGCCCTCACGCGCTTAAAAGCAGGAGACGACCCGCCTACTTCCAGAATACTACTCAGCCGGCGCACAGCGCATTGGCGGAGGGGCGCCGAACTAAGAGCGCGGCGCCGCCTTCGCGGCGCTTCCACAGACAGGTAGTGGATCACCAGGTAGACCACGATCGCGCCGCCGAGAATCACGGACGCCAGCTTCAGGTTGCGATCCACCAGCGCCAGAATCTCGTGCCAGCGCTCTCCGAAGTGATATCCGAGGAACAGGAACGTGCTGACCCAGACGAGCGCCCCGCTATAGGCGTACATCGCAAACGAGCGCGGCTCCAGCTTGGACGTGCCCGCCACGATGGCGGTGAAATGGCGGACGCCGGGAATGAAATAGCCGACCATGAGCGCCCAATGGCCGATGCGGTCGAACCAGTCGTGCACGCTGCGGATGCGGGCGTCGCTGATATGCAGCAGCCGGCCAAAGCGGGAGTGGAGAAACTTCCAGCCGATGGTGCGGCCGATGATGTAGCTGCAGGTGATGCCGGACATGCTGCCGGCCAGGGCGCTCAAGAACGCCGGGACCGGCCGGAGGTGGTCCTGGTAGATCAGGAAGCCGCAGCCGGTGAGCAGGAACTCGTCGGGCACCGGGAGTCCGACGATGCCCAGCACCAGGAGCGAAAAAGATGGCGGCATAGCCGTAGGTCGCGACCCAATGAAGGACGGTGTTTTCCAACTAGCAGAGGATAGCGAAGTTAGGCGACCGACGAAGCGCGGTGGCGGAAACCTGACAGCCGACTCAGCCGACAGATTTCTTGGCGACCGGGCGTGACAACCTTGCCCTGGCGCGACCGAGAAGAACTCGATGAAGCGCTTGCGGGAATCGACAGCGGCGGGCTGCTTGACTTCGAACATGGCCTGAGCCAGCGAGGTGAACTGACGGCCGAGATCGGTGCCGGCGTCCACCCAGCGGCCGGCCGTGAGCGCGCGCTGCACGCCCTGGTAGTCGTTGGGGAAGGTCATGTAGACCGGAGTTCCGACCAATTGTTCGATCTGCGCGGGCGTGATCAGAGACCGCTTCTGGCAGCGGTTCAGCAGGACGCACACGCGGTCAGACAGGTCCAGTTGCTTGAGGTAGAGATACTTCTCGCGCGCCAGGTGCAGGGACGGGATCTCGGGCGTGCAGACCAGGAAGATCGTCTTGGCCTCGTGCATGATTTCGAGCGAGTAGCGTTCCAGGTTGCCCGACAGATCGAAGCACAGAGCGATCCGTAGTTGCGGCGCATGAACTCCATCAAATGGCGGACCTGCGTGGGCTCGATGCGGAAGTCCGGGTTCAGCTTGCCGGCGTGCAGCACGTCCAGCTTATCGAGCGTGGTGACCATGGTGGGCCACATGCTCTCGTCCATTTCGAGCGAGTGCTCGGCGGCGTCGGTGACGCAGTAGCCGTTGTCCAGCTTCAGCATGAACCGCACCATGCCCGAATTCAGATCGAAGTCGGAAAGCAGCACGTTCATGTTCGGCAGCCGCGATATCGCGACGGCCGTATTCAGCGCGAGGGTGGACGTTCCCACTCCGGCCTTGGACGGCAGGAAGGCGAAAACCTGATTGGTGGCCTGGATGGCGGCGCGGCCGCTGTTCGAGGGCGTCCTTCATCCTGCACGAGCGCGTCGACCAGGGCCTGCCGGTCGAACGGCAGCGACACAAATTCGCGAATGCCCGCCCGCATCAATTCCAGCAGTACCTGCGGGTCGCACGACCGGCTCATCGCCAGGATCTGCACGCCGGGCGTGTTCTTTTCCAGCTCGCGCGTAATTTCGATGGCCTTGCTGGTTGACTCCGTGCTCACGAAGACCACGTTGGGAGCATGCGCGCGCACCACGCGCAACAGCTCCAGCGGAATTGGGATACCGTTCCAACGTCCGGGTGATGCTCACAATCGCCCAGTTCATTCAGCAGGGCTTCGAGCCGCTCATTCAGATCGACGTCGGGACAGATGATTACGCCACGCAGCATCATCAAGATACTCCTGAACCTAGACTAAAGCCGTAGGACTGTATCAACAATTGGTCCTTGGTACTAGTTGAGTGTGCATGAGACCTTAGGACGTTGATTCGGCGAAGCACTGCGTTAAGGGAAAGGCCCTATACCATCGGGGGCCATTGTCCGCCGACTTTTTGACACCTTTTCCGTTGCCCATACGTCTTCAAAGGGAGAGATGCCCCGCTGGACCAACAACCTAGCCGCCCTAGCGTGCCCCGTTGTGGCGCTGGTCGCCATCGCAGTGTGGGCAGATTCGCTGGCTGGTCCACTGGCTGCCGCTTCTTGTTCTTCGATCCGGGCCGCCGCGAGAAAAACCACGGCGGAATTGGTTCGAGAGACCAGCGGTGGTCGACTCTCTCGCTGGGAACGCCGCCGAAGCACCGTCGCAGGGTGTCCTGGCCGGTCAGTAGCCGGCACTGCAGGCCAACTCCGTTTGCGCGAAGGCCGGCATCATCGCCGATAGCCGGCACATCTCTCCAGGTTCTCTGGACCACGCTTGGCTCCTCGAGTCGTGGACCTCCGCATAGTCTGACCGCACTTCAAGCCACTGCAGAGTGTTCAGACTAACCACCGCAGTGCGGTGAAGGAGGCTCCGTTATGTTGCTATTCCAAGTCGTCGTCGCCGGTGTGACGACGTCCAGGCCGTCAAAGAAGAAGCGCGGCCGCAACGAGACCGCGTGCAGTCGATTCGCGGGCGCCGGCACCAGACCAGGCAGATCGGAAGCCGCTGGTGGTGCTGGAAGGCGGCCGCCGGGGCCGCGTGATCCGCATGCCGAGTCCGGCCGAGCAGACCGTGCGAAGCTCGATAAGGCGCGGCTCGACAATTGCTGCCCGTCAAAGGAGGCGTTCTGAACAATCGTCGCCGGCGGGACATTCGAAATCAAGCTGAGCCCCCGAGATAGCCAGGACTACCCAGGCGGCATCAAGCTCGGCAGGATGGCGATCGACAAACAATTCCAAGGCGATCTGGAAGCAACCAGCAAGGGTGAGATGTTATCGGCTAACACGGCCGTCAAAGACTCCGCCGGTTATGTTGCGATCGAGCGGGTGACGGGAAAACTCGACGGCCGCAGCGGCTCGTTCGTGCTCCAGCACAACGCAATCATGACGCGCGGCGCGCCGGAACTGAACATGGTGGTGGTACCCGACTCAGGAACCGGCGAATTGGCGGGCCTGGCGGGCAAGATGACGATCAATATTGACGACAGGCAAGCATTTCTACAGTTCGAGTACACGCTCGGGCAGTCTTGATCGCGTCAGGCGCTGGAAGCAGCGGCCCGAGCGCCCGCCGCAGCGACGCGATCGAACAGGTCGGCCGACTCCATCGCGCGGCACAAGCTCTCGAAGCCGGCGCGCGGTCCCTTCCAGCGCAGGTCATCGACCGTGCCAAAGACGGGCGCGTCCAGCCGCAGCGTCGCGAGCGTTCGAAACAGCAGAGCGTCTTCCCAGGAGTCTGAACAGCGAATCGGCCAGCCGGCGAGCGTTGGTGATGGATGCGTCCCACGTGCGCCAATCCTTGGGAATGTCTTCGAGGTGCGGATAGCGCGACAGCGTTCGAGCCGCGGCCTTTTCGCCCCAGCCTTTGATGCCCGGAAATCCGTCGGCGCTGTCGCCGACCACGGCCAGGTAGTCCGGAATCGACCGCGGCTTCACGCCGAACTTCGCTTCGACGCCGGCTTCGTCGCGCAGGATGTTGCGGCGGCGGTCGAGTTGGACGACGCGCGTTCCCACGACGCACTGGGCGAGATCTTTGTCCGGCGTGCAGATGAAAACCCGCTGGACGCGGCGGTCCTGCGCGCCTTTGGCGGCGGCGGAAGCGAGCGCATCGTCGGCCTCGAATTCGACCATGGGCCAGACCACGACGCCCATCGCGTCCAGCGCTTCTTCGAGAATCGGGAATTGCGAGAGCAGTTGCTCCGGCACGCCTTCGCTGGTTTTGTATCCGGCGTAGAGATCGTTGCGGAACGACTCGACGACGTGATCGGTGGCCACGCCGATGTGCGTCGCGCCGGCTCGATCATCGACAGCACGGACCTGAGCACTCCGCGGACGGCGCCGATTTCGCGGCCGTTCGCATCCGTCGCTTCCGGCACGGCAAAGAAATGGCGGAACAGTTCATAGGTTCCGTCGACCAGGTGCAGGTCCATGCTCCATGTTACTCGCACGTATCCATCCTACTCGTAGCGGCAGGCTTCCAACGGGTCGAGATTCATGGCGCGCCGGGCCGGGATCGCGCTGGCGAGCAGCGCGACGGCGCCGAGCAGTAGCGCCATCGTCGCGAATGTGGCGGGATCGAACGCGCTGACGCCGAAGAGCTGATTGGGAATCAGCCGCGCGCTGGCGAAGGCCGCGATCCAGCCGAGCGCAAGACCGACGACGGTCAGCCGCAGCCCGCCTCCCACGATCAGGGCCAACACCTGGCTGCGCTGTGCGCCCAGGGCCAGGCGGATTCCGATTTCCTGAGTGCGTTGCGTCACGCCGTAGTTGATGACGCCGTACAGGCCGAGCGCGGCGAGGAACACGGCGGTGGTGGCGAAGAACCCCAGCAACCCCACGGTGAATCTTCTTTCTGCCAAGGTCGCCGATATGCGCTCCTCCATCGTCTTGGCGTCGAAGATAGCCTGCGTTGGGTCGACCGAGTTCACCGCTTCCCGCATGGCGCTGGCCGGCGGCACTCGATTCCCGTCGGAGCGAGTGATCAGAGTGGCGAGCGCGATCGGCTGCTGATTGAAGCAATAGTAGAAGGCGCCGCGGTCTGAGCCGGATGCAAGATCCGACTCCTTGACGTGTCCGACGATTCCCACGATGGTCGACTCCATGCCGCCGGGCATCAGGTCGACAATGTGTTGCCCCAACGGGTTTTCGTTCGGCCAGTATTGCCGGGCCAGAGTGTCATCGATAATCGTAACCAGCTCCGTTCCCATGGCATCCTGGTCGGTGAAAGCTCGGCCGCGTTTTACGGGAATCTGAAGCGTGGAAAAGAACCCGGGCGTGACCCAGCGCACGCTGGCCAGCAGAGCCGGTTCGTTTGGACGGACTTTTCGCCCGGCAACCTGAAACGGTCTGCCCTCACTGCCAAACCCGAATAGCATCGGGTACGCAGCGGCCGCCGACCTAACGCCGGGAAGTGCCGTCAGGCGCTCGAGCGCTCCACGAAAGAACGCGACCTGCCGCTCTGGTTCCTTGTAGCCCGCTGCCGACAACGTCACAACGGCACTCATGACACCCTTCGGTTGGAATCCCGTGTCGATCTGCTGAAGGTGGTGCAGGCTTCGCAGCAACAGCCCCGCACCGATCGACAGAATCAATGCCAGCGCGACTTCCCCGGTCACCAGAATGGATCGGAATCGGATCTGGCGGCGGCTCACCATGCTGGATCGGCCTCCCTCCTTCAGCGCATCGCTGGTATTGACGCGGCCGATCTGCCCGGCAGGAGCGATTCCAAACAGAGGCTACAGAAAGCATCCCCACGGCTGCAGTGAAGACCAGCGTCGACAGGTCGAATGGGATTCTCAGCCCGCCGACAACGTTCTCCGGTCCCAGAACCTCGATGGCTCGAATGAACAGATATGCCACCGCCAGACCTAACAACGACCCGCTCAGAGCCACGAGCGAACTTTCGGCCAGCAATTGCCGCAGCAGATGCCAGCGGCCTCCACCCAAGGCCGTGCGGACGGCGAATTCGCGAGAACGGGCGGTGGCTCGCGCCAGCATGAGACCGGCGATGTTCGCGCAAGCGATCAGCAACACGAAGCCGACCGCGCCCCAGAGAATCAGTGTCGGCGTCTTCATGCTTCCGATCGCAAAATCCACGTACGGAACGATGGACAGCCCCCATCCGTTTTCCTTGCGAGGTCGTCCGGCCATGGGATCTTGCAGTCCACGGCTGTTGAGGACCCCCATGAAAGCTCGCGCCTTGGCGAAGGTGGCGCCAGGCTGCAGACGCGCGACGCCCAGGAAGGACTCCGTGTATCGCAGCGGCGGGCTATCGATTTGCACCGCGAGCGGGATGAAAATGTCGGGAGGCTGGCTATTCAGGCCGCCCAGCTCGTTGATGTTGGCGGCGTAGCCGGGCTGCATGATCCCGACCACTTTGTAGAGCCGTTGATTCAGGTCGATGGTCTTGCCGACGATCGATGGGTCGCCTCCGAAAACGCGCCGCCACGCTGCATTGGTGAGCATGACAACCTGGTTGTTGTGGGGCTGATCTTCCTCCGCGGTGAACAGTCGGCCTTGTGCGGGCCGGGCGCCGAAAACGTCGAACCATCGCCAGGTCACCAGCATCGCCGTCAGGCGCTGCGGATACACGCCACCGGTGTACGTGACGTTCGCCGTTTTCGCGATTGCGGCTGCTGAAAAGACTTCCTTACTCTCGCTGACGCTCTGGAAGTCGCTGTATGAGATAACCAGGTCCTTGAGATTCAGCTTTTCGTACCCGGAGCGGACCACGACTACACGCTTGGGATCCGACACGCCCGCGGGGTTGAACAACAGCGCGTTCACTGCGCTGAAAATCGCGGAATTGGCGCCGATGGCGAGCGCCAGCGTGAATATGGCGAGCGCGGTGAATCCGGGCGCGCGGCACAGGGAACGGAACGCGAACCGCGTTTCGCGCGCGATGCGTCTCGATCATCGGAATTCCGCGCTGATCGCGGAATTCTTCCTTCATCTGATCGACGCCGCCGAAACTACGCCGCGCCGCTTCCCTCGCTTCGCGCGGACTCATCCCCCGGCTGATGTTCTCCTCGGTGGCCATCCGGAGGTGTTCCTGAATCTCCTGGTCCAGATCCTCGTCCAGGCTCTCCTTCCGGAACATCGAGGAGAGCCGCATCAGCCAGGTCCGGGGATTCACGAGGTGCTCCCCAGAAATCGAGCGACCAGGGCGGTCGCACGCTCCCAGTTCTCGACCTCGATTTGAAGCTGTCGTTTGCCTTTCGGCGTGAGCGAGTAGAACTTCGCCTTGCGGCCGTTCTCCGAAACGCCGTCCTTGGTCGCGATCCAACCTTTCTGGTGGAGCCGGAGCAGGGCAGGGTAGATGGAGCCTTGATTCAAGTGGACGATGCTCTCGGAAACCTGCTCGATGCGCCTGGCCAGACCGAAGCCGTGCATCGGCCCGATGGTCTCGAGCGTCCTCAGGATCAGCAGTTCCAGCGTGCCGTACGGTACTTCAGCTTTGGATTTGTCCATGTCGTCTCCTCAATTCTAGCGGCGTTGCGGCGGATCGCACTTCGCTGGCGAGAGCGCGGTAGACCAGGACTGCACCAGCAATCCAGAGGGCGGCCCACGCGCACATCGCCCAGAACGACGAGTCGGCGCCCGATTGCCAGACCAGTCCGTGCGAGGGCGATGCTTCGGGCCACGTGGTGCGCCCGGACGCGACCAGCATCAATCCTTCGAAGGTGTCTCCGAACGTGTGCAGCACGACTCCCGGCATGATCGACCCGGTCAGATACGCCAGCATGCCGAAGACCGCAGACACCGCGATGTAGTACGGCAGATGCGCGAAGTCCGACGCGTCGGGTGTGAGAAATGGGCGAACCCGAAAACGGTTCCGCTGATCAGGATCGCGATCCATCGGGCCGTGGCGCTCGGCGATGGCGCCCTGCATGTAGCCGCGGAATCCCGCTTCTTCGGTGAAGCCGGCGATGAACGATCCCATGATGACCAGCGCCGCTTGAGTCAGCAGCGGCATTTGCGACGCATCCGGCAGCGGCTGCTGTTCGGGAGGCAGCGGAACCAGGCGCGCCAGCACAGCCTGGAATGCGAGCAGGGCGCCGAGTCCGATCATGCCGGCGAACAGCGCCATCCCCCAGACGTCGCTCGACAGCGGCCGCGCGCGGAGATTCGCACGCCGGGCCGCCGCCGTGGATCGCGGCCAGCCCTTGCCCTTCGAGATATTGCCAGTAGAGCCAAAGCGCGGGCGCAGTGATCAGCGCCGACCACGGGATCGACGGCCAGTATTTGAGATTCGCCGCCGCGAGCATCGACCACGGGATCGTGAGGGCCCCGGTAACCAGGAAGCCGCCCACGATCGCACGAACGAGCATCGGAATGCGCTGCCAGATTTGAGCGAGTCGCATGGGGATGCCCCTTGACTACTTGCTTGCGCGCTTAAAGACCAACGGGCGGGAGTTGCCGCCTTCAGTCAAAGTGCCCGTCAAATCGTTGGCAGCTATCTCGCCCACAAAGGATGCTCCGACGGCTTTGACTTCCACCGTGACGCTGGATCCCTTCTGCACGATGGCCGTGATCGGGATCTCCAGGCCTTCTTCCACGTTGACAATGCTGCCGGTGGATGTGCCATCGGGTTGATTCGCGAGCGTCATCCGCAGTTCGCCGCCGCTCGAGGCCGTGCCTTTCCAGGTCCCTTCCAGATCCTTGCCGATGGCCGCGCTCTTCGGCGGCGGCTTCAATGCGGGCGTCGCCGGTGCGAGTCAAGTTGAACGGCATCAAGTAGCCGGCCTGCGTGTATTCGCCGGACATCGAGGAGCCGTCGGCCGAAAGCGTTCCCTTGAACGCGCGCTCGCCGGGCGTGCCCTTTACCTGGAAGTGAACCGATTTGCCGTCAACGGCGATGTCGGAGAGCGCGAGGCCCTTCAGGTTTTGCGAAGGATTGCCGAGCGTGCCGATGAAGTGGCCCTGGCTGTTCTTCGCCAGATCGATTTCGACGCTGATCGGCGACTCGGGCGTTTGCACGGCGCCCTCCCAATGGCCGGCCAAGCTGTCGGATGGATCGGCGGCCGGTTGCGCGGCGGCGAACGAAACCGCGGCGAGCAAAGACACTACGAGCGTGCTGCTTCGATACACGGGATGCATACGGATCTCCAGGAGGCGTTGCTGTTCAGTGTTGGCGCTGGCGTCAGGAAGGGCCGTCAGGCCGCCCTGTCCGCTGCTCCATGTAGCCTCTCTACAGGAAGTATACGGATGCTCCTGTAGTCTGTCAAGAGGAAAGTGGAGTATCCTGGTTCGGTCTCGTCTGGATTAAGCTCCGGACCGTTTCTCAGCATGCCGAGTAACATGGTTGTTATCGTGAACCACATCGTCTGGCGTTGCTTACTCGCACTTGTCGCCTGCTCTAACGGTGTTCGGGCATCCCCAGTCGGTTGCAAGACGGGATCAAACCTCGTGTAGCATCGTTCGCCAGGAATCAGAATTCCTTGCCCGCCAACTTGGAATCTACTGAACGAGGAGTCGGACACTAGCTTCGCCGGCATCGTCTGGACCTGCGTACGCTAGTTACTTCTTCCAACTGGGCCGCACACCTATCCTTATTGAGGTCTCTTACCAAGCGCGAGACCCGAAGAGGACGCCTATCGCGCAGCCGCACAGTGGATGATTGAGCGAGCGGTGGCGACGCGTTGACGCCCGTGCCTGAGTGCACGGATCTGGTAACTTCATTTGAGATGAAGTTGCCTGGAGGCGAGAATGCCATCGTAGAGATCGCCAAACTGCGCAACTATTGCCTCAATCCCGCTCACCCGCGTGGCCGGCACAAAGCTCGCGTTTTCGCAGCCGCTGTGGGGCTAACCCAAGCGGACGGCAGATTCCTTCGCGAGGAGCTACTACGAGCAGCGCGAGAGGGCGACGCGGTGCCAGGGGATGTGGACAAATATGGTCAGCGATATCGGATCGATTTCAGCATCACTCGAAACGCCAAGCAAGCCACGATTCGCTCCTTCTGGATCATTCGAACCGGCGAGGTCCTGCCACGGCTCACAACCTGTTTTGTAATATGGAGATGAGGCTAGGTATGTCTGATCTCGAGATGCTCTCGGTTGTCGCTCTGCTCGAAGACGTGCCGGAAAAGGGTCTCCTCCGTGGGCACGTTGGCACGGTCGTTGAAGAACTTGCGCCGGACGTTTATGAGGTCGAGTTCAGCGACGATTCAGGACAAACTTACGCTTCGTTGGCGCTGCGTTCGAGCCAACTCATGCGCTTGCATCACGAGCCAAGTCACCAGGCAGCTTGAGCCGACGCTGCTGCGCTAATGCTTGACCGTAACCTTCACCTGCGCCGTGGTCCAGCAGCACTGGAACCCGCCGCCGCCGTTTCCCGAAAGATCGTTGGCGGTCACTTCCAGCAGGTACTCGCCGGGTTCAGTGAAGGTCGCGGTGGTCGCGGCTTTCCCTGAGTAGACCGCGCCCGGCCGGAGGCTTGAACTCAGCTTTGTCCACCTTGGGCCGCGCGTTTGAGAACTTCACTTCGGCCGGACCGCGGAACAGAATCCAGCTCAGCGTCACGGTGGGCAACATCTTCGCGAATGAAGCAAAGGACGGCGGAATGTTCGCGTCGTCGGCGACAACGACACTGAGCGGCACCGCACTCCCCACCGTCGCCGTCAATGTCTTCGCCACCTCGCGCGGCGGACCCTGCAGGAAAGGACCGGCTTCGTCGAACGCCAGGAACGGCGGCGTATTAGACGTCGCGTCCTTGAACGGCGCGATGATGTACACCGGATTCAGGGCGAACGGAATCGAAGTGGTCTTGCCGTGAGCGACGATGGTCCAGGTGTACTTCTTCTCCGTTCCAAAATCCTTCGGAACCGTAATCGTGAACACGCCCCACTGCCGGCCGCTCAGGAAATGCGTCGGCTGCCCATGATCCGGCCCGCCGGGATCGACGTGATTGTTCGGCCCGACCGGAATGTCGATGACCTCTTTCGTGTTGCGATTGTAGTAGCCGATCAGGATCGTATTGCTGCCGTCCGGATTCGGATACCAGCCTTCATACGCGGCCGTGATGCTTTGCCCGGAGTCGTGCGGCGGCTCCTTGTAGGCATTCGTGATGCCCTGAGCAAAGGCGCCGCCGGCAAACAGACTCGCAGCGACAACGCATACTAACCAAGCGAATTTTGTTGTTCATCTTGCCTTGCGCTAGTTATTGCCGCCCAGGAAATCCAGCGGATTTCCGGAGGCCTGCTTCGGCTTGTGCTTCGCCGCCCACTCTTTGTAGTCTTCGTCGCTGATGTAGGTGACGTTCACCCAGGCGTGCGCCATCTCGTCGACCGTGCGATCGCCCCAGCCGACCCACTGCGTCGGATCCGGATTGGACGCCTTGGCGGTGGTGTTGTCGTGCCAGGCCTTCACGTGGATGATGGTTCCCTTCGGAAACACCGGCGCGGCGTCTTCGGCGTAGATGTAGTTGTTCATCCAGTTGAAGTTGAAATTGTTGCAGTAGCTGATGGTCTGGACCTTGCCGTCCGGCAGGATCGCTTCCAGCAACATGGCCTTGCCGCGCAGATGCATGTGCGGCTGGAAATTCTCGAGCCGCGCGGCCTGCTTGAGCACGTGGAAATTCTCGGTCTCGGCAACCGTGTTCGGCGGAATGTCGAGCGGAGTGGCGCCGGACGCGGCCGCGTTGAACATCGTCAGGTACGTGCGATACTTCGGCACCTCGCCTTTGGGATAAAGATAGACGGCCAGTTCGACGTGGTCCGTGATCTTCTCGCCGACCGCGTGATAGTGGATGTCCCACCAGATCTTCGCGCCGGGCATCAGCAGCTTGCCGGTGTTGGGGCGATACACGTCGTACTGTTTGCCGATGGCCCATTCCATCAGGATTCCGCCGCCTGCGATGCGCCGCCAGCGGATCGTCGCCCCGGCCTGCGTTCGATCCCTTCGGCTCGGTCTGCATCAGGTAGCCGATGGCGTGATGCGTGATCCTGCGGCCCTCGGGGGTTCCTGGCCGCATCTCGACGGCGCGCACCCAGCGCGGCTCGGTCAGCGGAATATCGGTCATCGGGCGCCACCATTGATCCTGGCTCACTGCCGGCATCGTGTAGGTCTCCGACTTCAAGACCAGGTCGGGCTGCCCATACGTCTTGGCGAGCTGCCAGGTGCCTTCATCGGGCCACGTCTTGGCAGGCGGCATGTCCTTGGCGTTGCCGAGCGGCGCGCCTTCATCGACCCAGCGAACGATGGTCGCGATCTGATCGTCGCTCAACGAGCGGTCGTTCTGAAATTGCTGGATGCCTACCGTCTTGTCGAGATGCCAGGGCGGCATCTGGTGCGTCACCACGCGTTCCTTGATCGACTTGGCCCACGGGCGCGTCTCCTGGTAGGTCACCAGCGACATCGGCGCCATGGATCCCTTGCGATGACAGCTTTCGCACTTCTCCTGAAAAATCGGCGCGACGTCTTTCGCGAACGTGACGGGCTTCGCTGCGGCGCCGGTGGTTTTGGAAGGCTCGGCGGCCGTCAAGAAGCCCGAAACCGCCAACAGTGCGCCAGCCGCGAGAAGGCTGGACGGAATGGCACATCGCAATTTGCTCGAATTCATGGATCGCTCCTTAGTCGTCAATCCTACTAAAAATCGGCGGCCATCGTTCGCCGCCCTCGTGCTAACTCCTGTTCCCCTTACGAATGATTCCGCGCCGCAAGTTCCAACTCGTTTTCGACCGAATCCCGGCCGCGGCTCGGTCATCTTGGCCATCAACTCCAGGAAAATTTCACGCTCGCCGGGACTTAGCGCCTCCAGCATGCCGCGCCCCATGGCGAGCTGGCACTCGAGAAAGGACTCGTAAAGATGCGCGCCTTTTTCACTCAGGCTCACTTGTACGATCCTGCGGTCCTCGTCCCCGCGGCTGCGTTCCACCAACTCCTTGGCGACCAGTTTGTCGATGGTGTTGGTGGCGGTGCTCAGCGCCATGTTCAAGATTCGCGCCAGGTCGCTCATCATGATCGGGCCGCGGCGTCCCAGCACCACAACGGCCTTGGTCTCTTGCCGCGATACTTCCACATCCGATCCGTTCGCCGACGGCCGCTCGAGCATCAAACGGCGCGCTAGCAGATCGAACGAAGCAATCAGTTGCCGCAGTTGCCTTTCGAGCGGTTCCTGGTTTTCGGCTGGCGAATAATCCATCACATTCGGTCCTTCGGTTGTGTAACCCTTCAATTATCGAATCAAATCCGGCGACTGTCAAGGATCAGAGTGAATTGAGACTCGTTAATATTAGGCAACTTTCGCTTGGCCCGGCATTGTTCAGCGCGGGAAAATTTCGGATCTTGCAGTTTTCGGGTTTCGATTATACAATGTCCGGTAAGCTGACGGGCTTCCACCGTCCAGGGGGATTCGAGTCCATCCTGAGTTCGAAAGGAGATTCTATATGAGGTTTTTGGCAGTAGCGCTCGTAGTGCTGGCCTTCGCCGGCCTGGCGGGGGCAGCGGACGTGGATGGAAAGTGGACTGGTAGCGTCTCGACTCCCAACGGCGATTTCAACATGGTCTTCACGTTCAAGGCGGATGGCGCCACGCTGACCGGTTCGATGCTGGGAATGGACGGCAAAGAAAACCCTATCAAGGACGGCAAGGTAGATGGGGCCAACATATCCTTCGCAGTCGATCTGGATTTCGGCGGGCAGGCTTTCACGCTGAATTACAAAGGCGTCGTGAGCGCTGAAGAGATCAAGTTCGAGGGCGAGGCCGGCGGCCAGGTTTTCGAGCTAGTCGTGAAGAAACAAAAAGAAGACAGCTAGAATCCCACTTCAAACGGGAACTCGCGGTTCTGGCGCATCGCACATTCGCTGACGCGCAGAGTCGCGTCGGAGGCGCCGACCATATCGCTCGTGCGCGTGCTCCAGGCACTCGGCAAGCCGCTTGGCCAGGATGCTCACGTTGGGAGGTTGCAGCATGCTGTTGTGATCTCCCGGCACATCCATGACTTCCACTTCCTGCGGTGTCAGCAACTCCCATCCCAATGTGGGGCTGCGCTTGTGCACTAGCTTGGAGTACGCCGATCGCAGGAGCGTGAGCCTGCCCTCGTAGCGTTTCGGGCTGTATTGATAGGCCGCGGCGATCTGTGCTTCCAGGACATCATGCAAGACCGGAAGTTCCTCTTTGAGACTCGCGAACCTCCATCGCAAAAAGGCGCCGTTCCAGCGCCTGCCCAGCAGTGACCGGCAATACCGGATCCGTTCCGCGAAACTCATCTGCGACAACTGGGCCCAGTGAAAGTGAGCGTGGCTCTTCAGCACCCGCAGCTTGTGACCCGGAAACTGGCTGGCCGGTAGGAATCTGGTGATGCTCGTATCCAGAAAAGCCACCAAGGCCACAACCTCGCCGGCGGCGCGTAGTTGTTGCGCCATTTCGAACGCGACCACGCCTCCAAAACTCCATCCGCCAAGATAGTAGGGACCCTCCGGTTGGACGCTTCGAATTTCCTGGAGGTAGTGCGATGCCATGGCCTCCACCGCGAGATGCGGCGTCTGCTTGCCGTCCAAGCCCACCGCCTGGACTCCGTAGGTTGGTTGATCCAGGCCCAGGCAATGGCCAAGATGGCGCAAGCTGATCACTGGCCCTCCCAGCCCGTGCACACAGAAGAACGGCGGCCTGGTTCCGCGAGGTTGAATGGGAACGATGCAGTTGCTCGGACGCGATTCGCAGGATTGCAGAGCGCGAGCGAGCCCCGCGATGGTCGGCGCTTCAAACAAAACGGCCGGCGGCACGTCCACGCTCAGCCAGGCAGCGATTCGCGCCACCAATTGCATCGCGGCCAGCGAGTGCCCGCCCAGCGCGAAGAAATCGTCATCGATACCTACACGTTCCACGCCCAGCAACTCGCAGAACAAAACGGCCAGAACTTCCTCGGTCTCGTCGCGTGGCGCGCGATAGGGCGTGCTTGCATCGCGAGCGCGTTCGGGAACCGGAAGTGCGTTGCGATCGATCTTGCCCGTGGGACCGAGCGGCAGCGCAGGCATCCACACGCAGGCTGCCGGTACCATGAAATCAGGCAGATCTTCCGACAGGTGGCGGCGCAACTCGACCGCGGCAGGCTCACCTGCGCCGGGCTTTGCAACCAGATACGCGACCAGCCGCTGCTCGCCGGCTCCATCGGCTAGCAGGCTTACCACGGCTTGCGCTACGGCCTCGTGCTGGCAGAGCGCCGACTCGATTTCGCCCAGCTCAACGCGGAATCCGCGAATCTTCACCTGCCGGTCCGCCCGGCCGAGATACTCGATGTTGCCGTCCGGCCGCCAGCGCGCTACGTCACCGGTTCGGTAGAGACACGCACCCGTGCGACCGCTGAAGCGATCCGCGATGAATCGCTCCGCCGTCAGCTCAGGACGATTCCAATACCCGCGCGCCACGTTCAGCCCACCAACCAGCAACTCCCCGGCCACGCCCACCGGCACGGGATTGAGCCGCGAATCCACAATGTGGATCTGCGTGTTGGAAATGGGGCGCCCGATGGGAATTGGTCCGGCCGCGACGTTTCTGCCCACCTCAAAGTACGTCACATCCCCCGCCACCTCCGACGAGCCGTACAGATTCAGCAACACCGCCTCATCCGGCATCGAAGCAGCGAATTGTTCCGCGAGTTCCCGAGGCAGCGCTTCCCCGCTGGCGACCACCAACCGGAGTGAACTGCGCTCCTCGTTGTGCCGCGGCAGCATGTCGAGAATTTCCCTGAGCAGAGCAGGCACCAGCACCAGTCGAGTGATCCTGTGCGCTCGGATGATCCGGAGGAAACGCCGGACGTCCTTGACTTCTTCGTCGGCCAGCATAACCAGCGGCGCGCCTCCCAACAGCGGACCGAGTATTTCCGAAACGCTGTCGACAAAGTTCAGGGACGTCTTCGCACAGCACACGTCATCGGGCTGAAACGGATATCGTTCCCACATCCACGACAGCCGATTCAGCGTGCTGCGATGCGTGGCCACCACGCCCTTGGGCTGTCCGGTGGATCCCGAAGTGTAGATCACATACGCCGCGCTATCCGGCGTGGTTCGGGATTCCAGCCGGCCGCTGGCGGATGCTCTGCCGAACGCATCCTCCAAGTCCACCACTCGACCCGCGGGGATCCGGCCTTTCAGGCGAGCATTGGAAAGTACCAGCGACAATTGAGAGTCGCGCACGATGTACTTCAGGCGTTCGGCCGGGTAGCCGGGATCCAGCGGGACATACGCGCCGCCGGCCTTGAGAACACCCAACATCGCCACCAGCAGATCCAACGAACGATCCAGAAAGATTCCAACAAAAACTTCGGGCCCGACACCCAAGTCACGCAGAAAGTGGGCTACCTGGTTGGCGCGCTCGTCGAGTTCGCGATAAGTGATCTGCTGATTCCCATGCGAGGCGGCGACACGATCTGGTGTTCGGCGCACCTGTTCTTCGAATGACTCTGTCAGAGTTGCCTCGGTCGCCGGCCGTGCGGTCTCGTTGAACTCCAGGATTCGGGTCCGGTCCTCAGGCCCGAGAAAATCCAACTGGCCGACAGACTGGTCCGGATTCTCTGCCACCACATCCAGCAACCGCAAATAGTGCCGAGCCATCTGCTCCATGCGCCACCGGTCAAACAGATTGCGGTTATATTGCCACGCGATGCTGATCCCTTGGTCGTGTTCCCGGATGAAGACTGCCAGGTCGAACGGCACCCGCAGTTCGTCGGCCGCCATCGGCTCAGCCGCCAGACCCTTCAGAGCCGGAGTTGCCGCAGGGGCATTTTGCACTGAGAACATCACCTGGAACAAGGGCGTCGTGCTCAGGGTCCGCGGCGGTGACAGCTCCTCCACCAGTCGTTCAAAGGGCACATCCTGGTGCCGATACGCGTCCAATGAGGTCCGGCGCACCTGCCGGAGCAAGTCGCCAAACGTAAATTGCGGATGCACTCGGACACGCATCACCAGCGAGTTGACGAAGCATCCAATCAATTCCTCGAGCCGCGCGTCACGGCGGTTGGCGATAGGCGATCCGACTACGATGTAGTCCTGACCGCTATAGCGGGCCAGCAGAATTCCGAACGCTGTCAGCATGGTCATGTACAACGTTGCCTGGTTGCGCTGACCGAGCTGCCTTAACGCTGCCACTTGCGCGGCGGTCAACGTGACTTGGCACTCTGAGGCCTCGAACGTCTGCCTGGCAGGACGCGCCCGGTCAGCCGGCAGCTCCAGACGGTCCGGCACGCCCGCCAACTGTTCCTTCCAATAAGCCAGGCTCTTCGCAAACGACGGTTCGTTCTGGTACGCTCGTTGCTCGAGCGCGAAGTCGGCATACTGTACGGCCAAGGGCGGCAATGGGTTCTCGTGTCCATCGCGATAGGCCTCGTAGAGTGTGGTCAGTTCCCGGTTGAAGACACCTTCAGACCAACCGTCGGTGACAATGTGATGCATCGTGCGCACCAGTACGTGTTCCTGGTCACCCAGCTTCAACAGCTTGACGCGCAAGAGCGGCCCGCGGGCGAGATCAAAGGGCTGTTCCCACTCGCGCTTCAGCGCCGCCATCACGCGTTGGTGCTGAGCTGCGCCGGCAAGTCCGCTCACATCTTCCAAGGGAATCTCGATGGGCGCGGCGGGATCGATCACCTGCGCCGGCTGTCCGTCAAACTCGGGGAACCGGGTGCGCAGATTCTCATGCCGCTCGACGATGCTGCTCAGGGCCTGCTCGAGCGCCTTCCGGTCCAGCTCCCCGCGCAGCCGCAAAGCCTTGGGCAAATTGTATTCCGCGCTGCCGCCCTCCAGACGATCGATGAACCACAAGCTCCACTGCGCATGCGACAACGGAATACGCGACGGCCGCTCTTGAGGCGCCAGAGGTGCGCGGCCCGGGGCCGGCCCACCGGAATGCGAACATAGTTGCCGTGGAGTGGGAAACTCAAACAGCGCTTCAATGTCTATCGAGACATCCAGTGCGCCACGGATACGGCTCACCAGTTGCGTAGCGATCAGCGAGTCGCCGCCCAGCTCAAAGAAGTTGTCGTCCGGACCGGCCCGTTCTATGCGCAAGACCTCGGCGAACAGCTCACACAGTGTCCTCTCGTCGGGCGTTTGCGGCGCATCGCTAGCCGCGCCGGCTGTAACGGGAGCCTTTCCAGAAGTGATCGAGCCGAGCTCTCTCGCCACCGCGCCGCGCTGGACTTTTCCGGTTGCAGTCCGCGGGATCGCCGTAACAACAACCACTTTCTTGGGACACTTGAAGTCCGCCAGGCGCTCCCGGCAGAATTTGAGGATGGCCGACTCGCTGTGTGGTTCCCTCAGCACCACGGCAGCCGCTACTTCCTCTCCCAAGCTGGCATGGGGAATCGCGAACGCCACGGCTTCCGCAACAGCCGGATGCTGCAACAGCACTTCGTCTATCTCGCGCGGTGCGATCTTTTCGCCTCCGCGATTGATCAATTCCTTGATGCGCCCGGTCAGGGTCAAGTATCCGTCCGCGTCCAGGCATCCCTGATCGCCGGTGCGGAACCATCCGTTGGTGAACGATTCGGCGTTAGCCTCGGAATTGTTCTCGTAACCGTCGAAGACGCTGGGGCCTCGGGCTGCTATCTCCCCGACCTCTCCTGGCGCGAGATGGTTACCCGCGCTGTCCATGATGCTGACGTCTACATTGGTTGCCGGCCCAACTGTGCCCGGTTTACGCACTGCCGGAGGTAGCGGAGTCCCGCATATTTGAGAAGTTGTCTCAGTCAGCCCATAGCCATCCAGCACCGGGACATCGAAGACTTGCTCCATTGCGGCGGCCAATTTTGCGGGAAGCACGGAGCTGGAGGATCGGACGAACCTTAGGGCTCCACAGCCCGCAGGGCGTTCGTCGCCGAGCTGAGCGAACAGGAATTTATGATAGGTGGGCGCGACGGAATACCAGCTCACGCGCCAATCCCGAAACGCTGTCCAGAAAGAATCGAGATTGGACTGAAGGATCACCGTGCCGCCTGAAATGAGCGGGCAAAGCATACTTGCCAGCAGACCGTGGATGTGGAACAGGGGCATGGCGCAAACACCCGCGTCATCGGGAGACAGGGCGCAGTGCCCCGCTATGTTGCCCGCTGACGTCACGATGTTGCGGTGCCGGAGGGGGACGCGCTTCGGCCGCCCTGTGCTGCCACTGGTGTGCAGAATCAACGCCACGTCGTCCGGAGTGGGCGACGGCGACTTTCGCCGTTTCGAGCCCCGGCGATTCGCACGCCCCCGCTGGCTTCCATTTCCACGGTGTGTACCGGAACCCTGCCCTCGGCGGCCTTCCGCGCTTCGGCGGCTCCTTCCGGCGGGCAAAGGAGTATTTTCGCCGAGGTGTCCTCTAGAAAAAAGCTGAACTCCTGCTGCCGGTATCCGGGATTGAGCGGCGCAGCGGTCCCGGCGATCGAAGCCGCCAGAAAGCTGATGACTGCCGGCAGTCCGTTAGGCAGAACCGTAGCCACGCGGTCGCCTGGCCCGATGCCCAAAGCGCACAGCGTTTCAGCCATCGTCATCACCTGTTCGCGAAGCTGGTCGTAGGTTAGTTGGATCCCGGCGTCGGGAACGATCACCGCTGTCCGGTTGCCGGGAACGGCGAACAAGATCTCACCAATATGAAGAGGCGTGGCCATCAGTTCGCCAGTTGCTCAGGCAGACGGAGTACGCTGTCGCCTTCTTGCTATCTTAAACTGCGTTAACAAAACCCGACAGGGATGTTAGTACTAGTACTAACCGCCACTCATTGAACTGGGTTGAACTCGTTAGGATATTGGTGGGCCGATTTGGCGGTCCGGTCATGGAGATTTTGCCGGCCGACGTAGACGGTCTTTCCCTTCAGCTCCGATCTTTCGCGGGAAACCATCGCATACAAATCGCGAACGCGCTCCTCAGTCGGCGGATGCGACCGGAAGAATGAGCCGATCGCTTCGCCCGCCGATTGCGCCACTTCCCCGGCCGGAGTCGTAGCCTGGGGGCGCGAAGGTTCGCGATAGCGAGCTTTCATGCGCGTGAATAACGTCAGCGCAGCTTGCGGGTCGTAGCCCGACTCGATGGTCATGCGCTAGACCCTGCGCGTCGGCGTCCGATTCCTGATCGTGCGCAAAGCCGAAAGTCGCCAGTTGATGCGCGATCTCCGCTATCTCGCCGGCCACGGGCATGCCCGCATTCTGCAGCTTTGCCTCGTATTGGTAGGTTCGATCGAGTGCCGCAAGTCGACATGCGAGATCTCGTGGCCCAGAATGGTGGCCAGCTCGGCCTCCGATTCGACGAAGCCCAGCATCGCGGTGGTGACGAAGATTTGTCCGCCGGGAAGCGCGAAGGCGTTGACCTCGCGGCGAATCGATGACGTGAAACTGGTACCGAATCCCGCGGCGCTGGACGTGCTGCGCCACGATCTGGCCGACCGCGTCCACGTAGCTGGTCCGCCGCGCGGTCCTGCGGTCCAGGATACACGACGTTTTGCGCCAGTTCGGCGCCGATCCGCATCTCTTCGGCGTCGCTCACGCGCGTCGGCTTTCATTCCGATCTGGTCGGTATCGCGCAGCGTGTCGCGTCCACAGCTCGGTCAGCGATTCGAGGCTGACCACGCGGGTCCGGGGTCCCACGGGTCGCGACGGCGGCGCCAAGGATCAGTAGCCCAAAACGCACAAGAAACGAATTCGTGGCATGGTGGTCACCTACAGATAACGCTGGATGCGGTCGCGGAAGCGCGTATAGATCCACGAGACGCTCACCAGCATCAGCCCCAGAACGATGAACGACAGAATGCGGTACATGGTCTCGAGGTGCCTCAAGTCGTACAGGAACAGCTTCAGCACGCAAACCAGAAAAAGCGCGAGTCCGGACAGGCGAAACACGCGGTCGCTCAGCGGGAAGCCCGCCAGCAGCAGCGCAATGCCTTCGATTCCCCAGGCCACCGTCAACATGCTGCCCGAGACCTCGTAGAACAGAAGCACTGCGAGCAGGACGCTGGCCAGCATCGAGAAGTACAGCCGCGCATGGCGCTCGATGCTGCGGTCTTCGGCAGTGCGGCGCGGTGTCAGCAAATGCGCGGCGTAGAAGCACGCCACCACCAGCGTGCCGGTCAGGATGCGTCCGGAAATTCCGCCGAAGCTTTCCGGCGCGTAGAAATTCGTCGTCCAGCTCCGCCAGAATGTCAGCGCCGATAGCGCGTAGCTCTGCCAGCGAAGGTCGAGGTTGTTCCAGCGGTTGCCAAGGATCAGCAATCCAAGCGCGAACGCCGACCAGCCGGTCACCGTCAGCACGCGGCCCAGCTCGAAGCGCATCAACACAACGCCCAGCACCGCTGCGGTGTAGAGATAGATGCGCCCAAGCGGCCGCTCCCAATCCTTCAACTGCGCGGCGGCGGATTTCTGCCGCGACCATTCGTAATACTGCGCGACGATCACCGGAACCACAGTGAGAATCCGGTGCGAGACGAAATCGACGCTGCCGAGTCCCACGAAGTTGGCGAAGAACAGCCGGCCGAACGATGACGCCGCGGCGATGTGTCCTTGCAATCGCAGCCCCGGAGCGTCCAGCGCGAAGCCCGCTTCGATCAGCAGCAGGCTCACGATGGCCCACGCCGGACCAATCGCCACCGCAGGCAGCAGCGCCCAAGTCGCGGATAGCGCGAATAGCGTCCCGCCCGCAGAGCTGTAATTGAAGACCCGCAGGCGCTCGGGTTCGCCGAGCTTGCCCGATAAATTCGCACGGCGAACGCGTAGGCGAGCAGCGCAGCCCCGGCGATGGTAAGGCGCGGCGCCCACGCGCCGGTGTTGGTCACCGGAATCAAGTTGAAGAGCAGCACGCGCGCGCCACCCAGAGCCGCGACGGCGTAGGCCTGCACGCGGAAGTCGTCCGGAACGCCGCGCAGACCGAGTTCCAGCAACAGTAGCGCGGCAACTATCCAACCCAGCCCCAGGTAGTCGCCCGGAAGCACGCGCCAGGCCAGCGCAACCAGCGCCAACGTCGCCGTCCATGAGCCGAAGCGCCGCAGTGCCGGCGCGCTCCCACTCTTCGAGTCGATCGTTCGCCGATCGCAGCGCGCACTGCACGCCGCCGTAGCTGAACAGCGCCGAAAACGCGAGCGCGATCCACGGATGCGGGGAAGCGGAGCCGAGCCGGCCGCCACGTTGGCTTGATAAATCGCCGTGCCACCGAGACCGAGCAGCGCGCCCAGGTAGCTCTGAATTCGAAAATCCTTCAAGCGCCGCAGCCAGCCCAGCGAGAAGAGAACCGCCGCCAGTGCGAGCCATGCCGTTCCGAGATACCGCTGCGGCGTTTCGAATCCAATGATCAATGCAACCGCGGCTGACCCGGCGTAGCCATAGAATTTGTCGGCCGAGCGCAACGCGCGGTTCACGTAGAACAAGCACGCCGCCAGCGCCGCCACGGGCGTCCAGTTCTTGATACTGCCAGCCGCGGATGCTCATCTCTCGGTCTGCCGGAAGCATCCGTGAGCAGCTTGGCAACGCCTCCGGCAAACAACGCCGCCGCCAGTTGCCGCGGATACGACTGGCGGAAGTAAAGACCCGCCAGAAAGAACAACTCCGCTTCGGCCAGCAATCCGATTTCAGCCGGCGCGCCGTGGAATTTCAGAAAAATCGCCGCTACCGTGAGCGCAGCGGTCAACGTGATGGGGCCTTCGTATCCGCCCGAGAGGGCGCGGTCGAGCGTGGACGCCTCATGGGGAAAACTCGCCGGCGGACGCAAAATCGCCCGCAGCACAGCGCTGGCGAGATACGCTGCCGCGATTCCTCCGGCCAGCAGCGAACAAGTGCTGCGGCGCTGCAGCCGACCACTTCGCATACGAAAGGAACCCGAACCCGAGCGCATTCAGCGGAAGACGCCGCTCTCCCACAACGTGTACTCGTGCCGCCGCCGCACACGCAGCAGATCGAAAATCTCAAACAGCAGCCAGTAAGTGGTGAAGACGGCTTGCGCGGCCCACACTGAAGCGCCCGAATCGCCTCGCGACGCGCACGTGCCGTAGGTCGCGATCAGGCCGAGCAGCGCGATCTGGGTCCATTCGAAGCGGTTGGCGACATACAGCAGCGAAGCCGCCAGCGGGATCAGCGCGACCACGGACAGCGATGCCACCGGCGTGATCAGCCGGCGACAGCGTCGCGAATGCGAGAAAGTACGCCAGGCCAGTGACGGTCTGCGAACGATATCGCAGCGAATGCAGGATCATCCCCGTGGCCACCGCCAGCAGCAGCAGCGTGCCGGCGACTGCGCTGTCGATCACCTTCGCCGCCTTCACCGAGTGCATCGCGTAGGTCGTGAAAAAGAGCGCGCCCCAGCCGCCGCCCAGACAAGCCGCGCGCGAAGATCGTGTAGCGCGCGCGCCGCTCCAGCATGATGCCGCCGCCGAGCATGGCGAAGCTCACCGCCAGCTCGACCGCCACGCGTCCTGGCGGCCCCATCCGCGTAAACGAGTATCCGAGGAACAGCGCAATGCCGATCACCAGAACGAACACGCCAAGCTTGTTCAGCCAGCTTCCGCCGACGATGGCTTCCCATTCTTCGCCCGACATTTTTTCGCGCAGGCGCTCAGGACCGATCGGCGCTCTTACAGTGGCGAACGCAGCGTCCGGAAGCGGGGCATCCACTAACTGGTGGACTGTGTCCGGGCGCGGGCGCAAGCTCAGGTTTGGGAGGCTGCACTGGCGCCTCGCGCCGAAGTCGCGGATCGGTGGGGGTTCCGGCTACAGGCGTGCGCCACACTGGGCCTCGGCCCCCGCAACTCTTCAACCGCTTTCTCCAGCGCGTAGATTCGCTCAATCAGGCGCGCCTCGCGAGGACTCGACTCGACGTCTTCGAGCCGCCGCTTCAGTTCGTCCATCCGGCCGCGCAAAACCAGCCAGCGGATAAACAACACGATCAGGATTAAGAGGAGCAGTCCGGTTTCCATAGTGGCTCCTGGTCTCGCCTACTGCGCCACCGCGCACGCGGCGGCAAGCTGCTGGGCTTTCGCTTTGACGGCCATCAAGTCCAACTTGCCGGTTCCCAAGGTCGGCAGCGCATCCACTTGATAGATGTTCTCGCGCTTCGGAACCCAGAGCTTCGGCAAGTCGGTGGCCGATAGGTCGCGCCACACTTCGGCCGGCGTCACGTCCGGGCGCGTGTAGAACGCCACCAGCCGCTCGCCGCGCTGTTCATCCGGAATGCCGGTCACGACGCAGCGATGGTCGCCGATGATCCGGTAGATGTGCTCTTCCACCTTCAGGTGCGGCGCCATCTCGCCGCCGATCTTGCTGAATCGCGCCAGGCGATCCGTGATGCGGACGAAGCCCTCGTCGTCTACCGCCCCGATGTCGCCCGTGACGTACCAGCCGTCGCGCACCACTTCGGCCGTCCGCTCCGGCTGCCCGAGATAGCCGAGCATCCGGTTCGCGCCCTTCACCAGAAGCAAGCCTTCCTGGTTCGCGGCCAGCGGCTCCATCGTCGCCGGCTCCACCACTTTGACAACGATTCCCGGCAGCGGATGCCCCACCGTCCCCGCCTTGTTGCCGAGCTGCGTATCGCGGCCGGCCTCAAAGTTCGGACCGTTCACCGCAATTACCGGCGACATCTCGGTGCATCCGTATCCTTCCAGCAGCTCGACGCCGAACTTTTCGCGGAACGCGCCCGCCACCGATTCACGCAGCTTCTCCGCGCCTACCAGAACGAAGCGCAGGCTCGCGAATTCTTCCTTCGTTCTGGTAGGCGCGGAGAAGCTGCGTGAATCGGTGGCGGGCGCGTTCCGCGAAAAGTTCGGCGTCGAGCTGCTGGAAGGATACGGATGCACCGAGATGTCGCCGGTAATTGCGGTGAACGGTCCGAACTTTGAGGCCGGCAGGCGATACGCAGCTCGGCAACAAGGCGGGGACGGTGGGGCATCCGCTGCCGGGAATCGTCGTCAAAGTGGTGGAGCCGGCGACGATGCAGCCGCTGGCGCAGAACCAGGAAGGCTGCTTCTGGTGAAGGGCGCGAACCGGATGCTCGGCTATCTCGGGCAGCCGGAGCGGACGGCCGAAGTGGTGCGCGACGGCTGGTACGTCACGGGCGACATCGGGGCGGTTGACGACGAGGGCTTCGTCCGCATCACGGATCGCTTGGCGCGATTCAGCAAGATCGGCGGCGAGATGGTGCCGCACCTGAAGGTGGAAGAGCACATCTACCGGATCATCGGCGACTATCGCTGCGTCGTGACCGGCATTCCGGATGAACAGCGCGGCGAGCGGCTGGTGGCGTTCTACACGCGCCCGGACGTGACGCCGGCCGAAGCTGTGGCGCGACCTGTCGGCCACCGACTGCCGAAGCTCTGGGTTCCCAAGCGCGAGAACATCTATCAAGTGGATGCGCTGCCGACCTTGGGAACCGGCAAACTGGATTTGATGGCCGTGAAAGCGAAAGCCCAGCAGCTTGCCGCCGCGTGCGCGGTGGCGCAGTAGGCGAGACCAGGAGCCACTATGGAAACAGCACTGCTCCTCTTAATCCTGATCGTATTGTTTATCCGCTGGCTGGTTTTGCCGGGCGGATGGACGAATTGAAGCGGCGGCTCGAAGACGTCGAGTCGAGTCCGCGGACGAGGCGCGCCTGATCGAGCGAATCTACGCGCTGGAGAAAGCGGTTGAAGAGTTGCGGGGGCCGAGGCCCAGTGTGGCGCCGCCTGTAGCCGGAGCCCCGCACCGATCCCGATTCGGCGCGAGGCGCCGGTGCAGCCTCCCAAACCTGAGCTTGCGCCCGCGCCTCGCGGGAACCGGTCCGAGCCGAGTTAGTGGATGCCCCGCTTCCGGAAGCAGCGTTCGCCACGTGTCAAGAGCACCGTCGCTCGACTCGAGCGCCTGCGCGAAAAAATGTCCGGCGAAGAATGGGAAGCCATCGTCGGCGGAAGCTGGCTGAACAAGCTGGGCGTGTTCGTTCTGGTGATCGGCATCGCGCTGTTTCTCGGATACTCGTTCACCGAATGGGGCCTCCAGGACGCGTGGCGGTCGAGCTTGGCAGTGAGTTTCGCGATGCTCGGCGGCGGGGTCATGCTGGAGCGGCGCGAGCGCTACACGATTTTCGCGCGCGGTTTTCTGGGCGGCGGCTGGGGCGCGCTCTTCTTTACGACCTACGCGATGCACTCGGTGGCGGCGGCGAAGGTGATCGACAGCGCAGTCGCCGGCACGCTGCTGCTGCTGGCGGTGGCAACGGGGATGATCCTGCATTCGCTGCGATACCGATCGCAGACGGTCACCGGCCTCGCGTATTTTCTGGCGTTCGCGACGCTGTCGCCGGTGATCACGCCGGTGGCCGCGCTGGCGGTGGTTGCGCTGATTCCCCTGGCGGCGGCGCTGCTGTACATCGCCGATCGATTCGAATGGACCGAGCTCGCCTTGCTCGGCCTGATCGCGACCTACGGCACGTGCGCCTCGCGCGGCGATTCGGGCGCATCCGTGTGGGCAGCGCAGGCGGTGTTCACCACGTATTGGCTGCTGTTTGAGACATTCGACCTGCTGCGGGCGCGGCGGCAGCGAGTGTACACGTTGTGGGAGCGCGGCGTCTTCCCGCTGAATGCGCTCGGCTTCGCATTTCTGACGTATGCAAAGTGGTCGGCTGCGGATTCACAGCACCTGTTCGCTGTGGCCGGCGCCGTTGCGGCAGCGTACCTGGCCAGTGCTGTGCTGCGGGCCATCTTACGTCCGCCGGCAAGTTTTCCCGATGAGACGACCACGCTCGACCGCGCATTCTCGGGCGGATACGAAGGCCCGATCACGATGACGGCGGCGCTGACAGTAGCCGCGATTTTTCTGAAATTCCACGGTGCGGTGGCCGAAGTCGGATTGCTGGCCGAAGCGGAGTTGTTCTTTCTGGCGGGACTGTATTTTCGCCAGTCGTATCCACGCCAGCTGGCGGCGGCGTTGTTTGCCGGCGGCATGGCGAAGCTGCTCACGGATGACATTCCCGCAGACCAAGAGATCAGCATTCGCGGCTGGCATATCAAGAGCTGGACTCCTGTGGCCGCGTTGGCGGCGTTGCTGTTCTACGTAAACCGCGCGTTGCGCTCGGTGGACAAATTCTATGGCTACGCGGGATCGGCCGCGGTCGCAATGATCATTGGTTTCGAAGCGCCTCAGCGATTTCTCGGAACAGCGTGGCTCGGTCAGGCGGCGGTTTTATTCTCGCTCGGCTGGCACCGGCGCTTGAAGGATTTTCGAATTCAGGGCTACCTCAGCGCTGCACTCGGCCTCGCTGGCACCGGGATTTATCAAGCCAACGTGGCGAGCGGCGCGGCTCCGCTTCCGCCGCATCCGTGGATCGGTCTCGCGGTCTCGGCGGTTTTCAGCTACATCGGAGTGCTCTGCGCGCTGCGATCGGCGGCCGACCGATTCGATGAATGGGAGCGGACGGCACTGCGGCGTTTTGGCTCATGGGCGGCAACCTTCGCGCTGGTTGGCCTCGCCTGGCGCGTGCTTCCCGGCGACTACCTGGGGCTGGGATGGATAGTTGCGGCGCTACTGTTGCTGGAACTCGGGCTGCGCAGCGTGCCGCAAGAGTTTCGCGTGCAGTCCTACAGCGTGGCGATTCTGGGCGCCGCGCGCGTGCTGCTCTTCAACTTGATTCCGGTTCAGAACAACGGCCCGCTCGCGCCTCGCCTGACCATTGCAGGCGCCGCGCTGCTGGCCTATGCGATCGCATTCCGAATCTACCGGGCGTCGCTCGCCGAACCGGAGCGGTCGCGCGTCTTCAATTGCAGCTCGGCGGCCGGGACGCTGTTTTCGCTCTCGGCGATTTGGGCCCTGCTGCCTTCGGTAGTGATCGCACCGGCGTGGGCCATCGTGAGCCTGCTTCTGATCGAAATCGGATTCGCGCTCGACACTCCCGCGCTCCGCCTGCAAGGCCACATTGCCGCGGCGTCAACGTTCGGGCGCCTGTTCTTCGCGAATTTCGTCGGCATCGGCAGCGTGGGGTTCATCTCGCATCGGCTGCTCACAGTAGTGCCGGTGATCGTCTCGCAGTATTACCAATGGTCGCGCCAGAAGGCGGCCGGCGCGCAGCTTCGCGAATGGGAGCAGCGCTTCGGACGGATCTATCTTTACGCCGCCGCGATTCTCGGTGTCGTACTGATGCGTTTCGAACTCGGCCGGGTCCTGACTGTGACCGGCTGGGCGGCGTTCGCGCTCGGATTGCTGATCCTCGGCTACCGCTGGAACGTTCAAGATCTGCGCTGGCAGAGTTACCTGCTGGCCGCCCTGACCTTCTGGCGAAGCTGGACGACGAACTTCTATGCGCCCGAGAGTTTCGCCGGCGTTTCAGGCCGCGTGCTCACCGGCGCAATCGTGGTCGCGTGCTTCTATGCGGCTCACATCCTGACACCGAGGCGGCGCGCGGAAGACGCCAGCATCGAACGCCATGCGCGGCTGTACTACTCGATGCTCGCGAGCGTGCTCCTCGCGGTTCTGCTGTTCTACGAGGTCTCCGGCAGCGTGTTGACCGTGGCGTGGGGAATCGAAGGCGTCGCGTTGCTGCTGGCGGGCTTCCCGCTGAGCGACCGCGTGTTTCGCCTATCGGGTCTCACGCTGTTCCTGGTGTGCGTGCTGAAGCTGTTCTTGTACGACCTGCGGCACCTCGAAACCATGTACCGCATTCTGTCGTTCATCGTTCTCGGGCTGATGCTGGTGAGCATGTCGTGGATCTACACGCGCTTCCGCGACCGCATCCGCCGTTATCTATAAGGAGGCCGCCATGTCACGAATCCGTTTCTTCTGCGTGCTTGGGCTGCTGATCGCGGGCGCGGCCATCGCGACCAGGGGCATCCCGGACCCGCGGGTCGGCCTCGAATCGCTGACCGAACTCTGGTCGGACACCTTGCGCGATACCGACCAGATCGGGATGAAAGTGACGCGCGTCAGCGACGCCGACGAGATGAAGATCGGCGCGGACCTCGTGCGCAGCGTGGCGTATCCTGAACCGCAGGACCCCGCGACTGCCGCCTATGTCGACGCGGTCGGCCAGACCGTCGCGCAGCACGTGCACCGCCGCGCGATTCGCTATCAGTTCCACATCGTCAACTCGCCGGCGGTCAACGCGTTTGCGCTTCCCGGCGGACACATCTACGTGACCACCGGAATGCTGGGCTTCGTCGAGTCAGAGGCTGAGCTGGCCACGATCCTGGGCCATGAGATCTCGCATGTCGACTTGCGCCACTGCATCGAGAACTACCAGTACGAAGCAAAGCTGAAGAAGGCGGGCATGCCCGTGGCGGGCGAGCTTGCGGAGATCGCGCATCACCTGGCGACTTTCCCATTCGCGCACGATCAGGAGTCGGACGCCGACGCGCAGGGTCTCCGCCTGAGCATCGAGTCGGGTTACGATCCGCAGGCTGCGCCGGCGTTGTTCACGCGTATGCAAGCTCACTATCATGAGCCTTCGCGCCCCCAGGCTACGACTCCGGCCGGGGAAGTGGCGCAATCGGCGGGCGAAGCGATGGCTTCATTCTTCCGATCGCATCCGCCGACTGAGGAGCGCATTCGCGATTTGTATGCGATGGTTTCCCGCGAACGATCGGCGCTGAAGGGAAAGACCGTCTACGTCGGCCGGCAAAATCTCCGTGACCGGACCGCCAAATCGGCCCACCAATATCCTAACGAGTTCAACCCAGTTCAATGAGTGGCGGTTAGTACTAGTACTAACATCCCTGTCGGGTTTTGTTAACGCAGTTTAAGATAGCAAGAAGGCGACAGCGTACTCCGTCTGCCTGAGCAACTGGCGAACTGATGGCCACGCCTCTTCATATTGGTGAGATCTTGTTCGCCGTTCCCGGCAACCGGACAGCGGTGATCGTTCCCGACGCCGGGATCCAACTAACCTACGACCAGCTTCGCGAACAGGTGATGACGATGGCTGAAACGCTGTGCGCTTTGGGCATCGGGCCAGGCGACCGCGTGGCTACGGTTCTGCCTAACGGACTGCCGGCAGTCATCAGCTTTCTGGCGGCTTCGATCGCCGGGACCGCTGCGCCGCTCAATCCCGGATACCGGCAGCAGGAGTTCAGCTTTTTTCTAGAGGACACCTCGGCGAAAATACTCCTTTGCCCGCCGGAAGGAGCCGCCGAAGCGCGGAAGGCCGCCGAGGGCAGGGTTCCGGTACACACCGTGGAAATGGAAGCCAGCGGGGGCGTGCGAATCGCCGGGGCTGAATGGGAAACCGCCGTCGCCCACTCCGGACGACGTGGCGTTGATTCTGCACACCAGTGGCAGCACAGGGCGGCCGAAGCGCGTCCCCCTCCGGCACCGCAACATCGTGACGTCAGCGGGCAACATAGCGGGGCACTGCGCCCTGTCTCCCGATGACGCGGGTGTTTGCGCCATGCCCCTGTTCCACATCCACGGTCTGCTGGCAAGTATGCTTTGCCCGCTCATTTCAGGCGGCACGGTGATCCTTCAGTCCAATCTCGATTCTTTCTGGACAGCGTTTCGGGATTGGCGCGTGAGCTGGTATTCCGTCGCGCCCACCTATCATAAATTCCTGTTCGCTCAGCTCGGCGACGAACGCCCTGCGGGCTGTGGAGCCTTAAGGTTCGTCCGATCCTCCAGCTCCGTGCTTCCCGCAAAATTGGCCGCCGCAATGGAGCAAGTCTTCGATGTCCCGGTGCTGGATGGCTATGGGCTGACTGAGACAACTTCTCAAATATGCGGGACTCCGCTACCTCCGGCAGTGCGTAAACCGGGCACAGTTGGGCCGGCAACCAATGTAGACGTCAGCATCATGGACAGCGCGGGTAACCATCTCGCGCCAGGAGAGGTCGGGGAGATAGCAGCCCGAGGCCCCAGCGTCTTCGACGGTTACGAGAACAATTCCGAGGCTAACGCCGAATCGTTCACCAACGGATGGTTCCGCACCGGCGATCAGGGATGCCTGGACGCGGACGGATACTTGACCCTGACCGGGCGCATCAAGGAATTGATCAATCGCGGAGGCGAAAAGATCGCACCGCGCGAGATAGACGAAGTGCTGTTGCAGCATCCGGCTGTTGCGGAAGCCGTGGCGTTCGCGATTCCCCATGCCAGCTTGGGAGAGGAAGTAGCGGCTGCCGTGGTGCTGAGGGAACCACACAGCGAGTCGGCCATCCTCAAATTCTGCCGGGAGCGCCTGGCGGACTTCAAGTGTCCCAAGAAAGTGGTTGTTGTTACGGCGATCCCGCGGACTGCAACCGGAAAAGTCCAGCGCGGCGCGGTGGCGAGAGAGCTCGGCTCGATCACTTCTGGAAAGGCTCCCGTTACAGCCGGCGCGGCTAGCGATGCGCCGCAAACGCCCGACGAGAGGACACTGTGTGAGCTGTTCGCCGAGGTCTTGCGCATAGAACGGGCCGGTCCGGACGACAACTTCTTTGAGCTGGGCGGCGACTCGCTGATCGCTACGCAACTGGTGAGCCGTATCCGTGGCGCACTGGATGTCTCGATAGACATTGAAGCGCTGTTTGAGTTTCCCACTCCACGGCAACTATGTTCGCATTCCGGTGGGCCGGCCCCGGGCCGCGCACCTCTGGCGCCTCAAGAGCGGCCGTCGCGTATTCCGTTGTCGCATGCGCAGTGGAGCTTGTGGTTCATCGATCGTCTGGAGGGCGGCAGCGCGGAATACAATTTGCCCAAGGCTTTGCGGCTGCGCGGGGAGCTGGACCGGAAGGCGCTCGAGCAGGCCCTGAGCAGCATCGTCGAGCGGCATGAGAATCTGCGCACCCGGTTCCCCGAGTTTGACGGACAGCCGGCGCAGGTGATCGATCCCGCCGCGCCCATCGAGATTCCCTTGGAAGATGTGAGCGGACTTGCCGGCGCAGCTCAGCACCAACGCGTGATGGCGGCGCTGAAGCGCGAGTGGGAACAGCCCTTTGATCTCGCCCGCGGGCCGCTCTTGCGCGTCAAGCTGTTGAAGCTGGGTGACCAGGAACACGTACTGGTGCGCACGATGCATCACATTGTCACCGACGGTTGGTCTGAAGGTGTCTTCAACCGGGAACTGACCACACTCTACGAGGCCTATCGCGATGGACACGAGAACCCATTGCCGCCCTTGGCCGTACAGTATGCCGACTTCGCGCTCGAGCAACGAGCGTACCAGAACGAACCGTCGTTTGCGAAGAGCCTGGCTTATTGGAAGGAACAGTTGGCGGGCGTGCCGGACCGTCTGGAGCTGCCGGCTGACCGGGCGCGTCCTGCCAGGCAGACGTTCGAGGCCTCAGAGTGCCAAGTCACGTTGACCGCCGCGCAAGTGGCAGCGTTAAGGCAGCTCGGTCAGCGCAACCAGGCAACGTTGTACATGACCATGCTGACAGCGTTCGGAATTCTGCTGGCCCGCTATAGCGGTCAGGACTACATCGTAGTCGGATCGCCTATCGCCAACCGCCGTGACGCGCGGCTCGAGGAATTGATTGGATGCTTCGTCAACTCGCTGGTGATGCGTGTCCGAGTGCATCCGCAATTTACGTTTGGCGACTTGCTCCGGCAGGTGCGCCGGACCTCATTGGACGCGTATCGGCACCAGGATGTGCCCTTTGAACGACTGGTGGAGGAGCTGTCACCGCCGCGGACCCTGAGCACGACGCCCTTGTTCCAGGTGATGTTCTCAGTGCAAAATGCCCCTGCGGCAACTCCGGCTCTGAAGGGTCTGGCGGCTGAGCCGATGGCGGCCGACGAACTGCGGGTGCCGTTCGACCTGGCAGTCTTCATCCGGGAACACGACCAAGGGATCAGCATCGCGTGGCAATATAACCGCAATCTGTTTGACCGGTGGCGCATGGAGCAGATGGCTCGGCACTATTTGCGGTTGCTGGATGTGGTGGCAGAGAATCCGGACCAGTCTGTCGGCCAGTTGGATTTTCTCGGGCCTGAGGACCGGACCCAAATCCTGGAGTTCAACGAGACCGCACGGCCGGCGACCGAGGCAACTCTGACAGAGTCATTCGAAGAACAGGTGCGCCGAACACCAGATCGTGTCGCCGCCTCGCATGGGAATCAGCAGATCACTTATCGCGAACTCGACGAGCGCGCCAACCAGGTAGCCCACTTTCTGCGTGACTTGGGTGTCGGGGCCGAAGTTTTTGTTGGAATCTTTCTGGATCGTTCGTTGGATCTGCTGGTGGCGATGTTGGGTGTTCTCAAGGCCGGCGGCGCGTATGTCCCGCTGGATCCCGGCTACCCGGCCGAACGCCTGAAGTACATCGTGCGCGACTCTCAATTGTCGCTGGTACTTTCCAATGCTCGCCTGAAAGGCCGGATCCCCGCGGGTCGAGTGGTGGACTTGGAGGATGCGTTCGGCAGAGCATCCGCCAGCGCCGGCTGGAATCCCGAACCACGCCGGATAGCGCGGCGTATGTGATCTACACTTCGGGATCCACCGGACAGCCCAAGGGCGTGGTGGCCACGCATCGCAGCACGCTGAATCGGCTGTCGTGGATGTGGGAACGATATCCGTTTCAGCCCGATGACGTGTGCTGTGCGAAGACGTCCCTGAACTTTGTCGACAGCGTTTCGGAAATACTCGGTCCGCTGTCGGGAGGCGCGCCGCTGGTTATGCTGGCCGACGAAGAAGTCAAGGACGTCCGGCGTTTCCTCCGGATCATCCGAGCGCACAGGATCACTCGACTTGGTGCTCGTGCCTGCTCTGCTCAGGGAAATTCTCGACATGCTGCCGCGGCACAACGAGGAGCGCAGTTCACTCCAGTTGGTGGTCGCCAGCGGGGAAACGCTGCTCGGGAACTCACGGAACAATTCGCTGCTTCGA